>JAHHIC010000030.1 GCA_019359035.1 Scytonematopsis contorta HA4267-MV1 | reverse complement strand
ATTTTGTCTTGCTCAGGAGTGAGAAATACCCTTAAACGAGCGCCCATATTTCAGTCACCTCGGCAGATACATTCTACGTATTTATTTATCTTTACATAGTTTGGTTTTTTCGCGCCGACTTACTTACTGGAAACATCTCAAAGCTATGACAGCGAAAGTATGGTACAAGCTGAACCTGGAATTAGAAATTTATTAAAATTGGATTTTGAACCAAAGGTCAGCAAAACTATTAGAAAAAATTTTCGACAAACCGTTAATCAAACTTTGAAAACGCAGCTATTGCCGATGGCTGATAAACAAGCAGATAAAATCTTACAACAATATTCTCACGCTCGTGCTTATGTAGAAGAAACTTTACAAAAAGAAGCTGAAGAAAAAATTAGTAGTAATCGTCGTTCCCTCACAGTTGTTGAGCAAAAAATTATTACTTATAATTCCGCAGTTTCTAGTATTAACAACTATTTACAAGCATTAGGTTTATATGAACATTTATTGCCTGTAATTGCTGATACAGAAAAAATGCAAATTCCTGCTGACGTATTTGTGGTTGATACAGATGTAGAATTAAACGTTCAAGCCAATGGGAGTAGTTTAATATCAAACCATAGATAGATACAGAAAGATAAGCTTTATCCAACATAATGAACTGTATCTATCTTACGGATTATGTCTCATTAGTTTGAACTCATAAAGTTTTTATATGTGTACATTCGTGTACATATGAAATTTTTTAAAGAAGCGCAAAAAGTGAAGAACGTTAGCTCGAAAGAGTAGTGATTAATACAATAATTAATCGGAGGTTGCAATGGAATTCAATGGTCATTTGGAAGAATTTGGTGATAATGACGTAATTTACTTTGAGCCAGGAATTTTTAAGCTGGGTACATTTAAGGATGCTGTAAAGAAAGCATTTACACATCCTAATCGATTACCGAAAACTCTTTATTCGTCTCTGTACGAAAATGGTGTAGCCTCATCTCACTCCAAAGAATTATTTGGTGAAGGAGTGGATTGCGAGTTACTCAAAGTTGGGACTTTAGGATGGCAAACAAAAGGAAAAATTAGAATTAAAGTCTCCTTAGAGTTTATCCCCGACGAATTACAAAACGACTAAATTTAAATTCCCCCCTTCCCTATTAGGGAAGGGGGGTAGGGGGGTTAGGTCTAGGTTAAACGATTCAACCAAGCACTAACATCGACTGCTAATTTTTCCCCCAGTTTTAAGAGTTTTATCCAATCTGCTGTATTTTCACCATTGTCGATAGCAGCAGCCAATCGCGGTAAAATTTGACTGTGTAAGCAGCTGAAATATAATTCTTGGGAACGCTGCAAACAGATACCGATATTTAACTGATAAGCAACATTAACTAATCGTTCTAACCGTAAAATATCTGCATCGAAATTGCCATTCCTGTCGTGTAACAATTGCCAAAGCAACCGCAAAATCAGTTGTTCTAATATTTCTCTACCTTCGGGAATATTCAACCGACACCGCAAGTGCTTCGCTTCCGTTGCGATCGCCTCTAACTCACTAATATGGTTGAGGCTTGATTGTGATTCTGCAACGTCTTGCTCTAAGGAGTGTAATTTTACCATACACCGATGTCCTAAAGCTATTTCAGCAGCTACCTGTAATTCCTGTGGTACAGGAAGTTCATCGCGATGCAAAGCCATCATGATACCGTAATTTTCTCTATACACTTGGGTATAAAGTTGGTCTAATCTGGTTAATGTTTCCTGATTTAGTAAACGCATAATACGTTGACGTTCCTCAGCAAACAAGTCCTGTAAATTGTATGCATCATCGCCAAATAACTGACACATAGCCAAAATAGCATGAGCAGCGCTAGCTTGTTGTAGAGAGTCAAACAGCTTTTGTTTTAGCTGAGTATAAGAGCGTCTTCCTTGGAAAGGTTGAATGCAGCAGTGGAAATCCCAACCTCCCAAATGTAAAACAGCAAACACTAAATGCTCGCTTTCCCAAGTAATGGACGAAACTAACTTTAGCTGTCCTACAGCCATAGTCAGAGTTCCCATGCGTTCCAGGTGATAATCTAACTCATGGGCTGTGTAACAATAAACATGTTTTTGCTGACTGCTAATTGTTGAGCGTTGACTATTAAATAAAGAGGTAATAGCGTAATGAGCAGCAACTTGCTTGAAGCTAACTTGAGCAGTTAAAACCAGTTGACGATAAACCTCAGCACCGTGATGGAATAAATCGATATTACTGGGAGCAAGAGCAAGACGTTTAACAAATTCGGCTTCTAACTGCACACCAGCAACATCAGAAGCGAGTTCCAAAGCTCTGGAAGCATAGCGAAGAATTTGTGTACCTTCTGGACGGGATAATTCTTCAAAAAACCACCCGCAACTAGTAAACATTAATAAAGAATGACGCTGCATTTCTAATAAACGCAAAGCATCTACTTGTTGGGGGGATGTGAGTTCGTGAGTTTGGTGACGAGCAAGGAAACGGTTAACATTTTCGGGGGAACGGTCGAGTATAACTTCAATATACTCATCTCGTGCAAGCCAAGGGTCGCGGAAAAACTGCCTACCATGCTCTGTATAAACATCAGTCAGCTGATCCCGAAGCCAATTCAGAGCATTTCTTAAAGGACGACGCCATTTTAAATGCCATCCAGGGGCACCACCACAGCCACAATCATCTTGCCATCTATCAACACCGTGAGCGCAACTCCAAGCTGTGACTGGTTTTAGCTCCACTTCCCAGGTTGGAGTATTTAAACTGAGGTAATGGTCAAAGTTAGTTACTGTCCAACCACGATTGGGAAATTCTTCAGTAAAAGCATAAGCTAAAGTTTTTTCAGTTCCACCCTTGTGATGTCCAAAGGTTTCCCCATCTGTTGCAACACTAATTAATTGCGAAGAACGGTGATCCCCATGCACAGCTGCACCAATGCGACCAGCTAAATGATTGGAATTAAACAGGACATCACTAAAACCCATATCCCGTGAAATCGGACCATCATAAAAAATAATATCAATATAACGAGGAGATTGATTCCCCTCCCCACTCCCCTTCAAATAACAACGATAGGGACGAGTGGGGTCAATTTGACCTCCACCAACCTCGTGCCATTCAGGACGAGGATTTTCTGGATTTGAGAGAGGACGACAACGCTCAGCTTGAGAAGGAGCAAGGATAATAAACTTGATACCAACATTTACCAAAGCTTCCAGAGTTTCATAATCCACAGCGGTTTCCGCTAACCACATACCTCGCGCTTCTCTGCCAAAACGGGAACGGAAATCAGCCTGACCCCAACGAATCTGAGTATATTTATCGCGCTCGTTAGCAAGGGGCAAAATAATATGATTGTATACTTGCGCTATTGCATTACCATAACCATTGAGACGCTGACAACTTTTGCGATCCCCGTCCAGAATTCGCTGATAAACTTCAACATCGTAGCGTTCCAACCATGACATTAGCGTCGGGCCAATATTAAAGCTCAAATATTCAAAGTTGTTTAAAATTGATACAACTTCACCTCGGTCATTCAAAACCCTAGCAAAAGCATTAGGACGGTAGCATTCCCAGTGTATACGCTCGTTCCAGTCATGGAAAGGAGTAGCCGAAGGTTGACGCTCGATAGCATCCAGATATGGATTTTCTCGTGGTGGCTGATAAAAGTGTCCATGCACAGTCACATAAACCCCTGTAGAGGTTTTGAGTGAATCCCGAAGCTGGATATTTTCGTTCTCTGTTGATACTGACCTGGTTAATTCCGGCTTTTCAGCTTTGGAAGTCATGCAAGTTATTCCTAAAATTTGAAAGATTAATAATTGCGCTAACGACAATCTTGATAAAACATGCCAATTTTTTTTACAAGATTATCAACTACGCTATTGACAGACGCGAGCGAGACGCTGCTGACAGAACGCGAACGGGACGCTGCTGACAGAACGCGAGCGAGACGCTGCTGACAGAACGCGAGCGAGACGCTGCTGACAGAACGCGAGCGAGACGCTCGCACTACACAAACAATCTGTCGGGAAAAAATAAGTAGAAGATATATGCCTCGGTTGCACTATACAATCTTACTACCGGGATCATCTGCATTTCCACTACAGAATTTTCCCTCCACAATAATTTACTTAGACACTACCAAAATACATAAATCCGGATAGCGAGGTTCATCCCCCCTGTAGAGACGCGATTTATCGTGTCTTCAATGTGTAGAGACGCGATTTATCGCGTCTCTACTGAAGATTTATTAAATCGTATTTTGGCTATATATTTAAGATTTTTATTAGAATTTTCATTACAAAACATTACAAGGTAAGCAAAAAACTTTATCTTATATCAAAAAATAGAGATTATCCCAGAAGCAGTAAAATCTCTGAACCGTTTGACCCTAGGTTAAAGAGTATCCTAGAGTCTGACACTACAAATACCCCAACTCAAGGAGACAATGTCAGGAAAGAATATCTTTTTTCTAGTTCTGTTAGTTTTTATCCCTATTTCTATCGCTGCTCACTATTTAGAGTGGGGAGATTTGGTAGTTTTCATTACAGCTGGAGTCGCAATTTTGCCTTTAGCTGCTTGGATGGGTGTAGCGACAGAAGAAATTGCTGTAGTGTTGGGTCCCACAATGGGGGGATTGCTAAATGCTACTTTCGGTAACGCGACTGAATTAATTATTGCACTAATCGCCCTACGTGCAGGACTTGTTGATGTAGTAAAAGCTAGTATCACAGGTTCAATTATCGGTAACTTATTGCTAGTAATGGGGCTGGCAATGTTATTAGGTGGCTTGCGTTACAAAGAACAAAAATTTCAACCTATCGTAGCTCGTGTGAATGCAGCTGCAATGAATTTGGCAGTAATTGCGATGTTATTGCCAACAGCAATGAACTATACTTCCAAAGGAATTAGCCAGCAAACACTGCAACATCTTTCGATAGCAGTAGCAATAGTGTTAATCCTTGTTTATGGTCTCACTTTGTTATTCTCGATGAAAACTCACTCCTATCTTTATGAAGTAGGTTTAGTCGATGCTGAAGTGGGAGAAACTCCTCATGAAAAACCAAATATTTTATTGTGGACAGCAATACTATTGGTCTGCACTTTGTGTGTAGCTTACGAGTCGGAGCTACTGGTAGAAACATTAGAAGTTGCGACAGCGAAACTAGGACTAACAGCATTATTTACTGGGGTAATTTTAGTTCCGATTATTGGTAACGCTGCCGAACACGCAACAGCTATCACTGTAGCAATGAAAGATAAAATGGACCTTTCGCTAAGCGTGGCTGTAGGTTCAAGTATGCAAATTGCCTTGTTTGTTGCACCTGTCTTAGTAATAACTGGTTGGTTCTGGGGTAAACCAATGGATTTAGATTTTAATCCTTTTGAACTGGTTGCGGTTGCGGTCTCTGTATTTATTGCAAATAGTATCAGTTCCGATGGTAAATCTAATTGGTTGGAAGGCACATTATTATTAGCTGCTTATACAGTTTTAGGTTTTGCGTTCTATTTCCATCCGGTTATTGAGGGGATGACCTAGATAAAAAACCCCACCCCCCCCTAGGGGGGAGCTACGATTATTTACTAATGTTGAAACTAAGTGAAATAAAAAATATTACCCCACTAGGGTACTGCGGACACTGGGAATCGGTATTAACTTGAAGAAGTGGAGAAAAAAACTTCACAACCGAAAAAATAAAAAATTCCCAGGAGAAAGACCTATTATGGAAACTTCTAATACACCTATAGCCGAAAATTCTGCTGCTAGTGCTTCTGCAACTGCGTCTGGTATTAATTTACCTGCACTAAAGCAAGGTGACAGCGGAGAAGCAGTTAGATTTTTACAACAAGTATTAATACATCTTGGCTATCTTAACAGCAGCAATTTTAATGCTAATTTTGGCACAAATACCAAACAAGCTGTAATTAACTTCCAATCATCTAATGCTTTAACAGCAGACGGGATTGTTGGTAGGTTAACATGGCGTGCTTTAGGTGCGGCTTTATAAATGTAAACCTAGATAGTAAATTTTCCCCTTGTAGAATCCAATCTTTTTATTCACAGCCAACACAATCACAGATGAGCAATGAGTTACAAAATATTGTTCGTCTGTGTTTTTTTATTTTGAATAACTTTTATTAATTGTTGATAATAGAATATTTGATAACTAGCTTTATGTTATTTTCTATTATTCTTCACTAGACAAATTAGCTAAATTAAGTAATTATTAGGTTTCCTAAATACAGAGGTAATTTTCAGATTATCTATGTAAAGTATAAGGTATACATAATTATATTCATAAAGAATTCCTTATGATGAAATTTTTTCAGCAATTACAATCTAGAAGTTTACAGGGTATCTCTACTGCAGGACTACCAACTTTACGTTTTGGTTCTTCAGGTAATTCGGTTAGGATACTCCAAAGATTATTATTATCTCACGGCTATGGGGTTCAAGTTGATGGTAGATTTGGTGCTGTTACAGAAATTGCTGTTAAATCCTTCCAGAACTACAATTATTTAACTCCAGATGGCGTAGTTGGGCCTAGAACCTGGAGAGCTTTATCAAGTTAAGCTTTCGTAGGTTGGGTTTCGTTCCTCAACCCAACAAATTCTTGAAAATGTTGGGTTTCCTTTCATCGTCAACCCAACCTACGATTGAGTTTTATACTATATATTATTCTCTAATAAAATAAATATTGGTAATGAAAAGATTCATCAAGTAGCCGTAAATTTTTATTTTTTAGTAGCCATTATTCCGGAATCTAAGCATTTTTTCTGTCATAGGGAATATAAGAGCTAGTAATATATATTACGGTTAGTGATATGAGTATACTGATGGTTGGTGTGTTAGCACCTTTACAAACATATATACCTACCTTACGTAAGACACCTACAAATAATCTAGATAGTAAAGTGTCTTACTTAGGAGGGAATTCTTTACTATCTAATGTTAAGGTTACACCGCCTGAGTTTATGCAATTGCACAAGAGTTCATCAAGTGCTTTAGCTACAGCCTCAAAACAATACCAAAATTTACTGAGTAATCGCGGTAATAAAATTCTTGCTGGAAGGTTTTTAACTGTAGATAATTCTCAGCAGCCTCAACAGATTAGTAGTGAAGCGCAAGAAGAACAGCAATCAATCAATACAGAAAATAATAGCGAACAAGTTCCAGAAGATTCTGATAAATTCGTTACCACCCAAGCTCCCCCTACAATTAGTTTTGGTAGTAGAGGTGTTTCTGTAAGAATTTTACAGCAGTTATTAGCCACTAATGGCTATGGGGTTGGGATTAATGGAAAATTTACTGCTGTCACAGAGATTGCTGTAAAAAGTTTTCAAGGTCAGCGGAATTTGGAAATTGATGGGGTTGTTGGTCCATCAACTTGGGTCGAATTAACAAAGTGATTTCCCACTCCCAACAACTCCCCACTCTCCGCTCCCCATTACCGATATTTATGCTGCTCTAATAACTGTTGCGCTCTGGGTTTGTAAATTAAATGGAACAAAGCTTCTAAGTAGCGAAGTAAATCTTCACGATTTTCCTTGGAAGTAAAGTTCCAAAATCCATAAGTTCGTGCCAAAGAGAGTAGCTTATTCGTATGAATCTTCCAGGTATAATTACTATATACCCGCTCGATAGCTTGTTGAGAAATTTCATTCCAGTAATTGGGATTGTGCTTGCATTTACCGACAAAATCTAGAATTTTATTTGCAGTTTCTTCGAGATTTGTGGGATTGATATAAAATCCATTAACCTTGTCTTGGATAATTTCTAATGGACCTCCAAATTGAGTGGCAAAAGTCGGTAATCCAGAAATCATTGCTTCCAATATTGTTAACCCAAAAGCTTCAAATAAAGCTGGTTGTACAAATATTCCTTTATGGTCGGCAATTACTCGGTAAATTTCACCTGAGTCTGCTTTTGATAAGCGCACACCTAACCAACGGATTTTACCTTGCAAATTGTATTGTTCAATTATTTGATAAAGTCTAATTATCTCATCTCTTTCTTCGTTATCACCTGATTCTTCGACACGTAACTTACCCGCGACTAAAATTAGGTTACAATTATCTTGCAATTCTTTACTTTTACCAAAACATTCCGCTAAACCTGTCAGGTTTTTAATTCTATCAAGACGTGCCATCGAGAAGATTGGTAGCTTACTTGGGTCGTCGAGTGTCCCAAAAATTTGGGTGGAATCTTCTAAAGTAAACAATATTTCTTCTATTCTCTGTCTATCACTCTCTACTCTATCTTGATTACGTTGATAAGGGAAAAAAGAATTTTCATTTACTCCAGGTGGTACGACATTAAATTTAGGACTAAATAATTCAATCCCATTAACCACGTGATGTAATTCTGGCATTGTATAGCTTTTGTAAGACTCGTACTGTCCAACACTATCAGGAGTCCCAACAATTTCTTGATAGGTACTACTAATAATAAAATTAGCCGCATTCATTGCTATTAAATCAGCGGTAAACTGCAACGAAAAATGATATTTATCTTCTAAGTCTTGCCAATATAAATTACTGAACAAGTATTTAGACTTTTCCAGCGCATGAGCAATATTACATTGAGTAACTTTTAAACGACGCGCTAACAAAAATGCTACCAAATTTCCATCGGAATAATTACCAACAATTAAATCTGGCTTACCTTGAAATTCTGCTATAAGTTCTCTTTCCGCATCCATTGCGTAAGTTTCTAAATAAGGCCAAATTTCAAATCGGGAAATCCAATTTTGTGTCATGTTGGAATTAAATTCCCGAAAAGGTACGCGCAAAATCCAAGCATTTTCTGTACCATAGACCTTTTCTAAACGCTGGTTGCAGAGTGTACCATCGCTATTGGGAATTAAACGTGAAAGAATTATCACCTTAGGCTTAACATTTAAACCTGTCAGACCAGCTAACTTTGCATCCTCTTTTAACTGCTGTTCTAAACTTTTTGCTTGGTCGAGAACATACACTACTTGACCCCCAGTATCTGGACGACCCAAAACACCTTCTTGTCCAAACCAACCGTGAGGTGAAACAAGAACGATTCTGAAAATCATGGGAATGCGTGAAATAAACGCTTCCAGAGTTTGAGGGTCTGGTGAGTCTAGTAATTCGTCTAAAATACTCAAAGTTTCTTGTACTCGTGTTGCTGTATTACCCCACCCAGGTTCAAAACCTATACTTTGCAATTGAAAGCGAAATTCTTCATAGGGTTCATTCCTGGGACGTTCGCTAACAAAAGCAATGGCTTTTTTAACTTGCTCTGACAAATGTTGTTGAGATTGAATACGACCGTTGATTAATAACTGCACACCATTATATTGATGTACTCGCAGAAAATGAAATAAGCTTTCCAACCATTGCTTAGCGTCTGCAAATAACTTACTAGAAAGAAAACGATTCAGAAACTGTACCCCTTTACCAATATTTTTTGGGTCACGGAGAATGGGGGAGTAATCGTAGAATGGTCCAAAATCTATTTCTAATAAACTACCCTCTGTTGGGTGGTATTTATTTACCAAACGGTCGCGTAAATCCAGCAATTCTTGGGGTGTTATCGACTCAATGTTCAAATCTTCCGTCAAACGGTAAGCTTCTTGAAAAGCAATCTTGGGACGAATAATAAAACACAGACTTGTATCTTCTTGAATAATTTCCTGAGTGTAGTAAATTAATTTACTTAAAAGAGAAGAGCTAGAAAACTGTTGTGACTTTTTGTATTTTGAGCAAAATTCATTATATCCCTGTAATATATCATTCCTCAGTAAATATTTCTTTTCACTGTTATTTAACTCACTAGTACGTAAGTTACTCATAAAAGAACGCAAATCATTTTTTTCTTCGCTTTCCAGTACCGCTTGAATTAATTCAGACATAAGCTTTCCTTTGAGAAAAAGTTCTCATCAATTTCAACACCTTTTTAGGCATACCGTATTAAAGAGTGTTTTTAACTCTAACTAAAGAAATACAATTTTTAATATTTAGGTAGATTTAGGTAGATTTAAGAAATGTATATGAATTAAATATAAAATATAATTCTTGCTCAATCACCCATATAAATATATATAGAAAAGCTTATTCGATATGGTTTTCAGCATTTTACGGCTAATTATTAATTGACTAATTCGCAATAAAAATTAATTATTACTGTTATCTTATCTCACACAACTTTTAACTTAGATAAAGTAAGATAACGTATTTTGTGCGGATGGACACAAAATCAATTTATCTATTTATAATTTCAGTACATTCATTAAAAATGGAGTCGAAGATTATGGACGCCAACAAGCAAAATACGACTATCCATGACCACAGTGTCGCTAATCTGATGATTATTTCTTTAATGGTTTTCTGCGGAATGAGTTTTATTTTCCTTCTCGGCTTGTTCTAAAAAATAAATTGCATAATCAAAATTCACCCCGAAATCAAAGAAAACCCCACCCCCAACCCCCTCCCCGCACGCGGGGAGGGGCTACGATTTTGAATTATTATGGACTTCTTTGACACTTTTAAAAATAAACTATATCTGCCAATTCTATTTTTCGTAGCCCCCTCCCCGTTTACGGGGAGGGGGTTGGGGGTGGGGTTCTTTGGAGTTGGGGGTGGGGTTCTTTGGAGTTGGGGGTGGGGTTCTTTGGAGTTGGGGGGGATTTTTTGTAACTAACCCAAAAGGTTAAGTATCGTCAGGTGTAACCCCCGTCTATTATCAGACTTTAAATACCGTCTTTGTAAAGGTTGCCACTGTTGCCACATTTCGCGGCGTTTTTGGGCAAATAAATCAGCAAGAGTTGGAAGGTGATTAGCAAAGTCTGACTTTAATACATTATCCAACCAATCGGCTAGAACTACACTGTCTTGCATAGAACCCAAAATTTCTTGGATTCTCTTTACGTCCGCCATAAATGCAGCATAAGGTTCACCATACAAATCTGTAAATAATTCCATTTGATAACGGATACGTTTAGCCTCCTTTCTTAAGCTGTGGAGAACTTCATTATTATTTACAAGTATTTCGTCTATTTCTCCTGCTTCCAAGTCAGTCGGAACTACGAACTCAGCATTTTCGACTTGGCTTCCGACTAACCAACCTGGATGCAGTAAAAAATTACTTATTTCTGGCAAAAGTAAATCTGGTATAACTTCCCGTAATTGTACTTCTGCTATTGACTTATAAATAGGCTTATCCAACCAATCTTTTAAATCTGTTTTAATTGATTTGTAACGCTCGTCTTTTAACGTTTTCTGAACATCCTCTAACACATCTTTACGTTGCTTTCCTAAAGCAGTAAAAGCTTTTTGTAAATACTCCTGCTCTTCGGTAGGTAAATTTGGTTGATAAACTCTTTCTAGAGTTTCTTTTAATACATCTAAATCCCGTAATTTTCCCAGACGACGACCAATTTTACCAATATTTTTATCATTCGCAGCTTCTGGTAAATTCACTGCCAAATCAAATCTTGAAACAGCGGTGCGTAAACGACGCATTCCTACCCGCATTTGATGTAGCGCTTCTGGGTCTTCATCTTTTTTAACAGATGTTTCCCACTTTAATGTTTTTTTGAGGTGCTTCTTTATTGCCTTATGAGCGTAATTACCGAGCGTTTTCACTTCAATTTCTGTAGCCAGCATCATACTATATTAACTCCACAATATCTGTATCTAAGATATCTATATCTCTGAATCATACCATCAGTTAAAAGGATAGTTACACTTCTTAAACTTAAGATATATCTCAAAAAGCATATTATTTACTAATAGTTATTCTTACTTTTGATAGTTGATTGTTGGTTATAACTATGCAAATCTTTCTCAAGATGGCAACTTGATATTTTGTTAGCTCTTTGGCAGGCTGATGCTTTGAGGATTAGTCTACTATACAATCAATCAAGTTAAATTTTTGAATTATTTTTTGGTAATCATCTAAATAGTGTAGAGAAAATATTTTGATGAAAACTAATTAACAAGTTTAAGCTTAATAAGAAAAAGTATTATTTGACACCAAGTAAATGCGAAGCTAAAATGTTGTTTCTGTAAATACGGGGTACTATGAGCGATAAAAAGTTACTTCAACAAATTTTATTACTTTTTGGTGATAACTTTAAAGAACACCGGGATGACCTATCGGCAATTTTGCTAACCCCGGAAAAACATTTGTGGTTAGGGTCTGATGAAACTTCGACTATAGAGCGTTTATCATTAATTAATGAAGATAAATTCGCTGAACAGAAGAGCTATCGGGTTTCAGAGTTTATTAGTTTACCTGCACCAGAAGAAGAAGAAATTGATATTGAAGGGCTAGGGTATAACGATTACTACTTATGGTTTGTTGGTTCTCATAGTTACAAACGTAAACGAGTCAAGCCAGATAAATCTGATGAGCAAAATATTAAAAGGTTGGCAAAAATTGAAACAGAGCCAAACCGATACATACTTGGACGCATTCCTTTAATAGAGGGAAATCTATTAAAGTCTTGTCCTCATCCCCAAAATCCCAATGTTCAGTTAACTGCTGCTAAGTTGGAAGTGACTCCTATGGGGAACATATTAGTGGATGCATTAGCCAATGACCTCCATTTAGGATTTTTTGTCAAATCAGTAATTCCTGGAAAGGATAACGGTTTAGACATTGAAGGCTTAGCTGTATATCAAAACCGAGTTTTCTTAGGATTACGTGGCCCAGTATTGCGGGGTTGGGCAATCATGCTGGAATTAGAATTAGAAGAATCTAGTCCCGGACTTTTGAGGTTACGTCAAATAGGAGAAAGTGGACATCTATATAAAAAGCATTTTTTATTTTTGAATGGGTTAGGTATTCGCGATTTGTGCGTGGATGGGGAAGATTTACTAATATTAGCGGGACCGACAATGGATATAGATGGGTACGTGCATGTTTACCGTTTAAAAAATGGTGTGCATATCCCGGAGAAAGTACTACACCGACCAGAGATAGTACTAGATATCCCCCACGGTAAACGCGATGATAAGCCTGAGGGGATAACATTATTTAAAGATATAGCCGGAGAACCTTCGCTGTTAGTAGTTTATGACACCCCAACACCAGCAAGACTGGTAGATGACAGTGGTGTATTAGGAGACGTATTTAAACTTGCTTGACTCCCCACTCCCCACTCCCCACTCCCCACTCCCTACAAATTAGTAGAGATTGCTTCAACGGGACAAGTAGGTATACATTGTTCGCAAACGATACACCGGGAACGGGTAAACACTAGTTTATAGGTTTGGGGGTTGAGTGTTAATGCTTCGGTGGGACATACCCCTGTACATAACCCACAATGTACGCATACCTCTTCGTCAATACTTATTTCTCCCAAGCTCAGAGACACATGAATATTTTGCGATCGCATCCACTCGATAGCAGCATCAAGCTGGTCGATGTCCCCGGAAAGTTCTAGTACTAGCTTACCGATTTGATTTGGTGCGACTTGAGCACGGATAATATTTGCAGCAATATTAAAGTCTTTTGCTAGTCTGTAGGTGACTGGCATTTGGATAGCGCGTTTGGGAAAAGTGAGGGTAACTCGTTTTTTCACGGTTTTATAGTTGTTTGGTTAGTTCTTGCGTAAGCCTTAATCTGTTTCTAACTCAGTTAAACTTTAAGAGTAACTGCTTAATAACTTTTAATATTTATTGCTATGACAAACGATACACCTATTGATTCACAAAATAAGCCTACAAGTGGGGTACGCATTAGAAATTTCTTAATCGCAATGGTGGCAATAGCCTTAAGTGCTGCTTTATTTTTGGGAATACGGACGCAAACGACTTCTGTTTCTCTAACTCAATTGGATGAGCAGTCAACTCCTTTGGAAGTGGCCGTTAAAAATGGTAAGCCATCACTAATGGAATTTTATGCGAACTGGTGTACTGTTTGCCAGAAAATGGCTCCGGATATTGCCGAACTGGAGAAGCAATATGCTGGTCAAGTAAATTTTGTTATGCTGAATGTCGATAACACCAAATGGTTACCGGAAATGTTGGATTACCGTGTAGATGGTATTCCTCATTTTGTATTTTTAGGTAACGATGGTAAATCTATTGCGGAATCAGTTGGAGATATTCCCCGCAATATTATGGCAAGTAATTTGGAAGCATTGGTAGCTGGTTCTTCTTTACCTTATGCTCAAGCAAGTGGGGAGACCTCAAAATTTTCAGCACCAGTCACAACTGAGGGAGGTAAAGATGACCCTCGTAGTCATGGTAGCCAAGTTAAGTCTTGAGTTTTAAAAGTAAGAATAAATATTGGTTATAGCCCGGTTATAGCCAGATTATAACCAAGTTATGGTCAGATTATAGCCAGATTGTAACCAAGTTATAGCCAGATTATAACTAAGTTATGGTCAGATTATAGCCAGATTATAACCAAGTTATGGTCAGATTATAGCCAGATTATAGCTAGATTATAACCAAGTTATGGTCAGATTATAGCCAGGGAATAAAGCCAGATTATAGCCAGGGAATAAATTCCCTGTCTTAAAGCTAAAGTCCTCTTTTAGAGGACTAAAAAAATAATTTGATAGATATTTTTGCCATATCGGTAATTTACTTATTCAGTCCTCTTCAGAGGACTTCAGCTTTTAGACAGGGAATTTATTCCCTGGCTATAATCTGGCTTTATTCCCTGGCTATAATCTGGCTTTATTCCCTGGCTATAATCTGACTTTATTCCCTGGCTATAATCTGACTTTATTCCCTGGCTATAATCTGGCTTTATTCCCTAGCTCTACTCCCAATACTGCTCGGTTAAGCTCGAAAATGCGAAAACTCGTAGGTTGGGTTGAGGGATGAAACCCAACAAGCGACCGAAAAGTTGGGTTTCCTAAAACCTCAACCCAACCTACAAATTCGCTTAACCGAGCAGTATTGGCTCTACTCCTCCAAAATCCCACTTTTAATAACCAACTGCGGCCAAACTAATAAGAAAAATCCCATCCAAATTAATACAGGAATAGCAACAATAACCGTCAACCAAATAATTTTAAAAATTAACCAGCTTCCAGAAATAAGCGTAATTCCAGTAAGTAAAATCGACCAGGGTTGACACCAGAAAGGCTTGTAATTCCAAGGATTTAACTTTTGTTCTGACATAAATTTAAAAGTAAGATTCGCTAATTATAATAATTTGACCGTTCATCAAAATAATATTCCTAAGTAATATCACGTAGCATACAAATACAAAACAACATCTCCTTTAGTCAAATAAACTCTTGTAAGAACCTGCCAGCAGTTAATTAAATAGACTTGTACGCAAAAAAGTATAGACACTTTATACAGATAAGCTTAACAACTAACTTCCGGATAAGTCTAAACATTGCATTACCAAGAGAAAGCAAGATGAATTCCACCCACCCCCAAGGGTGACACATCAACACTACAAAGGGAAAACCCACCTCCGTGGGTTGTATTATATTAACCCGCGAAGGCGGGTTTTCCTTGTATAGCCGCGATTTTAATCGCCGGGTGAGGGGGAAGATGATTTATTTTATCCGCGTGGTTCATCAAGAAATACAATTGAATAATTACCACACTATAAATCCAAATCTTCTTATCTAGCGTAAATCTAATTGAGGGAATATTCATGTTAGAACTTCCCGATTACTTGTTATCAGTACTGGAACCCGATTTTGAAAAAAACAATTTGTAGCCTAAATATTACTTTTTTCTGAATGCTTATAAAAGGTTTAATCCATGACTTCTGAACACGAGTGTTTTTGCGAACTAGCTCCCCTCTACGTCCTAGACCTATTGAGCGACACCGAACGGCAATGGGTTGTCCAAAAATTAATAGAGTGTCCAGAGCTAGCTGAAGAATTAATCCAGTATGAAACCGCTGCAACTACTATTCCATATGCTGCACCATCTGTCCCGATGGCAGCAAATTTGAAAAATAAATTGTTTGAACGTTTAGAACTTGCACCTCTGGACTCTCAAATAAACTCCTTTTTTGGATTCCGTTCCAATGAACTGCAATGGAAACCTCACCGTGTCCCTGGAGCTACGGTCGCAATTTTCCGTAGGGACGAAATCAAGCGAGAAGTTGTGGGTCTTTTACGAGCTGAAGCTGGTGTATGTTACCCGATACATCGACATGCGACTGGTGAGGATATTTATATGTTGAAGGGAGATTTGATAGTTGGAGATGAAACTTACAGAGCAGGTGATTATATTCACTCTGAGAGTGGTTCAATTCATGCTCCTCATACAATAGGAGGGTGTATGTTCTTTTTCCGTACATCCATTGATGACGAGTACGAGGATTTGGTTGAGGCTTCTTAAAATGTTTATTGTGGGGTGGGCATCCCTGCCCGCCCGCATAAATCTTAGGTTATCTTTCTCAACCCAACCTACGTTTCTATGAGTTCGCGTACTAAATAAGCTAACTTATCCGCACTATCAGCTAGCGCTGTAGTTTTAGCTTTTTCCCCCATTTGCTTTAATTCATCAGGAGATTTAAGCAAGTGCAACACACTATCTCGTAAACCATCAGCTGTCAACTCCGACTGTTTAAAAGTCAGCCCTGCACCAGCCGAAGTGAAAACCTCAGCATTATAAGATTGATGGTCTTCTGCTGCAAAAGGGAAAGGAATTAAAATAGCTGGTACACCACAAATGGCTAATTCTGTCAAGCTACCTGCACCAGAGCGACTAATAGCTAAACTAGCCCTTCGTAAAAGTGCTGCCATATTGTTATAAAAAGGCAACGAAATATACTGCGGGTGCTGTAAACTATCCGCTTCGGGGTCTTTATCTCCAGTCAAATGCACTACATACGCACCAGTCTCAAACCAAGCTGTCGCGCATTCGCGTACTAATTTGTTGATAGCCACAGCTCCCTGTGAACCACCGAACACCACAATCAAAGGTACATTTTCTGGAACAGCTAAATCCAAAGTAGCCCCAATTCCCTCATCTAGGAACTGAGACCGCACAGGAGTACTGGTAAAAATAGTTTTCGCATTCGTCAAATATTTAGCAGTCACCTCAAACCCCACCGCAACCGCAGTACAGCGAGGACCAAAAAACCGCGTAACTTTTCCGGGCAATGCATTAGATTCGTGTAGAATTACGGGTAGTCCAAGGGAACGCGCTGCGATTACCGATGGACCAGCAATATATCCTCCAGTGGTGATAACCCCTTGAAATTTTCCTTGTTGCAGCAATTTACGCACTTCCAGCACAGAGCTAACTAATTTACCTAATATGCGGAAAGTACCTAAACCAAAACGCTGTTGAAAACCTTCAACTTCAATCGTATTCAATTTATACTGTTTGGGAACCAGTTGAGTTTCTAGGCGATTTGAGACACCCAACCATTGGATTTCGTAATCTGGTAATTTTTCTGCCAGTGCGATAGCTGGAAATAGGTGTCCACCAGTCCCACTAGCAGCTATTAATAATTTTATTGGTGCGTTTGTCATTACTCTACCGTTTCCACAAGTAGCTTAGCCTAAGAATAAAACAATTCCTCTGAGTTCTCTAGTCAAATATAAAACATACCAGCAATGCGTAACCTTATCAGCATACTATTTAGACGCCAAACTAAATATCCAGCCAGTCGCTGGTTACTTTTATTCTTCCTCACCCTTGGTTTATCAACAGGATGGAAATGCGCTCAAGCGTCCACACCTCAAACAGCACCCTCCCAAGTACAAAATATGTTGTCGCAAATTGACGCAGCTGCAAGCAAAGGTGATGTCAAGGGAGTAATGCAATTTTACAGTTCTAACTTTACCCACGGAGACGGACTTTCCCGTCAAACAATGGAAAAAGCCTTAACTGCATTCTGGAATCGTTACCCCAATTTAAGATACAACACCCAGCTGCAATCCTGGAAAGCCGAAGGTAATAACATTGTCGTAGAAACAGTAACTAATATTACCGCACCCCCAAACAATAAAAATAATTTAGCTTTAAATGCTACCATTCGTTCGAGACAACGTGTAGCGGGTACACAAATTGTCCGTCAAGAAATTATATCGGAACGTACTCAAATTTCTTCCGGTAGCAAACCACCTCAAATAGAAGTTAGACTACCAGAACAAGTGAAAGTCGGACAGCAATATAGTTTTGACGCTATTGTCCAAGAACCCTTAGGAGAAGATTATTTATTAGGTACAGCCCTAGAAGAACCCGTCCAGCCAGATAAATTTCTTCGTCCTACCCCAGTTAACTTAGAATTATTATCATCCGGTGGACTATTTAAAGTCGGACGCGCACCCAACAATCCCGGAAGTCAGTGGGTATCCGCTGTCATTATGCGTGGGGAAGGGATGACGATGATAACTCAACGTATTCAAGTTGTTAGAAAATAAGTAATGGGGAATGGGGAATGGGGAATGGGGAGTGGGGAATGGGAAGTGGGGAATATACAATTACCAATTACCAATTACCAATTACCAATTTACCCATTACCAATTACCAATTAACAATTACCAAATGAAAAAAATTGTTTTAATTACTGGTGCTAGCAGTGGCATTGGTGAGGCTTGTGCCAAAGTATTTGCGGATTCGGGTGCAAGGCTAATTTTAGCTGCACGGCGTTTGGAAAGGTTACAAAAGCTCGCAAGTCAACTGGTTCAAGAATTTGCAGTTGATACTCATTTAGTACAACTCGATGTCAGCAATCGCTCTGCTGTTGAGACTGCTATTTCCTCCCTACCTACCGAATGGTCAGATATTGATATTCTCATCAACAATGCTGGTCTTAGTCGTGGTTTGGATAAACTGCATGAAGGCGATTTTCAAGACTGGGAAGAAATGATTGATATTAATATCAAAGGTCTACTATATGTGACACGCTATGTTTTACCCGGTATGGTGAGTCGTGGTCGCGGTCATATTATTAATATTGGTTCAATTGCAGGACACCAGGCTTATCCAGGTGGAAATGTATATTGCGGCACTAAGGCTGCTGTTAAATCGATTTCCGAAGGTTTAAAACTTGACTTACTGGGAACACCTGTACGGGTAACTTCTGTTGACCCTGGAATGGTAGAAACAGAATTTAGCGAAGTCCGTTTTCACGGAGATGAGGGACGTGCAAGTAAGGTTTATCAAGGTCTAACCCCTCTAACTCCTGAAGATGTTGCTGATGTGATATTTTTCTGTGCTACCCGCAAACCTCACGTAAATATTAATGAGGTGATTCTTATGCCCGTTGACCAAGCTAGCGCTACTATGGTTAATCGACGTAGCTAGTGAAGCGACATTAACCAGGCTTGGAACCACTCGGCGATTGAAATCGCGGCTATACAAGGAAAACCGCACCGGAGCGGGTTATTAGTAAGTTAATAAAACCTCAGAATATTGTGGGGTTTTATTTTTATATAACTTGCAATTCATAGTCGTTATGAGTATGATTAAGAATATAGAATAAAAAAAGGTTTGATGGTAGGGCTTTCTAGCCATGATGTTTTTATATATAGCTTTGGGTTGGAAAGCATATTTCAACAAAGTTCGTATAGTTTGTCATTTTTTGATAGAAAAGGAGCATTTTTATGAATTTCAATCGTTTTGAACATATTAATATTTCTTGCAAGGATATTGAAACTAGCAAGAAATTTTATCAAAGACTTTTTCCTGACTGGTACGTGCGTGCAGAAGGTATATATGAAGGTAGACGCTGGATGCATTTTGGTAATGAGCAATTTTATATTGCTCTTAATAATGAGCCAGGAGAGCAAAGAGTGCATAAAGCCTATGAAAATATCGGTATAAATCACGTTGGTTTCGTGATTAAAGATGGAGACGCTATGCAAGAATTACTGGACAAAGAAGGGATTGAATATTATGCAATGAATGCACCGGAAACTAAGCACAGAATTTATGTCAACGACCCAGATGGGAACGAAATTGAGTTGGTAGAGTATCAGTTGGAGTATGCGTTGAGATGAGTTAATTGCTGATAGCTAATAGATATCTCTATTCTGTGTATAATTTTTGTAGAGACCCGATAAATCGGGTCTCTACATTATTTTTCACTAATATCTATTGGTTATATAGCGAGTTATTAAATAATTTGCACCCAGAACCAAGAATTCACAGTTAACGGTCAATTTTCATGACAAATATT
This sequence comes from Scytonematopsis contorta HA4267-MV1, assembly GCA_019359035.1. Lineage (GTDB taxonomy): Bacteria > Cyanobacteriota > Cyanobacteriia > Cyanobacteriales > Nostocaceae > Scytonematopsis > Scytonematopsis contorta. Next base: position 36,203 of record JAHHIC010000030.1, on the reverse strand, counting down.
TACTACCAAGACTTTTTGATTCGTCCTTGGAAAAAAGGCGATCGCAATTTGGCAGCTGAGGTAATTGGGTCTGTACTGTCGGAATATGGCTTAGCATGGGAGCCAAACGGTGCAGACCGAGATGTTTTACAAGTAGAAGAATATTACTTAGCTACAGGAGGGGAGTTTTGGGTAATTGAGCACCAAAGTAAAGTAGTTGGGACTGGTGCATATTATCCAATTAAACGGGGTAAAAACGCTGTAGAAATAAGAAAAATGTATCTTTTACCCAGTGCTAGGGGTGTGGGATTAGGGAAATATTTGTTACAACAGCTAGAAACAGCAGTCGTGTCTCGTGGCTTCCAAGAAATTTGGATTGAAACAGCAAGTGCTTTAGTAGAAGCCGTAAAACTTTATGAGAGCAACGGTTACCAACCAGCAACAGGTGTTGAAACAGCAAGATGCGACCGAGTTTATTTTAAATCCGTTAATTAAAAAACGAAGAACAACATGTAGCGGGTTTGTGGGATGGGCTTCGGTGCTCGTCCATATCAATGAGGGCGGACAAGCCGTCCATATCAATGAGGGCGGGCAAGGATGCCCACCCCACAAAATTGGATAATTTATTTCTTGGACTACTATTAATCCCTGCTACCCACAGACCGAATAAATTTGGTCCCTACCCAATCAATGCTCAAAAGTTTACTAAACCTATTTTTAAATTCCAGCTGCGCTTTGTGTAAACGTCCCACCTCCGAAGAATTTTGCCTGTACTGTTACAGACAGTTAAAAAACTGTCACATACCAGACCCAACTTTTCTATGGGAAAGTTCTTTGCCAGTATTTGTTTGGGGAAATTATGCTGGAAACGTCAAACAGGCAATAAAACTAATGAAATACGAAAATCATCCAGAAATTGCTCGTCCTTTAGGACGGTGGTTAGGGGAAGCATGGTTATCGCACTCTCCCGACTCCCAAAAAAATTGTGTAGTAGTTCCTCTTCCCCTCAACCCAATTAAAGAAAAGCAACGTGGTTATGACCAAGCTGCATTAATAGCAAAAAGCTTTTGTGAAATAACCGGGCTAAGATTAAAACTAAAAGGGCTGCGGCGGGTACGAGAAACTCAAGCACTGTTTAGCTTATCGGCATCGGAGCGAGAAAAGACTTTAGCCGATGCTTTTGCTATTGGAAAAGATTTTAACCATCTTCCCAATATTCCAGTGTTGTTAATAGACGATATTTACACTACGGGTGCTACTGCTAGGTCTGCAGCGCAAACACTTCAAGATTCAGGCATTGTTGTATCAGGTGTCGCGGCTGTAGCTACTACTAATAAGTGTTAAACAATACCTAAACAAAGTTCCGGACAGAGAACAAATTAGTAGGTATAAAACAAAGAAAATAAGCCAAAAAAAGGAAAAAATGATTCATAATAGTTAATCTCTAACAGATAAATCTATAATTGGTCAAATTATGCTATTTTCCCAGGAAAGTCTGTTGAATGATAAATAAATCGATTGCAGCGCTATTAATTAAATTACCTATAATTGCTGTCACATTAGTCACTTTTATCAGCAGTACAACATCTGTATCAGCTCAAAAAGGTAGATTGTACAACCCTATACCTTTACCAGCTAGCAACCAAGTTTCCGATGCATTAACAGAAAGAGATATTCCTACAGGACAAGGTGGATTTGCTCGGGATTACATGGTGAAATTGAACAAAGGAGATAATCTAGCAGTCGATTTAAGTTCAGACAGTTTTGATAGCATCATTACTCTACTTGGACCAGACGGCACAACAGTCGCAGAAAATGATGATGGACCAGATGGTAGCAGCAACTCTTTACTATTTACCCGCATTACAGAGTCAGGAAACTACGTAGTTAGAGTTCGTTCATTTGGGGAAACCGGAGTTGGTTCTTTTAGACTGAAGGTAACAAGACTAAGACCGATTTAGTGAGCAATTCGCAATTACCCACTCCCCACTCCCCACTCCCCAGTCAACACACAATCGTCATCACACACAAAAAAACAGCTTCCGTCCATTCAACAACCGCACCGTAAGTATCTCCTGTATGCCCGCCTAATTTGTAATTGAACCATGCACCACAAAAAGCAGTAATAACAATTCCTGTAAGTGTCATTGCTATTGATAAAAATAGGTTTTTATACCACAGCCAAACTAAAATGCTAAAGCTTATCATAAGTACAAGTCCGGGCAAAACATCCCATAGGGAACGAATCGCTTCTTTATGAAAAGCTCCTTTACCTGTTGCTTTTAAGTATGGATATCGAGCAATTGCCAATTGCTGTCCCCAACGTCCCCATCCACAAGCAGCAATTAATATTAAAAGTCGATTGTCCGGAATATCACTTAATGCCATTGTTTTAAGTAAAATTAATACAACAGCAGCCATTGCGCCAAAAGCCCCAGTAGCACTATCTACCATTACTTCTAATCGTCGTTCTGGGTCACCAACTGCTAAACCGTCAGCGGTATCCATTGCTCCATCCAAATGCAGCCCGCCCGTGATAGCAACCCATATTGCTACTAAACAAGCGCTACGGGTAAGTACTGGCATACCTAAGTAATTTCCGACCGCATCACCTAACCCCAAAAGACCCCCGATTATTATTCCCACCAAAGGAGCAACACGAGCGACCCTTTTAAAATCAAACTTATAGGCAAATGGAATGGGTAAACAACTATAAAATAAAATGCCTGCAAAAATGTCGTTAAGTAATTTACTATACATCATACTCATGCTGTTTTAATTTGTCACGTGTTATATTTGATGCGTCATCAGCAGATTCTTGGTACGTTAATAAATGTTTTTCACAAAGTTGTTTATAAATTTTGTCCAAAGAGATTATTTTAGGAGCAGAGAATGACGCTTAGAATACCGGCACAATACTTAAGTGTAATTTTAAAGCTTTGGATAAGATTAATAAGCTTTCGGAACTTACGTAGAAAATTTTTGTTATGCTTATGCCAATAATAACAAGAGAGCAGATGTATAATTTTCCACTCTGTACTTGTGTGGCTTAAGCAGCCAAAATTTTTTATTACTATTGGTTTTAGAGAGAATGCCTTTTAGTTTTTGTTAACAGCACTTTTTGCTAACAGCTATATTTGGTGACAACAATGCTAGCGCTTAATAAATTTGAAAACAAATTTGAATTCTGCTTGCCCACCAGAGTATATAATTGGCTATTTAGCGGCACTATATTCACCTTCGCTCAAAAAATGAGATTATGAATCACCATCTACCCGATACCAAGATACCAGCGCCATGTATCATTAATACAGGTTTGATTGTGAATAAATTGGATATACGGCGATTACTTACCGATTTAGGTCGTGTCCGCTATGTTTACACTCACGAGGGTAAATTACAAAGCGAGGGTGAAGGCGATGTAATGGAAGTTTTTGCCAATCCGCAAAGGTCTACTTTAGTTGCCAATAACGCATTATATCTCAATGTTTATAGTTTTGATTACTTAGAACTAAAACAGTCACAAGACAAAGAAACCTATTTTGATTTGATGCAAGAAGGAGCTTGTTTGCGGTTGATTCCGATGACAACTCCAGGACAAGAGCGAAAAGACCGCAGCATGAATGTTAGTACTATCGAAGCCATGATGGAGCAAGTACTTTCAGCCAGATGGGATGCAGAAATTGATGACGACAATCCAGACTCTCCATTTTAAGTCTCCATTTCACGCTATTTTGGATTTTGGATTTAGTCTCAACGGTTAATTTCTCTTGACTACACAATTTTCTTTTCAAAGTCTTGGACGTTGCAGTCACACCAAAGCCAGAGCAGGGGTTTTCTCAACTCCTCATGGTATCGTTGAAACCCCACGTTTTATGCCTGTGGGAACTTTAGCGAATGTGAAAACTTTGACTCCTGCCCAACTGCGAGAAACAGGGGCACAGATGGTACTGTCTAACACTTATCATCTCCACCTGCAACCTGGTGAAGCTATTGTTGCTGGGGGAGGTGGGTTACATAAGTTTATGGCTTGGGACGGTCCGATGCTGACTGATTCGGGTGGGTTTCAAGTTTTTAGCTTAAGTGAAATGCGAAAAATTACAGAAGAAGGTGTAACTTTTCGCTCTCCTCATGGTGGTCAAATAATTAAACTCACCCCTGAGCGCTCCATAGAAATTCAAAACACTTTAGGAGCGGATGTAATAATGGCATTTGACGAATGTCCCCCTTACCCAGCGAGTCGGGAAGATGTGGAAGCTGCAACAGAAAGAACTTATCGTTGGTTATTACGTTGTATAGAAGCTCACAAACGTCAAGACCAAGCTTTGTTTGGTATTGTACAAGGGGGAGTATATTTAGATTTACGTTCCCATGCAGCAATGGCTCTAAAAGAATTAGATTTACCTGGATATGCCATCGGTGGAGTTAGTGTCGGTGAACCAGCAGAATTTATACATAAAATAGTCGAAGCCACAGCACCTTTATTACCTCCAGAAAAACCCCGCTATTTGATGGGTGTAGGTACTTTGCGAGAAATGGCAATCGCAATAGCCTCAGGTATAGACTTGTTCGATTGCGTAATACCCACTCGTTGGGCTAGACATGGTACAGCCATAGTGCAAGATGAGCGCTGGAACTTAAAAAATGCTAATTTTCGTGAAGATTTTCGCCCATTAGACGAAACTTGTAATTGTTACACCTGTCAAAACTTTAGCCGTGCTTATCTATCTCACTTGGTACGGTCGCAAGAAATTTTAGCCTACACATTGTTGAGCATTCACAATATCACAGCACTTATTCGCTTTACCCAGAGAATACGAGAAGCCATATTAAATGACACATTTGCCACAGAATTTGCTCACTGGTTAACAGAGGAAGTAGGGAATGGCTAATTGCTAATTGCTAATTGCTAATTGCTTCCCCACTTTCTTCATGAACAAATCATGTTAAGATAATTGTCAATTGTGAAAGCTGTGTTGGATAGGTAGATAAAAAAATATGGAAGGAATACTTTTGTTAGCAACACTCCCTGAGGCTTATCGTATTTTCGACCCCTTGGTAGATGTTCTCCCAATTATCCCCGTTTTCTTCTTGCTACTGGCTTTCGTTTGGCAAGCAGCAGTTGGTTTTAGATAATTGAACTTGTTTATCATTTTTCAAGACAGGTAAAACGCCTGTCTTATTTTTTTAGTACTAGAATTTATTAAATTAATAAATCTTAACTTTTTGTAACAAATTGAAATAGTAAGCTAAGATTGTGGGCTAAGAAGGTATAAAGACTTAGAATTCACAGTGACTGAAAGGCGGGTAAGGAGGTAACTATGGGTAATATTAACTTTGTAAAAGAGAACAAAGAAGTAATTGCTGCAAATGGAGCCAATCTGCGGCTAAAAGCGATGGAGAATAGCATTGATATTTACAAAACTTGGGGCAAAATGATGAATTGCGGGGGCTACGGTCAATGTGGTACTTGTATCGTAGAAATAGCTGAAGGTATGGATAATCTTTCACCTCGTACTGACGCAGAACAAAGACTATTAAAGAAAAAACCAGAAAATTACCGCTTAGCTTGTCAAACCCTTGTTCACGGAGCTGTAAGTGTTGTCACTAAACCGTAAAAGTGGCTTTCAACTAATAAATGTAACTATTGACTCATCTAAGTCATGGTAATGGTATCCTAAAATTGTTGGCTGAATATCAAACTGGGGCTTTAGACCTATGCAAACTAATGACCTTGGGTTCGTAGCGAGCATTCTGTTCGTACTCGTACCCTCCGTGTTTTTAATAATTTTGTACATTCAAACTCAAACAAAGCAAGGAAGCTAAACAGCTTGTTTGTGGTGAAAAAAGAGAAAAAAAATAACCTCTACATGTTATTTGTAGAGGTTATATTTCATGAATGGCAGAATTAATTGACACTTAAGCTGCAAGTGTTCTTGCTAACAGTACCGGACAAGAAGAATTAACACGAATATAGTCAGACAAAGAAGAACCTAAAAGTCTGTCTAAATCCACAAAACTCTTCGCTATCGTTGGACGACGGTCAGGAGAACCAAGCAATAGTAGGTCTACGTTGAATTCTTCTGTCATGCGACAAATTTTTTCTCCTGGTTTACCTACAGCAATTACAGTACGAGGTTCAATTCCTTGTTTTCTTGCTTCGCTCACAGCAGCTATCAAAACAGGATTTTGCTCTGCCTTTACTTCTGGAACATCCGCAGATGGACCGCGTATATCTGATATTACATTAGCTAAAATTAGCTGACCTCCAGGAATTCCTCGCAGCATAAATATAGCTAACTTCAAACATTGTTTTGATGCTTCTGAATCATCCATAGCTACCATTATTCGGTTAATTCTTTTGACATAAATGTCATCTTTAACCAGTAACATAGGACGAGAAGACAATTGAAATACGTACTGACTGACTGAGTTGGATAAAATTGATTGCAACCGCTTTAATCCTCGTGAACCCATGATAATCAAGTCAGCATCCATTTCATCAGCTACCTGACAAACCACGTCTTTGGGTTCACCTTGCCGTAAAATTGAAGACACTTGACTGGGGTCTAAATTCAAAGTCTGGATAGCATTTGCAAGAATTTTACCTCCTTCTTCCCACTTAGCTGTCATAATTCCGGAGGTAGCTTGTGGGGGAACAACATGAAGGACTGTCACTTTCGACTGCTGAAGTGATGGCAATTCTTTCAAGTTCTTCAGCATCTCTTCCGCGTGCCCTAATCCGGAGACAGCCAGCAAAATTTTTTCTATCATCTAAAAGCTCCTCGGAGTTTGAAAACCGTCTACATAAGTGGTCGCTCTGGAAAAACAGGCTTGATACTTTTATCTTTAACTAGTTTTGAAGATTTTTCAACAGTTGTTCTTAGTCAACAAGTATAGCCTCATTTCTGGCTCCCATACTTAATAAATTGCTATTTAATTTATTACTTGTAATCTATGGTAAATTTTGTTCATTAAGTAATATTAATCAATTGCAAAGAAGTGCAAACAATATCAGATGTATTTACATTTTTATGCATTACAGCTATTAATTTAAGCATGAGTCCCTTAAAGACTAGAGAAATCTTACATATTTGAAAGTCAAAAATAGGGCAGAAGGCAGATGGCAAAAGGTTCATAGAAGAAAGAAGAAATCTTCCTCCTCCCTCCACCTTCTTTTGGTCATGATTTCTTGACAAAGCTTTTCCCTGTTGCGAAGTTTAAATTATGAGGGACAGTAATTTAACTTTAGGTAGGGGTTTTACCCAGTAGAACAAAAAAATATTGCCACTTCGTTAAGTAATTTGACTACCGTTAAAAATGAGTGATGTAAGTTATTTTAATTACTTAATTTTTGACTGCATGTAGCTATCTTAACTAAGATTTCAACTTACAAGTATGATAAATAGCGCTTTAGTAGCTCAGCAAGTAAAGAATAGTTAGTGCTAGCTATTACCTTTATGTTTGTAAAACGGTTTTAACAAGTTCCATCAAATAAAATTGTTGTGCGTGCTAAAAACAGTAGCAAAAGCATCCGAATCACAAAATTGATTTTTACTTCACGGTTTCTTCGTAAAAAACTTATAAAATTCATAGTTACTTAATAAATCGTATAAAGAATTACACTGGTATTCGGATATAAATATTAATTAAGTAATCACCAAGAAAAAATACGGGAAATTACATGTGAGATGAAATGCTCATAGGTACAGTTCTACCGAAATACGTACAAAGAGAAAAGCTTTCTAACTGTACGTAAGTTTAATCACAGGTGATTTCCCCCCCCCCTTATAAACAGTAAGTATGTTATTCAACTCCTTTGAATTTATTTTTTTCTTTCTGCCAATTACATTGCTAGGTTTTTTCGTTATTAGCCGAAATAGCCAAGCGATGAGAAAAAATTTTCCAATATACTGGCTAGTGATAGCATCTTTAGTCTTTTATGGCTGGTCGAATCCAAAGAATTTACCAGTAATCATCTTTTCTATTTTATTTAATTATCTAATAGCTCATCTGCTAAGTAAGCCTCAGGGGTTGTCAGTATCTAAAAAATTACTTCTGTTTATAGGAATTTGTGGAAATTTAATTTTTCTTGGTTATTTTAAATATACAAATTTCTTTGTCAGCAACATCAATCAAATATTAGGGACTGAACTGCAAATTTCCAATATTGCCTTACCATTAGGTATTTCTTTTTTTACATTCCAACAAATTGCCTATTTAGTTGATGTTTATAAAGAAGAAAATGAGAGTCATGCTATACTCAAGCATTCATTTTTTGTAACTTTCTTCCCATATTTGATGGCTGGACCAATTACCCATCATAAACAGATTTTACCTCAATTTGAAAATCAGTCTACTTTCCGTTTTAGTAGTCAAGCACTGGCAGTAGGATTAACGGTTTTTGTAACAGGTTTATTTAAAAAGGTAGTACTTGCTGATAGTATATCTAGTTTTGCAAATGCAGCTTTTACCGCTGCTGGTCAAGGTGTGAATTTAACATTTTCAGAAGCTTGGGCTGGAGCGTTAGCATATACTTTACAGTTATATTTTGATTTTTCTGGATACTCTGATATGGCTGTGGGTGTGGGTTACATGTTGGGTGTAAAACTACCTTTGAATTTCCATTCACCTTATAAATCGATTAGCATAGTTGATTTTTGGCGTCGTTGGCATATAACGTTATCAAACTTTTTGCGAGATTATCTTTATATTCCATTAGGTGGAAGTCGCAAGGGTGGACTACGGCGTTCTTTAAATTTGATGATTACGATGTTATTGGGAGGTTTATGGCACGGTGCGGGTTGGACTTTTGTTTTTTGGGGTGGCTTGCATGGAATTTATTTGATGATAAATCACCAATGGAGGTCATTTCGTAAATCTTTAGGACACGATTTAAATAAAGATGGTTGGTTGCTGCGCGGTATTGGTTGGTTTGTGACTTTTATTGCTGTAGTTTTTTCCTGGGTACTATTTAGAGCGAATAGTTTGAAAAGTGCTTTGGCAATTATTGGCTCTATGATTGGTATAAATGGTATAGCTTTGCCTGAGTTTTTTGAATCTAAGTTAGGCTTTTTAAGAAATTTGGGAATTAGTTTTGATGGTTTTACTGTTAATGTTGGTATTAGTCAGCGTTATGCAGTATTTGGAATTGCGCTTCTATTAATTATTGTTTGGTTTACTCCTAATACTCAGGAATGGATGGGTAAGTATAATCCTGTCTTAACTCCATTTCCTGCTGATAAGAATAGAAATAGGATTGATAAATTTTGGCAGGTTTTGTCTTGGAAGCCGAATAAGTTTTGGAGTGTACTTACTGCTTGTATGACTGCTATTTCTTTGCTGTGTTTTGCGCGAGTCACTGAGTTTTTATATTTTCAGTTTTAAGCTGATGAAAATATTTGTTTACGAACCCTCAAGAAAGCCAAGAAAGCCAAGAAATATCTTTGAGATAGTTAGGTATATTAATTTATTGTCATTTATTTACTGTGTGCAGGTTTGTAGGATATGAATATTAGTAATGCTGTTCAACGAATTTTTCGTAGTAAAAAACCAGAGGATATTGTTGTTAATAATAGTCAAAATGGTGTAGGCTTAAAGCCCCCTGATTTTCAACAATTTAAAGATTTGGATGCTCCAAGATTTGATTTTAAGTTGTTTGTTGGAGTAACTTCTTTTTTGATTGCTAGTGTTGGTCTACTAAATTGGCTTGTTGACCCTTTATGGTACGGTAGCGGTAATCGTTTAACTGGGAAAAATTTTGCTTTTAATGAGCGTGTTTCTAAAACAAATTTATTTTTAAGAACTAAGGGTAAAAGTTATGATTGCCTGATTTTAGGTAGTTCCCGTGTTATTGCGTTAAAAGCTTCTGCATTTTCTGGACAAAATTGCTTTAATTATGCTGTAAAAGGTGGAGAAATTCCTGATTTTATTAGTATCGCTAAATTCGTTAAAGATAATGGAATTTATCCTAAGCGTGTTTACGTAGGTGTTGACGAGTTTAATTTTGTCAAAAAGGATAAAGTCAATAAAGATAATACTGATGTGAGTAAGTTAGCGACTCCATCTATTTATCAGGCTTATTTTTCCTCTGATGTGTTTATGTTTTCTTTAATGACTCTTCTAGGTCAAAGTCCTGACCCAGCAAATTACTATAACAGTAAGTTTGAAATGGAAGAGTTTCCAACTAAACCAATATTTAAACCTGAGTTTTTTCCAGCACAATCACCTCAACAGTGTGACTTGTCTCAGGTAAATTCTTATGCTCAACTGCGGAATATTTTCCCCAATGCTAAATTTATTGGATATGTTCCTCCGAGAGCTGCATGGAGTGTAATTAATGAAACTTACGCAAGGAATATAACTGGTTGCACTTTAGAAGGTTTTCATAAAGTTGCCCAACTTTATGACGAAATGTATGATTTTTCAATTCCTTCTCCTCTAACTAAAAATCCTGACAGTACTTTTGATGGTAGTCACTTTTCTCCTGCTGCAAACGACAAGGTTGCTGAAGTACTTCAAGGTAAGCCATCTGACATTTCTCTTAAAGTTCATAAGTATAGTTTGAGCGAATATCAGAAATTATATAAGGGGAAACTTAAAGAATTTTTAAAAGAGCAAGGTGAATTGAAACGTTGGAAAGATTGATTGGGAATTGGTAATTGGGAATTGGTAATTGGTAATTGGGGATTGGTAATTGGGAATTGGTAATTGGGAATTAGTCTTCCCCATTCCCCACTCCCCACTCCCCATTCCCCATTAGCTCAGACCACTATGTCTCAATAATGCTTCGGTACTTGGTTCTCTCCCTCTGAATGATTTAAATACTTCCATCGGGTGTTTGCTACCACCTAAAGCAAGAATAGTTTCACGATAGCGTCTACCTGTAGCAATTACTGCTTCTTCGTTATCTAAACCGACTTCTTCAAACGCGCCAAAAGCATCTGCACTAAGTACTTCAGCCCATTTATAGCTATAGTATCCGGCTGCGTACCCTCCATCAAATATGTGTCCAAAAGCACACAAAAATGAATCTTCTGGTAGTGGTGGTATTATGGTTGTGTTTTTAGCAATACGGCTTCTTACTTGTGCTGCTGTTTCGCTTCCATCTGGACGGTAGCTGTGATGCAGTTCAATATCTAAGCTGCTGAAGTGTAATTGTCGCAGGGTCATACTACCGCTCATGTAATTTTTGGCAGCCCATAGTTTTTGATAATAATGTTCTGGTAGGGTTTCTCCAGTTTCGTAATGCTTTGCCATACCAAACAATGTGGTTCGGTCATAGCACCAATTTTCCATAAACTGACTAGGTAGTTCTACTGCATCCCATTCAACATTATTAATACCAGATGCTCCCGCGTAATCCACTTTGGTTAACATGTGATGTAAGCCATGTCCAAACTCATGAAATAAGGTTTCGACCTCTCTAAAAGTCATTAAACTGGGCTTACCATCTACTGGAGGTGTTTGATTACATATCAAGTAAGCTACTGGTAAACGAATTTGAGCTTTACCACTTTCGTTTGACTTATTGTTCAACTTACCACGGTTGATACACACATCCATCCACGCACCACCACGTTTCTGTGCTGGACGACTATAAGGGTCTAGGTAAAAGTAGGCTATCGCATTACCACTTTCGTCGGAAATTTGAAAATAGCGAACGTCTTCATGCCATACTGGAGCCTGACCATCAGCAGGGGTAACGGTGACACCAAATATCCTTTTTACTAATCCAAATAAACCGTCTAATACTTGAGGAAGAGGAAAATAAGGACGTAATTCTTCTGCAGTAAAAGCAAACTTTTCTTCTCGTTGACGTTCAGACCAAAAACTAATATCCCAATGTTTTAAATCACTAGCTTCAGATGCTCCTTTTGAAGCAGCAAAAGCTTTTAACTCTTCTAAATCTTTAATTGCAGCATCGTAGCTAGCACCACGTAATTCTTCTAAAAGTGTCTCTACAGACTGAACATTGGGAGCCATTTTACTCGCTAAACTTAATTGAGCGTAATTTTTAAATCCCAACAATTCAGCAAGTTCTTGCCGTAATTTTAAAATACGTTCGATTAGGGGATTGTTGTTCAAATCCCCTTGAGAAGCGCGAGTAATATAAGCTTTGTAGATTTTTTCCCGTAAGTCGCGACGGGTGCTGTGTTGCATAAATGGTCCGTAGCTAGGAATATCCAACGTAATCACCCAAGGGCCATTTTCTGGGGTTGCGTTTTCTTCTCCTTGTCCACGAGCTACTTGTGCTGCAAGACTTAATAAACTGGGAGGTAAACCCTCAACTTCAGCTTTTTCTGTCAGTTTTAAACTAAAAGCTTTAGTCGCATCCAGCACGTTGTTGGAAAATTTAGTGCCAGCTTCAGCAAGCTCCATTTGGATAGCATTAAAACGCTCTTTTGCTTCACCTTGCAAACCAACACCCGACAATTCCGCATCACGAATTGCAGCATCGACAATACGCTGCTGAGCTGATTCTAAATTTTTCCAAGCGTTACTCTCTCGCAATTTTTTAAATGCATTATATATAGATTGGCTTTGGTTGAGACGATTTCCAAATTGTACGACTTGTGGTTGAACAGCTTCATGTGCTTCACGAAGTTCGGGACTATTTTTTACACCCATTAAATGATTAACAACACCCCAGCACCAGCTAAGACGTTCCGTGATTTTTTCCAAAGGTTCTACTAAACCAGACCAAGCGGGTTCTACATTTGCTTCTAAACTACTAAGTTCTGTTTCCAGTTCAGCAAGAAGTTGGGTCATGGCTGGAACCACATGTTCTGACTGAATTTCAGCAAAAGGAGGTAAGCCAGTACCTCTCAATAGGGGGTTACTAGATATAGTGACGTTTGCACTCATAGTTTCTTTTGTGTGAGTCGCTAGTTTTTCGACAGGGAATGATTTTTTTATTCTTATACTCTCTAATGTAGTCACTTTTCACAGTTAGCGGGATTGGGTAATACCGTACCACCCAACTCCCAACTCCTCACTTCCCCACTCCCCACTCCCTATAATCTCGCTTGTGCAGCACGATGAAGTCTTTGCAAAAAAATCAATAAAATCACACCTACCCCCACTTGTACTGCTGCAGGAGCCAAGATAAATGCTGCGACCAAAAGCATTGCCCCTGTCAACATTGCTGCTAAACGATGAATCTCTTCTACTAAAGTCATTCCTAACGCTATTACACTCAAACCACCAACCAGCATTAATAAATATGTCGCTACCATTTTTGACTCCTGAAGTACTACATGGGTTATCTGTTACCGGGATACGGTGTTTTCAAAATGAAAATTCAAAATTAGAAATATAGAACAATCTCGATATTTACCATTGAGTAAAAGTTACTATTGACATTTTCCTATAATTCAGATGCTACTACAGAAGCAAAATGAGAACAAGCCTCTTGATTGCGACGGTAGTAAGTTGATTGTCCTTGACGGGTGGATATAACAAGCCCGGTGGCTTCTAACATGGAAAGATAGTGAGATACCGTGGACTGAGCCAATTCTGTCTTTTTCTGAATACTACTGACGCAAACGCCTACAGACCTGGGGTCTACATCCTGAGGAGGGAAGTGAACCTCAGGTTCTTTCAACCATTGTAGAATATGCAATCTGGTTTCATTGGCTAGAACCTTAAATATTTCTTGAGTTTCCATATTCTTGATTATATCGAAATTATTCGATATATCAATACCATTTTTGAGATTTGTATGAAACAGAATAGCACTTATGATAGCTTCTACACTCAAAGCATAAACAATACAGGAATTACGCAAGAAAACGTTACGTAGGATTGCAAAAAAAAAGTTTTACATTGGATTTCCAAAAAAGCCTTACATTGGATTGCCAAAAAAGCCTTACATTGGATTGCCAAAAAAGCCTTACATTGGATTGCCAAAAAAGCCTTACATTGGATTTCCAAAAAAGCCTTACATTGGATTGCCAAAAAAGCCTTACATTGGATTGCCAAAAAAGCCTTACATTGGATTGCAAAAAAAAGTTTTACATTGGATTGCAAAAAAAAGTTTTACATTGGATTGCCAAAAAAGCCTTACATTGGATTGCCAAAAAAGCAAGGGCGGGCAAGGATGCCCACCCCACAAGAGAGTACAAGTTATTTTTGGTTGGTCAAATATGACTGCGAGTCAATTACTCCATCGCGCTAATTCCTGGTTTACCACGACTTCTTTGTTCGTCTTCAACAAATTGTTCGACAGCGTAAACATCAGGCCATACAGAAGCACCATGTTCGTAAGCGTCGATACCAATTTCGTCTGCTTTTGAATCGACACGCAGACGACCAACAGCTTTAAGCCCACCAAACATAAGGAAGGCAAACGCGACAGTGAAAACTATAACTGCTGCTACACCTAAAAGTTGTACGCCTAATAAATCGAAACCACCACCCCGTAATAACCCAGCTTTTTTATTTAAGGTAAGAGAAGCTTCTCCTAAAAACCCAACAGAGAGGGTTCCCATCATGCCATTTATACCGTGGACGGCAAAAGCTCCTACAGGGTCATCAATGTGAAGGGCTTCAATCAAATCGACGCCAATCACTACCAAAATACCGCCTGTGATACCAATCAGCACAGCAGCCCAAGGTGCAACGAAGGCACAAGGAGCGGTGATAGCTACCAAACCAGCAAGAGAACCGTTAAGGCAGTAAACCAAATCCCATTTGCCAGAGCGAATGTACTGGTAAATTAGTGCGGTCACAGCAGCAGCACCACCAGCAATTGAAGTATTAACAGTGACTAAGCCAATGAGTCCTGTATTACCAGTGCTGAGAGTAGAGCCAGGGTTGAAACCATACCAACCAAACCAGAGAATCATTGTTCCCATAGTCGCTAAACCCAAGTTGTGGGCTGGCGGTAAAGTTCCCCAAGGTGTACGACCAGGACGAGGACCGAGTAAGTAAGCCCCCACTAAGGCAGTCCAACCACCAACAGTGTGTACAACAGTACTGCCAGCAAAGTCATGGAAACTCATTTTGGCTAACCAACCATTGGAGTTCCAAACCCAGTGAACAATTATTGGGTAGCTAAAAGCACCCATTATAGCACTGTAAATTAAATCGCCAATGAAATCTGTCCGTCCAGCCATTGACCCAGTAGTAATGGTACTGGCTGTAGCAGCAAAGGCAAACTGGAAGAAGAATAAAGTATAGGTGTTAAGCGCTGCAGTAGAACCTGGTGCGCCCATCGGGTAACTACCATCAGCACCAGGAAGATGACTGAGGAAGAACGTGTCAATACCAACAAGCCCACCAGCACTTGTGCCAAAAGCAATACCGAAACCTACAGCCCACCATACCAAGATGGTGACTGCGGCATCAACAAAGTTTTCCAGTAAGGCATTGACAACACCTCGTTGACGTAGCAAACCAGCTTCTAAAAGGGCGAAGCCAGTTTGCATAAAAAAGACTAAAAAACCTGTTAAAAGTACCCAGGTAGTATCAATAGAAACTTGTAAATTTTGAGTCGTTTTTGCTAACGAATCAACGGTTGGTGGGTCTGCTGCTTGTACTACATTTGGTGCAAATACAGCAAATACCAGTGCTCCAATAGCCAATGCCGTTAAGCGATGCCAGGGTCGGATGCGTTTGTTCATTTTTTTCGCTGCAGTAAGAACCGTTGTTAATTTTGGTCATATGGTCGCCAACCTTGATTTCAGTTAGCTATGAAAAAAATAAGTATTTCTACAATAGGTTAGGAGTTAATCACTGAATTACATTTTTACTTTCCCGTATAATTACGGTTTTATATAATTCGTTTTCCGAATTAAAAGCAATCAGAAGTAAGCACTTTGTCAGGATTTATAAGACTCCAGCCTATTGAGAAATTACGAGGGTAAAACCACTAAATAATTGTTGATAGATTGTGTATTTTACAACTTAGAAATTCTGTATATTTAATTACCGTTTTTATCATAATTGTCAATCAAGTTGGATTATTTATTCAATCATTTATCTCCTACATCTCTTGTCATGTCAGCATCCTTTGACTTTTTAAACAATACGATTAAAGAAATGTTAATTTTTTCTAACCTATGTGAATCATATATTTTATTGAAAAAATTTACTCCTGCTTCAAACCAAGAGAAATGCTCTATGTAGAGTTTGGTTAATAGAAGTAGCTGTGTAGTTTGCAGGTGAGTTTACTGAGAGTAAAATACCTTAATCTAAGTATTTTTAACCGTGAAGGAACTAAAAAATAACAAGCCTGCAAAAAAATAAGTATGCAGGCTTGTTTTTTTATACTTATTCAAATTCAGGCGCTCCCGAACAGAAAATTAATTCATTGATTTTAAGTATTGTTCGTAACCAATTTCTGATAATTTTTCCTGTTTAGCTACAACAGAATCAGACAAGCTTTTACGGTATTGTTGAACTTTTTCAAGTAATTGTGGCTGTTGGGTGGCAATAATTTGTACAGCAAGCAATCCAGCGTTTTTAGCATTACCTATAGCAACAGTTGCAACTGGAATTCCCGCAGGCATTTGTACAATAGAATACAAAGAATCTACCCCCAGTAAGTTACGGGTAGCGACAGGAACACCTATAACAGGAAGAGGAGTTAACGAAGCGACCATTCCAGGGAGATGAGCAGCACCACCAGCACCAGCGATAATAACTTTAATGCCTCGTTGGTGTGCTGATTTAGCATATTCCACCATTCGTTCTGGGGTTCTATGGGCAGAAACTATAGCAAATTCGCACTCAACTCCAAATTCCTCGCAAACAGCGATAGCCTCTTTCATAGTAGGCAAATCAGAATCGCTGCCCATAATAATACCGATTAGGGGTGTCATAAGTTGATTGTCAGTTGTCGGTGTCGATTATCAATTATCAATTACCAATTACCAATTACCAATTACCAATTACCAATTACCAATTAGAACTATCCTTGCTTTAACGGTATGGATTCCATTTAAAATCAGGTCATGTTCAAATCAATACTCGTGGCTGGTAATGATGGAAGCAATACACAGCAATTTCTCTAGTAACGTTGGGGAAGTGAGCAATTTACCTTTTCATATTATCAATGCAAGAGTACCTGGATACAAAGATTTGCAGATGGTGTCTGTAAACCATCAAGGTACAATTGACCAGATTGTGTCAATGGATACTGTTTACCGACGAGTACCATTTCAAGGCTTAAGGCTATTGGATGTTTCTGGTGATTGGATTTCTCTAGGAGGAGTCGATTTACAGATTAATGGTGCTTTAGGATTGGCTTTTCCTGACTTAAAAGTTCAAGATATGGGTTTTTTAGAAAAAATCTGTAATTTTCTGTGGGAACAGGGAATAGATGGGTTTTTGCCAACCCTTGTGACAACTTCGGTGGAGAATATTTACGCTTCCCTTGAGGTTATTAACAATTTTATTCGTGAAAGTTCTAACTTAAAACAAGCAAAAATACTAGGGGTACATTTAGAAGGGCCATTTTTAAATTATCAAAAGCGTGGGGCACATCCACCTGAATACTTGTTACCTTTGACGATTGATGAGGTGAAACGAGTTTTGGGTAGTTATGCTGATATCGTCAAAATAATAACCCTAGCTCCGGAGTTAGATACAACGGGAGAGGTAATTCCGTATTTACGCAGTTTAGGAATTATTGTTAGTTTAGGACATTCCCAAGCTAGCGCAGCCCAAGGAAAACAAGCATTTGATTTGGGTGCGACTATGGTAACTCATGCTTTTAATGCTATGCCTAGCTTACATCATCGTGAACCTGGATTATTGGGAGCAGCGCTTACCAGTTCAAATGTCATGTGCGGGTTTATTGCAGATGGAGAACATGTTTCCACGATTATGATAGATTTACTTTTACGCGCTAGTAATTATGAACAAGGGTTATTTCTTGTCAGCGATGCTTTAGCTCCTTTAGGTTTACCCGATGGTGTCTATCCTTGGGATAGTCGGCAAATTGAAGTGAAAAACGGTACTGCAAGATTACAAGACGGTACTTTGTCTGGTACAACTTTATCTTTATTGGTCGGGGTACGCAATTTACTCAAGTGGGGAATTTGCGATTTGGAAAAGGCGATCGCACTAGCGACAATTGCACCCAGAAAAGCAATGGGTCTACCACAAATAGGAGATGGAGAGCCTGCAACTTTGCTACGATGGCACTTTGACGATGCAAATAAAGAACTAACTTGGGAACGTTTACCCATTTAACCAATTGGTTCACGTCGGTAGAGACGCGATTAATCGCGTCTCTACATAATATCCCGCTGGCTTCCGGCTCATGGTATTTTAAAGTGTTGGAAGTCTTTAAAGAAAAGCTTTATGAACGTAGCCGACGATAAAACAATTGTTAAAGAGTATTTCAATTCCGTAGGTTTTGACCGTTGGAAGCGTATCTACGAAGGTGGGGAAGTTAATAAGGTTCAACTGGATATCCGTAATGGACACCAACAAACAGTAGAGAAGATTTTAGGATGGCTAAAAGCAGATAACAACTTATCCGGGCTATCAATTTGTGACGCTGGGTGCGGTACAGGTAATCTCAGTATACCTTTAGCGGAAGCAGGAGCTAAAGTATACGCTAGTGATATTTCCGATAAAATGGTGCAAGAAGCTAAAGAAATAGCCTCAAACGCCTTGAAAAATCCTGAAAATGTGACTTTTGCTGTACAAGACTTGGAAGATTTAAATGGTAGCTACGATACGGTTATTTGCTGTGATGTTCTTATACATTACCCCCAAGATAAAGCAGATGAAATGATTTCTCATTTGTGTTCCTTATCACAATCACGAGTCATTTTGAGCTTTGCCCCAAAAACTTGTTTTTTAACTATTCTCAAAAAAATTGGTAGCTTATTTCCTGGGCCAAGTAAAACGACTCGTGCTTATCAGCACCGGGAAGCGGATATAGTTAAAATTCTTGAGACCAATGGTTTTACAATCCAACGACAAGAAATGACAAGTACTCGCTTTTACTATTCTCGATTACTGGAAGCTAAGAGAAAGTAAGGTTAAAATCGCAGCAAGATACCTACATCTGCTGCGAGTATGAAATTTCTTACAAAAATATCAGCTGGATTCCTCCTCTCTTTCGGATTTTTATGCTTAATGATGACTTTTTCCAAAGTATCGGACTTAGGGGACAGCAGTCTTGATAGTCTCCAACATCAAGAAGCTAGAAGTGAAGCTTTCCTAGGTGCGGGTTTTAGCTTCCCTATGTTAGCAGCGGGAGGGTGGATGCTTTGGGGATTAGAGAAAAAACGACAAAAGCAAACACAAGAGAAGCTACAGTATTCTTTTTATAAGCAATTAAAAGCAGAGCGAGGAAAAATTACTGTTCTGAGGTTTGCGATGGAAACTCACCTATCTGCCAAAGAAGCGAAACAATATTTAGACCTAAAAGCCCAAGAATTCAATGCAGCTTATGAAATTAGTGATGATGGTGACGTTAGTTACTGTTTTCACCTTTTACCCAACAGCGATAAACATAAAAATAAAAAGCGATTGAAGGGTTAATCTACCATTATAAACATAATTAGCTAAAAATCATAGTAATTCAATAGTAAGTCAACAATTTGTGACAAACCTTGCTTGTAGCCTATAGATGTTTAATGTGTTGCTGGAAGCTTGGCTAAAGTGAGGTTAGAATCACATACAAAGCGAAATTTGAAGGGGAATAATGAAGACTGTTGAAAAGTTAGCAGCAGGATGGCTATTAGTACTGGGGTTTATGTTTATGACGCAAACAGCCTCAGCAATATATAGTAAAGATATTATGCTCCAGACTTTGCCTTCTTCTGGAGATGAAGAGAATTACCCTAGCTATGACTTTCCAAATAAGGAAGCTCTTTATCAATTAGAAGGGACAATCCAAAACGGTATAATATTTGGTGTTCCAACCTTAACATTAGGTGGTTGGTTAGCGCTTTCATTGTATCGTCAGAATCGGCGGGAAAAAAAGGTTCTCAAACAGCAGGCTAGCGAAAATTTGCAGTCACTTTTCTATCAAATGATACAAGAAAATAAGGGTCGTGTTACTGTTCTAGGTTTCGCAATGCAGTCAGAACTACCTGCTGCAAACGCAAAAGAATTTTTGGATGCACGAGCGAAAGAATTCAATGCTAACTTTAAAGTAAGCGACGACGGAGGAGTTTCTTATCATTTTGATGTTTAATTGATGTTTCAATTTATATATCAAATAGAGAAATTTTAATTTTTGGTCTTCGTGAGTTCTCTATTATTTTATGTATGTACAATGGCGCAAATTTTTTTGAGTTTGGCAGCAATTTTAGCTGGTTTAGCAGTTGCTGCTGGTGCCTTTGCCTCCCATGCATTACGGGAAAAAATCAGTGAGCGAGCTTTAGAAATATTTGAAACAGGCGCTCGTTACCAAATGTATCACGCGCTCGCAATATTATTAGTGGCGGTACTACTTATTACTTTAGAGTCACCTCCATCAAGTTTAGTAGTAAGCGCGTGGTTATTTACTATTGGAATTGCCATTTTTTCTGGTAGTTTATACGCATTGAGTTTAACAGGCATTAAATATTTGGGTGCAATTACACCAATCGGAGGAGCAGCTTTTATTGCTGGTTGGTGTGTTTTAGCATTTGCTGCGTTGAAAATTTAGAAGAGTGGGGGAGTGGGGAGTGGGGAATTGGGAATGGGGAGTGGGGAGTGGGGAGTGGAGAGTGGAGAGTGGGGAGTGGGGAGTGGGTAGTGCAAATTTATTGAAATTCGTATATATTGTAGTGCGAGCGTCTCGCTCGCGATATGTATTCCCGCTCGCGATATGTATTCCCGCTCGCGATATGTATTCCCGCTTGCGATATGTATTCCCGCTTGCGATATGTATTCCCGCTTGCGATATGTATTCCCGCTTGCGATATGTATTCCCGCTTGCGATATGTATTCCCGCTTGCGATATGTATTCCCGCTAGTTAATAGATTAAGTCGCGCAAAAAGGGGGTAGCGAGCGGGACGGGACGCTCGCACTACAAACAAGAAAAAATTTTTCATGTGTCGTTTACTAGCCTACCTTGGTTCGCCAATTTCTTTAGAAGATATTCTGTATAAACCAGAACACTCTCTTATAGTCCAAAGCTACCAACCCCGTGAAATGCTTTCTGGGGTAGTGAATGCTGACGGCTTTGGTGTGGGTTGGTATCACCCTGAAAAAGAAACTGAGCCTTTCACGTACAAAAATACATTACCAATTTGGAATGACACTAATTTACCCAGTCTCAGTCGTTATGTTGAATCGAACTGCATCATATCTTATGTTCGTAGCGCAACAGCAGGACAAGCATTAGATTTTAGTAACTGTCAGCCATTCCAATACCAACGTTTGTTATTTATTCATAATGGACGTATTGGTGAATTTAGACGAACACTTTATAAACCGATACGCAGCTTGTTAAATGACGAAATTTACAATATTATTTATGGGACAACAGATTCTGAACATATTTTTGCTTTAATACTTCATTATTTATCAATCAATCCTGAGAAAACTGTAGAACAAGCTTTGCAAGTCACGCTGCTGAAACTTGCAGAAATAGCAGAAGAGTATAAAACCGATGTATTAGCCAACGTAATTATCAGTGATGGGCATCATCTTATAGCTTCCCGTTTTAGTACAAAATCTCCTGCTCCCTCACTTTATTATTTGCAAAACGATGTAGATTATTCCAATTCAGTAATAATAGCTTCGGAAGCACTATCATCTGGAAATTGGATTGCTTGCCCAGAGAATAGCATAATTAGTGTGGGAGAAAATTGTGATATACAAATTGCAGAAATCTAGTTTAAAAGAAGAAATCCTCCAGGAATTTCAGCGATGTCGAGCCAAAACCCTAACCTTATTTGAGGGGATGGATGATGCAACATTTCGCTATTTAGCACATGCTGATTTTAGTCCTGCGGGGTGGCATTTAGGGCATGTTGCATTTACAGAATCCTTATGGATATTAGAACGCAGTGCTAAAGAATCTTGTTTATATCCACAATATCGTCAGTTATTTGCTGCTGATGGATTGCCCAAACATGAGCGTGTAGAGTTACCAAATATAGAAGAAATTTACGACTATCTAGATATAGTGAGAAAAAAAGTTGTTAACTATTTAGAAATCGCTGATTTAGAGGACGAAGAACCTCTTTGGCGATTTTTATTGCAACACGAAAGCCAACACTGTGAAACAGCAAGCATTGTACTGCAATTAATTAACAACCAACAGTTATCACTCCCCACTCCCCATTCCCAATTCCCAATTCCCCATTCCCCATTCCCCATTCCCCATTCCCAATTCCCCATTCCTGGCTTACCAGAAATGATAGAAATTCCAGCTGGGGAATTTCAAATGGGTGATAACTCAATTAATGCACTAGACAATGAACGTCCAATGCATAGAGTTTATTTAGACACGTACTATATTGACCCTTACCCCGTAACTTGTCGTCAGTATAAGGATTTTATTGAAGTTGGAGGATACACAAAACCAAAATACTGGTCTGAATGTGGGTGGCAATGGCTACAGAAAGCAAATGTCAAACAACCACTTTATTGGCAAAATAACCCAGCTAAAGATAATCACCCAGTGTGTGGTGTTAGCTGGTATGAAGCTGAAGCTTACGCAAGATTTGTAGGTAAGCGATTACCAACGGAAGCAGAATGGGAAAAAGCAGCCAGTTGGAATCCCCAAAGAAAACTTCGTAATATCTATCCTTGGGGTGATGAAAAAATAAGAAATATGCATTGCAACCATAATCATGAAATTGGTACAACAACACCTGTAGATGCATACCCTACAAGTAAAAGTGCTTATGGTTTATTTGATACTTTAGGTAATGTTTGGGAATGGACAGAATCGTGGTTCGATGGGTATAAAGGTTTTCGGTACTATCCTTATGTAGGATACTCTCGGGTCTATTTTGATAAAAAACATCGTGTGTTAAAAGGTGGCAGTTGGGCAACTCGTCCTTGGGTATTAAGATGTAGTTTTCGTAACTGGTATTACCCTGAAGTGCGTGAGATTTTCGCAGGTTTTCGCTGTGTGAAGGGTGGGGAATAGGGAGTGGGGAGTGGAGATTAGGGAGTAAGGAGTAGGGAGTGGGGAACTATAACTAAAAATCATCATTTTAATGGAAAAATCGCGTTCATAAGCCATCAAAGTTGAATAATATAGCTTAGGCATGATGTTATTTAAGATTGCTTCGTGTTTTACTTGCTGAGGTTTTGCGTAGAAAGCAATTTGAAGCACTAAGGAACCGTGGAGGTTTAATGAAAATTTCTCAAACTGCCAGTAGTAAGATTAGTTTGGATAACTCTGTTAAACAACGTTTCCAAATCGAGCATTTACTTATACCGACTGCTGTTGTTTCATCAACTGCTGGAACTGATGTTGTTCAAGGATTAACTCAAACATCTAAAACTCTACCTCCACGTTATTTTTATGATGACCGTGGTTCTGAGTTGTTTGAGCAAATTTGTGAGCTACCAGAATATTATTTAACACGGACTGAAACTGGGATTCTACAGAAATATGCTCATGAAATTGCTTTAAAAACAGGTGCTTGTGAACTAGTAGAGTTAGGTAGCGGTAGTTCTACGAAAACCCGAATTCTGCTTGATGCTTATGAGGAACAGCACTTACCTTTGCGTTATCTACCAATTGATGTTAGTGGGGGGATGTTAGAAAATAGTGCTTTAGCTTTATTAAAAGATTATCCCTCGTTGCAAGTTCACGCTTTAGCAGGAACTTATGAGTTAGCTTTAGCTCAACTGCAAGCGAAAGAATTAGCCAGTCGGATGATTTGTTTTATCGGTAGTACTTTGGGAAATTTAAATTCTCAAGAATGTGAAGTCTTCTTTTCTAAAATTAAAGATGCTCTACATGTAGGAGAATATTTTATGTTGGGTGTTGATTTACAAAAACCGAAAGGTATTTTAGAAGCCGCTTACAATGATAATCAAGGTGTAACTGCGGCTTTTAATTTAAATATGTTAGACCATCTAAATCGACGGTTTAATGGTAATTTTGATACCTCTCAATTTGAACATTGTGCATTTTACAACACAACGAAAAATCAGATTGAAATGCACTTGCGAAGTCTAAAAACCCAAAGTGTTGAACTAGCTACACTTAACCTAAAAGTTAGTTTTACCAAAGGTGAGACGATTCTTACAGAAATTTCTCGTAAGTTTGATATACAAGTTTTACAAGGAGAATTGAAAGCCAAAGGTTTAGAACCAGTTAAAATTTGGACTGACGATAATCAATTTTTCGGTTTATTTTTGTGTCAGCTACAAGCATAATCGGACACACAAGATAATTCGTACACCCAATAATGTAGAGACGTTACATGTAA
Organism: Scytonematopsis contorta HA4267-MV1; assembly: GCA_019359035.1. GTDB lineage: Bacteria > Cyanobacteriota > Cyanobacteriia > Cyanobacteriales > Nostocaceae > Scytonematopsis > Scytonematopsis contorta. The sequence goes on along the minus strand of JAHHIC010000030.1, from coordinate 11,867 downwards.
CGTCTCTACCTTTGGATATTCAGCTAACTTTACGAACTCGACGACGCGAATTTATCAAAGCAGCAGCAGCAACACCTAATAGTGATAAAGTCACTGTTGGTTCAGGAACTCTTTTTTTCTTCAACTCTTCTATATTCTTTCTACCGATATCAACAGCGAATACAACGTCATTAAAATCGCGGTCAGAATTCTCATATGACCTACCATTGCTTGGGTCTTTCCCTGTTGCTTTCAACGGGCCGTATAAATCCTCGAAACCAACCAGCAAGTAATCATTGTAAACGTAAGCAACAGCATGTTGCAGTTTATCCGGATTCGGAGAAGTTTGAGTGCTGTAAAGGTTGGAAGAATCCCCATTGTTTAAACCGTCTGCTCTTAACCATAAGTCAAGTTGGGTATTTCCTGGAATTTTACCTAGCTTAATTCCATCACCCAGTTTTAGTGCGTTTCCCCCTCCAACGTTTACGCATACGGGGTCGTTACAAGAAACATCATTGAAGACTAGACCTGATTGATTTAATCCTCCTGTTGCCTGATAAGCTAACTGATTACGGTAAGACGCTCTCTCATTAACAAAGTAAATTGATACATCGTAGTCGTTTTTCAATAGTAATCTTTTAGGGTCTACTTGAAATTCAGCAACTCTTTGCAAAGGAACAGTATCTGGTTGTACGAACACCTGATAAGGAGTTACATCAAAACCAGTCTGCTGTTTATCTAAGACTTGTGGTTGAGTCCAGGAATTATCCCATTTAAAATCAGCGGCTGATGCAGATTCGACACCTAATAGTAACCCGCTCGCAGCACCTACAGTAATCAAAGCCGATAGTAAAGCACTTCTTTTCATATAAAGCCAATCAAGTTGCAACGCAAAACAGTATGTAGTAGCGCGACTGGGGTTGCTAAGCATCCCATTCGCGAAGATAAAAATCAAGATTTAAAGTCAAACGACCTTATATTCCAGCTTTCGAGGCATTCTGAATGGCGTCTCAAGTGACACCACCTTTGCCTAAGAGTTTTCCTCGATTACTTGTAAAAATAATACACTTTTTCTTCTTGAGAAATTTAGATAATCTTTATTTAAGATTAGCAATATCTCTGTTAAAAACATTAGCCTAATGCCATACAGTTCTTAAAGTCGTGATTTATTAACAATCTACATGTGATTCATATCACTGACATTTTCTAAACCTAAACATTAGGCGCTTCCTGCTTCTTCATAATTTAGTGTGATTAAAATCACAAGCAAGAAGATGTTGCATTTATACAAAATTATACTGACTCGGTATTTGATTTTACATACTTAAGTAAGAATATTTGAGATTAATAATCTACCATAAAACTTTTAATTTTTTTCTATTTTAGAAGGACTATTTTTTAAGTCGTAGATAAAACCTAGCAGTGATAAAAATGTACATCTAAAAACCAGCTATTTGGCTGATGACTGACTATGTACGGCGGCGATATAGCGAGCAAGCACAAAAAACAGTAGAGACGCGATTAATCGCGTCTCTGCTATTGCGTCTCTACTATTGCGTCTCTACTATCGCGTCTCTACTATCGTGTATCTACTATCGCGTTTCTACTATCGCGTCTCTACCATCTAGAGAAACCAATATTTAAGTTTAGTTACTTGATTTTTGGTAATTTGCATCCATCCAACAGCGTGGTAACTCCTCTCCTGAGGGGAAAAGTAAACCTTCTTTCGCAAATTGTTCAGGGTCTTGTTCTTCTTCTCCAGCTTGAAATTGACCATTAATATTAGATTGAGTCGGATTCAACAATTCCTTAATGTCCAGAATTTCGACTAAATTACCTGTTCTTTTATCCTGTAAAAACATAAAAAATTCCACCTGAAAATTCAAACTAACAATTATCAACATCTAAAGACTAGCTTGCTATGGAAATTATTAACATAACCCAGAGAAATAAAATATTAACCTTGCTTATGCAAACAACTTCTTACTAAAGTATTAAATCATTAGTTAGATATGAAATTATCATGCTTTACATATCTACCAAATAACAGATACAGTATCTAATTTTCATCTCTTAGAGTTAACTAGTAAACGTAAGTCTAAGGAAATAGCAGCGTGACACAAGATAAACCAGACTTAGGAGAGCAAGCATTAAGCAAAATAGCAGAAGTTACTATAGCAAACCAATTAGATAAGGTAGAACAGCTTAATGTGGATATCCGAACTGACCCATTGAAACTAGCTTTGGGGGAAGTTGATTCTGTGACGATTACTGGTAACAACATGGTAACGCAAGGTAATTTGCGTATGGAAACAGTACAAGTTAATACAGGTAAGGTATCGATTAATGTCCTAAGTGCTGTATTTGGAAAAATTGAGCTCACCCAACCGACTGATGCTGATGCTTTAATTATTCTCACTGAAGCTGATATTAATAGAGCTTTAGCTTCCGATTATCTGCGTGCAAAAATGCAGAATTTAGACCTAGACATAAAGGGAGAGTCAGTTAAGTTTGACATACAAAAAGCTGAAGTCTACTTACCTGATGATGGGAAAATGAGCTTTCACGCTCAAATTTATATGCGAAAGACAGGTGAAAGCAAAGAATTATCAGCAACAGCAATACCCTGTTTGCGAGAAGATGGACAGCGTATTTCTCTTGAAGAGATTTTATCTGCTGAAGCAAAGGGACTATCGCTAGAGTTCGCTGTTGTGTTGTTTGAAAAAATAATGGAACTATTAGACTTGCGTAATTTTGAAGCGATGGGATTATCGCTTAAGCTAAAAAGATTTGATATTCAAAAAGGTAGGCTAATAATAAACACTACAGCCAAAGTTGAGCAATTGCCACAAACCTAATCAATAACTTATCAAAACATAAAAGCTAAGGTGGTGCGGGCATCTTGCCCGCTTTTGCTGGAGCCTCACGCAAAGCCGCAAAGACGCAAAGTTAGACATAAAAGTTAGGCATAGTTGTATTAAGCGCATCTTTACACAGAATTGTTATTAATTAAATTATTCATTTACGAATCTAACCTAAGAAATAATTTTATAACACAAATAAATAGTTATTATTTTTAGAAACTCCCCTATTAGAAAGACGATAATCAACTGTGAAATATGTAGATTAGATTTAGCAAGTACCAAAAAGATTCCCTATAACCCATAACGAATTTTCTCAGATATCTAATTTTTTTTTGTAGAAGATAAAGGAATAATATGACACAAACTCCCAATATTCCACCTTTAATTGAAAGTAATGAAAGCGAATATCGTGATAGCGGAGTAACTAGTACAGTCGCAATTGCTGGTCACCCTCTTCACCCTTTAATTGTTACTTTCCCAATTGCTTTATTAATCAGTGCTTTAGGAACTGATGTCGCTTATTGGTTCACCAATGATACATTTTGGGCAAGAGGCTCAGTTTGGCTTTTGGGGGTAGGATTACTCAGTGGTTTAGTCGCTGCTGTAACCGGAATGATGGACTTTTTAAAGATTGACCGAGTTAGAAAGCGTACTGCAGGTTGGGTACATATGATTGGCAATGTCGCAGTTCTTTTTCTCACACTTATAAATTGGTTACTACGTCTAAATAACTTTACAGGAGTAGTACTACCTTGGGGACTGGGTATTTCTTTAATTGTTTCAGCGCTTTTAGGTATTACTGGCTGGTATGGTGCAGAACTAATTTATCGGCATAAGGTAGCTGTCATTGGTTACAGTAGCCGTCACGAATATTAATCAAAAATAATCAAGAACAATCAAACAACTTGGAGACAGTTATGAAAGAAGAATTAGAAAATAAAATGGAACGACCTGTTAATTCTGAAAACCATGCACCAGAAGACAGAGAGAACGTTAAAGAAAAAGGTTTGACTGCAAATCCAGGAGACCGTATAGCAGACGAACCTCAAAGCATAGAAGAAAAGAGCAAACAGTTAGCCGTTGATTCACCTGATATTACAGGTGACCATATTAAAGTACCAACATACTTTACCGTGGAATACCCAGATGGAGAGAAGAAAGCACTTCACCATGTAAAAGATGCTGAAGAAATCTCTGATGTGATTCGTCAAGCAAGGCTAGATGAAGATGGTAACCGCGTTTGGTGGTAATTTTCACTTCTTTATCTGACTCGTTTTAACGGGTTTAAGCTTCTAGCCCTCACTAGGTGTGGAGGGCTTTTCTGTATGAAAAATTATAAGACTACGATTTTTGTCAATCACTCTTAAGAAGGAGGTAAATTCATGTCTAATAGTCAGCAAATAAAACCAGTCCAAAATCATGAATCAGAGTCTCGTATGTCGGACAAACCTCAAGCAGAGGATAGTAAATACAAAGGTAGCGACAAGTTAAAAGACAAAGTAGCTCTCATAACTGGAGGGGATAGCGGTATCGGTCGAGCTGTCGCGATTGCTTACGCGAAAGAAGGAGCAGATGTTGTAATTGCTTATCTTAAAGAACATGATGACGCGAAAGAAACGAAACAACGAGTAGAAAAAGAAGGACGTCGTTGTTTAGCTATTTCTGGTGATATCGGGGATGAAAATTTCTGTAAGCAAGCTATACAGCAAACCGTAGATGAGTTTGGAAAGCTTGATGTATTAGTAAACAACGCAGCAGAGCAACATCCACAAAAAAGCATTGAAGATATTAGTGCTGAACAACTAGAACGTACCTTCCGCACCAATATTTTTTCAATGTTCTACTTGACAAAAGCAGCACTACCTCATCTGAAGGAAGGTAGCACTATTATTAACACTACTTCCATCACCGCTTATAAAGGAAGCCCTCAATTATTAGATTACTCTTCAACTAAAGGAGCAATCGTTGCTTTTACTCGCTCCCTATCGAAAGGACTAATCGAAAAAGGTATTCGTGTAAATGGTGTTGCACCCGGTCCTATCTGGACACCCTTAATTCCTTCGACTTTTCCGGAAGAAAAAGTAGAAAGCTTCGGAAAGCAAGTACCAATGCAGCGTGCAGGACAACCAGAAGAAGTTGCTCCTAGTTTCGTGTTCCTCGCATCAGATGACTCTTCTTATATGGCTGGCCAAATATTGCACCCAAATGGTGGTGAGGTAGTTAACGGCTAACTTGATTTAATTTTCAAAATTTGATTTTGTACATCTGAAGTGTAGAGACGTAACATGTTACGTCTCTACGTTTTTAGCTATGAAAATATCAATGTATTTCATTAGTTTGCTCTATGATTGCAATAAAAGTTAAAAACTAATGAGTTTGCAGCTTACTACAAGCTTTTTTGACATTACTTATAGTCAAATACACTTTAATACATCTATCTGTAAGATGATTTCATTTATAGGTAAAAACTGTTATTTTGATAAACTTAGCTGATAAACGCTTTTATAGTTCAAAAAAAATTTAACCAAAGGGGTTATACCCTCTGTCATAAATAATACTCTATACAAAACGCAATATTAATTAGTTTTTCTTAACAAAGATAAAGACTGATGGGTAAGCATAGGTAAAACATAATGGATTACATCATGTTTTATAGATGTATTGATAGCTTAGTGGCTATTTTCTTGGGACTATAAACTTTTACTTATATAACCAATCTAATATTCATTTAATAATTGTCTGTTTTAAGTGAACCACTTTGGGTGTAAAAGCTGTATTCTAAATTTAACAAGCTTAATGTACGGTTCTCAGTAAAGCATGTTCCAGCGTAACTGAAATTACCGATTTTTTCTCAGTGCTTGTTGTCAATAAGCGAATCTTTTTGATAAGGGGTACGAAAGAAAGCGATTTATATCAGTAAATAGGCATAAACAGGGCGAAAGAAAACTACTTTCTTCCGCATAATTTGTAGTACCTAAAAAAATAAGAATTCAACCTTAGGAGATGTTATGACTGAATTTTTTAATCAAGTTTCGCGTCGGAAATTTTTGTTAACAGCTGGAGCTTCTGCGAGCGTTGTATTTCTCAAAGGTTGTTTAGGAAATCCCCCAGAGGCTGGTGGTTCAGGTGGAGCTCAAGCACAAGGTAACAATAGCGCAGCCACACCAGTTGCCAATATTCCCCCAGAGCAAGCTCCAGAAACTACCAAAATTAGTTTAGGATATATTCCTATTGTGGAAGCCGCACCTTTAATTATTGCTTTGGAAAAAGGCTTTTTTAGAGAGTTCGGCATGACCGAAGTAAATCTTGCAAAACAAGCTTCTTGGGGTTCAGCTAGAGACAATATAGAAATTGGTTCTGCTGGTGGTGGTATTGATGGTGGACAATGGCAAATGCCAATGCCTCATTTAATTAGTGAAGGTTTAATCACCAAAGGAAATGCCAAAATTCCTATGTACGTGTTGTGCCAATTAAATACCCAAGGTAACGGTATTGCTATTGCAGGCAAACATCAAGGAAAAGGTTTGGAACTAGACCTGAAAGCAAAAAATGGTAAAACAGTGTTTGACCAACTAAAAGGTACAAGCACACCTTTCACTGCTGCGTTTACATTTGCCAAAGTTAACCAAGAATTTTGGATTCGTTATTGGTTAGCAGCAGGTGGTATCAACCCTGATAAAGAAGTGAAATTGATTCCCGTACCAGCAGCCCAAACTGTTGCCAATATGAAGACAGGTACAATGGATGCTTTCAGTACTGGTGACCCTTGGCCATACCGGATTGTGAAAGATAAAATCGGCTTCTTAGCTATGTTGACTGGTCAAATGTGGGCATATCACCCTGAAGAGTATTTTGCTATTAAAGGTGAATGGGTAGATAAACACCCTAAAGCAACTAAAGCATTGCTGAAAGGAATTATGAAAGCTCAACAATGGTTGGACGATTTCGCAAACCGCGACGAAGCATCAACAATTCTTGCTGGACGTAACTACTTCAATTTGCCCGCAGAAATACTGAAAAACCCATTTCAAGGCAAATATGAAATGGGAGATGGTCGCACAATAGATGATAAAGCATTAGCAGCTTATTACTGGAAAGATGGTACAAAAGGAACCAGCACTTCTTATCCCTACAAGAGCCATGATTTATGGTTCATAACTGAAAGTGTTAGATGGGGTTTCTTGCCTAAAGATTATTTAGCCGATGGAGCGAAAAAAGCAAAAGAACTTATTGATAGAGTAAACAAAGAAAATATTTGGAAAGAAGCAGCAACTGAGTTGAAAGTAGCTGCTGCTGATATCCCGACAACTACATCTCGTGGTGTTGAAGAATTCTTTGATGGCAAAAAATTTGACCCAGAAAATCCTGAAGCATATTTAAACAGCTTGCAAATAAAGAGCGCGTAAAATTGTTAAAAAAATATTAGACATTAGTTAATATGGGTTTATACTATAAGTAACTAATGTCTAAGCTCCGCAAAGTTGACAAAAGCATTTCACATAAATAGAGGAGAACAAGGTCAATGACAACAGTCCAGAGACGTCCTGCAAATGTAGGTTTAGACAATAGCTTAATAGCCCGTCTGCAAAAACAACTTCCTTCACTTATACCTCCTGCTATTGGGATTGGTGCTTTCTTACTTTTGTGGCAATTGTTTGCTTTATTTCCAGGAGCGACACTACCAGGACCAGTTCAAGTTATTCAAGACACTTGGATTTTAATTCTGTATCCCTTCTACGACAAAGGTGGTATTGATAAAGGATTGTTCTGGCAGATTTTGGCAAGTTTGCAGCGCGTAGCAATTAGCTATACTCTAGCGGCAATTGTTGGTATTGGTTTGGGTATTTTGATTGGAACCAATAAGAAAATTAACCAAGCATTAGACCCCCTTTTCCAATTATTAAGAACTGTACCTCCTTTGGCATGGGTTCCTATTTCCTTAGCAGCTTTAAGACAAAACGAACCTGCGGCACTGTTCGTAATTTTCATAACCGCAATTTGGCCAATTTTGATTAACACTGCAGTAGGTGTAAAAGAAATTCCTAGCGACTATAACAACGTTGCTAAAGTATTACAACTCTCCAAAAAAGAATATTTTTTCAACATTTTAATTCCAGCGGCTCTACCTTACATTTTCACAGGCTTAAGAATTGCGATTGGTTTGGCTTGGTTGGCGATTATCGCAGCAGAAATCGTCATGTCCGGTATCGTCGGTATTGGGTTCTTTATCTGGAACGCTTACCAAAACAACAACGTAAGTGAAGTAATTTTGGCTCTCGTTTATATCGGTGTGGTTGGTTTGATACTGGATAAATTGATGGCTTGGATTCAAACATTAATCGTCCCTGGAGACGGTAAGTAAGTAGTTATTAGTTACTACCAGAGGCAAAGTAAAGGGTGCCAAAAGGATGTAATCCTACCAAATCTGAGTCTTGAGGTAGAAAAGAATCAGAAATCAAGAGAGAAGAACACTAAATTATTACGAGATTATTCAAGAATTTGATTTACAGCGGTTTTCAGGTTTTATCTCACGCAGAGGCGCAAAGGCGCAAAGTAAGAAATTCAGACAAATTTTGTGTGGTCTAAGTACATGAAAACTGCTGTGACTCAGGACTCAGAAAGCCAACCCATAATTGCTAAACTTTTAGCCCCGCATTTAGGAGTAAAAAATGTCTTTATTTGTTGCTGTTGATAATATTGATAAAGTTTTTGATTTGAGAGGCGGTGGTCAATATATCGCCCTTAAAGGAATTAATCTTGAGATAAAAAAGGGTGAATTTATTTCTTTAATTGGTCACTCCGGTTGTGGTAAATCTACTTTATTGAATATGATTGCTGGTTTGGATTTGCCCAGCGAAGGTGTTGTGACCCTAGAGGGTAAGCGTATTTCTAGACCAGGCCCAGACCGGATGGTGGTTTTCCAAAATTATTCGCTCTTACCCTGGCGCTCGGTACGTCAAAATATAGCCCTAGCAGTTGATTCAGTAATGGGTGACTTACCTGCAGGTGAACGAAAAGCAATTGTCGAAAAGCATATAGATATGGTGGGTTTACGTCCCCACGCGGACAAATCTCCCACAATGTTATCTGGTGGACAAAAACAACGGGTAGCAATCGCTCGCGCTTTAGCAATTCGTCCCAAGTTACTCTTGTTAGATGAACCCTTTGGTGCATTGGATGCGCTCACACGGGGTAATTTGCAAGAACAGTTAATGCAAATCTGCGAAGAAAACGAAGTTACCGCAGTAATGGTGACCCACGACGTTGATGAAGCGGTACTGCTATCCGACAGAATCGTTATGCTCACCAACGGACCAGAATCCAAAATTGGTAGTATTTTGGAAGTGGACATCCCCAGACCTCGCAAACGGATGCAAGTAGTAGAACACCCTAGCTACTACAGTTTGAGAAGTGAAATGATTTACTTCCTCAACCAACAGAAAAAAATCAAGAAATTACGAGCGAGAAAAACCGCAGCAGTTTCCCGTCATGGTTTAGAAAAAGTTAACCTTGAACTTGGTTTTATTCCCCTAACCGCTTGTGCTCCTTTAGCAATAGCTAAGGAAAAAGGCTTCTTTGCTAAACATGGTTTAGATGAAGTCAACTTAGTACGGGAAAGCAGTTGGCGCGGTATTATTGATGGTATTGCAGGCGGATTTTTGGATGCGGCTCAAATGCCCTCCGGTTTGCCAATTTGGATGACATTAGGAGGACACGAGAATCGTCCTTTACCTGTGGTTACTGCTCTTACTATGACTCGGAATGGTAACGGCATCACCATTAGTAAAAATTTAGCAGAGCAAGGAATAAGAACATTACCAGAATTTAAACAGTACTTACTCCGTACCCGTAATAAACGCCACATTATGGGGGTAGTACATCCCGCTTCCATGCACAATTTATTACTGCGTTATTGGTTAGCCAGTGGTGGTGTTGACCCAGACAAAGATGTTCATATTCAAACACTTCCTCCTGCTCAAATGGTCGCTGACCTACAACAAGGAAGTATAGATGGTTACTGTATTGGTGAGCCTTGGAATATTCGTGCAGCAGAAGAAGGTGTTGGTTTTACCGTAGCTAGTGACGTAGACATTTGGCAGGGACACCCAGGTAAAGTTCTCGGTGTGCGGGAAGATTGGGCAGAAAGGTATCCAAATACCCACATTGCCTTAACCAAAGCACTTTTAGAATCTTGTTATTACTGCTCACTTCCAGAAAATGCCCAAGAAGTCAGACAAATCTTGGCACGGAAAGATTACGTTAGTACAGATTTAAATTACATCCACTTGGATGACTCAACTTTGAAAATTGCTAGCCCCGACGGAATTGCACGGGAGTATGCCCACCACCAATTTTATGCGGACTCAGCAATCAATCGTCCTAGCAGAACCGAGCAGATTTGGATTATGACCCAACTAGCACGTTGGGGTGACGTTCCCTTACCTAGAAATTGGGTGGAAATCGTCGAGCGGGTGTGTCGAGTTCGCGTGTTTAGTACCGCAGCACGGGAATTAGGAATGGACATTAACTATACACGTCAACCCATTACATTCTTTGATGGTGTACCTTTTAACGGGGATGACCCTCTTGCCTATTTAAATAGCTTGAAGATTAAACGCGACTTCTCTATGGCAGAAGTAGCCTTAGACTTCCCCAGTCCCAGAGCAGCGTAAGGATGATGAGAAGGGGGAGGATATTACTCCCCATTCCCCATTCCCCATTCCCCACTCCCCAATACCCCACTTAAAATCTTTATGACTAACCGCACAACATTAGGACAACCTGGAAAAGGAGTTAAAGATGCTCCTCGTCGTGAATCTTTCTTGCAAATTAACGATGTTTCTAAGGTCTACCCCACAAAGAATGGTCCGTTTACAGTTCTTGATGGTGTCAACCTAAATGTTAACGAAGGTGACTTTCTTTGCGTAATCGGTCACTCTGGTTGTGGTAAATCGACTTTGTTAAACATGGTATCAGGTTTCAACCACCCCACCTCAGGACAAGTTTTGCTAGAAGGTCAGCCTATCACAAAGCCTGGTCCAGACCGGATGGTTGTGTTCCAAAACTATGCTTTGTTACCTTGGAGAACTGCGTTTGAAAATATTTATATAGCAGTAAACGCAGTATGGCCTAACAAGTCAGAAGCTGAGAAAAACGCTATTGTCAAAGATAATTTAACAATGGTGGGATTGGCTGATGCAATGGACAAAAAACCATTGCAAATGTCTGGTGGTATGAGACAACGGGTTTCTATTGCTCGTGCCTTGTCTATCCGTCCCAAAGTTTTGATTTTAGATGAACCTTTCGGCGCTTTGGACGCTATCACTAAAGAAGAATTACAAGAAGAGTTGCTCAAAATTTGGGAAGACAACCGTTGTACCATTTTGATGATTACCCACGACATCGATGAAGCACTTTTCTTAGCTGACAAGTTGGTAATGATGACCAACGGTCCACACGCAAAAATTGGTGAAGTCATGGATATTCCTTTCCCTCGTCCTAGAGACCGAGGTCGTATTATGGATGACCCCTTGTACTACAAGCTGCGGAACCATGCTCTTGACTTCTTGTTCAACCGTTTTGCCCATGATGACGTAGGTTAAAACGACCGTAACAACCGTAGATATACCCCTTGGTAAAGGTGGAAGTAAAAGCTTTCACCTTTTTCTTTTTGGGTATTTGTTTTACCGGATACCATAACCGATGTAACAAATAAATTTTACGCGCACCCAATGTAGAGACGCGATTAATCGCGTCTCTACAAAATTATTTGCGCCATCATCACCCATGTAACAAATAAATTTGACACACACCCAATGTAGAGACGCGATTAATCGCGTCTCTACAAAATTATTTGCGCCATCATCACCCATGTAACAAATAAATTTGACACACACCCAATGTAGAGACGCGATTAATCGCGTCTCTACAAAATTATTTGCGCCATCATCACCCGTGTAACAAATAAATTTTACACACGCGCAATGTAGAGACGCGATTAATCGCGTCTCTACAAAATTATTT
>JAHHIC010000029.1 GCA_019359035.1 Scytonematopsis contorta HA4267-MV1 | reverse complement strand
GATTAATCGCGTCTCTACAAAATTATTTGCGCCATCATCACCCGTGTAACAAATAAATTTTACACACGCGCAATGTAGAGACGCGATTAATCGCGTCTCTACAAAATTATTTGCGCCATCATCACCCATGTAACAAATAAATTTTACACACGCCAATGTAGAGACGCGATTAATCGCGTCTCTACAAAATTATTTGCGCCATCATCACCCGTGTAACAAATAAATTTTACACACGCGCAATGTAGAGACGCGATTAATCGCGTCTCTACAAAATTATTTGCGCCATCATCACCCGTGTAACAAATAAATTTGACACACACCCAATGTAGAGACGCGATTAATCGCGTCTCTACAAAATTATTTGCACCATCATCACCCGTGTAACAAATAAATTTGACACACACCCAATGTAGAGACGCGATTAATCGCGTCTCTACAAAATTATTTGCGGCACAATAATCTATAGGATTTAATTATTGATTTTATTTAACGAGCTAAACAAGGGTCAGGAGTTAATAACTCGATGTCTACAAAACCTAGGTCGAATGGAATAAAACGGGCATTGATGTTAGTGAATCGTCACGCTCGTCAAGGACAGCAGCGTCTGGACGAAGTAACTACTTCTCTTAAAAGATTGGGTTTTGATTTAATTGAGGAATCAGAACTCGGACCAAAGGATTACCCTAAAGCGATTCGTCGTTACAAAGATAAAGTTGATTTGGTCATAATTGGTGGTGGAGACGGTACTCTTAATGCTGCTGTGGATGCTTTAGTCGAAACCCAGCTCACCTTAGGGATTTTGCCTTTGGGTACTGCTAACGACCTCGCGAGAACTTTGGGTATTCCAAATTCTCTAGAGGATGCTTGCCAAATTATAGCTAATGGCGAAACGCAGCATATTGATTTGGGATGGGTAAATGGTAAGCATTTTTTTAATGTTGCCAGTATGGGTTTGAGTGTAAAAATAACCCAGCGACTAACGAAACAAGCGAAGAAACGTTGGGGTGTTTTAGCATATGCAGCCACTGCTTTACGAGTAATTTGGGAGTCTCGTCCTTTTAGTGCCGAAATTATCACACGAGGTAAATCTGTTAAGGTAAAAACTGTACAAATTGCTGTTGGTAATGGTCGCTACTACGGTGGTGGTATGGCTGTGGTTCATGACGCTACGATTGATGACCAAAGGCTTGACCTCTATAGCTTGGAAATTAAACACTGGTGGCAAATTATTCCTTTACTACCTGCTATGCGACAAGGAACACACATTAATTGGGAGCAAGTACGTGCGGTTCATGGGCAGGAAATTAAGGTGAATACCAGAAAACCACGTCCAGTAAATACTGATGGCGAAATTACTACTTATACACCTGCTAGTTTTCGTGTTATTCCTCAAGCATTAGCCGTATTAGTACCACCCAAGAATTAATTAAGTACTCTGGGCTACTGTGGTGGTCAAAAAGAATGCAAATTTTAATAAACTAAAAAACTAGTGCCATAATGTGCTGATGCAATCTCTGGGCATGGATTAAAGTAAGTAAATGTTAAATTATTTAGTCGATAGTCAATTACGAGTTCTAATACGGACTGTGAATTTTTGACTATGGACTAATAATTTTTAGAATATCCATTACCCAAAGCCCAATGCACCTTAGATTTTCTCAAGATATTAAGTCTTTATTGCAACACCTCGCTGAAAAGCCCCTAACTCTGGGTGATATCATCTCGGAAACTTCAGAACGTGGTTTTAACTTGGTTATTGCTTTATTAGTATTGCCATTTTTGGTTCCCACACCACCAGGTTTAAGTACTCCTCTCGGTGTTGCTTGTTTACTGATGTCAGCCCAGATGGCTTTAGGGAGACGCACACCTTGGCTTCCGAAAAAAATAGCTACCATCCAATTTCCCAATTGGTTTGCGAAAACACTGTTACAAAATCTACAAAGGATTACCAAAATTTTAGAAAAAATCTCTCGTCCACGTTTGGAGAAGGTCGCAGAAAATCCAATCACTTGGCGTATTAACGGGATATGTCTTACTTGGTTAGCAGTGTTACTAATGTCACCATTTCCACCTTTCTCTAATCCTATTCCCGCTGTGGGAATGTTACTGCTGGCAGTTGCGACTATCGAGTCCGACGGTATATTGATGTGCGTGGGATATGTTGCAACCGCTTTGAACACTTTGTTCTTCGGTTTTGCTTTTTATGCTTTATACTCAGGAGCTATGTATTTGTTACCTAGTATTTTTCAATCTAAGCCTTAGTCATCAAAATAAAAAAGCCCTCAAGCAAAGCCTGAGGGCTGTATTAGGGTGCATCTACCATCTCTGTATTCGCTATGTGCTCAAGTGCGTCCGGAACTTTTGTAGATGTTGCCGATTAACTGATTTCAGAAATTTCACGCAGCGAAAATTGAGTTTTACTGTAAAAATTGTAAAAAAGCTCAATTCAAATCCGGTTAAAACTTATATGCCTCAGAAAAATCAAAAAATCTTTAATCAATCCGGGGTCGTCCCTTATCGCCTGGTAGACGGTAGGATAGAAGTATTGTTGATTACAACCCGCAAAAGTGATAATTGGGTTATACCCAAAGGAGGAATACCTCAAGGGATGAGTCCCCGTGCTTCCGCAGCGAAAGAAGCGTGGGAAGAAGCAGGGGTTATTGGACAAGTCGAGAGTCGTAAGCTTGGCACTTACAAATATCGCAAAAAAGGTAAGACCTATCGGGTCAAGATGTACTCCTTACCCGTAAAAGCAGTTAGCAAAAGTTATCCGGAATTAGGTAAAAGACACCGGGTATGGTTAGATGTCGAGCAAGCCGCAAGTATGGTAAAGACTACTTCCTTGAAAAGAATTTTAAAACGCTTTTCCAAAATTACCCTGGCTCATAGCGGCTTTCGATAGCAATTCTTTTGAGCAAAAAAATTCAAATCAAAATACAGTAGTTAATAATTAAAAAGGGAAAAAAATAGCAAAGCTGTGAACTACTTATAATGCGTGTCTTTGTTTTACTTTTTAACGCCAACACGGAAAATGAAGGAATTCACACCATCCGCGAGGGCGATCGCAATAAAGTGTTGATGTTTGAGTCCGAAGATGATGCAACGCGCTTCTCCCTAATGTTGGAAGCTCAAGATTTTCCGACAGCGACAGTGGAAGCGATTGACCCAGAGGAGGTTAAGGAATTTTGTGCCGAGGCTAACTTTGATTGGGAACTGATTCCCGAAAACAGCGCATTGGTACTACCTCCTGACACAAATGTGGACGAAACCGATTGGCAAGCAGAGGCTGAAAAACAAAAGCCGACTGATATGCCAACTTCAGAACCAGACCTGGACAGTATCCGTCGTCGATTGGAGGGGTTATTATAACTTTTTGTAATTTTTTGTCAGTCTTTGTAAATTTTTTGTTGTTGTTTAAATCATAACCCCCCTAATAGAGATTTCCAATAAAAAAACAGGGCTACCTACTGCGTAGCCCTTACTTTATTTATAGGAATGCAACAGCAAAGAAAAACTCTGTCGCAATGTATCACTGGTAAATAAGATGGCCTTATTTATTACCACCTAGTACTTGTGATTTGATTGTTGTGATTTCGCTAGTCAACTCATTCCGGGTTTGAGCTTTGAGTAAATAGCGGTAAACAAACCAAGCAGAATAACCGATACCAATTAATTCAAAGGTAGGTGCTACAAGGGGTATATCGTTCAAAGCATCCAAAATGGCTAAAACAACCTTGACGGTTACAATTGCTCCAAGAAAAACACCAACGATAGTCAGAGGCTGTTTGTACTTATTAAAAAAGGCTCCCAGGTAGTCGGGTAGGGTTGCGACAAAGCTAAATGATTGTTCTAAGTATTGTTGCCACTCTTGAGAATCTCCGGCCGCTTGGAGTTTAGTAATAGTTCCTCCTGCTTGGTTGTTGATTTC
Organism: Scytonematopsis contorta HA4267-MV1; assembly: GCA_019359035.1. Taxonomy (GTDB): domain Bacteria; phylum Cyanobacteriota; class Cyanobacteriia; order Cyanobacteriales; family Nostocaceae; genus Scytonematopsis; species Scytonematopsis contorta. Next base: position 191,222 of record JAHHIC010000029.1, on the reverse strand, counting down.
TGGCACTTGGGTGTCTGGGGTTTTGGTTTCTATCATTTCCGGTTCTTGCATTTTCGTATCCACGAATTTAAAAGTTAAGTTACTCTAATCCGGACGGTTTACAACCAAAAGGCTGTTAATTAGGCGATGCCTTACTCGCATTAGGGCAACTGTGCTTTGGGTACAAAATGATTTTAATATCCTAAATACCATAATTGCCCCTTAGTCTCTACTACATCAACTAGAAGGCATAGTTTCCACATCATGGTAAAGGTTTAAATTCATTCAACCCTGTCTATCTATTAGTAGGTAGTTATCCCACCAAACATAATACAGCTAAGCATTCTACTGCTTGTCTCTACCAACCATGCTGAAATCAAGCCACTTTTGTGATATTCGAGCCTAAAAGCCGATTTTACATGATATTGAAGCTATCTTAAGCTGTAATCTGAAAATATGGCATTAGTAAGTCATTTAAATTTTTAATAAATTTTCATGAAAAATTTTCATATATCCATCAAATCTCAAACTACAAGGTATTTTATATTAATTGTATAAAAATAGTCAAAAATCAACGTAAGCCTTAAATCAGCTATATTTAAGCTATCATTCTCAAAATATATCCCTACAATTTACTCGCTTAAAGAAATATTTCTTAACTTTAATTTTATCTAAGAATTTTGAGAAAATCTTTAGAATATCTTCAGAAAATCTTCAGAAACTAATTAAAAAATATTCATAAAATTTTTCTATTTTTAGCATCAGTAAAAACCAACATATAGCAAAAGGCGGCTACCCTATTTTCATAGCCGCCTTTTATACTAATAAATGTCAAAAGTCAAACGTAAAGTTATGTATCGGTTTGAAATTAATGACTTTTAATTTAAATGCAGTAGTACTAATCCCAATCAGGAATATATGCACCATCTTCACCACCAATACCGATGCCAGTGTGGTAAATTTCAGCTTCAGTAATATCAAGGTCGTTCATTGAAGCCTGATAAACATTAGAGTCGTAAATTCTAGCGCGGGTGAAGTTAACTCTGTCTAGGTCAGCGCGTTTCATGTTCACATTAGTGACCATAGCATTAGTTAAATTAGCCCCTTCCAAGTTAGCATTGGTCAGGTCAGCACCTTCCAAATTAGCGGATTCTAAATTAGCGCCTTTTAAATTAGCACCTCTTAAGTCAGCACCAATTAAATGCGCTCCACGAAGATTGACTCCCTGTAAATTGCAGTTTACGCATTCGCGGGTATCCAAGAGTTTTTGTAGGTCTTGACGATTTTCAGCTTTAACTGCTGTATTCACTAAAAACAGGGGTGCAGCAACAGCAACAATAGCTAGAAGTCTAAGTTCGAGAGCTGCGATAGTTAAAATGTTACGTTTCATAAAATTTACCCCTTTCCTATTAGAAAGTCTTCCGTTCTTTTTCCTCACAATTATATTTTACATCACCCAAATGCGAAATGATATTGATTTGTGTCACAACCTAATTGTGAGATTTATGTAGGTTGTTTACGAATTTTTTCCTTGTTTGTAAGTAGAACCACCAGAGGTAGATTGGTTTTCTGTATTTTAAGTAAGGCTAATTAAGATTGACTGTGCCTATAACATAAGAAATAAGCATAATCTATGTATTTCCAAGCCCTAAAAAATCCCGTATATACTGATTGACTAAAGCAGGCTTTTCATGCTGCACCCAGTGACTGCAATTGGGGATGTATTTAATTTGTAAATCTTCAACATAGAGTTGTGTCTCATATGTTAATTCTTTACCAAGGGCAATATCATTTTCGCCCCAAATCATTAAGGTGGGAATTTTTAAAATATTCCAGTTGCGGTTAAATAAATTGCTGCCAAAATTACTGCGGTAGTAGTTTAACATTGCTGTCAAAGCACCACGTTTAGCTGCTGCATTTTTGTAGGCATCAATATCATCTGATGTAAATGCGTTTTTATCAATAGCCATACCTTTTAAAGCTGATTCAATCGCTTTATAGTCATCTGCTTGTATCAGCAATTCTGGCAATATAGGCAGTTGAAATAAAAATATATAATAACTGCGTAATAGTTGTTGTAAAGTCTGTAAACCTTGGGCAAACTTTGCAGGATGAGGAATGTTAAGAATAATTAAATTGGTTAACATTTCCGGATATTCATTAGCAAAAGTCCAAGCAATAGCTCCACCCCAATCGTGACCAACTAAAACGCATTTTTCGTATCCTAAGCCTGTTATTACACCTTTGACATCTTTTATTAATTCGTCCATAACGTATGCCGATTGCTCTTTAGGTTTATCGCTGTCGTTGTAACCGCGTAAATCTAGAGCAACGACTTTATAATTTTGGGCAAATTCAGGTATCTGGTATCGCCATGAGTACCAAAATTCAGGGAATCCATGTAACATCAACATCAAAGGACCTTCTCCCTGGGTGACGTAATGGAGTTTTATGCCATTGGTATTGATAAACTCATGTTGCCAAGAACCTTTTAGTATAGACATTTTAGGATTCTGGATTTTGACTATAGGATACTCTTTTTAGAGTAATCGGCAAGGTGGGTGTGACCCATCGTCCTAAATATAGAAACACAGGCAGATATTTAAATTTCGGATTTATATCAAAATAAGGAAGAAGAAAGATTCTTATGACATCAATAGAAATACGCGGTGTATGGTTAACTACAACCGATAGTCAGGTGCTGCGTTCGCAAGAAAATATTGTTGAAGCAATGAATTTTCTAGCCTCGTCAGGATTTAATGCTGTGTTTCCAGTAGTGTGGAACAAAGCTGTGACTTTGTTTCCCAGTAAAACAATGCAGCAAAATTTTGGTTTAGAGATTGACCCCTTGTCTTTAGGACGCGACCCACTCCAAGAAGTTGTAGACGCCGCACATTCCGTTGGTTTGAAAGTTATTCCCTGGTTTGAATATGGCTTTGCGAGTTCTTATAACTTGAATGGTGGAATGTTACTGGCAAAAAAACCAGAGTGGTCAGCTCGTGACCGTACAGGAAAGCTACTAAACAAAAATGGTTTTGAGTGGATGAATGCTCTCAACCCTGAGGTACAGAAATTTTTGTCAAATATGGTGTTGGAAGTAGTACAGAATTATGATGTTGATGGGATTCAAGGAGATGACCGTTTCCCAGCTTTACCTTGTGAAGGTGGATATGATTCGATGACGGTGGAACGTTATGTTAAGAAGTTTGGCAAAAATCCGCCAGAAAATCCTCAAGATAAGCAATGGCTACAATGGCGTGCTAATATTCTAACTGAGTTTTGGGCAGGGCTTTATAAAAATGTCAAAGCCGTCAACCCAAATTTATTAGTTTCGGTGTCTCCCAATATTTATGACTGGACGTTTAAAGAATACTTACAAGACACACCTGCTTGGTTGCAGCAAGGAATAGTCGATATTATACACCCACAAATTTATCGCCGCGATTTAGCGAGCTACAAGTCTGTTGTCGATAGATTGCTCAAAGAACAGTTTGCGGGTAAGGAATTGGCTAAATTAGCTCCAGGAATTTTAATCAAAGTTGGCTCTTATCGGATTGCAACAGATTATTTAGTGAGAACGATTGAATACAACCGCAAGTGTGGTATTTCCGGAGAGATACTATTTTTCTACGAAGGTTTGCGAGATAATAACAATGAATTGGGTAAGGTGCTGCGTAATAGTTGCTATAGAAAATCAGCAATTTTTCCTTCGCTGTCCGATTTGAGTCGAGCAACTAGCAAAAATAACACTCCTTCTTTTTGGCAAAAGATATTTAACTTGTTCAATTAAAAGCGTAATTCCAGAGAAACCCCCACTGTATAGCTCGTACCAGCTAAAAAACCCCACCCCCAACCCCCTCCCCGTGTACGGGGAGGGGGCTACGATTTTACGATGTAGACTTGAGATTAAGTGAACTGTTGTTGCGTCCTTTTCTTTTCTTCTCCTCCCTACATACAATCGTAGCCCCCTCCACGAAGAGCGGGGAGGGGGTTGGGGGTGGGGTTTATTTGGGGTTAGGGCTGGGGTTTATTTGGGGGTTGGGGGTGGGGAAATTAAGAGACTTCTTGTGGCTCGTTTTGCGGCTCGTTAGAAGTAGGGTCTTTTTTCAAACCTTCCATCCGGCAACATCCCCATCGCCAAGGATGTTTTTGGTCTTGTTCGCCTGCGGGTGAGTAACTAGCCCAAATGCTACCATCTGGTGCTTGGTATATGAAAGAAATCACTACAGAGTATTCACCAAAGTTGGACGTTCCTACAAGAATTTTTTCTCCAACTGCAAAGCTTTCTCCTCCATCATTGGTTGCTGTCTCCAATTTTTTGTATGGGGGTTGTTGTGGCTTTTTGTCGAATGGTTTTTTAAAGGGTTTATCAGTAGGTCTACTGTAATCCCCTCCTCCTGTTCCACCACCACTGGCTGGAGATGAAATGACTCGCTTAGGCCGCTCAGGAGACTTTAGGGGAGCTTCTTTGCTCGCATCAGCTTCTGTTGTTTTTGCGTTAGATGCTTCTGCTGCTTGTGATGAGGGTTGCTCAATTTTCTCCCTAGCTGGTGGTTTTGCTAAAAGCGGCTGTTTTTCCTCTGCTGAAGGAGCTTGAGTATCGTCTTGTGTTTGTGCTACAGCTTCTGGAGTTGCTTCTTTTGCAGTTTCTAAGGCTGCCTCTGGAGTCGGCTCTGGAGTCGGTTCTGGAGTCGGTTCTGGGGCTGGTTCTGGAGGACGTTTTACTAGTGCCAAAAGCTTTGACTCTTGGGGTGGTGGGGTCGTATTTTCTGATTTGGACTGTTTTTTGTCGGATTTAGGTTTTGGCATAAGTTATTTCCACTGATGCACCATTTACATCGGGTGATAATTTTTTTACTTGGATTTAGGTTTTGGTGGTTCAAATGGTTTTTTCGGGCCTTTTTGGGGAATAGCACTTGGTCGTGAACCACCTCTATTCTGATTAAATGGCTTTTTACCGGGGGGCATTCTTTTGTTACCAAGACCTAACTGTGCTATACACTCACCCGACTTAATTACCAAATCCGTGCCCACTCGTTGGACTTTTAGCATCCAAAAATTTTTAATCGACTTCGGTGGCAGGTAACCCTTTAATTTAAGTTTAAAAAACTTGGGGCGATCGCCTTCAGTTTTTGCTGCCTGCTTGACCTTTACGACCACCACACCTTGTTCAAAGTCTTGGTAGCTAACTTCCCCGTTGATAGAAAAATCGTCTGCTTGGTAGCCAGTTTCGTTTGCGGGAGAAGTATCTGGGTGCAGGGTTTCAGGTTCCCAAATACCAGCCATCTGTACGTGGAGTGGTATTTCGGATTCATAGAGTGGGGTTTTAGGATAAACCACCCACAAGTGTTCTTTTTCTAAGTCGAGCTTGCTTTTGACAAGGCTCAATAATTTACCTTTAACAACCGCATCCACTAGAGTGCCATCGGATGTTAAAAGTATCCCCTTATTTATTTCTTCTGCACTGGGTACATAACGTGCCCATATAAGACCAATCGCACGATGCTGACGATTGTGAGACGGTGGAGATATAGGCTGAGAAACTATTTGAGGTTGTTGTGCCTGGGTGTCAGATGGATTTGTCTGTGTTTCCGTAGTCGTAGAAGTCATGTTAACATCTCTTTAAATGTTGATCTAAGAGCATTGTTATTTTTTAACAGATAACAATGCCTTTATCTTGAATTTTTTATAGATTTTTATCAATAACGCATTTACCGACACAATATACCCGTCCTTGTAAAACGTAAAACAGAGCCTTAGGGTTCTAACACTTATGGCTATATTCCGTCAATAGAGGGCAAAATTATATTTTGTATTAGTAGTTTATCATCTTTTATTTGCCTCCTATGAGGATAATACAATATCTATCGTTAAGGCATCCCAAGAACCGGAGAGACTTAAGTTGGGACATAACTTTGGTTAATTTCCGTTTTGAGAATAAAATTCGTCCCGGTAAGCATAGAGAGAGGTTTGTTGTAGAAGCAAAAACAGAGTTAGGATGAATTTACTGGAGAATATCTAGACAGTACCAGAAGAATACGAAGATAGATTATTGTGCTTAGGGGAAAAACTGAGGGGAAAACAGGTGTGTCCAATCGATTACAAGTAGAAAATATAATCACAACACTGAAGCAGGATTTGCCAACGCTATTCAAAAAAGATATTTCTTACGACATATACACAAAAGACATTTATTTTCAAGACCCTGTAAACACATTTAAATGGAAATTTAACTATCGGATTATATTTTGGACATTGAGATTTCATGCCGGATTATTTTTTACAGAGATTTTTTTTGATGTGCATGAAGTATATCAAGAAGCCGAAAATATTATTTTAGCGAAATGGACAGTTAGAGGTGTTTTGCGTTTACCGTGGAAACCGAAGTTATTTTTTAACGGGTATTCTACTTATAAACTCAATCAAGAAAACTTAATATATGAACATATTGATACTTGGGATAGAAAACCAAGTGAGATATTGCAACAGTTTTTCGTCAAAGAAAATTTGTAGGTTGGGTTGAGGAACGAAACCCAACATTCTAGTTTCAGAATAGGTGCTGAGTTTCATCCTATTGGGTTTGTTAGTTGTTGGGTTTGTTAGTTGTTTGGGTTAGTTGTTGGGTTTGTTAGTTGTTTGAGTTAGTTGTTTGGGTTTGTTAGTTGTTGGGTTTGTTAGTTGTTTGGGTTTGTTAGTTGTTGGGTTTCGTTCCTCAACCCAACCTACGCTAGTACTTTTGGTCAGTTGGTCGGATTAAAATTTCGTTTACGTTCACCCTAAGTGGTTGGGTAACAGCATAAACAATAGCTGTAGCAATATCTTCACTTTCAAGTGGTGTATTTGATTCTAACCAGGTTCTAGCCCACTCTCTCGCATTGTCGTCTTGAATATGGTTACCTAATTCCGTGGATACAGCTCCTGGTTCTACGATGGTGACACGAATTTTGTTGCTATGAACTTCTTGACGCAAGGCTTCGGAAAATGCAACCACACCAAATTTAGTAGCAGCATAGACAGCGCAGTTAGCCATTGCAACACGACCAGAAGTGGAAGAAATATTGACTATATGTCCTCCCCCTTGAGCTTTCATAATAGGTAAAGCTGCATGGGTTGTGTACATCAATCCAAGAAGATTAATGTTAATCATGCTACGCCAATCTTCAGTTTTTGCGCCATCAACTTCCCCCAGTTGCATAACACCAGCATTGTTGACGAGGATATCTAAACGACCTAATTGAGCTTTGGTTTTGCTAAGCATATCCTGAACTTGTGTTTCATCTGCAACATCAGCAATTAAAGATATTGCCTGTCCTCCATTCTCGGAAATCTTTTGTGCTAAAGCTTGGAGACGCTCAAAACGACGACCAACGAGAGCAACACTAGCTCCTTCTGCGGCTAGCGCTAGGGCTGTTGCGGAACCAATTCCTGATGATGCACCCGTTACTAGTGCAACTTTACCTGATAATTTTCCCATGATTTTTTATCCTTAGTGCTGCTTATATAGCGGTTGAAACTTTTACTGGAGCTTCGACTTGAGGTGAACCATTAGCTAAATCCAATTTATGGACGACATAGCTCTTAAACACAGGTTTGAGTGTTTGTGAACAGCGCTTAACCACCCAAGTATGATGAGCATCTGCAATAATTCGTTTGCTATGGGAAGTCGGAGCCTTCCAAAGACTACCTTCCCAATGGACAATAGCTTTAACATCAGTATGGTTACCATTAGGGGTAGCATTAATTTCTTTTAATTGATGAATTTCATCAAAGTATAAATTAACGCTACTGTCGTACCATTGCTTAAAATCTTCCCAACTATGCAATGTTTCACTAGGAAACTGCATCAAAAAATCTTCCTCATCAAAAGCGAAAAACTGAGCATATTCATCCACTGGAGCGTGAGCATCAAGTTTAGAATAAAATTCTGCAACCAAATGTCTAATTTCTGACTCTGTTACAGGTACGGAACTATCTTTGGGAGTATTTTTTTCTTTCAGGAATTTAATAATTTCTGAAATACGTTTGGGGAGAAATTCTTTCAAGGTTTTGAGAGCATCAGCTCGCTCTTGACGGTTTTCACTTTGAAGTACAAAATCAACATTAATTTTAACCTCTGTACCACCAGTAACTTCACGCGCACTAAAAGTTACATGATAAAGTGTAAACAATGGTGTGGCTTCAGGTATATCCATCTTCCACACATGATTAACACGGTCATTAATTAGCAAGCGGTCGCGAACTACTGAACCTTTGAAATCAAATCTAACAATAGCTCCAGGTCCATCTAGGGGTATACCAAAGCCTGTTTCTGACTTTACATCTTGTCGTCCACTAAAAGATTTAAGCAAAGAAAGATAATCATCAAAAGCTGACCAGAAGTAGTCAACATCAAAAGGAATTGTTTGTACATCCTGTAATGATATCCATCTACCATACTCTAGCTCATCTGTAGAATTTTCTGTTGAGTTAGAGCTATTAACTAAGCCATTTGCTACCGTCATTTTCTTGATATCTCCATTTGTAATTTTGAATTTTGGATATGAGATTTTGGATTTTAGCTATTTATTTAGCTATTTAATCTAGAACGAAGAGTACTTAAATCAAATCCTAATTGTTCAAACTCGCTTCGTTTGCTCTCTATAAGTTTTATCAGTTCTGGTGGAACATCACCATCTTCATTTTTGAGCATGTAACCATAATTGAAATTAGTCAGCATATGTGACACAGCAAGAATAATGCTGGCAACTTGACGACCGGGTAATACATTCTCGTCATCTTCCTCTCCCATTGAGCCATTTCTCAATAGGTCACCATAATTTAGCTCCCCAAATTCGGGATTATGCTCATTGTGAACCCAGCTATGCCAAAAAGTACATTGGTAAATCAGATATCTACAAACTTGTTTAAGATTCTCAATATCCTGTTGAGATGGTTGTTCAGAAGCGGTTATGGGTCTAATAGCTTTTACTTCTCCATCAATTTCTCGACGTGGATTAGATGAATGTTCGATTTCGTTCCAGTCATACCATTCGTCCCCATCGTCTACTTGTTCCATAGTCAAAGAAACATAAGGAACACTATGTAAAACCAACTCATCTGAAAACTTGAGAATTTCTGACCAATTTTTGACAATTTCGTCGTGATTACTAGCAAAAAATGAATCTACATGATTCGTGAGAATATCCCAATATAAATTAGACAGTTTGGCAAAATTATGGGAATTGCAAAGAGGTTTTCTTGGTTTCCAATCTGTCCAATCATAACTACCCATGTTTGAACGAACCCATTTCAACATATCTGGGTTTACTTTCATTGGTTCAAGTTTTGCAAAAAATCCTTCCTCCGGGTTCATAAGTATTCCACGACCGAATTTGTTAATATGAACCACTTCTTTTAAATGAGGATATAAGAAGTTTCGCACAGGACTCTTTCTAATATTTCTCAGAAAAGAAATCGCATATTGCTCAATATTAAAGTGAGTTTGACTCAAGTGCGTTTTTACTTCCCCTAAAACACCTAAATGGGTAGCACGAACAACCCGCTTAGCTTGTAACCACTTATTTCCATCCGCTGGAGTATAAGTTTGTGGTGCTTTCATGGGTGGATTTGGTTGAGTTGAATTGTCTTCTCGGAACTGAAGTGTTATCTCAACTGGTAATAACTTTTCGTCTTTTAGCTCAAACTTTACTTTGTAGTTGGGTAAATCTATTTTGCCAGTAAGCTCAAATTTATCCCCGTTAAAGCTAGTGGTATACAAGTTAGAATTTTCTTTATCCTTCTTAAAGATGATTGGATTGAATCCATTTAGCATTCTCTCCCCAAAAAACTCATCACTTCTTGTATATCCAGGATTCTGCTTTTCCAAAATAGTCGTCAATGTTTCTGGAAATGAATTTTGTATTTCCTCGTATGATGGCTCATTCGGGTTAAGACGATTGCGTTGGATTAATTCATTCATGGTTTTGCCGTACTTAGCTACAGACTGCATTGTTATAGCTAAAGCTTCGGGGACAAAATCATTTTTGATAGATTTGGGAAGTGAGTAAGAAAAGAGACGATATTCAGGGTCATACTCGTAGTAAGAAATTTCTATGGCTCCGAAATCGTAAACATCTACAGTGACATTATCATCACCCTTGATTACTTCAATCAAATTCTTTCTTTTAATTGTTTTACCGTCAACAATTGCAGTTTGTGGTGCATCAAAGATTCTTAACTCTAAATCTGGTGCATCACCAAGTCCAGCAGCTTTGGGGTCATAATAAATTTCAAAATTACCTATTTTGTCGCTAACACCATTACCTAAATAATTTTTTAGCCCAAATGGGTCACGCTCCCATAGTTCAATATCTAAACCAGGTATAGATATATCTGAGTCAGGATGTACTATTCTACCTATAACTTTACGAGACTGCTCAATCTCTTTTCCTTTTAAATTAGCTTTCAATTTTAGAATCGAAGCTAAAGGTAAATGAGTTAAAACCTCATAAGTTAATGTTTCTAACTCAGTGTCAGTGTATTGCTTTAATGACACTTCTCCTGTAATTACTTTCTGAATCAAGTCTGACATATAGATTTATTTCCCCTAAAAAATTCCAAATTTCCTTAAAATTGGAGATTACTAATGATTTACGGACTGTGTTTCTTTTCTAGCTTCATCTAGTTGCTGCTCGTTATCACTACCGAGAATATCAGCAAAGATTTTACGATTCCAACCCACCAAATGCATCGTAAATTCTTGAAAAAATATATACATCCGGTGAGGAGGTATTTGAAATTGCTTTAGCAAAATATCACTGATACTTTCTGTTAGCTTGGTGGTTATATCTCTGGGCATAGTCGCATTCAATACCTGTACAATTGCAGCAGGTGTTTGAAAATCCCCATCAAAGGCAACTTGACTATCGTTGTGAACAACTACTGATATCATTTTTGTTGGGTCACCCTTTATCAGATGAATTTGTTCTGTTACTTCAGTAATTACATCTTCAATGGTTTGACTACAGAAATGATGATTCGTCTCAATTCTGACAAATGGCATATTGTTTTTCCCTAATGGTTAGGTACAAAAAATCTAGTTTATGTTTCTTTAGTAAGTCTCTAAAAATAGGCAGTTAGAACTTAAGGCTTGTTGGAGAATTTTGTGCTCCTAATTTATCTACACAAGATACTAATAGTTTTACTCATGAGAACTTATGCATTTAGTCGAGAAAAATATCAAGGAATATTAAGATATCTCTTTATTGAAAAATAATAATACTTAGGATAGATGTCAAATTTGAAAATTATATAAATAACGGGTCTATGGCTATAAAGTTTGTAGGGGTAAGTATCAGCGACCTGCTAATCAGAAAGCGGGCTGGAAGCCCGCACTACATAAACATTTGGCATACTCTTACTTGATATGACAAGGACATAAGTGAAGTACAACCGGGCAAGGATACCATTGGTGTCAAGTAAGCCAGGGAATCAATTCCCTGTCTCAAAGCTAAAGTCCTCTCAAAGAGGACTAATAATAAGGTTTCTAGGACTTAACAATTATTTATAAACGTTCCCTTAAAGGATTATTTCTTACCTATTCGAGGTAGCAAAAAATTCTAATCTAAACTTAACATAAGCAGACACAGCAATTTAATTGTGCGTGTCGATAACAATTGCGTTATCGATAGTAATCCCTAAAAAACTATTAAAAACGCAAAATGCAGAGCCATAGCATAAAAGAAGCAATTGAGAAGCAGTACAAAATTTTTGATAAAACGGCAGATGACCCAGTATTTCTTACTCAGGAGTCAAAACCTAGCCATGTACTGTTGTCAGCAGATGCGTATCAGCAGTTACTTAATCGCCTTGAAGAACTAGAGAATATACTGTTAACAGAAGCAGCAAACAATGATGATAATGAGACTAAATTAGTATTATCTGAGCGAGATAGTAAGCATCTTATTTCAGTAATGGAAAATCCTCCTGAACCTTCAGAAGGATTAATATCACTTTTTGATTAGAGCCTAATACTATATAGGATGTATCTGCTGGAGTAAGTTTATTTGTGGATTTGATAATCTGCCCTATAGATATTTTGGGATTTAGCCGTAGTAGTTTACACTAATTTTTAACCCGTTTTAACGGGTTTTAGCTTTAAGCAAGAAATTTATTTCTTGGCTAGTTGTCGAATTGTAAAAAAGACCATCTATTGCAGATAGAAATTAATTTTTACAGGTTACACCACAACTGACGGATATTGCTGTAAAGCCTCCCTCAAATACTTCCCAGTATGTGACCTTTTATTTTTAGCCACATCTTCCGGTGTTCCCACAGCAATAACCTCACCACCTTTGTCTCCACCTTCTGGGCCCAAATCTATTACCCAATCGGAACAACGAATGACATCTAAATTATGTTCAATCACCAAAATCGAATTGCCTTTATCTACTAATCTTTGCAACACATCCAATAATTTATGGACATCATAAAAAGACAAACCAGTAGTTGGTTCATCAATTAAATAAAGCGTTTTACCAGTTGCACGACGAGATAATTCTGTTGCTAACTTAACTCGTTGAGCTTCACCACCCGACAAAGTAGTAGCAGGTTGTCCTAATTGAACATAACCCAACCCAACATCTACTAAAGTTTGCAATTTACCTGCAGCTTTAGGAATATTAGTACAAAATTCTAAGGCTTCCTCAACAGTCATATTGAGGACATCAGAAATCGATTTACCCTTATACTTTACTTGTAAAGTTTCGCGGTTATATCTTGCACCTTTACAAACCTCGCATTGCACGTAAACATCAGGTAAAAAGTTCATTTCAATAACATTTACACCCTGTCCACTACAAGCTTCACAACGTCCACCTTTAACATTAAAAGAAAATTGTCCAGGTTTATAGCCTCTTGCTTTCGCTTCTACGGTTTGCGAAAAAACATCGCGAATAATATCAAAAACACCTGTATAAGTAGCTGGATTAGAACGAGGAGTTCGACCGATAGGTGATTGGTCAATAACAATTGCCTTATCAACAGTATTTAATCCTTGAATTTCACCTAAGTCTTTTGGTAAAGGTACTTTTTTTGTCAGGTGATGTTGTAAAGCTGGATAAAGTAATTCATTAATTAAAGTGGACTTTCCAGAACCAGAAACACCTGTAACGGAAACTAGTTTACCTAGAGGAATTTCCACATCAATATTTAGCAAATTATTGCGATGTGCATTTTTAATAATTAAGCTTAATCCATTACCATCACGACGCTGAGCAGGTGTATGGATTATTTTTCTTCCAGATAAATAAGCACCAGTCAGCGAAGTTTCTGAATCTAATAATACTTGTAAATCACCTTGGGCTACAATATGACCACCATGCACACCAGCACCGGGTCCAATATCAACAACATAGTCTGCTACACGAATTGTTTCTTCGTCATGCTCTACCACAATTAGAGTATTACCCAAATCCCTTAACTTAATTAAAGTTTGCAATAAACGTCCATTATCCCTCTGATGCAAACCAATACTCGGTTCATCCAAAACATACAAAACACCTGTCAAACCCGAACCAATTTGTGTTGCTAATCTGATGCGTTGTGCCTCTCCACCAGAGAGTGTCATTGCTGCACGATTTAAGCTAAGATAATCTAATCCAACATCCAACAAAAATTGTAACCTAGCTCTAACTTCTCGCAACACCAAGTCAGCTATTTGCATCTGACGAGGACTTAATTTTAAATTATCAATTCTCTCGCGACTTTCTCTAATAGGAACATCAACCAAATCTAATATTTTATGTTGTCCCAATCTCACCGCTAAAGCTTCCGGTTTTAATCTTTTTCCACCACAAACAGGACAAGACTGGTCAACTAGATACTGTTCCAGTTTTTGTTTAATTAACTCAGAACCGCCTTCATATTGACGTTGTAAAATTGGGATAACTCCCTTAAAACTACGGGCTTTTTGTTCCTTACTAGTTTCCTTTTCTCCATCCAAAACAATTTCTTGCTGTTCGCAAGTTAATTGACTCCACTTAGTCTGCAGTTCAAAGCCGTATTGCTGTCCCAGAGCAAATAACAACTCTAAATAATAAGAATTATCTTTATCCGACCAAGGTGCAATAGCAGCATACATCGGAGCTTCTGGGTCGGGAATGACCAAATCCTGAGAAAATCTTCTTAAAGTTCCTAACCCATGACAATTAGGACAAGCACCATAAGGTGAGTTAAAAGAAAATAAACGTGGTGATAACTCTTCCATCACCGGGCCATGTTCTGGACAAGCGAACTTTTCAGAAAAGACTAACTCTTGTTCATCATTTTTACCCTCGGCATCATCTTGTTCGGTATAGAGAATAACAGCTATACCTTCAGATAATTTTAAACAAGTCGAGAGTGAGTCTACCAAACGTTCTTGAATCCCGTCTTTCTTCTTTAAACGGTCGATAACAACTTCAATTGTGTGTGTAACATTTTTATCTAAATCAATTGCATCCGACAACTCGCGTATTTCCCCATTAATACGGACTCGCACATAGCCTTGGGATGCCAAACCGGACAGTAATTTTTTATGAGTACCCTTTTTACCCCGCACAACCCGTGCCAAAATTTGGAATTTAGTGCTATCGGGTAAATCCATTATCCTATCAACCATTTCATCGATGGTTTGAGGAGCAATACACCTATCGCAAATTGGACAATGAGGTTCACCTGCACGTCCAAACAATAACCGCAAATAATCGTAAATTTCTGTCACCGTTCCCACTGTAGAACGAGGGTTATGGGAAGTTGACTTTTGGTCAATAGAAATTGCCGGACTTAAACCCTCTATCGCTTCCACATCAGGCTTGTCTAATTGTCCCAAAAATTGCCGCGCATAGGCACTCAGAGACTCCACATAACGACGCTGTCCTTCGGCGAAAATTGTATCAAACGCCAAGGACGACTTACCCGAACCGGAAACGCCAGTAAATACAATTAAACGGTCGCGAGGCAATTCTAAATCAACATTTTTGAGATTGTGTTGTCTAGCACCGCGAATACGAATCGTATTTTGACTGTTAGGGTTCGAGGAAGGCAAATGTCCGTTTAAGGAAGCAGTTAAGCGTTGTTCTGACATAATCAGCAGGATAACACGGCAACAGTGACACAGTTCTTCATAATACTACTGTGGCGCTGACTCTGACAGAACAATAGTACTGATATTTTGGAAGAATATTCTAATACTCAGGGTAGAAATTATTGGTAATGGGTAATGGGTAATAAGATTTTCAGAACTATGTATAACCTACTAGCTTTTACTTTTAACTGAACTGTTTGATATTCCACTTAGCGTTAATCTGTCCAGCTTCGTCTTTGATAATTATTGTTGCAGTTCCAAGCTTGTTCCCTTGCTGCGCTACGTCACATGTAAAAGATTCACCGACCTGCTTAAACAGTCGAATTTTTGATTTTTTGCTACCGCAGTCTACAGCAACATCCATTTTATGTTGCTGTTTGATGCTGTTTTGGATAAGTTGCTCTGCGAGTGGAAGCATTAGCAATCCATTTGTATTAAATTTTATGTTGTTTGGCTTATCATTTGTCATCGTAACTTTGACCTTGAATGTGCCTTGTGATGCAGTAGCTTCACAATCAAAGATGCCACCAGGCTTAGTGTTAATATCATTCGGACAAGAGAGCGATTTTACTTCAGCGAGCGCAGGGTCTTTTGAAAACAGTTGCTCTTGAATCATTGCTTCAACCTTCTTTGCTGCTTCTGACTTTTTCGCGTTATCAGCAGTTGACTTAGCCTTGTTAGTTGTCTGAGTGTCTGAACTTTCAGAAGCCTTATTAGTTGTCTGAGTGTCTGAACTTTCAGAAGCCTTATTAGTTGTTTGAGTGTTTGAACTTTCGGCAGAATCCTCACCCTCACTGCAACTGGTAACTGTTACAGCTAAACCAAGCATTAGAACAATCAGAAAGAATTTTGAGATAGTTTTGGAAAGCATAAGCAGTAAATTAAGTATCTGGGAACCGAACCCTCATAGCCTGAGTTTGAAGCAACTCTAGATTAGAAGCAACTTTGCATCAACTATAAAAACCTTTAAATGAGAAAATTAGATTTGCTAAGAAAATGTTAAGTTTACCAACCTATCTACTTGCATTTTGGGTTCAATAATAGTATTCCCAGTTATATTGTGAAAATAACTTTTTGCATGAATATAATTTGGGTAGTACACCTTACCATGAGTGTCTAAAGCCCAATATTTAATTTGATAGTTAAATTCACGTAGGATGGGTTAGGCGCATTCGTAGCACTTAGTTGGAGGCTCTTCAAGTTTAATGAAGCGCCGTAACCCATCACTTCTATTGACTTCATATTTACTTTATAAATTACTTGTTACAATTTTTGCAAAAAAGCCGGAGATACTATCCCCGACTTCTTGTGATTTAACTTATACAAGAGTGATTTATTGAATTTCTTGGTTTAACCAAGCTTTTAAATCATTTACAGTAGAGAAATCTAACAAAGCTTCTCCCAACTCTTCCAACTTCTGGGTAGATAAAGAGCGAACTCGTTCAAGCAGTGGTGTATCAATTTCACCAAAACGGCGATTGAGTAGACGTATAACTAAACGCTGTTCTCCTTGCAATTCTCCTCTCTGCTCTCCTCGCTGTTCTCCTCGCTGTTCTCCTTCATTTACCGCTCTTTCCCGGTCTTGCTGATAAAGTGGTGCTAACCTCATAACTAACTCCCTATCATCCGTGTCTGAAGTTTGATTTGCAACTAAGTTCTGCTGTAAGTTATACAAAGATTCTAGCGTTGCTTGCTTAAAAGGGTTATCTGCGGGCAATGCAATCAATTCATCGATTGCCTTTTTTTGTACTTTTCCTCGTCCCAGAATTCTCAGCCATAAAGTTTGTGGTTCCTTTGGCAACTGATGTATGACAACAATCGCTGCTCGCAAAGCTTTTTATTATATTATTTATCAACAAGGTAATTTTAAATAAAAATGTTTTGTTTCTTACAAACATGGTAAAAAGCCGGAGATGCTATCCCCGACTCCTTGTGATTTAACTTATACAAGAGTGATTTATTGAATTTCTTGGTTTAACCAAGCTTTTAAATCATTTACAGTAGAGAAATCTAACAAAGCTTCTCCCAACTCTTCCAACTTCTCGGTAGATAAAGAGCGAACTCGTTCGAGCAGTAGTGTATCAATTTCACCAAAACGGTGATTGAGTTGACGTATAACTAAACGCTGTCCTCCTTGCAGTTCTCCTCGCTGCTCTCCTCGCTGCTCTCCTTCATTTACAGCTCTTTCCCGGTCTTGCTGATAAAGTGGTGCTAACCTCATAACTAACTCCCTATCATCCGTGTCTGAAGTTTGATTTGCAACTAAGTTCTGCTGTAAGTTATACAAAGATTCTAGCGTTGCTTGCTTAAAAGGGTTATCTGCTGGCAATGCAATCAATTCATCGATTGCCTTTTTTTGTACTTTTCCTCGTCCCAGAATTCTCAGCCATAAAGTTTGTGGTTCCTTTGGCAACTGATGTATGACAACAATCGCTGCTCGCAAAGCTTTGGGCATAAAATACACCCCATCCACCCAGCCATCAGCTTCTTTTGCACCAAAATCAGATAATATTTCCTCTGATGCTGTTGGTGTCAAAACCCATAATTTTGGTATTGCTAACTTTTCAAGGTTTGTATTATTGCGGTTTGCTTTACGTCGTAATGCACCTCTGACTTCCAACGACTTTAAAAGGCAATCACAAATTTCATCCTCAGAAGCTGGATTACGGTATGGTTCAAAGATAGCAGGAAATTCTGCGAATCTACCAAGCAACCCCAAAGCTTCCAAGTTAGTGTTTTGCTCGCTCGATGGAGTAAACAAAACATCTATTTGTCTAGCTTCACCCTTTACACGACTGGGAGCTTGAACTACCCCATAGACTTGCAGTAATGCTTCAAGGTAATCCTTGGAGAATTGGTCATGTATAATTCGAGTCATTCAATTTTTATTTTCAAGTCATTGAGTTAATTTCACAAGAGAGAATTTATCATGCTATCAAGTATTTATGTATTGATAAATGTAAAAATATAGTAATTTATTTTTATTTATTTCTTGTTAAATATACCCTAAAGGTTTTAATTTTAACCATAATTAATGTATAAAAAGTTTAGCAATAAATAGACATTTCAATAAGCTTATAGCTTTTAAATCACTATAATAAAACGCAAAGAACGCAAAAATTATCGAGCTTTGCGCCTTTGCGTGAAATATTACTTATACAAATCCAGCCACTCAATAATCTGAGGATTTACCAAATTCGGAACTTCATCATGGGGACAATGACCAGCCCCAGGAATCGGAACAATTTTAATATCTTTTCCATTTTCCCGCGCTTGTTCGTAAAGTTTCGACCCAGTGATGGGAGTCCAAGGGTCATCTGTACCCCAAACTATTAACAATGGACGTTCCAATTTAGGTAATAATTCCGCAGGTGTTGGACCAGGAGGTGCAGTAATAATCGAAGCAAATACTTTTTGCGCTCCTGGGTCACAAGAAGGTTGATAAAGCATTTCCACTAATTCATCAGTTACTGCTGTTTTATCACGGTAAACCTGATAAAGGCTACGACGAATTTGATTTTTTTGTCTGATGCGATTGAATACAAACTTTCCAGTAATCGGATGACTAACAAACTTACCAAACGCTGCCATCACAACTCGCAAAGGTGGGTTTAATTCTCCTGGACGATGATTCAAACCACCAGCAGCGTTAATTAAAACACCACCAGCTGAGATTTCTGGGTATTGCGTAACTACCATCAAACTCAACAATGCGCCGATGGAGTTACCTATAAACACTGCTGGTTCATTAATATGTTCTGTCCAAAAGTCTTTCAGCAATTCCACCCACACATCTACTGTGTAATTGATAGGCGCTTTATCGGAACCACCGAACCCAAGCAAGTCGATAGCAAAGACTTTGTAACCTGCTTCTGCTAATACTGGTATATTTTTACGCCAATGTTCGATACAAGCACCAAAACCATGAACTAAAACCAACGGGCGTCCAGTTCCCATAACAGTGTACTGGATTTTGTGACCCTGCCAAGCCCAAAAGTGCTTCTCAAATGGACTTATTATTGGAAGTTGCTGCGTTGTTAAAGCCATTATGAAGATTCACAAAGTGTCTATCATATATCTTAATTTCATTTACGCTGAGGAATAGATAATTACCTCAAAATTTATGAAAGCGCAGGCACACTACGTAGAGACTAAACATGTTTAGTCTCTACATTTTTGGTGAATCTGCTCCGATTCCGTGTCCCTGCAAATAGAATTCCACATTGGGGCTAGGAATTTTTATTCCTTCCTGCTGATAAAGCTTATGTAGTTTCTTGAGAAAAATATGCCTAGCTAAGCGTTGGTCAAAAAAGTCATTTACCTTCAGAAAAACACTAAAATCTATACTAAAGTCGCCAAATTTATTATATCTGACATAAGGCTCATCCTGTATTAATTCAGGTGCTACTTCATGCATCACCTCTTTAGCAAGTTCAACTGTAACTCTTTCAACATGTTCGAGGTCACTATCGTAACCTACGCCTATATTTATTGTTAAAGTAACTTCTTTAATAGGCAAATGGTAATTAGTAAAAATAGTCGAGCTTAATTTAGAATTAGGTATAATAATTGCATTATTAGATAGCTCTTTAATCGTGGTGTGTCGCCAAGTTATGTCTGTAACATAACCTTCATAACCACCATCTATTTTTACATAATCACCACTTCTGAGTTGTTTAGAAATAATTAAATAAAAGCCAGCAAACAAATTCTCTAAAGTATCTTTAAGCGCTAAACCAACTGCTATACCACTAACTCCCAAGGTAGTCAAAATTGGTGTTATTTGTAATCCTACAGTTTGCAGGGTAATTAAAATACCTAAAATAAAAATAGTAGTTTGAGCAATATTAGAAAATAATGAAGTAGAAACTCCCTCAGATGATGTAATATATAAATCTACAAAACCAGCAGTTAGCCTTGCACCAACTAAGGTAACTGAGTAGACAAAAACCACTACGATACTTTTTCTCAGAAAATCAGTTAAATCTGGATTGACTTTTGAATAAGATAAAAGTGCCCCATAACAGCCAGCTAGGGCAAACCAAATAAAAGTTGTATGATGTAAAGAGTTAATTATAATTTCACTACCAGGAATTTTTTGTTTAACTACAAATTCCTTCAACTTTTTGTAGATAAATTTATCAAAAATTACTCCCGCAACTAAACTAATAACAATAATCCCTATCGGCAAAATTAATTGAAGCATAAAATTAAAAAAATCTTCAGGACATAAGCATAGCTAACAAAAGTAACCAAATTGCGAACTGCAAATAGCAAATAGCAAATAGCCTACCATTCTGCCTATTTTTCCGTGCTTAAACCAAGACTTGGGTGATACAAACGAAGATACAAAAAAAACTTGGCGCACTTGGCATCTTCGCGGTTAAAAATAAAATAATGGACTTACCTATCGTTTATCACCCTGACTACGTAGCCCCACTACCACCAGGACATCGCTTCCCGATGCCTAAATTTCAGATGCTTTACGAACTTTTATTGCATGATAAAGTCGCACAAGCAGAACAATTTTACCTCCCCCAACATCCAGAACAAGAGTTAATCGAATTAGTCCACACCCCAGAATATGTAAAAGCCTATCGTGAAGGAACTCTCGACCCAAAAGCCCAAAGACGCATAGGGTTACCCTGGAGTTCGGCTTTGGTAAATCGTACCCTTGTAGCAGTTGGGGGAACAATTCTCACCGCTTCCTTAGCACTACAATACGGTTTAGCCTGCAACACCGCAGGAGGAACTCATCACGCTTTCCCCAGCTACGGTTCTGGATTTTGCATCTTCAACGATTTAGCGATCGCCTCTCGCGTTTTACAAAAACAGGGACTTGTAGAAAAAATTTTGATTGTAGACTTAGATGTTCACCAAGGGGACGGAACAGCTTTCATTTTTCAAGAAGACAAAAGCGTTTTTACCTTTTCGATGCACTGCGAGATTAATTTTCCTGGAACGAAACAAAAAAGTGATTTAGACGTTCCCCTACAAGAAGGAATGGAAGACGACACTTACCTACAAACCTTAGCAAGATACTTACCAGACTTATTATCGGAAATCAAACCAGATTTAGTACTGTACGACGCAGGTGTTGACCCCCACATAGCAGACAAACTAGGAAAACTAGCCTTAACAGACACAGGTATTTACCGTAGAGAAATGCAGGTTTTAACCACCTGTGTAGGTGCAGGCTATCCTGTAGGATGCGTTATTGGTGGTGGCTATGCAGACGACATGAAATCTTTAGTTTGGCGTCATTCGCTAATACATCGTGCAGCGAGCGAAGTTTTTCAACGTTGTTGAGGGGAGTGGGGAAGATTAATAACAAAATTCTTCCTCATCCTCTCATTCCTACTGCCTAATCCCACTCCCCACTCCCTATTCCCCATTCCCACTCCCTACTCCCTACTCCCCACTCCCCACTCCCCACTCCCCACTCCCCCCCCAAGGAAAGAAGCAAAACATCGTCAAACTGGATACAATTTAAGAAAAAGGAGAGGCGAGGAAAAATAAAGTGGTGCTATCAAAAGGCTTTGAAATTGAGATGTACACAGGTACACCGCAGGGAACTATAGTTGGTCTCTCCGACAAAATTTCTGCCGCACTGGATGACTTTGTGCGGGAACCGGATAGTCGTAATGTAGAATACATAACTCCACCATTGGACAACTACGAAGGGCTATTGTGCGCTTTACTTCGTCCCAGGATAAAATTACGAAATTATCTCAAAAAGTTAGGCGATTACACTCTGATTCCAGGAAGTACGCTTTCTCTGGGTGACTCTGGTAAATTTTTTCGCTCCGAACCAGAAAATCCTTATCATGACTACATAGAACAGTCTTACGGCACTAAAGTAGTTACCGCGAGTGTACATATTAATGTTGGTATTGATGACCCAGAGTTATTAATGCGAGCGTGCCGTTTGATACGGGTAGAAGCACCTCTTTATCTTGCATTGAGTGCCTCTTCTCCGTTTTTAGATGGAAGTACAACTGGTTATCATTCCTCTCGCTGGAGAGTGTTTCCCCAAACTCCTTCCCATGTGCCCTTGTTTGAAAGCCATGCTCACCATATCCAGTGGGTGGAATCGCAGCTAAAACTTGGGACAATGCAAAATGTTCGTCATTTGTGGGTTTCTGTGCGACCAAATGGGGATAAGCGTCCCTACGATTTAAATCGCTTGGAATTACGAATTTGCGATTTAGTCAGCGACCCCATAGCCTTACTAGCCATATCAGCATTTTTGGAAGCGCGTTTGTTGCAATTGCTAGAAAATCCTGACCTTCTTGACCCACTAACCCAAAGTAAATTTTCTCCAGAAGAATTATTAACTATCACAGCGAATAATGAAATAGCAGCAGCAACGTCCAGTCTTGATGCTCAGCTGACTCATTGGCAAGACGGTAGCAGTGTCCTTGCTAGAGATTGGGTCAGTCAACTTTATCAGGAAGTTTGGCCGATTGCGAAAAAACAAGGATTTAGCTGTTTCCTCTCTCCCCTGCAAAAAATTCTACGTGAAGGAAACGAAGCTCAACAGTGGTTACAACTACATGCGGTTGGATTTAACACGTCGAAAGTCATTACCCAAGCAATTAGGGCTACTCACGAGCGAGAAGTAGAGTTGGAAGACAAACTATGCTCTCTAGCACTTTAAATTAAGAGCATGTAGAGACTAACATGTTTAGTCTCTACGGGGGTTTGTTAAAACTTCTTAACTATAAATTCGTTATTTTGAACAGAGGGTTGAAGCCCTTGTTTAGTGTTGTAAATATATCGTTACAAATATTTATATTTTACATATTGACTTCAGGCAACTCTTAGATAGAGTTTTGAGAGTAGTTTATTTCATAGTTAAAAAAATTTAATCAATGGTTATAGATTGCGATTTATTAAGAAAACCTATAAGTCCCCTCTATCTTAGGGAGTATTTGACAAAAAAGAGACACCGTAACTTGTAATACATCTAAGTAACCGCAAATGCCTCAGGTAGTTTTAGTAAATCCCCAGATACCACCCAATACAGGTAATATAGCCCGTACTTGTGCGGCAACCGGAACAGAGTTGCATTTAGTAGGGCCTTTAGGGTTTGAAATTAGTGACCGTTACCTTAAAAGGGCTGGATTAGACTATTGGTCGTATGTGAAATTGCAATACCATGAATGCATAGAAGCCTTTAATAGCGTGCATTTGGAGCGCGGAGGTCGGTTGTTAGGATTCACTACTCGTGGCACTACAAACTATGCCAATTTTGAGTATCGAGATTCCGACTGGTTATTGTTTGGTAGTGAAACGGAAGGTTTACCCAAAGAGGTAATTGTTGCCTGCGATACGTGTATGCGTATTCCTATGGTTGAAACCAATGTTCGCAGCTTAAATCTGTCTGTGAGCGTTGCAATAGGGCTGTTTGAGGCACGTCGTAGCTTAGGCTATTTACAATAATTTCTAGTAAATCTTACGGATTAGGAATCTAAACCTACTGTAAATACACTGATATGAATTTCTAATATTCATGTAATCCATAATTTATTATCAGAAAATTTACAGTTGCCACACACAACTGTTTGTTGGTGTTGATACTATAGTCTGTGGAAAACACAAAAATCTGGGGAGAAATACTTAGAAATATGAGTACAGTCATATAAGAAATTTGTATATAAAGTTGGGAAAAAAGACCAGCTTGAACCATAGATTTTTGTGAATTTGCAGTCTACCCAACAACCAAGAAAAATCGACAGAAGTTAATATGGTTAAGGGTTTCAAAGTTTTTTCTCCTCATGGAAACATTTATATGAAGTTTATGAGTCAAGGGTTTCTACTGTTGTATCTTGGGGAATAATCAATTTAAAGTTTAAAGTCTCGTGTTGTGAAGGCTGATTGGGTGCAACTCTAGCTGAATAAGTTTACAGCGACTGGGGCATCACTCGGATAATTAAGTCCGAGCCACACAATTTAAAGCTTTTAGTGACAATTGCCGACGGCTCCCATAGCATGTTTGGTGTCCCAAAAGCAATAAGAGGACAGACTTACATGAAGAGTAAGAATCCCAGTTGCCCCGAACGAGGAGACAAATGCAACAAAAATTTAACAAATCTTTAATTTTTGTGCATTCTTGTTAACTTGTCTAAAACAGAGAAGCAGGTTAATCTTGCGTAAGTATCTCTGGTGAGTGTGATCTTGATCAATTGTCTGTAGTGATCCAAATCATTGACTAGTATCCGACTGAAAAAAAATCGAGGTCAGTTAAGCGCTAGTGATCGTAGGAGGTCGTCTTTGAAACGAGCATTGAAAAAAAGAGTAAAGGTTGTGCTGGAAAATATCCCTAACGAGAACGCCCAAACAAGGCAACAAAATACTGCAAACCAAGCAGCGAACCGTCGAGTACGGAAAAGTGCAGCCATGATTGGACTTGCAATCTCTATGGGGGCCACCAGCCTTTTGGTGACTCGACAAAGCGACCAAGCCCAAGCAGCAGAACCAGTAGGCAATCAAAATACAGCCTCTTCTTTAACTGCTGCAACTGAAGACCAAGTGAAGTTCCCCACACAACAGCTGGAGTCCAAAGCCGTCTCGAACGCGAGCGTGCCTGAAAACCCTGTCATGGTTGATGGAAATAGAACTTTACAGGTATCAGGGCTTGGCGCAAAATGGCAGTCTCCAACTACTGGAATTTCACGTGGATTTTCACGGCAAGTTCCAACACCAGTAGTACCAAGGGTAACTGTAAGCAAAACCAATTCCATCTACCCACAGTCACAATTAGCGACAGGAGTAGACCACACTGGGTTTAATCCTAATAGCTTAGAACAGACTAGAAAGCTTTCAGAAACAGTACCAACAGCGGTTCAAGTAACAACACCAGTAGTATCGACTGCAACCGCGAGTAGTCCGATTGACGCTCAACTGAAAGCGCAGCAAGAGTTTGCGCTGAGTCGTCTACAACAAAAATCGAACCGTTTGAGAAATAGTTTGGCGGAGTGGCGGTCTGAGGAGAACAAGGGTGTATCAGTTGCGACCACACCAGTGGTGCAGCCAAAGTTAGTTGCGAATCAAGCGCCAATTGCGAATCAGGCGTCAACAGTAAGCACATTTACAAATGATGTGCAGCAGTCGGAAATCAACGAAGCTAAGTCAGCTAAGTTGTTATCCAGACTAAAACAGAGTCAAGCGGCTCCCACAATGCCAGAAATGGTTGCTCCTGCGGCTACCGAAACAACTTCCTCAAATACAGTTCATGAAGTTAAACCTGGAGATACACTAGCGCGTATTGCTAGTCTTTACGGTACTTCTGTTTCGGAGCTAGTCAAGGCAAATAATCTTAGCAACGCCAACAGACTGCAAATAAGTCAAAAACTGACTGTCCCTGTGGCGGCTGCTGGTACTGCACAACCGACAATTGTGGCTAGTAACCCAATTTCTGTCAGCAGCACCATTGAACAGACCACAGAAACCACAGTTGGCACAAACACGACCGTTGCTTCTGAATCTCCAGTCGTTGCCAACAACAACAGTCCTAATGTTTCTAGCACCACGGTAACTGGTAATAGCCAAACTAATATAGCGACTCAACCCAGTACTGTTCAAGGTACTGAAACAACTGCAACTACTAAAAATACTAACACTGCTAATAATTTCACAGGTATGGGTGGAGACACCCCAGTGCCTACAGCATTAAACGGAATGCAGGGCAACAGACAAGGCAGTTTGTTAGCGCAACGGGCAAAAGAAGATAAAGGTCTCCTCAGTCTACAAGAGGAAATCGAGAGATTGCGCGAAAAATATCGCGCTCAGCAGAATGGTGGTAATACATCTAACAGTGTTGTAGTACCTACATATCCCCAAACTAATACTGCTGTGCCGATTAGAGTGCCTGCGCCATATCAAGCAAGGCCAAATGTTCTCCCAGTTCCGAGAGCCAATAATGTAAATACATCGGCTCCTCTTCCAGTGCCTGTTGTTGTTACGCCGCCTCCTGCTAGATTTAATAATTTATATCCTGCTCCTTTACCTAGAGCAAATCAGGTTGCCATACCAATTCAGGTACCAAGACCAATGCAGGGTCGGGCAAATGAACCATTTAATCCCCAGTGGAACAACCGCTTTAATAGCAACACACAAAACGCTAGAATGGCTGTTCCTAATGGTATGCAAGATGCGTCCCAATCACTGGGTGCAGCGCGGGGAACTGCGGTTAGCCCACAACTGCCAAACTCTGTTCAAAGGTTACCAAATACCTTGGCAACAGTGGATAGATATCTACCCCAGGTAATTGACGAAAACGCACCTTCTACCAACAGAGCTGGTATGATTTGGCCTTCAAAAGGCGTTCTCACCTCTGGTTATGGTATGCGTTGGGGTAGACCCCACAGAGGTATCGACATAGCTGGTCCAGTTGGCACTCCAATTTACGCTGTAGCAGACGGTGTAGTGGAAAGAGCTGGTTGGAACAACGGTGGCTACGGTAAATTGGTGGATATTCGCCACCCCGATGGCACGATGACTCGCTACGGTCACAACAGCAAGATTTTGGTACAAGCTGGTCAACAAGTGCGTCAAGGGCAACAAATTACTGCAATGGGTAGCACAGGCTTCAGTACCGGGCCTCACTTACACTTTGAAATTCATCCAGGTGGTAAGGGTGCTGTTAATCCAATTGCTTTTCTACCGCCTCGCGTATAGTTTCTGGCTGTTTAGAGCAAAATGATTGCTTATCATCTGAGGGGGGTAACTCCCTCTTTTGCTTTTTGGTAACTGGTAATTGGTAATTGGTAATTGGTAATTGGTAATTGGTAATTGGTAATTGGTAATTGGTAATTGGTAATTGGTAATTGGTAATTGGTAATTGGTAATTGGTGATTGCCCACTCCCCATTTTTTCTCCCTCAAGGGCTAGTCACAGCAAAATTTGTATGCTATATTAAGTAATTGTTGAGGATACTTGGCTCAGTAGCTCAGTTGGTTAGAGTAGGGGACTCATAAGCCCTTGGTCGTGCGTTCGAGTCGCACCTGAGCCATTCATAATTCAAGCATTACAAGCCCCTTCACTAGGGGCTTTCGTTTTTTAATTGTGCCTTTTTAGGTAGTTTTGGGTATCGAATTGAGGTAAAACTGGGGTAAAACTGGGGTAAAAATCTCTGGGAAAAATCGATATATAGTACGGGTATAGTTCAATTTCTTCACAGAACTCCCATGTACTCAAACAACCCAAAGCCTTCGCCAAGCATTGCTTCTCGCGGTTCCGTCCAAATCAAAACTTCAAATGAGCGCTTGCAATTAGTTTTTACCTACGCTGGCGTTCGCCAATATTTGTACTTGGGACTTACTGACTCCCCAGCAAACCGACAAATAGCATCTGCGAAGGCAAAGCTGATTGAATCAGACATTATTTACGAGCGATTTGACCCAAAACTTGAGAAATACAAGCCTCAAAAATCATCCGCTACCCCAAAAATTACCCCAAAAATTACCCCAGTTGTAAAAGTACCTACTTTGGCTGAACTTTGGGAAAAATATACTCAGTACAAATCTACTCAAATTGCTGCCAGCACCTTAGCAATGGATTATGCAAAAATTGCTCGACATGTCAAGAAACTTCCGTACTCACTTGATAATCCTGTTGAAGTGCGGGACTGGCTTCTCAAAAAGTATAGTAGCGAATTAGTGCGGCGGACTTTAGTACAAATAAATGCTTGCTGTAATTGGTCTGTCAAATCAGGTTTAATTTCTCATAATCCTTTCGAGGGGATGCACAAGGATATCAAACGAGTTAAGAGAAATTGCGATCGCACCCCTTTCACCCCAGAGGAGCGAGATTGCATTATCAGCGCGTTTGAGCAGAACGCTTATTCTCCTAAATTTGCACCCACCCGTCATTCTTACTATTTTCCTTACGTGAAGTTTTTATTCATGACAGGATGCAGACCAGAAGAAGCTGCTGCTCTTCAACGGAAGCATATTCAGGGAAATTGCGAAAGAATCAAATTTGAGGAAGCGATTCCAAGTGATACACGCATCAAAGGAGAAACTAAAACTCATAATGCCCGCACGTTTCATTGTAACAAGAGCCTTCAAGAGTTCTTACTATCTATCAAACCGACAAAAGCTTCACGAAATGATTTCGTGTTTCCTTCTCCCAGAGGTTGGGTGTTACCTTATCGCAGTACGGACGGAAAGGAAAGTCAGGTTTTTGCACAGTTTGGACAGTCCCGTCATCCAAACGTAAATTTATACAGTGAACGTAAACAATAAAGTTCTAAACAAAGACGTTTCTTGTAAACTAACTGTTACATAGTGGTTTATGGCTCTGATTCCTGTATGAGAGAATCATAGTCTTGCCCCCCGTAAAAAATACCGTGGATTATCACTCGGTCAGTTGTTACAGAAAAGGCAATAGTGGCACGTTTGGCATACCCGATAACCCGCAAACCCGGTCGCAAGTCATCACGTTTGGTTCCCCGTTCTGGGAAGGTAGAAAGACCTTGGCAAAAGGTAATGATACCGTTAATGTAACTTTCCGCCCGTTCTTCCCCACCATTTTCTGCAATATAGGCGTAGAGACTGCCGAGTTGTTCCTCAGCTCGTGGCGAAAAGATAACGTTATATTGTTTCATCTAGCTTGCTTCTGTTGTAGTTCGCTTGCGGTATTGAGACCGGATACGCGCCATGACTTGTTCTGCTGGAACACCCAATGTGGCATCAGCCTCACATTCGTCATAGCTTTTGAGAACTTCTGAGTGCAACCACTTTTCAACAGCAGCATCACGTGCAAGGAGAGTACGAAGACCATCCCTTATAACTTCACTTTCTGTTGCGTATTCGCCCCTAGATACCTTAGCCTTGACCATTTCTAGCATGTCATGAGGCAAAGTGATAGTTAGCGCTTGTGTTTTTCTCATCAGTGATTTTCCTTTTTAAAGCCATTTTATCACAGCATATGATTTAATCATACACTTAAATCTGGCGTAGCAAAAACTTAAGCACTATTACTTATTGACAAATGGTTTACAACTTTAATCTGTCACGAGTGCTTAGAGTTAAAAAAATTCAGGGTAGGAACGTGAAACGAGTAAATTTGAATAGAAAAGATACAGCTTCTCAGATAAAGGACAAGCCTGTTAATTGATTTAGTCAAGAAAAACAAACATTTCTCCAATAAATTTGCTGATAGCGAATGCATGTGCGCCCACAATAAAATTCCCTAATTTTAATTAGGGAGATTAAGAACTTCCTATTACCAGTTCCCTGTTATCTTTTAATCTCAAGTCGCCAAAAGCAGGTTGTTTGTAGACCAGTAATTTAAAACTCCACACATTCGTCTTCGTTAAACTTAGTCTCGCGGGAAATACGCTCCATAATCTCTACTGCTTTTTTCCATTCTTCTTCTTGGGGGTCATAAAAGTCATCATAGGTTGTGTAACCTTCGCTCAGAAGCTCTTCTGGTGTTATCGCCAACGACGATGCGAAAAAATTAAGTAAGTCGGTGGAAAAAAATTACTTTAGGTTTGTAGTTGCGCTTCAGCGCCAAGGCTTATTGTGAGCACCACTCGTCAATTTTACATTTGTTTACATAGCGGACTTTATTCCTGCCTACCTACTTAGTTGGTGATTGTAAAGGTTTAATCGATAAAAATTTTGCTGCTGCAAATAATATTGAAGCGTACGCATTTCAATTTCGCCTTGGTATTCGTCCTCAACGTCACGTCTCCTTCTAATTCCACTTTGCCAGTCTCTATAACGAGTTTGAAAACTTGAAACTATGCCAATCGCATCCGCAATTGCTGCACGTCTTAAGTAGCTTGGAAATTTACGGAAAGATGGATGATTTTTAACAACTTTTTCAAAATATTTATGCTTTGGATTTGAATTGACTGATGTTTTATGAATCAGTTTCTCCACTGCATTAATTTTATCTTTGGCTGTCAAGTCTGCAAGGTTTAACCATTGAACAAGTCGGAAAGTTAATATGACAATCAAATACTTCGCTATTATCTGGCGTCTTATCCCAATTAGTAACCATTCCAATCACTTGAACAAGACGGTAAATATTAAACTCATCTCCTGCATCTTTATTAAAATACAGCTGATTATTAACAAGCTCGACAACATGAGTTACTTTGCCATACTGTCGCAACAAAATAAGTTCACATTCTTGTGGAACACGCGCATTTTTTTTATCTCTATCTTCACTATTTCTCCAATATAAAGGAAAAATTTTTAACTTTGGATGTATTTCTTCTGCTGGGTAAGCCCAATTTTCACCTTTTTGATGTTTCACGTTTTTAGTCCACTTTAATTGAGTTATGTCCATGACTGATTACTCCTTTATTTAGGTGTTATAGTAATTAATTTGGATTTGTATCTTCTGTTAATATTTGTTCTAAAACTAATGCAGGAGTATTCGGATTATCTTTTACTGCTCGACGAACGCTTATATCTTTATCTCTTGCTAATTTCTCCAAAACTGATTCAGGCGTATTGTTATGTTTAGCAATATTACAGCGCGTTGTAACATCGGGAAAATTAGCTATCCTTTTAAGAAGATGAGCAGGGGCATTAGGATTGCTTGCTACATGCCTGTAAAAAACCCAATAGTGTTTTGTAAACATTCTTTTGTCGCATTCCGGTTATTTGCTAAAGAACTGCGGACAACTATTGATTTATCGCAAGCAAATTGTTGCATTAATTTGAATGAAATATTTTTATTACCTGCAACTGCCACACGCACTTCATCCGAGTTATCATCAGCTAGACATGATTTCAGTTGTAATCGGTAAATAGCCAATACCCCTGACATTTTCTAAATCATCGAGTCGTTTTAAACTATCTCCTAACTTTTGATGAATCAATTCTCGACGAACTTCATAATCAGTAATTTCTGGAATAAAAACTTTATAATTATTTGAGATAGTACGGAGCCACTTGTGACATCTAATAACGTCCGGTTTTTGGCTCTTTGAATGAATCACCCAGCCAAGTAGTCCGGAATCAAGTAGAACAATACCACTATTCATGAAAATAAAGTTCTTCCATTTCGCTGACGACGTTCTTCATCAATAGCATTTTCAAATAATTCTAATGATGCCTCAACTTCCTCCGTCTTATAAGTAGTATCCCAGTGTGACCAAAGCTCATCGATACTATTGAATTCCTCTATAGATGTATTTGGTTGTAATTTATGAACATCCCATAAAATAGCTTTTGTTAAATTGCTGATTGATTTCAAATAATTTTTACTTTCTTCTTTATCTTCTTGATTGGCAACTAAATGCCCAAAGTCATTATTTTGAAAAAAATCGCTGTAAATGATATCCTCTAAAGTCGCTTGCAATAAATTTCTTGCATTTTTAGATAAAGAATTACCGACTTTCTCTACAAAAGTTTGTAAATGTTTCAACCCTTCATAGAAACTTTTAAAACTATTTAATTCGTCGTGACTATTTAAAAATGCTGTTAATATAAGAATTTGTGTTTTGATTAAATCAATTGAAGCTTGACTTTGTAATTCAAGTGCTACAATATCTTGAGCTAAAGGCGGTGGTAATAGCTCGCTATATTGGTTTATAACTTGAATAATATATTCTTGAAATTTTCGATAAGCTTCCAGTTTCAATCCTAATAGAGGAGCTTGCTCGACACGTAAATATAATCGTTGTAAACTAGATATTATATTAATTAATTAATTGTTGCGGATTAATTTGAATTTCTTGGAAGTCGGATAAATTGTTGAGAGCATTTATTGCACGGGAAATTTTATTTTCCGTTTCTAAAATAATTTTCGTTGTAATACCTTCTAAAACTACAGACATTTAGGTAACCTTCCTTAGTTGGGAAGTCAAATAAGAGATGATATGATAATTATAGTCCTAAACTCAGTTTGAGAGCGAATAAATCTTAGTAGCTCAAAGCTTCCAAGATACTCTTGACAGTTTATTAAGCAGTTCAAAAGCACGAAGGGACGTTGAGCTAAAGCCAGAATTACGGCAGTTTGCAGGTAAATAGGGAACATAGGTTTAATGTCAAACTCTTGTGGGGTGGGTATCCCGAACCGCTCGCTTGTATTTAACTTGAAATTTGCTGTAAATTTTCATCCCCAGTGCGGCCAGATGGCACAGAAATCGCTACTATCAATAGTGCGCTTAATCGTGACCCGGTTAAGAGACGCGATACTAGATAAAATTTTATTGTTACATATTGGACAAATTAGTAACAAAATGGACAAATAAAAACAAGATATTAGCCCTTGTGCATCAAGTTACTTGCAACGTTTTTTCCCCAGTCTAAGAAACATTTTCTCCATTTTTACCTTAGGTTAACAAAATGTCTTACAGCGAATTTAAATTGAGTGGAGTTATTAAAACTTTTGGGTTAAGTATAAATGAAATATCTGGACTCTTCGCAAAAATACCAGAGGAAGATTATAGCGACTTACTGGCTACAATCCTTAAAGAAAATATTGACTTAGCTGTTTCTATTAACTCTAAAAAAGCACGTTCTGAAATGATAATTACCCCAATTTTACTAGAAGTTAGGCGGAAATTTAATAGTGAAATTAGTTTATTTTCTGGTGTGGATTTTACTGTAGATGCAGAAAGGGGTTTAAATGGTTTTTGTGATTTTATTTTGAGTCTTTATAAAGAACAGCTTTTCGTTCGCGCACCTGTAATTACCCTTGTGGAGACTAAAAACGAAAATTTGAAATTAGGTTTAGCACAATGTATTGCCGAAATGGTTGCAGCACAATTATTTAACGAACAGCAGGGAAATCCAATCAAGACAATTTACGGAGTTGTTACTATTGGAACTATTTGGCAGTTTTTGAAGTTAGAAGAAAATGTGGTTTCGATTGACTTAAGCGAGTATTACATAAAAGATATCAAGAAAATTTTAGGTATTTTAGTAAATGCAATTAGAGAAGGTAAAAATAATTAATAGCTAGGAGTAAAATTATTAGTGTAAATTAATTAAATTATCATATTTATTCCTACTGACATCTTACGCCTATAAAAATTAGTTTAATGTGGATACATTAGTCTGGAAACTATAACAGTCTTAAATGATTCATGCTAGCCCCAGCGTGCCCTTCACCGTTCGCGTAGCGTGCCTCGGTGAGGCATAGGTGTGCCCGCAGGTAAGGCATAAATTATTGGTAGTGCCAGCATGTTGCTTGCTAATAGAAAGTTATCTAATCATGTTTAGCAGAACGGCGCGAAGCAGATTTTTTATTCCCAGATTTACGCTCACCAACTACGTTTTGCGCTGACGATTTTTTAGCTGATTTTTTAGTCGATTTTCGTGGTGATGATTTAGGGCTAGAGCGAGCGGTTCGTTGACTCAGTTCACTTTTGGGTCTGTGTTTACGCCCAGGTTGAATTTCTTCGGGCTTGGTGTGTGGGTTAGGGCCAAAGCCTGCAATTTCTTCTCTAGGTAACCTCTGTGCAATCAGTTTTTCAATATCCGCCAACAGTTGATATTCACTAACACACACCAGCGATACAGCTTCACCTTTCGCACCGGCACGACCAGTACGACCAATGCGATGAACATAGTCCTCTGGTACATTGGGCAAATCGAAGTTGACTACGTGAGGCAAATCGCTGATGTCAAGACCTCTCGCAGCAATGTCTGTTGCTACCAGAACCTGTAAAGTACCATTCTTGAACTTTGTCAGAGCGTGGGTACGTGCCGACTGGCTTTTATTACCGTGAATTGCCAATGCTTGAATGCGGTCTTCTGTCAACTGCTTAACCAAACGGTCAGCCCCATGCTTAGTGCGAGTAAACACTAGCACTTGATACCACTCCTTTCGCTTAATCAGATGAGCAAGCAATTGGCGCTTTTTGTCGTGGTCTACCTGGTATACTTTCTGTGCCACTGTATCAGCGGTAACGTTGCGAGGTGCTACCTCAATCGTTGCTGGGCAATTGAGCAACCCAGTGGCGAGTGCCTTAATTTTGTCGGAAAATGTGGCGAAAAATAGCAAGTTCTGCCGCTGTTTAGGCAAAAGCGAAAGGATGCGACGGATATCACCAATAAAGCCCATGTCTAGCATTCGGTCTGCTTCATCTAAAACCAAAACCTCAACACCAGAAAGGTTCACCGTACCCTGCTGCACATGGTCTAAAAGTCGTCCGGGTGTAGCCACGAGAATATCTACACCATTTCTCAAACGCCGTTTTTGCGGACTAATGCTGACACCGCCAAATACCGCTATCGACCTCAAATTCAGATATTTACCATACTCATAAACGCTTTCCTGTACCTGTGCGGCGAGTTCGCGAGTTGGGGTAAGAATTAGCGCTCGAATCGGTGGGTATCCACTAGATGTGCTTTTGAGGCTATTGTCGGACGATGACAAGCGATGCAAAAGTGGCAGTGTGAAGCTTGCGGTTTTACCAGTACCAGTTTGGGCACCAGCTAGTAAATCACCACCCGATAATACAGCAGGGATAGCCTGCATCTGAATTAGCGTTGGTTTGGTGTACCCCCGCTCGGTAACTGCACGGATAATTTCATTGGACAAGCCGAGTGTGGAAAAGGACATAGTACTCCAGAAATAACATCGGCCTGTCGCCAATGGCGGCATCAGTCTGAGGCGGACGCGAAAAGTTTGAAGTGCAGGATAGGCAGTAACGCAAAGACTGAAAGCGAATGCCGCAGTTATTTATCATAACAGAGTTTAATCCATTATGCTCATTAGAGTCAAAATATTGTAAGTTGGCTTGATACTATATCACTACTCCGATTAGTTGTGGGTTATTGGCATTCCATCTACTACCAAGGGTTACCAATCATAGTGAATGCAGACCAAAAGTAGGGATGGCTTAAATCTTTGTCGCCTAACTCCTTAAGGATTAGGGGCAACTCTACATCCCCATCATCAGTTCGCAGTTTTCCACCTTCTAAGCGCACTTGCCCTTTAAGCATTGCCACTTGTGTTCGTCGCAGTGCTTCTGCTTTGATAGGAGATTTTTTTAATTGTTCGTAAAAATTAGCCATCATACCGAAGGCACCTTCATCAGAAACATACCAAAGGCTAGCAAGTGCTGATTTGGCTCCAGCTTGAACAGCAAAGCCGGCAAAACCTAACTCCGCTTCTTCGCTTCCCAAGGCTGTACGGCAAGCACTCAAAACTACTAACTGTACAGGAGGGTCATTCCAGCCTAGTTGTCGTAGTTGGTTCATTCTTAACTGCTTGTCCCATAATTGGATGTAAGACTCACTGGATGCACC
The DNA here is from genome assembly GCA_019359035.1 of Scytonematopsis contorta HA4267-MV1. Lineage (GTDB taxonomy): Bacteria > Cyanobacteriota > Cyanobacteriia > Cyanobacteriales > Nostocaceae > Scytonematopsis > Scytonematopsis contorta. The sequence goes on along the minus strand of JAHHIC010000029.1, from coordinate 155,909 downwards.
AGGCTTAAATTCTCCGTGAGTTGCCAAGTGAACAATGCCAAAAGGTCTTTGCTGGCGTTGGGTTTGCAGGTTTTTGAGGGTAAAGGCTTCGTTAAGAAAAGAGTTACCTCGCCACAGTTGCTTGGTAATAAAATTTAATTCTGCAGGTACAGCAGGTAAAGGCTTTTGGTCTTCAAATCGCGATGCGCCCATGCCCAGAACTTCGGCGTTTCTGATATCGATGTAGCGGGTATCGGTGAGACTGAGACTTGGCATTAAACCAACGCTGTAGCGCTCTACTAAATACTGTTGCCCATCGTAAAGAGCAGCGACTGGCAAAGAGCGCAAGCCTGTATCCATAATAAATACAAGATTATTGATTCCTCGCGCTTTCAAATCGCTTTCAATTGGAGCGATGAGCCAATTATATAGTTGTTGTGCTGACTTTTTATAAGCGTCACCCACTTCTGGGTCAGTGACTCGACTAGTAAAGGTACGAGCAATTTGCAAAACTTGCTTTCTCGTTGCTTGAGAAACGGCTCTGCGAATTGGTTTTCCTTTTGCTGTGACTATAACGATATCGAGTATATCGCTTTCCGCCTTGGTTATAACTGGCCTAGTTTGCTTGACACCACTAACTGGTGCTGAAGTTGACGGAACAAAGGAAATGTATACCAGCGCTGGTTTAATACCTGTTGCATCTTCTACTTTTTGTAGGATATCGCGAGCTTCGGGAAGGAATGTAATTTTTGGTTCATTTATACCTAAGTACTGAGTAAATTGGTTAGTAAATTGCTCATCAACAGCACCTATACTCGTGTCCAGTTCTACTCCTTGATTATTACTACTGTATAAAACAGGTTCTAACCTTGTAGAGGGCATTCGCAACTCTTCTGGATTTGGAGTATTGTCTGGTAATTTTTCTTCTGGTTTTGGTTTAGGTTCTGGTTTAGGTTCTGGTTTAGGTTCTGGTTTAGGTTCTGGTTCTGGTTCTGGTTCTGGGGGTGGGGGTGGTGGTGGTGGTGGAGGTGGTGGTGGTGGGGAAGCAACGTTGATGGCTAATTGCTGCGGTGCTGAAACAGAAACGCCGTCACTCGCTCTGATACTAAAAGCCGGAATTTGCCCAGATACTCCAGAGGGTGGTGTATAAACTAGCGCATCATTTGCAGACAAAACTGTTCCGGACGTGACAGAAGTTCCATCTTGAAAAGTCAGGCTTCCAGCAGTTAATGTATCAAAAACAATAGTGGTATTGTCTTGATTAGTATCAGTTCTAGTTGGATTTAAATCCCCAAATCTAAATGTGATTGGTTGATTTTGCTGGGTCGTGGGTAACTGGGTATTTACAGTTAAAGTCGGTGGAGCGTTAATAGAGGTAATGGAAATTCCGTTAGGAGTACCAACCGCAAGTCCACCGTTTGCTAACACTGGAAATGTGTTTATTGGTGATGTGGAGGTAATTTGTGTTGTTCCAGTATCGATACTTCCTGCCGTACCATTAACACTGGCATTACCAACAATAAATGGTACATTGTTTGCTCCGCCATCATGTGTAATACTTACAACCCCATTTGTACTTAAAGGGTTAATCGTGGCTCCAGTAAATATGGTTTGATTTGTACTGATTTCATCATTTCCAATTATTCTAATTCCCCGAACAAGCCCATTAGCAAAAATGTTAACATTACCACCAGTAGTAGCTGTAGCTATAGGATTGCGACCCGACTGTGAAGCTGAAGTATTAATGGTGTTGAAGGTAATGTTACCCCCCGGTTGTGATGTTTCTAAAGTAACAGCACCACTGACGGCTGGCTGTGAACCTCCAAAGGAAAAAGCCGAGGTCCTTATTGCACCTGTTGTAAGTGTACCCCCCGCTCGTAATCTTACTTCTCCACCCCTGGTATTAGTTCCCGTAGCTCTGGAATTAATTGCAGCAGTAAGAATATTGCCTCCAGCTTGTAGCGTTACCGCACTAGCATTAGCAGGTCCCTCATTTGATGCAGATGAATCAATAATACCCGTTCTAATATTGCCACCAGAAGTTAATTCTACTCTACCATCTGTTCCAGATGTAAAGCTTGTGGTTAGAGCATTAATATCACCAGTTTGAATATTACCTGGAGCATTAATAATTATTAGTGGTTGACCATAACTGAAGCCGAAAATATCTTCACCGATAGAAATATTGCCAACAGTTACATTTGCAGGTGATGATGGACCAGTATTGGCTGTAAAATTAACGCTGGTAGAATTGCCAGAATTACCAGCTTCTTGTAAGGTGTTCAAGCCAGCCCTGAATATCAAAGCTGGTTGATTTGCTAATATTTGTGCATCAGAAGAACAAGTATTATTGCCACAAAAGCCTGAAAGGAAAAAATCTGGTTCCGTTATCGTAATATCTCCAGCCGTAATGCTACCTCTGGATTCTACCTTTAGTGAAGCTCCTGTATAATTACCTAAAATAACATCTTGATTAGAACTAATTATTGGGTCATAAAAACTAGTAAACTTGCCAGCTTGTCCTTGTAAATTGAGAATTGAAAATTTACCACCACTGGTAAAATGAGCATCACCAGAAATAATTCCATCACTGACTAAAGTGAAATCAGCACCACTCACAAATGGCTTTATTTGGAGATGATTTAGCGTTAAAATATCAATTTTTTGATTACCACGAATGTAGAGATTGCCACCCGCAGTAGCAAAGAAAGGATTAGTAATACTATCACGAGCTAAGACCGTATTTCCAGCTAGCAAATTCATATTGCCAGTGGTAGAAAGCTGACTTTCTGGTAATATCAAATTATTTGTTGCTGAAAGGGTAATATTAGCAGCGGATGCTTTGCTAACTAGCACATCACCATTTTCAACACGTAAACCAGAGCCACTTAATTCTGCATTTCCATTACCTGTAACCCTTAACTGTGTAGCGTTCCCACCTCTTCCACCTGTAAGTAGTGCAGGTAAGTTATTTACATTACTTACACTGCTTTGAGTGTCCAACGTAGAAAAGGTATTGATAGGTTGAATTTCTAAACTCAGAGGGTTTCCTGGGATACCAATCCGCACCAAATTTTTTCCTGGTACGGTAGCCACGGTAATGTTACCACCTGGAGCGTTCAAATTACCCGTACTAGCAACTGTACCACCAAGTAAAGTTAAATTATTACCTGCTGTAACTCCAAGATTACCTTGATTAAAAATAGCACTGACCGCATTACTGTTAAATATAAAGCTGTTAGGTGTACCATTGAGTCTTACATAATCATTAAAACTATTACCATTAAAGCTATTAGCTTTAAACAAATTGTTATCAAAACCAATGGCGTTAGCCGTTGTGGCGGTAAAAGACGCAGGCAAATTTAGAGAAGCATTCGGGCCAAAAATAATTCCTGAAGAATTAATTAAAAATAAGTTAGAATTGCCACCAGTAACAGATATAATACCATTAATGAATGAAGCATTTCCTCCAGTAATTCGTCCTAAAATATTTTGAATCGATGGGTTAGAAAGAAAATTAGCAGTTTGGTTTGGGCTAAGTCCAAACTCCGAGAAGCTGTGAAATAGATTAGTTCTATCACCACTCAAACTACCACCAGTAATATTTATATTGTTACCGTTAGGATTAACAACAGTTCCCGTACCATCGTTAGCAGGTGTAATTGTTTGAGCGGTAATTGTCTGAGCAAGGGCAGAAACACTAAAAAATAAAAAATTAAAAGGCAAAAGTAATAAAGCTAAAATTCCACTTTTTATTTTTGTTTTTTTATTTTTCCCTTGTAGTTTTCTTCTTTGCTGCGCTTTTTTCACAGATTGATGAGACTTTCTGATTTGCTCGTATCGATGTGTATGGGATAAACTCTCTACGTGCGCTCGGTAGTAGTATAGCGGCTTAGCTATGTGCCAAACTTCCGCTACTTCTGATAAACGTAGACACAAATCGTAATCTTCCACCGTATCTGTTCCAGCATCAATACCATTTACCAAGTTATAAACTTCTCGACGAATTAGCCGAAAGTGAAACGTCATGAACTGACTTAATAGTTCTTTAGTACCATATGGCACTAGACTACGATAACCGTAACTAAGAATATTGTTCTCTGCATCAATATCTAGATAATCTGTGTAAACCCAACCTATGTCTAGTTTTCTATCCAAAATAGCGGCTGTTTCAGCTAGTGCTGTTGGTGCTAATAAATCATCGCTATCTACCCAACCTAGATAAGGAGCACTTGTTTGGTCAATCGCAGCACTCAATGCTAATGCTCGTCCCAAATGTTCTGCTTCTATTACCCGCACGCGACTATCTAGCTTTGAGTACTCACGGGCTATTGCTGCTGAACCATCACAAGAGCCATCATCCCAAATCAGCAGTTCAAAATCTCCACGGCTTTGTGCCAAAATGCTTTCTATTGCTGCTTTCAGATAACGCTCTCTGTTATAAACGGTAATGATAAGAGAAATTGCTGGCTTCATAAAACGCGCTATGCTGTGCAATAGAAAGTGCTGTGCCTAGGTTGGCATTCTTACTTACCTTAAATCAATTCGACTTTTGGCTACTATTTTTGTGCAAGATATCAGATGAAAATTTGTGCATAAGAATTTACGCAAAAATTAGAAAATATTTTCAATGTTATGAATTTATTGGAAATCCGTCAGACAAAAACAATAAGTTACACTTGGTTGCTAACTTCCATGTTAGTAATTATTAACTTGTTATTTCCTATAAATTCTTTAGCGCAGCAACCGCAACAGCAACAATTAGACTTAAAAGATTTTGATTATTGGGCAAAGTTATGTAAATTGCTAGGCAATGAAAAGAAATATGAAGAAGCAATCGTAGCTTGCAATCAAGCAGTTACAATTAAACCGAATAATCCCCAAATTTGGTTAGAACGGACAAATATATTATTAGGACAAGGAAAGTTTGCTGAAGCACTTGTTTCAGCCGAGCGTGCTATTAGTTTGCAATCAAATAACCAATCAAATAATCAATCAAATAATCAATCAAATAACCAATCAAATAACTCACAGGCTAATTCTCAACGCTGTCAAGCATTATTTAATTTAGGTAAAAATGAAGAAGCAATTGCCGCTTGCGATTTAGCACTGAGAGGAGATGGCAATTGGGGGGATGCTAATCAAGGAGATGCTAATCGGGGAGATGGGACAGCCGCGATTGCACTATACACCAAAGGTTTAGCACAAAGTAAACTAGGAAAATATGAAGAGGCATTAACATCATTTGAACGTGTTTTGGCAATTAATCCTGGGGATGCTTTAGCTTTAATTGAAATGTGTCAAGCGCTAGCAAATTTAAATAAATTAGAAGAGGCACAATCCTCTTGTAATTTAGCTTTAGCAACTAATAGTAAATTAGATAATAGTACTTTAGCTATTGTTTGGTATAAAAAAGGTAATATATGGAAAAAATTAGGACAACTAGAAGCTGCTATTTCAGCTTTTGATACTGCAATAGCTTTTAATCCCAATGATGTTAATTCTTTGGCTGAGCATGGGAATTTATTATCAGTACTGGGAAAGGACCAACAAGCGTTAGCTTCTTATGAATCTGCTGTCAAACTTAACCCCAATTATGCTTTTGTGCTGGTAAGTCAAAGCGTGACATTAAATAAATTAGGCAAGTACGACGTAGCTTTGACAGCAGCAGAAAAATCACTGCAAGCTGACAATCGATGGGGTGATGCAAATCCTTCTCAAGCATGGACGCAACGGGGAATTGCTCTGTTAGGGTTGTCGCGTTATGAAGAAGCATTAATTTCGCAAGAAAGAGCTATCGCTTTAAATCCTAATAATGCTGAAGCCTGGAACATTCGTGCAGCTACATTATGGTATATGGGTCGATTTCCTACTGCTATTGCTAGTAGCGAGCGTGCAACTAAAATTAATCCTAAATTCGCACAAGCCTGGTTCAATCAAGGGAGAATTTTGAGAACACTAAAACGCTATCCCCAAGCACTAGAAGCATATAATAAAGCACTAGCGAATAGTGACTCGTTACCAGATAAATCAGTGGTAGCCCATATCTGGGCAAATCGCAGTGTGGTATTGTGGCACTTGCGGAGATATTCAGAAGCCCTAGTTTCTGTAGATAAAGCAATTGATATTAATCCCGAATTAACCCAAGGTTGGTACAATCGGGGTGTATTGTTATTAGATTTAAAGCGTTATAAAGAAGCCCTTATAGCTTATGAGCGTGCTATTAGTTTAACTCCCAATGATGCGAATAGTTTAGCTGGGAAGGGGGTAACTTTACTAAGATTAGGGAAGTTTGAAGGGGCTATTGCTTTTTTTGATGCTAGCTTAAAAATTAACCCTAATAATATTTTAGCACAAGAAAATAAAACTATTGCTCAAGAGCGTTTGAAGAAAAAATTAGAAAAGCAAAAATTAGAGCAGCAAAAATTAGAGAAGAAAAAATTAGAGCAACAACAAAATAATTTACGGTCTTTGCCAGCATCATCTGCAAATAGAATACCAAGAAAAAAATAAAACCAGTCGGCAAAATATCACTTGATAGTTTGTGCCACTTTTAGCATCACATGACTAAAAGGATGTTCAGGATATAATAAACAGAAAATATCACTGCTTGCAAGTTGAACCATTTCTTCTGACAATGGTAAAATACCTACGACAGAAGCATTATATATCTGTTCCACTTGTTGATGTAGAGCTTCAAAATCTAATGCTGGCAGTGCTTTATTAATCAATAGAAACATTTTGGGTACTTCCAGCTTACGGGCTACCTCCACCGTTACAGCTGTACCTTGGAAATCCTGCTTATCGGGACGAAGAATAATTAATAAAATATCAGAAATGGCAATTGAAAGTAATGTTTCTTCGTTTAATCCTGGGTGAGTGTCAATTAATAAATAGTCTAGTTTTAGAACATTAATCAATTCTTGAAAACCATCATTTAGCAACCCAAAATCTAATCCATCTCGCAATACTTTAGTTATATCTTTGGCTTTAATACTAGAAGGAATCAAGAAAATACGGCTACTAGCTTTTGCTTTTGATTGCAAAAGCGAGGTAACATCATAGGCTGTATTTTCAACAGAGCAGCGTCCCCACAAATAATCATTAAGAGAGTATTTCATCTTTTGTTCGTCAAAACCAAACAGAACATGAATACCAGGTGATTGAATATCCGTGTCCACAATTCCCACTCGATATCCAAAAGTTGCGAGTAGAGCGGCTAGGTTCGCAGTCACATTTGACTTGCCTGTGCCTCCTCGAAATGAGTGAATAGAGATAATTTTAGACATATTTCTCTTAAATCAATCAAAGTTTATAGTGGAAAATAGCCTATGCTGTCCCATCATCATCATTGAGTTTGTTCAATAAATTTCGTGGCAGCTGGCTTTTGCGTTTTTTACCTAAACGTGATTGATAATAACACAAGCCATTGTCATTTAATTCCTGAATAAATCCCCCATCTATAAGAGTTTGTAAATGCTCCTGTGCGACTGCCTCTGATAAATTAGTGTGAGTTATAACTTCCTGCAAGGTCACTTGTTTTTGGCGAATTATCCAATTGACAATTTGCCGCAGTTCGTCAGGCAAATCAATTATATCGAGTATTTGCTGATTAGAAATTGGGTTTTGCTCGTCATTGTTCATTCTTTTTTTGTTTTTCCTTTTGACTTCTAGCTTTTAATTGTTTCCAATATTCTGTTTCTTCTTGCTGTTCTTCGGCTCCTTCTGTTGCTGGGATATCTGTATTTGTATTTGTATCTGTAGTTGTATCTGTGTTAGATTCTGCAATATTTTCTGCTACTTGACGTTGTTTACGTCTATCGCGCACTTGTTGCAAATAATCTACATCTTCTGTTGATTGTATAGTTGATTGTATTAGTTGCACTGAGTCTAGTTGTTCCTGAGTTGGTGGAGTATAGCTTATTTCCGGAGATGAAAAATTTTCTTCGGTTTGGCTGTTATCGCTATTTTTACTCTTTTCAGCATTTTCACTATTTTCACTACTATCTGATGCACGCAAGCCTTTTGCCTTTTGCTGCAATTGAGCAAAGTAATCACTCTCGATAATAGCTGCAACTTCTTCTTCCTTTTTTTGTTCGTCTATATCAATATTTATTTTTAAGAAACCTTTTACTGTCTTGACAATGGTCGCTGCGTATCTATCTATCAACACAACGCTAAGAGCAGTGGTAAGTATTCCCATTAAAGGAGGTACAAGTGGAATCCAGCCTGCTTGCAAAAATATGATATATGTACTTCCAAATAAAACAGCAATCGTCACCCCAAAAGCGGCAACCAACAGCCAAGGTTTGCGAATCCGCCAAGCTAGTGTTCCTGCAAGTAGCGACCAACCCAAAATCCAGAAGGCTTCTTGTTCTTGATTCCAATACCAAAATAATGGCCGCTTATTTAAAATCGCACTTAACATTTGGCTGACGTTCTGCGCGTGAACCACCACTCCCGGCATTTTTTGGCTGTCGCGTGCTCCCCCACTATATGGAGTGTAAAAATCATCTTTCACAATTGGTGCTGTGTAGCCAATCATGACAATCCGGTCTTTAATTAAGGCTGGGTCAACTTTATCATTAAGTACATCGGTTAGCGATACTTGTTTAACAGAGTTTCTGGCAGAACGGTAATTAAGCAGTATCTGATAGTCTGCCGTATCAGCATTGTAGTAACCACCACTATTAGGGGTTAAACGTTTGAAAACAGTTGAACCAAATTGAAAATCTCCTGATTTTGTTAGTTCAGGTGTAATTCCTTGGGGTTCTAAGTAGCGTACAACCATCTGCAAACTCAATGATGGCAGTTGATTTTCTGGGTCAACGTGGTTGCAGATATGTTTAGTTGCTATTGGCAACCGTGAAGCTTTGGGAATCGACAGCAGTATTGTCCTTCGCAGCGTACCTCCTGGGTCTAAAGACAAATCGGCTACTCCCACACGTTCTTCAGAAACACCTGGTGGTGCTGCAATTCCGGGAGATTCCGCATCACTGAGCTTACAGGCCGCAACAATATTTTTGTTTGTAGATAACTGTTTAACTAAAGCTTCTCTACCAGATGCTGAACCTTGTTTGACATCCCTAGCAATATCTAAACCGATAACTCGCGGTTTACGCTGCTCTAGTTTGGTGAAAGCAGTTGCTAAGGTGCCATCCTCAATTGGATATTCTTGCCGTGTTTGGATGTCCGTGTCGTTAATACCTACCACTAAAATGCGGTTGTCTAGTCCTTCATCTGGACGCAAGCGCATCAGTTGGTCAAAAGCACCAAGTTCTAGTCCTTCCAATTTACCAAATTGCCGTAATCCGACAGTTAAACCGGTAACCACCAAGCTTGTAAGAACTACGGTGCTAGCAAAGGTAACAGCTGCTTGTGAAAGATTATTATTTCTTGATAACAAATTGTGAGTTTTAGAATTGAATCTAGCCATATTGGTTTTGCTTCCTTTCTAGGAGCTAAACAATTAATTTTTTTTATAAAGACTAGCTCGATAAATAATATATGTTCATCATATTTATAACATTAAAATTTTCATTTAGGTACTTACTGCTTCATTAAGTAATTACACGGCTAAGTTCTATAAGATTCATTAAGTTTATATTAAACGTTTTGATATGAGCAGCTTACATCCTTATAAAATCTTTATCGATAATTTAAAATCACTATCAGGAAGTCTAAGGAACTTTATTGATTATGTAATAGTCGGAAGTAGTACAAACTAAAGTTTATGACTTAAAATTTAACAATCCCCAACTTCATATGAATCTCAAGCACTTGAAACAAAAAATGTGCCAAACTGAGAAATTATTACATTTAATAAACTCTCTATGAAATAAATATGCTGAAAAAAACTTTTTTGTTTGCGGCACTTTTCTTAAGCTTATCAGTAGAACTATTCAACAGCACTGCACCAGCCATAGCCATACCTCGGAACTCAACGCTTCTAACCCCGAGGCGTTCGCTGCTAAAATTCAAAGTACCTGGAATCAGGGCTTCGCGAAATCGTGAAGGGGGACTAGCTAGAGGTGCTTGCAGTCCTCAAGACATCATGGCAGTGTTACCACCTAAACCGCAAACAATGAGAGAGAATCAGCTTCCAGTGGAATTAACAGTAAGCGAACGTCCGACATTTTTTGTTAACATACCGCAAACTTCAGTGCAGGAAGCAGTATTTTTGCTGCGTGATGAAAGTGGGAAAAAAATCTTGCTGGAAAAAACTTTATCTATTAATGCGACTAACGGTATTGCCACTTATACTCTACCAGATGATTTTCCAGGTTTAGAAGTAGGGAAAAAATATCGTTGGCGTTTATCACTGATTTGTGATGGGAATGATAGTAGTAGTAACCCCCGTACAGGTGGCTGGATTGAACGAGTACAACCAACTGTTCTTGTGCAAAAGCGGTTGCAGACAGCAAATAATAGAGATAAAGTGGCAATTTATGCCGATAACGGTTATTGGCTAGATACAATTAAAGCCTTAGCCGATTTACGAACAGCGAATCCAACAGACAAAACATTAGTAAATGATTGGGTCGCGATTTTTCAATCAGTGGGATTAAATGGGATTGCGAACAAACCGTTGGTTGAGTTAAACACGACACCTTAGAGGATGTATTATAAATACAATATTAAGTCATCATTAATACCACAAGCCAGGGAATAAATTAAGAGTCTGAAAGCTTAAGTCCTCTGGAAGAGGACTTAATGAGGCATTTAAAAAAGATATTGTACAAAATTAATATATCTCCGATAAATATATTCCTAAAAACCTTATTTTTTATTTAGTCCTCTTTAGAGGACTTTAGCTTTTAGACAGGGAATTTATTCCCTGGCTAATTTATTCCCTGGCTAATTTATTCCCTGGCTAATGCTTATAATATACCTTTTAAATAAAAACCTATACTTCTTGCTGTTTAATCTTGCCAATTTCCCCCACCCAACGCAAACGGTCGCGATGTTCTAAATTGAGAATATCTTCCAAACTCCAGTGAAAATGAAAAGCAATACAGGCTACCTCCTCATGTAACACTTCTGAAGGGTAGCCTATGACTCCCCCGCTAAAGTCAACTCTACATCAAATCGTGTTTGGCATTGCGGACAATTCACAGGAATATAAGCATCACCCTGTTGATTAATACGGTTATAAAACTCTCGTAAATAAGCTAAATCGCGGGAGAAAAGATTTTCTAATAAATCGGGAGTTATTTCAGTTAAACTACCCAAACGAGTAATAACTCGTGATAACATTACAATTACTCCATAGGCTGCATTATCTTGAGCAGCGCGATTTTTTTGTACAAAAATTTCATCTTTAGCAGTTGCTAAACGCATAACTCCTTGACGATGTAGATTGCTATCAGAATCCACAAAACCTCTAGGCAAAATAAAATCAAATTCTGTTGTAATTGTATTATTATTTTTCATTTGATTAACTTTTGAATTTTTGCTTTTAATTTTCTACGTTTCATTTACCTCATTATCAAGTTCATTAATTTGTCGATAAAACTGCTGTAAATAACTCAAGTCGCAAGCAAATAAATTTTCTATCACTGCTGGTGTTATCTCATCCAAAGCACCTAATTTTGTAATTACACGAGACAAAATAATTACCGTCGCATAAGCAGGATTAGATTTCACACGAGGGTCGCGCAATGGAACAATTTCATCCATCGCTCGCGATAAACGCATTACTCCCTTACGATGTAAGTTGCCATCTGCATCAAGATAACCTTTAGGCAAAGTAAATTCAAATTCAACTTGTAACATTTGGTGCTACTTCAATTCGTGTTAATTCTTCAACCACTACTTCTAGCTCCTCAACTTCATGCTCCTGTCCAGCAGCACTAACATCATTAATTTTATAACTAGTAGGCCATGCTCGCTTAAAATTTAAACGAAATTGTTCTTTAGCCGCTTGATTGTAGATAACTAAGGAACCATCTCGTCGTTGTTCGCTCCATTTTCCAGCCTGAACATTTGCTAGCCAATTCCACATTGTCATGGAAATAGTTAGACCTCTACGCAAAGTTAAATTGGAATATGTGATGTTACCAGGAATTTTTGTCCGAACAACTCTGCCGCTAGCATTGCCATTTTTTCCCCACTTTTGTGATGTTACCTCAGCAATTTCTATAACCTCTTGAGTAGTCTGAAAACCTTGACATTCCATGAAATAGCCATCTACCGAGTCTTTGCTACCATCCAGTTTTAGTTCCAAATAAAAACGACTATTCGTAAGTATTTCTGGAAAATCAGCCATAATTTCGTCCTTAGATAAAAAGACAAAAAAACATCATAAATTCTGTAAGGTGGCATCGCCACCCTACATTTTTCTTTCGGACACAAATTGTTTGGATTATGTATTTTACCCTTCTAATTTTCTACTTTTTCCTTTCAAAATATGTGAAGCCAATTGTGACACTTTCTGTTAATAAATCACCACTACCAGCAGTAAAATCGCCTGTCCCATAGCTAGTGGGAAAGATATCTGTCAATTCATATTGAATTTTTTCTTCTCCATCACCATCATAGATAGAGATTTTAGCTGCTTTACGGCTTTTACGACCTTCTGCTTTTCCTCCTGATAGCGCTTCAGCATGGCATTTGTTATACCACTCTAACAGTTGCTTCGAGTCAGATGTTGCCACGCACTCGATGGTAATTTCAGAGCATTCAACACCACCAATAGTAGCTTGAGTTTGAGTTTTACCATCTTTGGTAACTCCAATTGGTGCATCACCACCAGCTACTGTCATTTTCATTTGCATTCCGCTGATTTTTTGTATCAAAATCTCAGTAAGTCCATCAGCTTCAAAGTAAAACTTGGCATTAGAAATATACTCTGGCATTTATGAATTCTCCGCTAACTACTCCAAAAATCTCAAATCCTAAATTGTTTGCGAACGTGATTTATTTCACGCGGTTCATATTTTCGCAAGTTAGTGTATAAGTTTCTTCAATATAATCGCTACCACTTGCGTCTAAATCACCAATCTTGTATTCTGATGGCCAAGCTTCCTTCAAATTCCAGCGCAAAACTTCATTACCATCAGTATCATAAGCAGTTACAGAGCCAGTTTTTTTGCTTTCTAGCCATTTACCCTCACCCTTTTCTGTTTTTGGTAGACACTTTTTGAACCATTCATACATTTTTTTGCTGGTACTATCGCTGTCACCACTCATCAGCGTTGTGACTTCAATTGTAAACAATCCTTCAAAGCCAGCAGAATTAATTTGGCGGACAGTATTGCCACCTTTTGTAGACATCAAAGGTTTATCTTGACCCTTGACTTTTGCTTCAAACTTGATACCACCAACTTTGCTGAAAGACATGTCGGTCATTCCATCAATTTCAAAGTAAAAATTACTGGCAGCAATTGGTTTTAGTTCACTAGGCATAATTTCAACTCCTTATCAACGACAAATAAATAGCAATTCGCATTGCCAATTGCGAATTGCCAACTGCGAACTGCGAATTATTGATTAGGTGCCCATTGGCTAAAGCGGAAGACAACAAACTCCGCTGGACGGACAGGGCAAACACCTACTTCGATGTACAAACGACCAAGCATCATAGTTTCATGGGTGTTGATGCTGGAGTCGCATCTGACATAAAAGGCTTCTGCTGAGGAAGCACCGAACAAAGCACCCTCGCGCCAGAGTCTTTCTAAGAAGTTGCTCACGGTGCGGGTAACACGTGCCCACAGGTCTTGGTCGTTAGGTTCAAATACTACCCATTGCGTACCAAGTTCTACTGATTTTTCAATGTAGCTCATCAAACGGCGAACACTAATGTAACGCCATTGCACATTATCCGGTTCCACCAAAGTCCGAGCGCCCCAAATGCGGATACCACGATTGGGGAAGGAACGAATACAGTTGATTCCTAAGGGGTTGAGCAATTCTTGTTCGCGCAGGTTGGTTTCATAAGCTAAACCAGTTACACCCCTAGGTGTATCGTTAGCAGGAGCTTTGTAAACACCGCGTGTTTCATCTGTACGGCTCCAAACGCCCAACATATGACCACAAGGTGGAACGAGAATCGGCCTACCACCGTTACGGGGATTAGGTACTTGAATCCAAGGATAATATATGGCAGCAAACATCGAACGCCGATTAAATGCATTTAACCACTGTGCTACATGCTGCGGCTTGACTTGGTTAGGAGATACTGCGACTCCACCTCCTTTGCATGGTGGTGGGTCTAATACAACCATACGACTAGGTGCAGTATTTTCGCATAGGCTAACCATCAGTTCCATGATGCCGTGAACTTGGTCTAAATCCATCAAACCAGCTTGATACACGCGCATCAAGTCGGGACAAGCAATCATGGTGACTTCATCAATCTCGAAAATCCCTTGCATCCCCGTGCGGTCATCGCGAACACCCTGAATATCCCGCGAAAATCTATCAGGACTAGAGACAATTGGTGGTGGACTAACTTCGTAAGCACCATTTGCAGGACGACGAGACAAAGGCTGTCCAGGTGTTTCTAAATCGGTGACAGTAACAAACTGCGACTCTCGTAACGCTGTGACAGCATAAGAACCAACAGCACCCTGAATTTCTGGATTCATCGACAAATGGTCATATTCTTCTAAAATTTCACCATCTCGACTAATGATTACTTTAAAGAATTCCCCCGTATTTAAAGGTGGCTCAGCTTCTGGGTTTTCGGGTGCTACAGGTTCGCTTTCGGTGATAGTGACATTAACTCTGCTGGATGCAGCAACTAGGGCACTTCCGTCTCCATTAGCTTCTGGTTCTTTAATTGCGAACATTAAAGAAGGACGATTACCTGTGGTACGAATTTTTAGGGCACTTTCTTCTGCTGGTGGTGCTGCCGAACCAGGGAGCTTTGTACCAATGCTGGTTATCCAACAGCGCCCACCGCCATTAAGAAACCAACCGTTAACGGTAAAAGGTAAATAAGCATTAAAATCTGTAAAGCCGTCGGAACCCTGTTTGGCAAAGTATTCCAGGTATTGGTTCCAACTGGTGATGAGCATGGGCTTGAACAATTCCGCATCGCCACGCACATCCTCGGTAAAGCCGATAAAGCCTGCTACGTTGGTAGTTACACCTTCAATTGGGCGACTTCCTCGGTCTACTTCTTCAACATATACTCCAGGTGCAAAGTAATCTAGTCTAGGCATTGTTTGTTATGAGTTATAAAGTTATGATGTGAGTTCTGAAGTACCAATTATTGGTTCATGAACTCTAACGACGAACAAAAAACTAACATATCTTGCAAGTCTCAACGGAACATGTAGAAACATCACTTTTCACTTCAAAAGGAATGGTTACCGTTACATACAAAGCTGGACGTAATGGGACATCTAGTGCGCTCCACAAAACAGCAGCATCCGCACAAGAGAGAGCTGAAACGGTCATTTGTAATTCGCCATAACCGCATAGTGCTGGAGCTAGCAAATCCTCCTTTAAACGACGGTGCTGCAAGAATAGTAACAATGCCTCTGATAACAAATGCTGCTCACCCAGACTAGTCCAATCCCAGACGCTAACTAAGAAAGACACATCAAACCATCTAAGGGATGACATCTCTAAGTTGGATGCCAAATTAGGTGCCAAATTGGTTGCCAAATTAGTTGTTAGAGATTCATCTTCACTGTACATAGCTCCCGTAAGACGAGCTTTGCTTCTGTTTTCTTGGATATTGTAGCAATACAAGTTGAGCCTAGGTCTGGTGTTTTGTGGCACACGGGGATGAGTGAAATCAATTTGCTCTGTACTGAGCAGTGATGTCCCATGAACTAAAATTTTTGCCAAAGTCTGGGTTACAGATGGAATCATAAAGGCAAAAGTAAAAAGGCTGTATATATTTAAAGCAATCTTGTAAAAGGCACAAGGTAAACCAGGACGTACAAAGATAGCTCCTCTGTAAACGCTTTTTTTTTACCCAAAGGGCAAAAGAAATAAAACTTAAGATTTATATACAACTTCATCAAGTTGTTTCAAATCTTGACTTTTGCCTTTTTACTTTTTACTTTTTACTTTTTTGCCCTTGGGCTGGCTATTCATAGATTAGAGAGGCTCTGAGCAACTGGTTATTAGACTTTGGTCGAGATTTTTAAAGAAATGTGTGTAATTACCCCTAGAAGGACTAAAAAACGGTTAACTTTATATCGTCTGGATTTATACTGTCCATTAAGCAAAATCACAACTCATTTAAATGCAATTTGACACCCAAGGTGCTTTACCAAATTTAAAACGTAAATTATACCTAATTCTGGAGAGTAAAAATGGAGGTTACTGCTCAAGACTTAGCTGCTTCTGTACATACCACTTCATCCCCAGCAAACAGTTATTGTCAAGCCTTTGAAGCTGATGTTAGAACAATCTGTAAACTACAGATAGAACAGTTGGTGAACGGTCTTGACCCTACTGTCGCGGCCTATGCTGTATATAAAGATTCTCATTCTCAAAGACGCCAGTTAGTTGAAGCTGTTACAGCGAACTATCCATATATACCTGATATTCAGAAGTATTCATTATTGCAGGAACAAGAATGGCTGACGAGATACTTTCCTGTGCTGGAAGTTATAAAACTAAACTTTTCAGATATAAAACATGTTTATGTTTGTTTTCTAAGTGATTCTACTAGCCAAGAACCGGAGTATATCTTTTTATCTAAGTATGAACCGTTGACACCTAGTCAGGAAAATTTACTGCTGAAGAATGCCCAACTACTGAGTTATCACCTGATGATGCAGCGTCAACTTAGTCGCCAAACAGCAGAAATAGCCTCTTTATCTCATGCGCTAGGACGAACTGAACACCAATTACGACATCCTTTGGCAATGATTCATTTGTTTGCCGAGAATCTTCGTTTGGCTTTACCTACTGGTGAATTACAAGAACAGGCTGCGCTAATTAGGGAAACGGTAGATGAGATATGTGTTAATTTAACGAATTTACTATGTGGCGGACAACGCGCACAGCAACAGGTTGTGCAGTACGATTTGCGGACAATTTTAGACCAAACCGTCCAAGTTTTACAACCCTTACTTGAGGAAAAACACTTACAAATTTGCTATCCAAATCAATCGGTGAGTTTAGCTATAGACCGCTGGCAAATGAAACAGGTATTTGAAAATTTATTAAGTAATGCAGTTTATTTCAGCCCTAATGGTGAGGTTATCACTTGTAATTGGCAAGTATATAGTCATGAGGTATTAGTAACAATTAGTAATCAAGGTGCAGCAATTCCTACAGCAGATTTAAAACAAATATTTCAACCCTATTTTTCTCGTCGCCTGGGTGGTACTGGACTAGGTTTAGCCATCGCACACAAAATAATTCTTGACCATCAAGGAAACTTATGGGTAGAAAACCTTGCAAAAGGGGGGGTACAATTTTCTTTTACTTTACCACAGTAAAAATACTAAAAAATATAAGTAAAAATACTAAAAGTTAAAATATTTCTATTTTTACTTTATTGTCTTTAAATTAGCCACGATTATTGTATAAATAAAACGATTGTAGTTGTCTTAGTTGGCCACAACGTGGGTAGAGAGGAAAATTTAATGTATCAAACATTCCCAGTGTCAGTTAAAGAAGCAGCTATAGATGGCACAAGAAATGGCACAAAAGAGCTTGTTTCTATCTTGCTTGTCGATGACGAACCAAAGTTTCGCCAAGGAATACGCACTCTACTCAATTTTTATAGCGCCAGCGGGAGTGTCAATTTAGATATTGTTGGTGAAGCAGCTTCTGTGGAGCAAGCTCTCAAGCTAACCGTTGAACAACATCCAGCTTTGATTCTGCTTGATTTGGGATTGGCGTCAGAAGATGGCATTGCCGCTTTATTACGCTTATCAGAGTTGCCTTACAAAGGTAGAGTATTAATTTTATCCGCACATCATGACGATGAATGGGTATTTCGTGCAATGCAAGCAGGAGCGTGGGGTTATGTATTTAAAGACCATGTAGCAACCCAGCTATGTGAAGCAATTCGCATGGTTATGGATGGTAAAGTCTATTTACCCCCAGAAGTTGCTACTGGCTTCTTTCGCTTATTTCACTTTTATAGCGGACAATCACTTTTATCTAGTACTAGTGTCCACCTAACTGAGCGCGAACACGAAGTTTTAAACTGGTTAGTACAAGGAGCAAGTAACGAACAAATTGCAAAACATCTTTTCATTACAGTTGCAACAGTCAAAGCCCATTTAACTGCTATTTTTGAAAAATTAGGTGTAACCAGTCGTACGCAGGCGATTGTTAAAGCACTAAAACTGGGCTTAGCTTGCACCTGAATCCTTGACAACATCAGTATAAAATGCCACCTAGAGTTTCTGTGAAAGTTGAGTAAAAATAAAATCAAAATGATACATGAGCAATTATTTAGGCATTGCAACTGTAACAGCCACATTGCAGCGAACGCTCCAGGCTAGTGTGCAAGTAGATGTGGATGGTGCAAGGGTGACAACTGTAAGACCAGACCGTATTGGGAATGGTACGCCAGAAACGGGTGTCAACCTCTATTTGTATGAAGTCGCTCTTAATACTGCATGGCGTAGCGCTGATTTACGTAACCGCTATTCTGAGGAAAAATATAGTAAGCGTTCCCAAACAGGTTTAGACCTGTATTATCTGGTAACTTGTTATGGCAATGACATAGAATTAGAGCCGCAGCGTCTTTTGGGTAGTATTATTCGCAGCTTAAACAGTAAAGCGATTGTGAGTCAGGAAATGATTCAGGAGACTATCACTGATTCTACTTTTACGTTTCTGGCTGACTCTAACCTCAGTGAACAGGTAGAAATTATTTCTATTACTCCTTTAGATATGAACATTGAGGAAATTTCTAAAATTTGGACGGTCTTTTTTCAAACCCCTTATTCCCTATCAATAGGTTATAAAGCCAGCGTAGTCTTAATCGACGGTGGTGAACTGATTAAAAAGCCCTTACCTGTACGCAAATTACAGCCTCATGTCACATCTTCACAACCAGTTATTACTAAAATCAAAACTATTGAAGAACAATCAAAATATTGGCAAGTGGAGTTAGCTGCGACACCGTTAATTCTTACTAGTAGCACCTTAATTATTCAAGGCGATAGGCTAGAGTCGGATGTAACTGTAGTCAGCATCGGTAATGTTAGGGTAACTGCCCAAAGCGTTACCTCTAAAGAAATTACTGTAGATTTAGCATCTGCAAACGCCACATCATTAAGCGCAGGGGTTCAAAGCTTGCAAGTGTTGCATCCCCAACGTGGAGCTAATTCAAATATATTACCAATTATGCTCCGTCCTACCATTACATTCCTCACTATAGCCAGAGTGCAAGATAACGGGGATGGAACATGTGATGGGGAAATAACAGTGGAAGTCGATGTCATAGTTGATAAATCGCAATCGGTAACTTTAATTCTCACACCTTTGTTACAAAGCGAAGTTGTTGGTTATAGCTTTGATAACACCAAAAACCGACGTCCTCAAAGTAATTCTATTACTTTTGATATTAGTAACTGTGTATTAGGTAGGTATCTTGTGCGTTTGGTGGTGGATGGAGCCGAAAGTTTACTTACTGTAGATAGTGACCCCAATAGTTCTACATTTGAGCAGTATATTGGGCCCATTATTGATGTCTAAATTCACACGCAGACCTAACCCCCCTACCCCCCTTCCCTACAAGGGAAGGGGGGAAATTAAGTCTCTCCCCGACACGGAGAGAGGCTTTGAAAACCCTATTTTCTTGTTCCCCTTCCCGATGTTCGGAAGGGGTTAGGGGTTAGGTTCTTTGTTAACATTGATACTTTTCAAACATCCTCTTAGACGGAGATGTCTAATGTTGAAAGCAGCAAATACAGATTGGCATAATCTAAATCAACGCTTCCTGATGCGAGCAATTGTTCGCGTTCGTTCTTATTTACAAGTTCATGCTGGTAAAGAAGCACTGGAAAAAGTCGAGGATGAGGAGGATATAAATTTTTCTTCTAATTTTTCCTCTACAAAATCAGCATTAGAACGAATATGTGAAATCTTTGGTTTGTCGGCATTTGAACGCGATATTCTCTTACTATGCGCGGGTGTGGAGTTAGATGGTAGTTTTGCTCCTTTATGTGCAACTGCATCGGGGGATAATCAACGCTTTTATCCTACTTTTAGTTTAGCGTTGGCGGTATTGCCAGAACCCCACTGGCAAGCATTAACACCAGAAGCACCCCTACGTCGTTGGCAACTGATTGAAATAGGAAGTGGTTATGCTCTGACTACTAGTCCACTGCGGATTGATGAACAAATCTTGCACTACTTGACGGGGATTCATCAATTGGATAAGCGACTAGCGGGGATGGCGGTGGCTGTAAATAGTAGAGATAAATTAGTACCTTCGCACTGGCAAATAGCGGAGCACATGGCAAATACTTGGTGTGTGGCATCAAAGGAAGAAAAGATGCTGCCAGTATTGCAGTTATGTGGTAAAAATGTTGGAAGTCAGAGAGCAATTGCGGCTGCAGCTTGTCGTCAAGTTAACCTTATTCCTTATAGTATTTCCACACAATTACTAGCTACTGATACGGGAACTCTCAAGTTATGGCAATGCTTATGGGAGCGGGAGTATATTTTAAGCAGCGCTGCTTTACTATTAGAATTTGATAGTTTTGATACAGGGGATGCTAAACAAGAAAGTGCAATTTCTCAATTTATTGAAAGTTTACAAGCACCACTGATTATTATTAGTAACCAGCGACGAAGGCAAAAGTATCGTTCTTTAATTAGCTTCGATGTTGAAAGTCCAACAAGTGATGAACAGCTTCTTCTTTGGCAGTCAGCTTTAGGTGATATGGCTGCTGAGATTAATGGACATACGTCTGTGTTAGTTTCTCATTTTAATTTGAGTGCTGAGGCTATTTTTACTGCTTCTCTTAAAGCCAAAAGCATTGCAAAACAACAAACCCCTTCCCACTCCCCACTCCCTACTCACCACTCCCCACTATGGGACATTTGCCGTGCTAATGCTCGTCCGCGTTTGGATGAATTGGCACAACGTGTGGAGTCCTCGTCTGATTGGGAAGATTTGGTTTTGCCGGAACTACAAAAGCAGGTGTTACGAGATTTGGCAGCGCAATTACAGTATCGCAGCCAAGTATATAACGAATGGGGTTTTGGTAGTAAAAGTAAGCGTGGGTTAGGTATTAGTGCTTTATTTGCTGGTGGTAGTGGTACTGGGAAAACATTAGCAGCAGATGTATTAGCACAGGCTCTCAAACTCGACCTTTATCGAATTGATTTGAGTGCGGTGGTGAGTAAGTATATTGGGGAAACAGAGAAAAATTTAGGGAGGGTGTTTGATGCGGCAGAAATGGGTGGTGTGATTTTACTGTTTGATGAAGCGGATGCTTTGTTTGGTAAGCGTTCTGATGTCAAAGATTCTCATGACCGTTATGCG
Organism: Scytonematopsis contorta HA4267-MV1; assembly: GCA_019359035.1. Lineage (GTDB taxonomy): Bacteria > Cyanobacteriota > Cyanobacteriia > Cyanobacteriales > Nostocaceae > Scytonematopsis > Scytonematopsis contorta. The sequence goes on along the minus strand of JAHHIC010000029.1, from coordinate 134,503 downwards.
AATATGGAAGTTGCTTATTTGTTGCAACGGATGGAAACTTATCCGGGTCTGGCTATTCTTACGACTAATTTGAAGAATTCGATTGACCAGGCGTTTTTGCGTCGTATTCGGTTTATTGTGCAGTTTCCTTTCCCTGATGCTAATCAACGAGCGGAGATTTGGCGGCGAGTTTTTCCTGCACGAACGCCAAAAGAGGGAGTGGATGAAGTTAAGTTGGCAAAGCTTAGTGTTGCAGGGGGTAATATTCGTAACATTGCCTTAAATGCGGCTTTCATTGCGGCTCAAGCAAGGGAATCGGTACGGATGGAACATATCTTACAGGCAGCTAAGAATGAGTACGCGAAGATGGAGCGCCCTCTTACTGATACTGAGGTGAAGGGGTGGGTTTAGTTTAGTAATTTTACTATATTAGGAGAAAATAATGGCACAGCAAGAAGTTACAAGATTATTTCGTGTAGCGCAAACTAATTTTGATTTGAAAGCTAAGTTGAGTGAGGCTCCTGATGTGGAGACTTTTGTGGAAATGGCACGGAGACACGGTTATGAGTTTACGGTGGAGGAGTGGCGACAGGCTACAAGTGTTACCCTGGATGAGTTGCCGTCGAAGGTGTCGGAGATTCCGGGACTTTAAGAAGCAGTTTGAAACAGAGCATTCCAATTTTGAAAAAAATTTTGTAGTGGGACGCATCAGCGACCTACTGGACAGGAAGATACGCTTCTTGCGACTTAATGGACAGGAAACGCTTAATGCACAGAAAGCGGGCTGGAAGCCCGCACTACGAAATCAGATAAATTTACAGGTTTAGGATACAGTTCAAAACTGTTTGTAATATTTAATAGCCGCGCTGTTCTATTTGAGCTAAGATGCTGTAGATGATACAAGTATTTGCTTTGTTGCACCGTATTATTACGGCATTGCCCAATCGGGTAAAGCTGGAAACATTTTTGTTCAAATTTGTTCAAACACTAAACTAAAATTTGGGGCTGTGTATGAAGAATAGGATTTCCCCTCGAAGAAAAGTTGCACAAAATTCTACTTTTGCACCAGTCAAGAGTGCTTTGATATCAAGTGACTTTAATATCCAGCCTCAAGCCGAAAAAATATCGCAAGCAGACTCAGAAACTGTAGCATCGTTTGGTCATAACCTAGGTCATATTTCTTTATCTGCACCCGGTACGCAGTCGTCAGGGATACCGATTCAACCTAAGTTGACAATTGGGCAATCAGGGGATAAGTATGAGCAGGAAGCAGATAGGGTAGCAGCACAGGTAGTTAATAATATTAATTCTCCATCTCTAAAACCGATGGTTCAGCGTCTGTCAGACGACGACCAGAGTCATCAACTAAACCAAGGGAATAAGTTGGTGTCGCAATCTACAAATGGTGCTCATATAATTCAAGCGGCTAAAACTAAGGCTGCAGATATCGCTGGTGTAACTAGAAATTCACTATTTGGCTCAGAAAATGACCGTCGTAATATGGCTGGTGGTGCTTACATTAATCCAGCTATAATTAATACAGCACCAGTAACAATCGCAAGTACTAATGGTAATCAACTCACAGGTAATTTTTACACGCCTGTTGCAGGTGGAGCTGCCACCACAGTGCTAATACTATCAGGCAGTGGCGGTTCATCTGAAAAATATACTAAGGGAATTGCCCGTGAATATGTTCCCAACAACGCACAAGTACTAGCTGTAAACTATCGCGGTTTTGGTGGTAGTTATCAAACTGCTAATGGTCCCGGTGGTGGTGGTGGAGACCCCAGTGAGGCAGGATTATATGAAGATGCTGTTGCGATGTATGATTATCTCAGGAATACGGTAGGTGTAGCCGCTAACACTATTATAGTGCATGGCTACTCTTTAGGCAGTCCAGTTGCTGCGACTTTGGTGAAGCGGGTGATGAGAGACAGAGGTGAAAATGTTAAAGCTTTAATATTAGACCGAGCTATGCCTAGTACCTACATTGCGGCCAAAGAAAAAACTTCAAGTAAAGTGGCAGGTCGCATTGGACAAGCATTGTCAGGCAGCATGGATACTAAGGAAAAATTGAAAGATATACTCACATATCAAGGCGGTCAAAATTTACCCCTCTTATTTACTAGCGGTGGTGGAGCTAATGACCCCAGAGATGCTAACGGTGACGTCAAAGATGATTTAGCTGATGAAGACCGGATATTAGCTGGATGGGCAGCAAATCAGTTTAACAATAGCACTTCTTTAGAAGACCGCAATGCCGGACACTTTGACCATAATGCATTCATGACGCTGCTGATTCCAGAATTACAGCAACAGGGTTTGTTGTAAATAACCTATTCCAAAATTAAATTGCATATTTTAGTGTCATAAAGAGCTTTGAGGCTGATTATGAAAATCAAGATCCACGTTCAAAGAAAAATTACAAAAAACTCTACTTATATACCAATACAAAATGCTTTGGCATCATGCGGTTTTAATACCCAGCCTCAAGCCGAAAAAAAATCGCCGCGAGACTTAGAAACAGCAGCACAGTTTGGTCACCACTTAAGTAATGTTTCTTTATTTGCGCCTGGTACGCAGTCGTCAGGGCTACCGATTCAACCGAAATTGACAATTGGAAAGCCAGGGGATAAGTATGAGCAGGAAGCAGACAGGGTGGCAGCAGAGGTAGTAAGTAGAATAAATGCACCTCTGACTCCAGCTGTACAGTGTCAGTCCGGGGCAAAAGAGGATGAGGGATTACAGATGAAGCCAGTGGTACAACGCTTAGCGACTGGGGAATCAATGGCAGCAACACCAGACTTAGAAAATACTATTCAAAGCTCAAGAGGTAGCGGACAACCTTTAGCAAATAGTATCCGTCAACCGATGGAGCAGGCATTTGGGGCTAATTTTGAGGGTGTGAGGGTACATACTGGTACTCAATCTGACCAGATGAACCAATCGATACAAGCTAAGGCGTTTACGACTGGGAAAGATATTTTCTTTCGGCAGGGAGAATATAATCCTGGGAATCGAGGAGGACAGGAGTTAATTGCCCATGAGTTGACCCATGTAGTGCAACAGAATGGGGGGACTGTACAGCGATTGTCTGTGATTCAAAGAGAAGATGAAAACGAAAACCCCCATTATGAAGGCCAGGAGCTTAAAGGTAGTATCAGCAATCTACAGGAATTAAGGAAAGAAATAGAAAATCTTTTGGATGATACGTTTATTGGCGTAAGAACATTGTTTATGGCTGGAGGAGTTGAGACAAAAGTTGAAAAGTGGGGCAAGCTACTCTACGGACTTCTAAGCCACAAGAATGAGATGGGGGATTTGGAAGAGGGAGATTGTACGGAGATAGTTAAAAACATAAAAGCAGACAATAGAAAAGAAGAATTTTTGAGAATTACGGAGTTCTATAGCTATTTTGATGGAGCAGTGAATGATTATCCCCACAATTTAGAGCAGTTTAAAGAAAAGTTACAACGGGATGAAGTGTATATAGAAGAAGAAGATGAGAAGATTATTAGTTTGATTTTTGATAATCAGGGGGATAGAGAGGCACTAACAGAAGACCCCCAACAAGCTTTCCTGATTGCTTCAGAGGAGTACAACTTGGATGAAAAAGGACTGAAAACCCTCTTGGATGAAGAGCTTGATGAAAGCGTTAATTGGGGTCATGAAATTTCAGATTGCATGAGAAACTCAGGAAAGAAAGGCGAATTGTATTACTACCAGACGGGCAAAGGTCTTACTGCTGTGGGCAAAAGTAGCCAAAGTCATGCATCTTCCAAAGGTGGAAAAACCATTATATGGGAAGAATCAAGCGGCACAATAGAAATATTGGCGATTGGCAAACATACAACACGAGGAGATACTAGTTTGAGTAAAGGCGCTTCTTACGAGATACAGAAAGCGTTTGGAGGTGATTATTTAAGGTATACGAATAAAATTGTAGGCTTTAAGAGCTAATAACTCAGAACATCGCAAGCAACACCATCTACCAAAAAGTCTAATATCCCTCAACCAATAATTACGCTACCATGCCGCCATAAGGATACCGCACAAACACCGCACAAAGTTTACACTCGTGGTTAAGGAAAAAAGCAAAGAGACACTCAGACAACTTGGGGAACAAGAAAAGTTAAATCAACAGCCAACTTCGCAAGTTAGCTCAAAAGCTCAGCCACCAAAAAAAAAGCAATGGCTGAAGAAATTTAACTGGTTTGCTCCCGTCCTGCAAGAAAAAACGGCTCCTTTACAAGAAAAAATTACATCAACATTTCCCAATTTATTTAAGAAAGAAAACAACCTGGAACCAGTTGCAGAAACTGACGAAACTCCGACCGTCACTTATACTGACTCTGCTCCATTGGGTGTTGACCCGCTTTATCGCAAGTACCGCTGCTTAGAAACAAATCCTTTAGGCTGCGAGTGGACGCAAAAAACTTTAGAACAAGAACCGGAGTCTCAGTATTGTGTCAAATGTAATTTCCCGGTAATTTTCCTTCCCAAAACTGAATTGCGGGGATACAAGGGTAGATACAAAGTCGAAAGTTATATTGGACACAGGGGTAAAGGGCGGTTATATCGCGGTATTCAAGCTATTGACCAGCAGACAGTAATAATTAAAGAGTTCCCGTTACCCAATCGCTGTTTTAATCCTGAGGAAACAAGGCAACGTAAACAATCCTTTGAACGTCTTACGGGATTGAGCTTAGCTGATGGCAGAATACAGGATATTCGCTTGATTGTGCCTTGGGATGCGTTTTGCGACCCAGTAAGCGAACGCTGTTACTTGGTAACAAATAGTAACCTAGATGCCTATCCAACTCTGGGTAGTTACTTAGCTACTAATGGAGCCATGAACACGCAACAAGTGCGTCGTGTCCTGGAACAAGTACTGCAAACCTTACAATTTCTCCACGGACAAAAATTCCGTCTTCCTTCGGGTGATATCCAGCAGGGTATTGCCCACGGTAATATTAGCCTTGATAGTTTGCTGATAAATAGTTTGTTGGTAGATAGCTCGTTGGTAAATAGTTCGTTGACAATGGCAGAGGCAAAGGATTTTTTCATACATGTGTGTGATTTAGCACTGTGGGAAAAATTATTTAACCCTCCTATGTCCCCAATAACTACCCCTACAAAAATCGAAGACTTGAAAGCTTTGGGATATGTTGCCTTTTATTTATTGACGGGAGATACTGTATACTCAGAGACTGGCGAGCCACTCGACCCTTTGATAAATAAGCATTGGGGAAGTGTGGAACCGAGCCTGAAAGCTTTTATTTTAAGACTTTTAGAGTTTGATAAGCCATTTGCTAGTGCTGAAGAAGCACGCATCACGCTGTTACAATTACCACCGTTCGCTCCAGCAGAAGCTAGATTAATTACAGCAGAAACGGAAATTGAAAAAGCCAAACCAAAAACCAAACTATTGCGATCGCCTATTTGGCTATTCGGAATTCTCGGTTTATTGTTGCTGGGGTCTTTGTTGTGGCTGGTCTTCCAAAAATTACAGGAACCTCCAGAAATTGCAGAGGAAGTAACGGTTTGCTGTCTCAAAGATGTACCAGCAGTACCACCAGGAAATTTTACTTATACTGGTGAACGGAAAGGAATATGGAGTTATATTCTTCGCAGCACGAATTTAATATTAAAAAATCAAACTTTAGAAGAAAAACTTAAAGAAAGTCAACCGAAATTACAGCTTAATTTCCAACCAGAAGATTTACCCGAAACAGCGTTAGCTAAAGTGCAATCGGGGAAAGTTGACTTTGGTGTTACCAGTTTAGTTAATGATTTAACACCACAGATGTTACATAGGGAAGTTGCGTATGATGGGTTAGTCGTATTTGTAGCATTTAGCTATGCAAAACGTGAAAGCGGCTTACCGAAAGCGTTAAATGGCAAAATTAGCTTAGAACAGCTACGTGAATTATACACAGGTAAAATAACCAATTGGCAACAACTTGGTGGTGCAGATTTACCAGTAAAGCTATATTTCCCACCAGAAAAAGAAGCGGTGCGTATATTTGAGCAACGAGTACTCAAAGATAAAAATGCGATTATGGCATTTAGAAATTTGCTCCAACAACAAAAAGCTAATCAATCTAGTACATTTATTACTTCCAATGCACCCCCTATTCAAACTTTACCGACTTTAACAATGCTCCAGCAAGTACTACGCGATTTTGAAGAAAGCAATATCGGTAGTATCGGTTTTGCGACACTCAGTCAAGTTTTTGGTCAATGTTCTGCATATCCCCTCGCTTTAGTGGATGGTAATCGACCAGCAGTGCAAACTTTGATTCAAGATAATGGTAAGGATGTGGAACCATCTACAGATTTGTGTAACGACAAAGGTCGCTATCAGCCTAACGTTCAAGTATTTAAAAGCGGTAGTTACCCCCTCGGTTATCCGATAGTCGTAGTTTACCCAGCAGATAATAGTCGTACCCCTATTGGGCAAAAATTTGCTGATATGCTTAGAACATCAGAAGTGCAACAACTTTTGGGTAAGGCTGGGTTAGTACCGATAACAGGTCAAAAGTAAAAAGTTATTTGAAAGAGATAAACATTAATTAGCAAAAATTCAAATTCGAGGTTCGCAATGAAAAATTGGATACATCCTCAAGAAAAAGCTTTACCAAATTCCAAATCAGCACCATTGCAAAATGCATCTACACCAGGCAGTTTTACTATCCAGCCTCAAATTGACCCATCACCATCACAAATCCAAGACACAGCCGAAAAGTTAGGTCATAACTTCGCCAAAATCTCAATTTTTGCTAATAATACCCAACTATTACCACCCTCCATTCAACCAAAGCTGAATATAGCCGCTGAGAATATCCAACCTCAAGTTCAAAGACCAAACAAGTTAGTTCAGCTATCTACAAAAGCAACAATTCAAAGGAAATTTAAACTACTGCAACCAGATAATGAAGATTGCTATTTATATGGCTGGGTAGATAATGATACAGAGCAACCACAAGGAGAGTATCAGTATCTGGGTTCATACACTGGTCTAGGAGGTAAAAATCAAGCTGACTTACTAATGAATAGTTCCAAGCAGTTGTTTTACGTTACCAACATGTTTGGCAAATCCCAACCTAAACCTTGGACTCCCGATTCTGTGAGTATGGTAGATCAGGATATTTTGAAACACGCACAAGCAAATATTGCTGCACGAATGACAAAACGAGAACCAACACCAAGTGGCGAAATTGGCAAGATGAATTTCCGCTTTAGCGCTGCGGAAGGAGCTTTGTGGTACGTTAATTCAATACCAAACTGGTTTAAGCCCCAAGAACACCAAAATGTCAACCTTATTAAGACTGATGTATCAACTATTAGGGCTAGAATCGCCGAAAGGAAAGTTGATTTGTTGGAAGTTGCTAGGCTCTATGAAGAAAGTTATGAACCTGATAAATATTTTTATATGCGTAGACCAGCGTCGGTAACTGGTCAAGATTCAAAGCCACAAGACAAGCGAAGCAAGTATGTATTTGCTGGTAAAAGTTTGGCTCTGAAAGATATTAATTCATCAAATGCCAAAGAACTAGAAACTGCTGCCAGTAATTTAGAAAAGACGGTTCCCCTGTTAACAGTTCAGGAAGTTGAATTTACAGCAGAAGCAAAGGGAAAAGAACGTGGCGAAGGACAAGTAGCATCAATGGGTGGTATGAATGCTGCTGCTTATGCTTTAGCACTAAATGCTCCTGGTTGTGGCTCTACAGATTGGGAGTGGTTGCATATACGTGGCGCACGCTTAGGAGGAGCTACAAGTGCAGTCAATTTAGTTGCAGGTACGAATACAGCTAATTCGCATATGATTCCTTACGAACATGGAATTTTAGAGTTATCTAAATTGGCTGATAGCAATCATCCACTCTTTGCTAGATGGACAGTAGAAGCAAAAGGTCGCTTAGGATTAAAAATTAATATTGCATGGTCTGCGCCAAAAGGCTTGTACAAAAATGACAAATTTGTATTACCAAAATCACAAGGTAGTAGCAGCTTTAGCCCACTAAATGGGCAGATTTTTGACCGCGTACAACGAGATGCGGCATGGAACCCTGGAATTCTCGAAACTTTGAAACCACCAGTAACAAGTAGTGAGCAAAGCGATAACAATAGTAAAATGGAAATAGATAATTCGATGTGAAAAGCACTCATACAAAAAGATAGGATTATACTTTTGTCTACTACTTAAAGAATATAATTTCGAGTAGAGTCAGTTAGGCTGTACTATTAAACTTATTATATTCTTTACCGACTAACAAAGGGGAGCATCCCAAATGTGTAAATTTATCGTTTTTGTAGTGCGGGCTTCTAGCCCGCTTGTGTGACAAATAAGGAGCAAGATGCTCCCACTGCAAACTTTTTTTGCAAAATTGAGATGCTCCCTAACAAAGGAAATTTTATGCCTTACCTTGATAACCATGAAGAAATCCGTAAACTAGCTCGAAAAGTTTTAGATAATCCTCAACTGCTATCAAAACTGAGCGAGAAAGTTTATAAATTATTGGAGAAAGATTTGCATAGCCAAAAAGAACGTAGTCGAAACTATGGGAAATATTTATAGTTTTTTCTCAACTTTAAGTATCGCGTAATAGTCAATAATATTATCAATAAATATGAGTTTAGATTATGTAACAGCCAATCGTTTTTATGTGGAAATTGAAAACAGCATTACTGCGAGTTTCACTGAATGTGATGGGTTAGCAATAACAGTCAAAACAGAAAAGTTTTCAGAAGGTGGTGTGAATGACCAACAAAGAGTGCTGTTAGGACAAGCGGAATTTACTGATATTACTCTTAAACGAGGTGTTACGAATGATTTAACTTTTTGGAATTGGATTAGCAAGATATTGAGCGATGTGGGTAAAAACGCTAAAGAACGTCGTAATATTAATATTTTACTATTCAACCAAGCAGGAGAAACAATGCAATGTTGGACGCTAATTGGTGCTATTCCGATATCATGGAAGGCGCCGAGTTTAAGTGCAGATGCTAATAATGTTGCAATTGAAGAACTAACATTAACTTATGAAGGTTTGAAGGTTGCAAAAACAAAAGCTGGTGGTTCAACAATTCTCAACGGACGGGATAGTTCAGGTTACTTTTCTAGTCATTAATTATCTATGATAGAACATGACGAAGCCAAGTTTGATTCTAATCAAACAGAGCATGACGAACCTTTAGGAATTAAAAAACCATTACTAGCTCACCAACCTTTAGGACAGCGTTTAATTAGTCCTAAATTTTTGTCTCCGTTGGGGGCTAATTCATTATTAAATTTTGACCATGCAGCTTTTTTAAACTCGGATACTTCTGATTACACAACGTTTGAAAATCCTTTTCAAGATTCACCCTTTTTTCAAAAAAATAATACAAATATACAGACTAGACTGGAAACTACAGCAGTTACATCTGAAACTTCTTCCACTGGCTCAGACTCTGTTATCCACAGAAATTTTATATCGTCCCCAGCATCTTCGGAATTATTATCTCACGCAGAATCGCAAAGACGCAAAGAAGAAGATAATTATAATACAAACGGATTTGATATTACTAATGAAAGTGTTGAGCTAGCTGATATATCAACAAAAGAAATTAATCCGTCAACTTCTCCACAACTGGATACAAATATACAGACAAAACAAGAAGCAACACCAAGTGTCACACCTCAAGCTTCTTCCACGGGTTTAAACTCTGTTATTCAAAGAGAGTTTGCTCACGAAAGTGCTGAGTTTACTGATATATCAACAAGAGAAATTAATCCTCTAAATTCTCCACAAGCAGACACAAATTTAAAACCGAAACAAGAAGCGATACTAACAGTCACATCTGGAAATTCTTCCACGGGTTCAAACTCCGTTATCCAAAGAGATTTGACTAACAAAAGTGCTGAGTTTACTGATATATCAACAAGAGAAATTAATCCTCTAAATTCTCCACAAGCAGACACAAATTTAAAACCGAAACAAGAAGCGATACTAACAGTCACATCTGGAAATTCTTCCACGGGTTCAAACTCCGTTATCCAAAGAGATTTGACTAACAAAAGTGCTGAGTTTACTGATATATCAACAAGAGAAATTAATCCTCTAAATTCTCCACAAGCAGACACAAATTTAAAACCGAAACAAGAAGCGATACCAACCGTCACTCCTGGAACTGATTCCACGGATTCAAACTTCGTTATTCAAAGAGAGTTTACCAACGAAAGTGCTGAACTAGCTGATATCCACACAAGAAAAATTAATTCACTAAGTTCTCCACAATCAGATACAAATTTACAAACTAAACAAGAAGCAACACCAAATGTCACTCCTAAAAGTGATTCCACAGGTTCAAACTCCGTTATTCAAAGAGAGTTTACTAACGAAAGTGCTGAACTAGCTGATATCCACACAAGAGAAATTAATTCGTTCACTTCTCCACAAGCAGATACAAATTTACAAACGAAACAAGAAGCAACACCAACCATCACACCTGAAACTGATTCCACAGGTTCAAACTCCGTTATTCAAAGAGAGTTTGCAAACGAAAGTGCTGAGTTCACTGATAAATCAACCAGAGAAATTAATCCGTCAACTCCTCCACAAGCAGATACAAATTTACAACCGAAACAAGAAACGACACCAACTGTCACTCCTAAAACTGATTCCACGGGTTCAAACTCCGTTATTCAAAGAGAGTTTGCAAACGAAAGTGCTGAGTTCACTGATAAATCAACCAGAGAAATTAATCCGTCAACTCTTCCACAAGCAGATACAAATTTACAACCGAAACAAGAAACGACACCAACTGTCACTCCTAAAAGTGATTCCACAGCTTCAAACTCCCTTATTCAAAGAGAGTTTACTAACGAAATTGCTGAACTAACTGATATCCCGACAAGAGAAATTAATTCGTTCACTTCTCCACAAGCAGATACAAATTTACAAACGAAACAAAAAGCAACACCAAGTGTCACTCCTGGAACTGATTTCACGGGTTCAAACTCTGTTATTCAAAGAGAGTTTACTAACGAAAGTGCTGAGTTTACTAATATATCAACCAGAGAAATTAATCAGCGACATTCTCCACAACTCGATACAAATTTACAACCAAAACAAGAAGCGATACCAACCGTCACTCCTGGAACTGATTCTACAGCTTCAAACTCTGTTATTCAAAGAGAGTTTACTAACGAAAGTGCTGAGTTTACTGATATATCAACCAGAGAAATTAATCCACTAAGTTCTCCACAATCAGATACAAATTTACAAACTAAACAAGAAGCAACACCAAATGTCACTCCTAAAAGTGATTCCACAGGTTCAAACTCCGTTATTCAAAGAGAGTTTACTAACGAAAATGCTGAACTAGCTGATATCCACACAAGAGAAATTAATTCGTTCACTTCTCCACAAGCAGATACAAATTTACAAACGAAACAAGAAGCAACACCAACCATCACACCTGAAACTGATTCCACAGGGTCAAACTCTGTTATTCAAAGAGAGTTGACTGACAAAAGTGTTGAACTAGCTGGTATCCCGACAAGAGAAATTAATCCGTCAACTTCTCCACAGGTCGATACAAATTTACTAACGAAGCAAGAAGCGATACCAACCGTCACTCCTAAAAGTGATTCCACAGGTTCAAACTCCGTTATTCAAAGAGAGTTTACTAACGAAAGTGCTGAGTTTACTGATATATCAACAAGAGAAATTCATCCTCTAAATTCTCCACAACTTGATACAAATTTACAACCAAAACAAGAAGCAACACCAATCGTCACACCTGAAACTGATTCCACAGGGTCAAACTCTGTTATTCAAAGAGAGTTGACTGACAAAAGTGTTGAACTAGCTGGTATCCCGACAAGAGAAATTAATCCGTCAACTTCTCCACAGGTCGATACAAATTTACTAACGAAGCAAGAAGCGATACCAACCGTCACTCCTAAAAGTGATTCCACAGGTTCAAACTCCGTTATTCAAAGAGAGTTTACTAACGAAAGTGCTGAGTTTACTGATATATCAACAAGAGAAATTCATCCTCTAAATTCTCCACAACTTGATACAAATTTACAACCAAAACAAGAAGCAACACCAATCGTCACACCTGAAACTGATTCCACAGGTTCAAACTCCGTTATTCAAAGAGAGTTTACTAACGAAAGTGCTGAACTAACTGATATCTCAACAAAAGAAATTAATCCGTCAACTTCTCCACAACTTGATACAAATTTACCACCAAAACAAGAAGCGATACCAACCGTCACACCTAAAAGTGATTCCACAGGTTCAAACTCCGTTATTCAAAGAGAGTTTACTAACAAAAGTGCTGAGTTTACTGATATATCAACAAGAGAAATTCATCCTCTAAATTCTCCACAACTTGATACAAATTTACAACCAAAACAAGAAGCAACACCAATCGTCACACCTGAAACTGATTCCACAGGTTCAAACTCCGTTATTCAAAGAGAGTTTGCAAACGAAAGTGCTGAGTTCACTGATAAATCAACCAGAGAAATTAATCCGTCAACTCTTCCACAAGCAGATACAAATTTACAACCGAAACAAGAAACGACACCAACTGTCACTCCTAAAACTGATTCCACGGGTTCAAACTCCCTTATTCAAAGAGAGTTTACTAACGAAAGTGCTGAGGTCACGGATAAATCAACCAGAGAAATTAATCCGTCAACTCTTCCACAAGCAGATACAAATTTACAACTGAAACAAGAAACAACACCAATCGTCACTTCTAAAACTGATTTCACGGGTTCAAACTCCCTTATTCCAAGAGAGTTTACTAACAAAATTGCTGAGCTCGCTGATAAATCAACCAGAGAAATTAATCCGTCAACTTCTCCACAACCGGATATAAATTTACAGACGAAACAAGAAGCAACACCAACCGTCAGGTCTGGGAATTCTTCCACAGGTTCAAACTCCCTCATTCAAAGAGAGTTTACTAACGAAAGTGCTGAGTTAGCTGATAAATCAACCAGAGAAATTAATCCGTCAACCTCCCCACAACCGGATACAAATTTACAACCGAAACAAGAAGCAACACCAACCGTCACACCTGAAAGTGATTCCACAGGTTCAAACTCCGTTATCCAAAGAAATTTTGCAAACGAAATTGCTGAGTTTGCTGATAAATCAACCGGAGAAATTAATCCGCTAAATTCTCCACAACTGGATACAAATTTACAACTGAAACAAGAAGCAACACCAACCGTCAGGTCTGGGACTTCTTCCACAGGTTCAAACTCGGTTATTCAAAGAGAGTTTACTAATAAAAGTGCTGAACTCGCTGATATATCAACAAAAGAAATTAATCCGTCAACCTCCCCACAAACAGATACAAGTCTACAGACGAAACAAGAAACGACACCAACTGTCACACCTGGAACTTATTCCACAGCTTCAAACTCCGTTATCCAAAGAGAGTTTACTAACGAAAACGCTGAGGTTGCTGATAAATCAACCAGAGAAATTAATCCGTCAACTTCTCCACAACCGGATACAAATTTACAACCGAAACAAGAAGCAACACCAACCGTCACACCTGAAAGTGATTCCACAGGTTCAAACTCCGTTATCCAAAGAAATTTTGCAAACGAAATTGCTGAGTTTGCTGATAAATCAACCAGAGAAATTAATCCGTCAACTTCTCCACAACTCGATACAAATTTACAACTAAAACAAGAAGCAACACCAGCTGTCACCCCTGAAACTGATTCCACAGCTTCAAACTCCGTCATTCAAAGGGAGTTTACTAACGAAATTGCTGAACTAGCTGATATCCCGACAAGAGAAATTAATCCCCTAAATTTTCCACAACCGGATACAAATTTACAACCGAAACAGGAAGCAACACCAACCGTCACTCCTAACAATGATTCCACAGCTTCAAACTCCCTCATTCAAAGAGAGTTTACTAACGAAAGTGCTGAACTTACCGATATATCAACCAGAGGAATTCACCCGTCAACTTCTCCACAACTCGATACAAATTTACAGACGAAACAAGAAACGACACCAACTGTCACCCCTGGAGCTGATTCCACAGGTTTAAACTCTCTTATTCAAAGAGAGTTTACCAACGAAAGTACTGAGTTCACTGATAAATCAACCAGAGAAATTAATCCGTCAACTTCTCCACAACTTGATACAAATTTACAAACGAAACAAGAAGCAACACTAAGTGTCACTTCTGGAACTGATTCCACTGGTTCAAACTCTGTTATTCAAAGAGAGTTTAATAACGAAAGTGCTGAACTAGCTGATGTCCATACAAGAGAAATTAATCCGTCAACTTCTCCACGACTCGGTACAAATTTACAAACGAAATTAGAAACGACACCAACCGTCACACCTCAAACTGATTCCAAAGCTTCAAACTCCCTTATTCAAAGAGAGTTTACTAACGAAAGTGCTGAGTTCACTGATATATCGACAAGAGAAATTAATCAGCGAAATTCTCCACAATCAGATACAAATTTACAAACGAAACAAGAAGCAACACCAACCGTCACACCTCAGACTGATTCCACAGCTTCAAACTCTATTATACAAAGAGAGTTTACTAACGAAAGTGCTGAAATCGCTGATATCCCGACAAGAGAAATTAATCCCCTAAATTCTCCACAACCGGATACAAATTTACAACCGAAACAAAAAGCAACACCAACTGTCACACCTCAAACTGATTCCACAGCTTTAAACTCTGTTATTCAAAGAGAGTTTACTAACGAAAATTTTGAACTTACTGATACCCCGACAAGAGAAATTAATCCGCTAAATTCTCCACAACAGGATACAAATTTACAAAGGAGACAAGAAGCAACACCAACCGTCACTCCTGGAAATGATTCCACGGATTCAGACTCCCTTATTCAAAAAAACTTTACTAACCAAACAAATTTACAACCAAAGCAAGAAGCGACTCCAACCGTCACACCTCAAACTGATTCCACAGCTTTAAACTCTGTTATTCAAAGAGAGTTTACTAACGAAAGTACTGAGTTTACTGATATACCAACAAAAGAAATTAATCCACTAAGTTCTCCACAACCGGATACAAATTTACAACTGAAACAAGAAGCAACACCAACCGTCACACCTAAAAGTGATTCCACAGGTTCAAACTCCGTTATCCAAAGAAATTTTGCAAACGAAATTGCTGAGTTCGCTGATAAATCGACCAGAGAAATTAATCCCCTAAATTCTCCACAATCGGATACAAATTTACAAACTAAACAAGAAGCAACATCAACCCTAACACCTCAAATTGATTCCACGGGTTCAAACTCCGTTATTCAAAGAGATGCTATAAACACCAAAATACAAACAAAACCAATTACAGTAGCACCGGAAATAAAAGCTATCCAAGCATTATCAGAAAAATCACCAAAAGAGTTATTAGCAACAGAAAGAGACACACAACATACAATTCAAAAAACAGAAATTTCACAATTACCTCAAGTCATAAAAAATATATCAGTTTTTAGTCCTTTATCTCAACCATCCGATTTGATTATTTCTACATTTACAGAAGCAAAAAAATCACAGCCTAAAACTACTCCAAGAAATACTTATAACTCACCCTTATATCATCAAAAAGTCTCACCATCTCCAACTTCCTATGTGCAGAAAAAATCAAGCAAAGAACTTCCTACTTCATGGGGTAGTATTGCAGAATTAGCCACAGCAAATCAAAAAGTAAATGACAGCCAAAACTTAGTCGTACAACCCCTAGTAAAAGAAAAGCATAAAAATAATGGATATACATCATTAACATCTACTAAACAGCAGCAGAAACAATCTCAAATAAATACTAAACCAACTATTTCTCAATCAACTACTTCTCAATCAATTATTCAAACCAAAAAAGAAAACTCGCTGACAAATAACACAACAACCCAAGAACATACCATTAATCAACCATCATCAAATGATGAATTAAAAAACTTAGAAACCCTCGCACAAGAAATTTATAAAATGCTACGAAGAAAACTAGAAATAGAACAAGAAAGGAGAGGAAACCATTCAAGACGTTTACCGTAGTAAAACTATTTTAAAACTTTGCGTCTTTGCGGCTCTGCGTGAGACCTTCATTAACCTAAATTCATAACCAAAAATATGTCAACAACCCGTCTAGTCAAAGCCAAACTTATAGCCACAGAAACAGGTAACTCTGATATTGAGTTTATGTTTAACCCAAACCAATTAGATTTCTCACAGCAAATAAACCTAACCAGAAGCGAAGGAGCGCGTACAGGTAGAGGTCTACCCAAAGTTAGCTTTGCGTATCCAGAACCCTGCACCCTATCTATTAATGATATTATTTTCGATACCTACGAAGATGGTACAAGCGTTTTAAAGCACCTAAAGAAATTTGAAAAAGCTGTTAATTTTGCTGAAGCTGGTGAAGGTAAAGAAAAGCGCCCTCCAGTATACGTATTTACCTGGGGTGACCAGCAGTATATACGTTGCTTCGTCACCTCTGTAAATTACAGCCTTACCTTATTTTTACCTGATGGCACACCAGTAAGAGCGAAAGTC
Source organism: Scytonematopsis contorta HA4267-MV1 (assembly GCA_019359035.1). Lineage (GTDB taxonomy): Bacteria > Cyanobacteriota > Cyanobacteriia > Cyanobacteriales > Nostocaceae > Scytonematopsis > Scytonematopsis contorta. Next base: position 117,953 of record JAHHIC010000029.1, on the reverse strand, counting down.
AGCCTAACTTTAGAAGAAGTAGATGAATCGATTGCTCAACCTGGGATGGGGACTCCTAGCACTGTTAACCGTAACGGCGATAATCGAAGCAGTCGGCTTAAATAGTAACTCGACTTTTGGATAATACTCGACAATACCTAAGCTTACTAAGCTATTGTAAATCGACTGGTGGAAATGGTGGAAATATTATGCCTGATGTCCGTTACATATCCCAACCCCTGTTACAGATTGATGGCGCCAACGCTCCGGCTGATTTAATTGAAGATATTCTCCAAATAAAGGTGGAAGAGAGTCTACATCTACCTGGAATGTTTACTCTGGTGATTCAAAATGATTATTTTCCAGGACGCAGCCAACAACCTTGGCGTCACGACAATTTATTTGCAATTGGCAAGAAAATTAAAATTGGTTTTGCTTCTAGTACCACCGAAAATGTAGAGTTTGAACAAGGACAGGAGAGCTATGTTTTAGATGGGGAAATAACAGCCATAGAAACCCACTTTACCCGCGAGTCTCAAGCTCCAATTGTAATTCGTGGTTATGATATTTCCCATCGTCTGCACCGGGGACGATACAACCGCTCCTTCCAAAATACTAAGGATAGCGATATTGTTAGCCAGATTGCCGGTGAAGCAGGTATAGCAACTGGCACAATTACTTCTACTTCTATTGTTCATGAGTACGTTTTTCAAGAGAATCAAACCAACATGGAGTTCTTGCGCGAGCGTGCAGCTCGTTTGGGGTTTGAGCTTTTTGTACAAGATGGTAAGCTTAATTTTCGTCAACCCGCAAAAGGAAATGTTTTAAGCCTTAAGTGGTTAGAAGATATTCACAGTTTCGGTGTTCGCGTCACCAGTGCTGAACAAGTTGAATCTGTAGAGGTGCGCGGTTGGGACTATACGACTAAAAAGCCTATTATCTCCACAGCAACCACAGAGCAGGTAATTACTAAGACCGATAATGGCAAGGGTAGCGCAAATAGCACCAAGTTTAATATAAAGCCCAAGATGATAGTTGTAGACCAACCAGTATTTAGTGCGGGTGAAGCTGACAAAATGGCTCAGGCATTGTGTAACGAACTGGGGGGAGAGTTTGTTTATGCTGATGCAGAAGCTGAAGGTAATCCCGAAATCCGTCCCGGAAGAGTTGTCACACTCACAGACATGGGCAAATATAGCGGTGAGTATTATGTTGCTGGAACTTGCCACCTATTTGATGGACGTAGATACACTACAGAATTTAGCGTTCGTGGTTTGCGTGCTGGAGACTTGTTATCTACTCTCTCACCTCCTACCCATCTGCAACCAGGACAAACCTTAATGGTGGGAATAGTTAGTAATAATAAAGACCCTAAAGGTATGGGTAGAGTACGAGTCAAATTTCCTACCCTTACTGAAGAACATGAAAGCAACTGGGCACGAGTAGTAGCTGCAGGGGCTGGACCTGGTAGAGGCTTTGATTGTTTACCAGAGGTTAATGATGAAGTACTAGTAGCATTTGAACATGGTGATATTCATCGCCCTTACGTAATTGGTAATGTCTGGAATGGTACAGATAAACCTCCAGAAACAGTGGATGATACTGTTGTGGGTGGTAAAGTGCGTTTGCGAACGTTTAAAACCCGTGTCGGACATAAACTGCAGTTTGTAGAAGAAGATAAAACAACAAAAAAAGGTGCTTACCTGCAAACTGTAGATGGTCACAATTTACGCATGAATGATAGTGAGAAATTTTTAGAATTAGAAACTACTGGTGGTCATAAATTGCGTTGCGATGACAGCAATAAGACTATTAGTTTAACTTCTACAGGTGATATAACAGTTAAATCTGGTACTACTGGAACAGTTAAAAAAATTAGTGTTAATGGTGGCGAAATTGCTCTGACTGCAACACAAAAAATTAGTCTGACTGTTGGTAGTAGTTCGATTGAGTTAGTTCCTACTGGAATTACGATTAAAACTGCTGGAACTATTAGCATTCAAGCTACTGCTACGATGAGCTTACAATCTAGTACCTCTGTGAGCATGAGTGGTGGTGCGGCTGTGAATATAAGTGGTGGTGCTTCTGTAGGTATTACCGGGGGGTTAATTCGTCTTAATTGTTGATTATTTGTTATTAGTAAAGGAGTGTTTTTTATGTTTCCATCTGCACGAATGGGTGACTTAACGGTTACTGGTGATGTGATTATTGGGGTATGTGTGCCTAATGTTTTAATTGGTGGACAGCCTGCAGCTTGTATTGGCGATATGGTTTATGGACCTGTAATTAATGCTTCTCCGGGTGCTATTTCCACTGGTAGTGCAACAGTTCTGATTGGTGGGCGTCCTGCGGCTCGTGTGACATCTGTGGTAAGTGGTGGAACGACGATTACTCCAGGGGGGCCTGTACCTGTGGCAACGGTAGTCGGACAAGGGCTTCCTACTGTATTGGTTGGTGGGTAATATTATGGCGGGTCTACTGTTATATATGGTAATTTTAAATGCTTATACTTAAAGTAAGGGTTGATATTGAAAATGTTGATGAGCAACCGAATACATACCAAGAAAATTACCTCCAAGAAGTCTGGGTCTTTGCCGTCCCAATTACAAAAAGTTCCCTCTGCTATCGAACCGAAAACTGAGATAGCACCAGTTCAACAGAAAGAGAATATTCAGCGCTTTGGTTTCAACTTTAACAATATATCGATATTTGCTCCTGGTACTCAGACAGCAGCATCATTAAGGATTCAACCAAAGCTTAGTATTGGCAAGCCAGGGGATAAGTACGAGCAAGAAGCTAATTCTATAGCGGCAAAGGTTGTGAGTATGCAACATACCCCTAATCAGCCGCTCCAGCGTCAAACGACTGCTGTTGATGGGGAAATAATGCAGATGAAGCCATTACGCCAAGCTGATGCTGGCATAGAAGCTAGCGGCAATTTAGAAACCCAAATAAACGCGACTAAAGGAAAAGGTAGCCCTTTGTCTAACAATGTACGTTCCTACATGGAACCACGTTTTGGCTTTAATTTCGCCAAAGTGCGCGTGCATAACGACTCTACCGCAGTACAGATGAATCAAATATTAGGCTCACATGCGTTTACTCATGGTAGTGATATTTACTACGGTAAAGACAAATCGCCACATAATTCCTATTTAACGGCACATGAATTAACTCATGTAGTCCAGCAAACGGGTGGCATGGTACAGCGTCAATCGATGGGAATTAATCAACAAGGCTTTAACTCACCTTTAGTAAAGCGGCAAATTACTGCAATTAACCCGACTTTACAATGCTATGAAATTCAAGAATCAGAGCAAGAATTCCTTTCCCAAGAATTAGAAACAAAGACGCAAGATAACAATGTGAAATTTGATTATGAATTATTGAAAAAACAGACGGGTTTAAAAGTCTCTGATGATGGAGAAATGGCTGTACCTAATGCCAAGCAGCCCAAGGAATTATTTGTTACGAATAGTATAATTGAAGATAGTAATAAACGTTTAGAAGCTGTTGATTCAGTAGTACAACTTGTTTTAACAAAGGAAACTCAGGAAGTCGTTATACCTGGCACAAAGAAAAAAAACATATTATTTAAAGTCTCACCAACTAATATTAAGAACCCGATAGAAAGCACATTTCACGAAGCAATAAACTTGCAGCAAAATTGTAACCTGATGGCGGGCTTAGTCATGGGTAAGTCACAATTATCACAAGAAAAAGGAAACAAAGTTATACCAGAAAACAAACAGACACCAGAAAAAACAGAAGAAATAGACTATCGAAAAATTGTGGAATCTCGTGCCAAACTTGAAGAACAGCCAGAGGAAGATAACGCTCAGCAATTAGGTGAAAATCAATTTGCAATGCCAGAAGTTGGTGAAGCCTATGCTACCTTTAGCAGCGGAGCAATGAGTGCTGGAAAACATTGGAACTGGCACTTTGCTGGTGTTGTTGCGAAAAGTGGTATGGATGCGGTAACTCTGGAGAATTATACAAGGGGTGGCGAATATCAAGCTGAACTGATGAAAGTTGCCGATGCTATCTCCAAGACGCAAGAAGACCTAGCGGCAAAAATTTTTGATGCAGTCAAAAGAAACGGTCTTGAATATTCATTGCCAAATGACATCAATATCAAAACAATAAATAATTTAAAGGAACTACTAGAATTAGTACAAAAGTTCACTCCAGAGGATGCTAATGCTATCAACTCCTTGCTAGTTTCAGCAGTGCAGGAAGTTAATCAGCAACTTACTGAATTAGAAAAAATTAGTAAACATGATGTAGGTCAAATTGCAAATGCACTATGGTACTTCCAGATGTATGGTTCACCTGGGAAGCAATATAATAATGGAGAAACTGAAGACCAGTCTTATCATAGCGCAATGGCTGCGACTGGTGACTTTAGTCAACCAAGAACTCTCCGTATTCGTAATCAGGAAGAACCTAATTTAGCAGGTACACAAGGTATAAATCCAGAGGTGACAGCAATTCTGAATCAAAATCAAGGTCAACAGTTGACTAAACCAAAACGCGCTTTTCATTTTATGGGCAAAGGAAAGAAGGCCAATCAAGTCAAAACACAGGCACGAGAATTAGCACAAGCAGAAGATGTTAGCCAAACAGAACTGACAAGTTTAGTAGCGCAAATACCTGATATCGGTAACAGTTCTGGTGCCGAAAAAGCCAAACATGCTTTGCTAGTACTTAACCTTACAGTCGCGATTCAGAATAAAACCGCAGAAATAGAAGCACGTACTAAAGAAATAACCCGCTTACAAAAATTAACTGATGTTTCAAACCGACCACAAGAAAAATTAAAAAATTCTACTCTGCTAACTACTTTCCAAAACGAAGTCGCTTTTTACCAACAAACTCTAGAAGATTTATTGAGTAATCAAGAGTATGTTACTAAATTACCTGGTGCAACAATACATAAATTACAACTGAGCGCTGTAGTCTTACGTCTGGAATTGAAAAAATTTGAAGCAGCGTGGCAAAGCTTACAAAACGCATAATATCTGAAGCAATCACTATATAGTTGTTTCAACTGATGCAGGGGAATTCCAGCAGTTTGAACAGACCTTAGGTACTAACTTCCCTGAACCGGCTGATAGCCCTAATACTGGAACTCGACTTTTGGCGAATAGTGCGGTCACATCGGTGGGCTTACAGTGATGACTATCGCCCCGCCAAATAAAAAGTAATTGCGATGTCAAACGTCAACAAAAATCTAGAAAGTGGCTACTTAGGTACGGGCTGGTCTTTTCCCTTGGGGGTCAGCGTCCAGGGTGGTTTGCAACTCAGTTCGACAGAACGAAATATAGAAGAGTCTATTGTACTGATTCTACGGACAAATTTGGGCGAGCGCGTATATCGTCCAAATTTTGGTTCGCGGTTATCAGAGTTAGTGTTTGCACCAATGAACACTCAAACTTTGCTGCTCATTAGGCTACACATTCAAGAAGCCTTATCTATGTGGGAACCCCGCATAGTTTTAGATGCTGTGCATACCGACCCAGACCCAATGCGTGGTCGAGTTGATATTACTATTAACTATCATCTTAAAGATACTCACGATTCGCGAAGTTTAGTATATCCCTTTTATCTTAATGGCGTCGAAAGCCAAACTTGAAAAAATTCCTACAACTCATAAAACTTAGGACTTACACAAATTCTATCAAATCTTGGCATCTTGGCATCTTGGCGGTTCGATAAATCAAAGATTCTGGTCATTTTTGCGTAATTCCTAAAAACTCATAAAACTCATAATCTAAAACTTATAATTCAATGGACTTTGATTTTTTACCAAAATTACCTAAATCTAATTTAGATGACCGTACATTCAAAGACTTAGTAGATGAGTGTATGTTGCGGATACCTCGCTACTGTCCGGAATGGACGAATTATAATCCTAGTGACCCAGGAATCACATTTGTTGAATTATTTGCTTGGTTAACTGACCAAATGTTATTACGGTTTAACCAAGTCCCACTGCGAAATTACATAACTTTTCTAGAATTACTAGGAGTAAGACTACAGCCACCAGTTCCCGCAGTAGCGGATGTGACTTTTTACTTGAGTGCTGCTTTACCCGATGCGTACACAATTTCTACAGGAGTGGAAGTTGCAACAGTACGCACGGAAACTGAAGAAGCAATTGTTTTTACTAGTGACCGTCCTTTAGTTATTGACAAACCCCATATTAGCTATTTGCTTACAGCGCAGACAGCGGAAAATACACCACAAATGTTACGCGACCGCTTAACAAATTTCTGGACGCGCTCAGACGGAGAGTGGAGCGGTAGAGAACTTGCTACTTTTGATGAGCAACCGCAGCCAGGTAACAGCTTTTACATAGTAATCGATGCCTCGTCTCAGTGTGAAGCTAATGTGATTGCTGTGAAATTAAAAGGGGAAGCTGCCACCACTACAGGTATTAACCCCGAAGCACCCCCGATAAAATGGGAAGCTTGGAATGGTTATAGGTGGGAAGCCGTTCTATTACGTCCAAGTGACGATAGCACTAAAGGTTTCAGCTTTAGCGAATTTGTGGCAACAGGTGGGAACCCTCTCCAAGGTGCAGATGTGGTGTTACACTTACCCCAAAGCTGGCCTGTTACAACTTTTTCCTCCTACCAGGGACGTTGGCTGCGGTGTGTATATACACAAACAAATCCAGGTCAAGCAGGATATATTAGTTCTCCTCGTATTGTTGGTTTAGCAGCCAGGGCTATTGGTGGGACTGTAGGAACTAGCCAATGTGAAGCGATTCAAGATGAACTTTTGGGGGAAAGCGATGGCACACCCGGTCAAACTTTTCAACTCAAAGGAGTTCCAATATTAAGTCGTCGAGACAATGAATATATCATGGTATATGTTCCTGGAGCATTGCCACAAAGATGGAGTGAGGTCAGTGATTTTGCTAACTCCAATCCTCAGGATTTACACTACACTATTGATTCACGCACAGGTATTGTGCAGTTTGGCCCTTTGATTCGCGAACCTGCTCAGCTTCAACAGCAGACACATTACCGAGCAATGCAACAAACAAGCACATTGCGTAATATCAACGGACACTCAGATGTTACTACAATTACCAATGAACTAGAACGGCAATATGGAGCCGTACCACCACGAGGTTCTGTAATTCGTATGGTTACTTATCGTACAGGTGGAGGGCGCAAGGGCAATGTTCAACGTGGGACAATTATCGTAGCCAAAACCGCAATTCCTTACGTTGATAGAGTAATAAACCATACACCTGCTCGTCAGGGAACCGATGCTGAATCTTTAGAAGATGCGGTGATTCGAGTACCAGCAATGTTACGTACTCGTGAGCGTGCAGTTACCCCCGAAGATTTTGAAGTTTTAACTTTACAAGCGGGAGGTGGTGCAGTTGCTCGTGTTAAGTGCTTACCAACAACATTAAGCGAAGATGCCGGAACAGTTAAATTAATGGTAATACCACAAGTTAATATTGATGCCATTAGTTCTACTAGTTCAGTACGCTCAGAAGGTATCGACCCCGAACTATTAGAATTAACCCCCCAACTGCGCGAGCAAATAACTACCTATTTAGACGAACGCAGATTGTTGGGAGTGCAAGTGCGACTGCAAGAACCCAAATATGTAGGCATCACGGTGCAGACAGAAGTTTCATTAGAAACAGAATACAACAATCCCAACGCCCAACAAGAAATTCTTTCTTCATTGCGTGCTGCGTTGTATCGCTTTCTCAACCCCATTACTGGCTTTTCGGATGGTAAAGGCTGGCCATTTGGTCGTCCGGTTTATCCATCTGACATTATCACTTTATTCCAACAATTTCCTGCTGTTCGTTATTTAGGAATCGTACAGTTGTTTGAACTACGTCACAACGGTGAAAACTGGGTGCGTTCGCTTCCTCAAAACCCCGTCATTGACCCCGGTGAGCGAGGATTAATTACTTCCTGGCAAAATACAAGTTTACGTTCAGGTCATGTCGTTAATTTAATTCAATGAAAAACAACAAATGAAAAACAACAAATGACGCACAACAAATGACAAACTTCAGCCAAATTATACAGATGCAACTCACGCCTTTGGTTATACCCGATACAGTACAAGTATCGAAAAATGGCGCACTTGCTACCAGAAATGAGGCTTTTCTCACTCCCAGCCAAAACTTATCTGGTTGTAACCTGCTAGTTTACCCCAGAGAACCGAGTGAAATACTTTTGCAACTGGAAAATTTAGGGACGCGAACACTGCGGTTAAACATACGGTTAGAAGGCAGTTTTCCTACTGAGTGGTGTCGCATTGGTATGGAGGGCTATGAACTAGCTCCACGAGGACGCATGGACGTACTTTTGTACTTCCAAGTCCCAGAAAATTTCTTTGAAAATCAGACAGATTTGCAAGCAGGTCAGTCATTAGTACTAGATTATCAAAGTCGCATTCAGGTTTACTACACAGAAGAGGGTACAGGCAGACAATTAGTAGAGACAGCAGCTTTTAATTTATATGTACGTCCTCGCAGCTTATACCTAAATTTTGTACCTGCCTTATATCGAGAAATTGACTTCATAGGTCGCTTCTTAAAAATTTTTGAACAAGCCTTTGAGCCAGCAGTTCAAGCACTAGACGTACTTTGGGCTTACCTAGACCCAAAAACAACACCAGAAGCACTATTACCTTTTCTTGCCCACTGGGTAGCCCTACCCCTCGACCCTCGCTGGAGCGTTCAGCAACAACGCAATTTGATTCAGCGAGCGATTGAACTTTATACCTGGCGAGGAACACGCAGAGGATTGCGCTTATATATACATTTATATACAAACTTACCCTTAGACGAACATATTACAACAGAAACAGACAAACATATTTGTATCGAAGAAATCCACGCACAAGGCTTAGTAATTGGTAAAACCCACCTGGGTGAAGACTCAATGATAGGAGGTGGTCGTCCCTATCATTTCATAGTGCGCTTACATCCTGAAACCTCAGACCATAACATCGACGAACAATTAATACGTAAAATAATCGAACAAGAAAAACCAGCCTTCTGCACCTACGAGCTACACATACAAACCTAATTATTTCTTAATTTCTTAATTTCTTATTTATTATTTCTTATTTCTTCTTCCTTCGTGTCCTTCGTACCTTCGTGGTTATTTTATGCTTCCAACTCCAGAGATTAAAGCCTTACAAAGACTACAAATCCAAAATGGATTATTAATTAACGCCGAGCGCTGGATGCAATCACATGAGTACCACCGTCAGCGCCAAAATATACATTATCAATCCCTTAACCAACCAGGAATTATTTGTGGTTTAGGCGTCAGTTTAATAGAAACTCCCAAAGACATTCCCTCGCAATACAATGACGGAAGATGGTTACAAATCCAGCCAGGAATTGCAATTGATGTTACTGGTAACCCTATAATTGTTGCCGAACCAATAGACTTTCATATAGCAGCAGATATTGCCGACACTCAACCACGCCTAATTTATATTGTATTAAGCTACGTAGACCCAGATAAACTAGTGCGACAACAAACAAACGAGTTTGAAAAAGAAACGTTTCGCATTGACGAAAAAACATCTCCACCCACAGCTTTTGAAGTGGAAGTATGTCAAATTTTACTACAACCAGGATTAGTTGCTCTAGAAAATCCCACAGATGTATTTTTTCCGGGAGTTAATTGTTTAGACTTGCGAAGTAGGAAAATTGCTTGTTCGCGTCCCAAAGCCTTTGTTCGTGTTGCTTCCCTCCAAAGCTCAACACCAGAAGTAACTAACAGTATTGCGAACCTCTCCTACCTTTTGCAAGCGACAAATTCCCTATACCCAAGTTTACAAGGATATGAAAAAATCGATAAATTAACATGGACACATCTGGAAAATGCCACAATAGGAAACACCTATGATTTACTATTTACCACAGGTAATCAAATAATTCAATTAAACGAAAAAGAATTAAGCAATCTCAAAATTTACTTAGACAAAGGCGGTGTCTTGCTAATAGAATCACCTACCAATGCAGTAGACCGTCTAGAAAGTATTATAGACCTCACCGACCAACTAGGAACACCTTTAGAAGACTTGCGTCGTCAAAGCCGAAACCACCCCCTAAGAAGCCAACCGTTTTTATTTGCAGCCTTACCCCGCGACGCAAGCCAACAACCAATTCAATTACTTACCGCTGGAGGCATAATCCTAACTATCGGAGATTTATCAGCAGCATGGGGCTTAGATGATAAACTTTCTCTCCCACGCGAAACAATCCGCACTGCTCAAGAACTAGGAATTAATATATTAAATTTTGCATGGCAAAGACGACAAATGACCCAGTTAATGCAACAACAAACCAATAAAGAATCATCTCAGGAATCATCTCAAGAATTATCCAAAGAACCCCTAAAAAACATACTCAAAAAACTAGAATAAGTCATCAACATCTGACATCCATACTTCCTTTAAACTCAATACTATCCTTATGATACTTTATGACACTAAAACTTATAAAAACTAATATTTCCAAACAAATAATAAAATTCAAACCAGGAACTTCCCCTGCATCATTTGAAATAAGTGTTGTTAACAATGGCGACAAATTTGCTTCATTTCAAATAGAAGTCCTAGCCGCAGGTGCAGATGCAAACATGGGTGGAGATTGGTACAATATTTCACCCGGAGTCAGTGCCAAAACCCCACCAGGAGATAGTATCAGCTTCAATGTTACTATTACCGACACTCCAGTAGCGGGATTTGTAGGCAAAATGAACCTAACTGTGCGTATTTTTTCCCTAGAGTTACGGGAGGAAGACAGACAGCTGTTACGTTTGATTGTTGAACCAGGAATTGGTTCGATACCAGTACAAGTTGAGCTTATCTTACGCGAATTTCAAGCTCAGCCAGAAGAATTAATCGAAATTCCAATTCGCGTCTTTAACCCTACTCAACTTGTTGCAAATGTCTTACTCCAGTTGAGTGGTGTAAACCCAAAGTGGTTACTAGAAGCTGGAGAACGAAGATTGTCTGTTCCAGCAGGTGCTAAGGTTGAGACAATAATATTTTGCCAATTACCAGCTACGGAAGAAACTCTCAGCCAAGAATACCCCTTTACAGTTACAGCCTCCCATCCCAATGGTCCCTCATCTAATACTCAAGGGATGATTAAAATATTACCAAAAGGATACATTGAATTTAAGTGTATTCCCACTCAGCGGCAAATACCAGCAACCCGCAGTTGGTTACCCCAATGGAAAACCAACTCAGCTAATTATGAAATGGAATTTTACAATGCTAGTAATCTCATTCAAGAGGTAAGCGTTAATGTTACCGAAGACTCAAACCAACCCGACTGTTTTTTGGAGTTTACCCCCCCAGTAGAAAACTTATATCCAGGTGAGACGAAACAGTTACAGTTATTGGTAAGTAAACGCCGACCGTGGTTTTGGATTGGGTATAAACTTATATTTGAAGCCAAAGCGCAAGTTTCAGACCAGCGCTTAGAGGTACGTAATGAAACACCGACATTAAAGCTAAATATTTTACCTGTGCTGCCAATGTGGCTGCAATTGTTAAGTACAGCACTGTTGTTATATCTGGCGTGGTCGATTTCGTGGCTTAATCCACGTAGTCCATTTTTCGGGCATAAACAACCAGTGAGTTCAGTGCAGTTTAATGGGTTGGGTGATATGGCGGTGAGTGGTTCTCATGAACAAAAGATGATTAGATGGAAAATTTCTGGCTTCACAAATCCGCTTATTAATCAACAAAATGGGTATGTGGCAATTCCGAAGGCTGTGAAAAAAGCGGTGCGGGTTGTCCGCTATAAACCCGTAGATAATGATGTTGTAGCTGCGGGCTTGGAAAATGGGCAAATCCAACTTTGGGATGTTATTGGTTCTGCGGATGCTCCCCATGCAACATTGACTATGGATAAAGCTGACCGCGTTTTTGATTTAAAATTCACTCCCAATTCGCAATATTTATTTAGCGGTCATGGTAGCGGTTTGGTTTTGCAGTGGGATGTGAATCGGATTCTAGCTAATAGTATTACTAACCAAATTACTAGCCAAATTACTAGCCAAAGCCGACCATCTGTAGTTAAACGTTTCAATTTTACAGTTGCTAGCTTGGCTTTGGTGGGAGAAACTCAGGAAACTTTGCTAATAGGAGGTAGATATAACCAACTGAGGATGTGGAATTGGAAGCAGGATAAATTGCGGCAACTGCCTTATAACCCAGGTGGAGGTCAAGAAGACTACATTGTTAGCCTTGCTAGCACACAATATAAACCTAACTTGATGGCAAGTGCGGACAATAAAGGGCAGATAACCTTGTGGAATATGGAACCTTGCTTAAACACTAAGGGAAATTGTCAAGTGCTGGAACAATGGTCTGATGGTCATGGGGGTAAAGCTGTACGCTCTGTAGCTTTGAGTAACGATGGTTGCTACCTGGCTAGTGGTGGTGATGATAATCGCGTTGTGCTGTGGTCTTTGGCTAATGATGGTAGACGAATATCTAGCAGGGGAGAAGAAGTAATTACTGCTAAAAAGAAATTTAACAGCGTTGATATCAAAGTTGTTAAAGACAAAGTAATGGTTATTGGGGGTAACGATGATAATGAGGTGCGGTTTATCCAGCGACCGCGTACAAGGTGCTTAGGTTCGTAGTTGCGCTTTAGCGCGTTCTTATATTCAGTAAAAAAGAGGGTTAAGCCAATGAATTTATATCTAAATATAAGAGCGCTAAAGCGCAACTACAAACCTTTGAAGTTTGATATATAAGGAGCATTATGGTTAGCAGAGCGGGTAGTTTAAGACAGAGCAATACTGAGGGGTTGAGTTTAGCTGAGATATTGACGCTACCACCTCAGCAGCGAAAAATTGTCCAGTGGCTGATGAAACATTCTCAGTCTGGGGTAACGCTAAAAGAAGTGGCTGCTCATATAGGTGCTTCGGAACCAGCTACTTTGGCTTTACTCGATGATTTGGTTGAAGAAGGCTTTGTCCAGGAATTTCTCTCTGCTGATGATATTTGCTACCGTATTCTTTTGGCTGCGAAACGTGGTTTTTTACAGGAAAATCTACAACAAGCTTTGGCTCCTGGTAGTCCCCTAGCCGTAATTTTAAATCCCTCTTCTAGTGATAGCGTTATTAGTGTTGGTTCTAGCTTAGAAATTTACGTCACCGTTACTAATAAGGGAGCCGAGAGTGCTTTAATTGATGTTTTTATAGAAGAATTATCTCCTTCGCTGTTGCAATGGTGCGATGCTCCGTGTCAACGTTTGGCATTAGGTGCTAATTCTAGTAGCGAAGTCTTTTTTACTTTTACAGTACCTGCCTCTGTTAGTCCAGGTATATATCAATATCAGATAATTGTTGACGCACCACAGCACTACCCAGAAGATACCCCGATTCGCTACCCTCGGAGAATCCAAGTATTGCCAGGACTGGAAAGAGTAGTACGGGTGAGTGACCCAACATTAACATTGTCACCACCAACCAGTTCGCGATCGCCTGCTCAAATTCCTCCCAATGGTGTCTTACAAGTTAATGTTAAAGTTCATAACCGCTCTGACCGTGTAGACAGATTTCGCTTAACAATTCCAGATATAGACTCTAGCTGGTACACGGTACTTTACCCCGAAGGTCTGGAAACTGTGGGTTTAGTAACCCCAAATATGGGTTTAGATTTAAACCCTGGAGAACAAGGTGACATTATAGTTATGTTTCAGCCCCCAGCAAGCGCTGTTGCTGGTCTTTATTATCCCACAGTTCGCTTGTACTCTATTAATAATTCTGACCTGGTACTGTTAGATGTAGTTTATTTAGAAGTTTTGCCTTTTCATTTAATGCATGTCGAATTGCTGACTGTTGTGGGTAAGGTAAAACGTAAAAGCGGTAGGTATGAGTTGCGGGTAACTAATGCTGGTAATACTGCACGTTCGATTACTTGTAATACGTTAGCGGTTGATGAAGACGATAGTTGTACTTACAAGGTGACCCCAGGGCTATTACAAGTATTACCAGGAGAAAAAGCAAGTTTGCAAGTGACGGTTGAGCCTGTTAAGTGGTGGCGGAGACCGTTATTTGCAGCTTCCAGACTAATAAACTTTCGCGTAGAATTAGAAGACCAACAGGAATTACCAATATCTAATGCTACACCTCAAGGGACTTTGATTTGGGAACCGCGTCCTTTGTGGCAATTCTTATTATTACTATTAACAGCTTTAGGAACCCTTGGTGCCCTTATCTTTGTTCTTTGGTGGCTATTTTTTCGACCACCCGCAGTTCCCAAAATTCTACAATTTGCGGCTTCAGATAATTTATATCAAGCAGCCAATGGAGATTTTGTTCGTTTAAATTGGCGCATTCGCAACCCTAAGCAGTTGCAAAGTTTGGAAGTTACAGGATTATTAGCTGATGGAACAGCAGCTGTACAACCGTTAAGCTACAAATTTAACGGTAGACTTCCAGAAGAACTTAAGCCTTTTTGCCAAATGGCAGCAGTGCTAACTTGTACAAATATACCTACAGATGCTCGGAAAACAGGCGATTACGTTTTTGAAATCAAAGCTTTTAGCAAAAATAATCAAGAAGTCGCTGCTGATACTATTAAAACAAATAACGTTAAAATTTTACCTGAACCAGAAGCGAAAATTGTCGAGTTTTCTTCAGCCAAACCAGTTTACCAAGAAGTCCTGGCTCCACTAGAAAATAGCAATGTCAGGACTGAAAGCAAATTTTTACTTAGTGCAGATAGAATTCGCTTAAATTGGAGAATTAATAATTTAGAAAAAGTCAAAGAATTACAGGTTATTGGTCGTTCACCGGAAGGATTAGTAAATAGTCCACTTCAACGCTATGACTTAAGTAAAGGTTTACCGAATGAACTAAAAGCTTTTTGTGATTCCTTCCAAAACCAATTAATTTGTCGTAATGTACCGGGGAATAATCGCGGTGCTGGGAATTATATTTTTGAGATTTTATTATTTTCTAACACTTCCCCGGATAAACCTACTGATGGCAAAAAAACAGATACTATTCAAGTTAAAGCTTTACCAAGTAAAATTTTAGAATTCCAAATCAATGGAATAAATGCATCAACTAAATATTTAATTCCCATTAATCCTGGGAAACCTAAAGCTCCTATCAAATTATCTTGGAAAGTGGGCTTAAGTAAAAATGTGAAAGTTGAATTGCTACCAGCACCAGGAAACATACCCACCACAGGCACTATTTTGTACCCCATTAGTCAAGAGCCTAGCAGCGAAACTATTACATTGCAAGTCGTAGGTGCAGATGGGGAAAAAATTAGCCGTTCTGTAACCATACAAACTTTTATTCCAGCACCTCCCCCTCAACCAAAAGCTCCAGCAAAAACAAAAACATCATCACCCCAACAAAAACAGAATCCTACTCCAACAACAGGGAAACCATCATCCCAACCAACACTCAATCCAACTCCATCTCCCAGCAAAGTTCCACCAACTGCTCCCATCATCCCACCTCCTCCTCCAACCCCAGCAGGTAGTACAAATAACCCACCTAACGGTAGCACTCCCTCTGCACAACCAACTCCCACATCTCCCCCAATTACCACTCCAAATTCACCCACACCCTCAGACCCAGGAAAACTATCACCGTCAGAATTACCACCGCAATTTTGATTAGATTAATATTTTTTGCTTTTTGCTTTTTGTTTTGTACTTCTCCCTTCTTACTTGTATGTTTCCTCAAAAGCATAAAAACTTAATATTCGCTACCTTGTTATTGGCTTGTCTTGCTCCTCTACCTGCTATCGGTCAAAGAGTAGAACCACGTCAATATCGTGCTGATTTATTTTTAAATTTAGCAGCTAAGCAAATTACCAATGGACAATTTGTAACGGCATTGCAATCTTTAAGAGAATCGCTAATCCTTTATCAAGAAATAGGTAATCGTCAAGGTGAAGCCAATGTTTTCCAGAAATTGGGGGAAATCAACTTTACTCGTGGAAGATATTACCAGTCTATAAGAGCTTATGAGCAAAGCTTAGAAATTGTACAAACATTGCAAAATAAGCCAATGGTAGTGCAGGTATTAGAACAATTGAGTAATACGTATGTCAATATTGGGAATGAAAAAAAAGCTAAAGAATTACGCGAGCGTGCTGAGACAATTGAAAAAGAAATTGGTAATCCCAAAAAAGAAACAGCATTTTTAGGTAATGTAGGTTTGCAGCACGAAGCTCAGGGAGAATATGCTCTTGCTTTAGCATTTAATTCACAGCAGTTAACAAATGCTCAAAAACTAGGTAATATTGATTTACAGATAAATAGTTTAAAAAATATAGGTAGAATTTACCGACAATTAGGGCTGTATCCCCAAGCAAGAATTATTTATCAACAACAGTTAGAATTTGCCCGTAGATTAAAAAATAAAGCTTTAGAATTGGATGCTTTAAATAATTTTGCTACTACTTTTGCAATCCAAGGAAACTATCCTGGAGCCATCGCTTTTTATCAGCAACAGTTGGAATTAGTCGAAAAATTAGGTGATGTTTCTCAAAGAGATAATTTACTTAAACTATTAGGAAGAGCTTATTCTGCTGCTGGACAACACGAACAAGCAATTACACTTTATCAACAACAATTAGCAGCGGCTAAAACTACTAAAAATTTATTCGCGCAAGGAACAGCTTTAAATAATTTAGCTTTTGCTTTTATTAAAAATGGTAAGCTCACAGACGCGCAAAAAAATCTCCAAGATAGCATTAAAACTTGGCAATCATTGCGAGCAAAGCTAGATATTCAAGATGATTATAGTGCTGAGCAAAGTAATACTTATCGTCTACTCCAAGAAGTACTTGTTGCCCAAAAGCAACCAGAATCAGCTTTAGTCATGGCAGAGGAAGAACGCATCATGACATTCTTAAAATTATTAGGAATGCGTTTATCTTCAGACTCAGCAGCCATAAATTTAAAAGCTGCACCAGAGGAGTTAGCACCACCGACAATTAAAGATATTCAATCAATTGCTCAGAAAGAAAATGCAACACTGGTTAAATATGCTTTAACTTATGAAGATAAAATTTATGTTTGGGTAATTACACCTGAAGGTAAAATTACATTTAAACAAATTGACCCAAAATCACAAAATACTATTTATCCTGTAAATTCTATTGCTGAAGTAGTGGCTAGTATTCCAGCTTCTTTAAATATAAAATTAGATATACAGAAATTAGAATTAAAAGATAAACAGAAATCTCAGCCATTATTACAACTACACCAATTATTAATCAAACCTATTGTAGATTTATTACCTAAAAATCCCAATGAACGAGTAATCTTTATTGGACAAGATGAACTTTTACTAATTCCTTTTCCAGCTTTAATAGATATTTCAGGTAAATATTTAATTGAAAAACATACTATCAGCATTACTCCAGCAATTCAAGTACTTAAACTAACACAAAAACAACGAGGAAAAACTGGTGGGAGCAAAAATTTAGTTGTAGGAAATCCAACTATGCCAAGCATTGCTAAAGGTATTGGGGGGACACCTCAGCTTTTACCCTCGCTGCTAAATGCAGAACAAGAAGCTTTAGTAGTTGCCAATTTGTTAAATACTCAAGCCTTAGTTGGTAATCAAGCAACGAAAGCTGCTATTTTGCGATTGTTGCCGAAAGCTAAGAGAATTCATTTGGCAACTTATGGAATATTTGATGATGTTAAAAGACAGGGAATACCAGGTGCGCTTGCTCTTGCTCCTGGTGGTAATGATAATGGTTTGTTGACTGCTAGCGAGATATTGAATTTATATACTCAGCCTAAACGTGAGCGTTTGCAGGCTCAATTAGCCGTTATTAGTGCGGGGAAAATGGGTGATAGCAATAACACAGAAGCCGGGGTAGTTGGGTTATCTTTAGCACTTATTAATGCTGGTGTACCTAGTTTAGTTATCTCTCAATGGGCAAATCCTGATACTCCTAATAGCGCTTTTATGAGTGAATTTTATCGGCAGTTACAGTCTCAGCCTAATAAAGCTATAGCTCTACGGAATACTATGTTGGCGACTCGGAAAGAATATCCAAATCCTAGAGATTGGGCGGGGTTTAGCTTGATTGGTGCTGCAAATTAGGATGTTCTGACAGATGTTCTGCAATAAGGGATTACACTATGTTTGAAAAGTATTACATGAGACGAAGAGACCTAACCCCCCTGCCCCCCTTCCCTGCGAGGGAAGGGGGGTTCAGAGCTTCTTCCTGCTTCAAGGAGGGGCTTGGAAAGGATTTTTTTTGTAAACTTTGGTTCTTTTCAAATTTATTTTTAGGTACTCGTTTGAACTTAGTGGTATTTAGTCGCTTAATGTTAACAACTACATTAACAACTACTGCTATATTCCTAAGTTTGACAACTGCAAGTTATGGCTTTTTGCAGCAAACAAAAGCAGAAAAATTGTCACAACTACTTAATAGTGGCGAAGATTTAGACCGTGAAGGCTCGACAATACCATCAACAACAACACCAATACCAACAACTCCAATAATACCAACAACTCCAATAATTCCAACAACTCCAACAACAACTCCCCAAGTAGAATCTTCACCTGTATCAACACCTGCATCAATTAATGGCACTATTAATGACAGTATTCAGGTGAATAAAATTGAAGTTATTGGTAGTACTATCTTTAGTGCGAAAGAGTTAGAAGCTATAACTAAACCAATAATAGGAACTACAGTTAGTTTAGAAGAATTAAGAAAAGCTACCGATGCGATTACTCAATTGTACCTCGACCGAGGTTACATCACTTCTAGAGCAGTTTTAACTGACCAAAGTATAAAAGAAGGGGTGGTGCAAATTCAAGTAATTGAAGGTAGTATCGAAGCTATAGAAATTGAAGGTACAAGTAGTTTAAATCCAGAGTATGTGCGGTCACGGGTGAAATTAGGTGCTGGTAAACCTTTGTCTTCAGCTGCTTTAGAAGACCAACTGCGTTTACTGCGTCTAAATCCGTTATTTTCTAATGTGGAGGCTAGTTTAAAGGCAGGAAGCGAGTTAGGTAAGAGTATTGTCGTTGTGCGAGTTACAGAAGCGAACCTATTCACAGGTTCATTAAGCGTTGATAACTACTCTCCTCCCAGTGTTGGTAGTGAAAGATTAGGAATTGCTGGAGCTTATCGCAACCTCACAGGTAATGGTGATGAAATAGCTGCGTCGTACTACTTTTCTACTCGTGGTGGTAGCGATGTTTATGATTTTAGTTACCGCTTGCCGTTGAATGCAATGGATGGGACATTACAGGTACGCACTGCTTTTAACAACAATAAAATAATTCAAGAGCCTTTTAACCAGTTTAATATTAGTGGTGAGTCCCAATTATATGAGATTACTTACCGTCAACCATTAATCAGAACACCAAAACAGGAGTTTGCACTCTCGTTGGGTTTTGCTGTTCAAAATGGTCAAACTTTTACTTTTGCAGGTCCCACACCCTTTGGCTTTAGTCCCGATGCACAAGGAAACAGCCGCACACGCACTATTAAATTTGGACAGGATTATACCCGTCGAGATGTTAATGGTGCTTGGGCTTTGCGGTCTTTATTTAGTTTGGGAATTGATGTGTTTGACGCTACGATTAATTCTGGTGCTATCCCTGATGGGCGCTTTTTTGTTTGGTCAGGTCAAGTGCAACGGGTGCAGCGTTTTAGTGATGATAATTTCCTCATTGCTCAACTAGATTTACAACTTACACCAAACGGTTTGTTACCTTCCCAACAGTTTGTGATTGGTGGTAGTCAGTTTGTGCGTGGTTACAGGCAAAATGTTCGTGCTGCTGATAATGGGTTGCGCTTTTCGCTGGAAAATCGGTGGATAGTGCAACGTGATGCTTCTGCTAACCCGATATTACAACTTATCTCATTTTTTGATTTGGGATGGGTATGGAATGCTGATGATAATCCTAATCGATTACAACAGCAAAGGTTTTTAGCTGGTGTGGGAGTGGGATTATTGTGGGAACCAATCCCTCGTATAAATGTGCGAGTTGATTATGGTGTACCTTTGGTTAATTTACAAGACCGGGGTAATAATGCTCAAGATAATGGTTTGTATTTTAGTGTGGGTTATCGATTTTGAAAAAATCAATGGTGTACCCTGTAACTCAACATATATAAGTGTTATGCTCGTTCTAAACGCAGTCGTAAGTAACCATCTATGGATGCCTTGATAGAAAAACTAAATGCGAAATTAGGTCAATGGCAACCTGATGTTGCCCAAAAGGTGCGACAATGCATAACAGAAATTATTGAATTAGCTGACCGTGATGAATTGGACATTTTGCGTTCGCGTACTGTTGAGCAGGAAGTGTTGGATATTTTAGATGAACTGAGCATCTTCGCCGCTTGATTGCCTACATATTTGTCGGTTAAGTGAAATATTTCATCTGTGAATACTAAACATGTTTAGTCTTTACATTTCATAATATAATGACATGAGAATTTATTTGAATGAAATATATTATGTCTATAAGACCTCGTTTGATTGCAATCGCTTTTGGAATATTTCTGGTTTTTACTAGTAGTTTAATCTTTCCTGCTGCTAGTTGGGCTGAGTCTTCTAGTTTAGGAGTTAGTAACGGTCATCTTGCTTCTTGTCCAGCTTCCCCGAACTGTGCTGTAAGTCAAAATGCCGACTCTAAACACTTCATAGAGCCAATTACTTATCAGGTAGACCGTGATGCAGCACGAAAAACCTTATTAAAAGTTCTTACTGTTGTTCCACGTACCACCGTTCAAGAAGAGACTGATGATTATATCTACGCTCTTTCAAAAAGCCGTATTTTTGGTTTTGTTGATGATGTCGAATTCTATTTTCCCAAGGATGAAAATGTAATTCATATGCGCTCGGCATCTCGTATTGGAGATTCTGACCTCGGTGTAAATCGGAGACGTTTGGAACAAATTCGTTTGGCTATGCGCGATTTAAAAATTTGATTTATTTATTTATTGCTTGAGAACCAACAAAGTAATATCATCAAAAACCTTTTGTTCTCCAATAAATCGCCGTAAATCTCTAATTACGGCTTGCTTAATTTCTTGTGCAGAACTTTGCCAATTCTGACTAACAACATCGCAAAGTCTTTCGATACCATATTGTTTCTGATTAATATCTTCAGCTTCAGTAATACCATCAGTGTAAAGAACTACCCCATCACCTGGCTCTAATTCAATTAATTTTTGGTCAATAAAATCAGCAATATTTCCATCTAAACCAATAGGAAAACCTAAATCCATAGTATCAATCATCTCAATATGTCCGCTATTTCGCACCACAATAGCTTCTTCATGCTGACCACTAATACTAAGCTTCCCTTGCACATAATTTAAAATTCCCAAAGTCAAACTTTTATCAGAATTCATTCTCTGGACATTTTTGTAGATAGTGCGGTTTAGAACATCCAAAAACCTAACGGGGTCAGCTTCGCGAATTTCCTTAAGAGTACGAACAGATGTTTGGGTCATCAACATCAAAATACCACTTTCTAAACCATGACCTGTAACATCACCAATACCAATAGTGACAACACCATCTGTGTAAAGTACATCATAATAATCCCCACCAACTTCCTCAGCAGGTTCCATATATCCTGCAATATCTAACCCTTCGATTTCCAATTCTTCTGGACGAGGTAAAATCATTTGTTGCATCTGACGCACAATACTTAATTCTGCTCCCATACGAAGATTCTCTTCTTTCAATTTTTCATTAAGGGTAATAATTGCTTCGTTTGCAGTTGCCAATTCAGCCGTGCGTTCCTTAACTTTATCTTCCAAATTAGCAAAAGATTCCTGAAGCTTTTCTGCCATAGTATTAAAAGACTGTGCCAATTGACCAATTTCATCTAAAGTAGTTATAGGTGCTTTTTTACTTAAATCTCCTTGAGAAATTTCTTTGACGACCGTAGTTAATTCAACTATAGGTTTAGAAATAGATTGGGCAACTAATATTGCGGCAATAAATACTAGAAATAAAGTGACTGTAGCTAAAATAATAACGATATTTTTTTGGTCTTTTAGAGATGCTAATGCTTCTTTTGTATCAATTTTAACTATTATTCCTCCATTTAAAGAAGGTAAATATCGCCAAGCTGCAATAGTTTCTTGATTTCGGTAATCAATATTAATATTATTTCCTTTAATACCCTTAATTGCTTGCTCAAGCAAATTTTTTTCTTTAGTATTACTATTAACTATTCTTTTGAAAGCTGCATTAGGGTCATGTCTCGTTGGTGCGGTAAAAAAAATCTTTCCATGAATTTTGGAACCCAAAATTGTTTCACCTGTTTTACCTAAACCAGTATAGTCATTAACAACTTTATAAAGTTCTTTATTATCTATTTGTAAAATAACAACACCAATCACAAAAGCATTTTTTAAAACTGGAGTAGCGATAAAAATAGCAGGCTCATTTGTCGCAGCGTAATAATTAAAGTTAGAAATTTCAACCTGCATTAAAGTTTTAGAACGGTCAAATACCTTCGCTAATTCAGAATTTTTGTAAATACCTTTATATAAGTTAGTGCTTGCCTCTTTTGCTTGTTTAACAGAAAATACAGTATCACCAGATTGAGAAATCAAAAAAATATTTGAATAACCAAATATTTCTAAGTAGTTAGTTAAAAAAGGTCTAATTTTATTATCAAAATTTTTATACTCTTGAGAATTAACACCAGATTTTTTAAATATACTTTTATAAGTTTCTATTGCTTCAATTACTTGAGGTATTCTCGCAATTGTAGCTACATTTCGTTCTCTCTCATCAATAAAAGTTTCAATTTGATTAACTTTACTTTCAGTAATAGAAATTAGATTATTAGTTACCTCTTTTTTTTGAGAACTACTAGAAATACGATAGTTAATAAAAGTAACGATTGTCGCAGGTAACAAGGTAATTAATAAAAACCATACTAGCAGTTTATTAAGGATTTTTCTATTTTTCATGATGACCAAGATTAGCCCAATTTTTGTTCCAATTTAGATACAGAGAATTGAGAAAATTATCCCATTCAGCTTTTGAACGAGTAATTGGATATGGTATTGGACGGATGGGTTTTTCAGAATTCCAAGTAATTTCAAATTGACCATCAGCCGTAATTTTACCAATTCTGACACTTTTCCAAGTATGCTGATTATCCTTATCAATATAAACAACACCTCCTGGAGCATTAAAGCTTTCCCCTTTAATACTTTCTCTAATAGCTTTTATATTAGTTGTACCTATATCTTTCACCGCTTGTGCCCATAAGTAAACACCAAAATAACTTGCTTCCATCGGGTCGGATGTTACTCTATTTTGACCGTATTTATTTTTAAATTGATTGACAAAGTTTTGATTGTCTGAGTTATCAAGTTTTTGGAAGTAATTCCATGCTGCATAATCACCCACTACATCTTTTATATTCATAGAGCGAAGTTCCTCTTCAGCAATACTAAATGAAATAGTTGGTATTGTTTCTGGAGTTATACCTGCTTTTCTCAAAGCTTTAAAAAATGCTATATTACTATCTCCATTAATTGAGTTTAAGATAATATCAGGTTTTGTCGCAACAATTTTTTCTATAATACCTTTTAAGTCTTTACTCCCCAATAAAATATATTCTTCTCCTAAAATTTTACCACCTAATGCATTCACCTGGTCTTTAATAATTTCATTAGCTGTCCGAGGAAAAACATAGTCGGAACCAACTAGAAAAAATTTTTTGCCTAAGTTATCAAAAGACCATTTAACCGCAGGAATTATTTGTTGATTAGGTGCTGCTCCCGTATAAACGATATTTGGTGATTGTTCTAAACCTTCATATTGAACAGGATAAATTAGTAAATGGTTATGTTTTTCAAAGATAGGTTTAACTGTTTTACGACTAGCAGAAGTCCAGCAGCCAAATACAGTCACTACTTTTTCTTTACTAATAAGTCTTTCGGCTTCTTTCGCAAATATTGACCAGTCGGATTTACCATCGACAACAATCGGTTGAATTTTTTTTCCTAGCAAACCACCTTTGTGGTTAATTTCTTCAATTGCAAGCAAAGTCGCATCAACAACAGATTTTTCACTAATTGCCATTGTCCCGGTCAGAGAATGCAGGATACCCACTTTTATTGGTGGATTTGCTATTTTTACCTGTAATTTATATAAGAAAATTAAAGCTAAACTTAATACGAAAATTACTATAAACAGGATTTGTTTTTTATTAAAAGCTAATTCTGCCATGTTTTTCTCTTTATCCTTGAACCTTAAATCTTGCCTTAGGTTTAATGCAAGGAGATATCCTCCCCCCACTCCCCATTAAAAATTTGCAATTTGCAATTTTGAATTTTGAATTTTGAATTTTGAATTTTGAATTGTTTACTCCCTACTCCCCAAAATGTCGAATAATTTCAGCTATCGACCAAGCTTGAGCAATAGCACCTCTTGGAGTATGAGGTGGGTCACCATCAAAAATCTCAGAAATTGAGTTAATACAGGCTTCTGATAAAAAATGAGTCATAAGTGGTTGCCAATCAAAAGGAAGTGTGCATTCTTGGTCGTAAAAGCGTTCCCATGCACGAATAAACGGGCCAATTAGCCAACTCCAAACTGTACCTTGGTGGTAAGCTAGGTCACGTTGCTGTGGGTTGCCAACATATTTTCCAATATATTCCGGGTCGTTTGGGTCAAGGCTCCTGAGACCATAAGGAGTAAGCAAACTTTTCACAGCTAGCCGTAGCACAGCCTGTCCCTGCTGATGGGAAAAAGCACAATGTCTAAGTGATAGTGCTAAAACCGCATTCGGACGAATTTGAGAGTTACGACGGTCATCAGGTTCAATCGTGTCAAACAAATAACGAGTTTCCTGGTTCCAATACTTTTGCAGCGAGATTTGTACCTGTTGTGCTTGTAGTGTATAACGTCTCGCTTGTTTGGCAAAGCGGCGGGCAGAATCCCCATCATTTTTGTACTCGCTCAAAATTTCTGCCCAACGAGAAGCCCAACATAAAGCCGAATACCATAAAGCGTTTATTTCTACTGGTTTACCACGACGAGGGGTTACTGGTTTTCCTTCAATCACCACATCCATCCAGGTAAGGGCAACATTATGGGCATCCCAACCTATTAAACCATCAATTGAATCAACCTGAATATTGTATCGCGTGCCACCTATAAAAGCTTTGTAAATTTGCTGCACAACAGGATATTGCTCTGCCAAAAAATCCCAATCTTTTGTAGCTTCCAAGTAAAGTCCTAAAGCTTCAATCCACCATAATGCTGTATCTATTGAGTTGTAAGCTGGTTCATCTCCAATATCAGGAAATGCATTAGGAATTAAACCATTACGACAGTAACCTCCAAAAGTTTGTAATAAACTTCTCGCTAAGTCAAAGCGTTTTGTAACTAAAGTCAAACCTGGTAAAGCTATCAGGGTGCCGCGTCCCCAGTCATTGAACCAGTGATAACCAGCAATTACACTTGGTCTGGCAACTGAGGCTCGATAAACTATAAATTGTTCGGTAGCATGTAATAATTTTTGCCACATTTGGGGGGTGGGGAGTTCGGAGTTGGGGAGTGGGGAGTGGGGAGCTGGGAGTTGGGAGTTGGGAGTGGGAAGTTGGGAGTTGGGAGTTGGGGTTGGGAGTTGGGAGGTGGGGTTGGGGAATGGGGAGTAGGGGGAGGGAGAAGAGAGGGGGTGACTTAAGGCAAAAATTTGCGAAAGTCTTTCTTTTTCGGTTTCTATGGCTTCCGCAAAAGTTTCGCTTGTTAAAGGGGGTTGGGTTGGGTTGGGAAAACCGACTCTTGCTTCTAATGTCACTGTATCTCCGGGTTGCATCGTTACCTTTAAGTAACCTGGGGTAAATAAATCTTCCTTATCTGACAATCCTCGTCGCGTTTCTTCTGGTAAGCCATAATTCCAGTACCAATACTCTTCTGGCCGATATTCTCCTCCCGTCCAACGCAAATTCCAAGGTGTACCGAAGCTTCCGGAAATTATTGCTTGCAAAGAAACTTGCCCACCAGTACACAATTGCATAAATTGTTGCGAAAATTGGATATCTGACGTTTTTCTCTGCTGATAATGAAAATCACGGTCGGCTACCAAAAGCCGTAGTTTGAGGGTTGCTACTTCTTTTCCTTCGTAGCGATACTGAATCAAAATGCGATCGCAAAATGGAAAATGGGGAGTGGGGAATGGGGAGTGGGGAGTGGGGAGTGGGGAATGGGGAGTGGGGAGTGGGGGAGATGAGGATGAAGAAGAGTATGAGGGAGATGAGGAGGATTTTATTACTCCCTTGTCTACCCCATATCCCCCCCCACTCCCCACTCTCCAGTCCCAAGTCCCCTCATAACCATGAGGGATGAACAACGACCTGGTAAGTTGCCAGTTTTCTTCTCCCCAAATCCATCTGGGAACTGGGTTAATCTCGAATGAGTTTAGCAATTGGTAACCTGTTGGCTGTACCTGACCGCTAGCCCAAAAATTTGTCCCCAGTTGGGCAATTTGTCCGGGTAACTCTAAACTTGCTTCTAAATGTGATAGCAAAAGGCGTCGTCCGGAAGGAGGATTTGTGGCTGAGAACAACCAACCGTGGTACGTGCGGGTTCGGACATCCGAAACAGTACCACTAGCAAAACTCCCTAATCCATTAGTAAGCAACCATTCTCTCGTATCTAATTGCACCATTTGTTACTCAAAATCGTTATGACTATGATATAGTCGTAACAGTTCGTAATTAAATCGTCAGGGCGTGACGGGTGAATTGTAACTCAAGACACGACGTTCACGGCTATTGTTTAAGATAGTTTGAAGGAGATGTACTAAAATGGAAGGATGCCTTCGTGTTGGTCAAACAGCACCAGACTTTACAGCAACCGCAGTTGTGGATCAAGAATTTAAAACAGTTAAACTTTCCGATTATCGCGGGAAGTATGTAGTTCTGTTTTTCTATCCTTTAGACTTTACCTTTGTTTGTCCAACTGAAATCACAGCCTTTAGCGACAGCTACGACAAATTTAAAACTTTAAACACAGAAATTTTAGGCGTTTCAGTAGACAGTGAGTTTTCCCACCTAGCGTGGATTCAAACTGACCGTAAGTCAGGTGGTGTTGGTGACCTGAACTATCCATTAGTTTCAGACATCAAAAAAGAAATTAGCACTGCTTTCAACGTTCTCGACCCAGCAGCGGGTATTGCACTGCGTGGTCTGTTCATCATCGACAAAGATGGTACTATTCAACACGCGACTATTAACAACTTAGCATTTGGTCGCAACGTAGAAGAAACATTGCGGACTTTGCAAGCGATTCAGCACGTGCAATCTCACCCTGATGAGGTTTGCCCTGCTGGTTGGCAACCTGGTGATGCGACAATGGTTCCTGACCCTGTCAAGTCTAAAGTTTACTTCTCTGCTGTTTAATTTTAATATGAAGGGAAAGAGGGTTTTCAATAAAAAAAGCCCTCTTTTGCCGTAGAATTTCAAGATTGTGGGATGTTATCATATATAAAAAGATAAATTAAAATTATATTTATTCTTAATAAGAAAATTTATGTTAATTACAACAGATTTTACTGGCTTATTAAATGAGCGCTTTTATCGTAATTTTCTGCCGATTCCAGCAAGAGACAAACTATTTCTAGATTTTTTAACGCCAGATTTCCAATTGCCAGATATTACTAATGGAACCTCAATTAAACTATCAACTTACAGAGGTGGGCAACCTGTTTTACTTGCATTCACTCGTATTTTTACTCAAAAACTATATTGTCCGTTCTGCTTCCCTCATATTAAAGCATTGAATGAGAATTATGAGAAATTTGCAGAACGGGGTATTGAAGTATTGATGATTACTAGTACTGACGAGCAGCAAAGTAAAGTGGTGGTTAAAGATTTAGGCTTAAAAATGCCTTTATTGAGTGACCCACAATGTCGTGTATTTCGTAATTATGCAACAGGTCAGGCTTTAGGTGCGCCTTTACCCGCGCAATTTGTATTAGATAAAGATGGTAGATTGCGTTATAGACATTTATTTTCCTTTCTTGACCACAACGCTAGCGTAGAGAAATTGTTGGGGCAATTTGATTTGTTGGGCTAAAGCGAAGCAAAAAAAAGTTTAAAATTTTACCTGCATAGCATAATTTTTCTTAAATTAACAGTACTGACTTACGGAGTTAATTTGAGGCTATTATGGATTGTTAATAATTCATTTAAGTGAAATTAACAATGAAAGAAATAAATAAAATACTTTTAAGCGCTTTGGCTATTTCCTTGTGTTTTAGCGAAGTATCACAGGCTCGTATAATTACTAGTATAAGCCCACCTACCGGAAATGGACTTGGAGAGGTGTTGTGCCCGCAAGTGCAAACTAACGTTGATACACCATTCCCAAATAACGATAACAGTATTGCCCCAAGCCAAAATCAAATTTCTAGCTTTCCAGGTTTGTCTTGTACACCCGCAAAATTTCAAAGCATAGCCCCTATTTATACTCAACTGTTTGTTAAACCATCAGGAGGAACAACAGAGTATTTCCTGAAGCAAACAGTCGTAAATAATACAAAATCTATCTGGAAAGGTTTCAATTTTAAGATTGGTTTTGGAATTAACAACGAGTTCGCACCTCCTGAGTTAATTCTTGTTCCCCAAGGCTTTGCAATTCCCAGTTTCGACTTCAAGCCTTTAAGCTCCGACACAAAACCGACCTCATCCAAATTTACGCTACTGATTCAGGATGGCTCTTTCAGTCTTGATTGGCTTGGTGGTTCTGTTGCTCCTGGTGAATCAGTCGATTTTACGTTTGCTCTGGATACTCCTGATGATATCGCTGGAAACGACTTCTATCAATCCTTTACAATTCGTCAGGCTCCCAATCCTATAGCTGTCCCTGAAGCAAATTTTGCTTATCTTTATATAAGTATACTTGGCGTATTCGCTTCCTGCAAAGTCTTCAAGGTGGCAATTCGCAGGTAGTGCAAGCATCTTGCTTGCTAGTAAAAACATTAATAGTCAGAAAATATTCAGAAAATATTCAGGGCGGGCAGGGATGCCCACCCCACAAAACACAAAACACAAAACACAAAACACAAAACACAAAACACAAAACACAAAACACAAAACACAAAACACAAAACACAAAACACAAAACACAAAACACAAAACACAAAACACAAAACAAACACAAAAGTGCAATTAATTTCTGGAAGCCTTTTACCTAAAGTTTCAGATTTTGCAAATGACTACGGGGATTATAAGAACGAATTGAGCGGATTTTTTCATAAAGTTCCCGCTCCTGGGAAGCTAATTCTCTGGGTGTAGCTATCATAATTTTGACTAACTGGTCACCACGTCCACCCTTGGGTAGAGGCCAACCTTTACCCCGTAATCGTAACGATTGACCAGAACGAACTCCTGCAGGAACTGTAACGGAAACCGTACCATCAGGTGTAGGCACATCAATAGAGGCTCCTAAAACAGCTTCATCTGGTGTAATCGGGACTTCGCACACCAAATTATCACCCTCGAATTGGAAGAAGCTGTGTTGTTGGAGTTCAATTTTTAAGTATAAATCGCCACGTTGCTGGGTATAGCTATTAAGGTTACCTTTGCCGCGCACACGCAAGCGCGTACCACTTTTAGCGCCTGCTGGAATGCGAACAGTAATCACTTCTGAACCCAAACTAAAGCGTTTTTCAATACCGTGAAATGCTTCAGAAATACTTAAACTAAGTATAGCCTCAGTATCCTGGGTAGCATCTGCGGCATTTGGATTTTGAAAGCCAAAGTCATTAAATCCTCCAGAGCCACCAGGTCTACCTGTGCTTGTGCGGTAACTATAGCTTTGTTGTCCAGCACCTGGATTAGGACTACCAAAACGTCCTAATAACTCATTGATAAAGTCCTCAAAACTGCCGTACTGATTGAAATCAAAACCACCCATGTCAGTGTTAAAGCCACCACCACCAGGGAAACCTTGACCAGCTTGTTTCCAATATTGACCGAATTGGTCATATTTCTTGCGTTTTTCTGGGTCGGATAAGACTTCGTAAGCTTCGTTAATTTCTTTGAAGCGAGCCTCTGCTTGTTGGTTACCTGGGTTAACATCAGGATGGTACTTACGGGCCAATTTACGAAATGCTTGTTTTATCTCGTCTTGACTTGCAGTTTTGCTGAGTCCCAAAATTGCATAGTAGTCTTTGAAATTGGTTGCAGCCATTTAGGGTATCTCCTGCACAATTTACCTTAATATTTTTGTTTAAAAGTTATTCATTGTACTCATCCCTGAGAAATTTGCTCAATGGATAAAAGTACAAAAGTTATAGTTCTGACTTTAAATTACCAAAAATAATAGAAAATCGGGTGCGGTTATTTCTCAATGCCGCAGTGCGGTTTTCCTACTGGGAATGGGGAAAACAATTCGCAATTAGCAGTTCGCAGTTCGCAATTAGTTAAATAATTATCCAATTGCTAATTAATTGCGACTTGCGAATTGCGACTTACGAATTGTTAGATAACGGTTCCGTCAGGTATTATGGCGTTTTTGAACACAACGACAATGCCGCTACGGATATAAAAACCTAGGTTTTCCCGTTCTGCCTCTTGTACGTTGTCTTTATTGATAATTTTCACGTCTTGACCAATGCGAGCATTTTTATCGATGATGGCACGGCGAATTTTGGTACGCTGACCAATCCCAATGGGAACCTCGCCTTTTTCTAAATAGCCTAGGCGTTCTGTATGATTTTGATACAAGTCAGCACCCATAATCATCGTATCTTCGATGAAGCATCCATCATCAACCCGCGACCGTACCCCCAAAACGGAGTGTTCGATACGGCAGTTTTTGAGGATACAACCTTCACCAATAATAGATTGTGTTATTTGGCTGTCTAATATTTTGCTCGGAGGTAAGTAACGAGGACGAGTGTAAATGGGAGATTTTTCGTCGTAGAAGCTAAAAGGAGGTAGAGGTTGTTGTGTCAAGCCTAAATTAGCGTGATAAAAAGCCTCGATAGTCCCAATATCTTCCCAATAGCCGTTGAACAAGTAAGCTTGAACGTTATGGTCATTTGCAGCAGCATCGGGAATAATTTCTTTACCAAAATCTGTTCGATGTGCTGATTCTCGCAGTAAGTTCATCAAAACTTCTTTTTTAAAGACGTAAATCCCCATCGAAGCGATGTAAGGCTGAAGTTCTGCTTGTTCTGGAGTTAAACCAAGGACGGTGGTCTCAACCCGCATTTGGTTTAATGCTTCACCTTTAGGTTTTTCGCTAAAGTCAATGACTCTACCTGTGTCATCGATTTTCATTAAACCAAAATCAGAAGCACGACGGTCATCTATAGGGATAACCGAAAGGGTAATATCAGCGTTAGTACTTCTGTGACGTTCGATAAACAGGCGATAGTCCATTCGGTATAAATGGTCGCCAGACAGAATTAAGTACTCATCTATATCCCATTCATCAAACAACCACAAATACTGACGTACAGCATCAGCAGTTCCTTGAAACCAATTGGGGTTTTCTGGGGTTTGTTGGGCGGCCAGGACTTCTACAAAGCCTTCGCTAAAGCCGCTAAAGCTATAAGCGCGGGCGATATGACGATTCAACGAAGCCGAGTTGAATTGCGTCAGCACATAAATTTTAAATATTTCCGAATTTATACAGTTACTGACAGGAATATCAATTAGGCGGTATTTCCCTGCCACCGGTACCGCCGGTTTAGCGCGTAATTTTGTTAACGGGTAGAGGCGAGTGCCTGCACCACCGCCAAGAATGATAGCTAGTACTTTTTTCACGCTGATTGCTCCCGACAGCCTTTCTAATCTAAACTCCAGTTTATTCCTGAGTGCGACCTAAATGTTATGTTATAAAACAAAACGTATTTGATGAGCTATCTCGTCTTATTTTTTTACGGAACGCAGTTTTTGGGACAGTTTTATGTACTGTACCCAAGGTTGTTCGGATAATTGGGAAATCGCATTGGGGGATAATGTCGCCGTAAAGACATCTGAATCGCTAGAAATATTACTGACACCCATGCTTTGTAAAACTGCGATTGCTTCAGCATTGGGGATAGCCTTTGTGTGAATAAAAACAACTAAATTGGCTTCTTGTTGATTTGATACATCATTTAACGCCATTGCAAGAGATGCGTCTAGTTTTTGGTAGTTCATATATACCTCAAGGTAATATTAGTTATCCCTGTTTGATTAAGCAGATACTAAGTAAACTTTTTCCTGGTAGCAAACTTCAGCTAAGATTAAACACGGAAGTTTGAGCTATTTTCAAAAAAAAAGTAGACTTGGTGCTGCCTACTTTAAAACCTAGCAAATTTAACGTTCCTAATAACCTGCCATATTGTAGAGACTACAAATTCTCGGTATTAATCAATCCAAAACCCCACTTGATGTCAAAAGTACCTACAGGCTTTCCTGGAATTGAACTATTTTTATGGAGAATCGCTTTTGCTGCTTGTGGGGTAAGCTTAGGGTCTCGTTGCAATAACAATGCAATTAAACCTGTAACAAAAGGGGTAGCCATGCTAGTACCAGCCATCACCATAAACTTGGAATTAATCATCATTGAATGGTCAAAACTAGCATCCGCACTCATAGTAGATGTAATCATGGCTCCAGGTGCAGCGACATCTGGCTTCTGGGTATTATTTCGCAGGGGACCTTCGCTGCTAAAATCGGAAATATCATCCAACTTCAAGCCTACTTGTTGCTTACTACCATCAATATCTTTATATTCCGTCTTTGTTGTATAAGAAGCAACGGTAATAGCACTACCTGCACATCCAGGTGAACCAATTTTCATATTATCTAAGGCAGCTTTACCAGTAAACAATACCGACCCAGTTGGGTCTAAAGTCCATACATCTACACGAGTTTCAGGAGATGAAGCGTTGCGTACTCTAAGTTGCCAACCACCAGGAACTAATGGCAACGGACCTCTACCCTTAATTTGCACGAAGAAATTATGGTCTCCATTAACTGGGTCTGCTCCGGGTGTAACTACTTGGACTTTTGCATCGAGTAAAGTGTAATCTTTTGTCGGATTCCCATTAGTTATAATTTTTTGCCAAGGACTAACAAAACCGCTAGGACTACGGAGGGAAATTTCTAGCTTACTCTTGCCAGAATACCAGCCATTTAACCAAACAATACTTGATTGATTGGGTACGTTAAAGCGCATACCGACCGCTTCACCACTGCCGATAACTGCTTGGCCATGAATATTATCATTACCTTCGTTACCAGCAGCACAGCAAACAATCCGTCCAGGTCCAGTTTGCGAGTCAATAATTTTTGAGAGCGAGTCGCTACCATCGTGAGCATCAGCGTGTCCCCCTAAACTTAGATTCACCACTGCTGGAAGGTTCATTTCTTGGGCAACCCGAAAAATGTAACGAACACCATCAGCAATGTGAGCGTCTTGCAAATCTGTTTTCACAATCACAAATTTTGCTTCAGGTGCTACACCTAGATAAGTACTGTCCCCACCACCAGCAATACCAGCAACATGGGTTCCATGCCCATCTGTATCGCGGGATACTGTCAATTGCTTATCCTTGAATTCAGCTCCATAGCCCCCTTCTGTAACACCAGGCCCAGTCATTGTCTGGTCCCAAATACTAAGAATACGACCAGCAAAAGCGGGGTGGTTTGGGTCAATACCACTATCTACGACACCAATAACCACACCTTTACCAGTTAGTCCAGTTTTATTTTTAAACGCAGGTAATTTTACTTTACCGGGCGCCACATCCATCCGCAGGCTCATCTTGCGGGATGGTTTAATACGAACAACCGCAGACTCCTCTGACAACTGGTCTAAAGCTTCTATTGGTAAATAAGCTGTCCGTACTTCGCCTGCATCTTGGTTAACACGAATACCATATTGTTCTAAGTGACTTAGGTCTGCTTGCTCATTACAATAAATAAAAACCATACTACGGACTGGTTTCACTATACCCTTGGAAGCGACTATACCCAAAGAGCGCTTGTGGGTAACTAAGCCTTCGTTTCCTTCCCGTTGATAGTCTTCAAATGCCAGTAACAAACCAGGAGAAAGCTTTTCGTGTCTCATTTTAACCTCAGTATGTAGTTTTGCCCGTAAACAAAGTATTGATTTTAGCAGGATAATCCGCTGATGCAATAATTATGAAAAGTTATTTTTATAACTTTAAGGATTGAGTAGGCTCTATATATTTAATGTCGGGGAAAAATATTGTACATATAATACAAAATTGTATAAGTTGATTTGCAAACTCATCATTTGAATATTCTTAAGCAAATTGGTACTTAAGCAACTTCCTAGTTATGCTTCAAGTTCTATAGCCTTAATTTATACTCATGCGCTAAAGCACTACTACAAACCTAAGCAATTATTTTCACTTAAACTGGAAAACAGTATAATACAATACTGCTGTGCTGAAATATTTAAAGCATAGTGTTTCTAGATAAACTAGGTATTTAAGTAAACGTACTGACATAATTATAATTATTAATCTTTATTTATTTCGCAAAACCTTAGCAAAAATTCTCCAAAACAAAATATAATACTCAAAAAAATCTATTTTTTGCAGATAAGATGTTGCAAATATAAAAGTAATTAATTATACGTCAACCTTAGTGAATGGCTTGGTGACTAAGAGGACATCTAATGATTGGTACTGTATTCAAAATGACCTTTTGCAAATATTTTTTAAGTTCAAAAATATTACCTTTACTTATCATGACAAATTATTTAGAAATTTATAGAATTACTGCGGCTAGAAATATTAGTGCCGCAGTAGTTAATATTAGTGGTCGTCAGCGAATGTTATGTCAAAGGTCGGCACTTTTATGTTTACAACTAGTATGTGCTAAAGATAATAATCTGAGAGAAAACTTACGGCAGCAACTATACTCCATTATTCAACTAATGGAAAAATCACACAATGCTTTAATTGAGGGTGACTCTCATTTAAATATACCTAGAGAAATGTCAGAAATTGTCAAGGCTATATACTTTGAAGCACCGATAAATTTGGATAGTAAGATACGCCATTATGTTACACAAGTAAAGAGTTTATTACAATCACAAGATGAAAAATTAACTCAAGAAAATCAGTATTTAAAATACGTTTTACAGTCAGCTTCATTTGACTTACAAGTAGCTTTAGATGCAGTAGTAGCACAATACCAAAAAGAAAGCGAACTTGAGCAGATGGCAATTGATTTACATTTATTGGAACTATACCAAGATAGTCTTGTTGCAAAGGAAGTAGCCCTACAGCAAGCAGATAAACATTACCAAGCTCTACAAAAATTACAAAAGACTCAATCCCAATTAATTCATGCAGAAAAAATGTCTAGCTTAGGACAACTTATAGCAGGTGTCGCACATGAAGTTAATAACCCAGTCTGTTTTATTATTGGAAATTTACATTATACAAAGGAATATATAAATGCTTTATTGGGTTTACTACAGCTTTACCAACAAGAATATACACATCCAAGTCAACAAATTAAGCAGCGTATTACTGCGATTGAATTAGATTTTCTCATAGAAGATTTACCAAAAGTACTTTCCTCAATGTTTGTCGGAGCTGAACGTATTGGTAATATAGTTCGTTCCTTAAATAATTTTTCTAGAACTGAGCAAGCAGCAATGGGTTTAGCTAATATTCATGAGGGAATTGAAAGCACTTTACTAATTTTACAACATCGATTGAAAGCTAAAGGTAAACACCCAGCAATAAAAGTAATTAAGGAATATGGTAATTTGCCTCTTGTTGAGTGCTATCTGGGACAACTCAATCAAGTATTTATGAATATCCTTAGTAATGCTATTGATGCAATTGAAGCGTCCGGTATTGATAAACCGCAAATCCGTATTAGTACAAACATAATTAACAACACAATCCTTCAAGTCAAAATTGCTGATAACGGTCGGGGAATACCCGAAAAACTTAAAAAACAAATATTTGACCCATTTTTTACTACCAAAGATGTTGGTAAAGGTACGGGTTTGGGATTATCAATTAGTTATCAAATAGTTGTGGAAAAACACCGAGGTCTTCTTCAATGCAAATCTGTTATCAATGAAGGGACTGAATTTTCTATTGAAATTCCTTTGCAACAAAACTATCGAAAACTAACCCATTCTCAAGAACGTTGGAATGTACTAGTTTGTGACAATTGAAAGTTTTCCATTTTCATCAATTATTTTATTCAACTATAAAAATATCTTATAGCACTGATGAATTTAGAATTACCAGGATTCTGATTTTATGGGTAATTTTTAAATTATACCCGTCCCAATCATTTTTTCATTGGTTCTAGCATTCTCCGACCGAATCAAATTTCCGTAATTACTACCTACACAGCAGTATCATTTCTCTGTTATGCTCTGGACAGAGAATTTATGGAGGTTATGAAAATAAGCTGAATTCAAGCATCCAAGGCAAACTCAGCAATGATAAAAAAGGAAATATGGTGAATTTAAAACTACGCTCTTTAATGGTATATGTTTTCAATATGCTCAATTAAGCGTACTATGGGAAAATAGAAATGAATAATAAACGTATTAAAATTGTTTCAATATATACAGTTAATGTCATTAATATTTATTCATCTATAAAGCACGAGGGTATCTTCTTTGTGTAATAGCCTTTTGGCATGGTTACATCTCTAAAATCTGGAAATAATTCAAAAAAGAGCCATTAACTGTATTTTTTGTGTACAATCTTAAGTCCAACCTAATTAGAAAGTAACAGGATAGAAAATATGAAAGTTATGCTTGTTTATATTAAAGATTTAGTTAATTTATCTTTCAACAAAGGAAAATTAGATACTACATAAGTCAATAATAAAAGGATGAAACTGTTAGCGACTATATGCTGAATATTGTTTTTTATTACAAGAGTAAACATAATAGAAATGTCAGCATACTTGTCAAAAATACACACCAGTGAAAACTCTGAATTAGTACTATTACTTGGAATGTAAACTGATGATTTTATAATAATTTCAAACATCGGAATTTTATTTTTCCATAGGTTAATAAAGGTTAATCAGTACATGATGATTTCTCAGTTGTACTGAAACTTTATGGTGTCAATTATTTGAATATTGGTCGTGTAGACTAAGAGCAAGCTAATTAGGTGAGAGGGTGCAGATAATACCAATCCAAAACTAAAAAACATCTCTAAAAATAATGCTTTGAATAAAGCAGAGATTACCATGATGCTATTAATGGTTGGTTTCTTCTCCTGTTTAGGAGCAAAACTATGCGCTTTGTATTTTTTCCAGTACATGTTGCCAAAACTAAAAACAACTTATAAATTTGATAATCATACTTCTACTAATGAAAATTTAAAAGAAGTTGTGGAGGAAAATCAATTTTTTGTGGAAAATATCGAAGTGGAAAGATTAAATTACGATATAAACCCTCAAGAAGTTAACCTAGCGTCACGTCAACGCTATTTAGAGGCACTTGTACAAGTAGAACATGCTTTACTGAGTTTTGACGGTAGTACTCAATACTATAAAGAAATTTTGCAAATATTAGGACAAGCATGTCAAGTTAGTCAGGTTTACGTGTGTGAGAATTTCCGTAGTTCTAACGGTGACTTAATGATGAGTCAAAAAGCGGAGTGGCTTACCTCGGATATTCTGGGAAAAAGTAGTAAACCTGGATTGGATGAACTTTGCTATGAAGAATTTTTTCCTCGCTGGGTGGAAATATTAACAAAAGGTGGTATTGTTTCTGGTATTGTCAAAGAATTTCCACAATTAGAACATCAAATTTTAGACCCTCAAGGTGTTCTTTCTATTTTAGTTTTGCCAATAATTGCTAAAGGTGAATTTTTTGGTTTTATTCGCTTTGATGACTGTCTAGAAGAGAGAATTTGGGATGTAGCAGAAATCAAATTTTTACAAGCTGCGGCTGGTGCAATTTCTTTAGCACACGAGCGTTTGTCAGCAGAAGATGCGCTACGAACAGTAATTACTGAAACTAGGAATTTTGCTTCGCAATTAGAGGGTAAAGTACAAGAACGTACTGCGGAATTAGAAAAGGAAATTACCGAACGCAAGCGTGTACAAGTAGAATTAGAAAAGTCGCTTTCGCTGCAAAGAGCGACATTGGAATCGACTGCTGATGGTATTTTAGTTGTAGATAGTCGAGGTAATATTGCAGGCTTTAATCAAAAGTTTGTACAAATGTGGGGTATCCCGGAATCACTAATGACTGCGAAACGCTATGTAAAAGTACTCAAATTTGCTATGAGTAAATTACAAGAGCCAAAAAATTATCTTGCCACAGTCAGAGAAACACATGCTTATCCAGGGGCACAAGTTTACGATTTTATTAGCTTTAAAGATGGCAGAGTATTCGAGCGTTATTCTCAACCGCAGCGTATAGGAGGGACAATTGTTGGTAGAGTTTGGAGTTTTCGTGATGTTACCGCACAAAAGTCAGCGGAAGCAAAAATTCGTCACCAAGCACTACACGATTTATTAACAGACCTGCCGAATCGTGTTCTCTTTAATGAACGCCTTTCGGAAGCTTTAGCAACAGCGAATGAAAAACAAGGTCAATTAGCAGTATGTTTTTTGGATTTAGACAGATTTAAAACAATTAATGATACTCTGGGTCATGCTGTTGGTGATAAATTATTACAGAGCGTTGCTCAAAGACTCACAAATTGTTTAAAAGAATATGACACCATTGCCCGTTGGGGTGGTGATGAATTTACTGTAATTTTACCAGAAATAACTGATGCTAGTGATGCAGGTCGCGTTACTCAAGAGATTTTAGACGCATTGAAGCCAAGTTTTGAAATAGACAATCATCATTTACACATTAGCGCGAGTATAGGTATTGCACTTTATCCTATGCACGGAGGAGATGCTGAGACTTTAATTAAACATGCTGACGCTGCGCTATATCGTGCTAAGTCTGAAGGTAAAAATAAATATCAGTTTTATAATTCTACTATTACTGAGCAAGTTTCCGAATTATTAATTTTGGAAAATAGCCTACATCATGCTTTAAAAGAGCAACAATTTAAAATTCATTACCAACCTCAGGTAAATATCAGCACCGGGGAAATTAAAAAAATGGAAGCCTTAATTCGCTGGCAACATCCCAAATTAGGCTTAATTTCTCCTGGCAAATTTATTCCCTTGGCTGAAGAAACTGGGTTAATTATTAATATTGGTGAATGGATTCTAAGAACTGCTTGTGCTCAAACTAAAGCTTGGCAAGAAGAGTTAGATTTACCATCGTTATCGATAGCTGTTAACTTGTCAGCAAGACAATTACAACAACCTAACTTAGTGCGGATGGTAAAGCAGGTTTTGTCAGAAACAAAATTAGCTCCTGAATGTTTAGAGTTAGAAATTACTGAAAGTGTTGCTATGCAAAATATTGATTTAAGTAAATCAGTATTAAGCGAATTACATCAAATGGGTATTTCTATATCTATCGATGATTTTGGTACCGGATATTGTTCTCTTAGTTATATTAAGAATTTTCCTATTCATACATTAAAAATTGACAAGTCTTTTGTACAAGATTTGTCAAACGACGCAAATAATGCGGCGATTATTACCGCTATAATCGCTTTAGCCCACCGCCTGAATTTAGCAGTTGTTGCTGAAGGTGTGGAAACAGAAGAAGAACGCAATTCACTACGAAATCTTGAATGCGAGCTTATGCAAGGCTTTCTTTTTAGTAAACCGATTCCTTCTAATGATGCAATTGTATTACTCAGAAAAAGCAAATCTCGTCGAATTAAAACCTCTTGTTTGGTAGCTTAATTGTTGACAGTTGGCAGTTGACAGTTGACAGTTGACTGTCAATCGTTAAGTTAAAAATATTCTACCCTAGCATCGAAACCTGCTTGACGTAATTGTCGCGAAAGCCTTTCTGCTTCTTCACGGTCACGATATGAACCTGCGTTTACGTAATCCCCTAAGCGAGATTCGGATGCAAATGCATTGGGTATATATTGGCGTACTCTAAATAAAGTATCTCGATTAGTAATTGGTATGATTACTACGTAACTGTCTTGGGATTGATTGTTTGTAGAGGGGGGAGAGCTAATTCCACCACCTAAGCGTAAAGCTTGCCAGGTGGAAAAATCAACTATACCAGTTGCATTTAGTTGACTGGAACGCTGAAATTGTATGACAGCGTCTCTTGTTGCTGAACCAAAATAGTTTGTAATGTTACCCCTAAAAA
This sequence comes from Scytonematopsis contorta HA4267-MV1, assembly GCA_019359035.1. Classification (GTDB taxonomy): domain Bacteria; phylum Cyanobacteriota; class Cyanobacteriia; order Cyanobacteriales; family Nostocaceae; genus Scytonematopsis; species Scytonematopsis contorta. Next base: position 77,722 of record JAHHIC010000029.1, on the reverse strand, counting down.
AGCCTAACTGCTGCAAACGTTGTTGGACTAAAGTTACTCGCTGACCTTCTTCACCTAAACAAATATCCCCGCTAATTGCCGAACAAGCAGATTCGCCAGAGTTATTACCAAAATTACCACCAGTATTACCAAAATTACCACCAGTATTACCAAAATTACCACCAGTGTTAATTGGACCGGAGCGAACTGCACGGGATATTTCTACCAATGTTTGGTCGTCTGCAATACCGCTTACTCTTAAACCGTAATCCCGCTGAAAACGAGCTACTGCGTTCCTGGTTGCGTCACCAAAATAACCAGTGGGATTGCTTTGAAAATAATTTAAACGTTGTAAAGCGGTTTGCAATTCCCTAACTGATTCGTTTCTGTCACCTTGGTTCAACGCATTAGGTAAACTGTCGTTTTCACCACCTTGACCAGTAAAACTCCCTGGATTTCTTGGATTAGCGCTTATAGCATTTAATGTGGCAGAACCAACTACTCCATCAGCTCTCAAACCGTAAGCTTGCTGAAATCTAATTACTCCACGTCGTGTCTCTTCACCAAAATAACCACTTATCGGCGCGTTAAAATAACCTAGTTGACTTAAATTTCTTTGTAATCTACTGACTGCGGGCCCTCTGCTACCAAATTTGAGTCCTGAGCTACTGCTACTACGACTACTTCTTGCTTCACATCTTTGTCGTAGAAGTCCTTGAGTTTGGGGACCAACGTTCCCAACTGTTGGTAATCCATTTGCTCTCTGGAACCGTTTGACAGCGGTTTCAGTTTGGGGACCAAAATTACCGTTTACTGGGCCGTTAAAGTAGCCTAGTTGCTTTAAACATCTCTGTACCGAACTAACTTGTGAACCAGAGTTTCCTCTCTGAGCAGCTAAAGTTTCTCCAGCGACACCCACTACTGCTAAACTCAGGGCTACACACAAGAAACGTAGCGCTGCACGGCTAGAAAGCTTTTGCCAATTCTTTAAAAATTTTAAATCTACCCGAAAAGGAACATCCTCAAAGCTTTGAGGAGCATCGGTGCTTGAAGCCTGATTCAAATAACCAATGGATTTCATAATGAGTTCCTATTTTTTGATTAGTAGAAGTTCCTGTTATGGTAAATACCTTACAGGAAACGCTAAGTAATTTGTTTATGTTGAAGTTTTTCCCTATGAACAATACCCATCAATTTTTGATTGTGAGTATTGTAATGATTAACATCACTTCCGTCTAGTTAGTTTCCGGGAGAACAGGAAAAAATCTTTGTGCTGGAATTAGTTAATTTCCCTGATGTCAAACGTATGATAAAAGTAGCATATACAGTGTATTCTTGCAAAAATACTCTCTACAGCAACCTGTTCCCATAATCTATATAGAAATCGTAGCCCCCTCCCCGTAAACGGGGAAGGGGTTGAAGGTGGGGTTTGATTTACAATTTGTAATTTATTGTTGCTGCTGTGGTTTTTGTGTTTCTTGAGTTTCCTGGGTTTGTTGGGAATCATCTTCCCCCTCTGATTTTCGGGTGTTACCAGCTCTCACCCACCCTTCTTGCTTGCTTTGTGCTAAGCGAACTTTTTGCCAACCATCACTTTCTTCCAAAACAATTATTTTTTCATTAAACCCTACCCCACCTATACGTTCAGCATCCAATGTTGGTTGCGATCGCAAACTCAAACCTTTAGGCCAAGAGACACGAGCATTGAATGACCCAGGTGGTAAGGATTCTTCTTTTGCTGCTTCTGGGGTTTGCTGAGAAGTTGGTTTGGGGGTTGCTCCAACCTTTGCTTGAGATGCAGGAGTGGGTGATGAGGTTACTTGTTGAATTTTGACAGCTTTTGCTTTGACTGCTGGAGTATCGTTAGCATAAACAGGTTTGGGAGCAGGCATTGACACGCGATTCATGAAATAAAGCGCAGTTGCAACCCCACTACCAATCAAAACAGCTAAAGCTAAAGAAATTCCAAGAACAAATTTTAGTATCCCAGAAAACATAATCCTTCACTCACTACCAATAGTCAATGGTCAACACTCACACAGTCAATAGTCAAAGGTCAAGAGTCTAGAGTTATAAATCATCTAAAATCTTTAGCACAAAATAGGATAGTAACTACGATTGATTTACGAATCTTTAACTATAGACTGCGTGCTATCGACTATAGACTAACCAAAGTTTGCAGGTTTTAACAATATTTGAACTACAACCTAAGCAGGATTAGATTTATTTATAAAGCCAATTAATCTCAATGCTTCCCAAGTACGTAAATCAACCACCCCGCTTTCTGGTAGTCGCTGACGTTTCTGGAGTGCCATTACTGCTAACATGGTCGAATCACCATAATAACCATTTACTGCGTCTTTAAATAAACCCATTCTCCGCAAACTATCCTGAACTTCTTTGACATCATCACCCCTATCAGCAAAGGAAATAACACGTCTACCATCTGGCTTCCTAATGTTTGCTAAAAGGGCTTTCCAAACATTTGCGTCGGCAACTCCATCTGGCTGAAGTTCATTGTTTTGTTCAAATTTAATTACTGCTTGTTGAGTCTCTTTACCAAAATAGTCAGTAAGGGGTCGATTATAATATTCATTATATTTTAATAATTGCTGCAATTTTTTGACACAAGCACCTTGGTCTGATAATCGCAGGGAAGGATACTGTCCAACTCTACCGCAGTTACCAGTTAGGGCAGTTTGTATAGTCTGTTGAGTTTTTTGGTCTACGATTCCGTCAGTAGGTAATCCTTGATTTTTTTTAAATCTATTTACAGCCTGTTCTGTCTCTGGTCCAAAGAAATCGGTAACCGGGCTATTTAGACCCAAGCGTCTCAAATCTTCTTGCAATTTTCTGACTGCTGCTCCCCGACTACCTCGTCTAAGAACATTGCTGGAGCTAGTATTTTTACACTGCCGTTGTAAAACCCCTAATGTTGTAGGGCCGACAACACCGTTAGGTAGTATTTTTTCAACCTGCTGAAATTTGATGACAGCAGCTTCTGTTCCTGGGCCAAAATTACCGTTAGGCTGACCAGTAAAATAGCCTAATGTTCGCAAACACCTCTGGATATTAAGCACCTCAGGACCATTATTACCTCTTTTAAATGGAAGGGCTAAAACAGGGCTAGCTATACTCAAGACAGCAGCGATGGTTACAAAAGAAAATTTGGCGATTGCAGCCGTACTGTTAAGCTTTAAGCAATTTCCTTGAGAAATATCCTCCAAGCGTTTGCGTTCCATATTTTTTTTCCAGTTTTTTGGTAAATTTATTATCAAAATACGATATTTACTAGACAAATAAACCAAGCAAGTTGTTTCTGCTTAGTACAAAGTAACTTGTGGCGCTTTTTGCCATGATTAAAATAGCGCAGAGTTATATATCAATGCTGCGTTAGCAGGATACATCTGGTCAATATAAGAAACCCCACCCCCAACGGTGGAGTTTACTTTTCACCCAATTTGAATTCGTCAAATTTGATAACCTCTGAATTTGGCTTGCGGGTATCAAAACGATAGCTGCTTACTATACCAGTGGCAGTTTCAAAAATGCTGAAAACTGTGATGTCATTACTGGCAACATAAGGTAACGGTTTACCATCTTCACCCAGTAAAGGTTCTATTGTGGGAACTACAGGCTCTAAACCATTGGGATCACCAACAACTATATAATCATTACTTTCCCAAGGTGGTAAATTATCACGGGCTGTTTCTCCATGTGCAGCACCGTAGGAATTACCTACATTAGAAGTCTCTAAAAAGTGCATTCCACTGGGACTAGTAAAACGGTTCCATAGATGAGAATGTCCATAAAATACTAACTGCACTTTAGCTGCTTCCAACAAAGGCATTACATCACGAGTAATATAGTCTGCGTTTTTAGGATATTCATAACGTACGCTTTTAATATTATCTTCTTCGTCTCGTTGAATAATTTGCACTGGGTCAGTATAGGGTGGTAATATATTGTCCCCTAATGTATGGGGTGGATGGTGAAACATTACAACTTTATATTTTGCTTGTTGAAACTCTGGTGTACTGAGTTCTTTTTGCAGCCATTTGTACTGTTTGCTTCCTTTGGCTATAGGTTCAAAAATATGTTGCCCATATCCCCAATTTTCAGGGTTATTCAAACTTGCTGGATTTTCTGCGTATTTACTTTGAAAGTCAGGTTTGTCTAAATGTACAAAGCGCCAGATATTAGTAATATAAAGCACTACTAAGCGCACATCGCCCAAAGTTACTGCGTAATAAATTTTACCACCTCCCTCACTTTGGGGAAGAGTAAAAATTTCTTCATAGGTGTCAGTATTGTAAGAGTTCTCTTTTAAAGATTCATTGCCATACAACTGTTGGGCAACTGCACGAGGAATAGCGTCAAATATTTCATCTTTTAAGCTTCCCTTGCGATTGTAACGTCCCATGACTTCATGGTTACCGATGCAAGTGAATATTGGTGCATGTTGAATTATTTCTCCTCCCCTATAATACTTTTGTACTTTTTTGTGCTGCATATGATATTTTGCACGTCCTTGCAAACAGGGGAAAAAAGCATTTCCACGATTATCATCAAACCATTCACTTGCACGGTCGGGTAGGTTAACTAAATCTCCTGCGAACCAAACTGCATCTACTTGTCCCACAGTTTCTACAACTTTTTGCAGATTGGCTGCGACCATTGGTTTAATTTGATGGTCGGAGGTGAGTAAAATTTTTTGAGGCGTACCTGGTGTTGCTGTGGTTGTAAGCGTATAAATCTTACTGCTTAGGATTTGATTATTTTCTGTGATGCTAGTAATGCGGTAGTTTTCCCTTTTATTGGGAGTTAAATTAGTTACTTCAGCCTCATGTCGCCAAATATCACGTATGACTGGTTTTTGGTATATTTGTCCGTCTTCGGTTTGATTTTGAAAGCGGGAGTTTTGGTCTTCACGAATGCGGGTAAGTTTAATGGTTTTGGCTGTGGCACTTTTTTCTAGATTTTCTCCCCAGGTGACTGTATGGTTGTTCCCAAAGAAGTCAGTGAACCATACCACACGTACGCTGCTCGCTGTTGGGAGTTGTAAAAATGGTTCAGTTATTAGATGTGGGGAGATCATAATTATTTTTGAATTTTATGTTTGAGTTCCACAGCCTATTTTAGGGGATACAAAAAAATAAATTACCTATCCCGTAGGATGGGTTAGGCGCACGACAATTCAAGGTTTTATACGATAAACATAATGCGCCGTAACCCATCATTATCTGATACTTGGTAAAAATGAGATACTTTTTTAATTTGATGGGATGTTCGAGTAATATTCCGGCTCATGATGTGTCCGAGCAATATTCCGGTTCATCATGTGTCCGAGCAATATTCCGGTTCATCATGTGTCCGAGCAATATTCCGGTTCATCATGTGTCCGAGCAATATTCCGGCTCATCATGTGTCCGAGCAATATTCCGGCTCATCATGTGTCCGAGCAATATTTCGGTTCATCATGTGTCCGAGCAATATTCCGGTTCATCATGTGTCCGAGCAATATTCCGGCTCATCATGTGTCCGAGCAATATTCCGGTTCATCATGTGTCCGAGCAATATTCCGGCTCATCATGTGTCCGAGCAATATTCCGGTTCATCATGTGTCCGAGCAATATTTCGGGCGGGCAAGGATGCCCACCCCACAAGAGTTAACAATTTAATAGAAAGTAAGGATATCTCATACTTTGGCTGTAGTTAATAACCTACTACTTGCTAGCAAATAGATTATTTTTTATTAGTTTGTAATTTATTTCATCACTGAAAAAAGTTAAGCTATAGTTAGGAAAACTGAGTTGATTTTAATAACGTGATAATAAGGATACAATTATGAGAATTAAAGACAATAATAAAATGGGTGAAGTTTTTACAACGCTGACCGTTATCAATCTCGCAGACCAGATTCGTGCAGAAGATGGGACTATCACTCCAGAATAAGTCAGGTCTGTTACGCTCTATAACGTGTTAGTTGATACAAATGCAACTACCTTATGTTTACCTGTAGACGTGATATCTAAATTAGAATTAAAACTTCTAAGAGCGTGTTTATGAAAAGAATATTAAGCATCGTTCTTACCAAGCCAGTGACTAAAGTCACTGTCTAAAAGCTGAAGTCCTCTTCAGAGGACTGAGTAATACATCAAAACAAGTATTTTACACAATTTAAAATACTCCTAAAAATCTTATTTCTTCTTAGTCCTCTTCAGAGGACTTTAGCTTTTAGACAGTGACTTTAGTCACTGGCTGGCTTGTAATATACTGGACTGTAATATACATAGCACTTAATATTTTATTTATAAACACACTCTAAAAGAAGTTGATGTTGTGACCGCAATGGGGATTGGAAAAGCTCGTATTTTTGAACATGCAAAAATTTCTTTATTGGAAAGAGAGGGAACCTTTGAGTGTTTGGAATTACCAGGTGGTAGTGATGCTCTTTTAGGTGTAATTCCTTTGGAAGCGCTAGGATTAGAGTTAGATTTGCAGAATCAATCTTTAAAAGTTTTGCCAATTAGTACAACAAAGACGTATATCACTATTTTATAGTAGCTATGGTTTTAGCCACACCCCAACGCCAAGTTCAAACCAAAGTTGTGACTTGGGAAAAGCTCCCAGAAGATTTTATTTTGCCCGAAGACCCAGTGGAAAATCTACAACAACCGTCACTCGCAGCAGCACTGACTGATACTTTAGGTGCTGCAAACCGCATTCTACCTTCTATGCTTGTTGCATCAAATTTTGGCATTGTCGCCACTATCAATCAAAAAACAGTTGTTAAAGCACCAGATTGGTTATACGTACCCCGTGTAAACTCCGTTAGCCAAGGGGTTATTCCTAGAAGTTACACACCAAATATCGAAGGTGATTCTGTGGCTGTGGTGATGGAATTTCTCTCGGATAGCGATAATGGGGAATATTCAATTCGTCCGGCTTTTCCCTACGGAAAACTATATTTTTACGAAAAAATATTACAGGTTCCGACCTACGTGATTTTTAATCCTTATGAAGTCACACTGGAAGTGCGTCGATTGCAAAATGGTCAATATATTTTGCAGGAACCGTCACCAGAAGGACGCTTTTGGATTCCTGAATTGGAACTATTTTTGGGAATTTGGCAAGGTAATCGCTTGGGATTAAATATAAATTGGCTGCGATGGTGGGACACAGCAGGTGAGTTACTTCTGTGGAGTTCTGAACAAGCATCGCTGGAACGTCAACGAGCAGAAGAAGAACGCCAGCGAGCAGAAGAAGAACGTCAACGAGCAGAAGAAGCCATAGCTCAACTCGAAGCCGAACGTATAAGGAAGGAAAGCCTTGCGACTAAGCTGCGAGAATTGGGCATTGACCCCGATGCTATTTAATCCAATTTCTCAAAAGCTTTAAAACCACCTTTTTGTGCAGTAGCCTGCTGCACAAATTACTTGGTATGGTTGACTTTCAGATATGAATTTAAATCCCTTGGTATAAAACACCTAAAATTTTACTAATTTCCCTAATATAATAGTTGTTCAAATCAATAAATAAATTACTTTCTTCTAGCTTCATAAACTTCCAAATATCTCCCGTAGTGACTGCTCCATAAATTGTTTTAATTTCATTTTCTTCTTGTTGATTAAATAACTGTGCTGCCAACATAGCTGCAGCACATTGACCTAATCCACCTTTAATGTTTTCATTTTTTGCTTCAACAATAATTATTACAGGAGCATTAATTATTAATTGTTCTTTAGAGCGACTGATAATAAAATCACAAAAACCATTTAGACCTCTCTCCGCATCGACATTAAAATCGCTTCCAGAAAATAGGCTAATTTCATAATTTGCTTTGCGCCTAACTTCTAATAAAATCGGCGTAATAATCATCTCCGAACGAGCTTTCTCTGTATTAATCGCTAAAGCTAGCTCGAGTTCAAATTGCTGATGATTTGAAATTTAATCAGTGGATTAACTTAGTTATACAAAAACATCACCAATTAATGAGTGATATTACTAAAGCGACTAAAGTGTATTTTCTAGCACATCGGCAACAAATGGAAGATAAGTATATTCTTAAAAAAGATGTATGATAGACGCTGCCGATAAAGCAGTTAAGTATGGTGTACCTCTAATAGAGGGTATGCTATTACACAGCTTATCTACTGCTGCCAGAGTAGAATTAAAACGCGGTCATACTTCATCCTTATAACCTGTTAATACCTGTATTAATGCAAGCTAACTACGGTAAAAAGATAAGTGGGGAGAGTAGTTACAAGATGCCCGGTAATTCAAAACAGTTTATAGCAGACACTTTATAAGATTATATTATGTATTAGAATTATTGATTAAATAACACTGTTATCTGACATCTTGCACCAATAAAAATCAATGTCATAATCACTACTAGATTTATTTAAATACGGTCACCCCTTTCCACAACCGCCAGGGAATAAATTCCCTGTCTAAAAGCTAAAGTCCTCTAAAGAGGACTAGAAATATGATTATATTGTAAGTGTTAATTTTAAGGCTACAAAGGCTTTTAATTAGTTGTATATACCAATACCTTCGCCAAAAATATGATTGGCAAAAATGCTTTTGCCGTCAATGTTTCCAGTCAAATAAAATATTGAATCTGTCTGCTAGGCGTTGACCCTAGAGTCCTTATGCATCAAGGTTTTTAATCTAAAAACCCGGTGTGGAATAACGGGACGGAGTTTTTAACTAGTCTGGAAATTATAGCGCTTGTTTCTCTTATACGAAAAAACCTTAATTCTACAAGCGTTTATACTACGTTCTGACTCAGAAATCTGGCGAAGGTATTGATATACGTAAGGTGCAAAATATCAGTTATCCAAGTTCTATGTAACTAAATTTATGTGAAGTCCAACAGAGAAAGCACATCAGTTGATGCTAGTTTTCCAAAGTTTTTTGTCCGTAAGGGTTACAAAAATCGGAGCGGCGGGATTCGAACCCACGACCTCCACTACCCCAAAGTGGCGCGCTACCAAGCTGCGCTACGCCCCGTAAGCTTTCCTAACTTAACATACCACACAAGAAAAATCAAGACGAAAATCTAAAAAACCTTGAGAGTACTAGCAGCCTCCAGCAAACCCCCAACAGCCAAAACATTCCATTGACCTTCTACACCCCGTTCAGTATTAAGGATAAAGCGCAGGCAGTATTCCTGGGGATAGCCTTCCACCTCCATCCATATTAAATCGCTTTCCGCTTCTAGAGCAATTTTTTCTTCGTCCATCAACTCACTAGCCATTTGCTTCATTGTGTCCGCGAGTTGAAACAGTAGTCGAGAAAAATCATTTAACTCAGCCTCAGTTAACTCAATAGCCCAATCATCAGTCCCAAGCAAGCCCTTATACTTAGATGCAGAAGGATTCCAACCAATACGCCAACCATTTCCACTTTTAACCACACGTTCCATAAAAACTAAAAATACGTAGAGACGAGATTACCCTGTTTCTCAGTCAAGTGAAATACACACAAAATTAGTAAAAATATTGTGGGGTGGGCATCCCTGCCCGCCCTAGCGTATTTAACCAAAATAAAAATTGCTGTATTTGATGCTTTTCAACATTTACCGATAAACTTAATTCCCACTTTTCGGACTAAAAGCATTTACCAACACTTGCACCAAAGCATTTCGCTGACGAAGGTTGAGCTTTTTAATCGCAGCACGGTCACCCTCAATAGGATTTTGTCTTAAGACATCATAACCTGGGTAGGATGGGTCATACATGACTTCATTAACCCCCAAGTAATCAGCCAAAGTGAGCTTCCAATCCAAACGAAAAATTGGTGCTCGCTGCTTAACATATATATGATATTGAATCAGACGACTTGCCAAAGTATTATTTTCGGCAACTCGACCACCTTCTTTGCTAAGATACTGATTTTCACGCGGAAAATCTGGCAATTGTTGATAAACTTGCTGCCAAATATCTCCAACAGTTAACCTTTGGGCATAAGCGGGTTGGGTCGCAAGTAAATTCCAACATAAAACAAACCCAATAATCCCCGCAAAAAAAACATATAGGCGTGAATATCCTTTCATCAACCCTATAATTCACCAATAATTTCTGGTTGTGTCAACTCATCAGACATCTCAATAATTGCCCGCAGCACAGGCTTCATCATGCCATCATCAGCATTGTCAAAGTCCTCATAACGACGACGTTTAGCGCGATTTGCGACCTGAACCGTAATGCGGTAGCGATTGGAAGCTGCACTAATCAAATCTTCAGCACGGAGCATAACCTGAGATTGAGTTGTGTCTAATTTGGTACGTTTTAGCATACGGGCGTGGTTTTTTTGGACATACTTTGACCATCTTAGTGTAGCACCGAGTTTTTATGCTTGCTCACAACAACAACAGCATTACCTCCCTTCCCTTCTAGGGAAGGGGGGAAGGGGGGTTAGGTCATTTAATTACGCAACCCACCCGTGGTGCAAGACTCAAAGTTAAGAATTTATTCCCCTCAGAAACATTCCACTCAACCTCACCGTTACCAAATAAAACCTGAGCAGGCTGCCCTTGCAAACTACTAGCATCAACATCTACCTTTACAGAATCAGTACCAGTATTCACAGCCACAATAAACTCTTCCGTTCCCAAAGTCCGAGCAAAAACATAAGCCGCACCTTTTGCATAAAGAACCCGGTAATCACCAGTACAAAGAGCGGTATGAGTTCGACGCAAAGAAATTAATTCACGGTGAAACTTAAAAATCTCCTGATTCCAATTACTCTCCAAAGGAAAACCACGACGGGAATCAGGGTCAATCGCACCAGGTAAGCCAACTTCATCCCCATAATAAATACTAGGAGCACCAGGAAAAGTAAGTAATAATAAAGTAGCCAGTTCCACGCTAGCAATATCACTCCCAGCAATAGTCATTAACCTAGCTGTATCGTGACTCGCAAGTAAATTTAACTGGGTTAATTGAATCTCCCAAGGATAAAGTTGTAATAATTCTTCAATTTTTTGGGCATATTCAGCAGCAAACAAGGGTGGATAAGGCTTATAGTCACGACTTTGTACTTGCTCCAATACAACGCGGTCACCAGCAGCAAAAGCAATGGTCGGTCCAGCAAATAAATAATTCATCACCCCATCAAATTGGGTTCCATCTAACCACTCTTGAGAATTTCCCCAAACTTCCCCGACAATATAAGCTTCACTATTTACCGCTTTAACTCGCTCGCGGAATTCTTGCCAAAAGCCAGGAGTTTTAATTTCAAAAGGTACATCTAATCGCCAACCATCAATACCAAACTTAATCCAATATTCGGCAATTTCCATGATATATTCGCGCACTTCTGGATTATCGTGATTAAATTCAGGTAAAGCGCGATTACCTCCCCAACTGCCATAATTTGCTGGAGCCTCCCCAGTATAAGGAGCCAGAGGCCAACCTTCTATTTTGAACCAATTCACCCAAGGAGAATGGGGGCCATTTTCTAAAACATCGTGGAAAAAGAAAAACCCCCGACTTGAATGATTAAAAACCCCATCTAAAACAACTTTAATATCGCGTTGATGTGCAGCATCCAATAATTCTCTAAACGCTTGATTTCCCCCCAACATTGGGTCAACTTGGTAATAATCGTGGGTGTGATAGCGGTGATTGCTAGCAGATTGAAAAATGGGTGTAAAGTATATGGCATTAATTCCCAAATCTTGGAAATAGTCCAATTGTTCTAAAATTCCCCATAAATCTCCACCTTTATAACCTTGGAGTGTAGGCATAGCTTCCCAATCTTCCCAATTCGCTTTATGTAAAAGGCTTTTGCGTGGTTGCTTGCCACGTGCGAATCTATCAGGGAAAATTTGGTAGAAAACAGCATTTTTCACCCAGTCTGGTGTTTGAATTTCCATAGATTGTTCTTTTAAACTACTCTCTAAACCTTCATCGCTATAGTTACAAATACTCACTTAACTACGGTTCACACTTTTGATAGAAAATTTCGCAACATGAGCATCATATTTTCAATTACCAGTTCATCTCGCAAGAAACTTTCATCACGAATAGCATGTGTTGAAGAGCATTTCTACCACCCTAAAGGATTAAATTAATCTAAAATATTCTCTCTTAAGTAAAAATCATATTAATTTAATGTTAATAATTTACTCATTTATCTTAACTTAGGTTATAATCTGTCTACTCTAATTATATTAGTCATTAATACCTCAGTACAAGCTGGATAAAAATGCAGATGAATTTATGGCGTTGTCAATAATTTTGATATAGCCTAAGTAACTACAAACAATTGCTTAATTCAGTTACATATTAAGCAGTAATTTTACTATTATTAAAATACATTTTTTGCACTATTGTTTTATTGCAAAACAAATACCTTTTGATAGATGACGGTTTAAAAAAAATCCTATCAAATTCTGACAATAAAAATAATACGACAGATTGTAAAGTGATATTAAAAAAGGTTCAAAAATATTTAGAAATTGTCTAAAACAAAAACAAGGTTTTAACGTAGAAGTTAAGGAAGAACTTGAGGCAAAATTCATGATTAATAATCAAATTCAAAAGTATCGTTTTGTCTGCACTTTGACTTTTGGTGATATATATGGACAAATTATAGTTTGGCTTATCACAATTACTATCAGCTTAGCCACAGCATTAGCGCTTATGGGTGCTAGAAAACCAGTTTACGCATTAGCAGCAGTTGGACTTGTAGTTTTGCTATCTTTACCTTTCTTGCTATTTTCCTTTGTAACAACCTTATTGAACCATATCGAGTTGTCGCCAGTCGATGCAAGCACCAAGATGGAACCAATCCCAGGTAATGTTTCCCAACAAAGACCTGTAGAGGCAACAGGCTGATTTTGAGTTTTTTAGGCGATAGCGTCCCCGTAGGGTGTTTTAAATTTTCAGTTAAAAGTCTTTGTCTATCTATTGGCAGAGACTTTATTTTATAGGTAATTTATTAAATAGGTAGGCTTGAGGGACTCTCAACAAATAAATTGCCCCCTCTTGTCCCCCCTCTCTTGTGGGGTGTAAGTTCCTGCCCGCCCATTATTTTGGATGGTTTATTAATTATGCTGGAACATGATGTGATAATTGTTGGGGGTGGATTAGCGGGGTGTCGAGCCGCTTTAGAAATTACCCGTACCGACCCTAGCTTAAAGGTGGCTGTAGTTGCCAAAACACACCCTATTCGTTCCCACTCAGTTGCTGCTCAAGGTGGTATTGCCGCTACATTAAAAAATGTGGATTCCAACGATACTTGGGAAGCTCACGCATTTGATACAGTAAAAGGCTCAGACTATTTAGCAGACCAAGATGCGGTAGAAGTTCTTGTTCGGGAAGCACCGGATGTAGTAATTGACTTAGAACACATGGGTGTTTTATTCTCCCGTTCGCCAGACGGTCGGATTGCCCAACGAGCTTTCGGTGGACATTCCCACAACCGTACCTGCTACGCTGCAGATAAAACAGGTCACGCGATTTTGCATGAGTTGGTCAACAATTTGCGGCGTTCTGGCGTACAAATTTATGAAGAGTGGTACGTAATGCGTCTGATTTTAGAAGATAATCAGGCCAAAGGTTTAGTAATGTACCACATTTTAGACGGTCACATTGAGGTGCTGCGAGCAAAAGCAGTTATGTTCGCGACTGGGGGTTACGGACGAGTTTATAGCACCACCTCAAATGATTACGCTTCCACAGGTGATGGTTTGGCGATGACTGCCCTTGCTGGTCTACCGTTGGAAGATATGGAATTCGTTCAATTTCATCCCACAGGCTTATATCCTGTAGGCGTATTAATTTCCGAAGCAGTACGTGGGGAGGGAGCTTACCTTATCAACGCCGAAGGGGAACGCTTTATGGAAAGATATGCCCCCAGTCGTATGGAACTCGCACCTCGCGATATTACCTCACGAGCAATCGTTTATGAAATTCGTGCTGGAAGAGGGGTAAATATTAACGGTAGTGCAGGTGGACCATTTGTTTATCTTGACCTACGACATATGGGACGAGAAAAAATAATGAGTCGTATCCCGTTTTGTTGGGAAGAGGCACATCGTCTTGTGGGCGTTGATGCTGTGACGCAACCAATGCCAGTACGCCCTACCAATCATTATTGTATGGGTGGTATTCCTGTTAACACAGATGGGCGTGTTAGAAGTAGCGGGGAAAACCTAGTAGAAGCATTTTTTGCTGCTGGAGAAACCTCTTGTGTATCCGTACATGGAGCAAATCGCTTGGGTAGTAATTCGCTACTAGAATGTGTAGTTTACGGACGTAGAACTGGTGCTGCAATTGCTCAGTATGTACAAAATCGCAAACTACCTAATGTTGACGAGCAGCGTTACCTTAAAGAAGCTCAACAACAGGTTCAAGGCTTGTTAGAACAGAAAGGAGAGTACCGTATTCAAGAAATTCGTGGCAGCTTCCAAGAAACTATGACCGAATATTGCGGCGTGTTCCGTACTCAGGAAATTATGGAGGAAGGCTGGCGAATTATACAAGATTTACAAGAAAAATCATCGCGTATTTATTTAGATGATAAAGGTTCTTGTTGGAATACCGAAGTAGTAGAAGCCTTGGAAATGAGGAGTTTGATAGTAGTCGGAAAAATAATTTTAGCATCTGCCCTCAATCGCCAAGAAAGCCGTGGGGCACATTTCCGCGAAGATTTTCCTCAAAGAGACGATTCAAAATTTCTTAGACACACAATGGCTTATTATTCACCTGCTGGAATTGATATCGATTATCGTCCTGTGGCAATTTCTATGTTTCAACCTCAGGAAAGGAAATATTAATAAATTCAAAATAAGCGCTTATTTTGAATTGTTTTGGCTCTTTACTATTTCTTAAGGTCTATGTATAATGTTGTTACAAGAAGGGGAGTAGCTGCTGGAGAAAAATTCCAGCCCATTTGAATCAACATACTGGCGAAAAGCCTGGTTCAGGTGACAAATAATTAATTAGCAATTAGCTAGCAAATAATTAACTAGCATGTAATTAGCTAGAAATAATTTGTAAGCGAGACCTTCACTGAATTCATACATTGTCGAATGTGTATGAGGTTCAGTGAGGTCTCGCTTATCTCATTGGGCTTCATACAAGGATTAAAAGTCTAGTTAGGAGCCTAATTTCGTGTTATCAGCATTTATCGCGGGTTTATCATTCATCACAGTTTCAGAGTTAGGTGATGGCAGTTTCTTTATTGCCATGTTTTTGGCTATGAAGCACTCACGACGGTTGATATTTTGCGGAGTGCTTTTGGCGTTGATTGTGATGACTATAATTTCTGTGGCTGTAGGACAAGTGGCCTATTTTTTACCAAAGGGTTTTGTACACCACGTTTCCATATTCTTGTTTTTCGGTTTTGGTTTAAAAATGTTTTACGATGCTTATCGTATGAGCGGTAATAGCGAGGATGAGGTAATCGAAGAGGCAAAAGCAGTTGTTATCAAAGCTGAAGAAGAACTTAGCAAGCAAGCTAGCAATTGGCAAATTTTGGTGAAAGGATTTGTGCTAACCTTTTTAGCCGAATGGGGTGACCGCACTCAAATAGCAACAATTTCTTTGGCGGTAAATAATGAACCCATAGGGTTGACGCTAGGTTCAATTTTGGGACACGCGATTTGCACAGCGATAGCAGTTGGCTGTGGAAAAATTGTCTGTGGGAGAATTAGCGAGCGCAAACTGACAGTTATTGGGGGATGCTTATTTATATTATTTGGCGTCCTTGCTACTTTTGAAAA
Organism: Scytonematopsis contorta HA4267-MV1; assembly: GCA_019359035.1. Classification (GTDB taxonomy): domain Bacteria; phylum Cyanobacteriota; class Cyanobacteriia; order Cyanobacteriales; family Nostocaceae; genus Scytonematopsis; species Scytonematopsis contorta. Next base: position 62,001 of record JAHHIC010000029.1, on the reverse strand, counting down.
AGCCTGAATACAAACGTGAAAATCCGTAGGTTGGGTTGAGGCACGAAACCCAACTTAGGCTTGAAATGTTGGGCTTAAGCTTGAAATGTTGGGCTTAGGCTTGAAATGTTGGGCTTAGGCTTGAAATGTTGGGTTTCGGCTTGAAATGTTGGGTTTCGTGCCTCAACCCAACCTACAAATTAATTGCCAGGAGTGGTAGTCGGAGTGGGAGTTGCAGCAGCTGTCGGAGAGCCGTCTCTTTGTTTAGTGATTTCGTCTTTGTATTGAGCGGGTGCTAGGCTAAGAGCGTTGTCAAACAGAGGTTTTGCTTCGTCTTTTTTGCCTTGTTCTTTTAGGAGCATTGCTTTTGCTAAAACGGGACGAAAATCTTGTTTATCAGCTTTTATGGCTGCATCATAAGCTCCAAGGGCATCCGCGTAGCTTTTCTGGGAAGAGTGAACATTACCTAAAAGTAGTTGTACTGCAACAGTATCAACGCTTCCTGGTTGAATTTTATTGGCTTGGGCTGCAGTTTTGAGGGTATCTTGTAATAAACCAACAGCAGCTTGCGGACGTTTTTGCTCTAAAAGTAGTGCTACCATACTACGTAATGCATCTAAGTCGCCTGGTTTAGTTTGCAAAACTGAGCGGAGGGCTTGAGCTGCACCTTCGCGGTCGCCCATTTGTTGCTTGGCTTGAGCTAACAGTACGGCGTATTTGCTATCGTCAGGATTGAGCTTAGCTAGCTTTTCGAGCGGTTCAATTACGCTTTTAACATCCCCTTCTTTTATGCTTAATAGCTTTAACCTTGCTTGTAATAAGCCTCTGAGTGCAGCTTGATTTTCTGGTTCGCGTTGCAAAACTAGTTCATATCCGCGTACCTCGTCTTGTAGTTTCGTTTTTTCGTCAACAGAAGCTGAAGCGTTAGAAGTTCTACCAGGGGTGTTCGAGGTCGCTCCTTGATTACCAGTGAAACTCATTATCATAGGAGCTATAGAAACCCCCACTAGAACCAGCGATGCCAGCACTAGTATGACTTTAGTTGTCCAATTACTGCTCCCTTGAGACACGATTCCTCCGTGAAATATAAATCAGATTATGCGTTAAGCAAAGCATTTAAAGTTTAAAATTTCCAAAAGTTTGCGGAATACGGCTAAATGCCTGTGAACTTTATAACAAATAGGCTTATTAATACCGAACCCACTTATGACTTTAGAAATAACCTTCTAATTGTAGCCATCATACGCTTCCGAAACGGGTATAAAGACGCTAAATTACACATTTAGTATTAAATGCGAAATTCGCGTTTTTTGTATCATACCGGGCACAATGTGATGGCTTTCTTGAAAGAAAATATACTTTCAATCGCCGCACAAACGCCCTTTTCACCTGCCTTTGTAAAATCCCACAATGGGATGTGTCTCCGCCACCAGGAGTTTTTTTATGAATTCCGACCTGATGCCATCGTCTGAATCTTCTAATTCACCAATTTCCGAACAGACACCAACGAATACAGAAGCAGCAAATCCAAAAATTTCTGCGACTGCTGAAGTTAAAGAGTCTGAAAATTTGTCCGCTGACCTCAGCGAGACTACCTCCGATGAGAACAACCCTAGTAGATTGTGCCCGATTCCACCTCCTAGCGAACCGATGCAGTATCGAGCCATTGGCTTGGTACGTGGTCGTTATAAAGCAAGTAGCGAACAATTTACCCAAGGAAGTCTAGTTACCCCAGATGGAGTCGAGCTAAACACCGTCCTCCTAGGTCGGATTATGAGTTTAGTGAAGAACCATTTGGATTTAGAACAAGAACATTTGTGGGTAGTTTACCCGCGAACGCGGCAAGAAAATGAACAACTACACATCCAAATCGTAGGCGTTTGGGAACCTGAAAACCTGGCGAAAAATGCGACAGTTGACGAAGAGCAAGAAGAATCAACGTCAGCAGAAGCCCAAACGAGTGATATCCAAAGTAACGATATCCAAAGTAGTGATGAAAGTAGTAGTGATGAAAGCATCACAACGAGCGAGGAAAAAACTACACCTACTCCTGTAAATTCAACCCCATTGGTTGATGGTAGTTTTTCTATTCGTGGAGAGATTGTCTACCAATCCTATGACTCAGATAGTTTAGTCATCAAGATTAGACAACAACCCCGTAAAACTGGAGACAAACTTAAATATTTTAAGATTAAACTCATCGGTAAGCTGGAAGGCAAAGCTGTTGGAAAATTTTGGGATATGCAAGTCAAGCGAGAAGGTGACACTTTGGTTGTTGAACAAGCAGAGTTCATAGCCGAATTGCCTAAAAAACGCAGACCTCCCTTCAATAAAGGCGGTGGCGCTAGAAGACCATTCAAAGGTGGTGGTGGTAGTAACAAACCATTCCGCAAACCGAGTGGGGAAATTCCACGTCCCTTCAAAAGAACAGGTGAAAATCCTCCACCCCCGTCAAAACCAACACCAGCAGCGAACCTAAACCGAGTCACCCCCAAGCCTATTAAGAAAGCGAAACCAATGGAGGGGGAGTAGGGAGTACAATTCGCAGTTAGCAATTGAAAATTCGCAGTTAGCAATTAAGTGGTAGTAGAACAATTATTAGTAAAATAATTGCTCAATTATCAAGGAAATTGCGAATTGCGAATTGCGTAAGCGCTCCGCTCCACTGCGTGTTCGCGTAGCGTCCGCTTCGGATACGCGCAGCGTGCCCATAAAGGCTTATTGCGAATTGTTTTAAAGTTCCGTCCAACGGTCTTGGGGTAAAAATGAGCGTTCTTGAGGAATGGGTGCTACTGGTTCGGTAAGGGAAAATTTCCCGGCTTCTATCCACTGTTTTAACTCTAGGGCTACTTCCCTAGAAAAAAACAGGCTGGCTAAAGGAGCAACACGTACTGCTTTTCCTTCAATAGTGATGCGTCCAGATTTTAATTGAGCATAACTAACTAAGCCAAAGGTGGGACGAACCCGTCGAGGAATAGAAAAGTCTACGATTGGTGCTACTAAGTCTTTATCTTGTACAGCGCATCTGGCTATTACTTCCTCGTTTAACACTGGTAACGGTACTCCCACACCTAACATTAACGAGGGTCCGTAGCTTTTGAAGTAACAACCCCGTACCCAACGAGCATCCATTTGTTTGGCGTCACCAATTAACGCTAAGGTTGCCGCAGGACCAATTGGTGTACGATTTGGTAACCGCTTTTGCAAAGGAAAATGCTGAGTTCCTTCCCAAGCGACGTAGCCGATACCACCACCTAAAAAAATTCTTGTACCTATACCAACAAGTTGTAAATCTGGGTCGTTGAGTAGAGGGGACATTGCTCCAGGATTTGAGTAAACCGCATTTGCTATACGCGGTTGCAAAACACCAAGATAGGTATAAAGGGGTTTCTCACCACCATTCACACCAACTATAAAATTTTGATATAAGTTACGCGGATTAAATAAGTAAAATTGATTAATTGTGTCACGGGTAATTGTCGTTTCAAAGGTGGCACGGGGGTAACAATCGGTTACTTGTCCTTGTGCTCTTACCTGTACAGGTTTTCCGGCAATTAAGTCTTCAATTACATGACCCCCACCGCGTTCGCGTAGTTCTTCGCCGTCGCTAACTTCTACTGCACAGCTTGCACCGAGGTATAAATCGACAGCACCAAAACCTGAGTAGGTCGGTACACCGTCTAACCAACATCGACGAATTTTAATGGGTGGGTCAGTGTGTCCGAGGTTAATAACCGCACCACTCGATTCCATTGGTTCAAAAGTACCAGTGGTGATAACATCAACTTCCTTGGCGATTTTGGCTACACTGGACTCCGCGATTCGCGCTTTTAGTTCCTCGGTTGTTAGTACTACCGCTTTTTTGCAGGCGATTTTTTCGTTAATTTCTTGGATTGTTCGCATGGTAGTATTTTATAACCAATATTCTTCTTGCCTTTCTTGGCTTTCTTGGCTACTTGGCGGTTCGTAAAAAAAATTACTCAGCCAAAACCACCTGCCCCAACCGCTTGATTATCTGCAACACCGTCCCTAACTCGTGTCTTAAAGGAAAAAGTGAAAAAGTCCTTGATGTGTCGTACTGTAGTATATCCCCAAAAGTGAGCTTCAAGAATACAAATTCATCACCATTAGTAGCCATCCCGAATACAGGTTTATCACGTTTGGGGCTAGTTAGCATATAAGCTAATAACTGAGGTAATGCTGCGGGTACTGGAACACTTGTCCGTTTTGATTCAACAACTAAAATCCAGAGTCTTTCTTGTACAATCAATGTATCAATAAAGCCCCGAATTGTTTCTTCTGGTTCTTCAAGTTCTAACGAAATACCATAAGGTGAGCGAAGACGAAAAGGTGGGTCAATAAAACCTGCAAGTTCTAATACCGGGGAAACTACTATCAGGTTTATCGTACCTTCTAGTAAAAGACCGTCAATTCGATGATAATCGTAACGTTGCTTTATACGCGCAATACCCGCTTGTTCTTGCTGATTGAGTTCGGGTAAATTTTCAACCCATTCACTGAAGAATTGCTCATCTGTGGCTTGGTGTAAGTTACAGCGAGTTTTTAGGTCACTCAGACTTTTAATTTTGTCGGTAATTGCTGCGGTAGGAACCATTTGCTATTAGTTTTGAAGTTATTTTTAGTTTAAAACTTTTAGCGGTTGTTTTGATTTGTAGTTGAGGGTGACGGTCTGAATTTACATATAGCAATTCCCATTTTGGCTCAATACACAAGATTGCCATTTTGGCTCAATACACAAGATTGCCATTTTGGCTCAATACACAAGTGCGGGCAAGGATGCCCACCCCACAGCAGGTTCATAATATTTTTACTCTTGATGAACGCGAGTATATTTCTGGACATATTCAGGTACAGTAATTTCTGAAAGCAATCGAGAATCAGCTATTGGAGATAAAGTACTCAGTTGCAAAGGCAACACACCCGCCCAAACAGGCAAACTGTAATCGGCTTCATCGTCTGATGGTGGGCCAGTTCTCACTTTTGCCGATGCTTCATTTAATGGTAAAGATAAAACCAATGTTCCTTGTAATTCTTGATGACTAGGTGGACGTACCTCTGACCACCTTCCTTTGACGACATGTTCAGTAAAAGCTCGTAGCGCTTCTAGTTTTTCTCCCGCTTCTTCTACAACTTGCGCTACACCAAATATGACGACAGAACGATAATTCATTGAGTGGTGAAAAGCTGAACGAGCTAATACTAATCCATCAAGTAATGTAACTGTAACGCACACCTCTATTCCATTAGAGAGTGAACGCAACATACGGCTTGCTGGTGAACCATGAATATAGAGATTGTCCGCGACTCTACCGTAAGCAGTGGGAATGACAAAGGGTTGATTATCAACAACAAAACCGACATGACATATTAAAGCTTCGTCTAGAATTTGGTGAACTACTTCACGCTCGTATTGTCCGCGTTTGGGAATTCTTTTGATTTTTGTGCGGTCTGTAATTGGTAATGTGTTTTCAGTCTTGTTCAGATTCATGATGATTTCTCCTGTGAAATTAAATCTAGGTGCATTGCGTTGCTTTCACAAAATCCCATTCTGGTATAGACAGACTTTCCTTGTGGTGAAGCATTGAGAACAACCCTTGTACAGCCAAGAAATTTGAAGTAGTCTGTTATTAATAGTGTTAGTTTTTTAGCGATTCCCTTTTGACGATATTCTGGCTCAACATATACTCCCCAAACATATCCATACTTTCGGTAATGTTCTCCCAGAATAGGTGGATAGAGTCCTGCAAATAATTGGCAACTGGCAGAAGCTACTACTTTATCTCTACTTTCAGCGACAAAAGCCTTGTAGCTTAATTGGCTACGAGCGTTTTTAATAAATTGCAGTGTAATCTCAAGATAATCAGGTTTAATATCATCCGCAGAAACATTTAGGTCTAGCCACATTCGGTAGAAATGCTCAGCAATGAGACCGTCTTCCATTGGAGTTGCCTCTCTAAAATTAATATTTGCTTCAGTCAACATTTTTTAATTAGTTTAATCCCACGTAGAGACGTTACATGTAACGTCTCTACATATGTAACGTCCCTACATATGTAAGATTAATCAATAAAGTGGCATACAACAAGAGCCAATTTTATATTTTTATATAAGTCCACTTGTATATAATTCCCGAAAAATGGATTTAGCAATTTCTCTCGATTTTAATAATAAATATGTACCATTACATCGCCAAGTATACGAAGAATTGCGTAAAGCGATTCTTTGCGGACGCTTACCAGCTAAGCACCGTGTTCCATCAACTAGAAGCCTTTCCCAATCTTTGGGTATTTCTCGTACCACTGTAACTATTAGTTATGAACAACTTAAAAGCGAAGGTTATATAGAAACTCTAGTCGGTTCTGGAACATTTGTTTGCGCTCAACTTCCTGATGACCTTTTACGTTCTATTCCAGTTGAGCATGTACAGAAAATTACCCGTCCCCAAATTCAGCTTTCTAAATATGCTCACAGTTTAGTTGAAGCTGATGTACCTGGTATTACGGAACCGTTAACTACAATTAACTTTCGCTACGGACGACCTGCTTTTGACAAATTTCCCATGCAAATTTGGCACAAGTTGCTTTCTCGTCATTGTTCTCCTGTCAACTCTAATTGGTTAGATTATTCCACTGACCACAAGGGATATTTACCATTAAGAAAAGCTATTGTTAGTTATTTATCGCGTTCCCGTGCAGTAAAATGCGACCCTGACCAGGTAATGATTCTCAATGGCACTCAGCAAGCTTTGTACTTAATAATGCGGCTGTTAATTGATACTGGGGATACTATGGCTTTAGAAGAACCAGGGTATCTCAGCGCACGTCGTGTTTTTCTTTCTCAAGGAGCTAAGCTTTTGCCCATCAACGTAGATTCAGAAGGTTTGATGGTGGAGGAATTAAAACAGTATACAAATGAAAGTATAAAAATTGTCTATGTTACTCCTTCACATCAGTTTCCTACTGGGTCTATATTGTCACTTCCAAGACGTTTGGAGTTACTGGCTTGGACACGACAAACAGGGGCTTTGATTATCGAGGATGATTATGATAGCGAGTATCGTTATGGTGAACGACCAATTCCTGCTTTGCAAGGTTTAGATGAAAGTGACTCTGTTTTATATGTTGGGACTTTTTCTAAAGTTTTATTTCCGTCGCTGCGAATTGGTTATTTAGTACTACCAAAAAGTCTAGCGCCGCTTTTTGCTCGTGCTAAGTGGTTAAATGATAGGCATTTACCTTTGTTAGAGCAGTACGTTTTAACTGATTTTATTGAAGAAGGACACCTGGAAAGGCACATAAGAAAAATGCGATCGCACTACGACCAGTGTCGTCAGATATTAGTCCAAGCTTTAAAGGAGCATTTTGGGGAACGGGTAAAAATTTTAGGTGAAAAAGCGGGAATTCATTTGATGGTCAAATTACAAACCCCCTTAAGTGACGAGGAAATTGTGCAACGTGCGGGCAATGAGTGGAGTGGGAATGCTTCCTGCTAGTCCTCAATATTTGGGAGAGGGTAGTGTGGGAGAGTTTATTTTTGGCTATTCGGAATTGACGGAAGCACAAATTCGGGAAGGCATCCGCAGATTAGCAAGCATTTTTCAGCCCGGTGACACTTGCCAGGAATAACTTTTAAACACTTTACTGAAGGGGAATTTTAATTACAAACTCAGTCCCTTGAGCGATTTTTGAATTGACTTCAAGCATTCCACCATGTTTTTCAATTATAATTTGATGAGTAATCGCCAAACCTAACCCAGTTCCTTTCCCAACACCTTTAGTCGTAAACAAATAATCAAAAATTTTCTGCCTGACTTCATCCGTCATGCCAATTCCGTTATCTATAATGCGAATTACGGCAGATTGAGAATTAGCGGATAACTCAGTTTTAATAATAATTTGGTTAGGATTTACTTTAATTTCTTCAAAGCTGCGTCCTTGATTTGACTCTTCTAATGCGTCAACTGCGTTTGCCAGCAAGTTCATAAATACTTGATTAATTTGCCCACTAAAGCAATGAACGAGCGGTAGTTCTCCATATTCCTTAATTACTTTTATCTCAGGACGCTTATTATTGGCTTTTAGACGGTGCTGGAGTAACATCAAAGTGCTGTCGATACCACAATGTAAGTCAAATGCTAGCTTTTGGTCATCATCCTGACGCGAGAAGGTGCGTAACGAGTTGCTAATTTTCTCAATTCGCTCCGTGCCAAATTTCATCGCTGCGAGTACTTGAGGTAAATCCTCCTCCAGAAAATCGAGGTCAATCTTTTCGGCATTTTCAACTACATCTACTGCTGGATTAGGGCAATGTACTTGATATAAATGGATATGGGTAAGCAAATCTTGGATGTACTGCTCAATATGCACCAAATTACCATAGAGAGAACCAAGCGGATTATTAATTTCATGTCCAATACCAGCTATCAGTTGACCCAGAGTGGACATTTTTTCGCTTTGAACTAGTTGTAGTTGCGCGGCTTGTAACTCTTTTAGAGACTCGGATAAGCGAGCCGTACGCTTGGCAACCTTGTCTTCCAGAGTTTCGTTAAAGTGCTTTAGTTGAAGGTTACGTTCTTCCAGTGTTTTTGTTAGTTGTCGGAGTTTGAGGTGGGTGCGGACTTTTGCGAGTACTTCCTCCTGCTGGAAGGGCTTAGTAATATAGTCCACAGCTCCCAGATGTAAACCTTTAATTTTATCTTCCGTGTCAGAAAGTGCTGTCATGAAAATTATGGGTATGCCTTGATTTGCAGGGTTCTGCTGGATGCGACGACAGGTTTCAAAGCCGTCAATTCCTGGCATCATGACATCCAGTAAAATTATATCTGGGGAAATAGCTTCCAGTTTTTCTAAAGCACTTTCACCATTTTTCGCGACCAAAGTGGTAAAGGCAGCTTCTTCTAATACGCTCAACAGTACTTGAGTACTACCAAGATTGTCATCCACTATCAGAATAAAGGGTTGGAAATTGTGCATAACAGGTATCATAAAAAAGATTAAATGTACTGTTTCACAAGCTTTAAAATAGGTTCTTTATCAAAGGATTGAGCCAGTTTTAAAATGGTTTCGACAAAGTTCCCATAGCTTTGTTCTATTGTTCCCATTCGTTTTGGTTCTCGTTCAAATTCCCACTAGCAGCGCTGTCAAAACAGAGAGTAGAATAAATTTGGCTGCATAAAAGGCTTGCACAGCTAGTAGAGATTTGGGATAGACGCAATACTATAGCAATCCTAAATCAATTGTGAAAATTATGATTTAATGACAAACAGCCAAGAAGGCAAGGTAGCCAAGGAAAGAAAAAGTAATAATACGGACATCAACTTTCTTTGTGAAATATTCTCAGTTGATTATTCCCGTAATAATGCTTTTACTTTCATCACTACATTTGAGTTATACAAACATTCATGTGCCAACGCAAGCTAAAATACTGAGAGCCTGCCTTTATAACGCGGGCTTATTTTGCAGAATAAAACTATTTCTCTAGGAAGAGTATTCTTGCAAAAATTTGATGTTCCTCTAAGATAGTATCTGGTCTACACCTCAGCGCTTGAGGACTAAAAAACTTAGGAGAAAAAAAATGTCACAAGCAAAAGTTGGTGATACTGTAATGGTTCACTACACAGGCAAATTAACAGACGGCACAATTTTTGATTCCTCAGATGGCCGGGAACCTTTACAGTTCACTATTGGTGCAGGAGAAATTATTGCTGGGTTTGAACAAGCAGTTATTGGTATGAACGCGGGTGAATCGAAAACCGCAGAAATTCCCGTAGATGATGCCTACGGTGTTCACAGACCAGAAATGGTAGTTGAAGTAGAACTTGACAAAATGCCCCCAGGCTTAGACCCAGAGGTAGGTCAGCAGTTACAAATTCAGCAACCAACTGGACAAGTTGTTCCGGTTTTCGTCACAGAGGTTTCTGATGCTACGGTAACTTTAGACGCAAATCATCCTTTGGCTGGTGAAGATTTAGTATTTGATATTCAATTGGTGGAAATAGCGGCTTAATGGGAGTGGGTAATGGGTAATGGGGAATGGGGAATGGGTAATCACCAATCCTCAATTACCAATCCCCAATTACCAATTACCGCTTGCTATCTTTTGTCGAGCGCAAGTTAGTCGGAATTTCTTTAGGAATAGTCCAGTAATAAACTGTTCTACCGTCTACTTGCACGACTTGTTCTGGTTTCCAATCGCCCATATCAAAAGCGTGGGAGACAATACGTGTGCCAGGTTTGAGTTGTTTAAACAATTGTGGGCGTAATTTAACGTTAAGTTCAGGCAACAAATATAAAGTTACAACAGTGGCTTTGCTAAAGTCACTCTTGAATAAATCTTGCTGAAGAAACTTAACCTTATCAGTCACCCCCGCTTTTGCAGCATTCGCGTTTGCTTCTTTAATCCGCTCTGGGTCAATATCAATACCAATACCCCGCGTTCCAAATTTCTTAGCCGCTGTAATTACCAACCTTCCGTCACCACTACCGAGGTCATAAACGAAATCATTTTTACCGACCTTAGCAATCTTCAACATCTTATCTACAACAGTTTGAGGGGTTGGCACATATACAACATCAGGTGTTCTTTCAGTAGGTTGATTCCCTGGTGTTGTTGTGTCCTGAGCTTGTACAGCACTAGGTGCATTAGGTTTTGCTTGTGCTTCATTCGTCGTATTTTGTTGATTGCAACCAGTCAGAGCTAGGCAACTTGCACTTAAACCGAGAACTAATAAACTAAGTGATTTTTGCAATTTCATCTTAAATTTCTCCAAATATTGTCAGTTATCGGTTGACGGTTGACGGTTGAAGGTTGACTGTTGACTGTTAACGTTTATTAGTCAATACCCAATGGGCATATTTTTGTTTTTGAATCAGTTATTCAGTCAACAGTCAACAGATATCAGTCAACAGTCATCATCTCTCTTTCCTTTGATTAAGTATTAAAAGAGGAATACCTGTTAACAAAACGCCTACGCCAATAGTTGCGCCAATGCCTGTATAAGCTAGGCTAGAGTGAAGCATGTAACCGCAAATACCGCAAAATATTAAGGGTATTATTGGATAAATTGGTACTTGAAATGGACGGGAAACTTGTGGTTCTCGATAGCGCAATACTATCAGTGATATGCCGGATAGAAGAAAAAAGAACCAAAATACTGGAGCTGTATAATCTACCATAGTGCTAAAGCCTTTGCGGGTAATTGCACCGAGGAAAACTAACAGCAAGGCTATTGCGGACTGGAAGATTAGAGAATTTTTAGGTGTGTCTTGTTCGCTCCAACGTCCGATAAACCCAAAGAGAGAAAAATCTCGTCCAAGTGCGTAATTTGTACGCGACCCAGTAAAGATAGTAGCATTAGCTGAACCTAAGGCTGAAACAGCTATAAGTACGCTGACAAATCTGGCTCCGTTTTCTCCCCAAGCACGACGCATTAATTCTGCTGCTGGTGCTTTAACTTTTTCCATACTTCCAATTCCTAAGCCGTGGATGTATGCGAAGTTAATTAACAAGTAAATTACAGTGATGACGGCAATACTTCCCAACAACACCTTTACCATGTTGTTTCTTCCTGGACGTACTTCTGCTGAAATATAGGCAGCTTCGTTCCAACCCCCATAGGTCAGCAATACAAATACCATTGCTAAGCCAAAGGTAGTTTTAGCTTCTGCTGGTGCAGCGGCAATTGATGGTTGTGGGGAAGCCAGGATACTCCCGGCAATAATAATTAATATTAACCCCAGTATTTTTGCCGCTGTAAGCAAGTTCTGTGTCCATTTACCTTGTTGAATGCCGACTATGTTCAAAAAAGTGAGGATGACAATCGCAACCCCAGCATAAATAGCTGAGGAGTATTCTCCTAAAGGGAACAGTCGCGAGGCATAGTCCCCAAATACATAGGCTAGCAAAGTAATGGAACCTGTTTGAATTACTGTTAATCTTGCCCAAGCAAACAGGAAGGCTAAGTTTCGACCGAAAGCACGCATCAGGTAGTAGTAAGTACCACCACTGTCGGGATAGGCTGTAGCTAACTCTGCATAGCACAAAGCACCAACCAGAGACATAACCCCACCTAACAACCAAGCAAATAGAGCGGTTTCGGCAGTTCCTGTATTTGCTGCCACCAAGGCCGGAGTTTCAAAAATACCTACCCCTATCACCATACCAACAATCAAAGCGCCTGCATCGACTACTGAAAGTGTTGGTTTTGGAACTGTCATTTTAATTACCATAAAGTAAATTGGTTAGATATCCTAGAATACCGACAATAGGGGCACAAATTTCCATTTACTTGGGTAGAAATTTTGTAATTCATTGAACCTAAATGAAGGAAAAAAGGAAGAATGAACAATTAACTTCTGATTTAAAGCACAGACTTAGTATTGTAGACCACAAAATCTATCATTTATGTTCCAAGCTTAAATCTTTTTAGTCAAAACCGAAGTTAGGGCGATTTTTATGCATTTATTGTTCCCATAAATTATCTTAAACTTTGTGTATAAGAAATTTTAATAATTTATTTGTTTTTTTGATTCAGTAATAGGTAAGTTTTTCTTTTGACCCACTTTATGTATAATGTCAGGTTTGTACTTAGTAATGCTTACTATTTAATTTATAGTCACAAAGATGTTTAACTGTTATACTAAAAGATTGAATGAATGTTGTAATAGTTACTTATTTAAGATTAATTTGTCGGTCAAAACTCCCTCCCCACTTTAAAATTACCCACCTCACCTCGGCTTTTTTCTTTGTGTTCTCTGTGCCTATGTGGTTTTTTTCATGGTTAATCTTTCAGTGGGAAAAGGGTAGCACATAGGTACTACACCTAATTTTCTCCTCAGATAATTTATCTGCGCTTACCTGGTTTACTGGTGACTCCTTTTTCATATTGCAAAGTATATACCCCTTGTACCTGCAAAAGCCGACACCACATACCTGCTTGTGCCCCCATAGAAAGCATTTTATTAGTAGTTGCTTTCGCTGTTTTGAGTTCATCTAGGGCTAAATCTTCCCCATATAACTCTCGAACAACGTCATCAACATGCATGTGCCTATGGGGTTGGTGACGCATTAGAATCATAATTGCATTCTGTATGGAGTACTCCCGGAATTGTTTAAGCATTGGTAAACTTCCAGGTTTTCTCGCAATCGATAACTTAGGAATATCAGAAATGTCTACTTCTTCCTCTTCTTCTTCCTCTTCTTCTTCCAGTTCCTCCTCTTGCTGTCTGGACATATTAGATTTTATTTGCTGCAATGCTTTGTCCAAATCTTTTTCTAATGGAGAAGAGCTATTCAAGAAGAATGTAGTTTGTTTTGAGGATGATTCTGATAAACTTCCTGTAGAATGATACCCATGTTCTTCTTGAGAGTAACCTGATATGAGGTTGTCTAAAGTGTGAATCTGGTCGCGCATAAAAGACAAACGCCGCTCTATGTCAGCGATTTCCAACACGTAACGCTCGCGCTCGACTTCAAGCAATCTTACAATCTCAGAGGTATTAGCCATATAATTTACCAAATATCAATGTTGCTGGTGTTGATGGTGCAAATTCGTATCATCAATCAACGAGTGTATCGCTTCGTTCGTAAACAGTGCAATCAAGCGATACCCTCATTTCGCTCTGATAACTTAAATTTATTGATATGCAGGGTTTTTTCTTTTTATAAAGTTTTTTGTCAATGTATAGTCGGCTGATAGGGAATTCAAAACTATGGGTGGTTCAGATGCCCATTTTCTAAGATACAGAATATATGTATTTAATACAACTATTTACTGCGTGAAATACATAAATAACGTAGAGACGCGATTAATCAAGTCTCTACATATGGAATACACTAAAAATAATATGTGTTACCCCGTTTCAGCGTTTCTTGGGAAGAGGTTTCAAATTGCATAAGTTGGTTAATGTAGACTTCGACTTCAGTTCCAGCACCCAAAAACCAAACGTTATTTTGTGTCATCATTTCTGAGATTGCTTTTTGATTCCGAAGGGTAATTTGGGGTACAAGGCTATTCATACCACCTTCCAAAACTCCTGTTAAAATATTTGTACTTGGATTTCTTTGGACAACAATATTGCCTCCATTGCTAGGAATTACCTCTGACTGAGTACGGTTAAATAGCTCGGCTACTTTTCCCACACCCCCTAAGACAAATAAACCTGTATCCATCGAAGCAATTCCACCGCTTGAGTCAGGATATTTACTGGCTATTAAGGGTTTACCATTGGGTGCTTTGATTTTCATTGCGTTTTCTTGCAAGCTCTGTTGTGTGACCTTGCCATTATCATTGAAGACGACTGAAACAACTCGTAAATCCACCATCCCATTTTCTGAAAGGTTACTAATCTGAGCTAGTAATTCCGTACCTGCTGGTAGTGCGACTTCTGATTCTGTTGTTTTTAGCGGTTCTTTTAGTCGTACTACAAATGTGTTGTCATTTTTAGGGCTAGAACTATTACTATTTGATGATTTATTCGCTTCTCCAAATAATGCTGTGGCTAGCTCTGCTTTTACACTAGTTCCTACTGCGACTTTTCTTTCAGTTATAGGACTTGTTTGGCTGTTTCGAGAAGCAACTAATCTTTGAATCAAGTTACTCGTGGAATCTGTTGAATTTACGGAATTATTGGTTGTTGTTGGTGGTGATTGTACTGTATTGTTTTGTGGTGGTTGAGACGAATTAGTGATTGCTTGTTCGGTTGGTGGTGGGGGAGTTGTTGTGTTTGGTAAAGCTGGTGTTGGTGATGGTGTTGGGGTATTTTGTGGAAAAGGCTGAGTTGCTTCAGGGGTAACAGGTGGTGATTGTACTGATTGTGCTTGTATTGTTTGTGGTTGTATTGGCTGTGAAGAAACATTAGGAGTTGCTTTTTGTTGCACCGTTACCTTTTGGGGAACACGAACAACGCGCTCAACTGTTACAATCCGAGGTACATAAACGGTTCTTGCTGGAGTTGGTACTCTTTGCACAACCACTCGTGTTCTCGGTTCTGTCCTGGGTTGTGCTATTGGGTTTGGATTGCTTCTGGCTCTTATACGACTTGTATTTGGTTGAGTCGTTCTGAGTTGCATTTGCGCTGCTTTTACAGCCCTAGCTTGTTCTGCTAATGCTAATTTAGTTTTTAAAGTCTCAATTTCCTCTTCGGGTCTTGCTTCTTCTAATTTATTTAGTCGAGCATTGTCCTTAAGATTATTTTCGGGAATAATTTTTTTGGACTGTCTGTTGCTTCCACCCATAAGTTGAGAGAGAAAAGCTCCAGCGACCAATACCCCAAGTAAGGTAGTTGTACCAACCACAGCCACTTTTGCAAAAGGGTTAGATGATAAAGATTTTTGTGATTGCTGTCCTTGGTTAGGGTTCGGGGATGACTCGTTGTTACTATTGGTCGTAGAAACATTGCCAGGTTCTTGTTCTGAGAAATTATGTTCTTCCTCTAAACCTACCAAATCAGCCATTCGTTGTTGCCAATCGATAAAATTTTCGTCTGGAGTATTATTCATGGGGAGTGGGAAGTGGGGAGCTAAGCAATTCAAAATTCAAAATTCAAAATTCAAAATTCAAAATTGGGGAGTGGGGAATGGGAATGGGGAATGGATTAAACAATTCGCAATTACCAATTACCAATTACCAATTAGCAATTACCAATTAGCAATTACCAATTAGCAATTTTTATCTTTAACATCACAAATATTAGAAATTTCTAATCTTGCTTCTCCTAAACGATAAACGGCTGAGTGTAAGGGAATTGGTGCGTCAGGAAGGGTAACTGCTTGTGTTTCTACTGCTTGTACTAATATTTTTTTTCTGAAAGTCATGGCTTGTCCTCCTTTGTCATAACGGGTAAATATAATGCGGTTTGCTATTATTTCTACTAGCCATTGCCCATCTGCTATTTTTTCTGGTTGATAAATTGTTCTGACAATAAATAAACTTTCTGTCCCTGGGGGGGTGTTAGCTGTATTTTTGACGGGGATTCCTTCTAGAAATTCTGATTGGAATTTTTGTTGTAAATTATTGGATAACATTATTGATGTTGCATCCCAGACGTATTGTGGAGGCATTTTTTCTGACCAAGTAAACATTAAGGTCATTATTTCACCTACAAAACGACGAATTGTTTCGGGATTTCGTTCTAAACTATCTTGGGAAGTGACTGTAATTGCGCGACCATCGATTAGTTGTATAAGGCTTTGAGGCAATTTTCCACCTAGTCGTTGCAACATTGAACCATGAAACATCAATACTCCTAAGGCTAGTAGATGTAAACCGAATGTTGCTACTGCGAATGTTGGCAGAATATTAAATTTATTTTTTTGTTGGTTGAATAAATGCATTTATTTGGGGGAGTGGGGAGTGGGGAATAGGGAGTGGGGAGTAGAGAAGATTATCTGGTGAAACGGTTTGTATTAAATGTTGAGCCACAGCGTCTTAATTGATTTCGGGAAGCGTCATAATTGTCTGTTAAACATAAGTCGGTCACTTCAGAAATTTCTAGTCCATAACTGCGAATCTTATATACTGCGTTTTGTTGCTGGCTAATATTATTCGGTAATGGATGTTCAAAGTTATCTACTGCTCTTACTAAAAAATCTTTATTAAAAGGAGTTAATACTTTTTTATTATCACTACGCTTGGTTTGCATAATACTACCAACCATCCCAACACGCCATTTTCCAGGGCTAATTTTTTCTGGTGGATATACTCGTTGAATAGTTAATTTGCCTGTTAATCCTTGGTTTCTATTATTAGAAAAAATTTCTGGTGGTGTCATATCGGCAATTTGCGCTAAGAAACCCTGACGAAAATCTTCTGCAAGCGCAAAACTGGCTATCCAACTACTTGTAGATACTCTTTTTGTCAAGCCTTGTGAAGTTTTTATTGTTACTCCTGTGTCGGTTTTGGGGTTAGTTGCGTCCTCAATATTTTCAGGTGGGAGAGTACCATTCCAATTAAACATTGCTACCATTGTTTGGCTAACAAATTGACGAATTGCTTCTGGTTCTCTTTGTAAATTATCTATTGGAGGTGCTGGTTTACCACCTATTACTTGGACAAATGTGGGGGGTTTTCTATTACTTAAACTATAAATAGTTAATCCTTGAAATACTAATAGACTTAAAGTAATAATGTGTAGACCAAATGTTGCGATAGCAAATATTGTTAAAGCATTAATCTTAACTGGTTTTCTTTCTGGTAATAACCTAGTCATACTACACACCCCTTAGTTTATTAATTGGTGATTGGTAATTGGTAATTGGTAATTGGTAATTGGTAATTGGTAATTGTTTAACCCATTACCCATTGCCCAATCTGTTGTTGATTGCGTTAAATACAGAAATTCCTCCTAAAGCTGCTAATATTAATGAGATTATGGGAGCTAAAACGCCAAGAAAAATTAGGAACCACATCAAATCTAAATCGGCGTTATTTTGTGATGATACATCAACAATAACTGAGGCTGTAACAACGGCAATAATGTTAAAAGATATTTTAGCTATACCAATTGCAAATAATCCAGTTAACCACGCGAAAACAGGTTTTCCTGCAACAGGTAGCAAAGAGCCTCCGACTGCTAATGGTCCTAAGGCTGCTATTAGTAGCATAGTAGCTTCTATTAAATTTTGGAAAGCAGTTTGTAATGAAACTAAAAGATTTTTTACACCAGTTTGAAATGTGGAACCAAGTAAGGAATTAAAGTCAAACTCTGAAACGCTATTTAAATTGAGTATTATTTGATTCACACGATTTTCTAATCTATTTATCCAAGGTTGTGAACCATACAAGTCTCTGTAATTTAGCAAGATAATATCGAGTTTTTCTTTGGCTTTTGTGAAACATTGAACTTGTTGCTCTCCACTTAAGGACTGACAGGGACGTAATAAACCACCTGCAACTTCTTCTGCGACGGTCATATTTAATGCTTGCTGGTAAGTCAAATTAACATCTGCTGTTTTGACGACTTCTTTATTGATGGTATTAATAAAGTCTCGTACACTTAAAGTTAAGTTAGATAATACGGTTCCGTTCCCAGGATTAGCTAGTAACAAAACCACTACAAATGGCATAATTAGGGAAGATATGGGACGGGAGTATTCATTTTCTAATACGTCTCTTAACCACTGGGCTACAAAAAAAAGTAATGTTCCTACTGCAAAAAAAGTACCTAAGCGACTCAGGACACCATATATATTGTTGTTGGTGTTGGTTTGTAGTAAGTCAATCCATTGCTTGTCCCAGCTTTGGGTTATACTCTGTGCTGTCAGAGCACCATTTCTGAGAATATTATTATCGCTATTGGAAATTTGGGCTATTAGGGGGTGGGGAATGTCCCAATTTTGTAAAAGTAGTGCGAGCATCTTGCTCGCTATTGCCAAAGCTATCATTTCGCTATTGCCAAAGCTATCGTAAGGTTATTAAGATTCGGTTTAATCTTTCTTTACTAGTAAATCTGTTTGGGAAGTAACTCGCAGCAGTCGTGTAATTTCGGCTGATGTGTCTACTCTTCTTGCTCGATTTATTTCGTCTGTTTGTTGAGAAATGTTAGCTAAATTTAAGTTGGAGTATTGTAAGTCTTGATGGATTTGTGTTGTTGTTGCTAAATTTTCAGCTATCATTTTGGATTGCTCTCTTTGAATATTAATGTTGTCTAGTTGTAAATCTGCTAATCCTTCCCATGTGAGCTTCATAATTTGAGCTTGATTGTTGAATAATTGGGGAGAACCAGCACCTGGTATTGGGATGTTACCTGTTAATTGTGCGCTACTAACTGCTGTTTCTATTTCTAATTGTTTTGCTTGTTTGTTTTGTAATGCTGTATTTGCGAATCTCGCTGTGTCAGCGGTTGTTTTTTGTATGTTTTCTAATTTATTTTTTAAGCGGGTCTGTCCATTTCTACCCAGGTTTCCTTCTATGGAAGCACGAGTAATTTGACGGTCTATTTCATTTTTTAACATTAAACCTCGTACGGCTGAGTTGTTATCAAAATTATCTGATAGTGAATACAAAGTTACCTGTTCTTTTGCATTGTTTCCAGCAACGTTAGGGTTAGGTATACTCAGGTCTCCTGAAGAATTATTAATTGCTGTTTGTGTTTGAATTTCTAAGGGTCTAAAGTTTTCGGAAAGATTGTTATTTAAATAGTCCCTTAAATCTGTTGCGTAAGATTGAAAGTCAGTCCAAGCGTTACCAAGATTTGCGATTGCTGGTAAAGTTCCGACTAATGCTAAGGAGCAAGTGGTTACAATGATTCGGATGTAATTGCTGTTTTTCATAATCAAATTTCCATATTTACTAAGAACCTAACCCCTAACCCCTTCCCTAGAAGGGAAGGGGAACAAGAAAATAAAGTATTTTATTCCCCCCCTTCCCTCGTAGGGAAGGGGGGTAGGGGGGTTAGGTCTTTCAACCCCCACGAATTTTTATCAGTAAATGACGTGCAAAACGAGAAATAGCTTCGTATCTATCCTCATATTTATTCATAAATTTACTCCTTTCTACTTGTTCGTCTGGGTTATTAGCTACTACAGCCAATTGTTCAAATCCAGGATAATAACGGCAATATGTATAAACTCCGTTATCATCTAACAACCATTGACTATAAATATCTTCTTTTTTTGCTCTAAAACTCTCACTCGCGTTGCGTGCGATAATATCTCGTGGATATTTCAAAATATCAACAAAACTATCTACCGCAACTGGTTGAATTCTTCCTATTAATCTTGTGCTTAAGTTTTGGAGAATTTTTGATGCTGCTCTTGACCTCGCAATAGTGTCGGGGTCTTGTGCTGATAAAATTACTCTAACTCCTGCTTTTGCTCCGTTAGCGCATAATCTTCCTACCAAGTCAGAAATTTGGTCAAATTCAAACAAGATTGGTGCTTCATCTATAAAAAATATTGATGCTGGACTACTTAATGCACGTCGTAATGCTGCTGAATATGCACTTAAAGATAATAATGCTGCGTCTTCGCTATCGGATAAGTTTCTTAAAGCAAATACTAAAAGTTTGGCATTTGTGGGAAAACTGGAGGGTGAAGATATTGCTTGTCCAACTCGACTGGAAAGCCAAAAGCGTAGACGAAGGTTGATTACTTCTAGTGCGTCATCAATTCTTTCTCCTGTGGTATGCAAATCCAGATGTTCTCGTGAACAAAATATGACAAAATCTTTTAATGTTGGGATTTTTTCCCAAGCTAAGCTCCCGAATCCTTCTGCTATTGCTGATTTATAGCGTTGTTTAATTCCTTCGTCTGCGAAAAAGGTATTTAAAGCCAAGTTTATTAGTGAACGCACTGTTTGTGATAGTATTTGGCTTTCGCTTGTATTTCCTAAGACCATTGTCATTAATGCGGACTCTAGAAATGCGACGTAATCTTGAAAGCGTTCACGTTGTTCTTCAGGAGAGAGATTGCGTAAGTCTGGTTGTTCAAATAAATTATTGGATTGTTTAGAAATATCAAAGTACGCTCCGTACCCTGAAAGAAATTCTGTATAGTCAGTAAAGGTTGATGTTCCATCGGGTTTGGGAAAGTCCAGCGCTACTACTGGCATATCATGGGCTAAAGCTTGAGTTAATATTCCAGAAACTAATACTGATTTACCAGCACGGGTGGTCGCAAACAAAGCTAAGTTTTTGTGCTGGTTGAATAAATCTAGATGTACGGGGGTTCCTCCTTCGTCTGCTATTAATTCAAAGCCTTGGCTATCTCCTGCACGTGTTGTCACTAAAGGAATTAATCCCCAAACTTCATTGGTTAGATAAAGTTGACGACGGTTAAAGGGTTTAGCTAAAAGAATTTCCCAAACTATCGGCAGAGTTTGCAGCCAAATTTTCCAAGCGTATTCTGTTTCTCGAATGACTTTTGCTGGCCGTTGAAAGCAGTTTTCAATATATCTACAGGCTTCGTCGAGTTTTTCTAAACTGGAACGATGGATTAAAATTGTAGTCCCTGTATACATGGGGAGCGCACCTTCGTATATTTGTTCTTGTGCTGCTACCGATTTTCTGAGTTTTAATTGCGCTCCCACATCGATTGTATTACTTTTTTCTTGCGCCATTTTGGCTGTGACGTTCGACTGTTTTAGTACTCGTTGCAAAGTAGTCTTTACCAACATGGGATTTGCGGACATTAATTGGCAAAAAATTTCTGTGTCTACAACCGCGTCTCTAGCAAATAATTCCCATAGGTATCGCAGTTGTGATGATTTATTTTGCCAACCTCCGGGTTTTTCTAAAAATGTCATTACCCCGACGTAGCGATTATTTACATGTACCCATTGTCTATTTGCAACAGGTACGCTGGATTCCATTAGTAATGTGGTGCTGTGAATGTTCTCTAACAGTAATCTGCTGCTGGGCAAATTGGAAGAAATTTTTTCATGCAGCCCATTTTCGTCTAGTATCAGAACTTGGGGGACTTCAATTGGCTCTGTATCGTTAAATCTTTTCCAAATTGAGTTCCAAAGTTCTACTGTATTTAAAGCTTTGACATCCAAACCCATTTTATTTGATAAAACTTGCTCCCAACGTCGAAACCCTTCTTGGTAAGCGTTATAAATAATGGTTTCTAATCGCGCTTGTTCTCTTTCTGCTGCTTCTCCTTTAAATGTTTGCCACCAAGATTCTGCTTTTGCTAAAAATTTTTCTATTGCATCATTGGCAACTTCACTACCAGATTCAACTGTATATGTTACATATAAACGAAGAGATTTAGGTTTACGAATGCCACTACGAGTTAGTATTTGTACTCTGGCTCTCTCGGAGGTGAGTAAATATTGTATATCTGATGAAGGTGTTTTTTTTATAAGGGATGATAATTCCTGCTGTCTCGTTTTATCTTCTGCAAAAGAACTTAAATGAAAAGTAATACTTTCGGAACCGGGTAAATCTTTTAAACCAGCTTCAATATTATTACAAATTGTATTAATTTCGTCTTTTCTTAAAGTTGTGTGAATGCCGAAGCACTCAAAGCCGAAAACAAAGCAAAATTTATCTTTTTGGCTTCCTTTGGTTAAAATATACGCACCAATATCTCTACCATTCAATGCTATGTTCAGCATTGTGGCTAAATTCAAAGCATCTTCAAAAGGTGTTACTCTACCTTCTTGAGCGTTGATTCCTACTCTTTGTTTTCCGATTTTTTCTTTCATAGTAAAATGCTAGAAAACTTTTATAACGAGCTACTCCTCTTGTCCAGGTGGGTACACCAATAAATTTACTTAAAAATCTCCAACTTCTGCCTCCTGTTAATATCCACCATGTTGCTATCCCCCAAGCCGTAATTAATACTGTCCATAACCATTTTTGCCATTCATCTGCAAATAATCCTCCAAAAAAACCATTAATAATAAAATAGGAAACAAGAGCGATAACTATCCAAGGAATTATTTGGTCAGCTGGAATCGGACCCAAAGATGGTTGGGTTCCTAGAATTTGATTGACTGGTCGAAATTCTTTATCTCCTTCTTCAGTCATGGTGGGGAGTGGGGGGTGGGGAATTGGGAATTATTACATTATTGGTTTCATCCTGGGACTTTATCACTCGTTTTTATCCTGTAATAAAAGATGTTAAAACATCCGCGATTGTGACTGCAATCACTACTAATAATGGAGTTCTAGCTACTACTTGCCAATCTTCGTCTTTTCTGACTGCGTTAATTACACCGATTAATGCTACTGCGACGTAAAGTAAATAAAGCGCTCTGAGAACGTTAAAGACTAAACTAATTGCGGCAACAGTTCCTGTTTGTTGAGAACCTTGGGTTAAGGTATTTTTAAAGAAGTTTTCTGCTTTGCCAAAAAATTGTGCTGCTGCTGGTTCGGCAAAATAATCTAGCCAAAATAAGCTTAGAATTGCTGCCAAGATTAAAGTCTGTAGAATTCTAATTTTATGTTGTGGCAAATTTATCTGCTTTCCTATTTTTGGGATTACTGCTGTTGCGAAAGCTCCTGTCAATAAACACAAAAATAGTGTATTGCTGTGATTGCTAATTATTATAAGAAAAACAGCGCAAGTTAGTAAAAACGGCAAAGAGAAAAGTAATTTGGGTTGTTTTCCCTGATGTAAGTGCTTGATAAACATAAATTTATCACCATGAGATACAAAAAAATAACTGCAACAAGAAACTATTCTGCCTCAATCGCGGCAAAAGCTAGGCTCAAGCGCATGGAGCAGAATGTTTAATTGCCTAAATTAAGTAGGCTAGCAGTAAAAATGCGGAATTTGATAATTAGTTTAACCTATTTTCTCCGAAAATTGCTTTAACTTTAATTAGACAAAGTGGTGTAAGTAATATTATTTATTTATATGGTGTTTAACGGCACAAAAGCTTATTTTATACATGTTATTTTTATGACTTACTATTAAATTAAAATACCGCTATACTAAAGATTAAATAAGTACTTTGCTAAATTATCGAGTGAGATGAGATATATTTCATACCTATATATTGTATTTGTGGTGTAGAGAGAATAACACATTTTTTTAATAGTGAAAGCAGTTGAAAAGGTTGGGTTTCCCAAAGCCTTAACCCAACCTACAGCAATTTAGAACATAATTAAATGGTACTAAGAGGAGCTTTCAAGCTGAGACAGAATATGGGAACATAATTTCTGTGTAATCAGCGTTTTGCAGTGCAATGCCGACAAATGACTTTGAATTACAAACCCAGGCTAGGCAAATTCTGGATGCAATTGCCTTTACTCCTTTTGAGCAATGCTTACCTTTGAGCCGAGAGTTTGGCGGTCTTCCTGCTCGCCCTGGTATTTATGCAATTAGGCACAAAACTGATGGGCTACTTTACATTAGTAAAACAAAGAGTCTGCGGGGTCGTTTCGTTGGTGGACATAAAGCTTTTTTATGGGCATGGCTTGACAAGTATAGTGACGAAGAGGTTCGTGTTGCTGTACAGCTAATTTCTTACTGGGAAAACCCTGCGCTATTATTGGAACTAGAAGCTATTATCCTTAGAGCTACCGAACCGCCCTATAATGTCCAAATCCCAAGCGAACAGTAAAGTTATGCAAGCAAAACTAAAAGAACAACTTTATAAAGCTGATGCTGAAGTCATCTTGGAACGCTTGCCTGAAAGAATTCGAGATGCTCTAATTGCACGTGCGACTGAAATTGAGTATCCAGTTGAAGCAGTTATTGAAATGGCAATTGCGAGCTTTCTCGATACAGAAGCATTGGGTTTTGCTGATTGTAAACCAGGACGAGGACAATAATATAGAGCATTATTACTATTGAAGACAGCCATCTGAAAAAAGAACTGTGGCTATTCAATGAGCTTGCGTATTGTTTGCTCGTTTCTCTATTTGTTTAAGGAGTTCAGTTTCAAGCGCTTCGAGTATGGTCATTTTTTTTAGTTAGTTGCACTTTATTTACACGTACTCTTTCTAAATATTTGAAGTAATAGCTACCATCCATTTGCGATTACATTACTTGCTCAAACTCTTGATCTGATACGCTCTTACCAATTGCTGAATTTACTTCTAGCTCATCAAGTTCCTGTTTCCATTGGATAAGTTCAGCTATATCTATTACTTCTTCCATTAGAGTTATCCTATTTATTAAAAAACTTTGTGGAGTGTTCTTTTGTTAATATAAATCCTTCTGAACCAGCTTGGATTTAAAACCGTTCAAAAAAGGAAAAAGGAAGAAGCCTTTTTCCCTCTTTCTTGGTTTAATCTCCTTGCGGATATTCTTCCCACAGTCCTGTAATCTCCCTCATGCTTTGGTAATTACCGTTACCCAAAATTACATGGTCAAGTATGGGAATTTCCAAAAGTTTTGCACCACTCAATAATTGACGTGTTAATTCCATATCTCGACAACTAGGTTCAACATGTCCAGAAGGGTGATTATGTCCGACTATTACCCTTGCTGCTCCCTGTTTAATAATCTCCCGAAAGATTTCTTTGGGTGGTGCTAAAGTTTCAGTAGCGGAGCCAACAGTTATCACTTGCGTTCCTAACAAGCAATTTTTTACATCTAATAATAAGACTGCGAATCTTTCTTGCTGTTGCCACATCAAATTCTGGCTCAATGCTGCTGCTGCTGCTGCTGGACTATCTATCGGAGTGCGATCGCCGGGACGAGATTGAAAAGTTCGCTTACCCAACTCAACTGCAGCAAGGATAGTTGTAGCCTTTGCGGGACCGATTCCATGAATCAACGTCAGTTCTGGTACGCTAATTTCCCGCAAAACAGCTAGAGGGTCACGTTCGTGTAAACCCAACTCGTTCAAAATATATTGCCCTAAACCAACAGCAGATAACTTACCCGCACCTTGACCAGTCCCCAAAAGAATAGCAATTAACTCAGCAGTAGCTAAAATCCTGGGGCCGTGATTCATTAATCGTTCACGTGGACGCTCGCTGGTGGGCATGTCGGCGATTCGCAGGCGATAAGTCATATACTCAAAAAGCAATAATTAAAGATAGACGTTAGTTGTAGAGACTAAACATGTTTAGTCTCTTTTTGATTTAGATGTCTAATAAATAGTTATCGCTTGTGACTTTCAAAAGTAAATGCCTACATAACAAAATAGTGAATAATTTGCCAAATCTTTAAAATCAAATCCACGATTAACAACTAAGGATAAAACTGTGTGGCTTTGAGCATGTGGTATGTAATCAAAAGCTGAGTCAGAGCAAGGGGATAACTCTGTAAAATTTCACCAGTTGTACCAGCGACTTTTCCTAACTCCGGATTACTGTCTCTATCACAGACATTCTTCAAATTAGGCATGTCCTGACAGATAATTTGTTCCAGTTTGTTGACCTGCTCCAGAGTAGCATGACCGTCCACTTCCAATACATCCACAGGTTTTCCCATATCCCTATCCAATCCCAGACGAATAGGTGGTTTACCGCCATTAGTATAAGTAACAATATCAGTAAAATCTGGGTGAGGGATTGTCGGACGCAGTACTAAACGCACATTCAAATGTCCGTTAGTTTCTTCAGATTCATTGCTTCCAGGATAAAAACTAACAACAATATCTGACCATTGCCTTTGTGGACGAATAAAATCTTCCGAATCTGGTTCCCGTTTCTCAAGTTCTTTTCGGACTTGTTCTTCTGTATAACCTCGTTTTTGTGTATCTCGCTTAATTTTCCATGTAGCGCGTAAATCTTCTGGGGGAGCAAGGTAAACTTTTACGTCAAAATTCTCGCGAGTACCACGAGTTGAATATCCCAGCAGACCCTCAACAATTACATACTTATTTGGTTTAATATATTCTGGTGCTTCAAAAGTACCACTGTGATGGCTGTAAATCGGTTTGAGAATTGGCTGTCCGGTACGCAGTAGAGATAATTGCTGCTGCATAATGTCCAGATAATTACAGTTAGGATGCAAAGCAGTAATTCCGATTTCAGCTCGCTGCTTCCGGTCATACCTGTGATAATCATCCGTACATATGATAGTGACATTTTCCGGTCCTAGTACCTGAGCAATCCCTTTCGTTAGGGTTGTCTTACCTGCTGCGCTGTCTCCGACAATACCAAGAATTATTGGACGGCTCATGATACTTCCCTCATAAACATACAGAAAGTGCGAGTTAGGATTGTATTCCAGTTTACCAATTATAGAGATAAATAGATACAATACAATCACAAAATCTAAATAAATTTGTCATTAATTTGTGACTTTTTTGCTAATCATCAAGATATGTTTCCAACAGCAAAGAGTTATGTACTTTTGTTAGCTTTTTGAAAGATTTATTGCAATATCGCGAGGATTATACTATTTAGGACAAGATGGTAGAGACCTTCCAGCGTAATTGCAGTCAAAGTATTCTAGTGCATCACGGCTAGATTGAAAAGAGTGAGTTGTGCTTAATGATGACTCTGTATTAGGATTTGATTCTCGTGTCCAAATTTTGAGATAATAGCTGCTACCGTCAGTACTACGCCAAAGCTGATATTTGTAATCACCACCCCCACCGTTACCAACCAAAGAATCAGCAAGTGCTGCGGTGGATGTAGCGACAACAGCCATAGTTGTTAAAAGCAGTAGCTTAACGATATTTAACATGATTTTTTTCTCTTAAATGCTATGCTTACATTTATAACTGTGCAAAAAATATTTAAGTTAAATTACTACTTAACTTTCAGTAAAGAAATAGTGTTTATTGTTAATAATTTATTTAAAAGCCTCCGAATTAATACTGAGAAAAAACCTTCGTAGGTTGGGTTGAGGCTTTGCGTTCGCGTAGCGTCCGCTTCGGATAACCCAACGTTTTAACCCAACATTTTAACCCAACATTTTGAAGAATTTGTTGGGTTTCGTGGAACGAGCCAACCTACGAGTAGATGGGATTAATCTGGTCTATTGTTTTCCCATTCTTCTTCTAGTTGTAGTGCTATTTTTTCATCTGCATTTGCTCCTTGATTATCTCCCAACTGATGACGAACTAATGCACGAAGTCTATATGCATCATGTCCTTTTGGTTCTAGTTTAATGGCATAATTAGCATCAGCTAGCGCACTCTTATAGTCTTTTAACTGAACACGAGCATATCCACGATAAATATATGCCCATGAGTCCTGAGAGTTAAATTGAATAATAGTAGTGTAATCTTTAACTGCACCTTGATAGTCTAAAAGTTTTACACGCATTTGTGCAGTTTGATGGTAGTTATCTATATCTTTAGGATTAAGCTTTAAAATATACTCATAATCTTGTAATGCAAGTTTGTAATTCTGTAAATGGTAAGATAGAAGATGGGCACGATTAAGACGGGATTGAATATTATTAGGCTGTAGTTTGATAATTTGATTGTAATCCGCAAGTGCTCCTTGATGGTCGCGTAAAAAACTAAGCGCTCTTGCTCTTTTTTCATAAGTTTTAATATCATTAGGATTTAAACTTAAAGTCTTACTAAGTCTTTCAACTTCTTGTTTTTGAGCTTGGAGAATACGCTCTCGTCTTTGTTGAGGTGTTCCAGAATCAAAAGCATTTGCAGCCAATATTTTCCATTGCTCCCATCTGGGTACTATAGCATAAAGGCTTCCTGCAAATCCTCCAAATAAGCTAGCAAAATAAAGAATAATCAGGAATAACCTTGTTTTCAACTTACCACGAGATTCATAATGAAGCTTAATCAAGCTTTTTATGATTGTATGCTTGCTGTGAACGGGTAAGTTACCGTAACCCGACTCTTGTAAATTTTGTATAATTAAATAAAGTAGCTGTTCTTTATTTTCGGGTTGATTTTGCTTAACTATTTGTTGCACTTTTTTATTAACTCTAGCAATTTTAAAACTAGTGGGGATATTAAATGCAACTAAAAAAGCAAATAAAAACAATTCTTGACTACCGTTGATAGCAAAAAATCCTAGAGCAATTGCACAAAACGTTTTAAATAAAATATCTGCAAAAGGAAAGCGAGAAAATAATAGTAAATTTACAATATGTCCACCATCTAATGGATAAATGGGTAATAAATTAAGTAAATTAAGAATAATAAATATCCAACTTGCTTGATTTAGCAAAACGGGAAGTTTTAAACTACTACAAGCAATTGCCATGAGAACACCAATAATTAATCCTGGAAATGGACCGGAAAAAGATATCCAAAATTGCTGAGACAGTGTAGCATCATCTTTTTGACGAGCTGTAGCTACAGCACCCAGAAAAGGTAAAAATAACATTGATGTTTCTTTGTGACCAGAAAGTTTCATTGCTAGCAAATGTCCACCCTCGTGTATCGATATTGCGACAACAAAAATAACTAACTGTATTGGTTCAAAAACTGTTTTAAAGGAAGCAATGAATAATAAAAAACTACCCAATAATAACCAAGAACGAAATTTGTTACCAACAAGTCCTTGACGCTGGTTTTCTATGCGTTTAAATGCATTAATCTCCAATTCTAGGGGAATTTCAACTGGAACAGGAACTGTATTCTGATTTTTTTGAGCTTGTTGTTGATGTTTTTTGAAGATACTAGATGATTTATTTGTTCCTCGCACTAGTTTAATAGTAAATTTCAGTGCTGGCAAAAATTTAAATTGAAATAAATTGCTTTCTTTTATATGCGTGATTTTTTGACTTTTTGCTATGGAATCTACATAATATTTTGTGTGTATTTGTAGTGCTTTTGCAAAAGCTTCTGGTATTAATTCGCAAGGAATTTTATTTAGAGATAATTGCTTTATCTTATCTTGATGAAGTTGCCATTGAACTGATATTTTATGAGTGTAAGCATCTTGTATAATTAAATAAGGAATTTCATCAATAAAAGCATGAGCTTTAGCGTTTACTGTCAACAATAAAGTTTTATCTATAAAGAAAGTATAAAATTCAATGTCAAATAAATTTAAAGGTTCTAAAGAAGAGCGAAGTCCCAATTTTATATAAGTTCTGAACTGCTTGTGATACAGTAACACTTCCCAATTATCATCAATATAAAGTTTTTCCATTGGTTTCACCTGCAAATAGCAGCATGGTTGGAAACCAACAGCCGCCAGTTCTTTTATCGGAGTTTGATATAATTTTTGGAGATATAATGGGGCTTTGTCAGGCGATTGTACGCGATATTGCGGATATTGGATTTTTAGCTTAAGAATTTGTAAAAAAGTAAACAAATATGTGATAAACAAAAGTAGCAGATATATAGCTGGGAGATAAAGCAGATACTGCATAGCGATTTTATATTTTAGATTACGCTTAGTATTCCCTGATATGAGTAAGTTTCTAACACACGTAATTTCTGCACTACATTAAAAGGTTCACCAATTACCCATTACCAATTACCAATTACCCATTACCCATTACCAATTATGTCAAGCCAAAACCTAATTATCGAAACAAATCTTCATAATTACTTGCTATCTGTATCTTTACGAGAGCCAGAAATTTTAGCTCAGTTGCGGGAAGAAACCGCACAGCAGGCAATGGCGATAATGCAGATAGCTCCTGAACAAGGACAGTTTATGGCATTACTAATACAGTTAATGGGAGCAAAGAAAACTATTGAATTAGGTGTTTTTACTGGTTACAGTTCGCTAGCTGTGGCTTTAGCTTTGCCACCTGATGGAAAAGTAATTGCTTGTGATGTGAGTGAGGAGTACACTTCTATTGCTAGACGTTATTGGGAAAAAGCAGGTGTTGCCGATAAAATTGAGTTACATATCGCTCCTGCGTTGGAAACTCTTGATAAATTATTAGCAGCAGGTGAAGCGGGGAGCTTTGATTTTGCTTTTATTGATGCTGACAAGAGTGCTTACTATGAGTATTACGAGCGCTGTTTGCAAATGGTGCGTCCTGGTGGGTTAATTGCTATAGATAATGTGTTGTGGTCGGGACGAGTTGCTGACCCTTCTGAGCAAGATAATCGCACGAAATATATGCGAGCATTTAATGAAAAGTTGCATCAAGATAAGCGAATTAATTTAAGTTTGATGCCGATTGCTGATGGTTTAACTTTGGCTGTGAAACGCTAAACCAATCTAGAGACGTTACATGTAACGTCTCTACATTTATGAAAAATATTTATAAACCACGTTTTTTTGCTAATTCCATCTGGTGTTTTTTCTCCGATAATCTTTCCCGTTTATCATCAGTCAAAGCATCGAAACAATAGGGACAAGAAATTCCTTCTTCATACTTAGATGAAACTTTATCTTCTTCGCTGATAGGATGTCCGCAACCAGAACACATTTCATGGGAACCTTGTTCTAATCCATGTTGTACAGCGACCCGTTCATCAAAAACAAAACACTCACCTTCCCATAAGCTGTCTTGGGTTGGTACTTCTTCCAAATATTTTAATATACCTCCCTTAAGGTGATACACTTCCTGAAAACCTTGGGACATCATAAAAGAAGAAGCTTTTTCGCAACGAATCCCACCCGTGCAAAACATTGCTACTTTTTTGTGTTTGGTGGGGTCAAAATGTTTTTTAATGTATTCGGGAAAATCTCGAAAGGATTGCGTTTGGGGATTTTGCGCTCCTTTAAAAGTACCAATTACAACTTCGTAATCATTGCGGGTATCTATAAGCAAAACTTCTGGGTCGGAAATCACAGCATTCCAATCTTGGGGATTAACATAAGTTCCCACCAGCTCGTTGGGGTCAACTTCCGGTAAACCCAAAGTGACTATTTCTTTTTTAAGACGTACCTTCATTCTTGCAAAAGGTGCTTCTTCTGTGTAAGACTCTTTATGCTCTAAGTCAGCAAGACGTGGGTCGGAACGCAAAAATTTTAAAACTGAATCAATCGCTAAACGTTCTCCTGCGATTGTAGCGTTAATGCCTTCAGGAGCTAGTAAAATTGTACCCTTAATGCCTTGACTCTGACAAAAGGATAGCAAAGGCTGTTGCTTGTCAATATAATCTGGCAAACTGACGAATTTATAGAATGCAGCAACAACCAGTGTCATTTTCTTCCTTCTTTTCTTCCTTCTTTTACAATCCTAAATCATTTTTCAACACACCTGCAAACACGGGTAGAGACGCGATTAATCGCGTCTCTACATTAAACATCTCCAAAAATTAATTATGCGTTATCCAAAACCCTTGGTAGAGACGCGATTAATCGCGTCTCTACATTTTTATTAAAATTGTTTGGGTTTTGATTTAACGATTCAAAGGTACAATTGCTTCCAAGGAGTTTCTGAAAGCAGAATTTAACCAAGTCCGGAAGTTACGTTCTACCGCGATTTTCTCGTAAACAGCCTCATAGCCATCAACCATTTTGGAGACGCTGAATTTTGTCTCTACATGTTCTCGGCATTTTTGACGGCTTAATTCCAGAGCTTTAGGTATCATTTTTGCCATTTCGTCGTAACTTTGGCAAACGAAACCTGTTTCTCCATTAGCAATTACTTCAGGTACAGAACCTAAATTCATTGCTATTACAGGTGTTCCGACAGCCATAGACTCTGCCATCACTAAACCAAAAGGTTCACACCAAGTGATAGGAAAGAGGGTAATTGCTGCGTTACCTAAAAGTTCTGCTTTCTCAGCGTGATTAAGTTCACCCAAGAATTCGATTTGCTTACCATCAATATGGGGGGCTATTTCTTGGTCGAAGAACTTTTTATCAACGACATCCACTTTACCAGCCATCTTTAATTTCCAACCAGTTTGCTTGGCAATGGCAATAGCATGGTGGGGTCCCTTTTCTGGTGAAAAACGCCCTAAAAATGCTAGATATGGTGGGTCTTGTGGTTTCTCAAAAAACGGAAATTTATCAACACTGATACCATTGTAAACAGTGGCAGCGTAATTGATGTTTAAAAGGCGTTGAGAATCGCTAATGCTTATGTAATTCAGCGAGCTATGCTGCCTATATACTTTGCTATTGTCGGCTGTAAAGGTACCGTGTAGAGTATGCACCGTTGGTGTTGATACCATACTAGCCAATGCTAAAGCCCAAACTCCTACGTGGGAGTGAATAATGTCAAATTCTCCAGCGCGTTGATACACTTCGCTTGCGTGCAGGAGTTCGTACATCACATGTTCTTTAATATCTTTATCCCATCGCAATGCACGCGGACTTCCAGCTTCTAAGCGAGCTAGAGTCTGGGAATCCCCAGAAGCGAATAGTGTAACATCGTGACCTCTACGTACTAATTCATCGGTCAAACGACTTACAACTAATTCAGTCCCACCATAGGTGGTAGGAGGTACTTGTTCCCATAAGGGGGCGACTTGTGCGATTTTCATAATTTTTAAAGTCCATATAGCCGCGAGCCTGTCACTTGGCTCTATTACAGATAGAGGAGCTATAAAAATTTCCACATCTCTGCAACCGACTTTTACTTTGTTAGCTACATTTGCTTATCACAAATTTAGCAACTTCAGTAAGATGAACTGAAAAACTCATCTCCAGTGAGTATTTAGATTTGGATTTGAACTTAATATAACCATAGACGTACAATAAAGTCAACGCATCTATCTGAAGAATGATTAATATTTGCCTCTCTTTAGGTTACTGTGAAACAATCTTAGCTATTTCTAATTGTTTACGATGAAATATAATAAAGTGATTTTACGGTTGCTAAAATGAGCCTGGACATTATATATAGAC
Source organism: Scytonematopsis contorta HA4267-MV1 (assembly GCA_019359035.1). GTDB lineage: Bacteria > Cyanobacteriota > Cyanobacteriia > Cyanobacteriales > Nostocaceae > Scytonematopsis > Scytonematopsis contorta. Next base: position 28,957 of record JAHHIC010000029.1, on the reverse strand, counting down.
CCTTTACCGGATTAATTTTGGATGGGTAACAGCGTTATATAAAATCCGTTTGTATTAAAATAATTTCTTCCTTTGCGACTTTGCGTGAGCTAATAATTATTTTATAAACACAATATTAAACGAGACCAAAACCACGACCAGGTTGAGAAATCATATCTTCTGCTGCTTCAATCGGTGTAATAGTGTGAAAATGGACGGGCTTAAAATGTCGGTCACCAGTAGCAGAAATAGACATCAAATCCATAAAACGATAGTTGAAAAATATTTCTTTAGCTGCATAGGTATACTGAGTTTGAATAGCAGAAAAAACTATATCGTCAATACCACTTAAACATACTACAATTTGGACATGATTATCAACTAATGATTCTTGGGTTACACCGTATAGTGGGCTATCGACATCAATAGGGTGCATTGCAGTCCAACTCAATGTTAAGCTGGGAGCATGAGATTGCAGCATTTTTAGTTCATGTATTTTATATATCAATTTTCCTTCGGTGGTGATTTCATCTCTTAAGAGATATACTCGCAACTCTGTTTCTAATATTTGGTTTCGACGTTGATTCATCATACGAAACATGAGAGTTGGTACATCGTTATGGGGAGCAATCACGGCAACTTGGCTAAATACGACCCGATGTGTAAGTTTGGTAAATCGTGTAAAGGATAACCCTGTAACAATAGCGACCACTAGTAACCCGACAATTGCCTGCAACATGACGACTATATTGGCAAAAGGTGTTTTTGGTGAAATATCTCCATAGCCAATTGTCGATAAAGTTTGCACGCTAAAGAAAAAGGCATCAGCAAATGAACCCGGATGAGCATTATTGAGGCAATTACCTCCAGCTAAATACAAGAGTGCAAAAATAGCATTTATTAAGATATATGTTAAAGAAACTATGATAAAAAATCCAAGCCAGGGAATGGTTAAAATTAAATGGTAGGGGTCGGTTAAATACATGTACCAATTGCCAATACCTTCGATATGAAATTTGCCCTCTCGCTTGGCAACTCGTATGGAATGATAGGGACGATGGAGAAAATTGGTCACAAAGCGTGGGAGTCTAAAGCGCATAATTGTTTAGATACGTAAGTATATATGATGTAAAAAAAAGAGTTAAGTCAATTTTTGTATACAAACTCAACAATAGTTATTCGAGTTCATGTTTAATTATAAACGGATATTTGTATTCAAAATATATGATTACTGCGAACTCGTAGCGTGCCTATAAGGGCATAAATTACGAATTAACTACGAACCGCCAAGTAGCCAAGGTAGCCAAGGGAAAAAGAGTAGAGATTTTCACAATTCATTAGACATCTCCAGAAATTAATTATGCATTATCCTAAATTCTTGGTAGAGACCATATTAATTCGGTCTCTACGGTTGGACGGAGATGTTTTTGCTAAGCAGTGCGTATTCTTTCTATAGAGCTAAGGTGTGCCAAGCTAGGTAAAATTCTGAGTAGGTCATGCTTTGGGCACAGCGCCAAACGATACTGTAGGCTGTGTCGTGGCGCTCATACTCTTTTTCCCGAAATTTTCCTTCCAAGTATTGCTTGAGTGCAACCACTATCTGCTTTAATTCATTACTTTGAAAGATTTTTCGCAAGTTAATAGAATTTTGTGGCATACAGGTTCGATAAAATAAGTGATGGTAGTATTTGATTAAACGCAAATCTTGAGATTCTTCATTGTCCTCAGATTCCCAATTTTGAATAGATTGGACAATGGTTGTAATTGAATCTCTCATTTTCTGTGTCACCAAATTATTTTCTGGTTCAAGTCGTGTTAATTTTTCTATCGCGTCTTCTCTATGAGTTACGTTTGCTGTTGTTTCAATTACTTTTACCAAAGCTTGAATGGCTAGTTGCTGAGTATTGTCAATTTCCTTCAAGATGGTAATAGCAGGGAGATAATTATCATTGTCGTATTCAGAACTCCAAAAATCAGCCAGTTCAAACAGCAAAGAAATTCCCTGTTGTCGGTGTTCTTGTGTTTTTGCAAGTTTTTCGGCTTTTCGCAGGCGACTCCAGACTATTTGACGATTTGCAATAATTGGAGGTAGAAAGGCTATAGCTTGCGTATTGTCAGGGTTATTTTCCACTAACCTGCAAGCTGCTTGCTGCTTGCGAAATTCGTCTTGAGAGTTTTCTAGAATTTCTAACAAAGCAGTTATAGCTTCTACATTTTCTCCGTCTATTTTCACAATACATGCTGCAAACCTATAGCGAGATTCTTCAGTTTCAGAGTTTCGCAATTTCTCTAATAAGAAAGCAACAGCCTTGTGATTTTCTGAACTCATTTTTGTCAGACATTCAGTAACATTCCACAGGGTGCATGTGCTCTCAGCACCAAGAGCAAGTTTTTCTAACAAAATAGCGATTGCTTGTTGATTGTCTGGAGCTATTTTTGCTAACAAATCAACTGCTAGCCACAGAATATTTATAATTTGATTGTTCTCTAAGATTGCTAACAATGTTGTAACGACAAGAGTATTATCTGGGTCTATTTTCCAAAGAGACTCTACTGCGTATGTACATATATTATCACCCTGATTAATTTGCAAAAAATCTACCAGGGCTACAATAGCTTTTGCGTTACCATTGCCTATCTTCCCTAATGCCTTTATTGCGTGGATACAGGTATCTTTATTTAGGGTAGTCTGCATCAAATCAATCAAGCAGATTATTGCTATTTCATTTCCATAGCCAATCTCCTCTAAACTGCAAATTAGCTGATAGGATGTATCTTGATTTGGAGAAAATTGTAACGACAAAACTAAAGCTGCTATCGCTGTTTTATTTCCAGGGTCTAATTTATTCAAATGTTTCGCTGCAACCCTCAGAACAGAGCGACTTTCGGTAGTATGGAGTAACTGTATGTAAGCGGATACAACTCGTTGCTTATCTGTTTTGGGAATTACTTCTCTCGCAGCTTCTACTAATGGTTGGGGAACTATTTTCCAGTCTCCTTTATCTTGGCGAAAATAAGCATAACCCCATTTCAGTATTTGCTCGACAATCTTATCTCCTAGACTGGATTCTGGGAAATATGCTAAAGCTTCAGCAGCGAACAAATAAGCGAGATAGTAATAAAAATCTCCGCATTTGTCGTCAAAAGAAATTAGAGCTTGAATCAACTCTTCCTTTTCTTCTTTGGGTACATCCTTGCTACTAAACCAGTGCAGTATTTCTGCTTGCCACTGTGAGTCAAATATGCGATATAATTTTGTATTTAAATGCTGGGAATTTGAAAATACATTGACATAATCATACATAGCCTCCTAACCACTTAAATATGTGGTGACGATAGGAACTATTTAGTATGTTACTTTACGTGTTAGTGTTTTGGGAAGACCAAGAAACTAATTTTTTTGTAAAACTTGGGATACTTGTGGCTAGTTGTGCTTCCAGAGCAGCCGCAAGAGTGTAGCTTTTAGATGAAGCAGTTTTAAATTTTGAATTTTTTATGGGAATACTGAAAATATAGCTTTTTGGTAAATAACTATGTCAGAGCTTTTTAGCCAAAAACCAGCCCCCCATAAATTTAAGGAAGGAAATGCTTCAGATTACGAAGTGTTTGTAGGAAAAGCCGGTACTTGGTGTACGCGCCATAATGCCAGCGGAGAAACTATTCAATCTGTTAAGCCGGGAAATATTGATATGTTGAATATTGCAAATTTGGGATTAAATATACTTAATCTAGGTGTTGGTATTTATAATGCCAGTCAACTTCGTAAGGTTAGAAAAAAATTAGAGCATATTAACAATGAGCTTCAATCAGGAATTGAGACAATAGGAAATAAATTAGATAGAAACAACGAACAAATTTTGTCAGCATTCAATAGCATTGACTCAAATTTACAAAGTATTAAGAGCGCTTTAACAGTACAACATCGCACCCTAGAACTACTAGTTTCAAATCAGAATAGTCTTGCAGCAGGCATGAGTATTCTCCGTAAAGAGATGCATATAGGTTTTCAACAAATTATTCAAGAAGTTAAAGATATAGAGGCATTGAGAAAACGAGAAGAGTTTGAAACCAGAACTTTTAAACTATTAAAAGCATATGAAAGATTTATCTATATACTTCCTGATGTTACAGAAGCAGACCAATTAATCGAAAAAGCAGAAGATTTAGAAGCATGGCTAAAAACCCAATTAAATCGAATTGAATCAGGAAAACCAGAAAGATTACCTTTATTTGTTGCTTTGGCTTTTAGTATAAGAGCTAAGGCTGATGCATTTGAAGCAAAAGGTGGAAATTATACAAATTTTGCATTTAAAGATATTACATGTTTAATAAATGAAATATGCAATGAGGTTGGTAAATTTTGTGAAGGGCTTAGTTTGTATGCACTTGCTGTAGATATGCCCGAAATACTTTGCCAATATGTTATGTTGAATCGTAGCCTTAGAAAAGGACTTGAATTGCAAAAGGAAACTAATTTTGAAGTCTTGTTTTCGTCTGATGAAATAACTTGGGATGATGGTTTAGAAGATTTTAGGAAAATATTTGAATCCGATATTGAAAATACTGAATTTATTTATGGAACTAATCCCATTAGTCTCAATACTCTGGCAGACTATGAATGGTATATAAGCTTTGCTGGGGAAGATAGGTTGACTTTCAAAGTTCATTCTCGCTCTGCATTTTATATTCATGATATACTTCGCAAAATGGGTTATCCAATTCCTTCAGAACCTTCTAAAACGAAGATTGCAAAAAGCTCTCTCCAGACGCTTATGAAGTTTGCTCTTCCTGAAATAAATTATAAAGTTTCAAATCTTATACAATCTGAGTTCGGTATAGATGTATTACCTAAACTTATTGCATAGCATAACTAAGTATTTACCAATATAGGGAGATTTAATTAATGGAAAGGGTTTTAGGAATGTTAGATTTTCAAAAGAGTATGTACGAGGGACATCCAGAATATGCAATTTTTGCGGTAAAGGCTCCAATTGAAAAAGTTACTCAAGCTTTAAGTGAGTACCAGCCAAATACGGAATTTAAACACAATATTCAAAATGCTGGTCAAATTTGTAATATTATTTCAGAGCAAAAACAATATTGGATGCCAATTGTTCAGCCTAAAAATAATGATTGGGCAGTTGTATATTGGGCTATAGGTTGTTGGAAAGATGTACGGAATATATGTCAACAAATTTCCTTAACAAGACAAACTAAAGTTATAGAATTTAGTGAAGAAGATACTTCTGGTGCTATAGGTTACTATCTTTTTGAGCGAGGTAAACAAATTGAGAAGCTAGATTGGGCACCTGGTTTTGAGTTGGTTTTTGAATCAGAAATGCGAGAGGAGCCAGAATTTGATAATTTTGATGAGGCTGAAAGTGATGTTGTTGGTCATTTTATTAATGATATTTTCATTGAGGAAGGTATTTACATTCCTGCTTGGTATTTGAGTGTGGCTGACCCTTGCTTGGGAAGGGTAGATTGGATGCGACGAGAATAAACGAGAATAAAAATAAGCTAACATCTTTTAATTTGCACAGTTTGTTTGAATAAGGATGCTCCCGTTTTAATGTAGCTCTTGTGGGGTGGGTATCCTTGCCCGGATATGCAAATTAGAATCAACATCTTGCACCTCTCAAAATCTCTCTTCTGCAACTAGAGAGAATTTGAAAGTATTTTAGCAATGCTATTTGCGCTTTGCTCCCGCAGAAATCAATAAATTTACGATTTCCATATGTCCCCAATAAGTTGATTCCGAAAGTGCTGTTTTTTTGGAGTCTGCAACATAATTAACCTCCGCACCTGCTGCTAAGAGAATTTGGACAATATCTATATATCCTTTAGCTGCTGCGTACATCAAAGCCGTCCAATCACCTGGTTTTTCAGGTGCATTAGTATTAGTTCCTTGCTGAATTAAATCTCTAACGAGTTCAATATCACCATTAAAACAAGCTGAGCGCAACATTTCTTCCCGTGCGGCGTTACTAGCTGTATTACCTTTGTATTTATCTAAGCTGGTAATCAAATTTGCAATTTCTTTCCCCGCGTATGTTGCATGTTCAAAAGGTGTATCATCCCAGCTTTTTTTGTGGGGGTCAGCAGCAAATTCTAGTAAAATTCTGACAGCATCAGCATTTTGTTCGCCTACAGCATACCATAGTGCAGTTCGTCCGCGCTTATCTTGAGCATCGACAACCGCACCCGCTTCTAGTAAATATCTTACAATTACCGCATGGCCAGATTCTGCTGCGTACATCAGGGGTGTTTTACCGAGCTTTTTACCGGGGCGATCGCACAAGTTCACATCCCCACCCGCTTCTATTAAAATTTTCACAGTTTCTAAGTGCCCATGTTCCGATGCGAACATCAAAACGGTTTTTTGGCGGGGGTTGCGACCTTCTTGAAGTTCACTTACGTTAGGATTAATACCAGCTTGTAATGCGGATTGTAATATCTCCAAATTTCCCTGCTTGGCTGCACCAAGTAAAGCTGTTTCTGAAAATAGTGTTGCGCTTTTTGGTGCTTGTGCGCCAGCATTTTCCAGCAATTTGACAATAGCAGTGTGTCCCTGCTGAATTGCAATATCTAATGTTGTGCGGTTCTTTTCATCAGATATTGTAAAATCTGACCCAGCTTTTAATAGAGCATCAACTATTTCTGTGTGACCTTTTTCTGCAGCGAACATTAAAGCAGTTTTGTGTTCTGAACGCTCAGCTAAAGTCTTTTCCATACCTTCTAATAAAATATGGACATAATGAACCTGTGAAAAATCTTCGATAGCATTAACATCTGCGCCTTTATCTATCAATACCTGAGCAATATCCAAATAACCATTTTCCGCTGCCAACATCAACGCAGTTCTACCCAAGAAATTCCGAATATTTAAATCAGCACCGCTATCTGCCAATAATTGAATAATTGAAAGCATACTTTGATGCAAATTTGTTTTTTCTTCTCCAATTCCCAAATTAGAAAGTGCTTTTGTCATAGAAGGTATCGAGAAAACAGCAATCAGCGGTGAAAGTCCATCTTTTCGAGTTTTATTTGCATCAGCACCCGCTGCTAACAGTATATTAACTACAGCATCATGACCGTGTAAACAAGCGTCAACTAATGCAGTATCACCTCCAGAATTTGTTGCATTTACATCACAACCAGCTTGTAGCAATAACCGAATAATTTCTGAATTATTTACTTTACCTGCTGCATGAATCAGACTATTAGCTCCCGTTTCAAATACAATTTTTGCTCCTGCATTCAATACAACTTCTAGCAATTCAAGGTTTTTCTTATTAATCGCTTTGACTATAGGAGAATAAAGAGGAGCATCACCATTTATGTTCGCACCTGCATCAATAAGTATTTTGACTATATCAATATATTCTTTATCTACAGCAAAATACATCGCATCAAAAGTGAAAAATTCTTTAATACAAACATTAACATCAGCACCAGCAGCAACTAATCCTCGCACAACTTCTGTTTTCCCAGATATGACAGCAGCCATTAAAAGTGTTGGTTCGTTTTTCTTCCGGGTTTGCTTTTCAGCTTCTAGTAACTTGCGAAAAATCTCTTCTCGTCCCGAACTAGCAATACTTTCCAATTGCTCAAAGACTTTATTAATATCTGTTTGCGAAGATGAACTAGATTTTGCATCACCTATTGCAGCTTTTGCAATTAACCCAATAACGTCTCCCAATTTATTAGAATCTTGCTTTTGGGAAGAGATATTACTAAGTAAACTCGAAATCGCGTTTTCTAAATCCATCTTCTCACATCCTGACTTTGATTCGACTTACTTAGAGTACCCAAAATATAAATCGTAATCACTCATCTACTGCTGCATTAAATTCTTTGTTGGTAAAGGCTATTTTTATATCAAATCATCCTATGTTGGCTTAGTTTATTTTTGAATAGTATTAATAGTGATTTTGGCTAAGGTTCTGAAGATATGCTGCGTGGATCAACAGCTACAATTTCTGAAAACCGTTTGAAATCGTCTGTATTAAAAGATAAAAGATGGGTGAGCCTATGGACAATAGCAGCTGCGACCAAGCGTGTATCGTGGGTTGGTTTTCCACTGACCTGATAATTAACTACTAAATTTTCCCACACATCAAAAATTTCTGGTCTATCAGGGCAGAAAACAAAAATTCGTTTAAGTTTTTTAATTTCTCTTGAAGCTTCGTCTGTCGTTAAACCTAAGCCATTACTAGCTAATGGGCGTGTAGCCACCGCCCAAAATTCAATCAAATTTTGTGGAGTAATACACAGAATGATTGAATCTTGACGACGCATTGTTACAAGCGCTCTACGCACATCAGTATGCATGGGATGACTTTTTGCGCCAGACGCAATAAAATATTTGTGTCCAATAGATAGCTCATAACTGGCTATCTTCCCGCTCTTGGTAAATGCTTTCACGGCTGATAGCTTTGTCTGACAGCAGTAGAGCTTTAGTGAAAGCAGAGCTATTAACAAAATCCGCGAGCGCGTCTTCCCATTCTTCATCCGTGGCAGTTTCATAAAACGGCTTCTCTGAATAAGAAACACCACTACTGTGTGTAAGGTTTTGATTTACCTCAATCTCCACAAATCGACCAGTTGCTAGTTGTGTTTCCAAAGCGGCTTTTGCATTTTCTATTGCTTCTTCCTCAGTTTTGCCCTCAACAATTAAATTTGGCATTCCCACGACCGATGCTACAAAGAGATTATCGGATTTACTTTCAACAAAGACTTGATACTGCATGAGGGTACTCTTTCATTTTGAGATGTGGGCAACGACGGATATCATAAATAAAGTGCTAGGATGCTATTTTATATCAACCTTACTGTTAAACTTAGGTCTCGCTAATTGAAATACATTATAACGCCTTTCTCTTCAAATATAGCTTTTTAGTAAAAGTTCACGAAGGGGATATAAATTCAGCAAGCAATTTAAAGCTTTTTCTTTCTCTTTAACTTATATGGCAATAGCGTAGATTTGCACTTATTCTATGACTTAAGGTAGAAAATTAGCATTTAAATCATCCATAGTAGAAGTAGCTAGAAGTATAGCTAGTTAGACTATATTTTTTATAAAGTTTTATCACACCTATACTTATGCTCACTGTAGATGAGCTTGATTAAATGCCTAGCCAATTTGTAGCTTGGGAAGCTATCACTTGCTTTCGCAACTCTATCACTGCTGCTTCGACAGCCGCTAGTCGTTCTTCCACAGAAGCATTAGTTAACATTTGAGATTCTCCCGAACTCATCACATAAGCTGATATGCAGCTAGATTGTATAAGACGAATATGTAAGATATTGTAGCGCGAACCGGACAATCGGCGTCCTGTATACAAATTAAATACGCGACAGCTTATGTTTGAAGAATAACGAAATTAAGGAGGATATGGCAACTGCAATGAGACAAAAAAACATTATGCGTCAAATAACAGATTTTTTTCGTTTTAATATAAATGCAGTAGTACCTATCGCTGCCAATGTTAACACTGATGTAGGTTCAGGCACAGTTTGAGATTTTCGGTCAAAAGTTAAATTATCTAATGCAAATTGTGTTCCACTACCTACTCGTGAAAGATAACCAGGAAGAGTTCCACCAAATGACGTAAACCTTAATGTATCAATATTCAAAAAATCAAAATTAACAAAAGTCGGTTTTGTTGTATCTATTATTGTTGTTTTTGAATATAAAGATACTCCATTTTTCAAACCATCTACCGTAACAGAGAGACCATCATTCCAAGCAGCAGTTAAGAAAGCACTTCTGAAATTAAATAAACCACCACCTACAAAAGCTGTATTTCCATTACCATTATAGGCTACGTAATTACCTGATGCTCTCCCAGTATCATAACCTGACCTTGAAAGTCCGGGTATTGAACCATCATTGTAAAAAAAGTTATTCCAGTTGAAGCCTTGATAACCGCTAGGGATTGGTGCTGAATCTGTACTTGATGAAAAATCCTCAAATGTCAAAACATCTGCCTGTGTTACTTCACCTATTCCAAGAGCAATAATTGTCGCTCCCATAGTAGCCAAAAACTTTTTTTTGAAATTGTTAGCCATAATAATTAACCTTTTATTAACCTTTTAGTTATTAATTCGTGGTTAATTTTAAATCTACTTGTGCCAGATGTTATAAAAACAACTTATTTTTTGGGTAATTTTCATGAAAAATTTACGTAATCATGCATTATCTTCTTATGAGCTTTACAAATTTTTGATAAATCTTGATATAGACACAGATTGGAAAAATAATAAAAGCATTATTTGACTACGCTATGCTGCTATTAGATGCGACGACTAAACTTTACTTTTAGCCCATCGCGAGGGCGGGAAAATGGCAGTACAGTTCGCTCTAGATTTTGTTCGGGTACTAGCTCCCATGCGTAATCACGAACTAACAAAGCAGCAAATAGCTTCATCTCTAATCTGGCAAATTCTTTACCCAAACATTCTCGGATACCACCACCAAATGGAATATGACTGAAAATTTTTTGTTTATCTTCTGAGCGCTCTGGTGAAAATCGATTTGGGTCAAATAGCTCTGGATGTGTATATATTTCACTGTCTTGATGTGTTTCAGGTATTTGATAATACACATCCCAAGTCTGTGGAATTGAATACCCACCGAACTCGCAAGACTGTAGCACTTTTCGCGACCCGCTCCGAACCACAGGGGGTAAAAGTCGTAAAACCTCTTTCAGCACCTGCTCCAAGTACGTCATTTGCTTTAAAGTGTCTGGTTTGAGTTGTTTGGGAAATCCCAGTTTCGCTTGTTCCTCACGTACGGCTTCCAGTACATTTGGATGTTGAGCCAGTAATTGACACAAAGAAGTTAATGCTGATGTTAGTGTTTCATGACCTGCAATCAACATTCCCAGAATATTATCTTTAATGTCTGCTCGGCTAAGTGCATTTCCTGCTTCGTCTTTTGCAACCAACAAAATACTCAAAACATCTTGTCCACTTGAAGGATGCTGTTGACGCTTATCAATTAAGCGGTCAAATCGAGCAAGTAGTTCTGAGCGTGCTCGAACAGCTTTGTCAAACTTACTACCTGGAAACCGCACTGGAATTGTTAAAAGCCCTTCGCTCCAAGCTTCGTAAACTTTTTCTAACGATTCGTCGTCCTCTGTACTGACACCCACAAACAAACGATAAGCAATATCGAGCGTATATTTTTTCAACTCTTCGTACCAAGTCAGCGTCCCCATTTGTTCCCACTTTTGCAAGTAGCGGTATGTGATTGCTTCCATTGTGGCTGCATAATTTTCTAACGCTCTGGGTTGGAAAGCCTGAAACAGTTGACGACGGAGAATTTGGTGAGCGGTTCCTGTCTGCACACCTATTGATTTTACTCCAAGTAAAATTTCAAAATTCGGCGTATTTGTCATCTCCAAATTCTGCCCATCATTAGAGAAGAGAAACCGTGCTGCATCTGCTCCGATTAAAGCAATGGTTGGATGGCCGAAAAGATGGGTTTTGAAGATGTTGCCATACTGCTGTTGTCGTTTCGCAATAAATCCTACTGGGTCGCGTAAATAGCTGACTGATTCACCAATCAAAGGTAAACCGAATCGACCAGGAGGTAGTGGGAGCGTTGGCTGAGTTAAAAGGCTGGTCATGTTTCCCTCATTTCCCTAATTATCAAGCAAATATTTCGATACGTAACTGTTTCGTAAATAATCCTAGCACTTATAGTGGTTCTCGCTTTGGTGAGGTACATTAATTTTAATGCCAGGGTTCCTGTGTCCAAACACCAGCCCAATCACCCCAATGTGTTTGTCCGATAAAATAAGTGTAGTAGTCGCAAAAATTGTATTCTGTGATGTTAATTAAATTTTCCTGTAATACTTGCGAAAGTTGCCCAGATAGTAAATTATTTAACTCCTTAAACTCAAATCTCTGCTCAAATCCATCAAATTCACTAGAAATAATAAATCTTGTAGAATTAAATATTCGCTTTAAAACACCTTCACGAGTTGGGTAAATTTCCCAAAGGTATTGTTTGGGATAAAATTTTTTGAACGTATTTTCTAGTTGGCTAAGAAGCTCTAAGGTATTTTGTTCTAGCTGAGATATTCTAAAATCAGGTAATGGTTCTTTTTGGTACTCGTATGCAGCTTGATATAGAACCCAAATCCAGTTTTTCGCAAAAAGGGTGATTGGGTAGCCAGACTATATCGCTATAATTCTGCTACCTGACCACAGCCCTACCATTTAGAGAACTTTGCGTAGCCAAGCAATAGCAATAATGGTTTGTTCTTGTAAAATCCTGCGATTGAGTTTGGCTATGTAAAAATAATGCTGGCAATATTATCGTGCATGGGTAAAGCTTCAAATATATGAGTGGCTTAATCAAACTTCTAATTAGCAATTATAAACAAACTACTGGTCTAATCTATTAGGAGGCACAAACATTATGTTGCCCATTATCTTCTCTGCTTCTTTATGAGCAGCTAGAAGTTTATCTATGTTAAAATTTTCGCTATTTTCGTACTCCATTACTGCTGAGTGCAAATGTCTCCACGCATTACGTGCATCAGATGCTTTACGGTTCAAATTGAAAGCATTAATAAAAGCAGAAGATAGAGCAGCAACAAAAGCAATAGTTTTAATGTCTTTTTTCTCTAAATTATCTGTAAAAGTTGTTACAACTAATGTAGATATCACAGCGGTACTGGCTAGAACAATAAAAAGGCTTTGAAGTGTGTGAGCAATTTGGTTAAATGTTTTTAAGTTTCTTTTAATCTCTGAAGGAACTTCTATCTTACCCATTTCCTGCAACCTCCTATCTAAAATACAAGATTTACAAAAATTTTCAAATGATTAGATTAAAAATTATCCTATGGGCATTACCTATCTCAAGGCAATTACTGTATTGTTCTGCCGAAAACTTAAAGTATCAATTTGCTGACTACATATTTTTGAAAGTGTATTTGCAAGGGAACCAACATCAATATAACAAACAAGCGCCTAAGTATAACTGCTTAAGCAATATTTTGCTATTATGGTAAGATAAATCACCCTTGAATGATAATACGTGCGAGAGACTAGCTATACACATAATATCGCAATTGCCAGAATTGACAGCATATATTTAAGTTTATTTTATAAAAGTAAATACTGTAAAAAACCTTAAAAATCTGTAATTGTCATAAATCGATGACTAACATGCTAAGTAATTAATCTATACTTGTGTATAGTTTTAGTAAAAAGCGAAACTTTTATGCATACCCGTTTAAAATATATCTACTTGTATTATACTATACAAATATAATGAGTTATCATAAAAATTTAGTGCTAGTTAAGTCAGGAAACTTGTAGTTTCATATTGTATATATAGGAATAGCACTCTCAGGGAGATGATAACCATTATTGCTTTCGGCTCAAAATCTTGCCAAACTTTAATTCAGTGTTCATGAGTTATAAAAAATGGGAGGTGATAGCTCAAGGAGTTAAGACAGTTATCATTATTAGACATCTCCGAAAAAGAATGTAATGTAGAAGCTTTATGCTGTCAGGGTCAATATTTAATTTCCGGAGAGGTTTATTGTAAATCTTTGCAATGAGCGTGACTGGGGCGTTTGCTTGTTGATTTCTATCCCATTAAACTGCATAAGTAGATTTTGCTTACACCTATACAATAGTAAGGGTAGCTCTCCAGACTTTTCGTTTAACACATCAGGTAAACATCATACTAATTTGTCAAAGAGAGCCTTATTACATTTCTTGACCTTAAAAGAAGATAGAAATGAAAATGGTTTTTACCATTTTGAAATGGCTATTCCTAATATCTTTGAAGTAAATACGAAAGTACATTTTATTTAGAGTTTCAAAAATGTATAAATGGGCTTCTATTGTTTATAGCCGGACATATGAAGTAGATTTTCGCTTCATTACTGTTCCAAAAGGCTTTACCTCTGAGGATAAAGATTGGCTTTGGAATCATATCCGTACAACTACACGTTCAGCAGAAAAATTGCTTGGTAATCCGCGCTGGTCTTTATTTATGGGTGGCCACTACTGCGTTATCGGTGTTACCTGTATGGCTAGCGATTTGATTGGAGCTACAGAAGATACCAAATCTGAAGACATAACTAGAGATTTTCAAGGTAGACCACTTTACTTGTTTGTTGGGTATGTGGCTGAGTTCGATAAGAGAAAAAGATTGCCACCGATTCCACAGTACGCTGGAAAAGATATTCAGCTTTTTAAGCCTTTGTACAGCTATATAAGTGATCAATGGTTTGTGAAGTCTTACCAACCAGCTAGTAGAGTATCTATAGAATCTGAATATCGAGAGCTTGTTTACTCTCAATTAGAAGACTTTCCAAGTTTAGATACACATTTATTCACCTTAAATATTGATGATCAAGTAGTCACTCTATGGGCAGACACTGAAGCAAATAGAAATAATCTTTGGATTGCTGCCTCCAGAAGTATTACCTCTCATTGCAATCCCACATCTTTATGCTTAGGGTTGGAAGTACAGAGAGATGTTTTTGACAGTTTATTTTTGAATGCTACAGCTACTGACATAATTCAGAAATGTACGCTTAGTAAAGCTAAGCAATCCCCTGTTAACCCGACTCCAATAACTTCAGAAACTCAATTTGAGTCAGAGTTTTCTGCGGTAGAAGAACCAACATGGTCGCAAAGTCAATCTCCTTTTCCTGGAAAGTCTTCATTTACAAAAGCAAGCATATTAGGTGTTCTTTGTAGCTTGATTGGCGCAGCAATTGCAGCAAGAAAAGCTGGACTAATAGGTAGTATTGTCGGTGGTAGCATAATATATATCGTAGTTAGGTGGTTCACCAAGAAAGGAAGTGGAGGGGGGTTATCCAGAATAGTAGGCAAACGCTTTAGTAAATTAGATTCCCAAGAAGGAGACATAAAGGAACAAACTCACAGGACAAGTAATTCAGGCTTTGAACAACAACTAAATAACCAAAACGATATCTACGGATTTAGGCAAAAAAGCCAGCAAAGGGAATTGAAGAAATTAGAAAGGTCTGAAGATGAAGAAAAAAGCTCAGGTTGGTTTTAAAACTATTGCGTTATTTAGTAATTGCTTTAGTTTTGACATGGATTTTACATGGAGAAGACAAAACAATGAAAATTGTTATGCTTGGTCATACTGGAGTAGGCAAGACAACTTACATGGCTTCTCTGTATGAAGCAATGCAACAAAAGGTAGAAGGTTTTCAACTAAAAACAGCTAAGTCTTTAGATCACTCTAGGTTATTGGATTTAGCAAATATGATTCGTTCTGCTAAATACCCTCCTCCAACTGCTCATAGAGATGAGTACGACTTCAAACTACGATATCAAAACAAAGATGTCCTAAGCTTTTCTTGGGCTGATTACCGAGGAGGTGCGCTGACGGAAAAAACTCAATCCAGCGACCAGGTTAATAGTTTAATTAAAGATTTGAAACAAGCTGATGGCATTATGATGTTCTGCGATTGTGATGCTTTAGCACGAGGTAACCTGCGTAGCATACAGCTTGCTAGAATGATGAACTTTGTGAATAGTGCTGTTCAAGATGTAGAACACCCGATTGCCCTATCAATTATCCTGACAAAAGTAGATTTAATTGCACGGTTTGAAAAAGATTTACTTAGCCCATTTCAAAATCTAATAGATGTCATTAACGCAAGCGAATGGGTGTTAGGTGCATTTGTTCCAATTTCTTGTGGTGCTCGATTAGTAAATATACCCATGCCTTTGCTGTTTACGTTACATGCAGCAGTTATACTCCAGGCAGCTTCTACCGCTCACTTGGCAGAGGAATATTATG
The DNA here is from genome assembly GCA_019359035.1 of Scytonematopsis contorta HA4267-MV1. Lineage (GTDB taxonomy): Bacteria > Cyanobacteriota > Cyanobacteriia > Cyanobacteriales > Nostocaceae > Scytonematopsis > Scytonematopsis contorta. Next base: position 13,164 of record JAHHIC010000029.1, on the reverse strand, counting down.
AGGAAGCATTGCTTTGGGAAGAAAAAAGTCAGGGGATATCTGGTTTCGTCAGATGGTTAGGAAATAAATTGAACGGGAACCCAACTGATAGCCAGATGGCCGAGTTTCAAATGCAAAAAGCTGTCGAGAAGTACCAGGAATTTGAGGTTATTAAAGAACCAGCAGAAGCTTTAATTAACTATGTTGATAAATTACCTCTAATTCATGAAGATAAAAATGTTCAGAGTTACGTTGAGGAACTTTCCAAAATTAAGTTTGGAATTACTATAAATCCAAGTCGTCCTAGTTCCTATATTCATACGACAGATGATCCGTTTGATGCTTTTTAATTATTAAGTCAGGTTTGTTATATGTCTGAAAATATTAAGATTACAATGTTGGGAACTACCGGAGCCGGTAAAACTTGCTTCATGGTCGGTATGTACGCAGTTATGCAACTGGGAGTTCACGGGTTTACTTTAAGTGCCCAAGATATGGATGATGATATCGACCTCACCGACAATTGGGAGCGATTAACCGAAGGTGGTGAAGGCCGTTTTCCTGCTGCTACCTCTGACACATATAATTTTTGTTTTAACTTCTGCTATGGGTTTAAAAAACTGATGGGATTTGAGTGGCTAGATTACCGTGGTGGTGCATTGCGTGATAAAGCTTCCCAATCAGACGTTCAAACCTTACAAAAAACTTTGAATCAGTCTTCTTGCGTGTTTATGTGTATTTCTGGAGAACATCTTGCTAACAAAATTGAAAATTCAAGTGAAGCCTTGAATTTAGCAAAAAAAACCCGAGCTGATCGAATGAATTTTTTCCTAAATCAACTGCACGAGGAGCAAGGTCCAGTACCAGTGGTGATTGCCATTACAAAGTACGATTTGTGTATGCACAGAAAGCGTGATGACATAAAAGAAGATATTAAAAAATTATTCAATCCCCTATTTACAGAAGATGGTGGTTGGTTAGTTGCAATTTGTCCAGTTAGTCTTGGAAAAGGGCTTGCAGGTGATAAGAATACAGGAAACATTGAGCCAATCAACCTTCACTTGCCCTTAGCTTTTGCCATATATGTCCAATTGAGTTTACAATTTCTACAACTAGGGGATTATGAAAAGCAGGAAAGCGAAAAAATGACTGTGCTCCGAAACAAGTTTTTAGGTAGCTGGTGGTATAATAACGAAATTAAAGAAGCAGAAAAAAGATTAAGTGAAATCAAAGCTTATGGCAATGATTTACAAGTAAAAATGAATTTTTTAACTCGCGAGTTAGGTAGAATTCCAGTATACTTTAACGGACAGGAGCAGGAAATAAATGTCTAAGGTTGAGTTTGCTCCCATTGTGTATGGTCGCACTTATGAAGTAGACTTTCGCTTCATCGTAGTGCCAGAAGATTTTCAGCAAGGCTCTGTGCAAAATTTCCAACTTAAAGACAGAGATTGGTTAGAAGGTTGCATCCGCACTACTACTCTACAAGCAGAGCGGTTGCCTGGGAATCCACGCTGGTCAATATTCAAAAATAAAAGCCATTGTATTGTTGGTGTGACCTGCATGGCAGCGGAAGTTTCATTAGACAACATTAAGGACAAGGAATCAAGACCACTTTATGTATTTTTGGGGTATGTATGTCGCCCTTGTGCTGATTTTCAGCCTATACCAATGGTTTTGGATCATTTTAAGGACTTATACCGCTATGTATCTGAAACTTGGGAGGAGAGGCCTTATGAGGCAAACGCTAGAGTTCCCAATTTAGCTCATTATAATGAGTTTGACTTTGCTGAGTCACAAGGTGTTGTTTCTACTACTTTGGATGAACAAGTCAAATTAAACCTCGAACCGAATAAAATCCGCATTTGGCCAGATTCAACAGAATTTAGGCAGAAATTATGGCTTGCGGCTTCGGCGTGTCAAGCGCCTGTATCACTGTGTCTTGGTCTTCCTAATGAAGCTGCTGCTTTAAATGGGCGTTCTTTAAATTGTACAACTCTCGATTTTAATGTTGTAAGGGAACTGGAGAGGAAGGAGCGTCCTCAACAGAGAGATTTACATAACCAACAATCTGCTCCTTCATTTAATAAATTTTCCTTACCATCCCCAATAGAGGAAGAACAGCAGGAACCTGAGCAGCAAATCCAATTTAATCAAGATACCGAAGTTTCTTTTAATAAAAGACGATACCCGCTTGAGTTACCAAGCGCTAGAAGTGAAAGACAAACTAGTAGGTCTCAAGAGGGTAAGAAAAATCCAGGTTTTTTTACACAGTTAAATCAAGCAGGTCAAGCGTTTCTAGAATTTCTAAGAGTAGATATTTATGATAACTATGAAGATGAAGATTGGTATGAGGAAGATCAGGCTCCTCCATCACATGAAGATGAAAACTTAGAAGGAAATCGCAAAAAGGTAAATTTTCAACAGCGACACCCTCGTGTTCGGGACACTTCTTCTGAACAGCAAAAGGGTATAGATATTGGATTTAAGCCTAAGAAGGCAAATCAAAATGACCCAAATAGTAGTAAAGATTGGTTTTAGGGAACCCCACAGAATAATTGACCCTGTTATAAGAGGACGTTTTAAAAGTCCCAAGAGGTGTAATTTTATGGTTTATGTCAAAAGTTCCACGACGTAAGTCAATATAATTTGACAGCCTTTTGCCTTAGTTAACAGGTTGTTTATTAAGCTTTTAGCAGAGTTGAGTTAAGTCTATGAGTGATTGTGAACAGTTGAGGCATTATGAAAGATAAAGATCCCTGGGGGGAGTTTGAGAAAGACACTCTCAATAATTGTGGAAAGAGCACTAACAGCCGTGATCCCAACCTCGTTATTGATCAGGAAAAGCTATTAAGTACTAAAACAGACACATCCAAGCCCCTCAAATCAGAGGAAATCAGCCCGTTTACTCTTCATCTTAAGGAGTTACAGCGTAGAGTACCGATAGTCGGAGACAAAGCGCTGATTGATCTGGTTAATGGTATTCAAGTTGGTGCTGAGACTGTTCGCTATCGCAAGCAACGAGGTTTTTTCGGGCGGTTAATGGATACTTTGAATGGGAGCGATCGCCAACGTGAACTTCTGATAGAAGGAAATTTAATTTCTGGTCAAGAAACACTGCATGAGTTGATTCTAGAACTTAACAACTCTCTGGACATTAGTCGAGTTGGACTGGAAATTACTCAGCAGTCTTTGGAAGTGACTCAAAAATCTTTATTAGAAGCCCGCAATGCAATTCGTTTGCAAAAGCAAGCTTTAGATAAATTAACACAACTAATTGAACAAATTCGCCATACCTTTGAGGAAAGCATTCATCGCTTAGAAGTACGCATGACAGCAAAGGAGGACTTTGACAAAATTGTAACAGCTTGGATGGCTGAGACAACTTATATTCACCTCCCTTGGGCTGTACAGATTACTTTGTTGATACGTGAAATTTTTAATAGTTCTGTTTCTGCTTACGAACTGGGATCTGGCAATACTCATTATCGTCAACATTTAATTAACAAATTAGTTGCTGAAAGCAAACACAGGGAAGCTCCCAAACAGTTTAATGGGTTGGGTGATTTGCTAGATTGTACTTATGAAAAGATGAAAAGTCAGGATGACCATGAACTATCGGCAAGTTTACTAGAAACTCGCTCCGTTCAACTAAAACATGTAATTCCTTCCCCTCACTTGTTTACAGTGGGTATGGCTTTGGAACTTGCAATGCTGACAGATGCTGCAAGGCCTGTAAGCCCAGGCCTGTGTGCAATCGAGTTGTGTCGTAATCAAGTTGGGAACGTTACAAATATTACAACTCAGCGAGAGTTTATTACTGCCATTGTTGAAGAAACAGCGGATGAGTGTTTTGCTGTGATGAGTTTATCCACCGTCCACAGGAGGGGTTAAGAATATGAAATCTGCGAATCCTCAGTTTGGGCTTGTACTAACAGGTGGCGGTGCTAAAGGAGCATACCAAGTTGGTGCATTAAAATACTTAGCAGAAATTGGTTTTAAGCCTCACATCATTGCAGGAAGTAGCATTGGCGCATTAAACAGTGCTATTTTGTCAGCTTATCGACCATTTCGCAATGCTGTTCAACGCTTAGATGAGCTCTGGGATAGATTAGCTGAAATTAAGCCTCTGAGGATAAACGTACTAACAGGTTCAAGATATGCAGCGAAGTTTTTTGCTCCATCGGTTGCACCTGGAGTAGATTTACTGTATGAGTCACTACTTCATCTGATGTCATCTTGGCAATTACTACCAGACAGCGTTGCATTACTTGATCCAGTTCCTCTTGAGGTTTATGTACGTCAGGCAATCGTTCCGTCTGAATTAAGAAAAGGAACTGAGCTATGGGTGACAGCTTTCCCATGTGTAAATGTTTGTGGGATAGAGTTCAACACTTTTTTTGAATTTATTCGCACTCGTATTGGCGTCGAAACTCACTGGTTATGTGTAAACGATTTTAAAGATGATGAAGCAATTTATAACTTACTTTTAGCAAGCGCTGCTCTTCCTTGGGTGTTTCCGCGTCGAAAAGTTGGTAATACCACTTATATAGATGGCGGTTTGGTTGATAACGTTCCTTTAAAGCCTCTTGTAGAGCGTGGATGCAATTACGTAGTTGTAATTCACTTACAAAATGGTTCTGTGTGGGATCGCAATCAATTTCCTAATCAAAAAATTATTGAAATTAGACCACAGAAATTGCTTAACAAATCTGATACATCAATTGTAGGGATGGTGAGTACATTTTTAGATTTTAGTGCTAAAAGAATTACACAGTTGAAGCAATGTGGTTATGAAGATGCTAAATATTGTATGGAACCTATTCTCAGAACCATTGAGGCTATAAACCGCCAGCATGAAGGGATAGATTCGCTAATTAACTCAACAAATTCTCTTATCAATTCAACAAAGCAAATTATTAATGACGAACCTCTATCCTAATTAATTTTCGGCTTGCCGAATCAAGCTGATAGTTGATATTTGCTAAGCAATTTACATCAAGTTTGTTTTAGAGAGAAAGGCTAAAATAGCAAGATTAACTACATCTGGACGACCTCCTGCTGCTTGGTGTCCACAGTCGGGAATTATTTGAAATATAGAGTTGGGAATACAAGTGTGAAGTGCTTCACCATTGGAAACTGGAAACCAACGATCTTGCTCACCCCATAAAATTAGAGTGGGGCAAGTAATTGTAGATAATCCATTTTGTATTTGGCTAATCAGGTTTGGTTCCCCACGCTTCAAGCACTGAATTTCCCTAACTCCTTGTTTTAAATCCTCTGCAAATTTTGTTATAGCATTAGGAAATTCTATATATGGGTAAGTAAGCCAATACGCTTCTTCAAGGCTTGTTTGTACGCCATTTGCAGTAATCTCATTACGCCCTCTCTGGACAATCCATCGCACTATTGGTGCAAACAGACGTACTAAGCGAAGGTCATCAACTGTTTTAATCAAATTTAACGGCAGATGAGCGATCCAACGCATACTCCAAGTTGGTAAGTCTTGAGGGAAAATAGGTACATTCATTAGCACTAGTCGGGCAAATAACTCTGGATAGGATTCAGCAGTAGCAAGAGTAATAAGCGCTCCCAAAGATTCTGAAACTACTATGGGAGGTTCATTACACAGTTTCTTGATGATTTGTTGTAATTCATTGATTTGGTGTCCTGAACTCTCTCGATAAGATGGTTTTTCTGAAAAACCATATCCTTTTGCATCAAAACAAATTACGTGAAACTGCTGTGCCAGTGGTTCGATATTGTGACGCCAACTGTAACTCCAAGTACCCATTCCATGTACTAAAATAATTGGCTTGCCTGTTCCTTTCTCACCATAGGCAATTATAACTGATTGACCGTTGGAATCCGTAATTTCCAGTGATTGACGCCCTTTCGGGAAAGTGCTTTGCCACCAATCGTTCATATTTTTTCTCAGGTTCAAGTATTTCTAATTGATATAATTGTAAAACTTATATTTTTTTAACGCGAGGAGGCTCCATTAGCTGTTTTCTTTGATTATATCGTCCCCAGCCAGATTATTTTTACTCTCGTCCGAAGATTTTATCTTTGCTAGAAGCTTTTCTATTTGGGTCTTGGCAATATATTCCCAAAGGTATTTTTCGGGATAAAATTTTTTGAAGGTATTGTCTAGTTCGCTAAAAGTTCCAAGGTCTTTTGTTCTAGCTGAGAAGATTAAAAGAGTAAAGTATTTTGGGGTGTAAGTCCCTTACGCCCTCGTATATTTTCACCAGAGCGGGAATCGCTATATTACATATTAAACAAGAATGACTCACCTTGAAAATATTTATGAATGTGTTTTTGAACTACATATGGAACAGTATTTGAAAGCCATTCATGTTCTTTTGGATTGTTTACATGAAAAGAAAAGTTTTCTATAAAAGCCATGATAAAAAATCCTTCTATTATTTGTATATAATTTTCAGGTAAGTGATGAATAGTTTGATAACCTTCTAAAAAGTAGGGTCTCACTTGAGGAAGTAAATACTCAAGCGACCCAGCAACATCATAAAGGTAGTACCCAAAGCCACAACGGGCAAAATCAATTGGTCGAATTTGTTCATTATGAAATAAATAATTACCTTCGTGTAAGTCAGCATGAATTAATCCCCAAACATTGTGTGCTTGACCTAACGTTTTCATCATGCTTTGAACCTGCTCAGCTGATAACGATAGCACCTGGTAATCCTCTGCTGTTATCAAACCCTGGGATACTGCTGGGTAAAGTGATGACAATGCAGCACTTAGTCTATTTTCATCATAAAATGGTCGTACGAAATTTTGTGGTAATTTCCACTGATTACTATGCTGGTGCAATTGAGCCATTAACAAACCAAGTTGGTAAGCTTGTTGTGAGGAGCGTGCTTCAAATGAGGTAGAACCATCAATCCAACGAAGCAATGAGCAATAATATACATCTGGGGTATCATTAGTTTGTATTTGCGTCACCCATTTACCTTCTTTGTTTTGCATTGGCTCTTGTACTGTTAGATTGGTATCGCGATGCAAAGCTTCAAGCCACAATAGTTCTGATTCAATAATGTCTGGTTTTTGCCATATATCATCTTCCGTAATATCTAAATGTATACGCAGTAGGAATTTTTCTTGTTGGGGAGTTTCTAAATAAAAAGTTACGTTTCCACTATGACCCAAAAATCTAAATGTCTCTTTAACCAAATCATAATGGTTAAGTGCAGCAAGAGCAATGTTCTCGTAGGTATCCATCAAGTGCTATGCCTTATTTATTGCTAAAACTTAATTATATTTGACAATAAAGAGGTGTTTACAAAATAATTATTAAGCCTCGCAAATAAAATAGCCAGGGAATAAATTAAGAGTCTGAAAGCTGAAGTCCTCTTAAGAGGACTAAAATAATGCATTAGTAACAGATATTTTTACAAAATTAGCATGTTCCCAAATTTTTTTTAATCAGTCCTCTTTTAGAGGACTTTAGCTTTTAGACAGGGAATTTATTCCCTGGCTTTTGGTGTGAATGAAGTTTAAGATTTCATTTGTAAACACTCTTTTATAATAGTAACTCGAAGAATGTTTCCTTTTATAGCAATGCCAATCGAACACCTCCAAGAAGAACTTATTCGTTTGAGCGACCGCAAAACCAAAGAGTGGTGGGAAGCCTACCTTAAACATTCCCTGAACTTTCGCGGGCTAAAACTTCCCCAAGTGCGAGCTATCGTCCGCAAATGGATGGAAGCCGAAAAATTTTATAGCCAACTCCCGTCACAACAACTCGATACTGCTCTAGCCCTAATCCGCGAACCTTGGGGGGAAGACAAACTAGCTGGTATCTTGGTGTTACAAGAAGCTCTTATCAAACACCATTTGGTCAATTGGGAGTCCGATTTACCCAAATTTGCTACGTTGTTTGACGCAGGGTACATCAACGAATGGAATACCTGCGACTGGTTTTGTGTAAAAGTTCTCAATCCTCTCATCAAGCAGCATGGGAAAAGCTGTGCAAATGTCGTGATGCAGTGGTGCAATGCCAATAATTTATGGCGCAAACGAGCTTCTGTAGTAAGCTTCGTTAATATTGCCAAACATGGCGAAAGTAATTTTCCCAACTTTACCCAAATGCTGCTTGAGACTTGCGCTGTAGTCATTCAATCTCCGGAGCGCTTTGCTCAAACAGGAACGGGTTGGGCTTTACGGGAACTAGGTTTAGCCGAACAAGAAGCAGTAATCCATTTTATCAAAACTTATAGCACTCGGTTTTCTAGCGAGGGGTTGCGTTACGCGATGGAAAAATTTCCGTTAACCCTCCAAACTCAACTCAAGCAATATCGACATCTACAACTTAAGCAAATTAAATAAACATTCATACGAAAGATTACCATATCTAAATAAAAAAACTCAGCCTCTAAATTAGAGGCTGAGTACCACATTTATGTCACTTTTTAACCAGTCGCAATAAATGATTACGCAGAAGTTTCGCCAAGGTTGATTTTGACTACCTTATTTTTTTCAGCTTCGCTTTTTGGTAGGGTCAGGTTTAAAATACCGTCCTTGTATTCTGCGGTCACGACTGTATTTTGGATGCGAGCGTGCAGGGGAATTACACGTTGGTATTTACCGTAATAAAATTCGCTGACTTGTTTACCGTTTTCTTCTGTTTTGGTTTCTGTTTTGCGTTCTGCTACAACTTTGACTGCGTTTTCGGTAAATTCAATATCTACGTCTTTAGCGTCAACACCAGGAAGTTCTAATTTGAGGTGTAAAGCTTCGTCGGTTTCGTGTAGCTCTGCTACAGGAGTTCTAAATGTTGGTGTTTGTAATTCTTGAAATAATGAATCTAGTTGGCGATAAATTGCGTTCATTTCATTCCAAGGGTTGTAACGTACTAACATTTTGTCTTGCTCCTTTAAAGTGGGTATTAATTAGTTTGGTATATCGTTTCGTTATGTTCTTATAGTAATAAAGGTGAAAATTATTGAAAATACGGTTTATATCACTTAACTTGTTCAGAAAACCGACCATTATTAACGGGATATCAAGAATTAGTGTAAATTAAAAGTTTGGTGTTATTACAAAAAAATCTATTTTATAAATTAAATTACAATTTTTCCATTGTTAATTACTCTGCCTCATCCTCAAAGTCTACTGTGATTAAGCGTAAATCTTCCGTATAATATAAAGTTGCAAAAAAGTACTTAGGAATAACAACTCCATTTCGATATCTTTCAACCCCTCCTACTGCTACTTTACTAACATAATGATTGCCAAAACCAGTTTCATAATTATTCATGATAAATCTTTTTGTAAGTACCTCACTTGGCGCATTTTTAGGAGGAACTTCCTCACGAGCTAAATTATTAAAACCTCCTTTCTCTAGCTCAGAGTTTAAAGCACAGCTAACATCTTCTAAAATTTTTTCATCAGGTAATAAGCTGTTAATTAATTTTACCAAAGTAATTGTGTTCATATATGCCTCTTAAATGATTTGTATTTGAAGCTTAATTGTTTATTTTACAGATGGTCGGAAAGTTCACTAAATATAATTCTTCCATTTACTTCTTTACCTAATAATCTACTACCACTTCCCATAATCTTCAACTCATGAGTATAACCTCGCACTTCTCCTATTAGTGCTTTTATACCAGCGGCATTTTTAGCGCTTCTTGCCATACCGTTCTCCAGGGCATTTACAAACTGCTTTAAGGATTTTTTTGAAGTAGCTCCTCCATATAAATCTTCTAACAACTCAATTGTAATCTCTGCTGAAACGGGTGAATCAATTCGAGAACGAGAAGCAAGTTTGTAAAACTCCGTTACCTTATTCTGTGCATCAGTAAACTTGCTAAAATCAGCAATATCATACTTTTTGCTAATATTACTCAATGTTGCAGCAATCTCATTAAACCTCTGTAAAGCTAGATTGTAAGGCATAGCTCTGGTATTAAGTTCTGACTCCAATGTAAAAATTCTCTCTTTAAGGCGTTTAAAACGTTGTCGAAGGTTTTTGGTGTGATTTATTGCTGGAATACCCTCTAAAATTCTATCAAGCGCCACCGTCATTTTTTGGCAAACCGAGCAAAGTATAATTTCAAACTGTGTACCATTATGTACCTGCTTTAGGGTATGAACACTGTGGGCAGAGGAAAGAAGTAAAGCTTGTAGTTTATTTGTTTGGAGCAGCATAATATTGTCTTGTTTAACTCGATGATTTCATTAGACACTGCTGCTATTTGAGTTTGATTTGGAGATATTTGTGTAGTGATTGACTTTTATTGTGTTGATATATTAGACCTCTCACCTCATTTATTCGGACAAATTTCCTGGTGCAACTTATCACGGGTAGCGAGATAATCTTTTAAATAGTTGCAACCCTGCGCCAATAAATCATCTAAATCCAAACTCCATAATTTAATGGTTTTGTCGTTACTAGCAGAAGCTAAGGTTTTGCCGTCGGGACTAAACACCACACTGTTGACTGTACTTTTATGTCCAGTCAGGAAGGTAATTTCTTTTCCCGTCCCCACATTCCACAATTTTATGGTCTTGTCGTCACTAGCAGAAGCTAAGGTTTTGCCGTCTGGACTAAACACGATGCTAGTGACATAACTTGGATGTCCAGTGAGGGAGGTAATTTCTTTTCCCGTCCCCACATTCCACAATTTTATGGTGTTGCCCGAACTCACAGAAGCTAAGGTTTTGCCGTCGGGACTAAACACAACGCTGTTGACTGTATATTTATGTCCAGTGAGGGAGGTAATTTCTTTTCCCGTCCCCACATTCCACAATTTTATGGTCTTATCGTCACTAGCAGAAACTAAGGTTTTGCCGTCGGGACTAAAGACAACGCTGTTGACATCACCTTTATGTCCAGTTAAGGAGGTAATTTCTTTTCCCGTCCCCACATTCCACAATTTTATGGTTTTGTCGTCACTAGCAGAAGCTAAGGTTTTGCCGTCGGGACTAAACACGACGCTGTTGACTTTATATTTATGTCCAGTCAGGGAGGTAATTTCTTTTCCCGTCCCCACATTCCACAATTTTATGGTCTTGTCCCAACTCGCAGAAGCTAAAGTTTTACCGTCGGGACTAAACACGATGTTGCTGACTGCAATTATATGCCCAGTTAAGGAGGTAATTTCTTTTCCCGTCCCCATATTCCACAATTTTATGGTCTTTCCCCAACTCGCAGAAGCTAAGGTTTTGCCGTCGGGACTAAACACGACGCTGCTGACCCAATCTTGATGTCCAGTTAGGGAGGTAATTTCTTTTCCCGTCCCCACATCCCACAATTTTATGGTGCTATCCAAACTCGCAGAAGCTAAGGTTTTGCCGTCAGGACTAAACACGACGCTGTTGACTTTATATCTATGTCCAGTTAGGGAGGTAATTTCTTTTCCCGTCCCCACATCCCACAATTTTATGGTGCTGTCCAAACTAGCAGAAGCTAAGGTTTTGCCGTCAGGACTAAACACGACGCTGTTGACTGTACTTTGATGTCCAGTGAGGGAGGTAATTTCTTTTCCCGTCCCCGCATTCCACAATTTTATGGTGTCTAAACTAGCAGAAGCTAAGGTTTTGCCGTCGGGACTAAACACAACGCTGTTGACTGTATATTTATGTCCAGTGAGGGAGGTAATTTCTTTTCCCGTCCCCACATTCCACAATTTTATGGTCTTATCGTCACTAGCAGAAACTAAGGTTTTGCCGTCGGGACTAAAGACAACGCTGTTGACATCACCTTTATGTCCAGTTAAGGAGGTAATTTCTTTTCCCGTCCCCACATTCCACAATTTTATTGTGTCGTCTGTACTCGCAGAAGCTAAGGTTTTGCCGTCGGGACTAAACATAACGCTGTTGACTTTAACTTTATGTCCAGTTAGGGAGGTAATTTCTTGTCCCGTCCCCACATTCCACAATTTTATGGTTCTGTCCAAACTCGCAGAAGCTAAAGTTTTGCCGTCGGGACTAAACACCACACTGTTGACTTCACTTTGATGTCCAGTTAGGGAGGTAATTTCTTTTCCCGTTCCCACATTCCACAATTTTATGGTCTTGTCGTCACTAGCAGAAGCTAAGGTTTTGCCATCAGGACTAAACACGACGCTGGTAACTTGATGTTGATGTCCCTCTAACTGATTGCGTTCGCGAATATTTAACAATATTTCCCGTAAACTAAATAATGGACTATAAGCTGGGTAATCAGCCAAAGATTGTTTACCTTTAACTAAGCCTTTCAACTCCTTTCCAGCCCGCATTATCTCTACCAAATTCTCAATTTGCCCTCCTACATAGAATTGACGCAATGTTCTAACTCCCACTTGTTCTAATCGCGTAGCCGTCAGGGCATTTTTGCGTTGTTCTTCTGCGTTTTTTAGCTGATTTTCGGCGGTTTGTGCTAGTTTTTGTGCTGCTTGCTGCTGCTTTTGTGCATCTTCTTTTTGTTTTAAAGCGATTTCTCGGTCTTTCTTGGCTTGTTGTGTCTGTTTGCGCGCTTCTTCTTGTTGTTGCTTTGCTACAGTTAGTCCATATACAGCAGTTTGACGTGCTTGTTCTGCTTGTTGACGCTGTTGTTGAGCTAATTGTGCTTGCTGCTGTGCTTGTTGTCTGTCTCCCTGAGCTTTACCAACTGCTTCGTTTGCAGACTTCTCTTTTTCTTTTGCTATGCTTAATTGTTGGTCTTTTTGCAGCAAATCTTGCTCTTTCTTTTTTACATCCTCAGTTGCTTTTTTTAAATTAGCGTTTGCACTTTTTTCTTTGGCTTGTGCTTTTGTTAATGCAGCATCTGCTTTTTGTTTTTGGTCAGTAACAAATTGCAATTCTTTATTTGTCTTATTTAGTTTTGCAGTAGCTAAATCTTGTTCTTTAATAGCTTCACCTGCCGTTATCAATGCAGCTAACGCACCAATTATAGACAGCGCCAAAAAAACCAAAGCAACAATGCTAATACGAACCTGTCTTTTTGTCTTCCCTTCTGCTTCCGTCAAACGCTGATTAGCTTTTTTCTCTTTCTCCAAAGCTTGATTTTGTCTGACTTCTGCTTTCGCAACCTTTTGATTTAACTCTGTTTCTAAGTAGGTGGGCGGGAAAATTTATAACTATGTAACGAAAAGTTAACCTGAACGGTTAGAGTCAAATTTGACACGTTGCGTACTGTAGTTAGCTTTTTCTCCTCTAGCTTTAACGCCGTCAATC
>JAHHIC010000028.1 GCA_019359035.1 Scytonematopsis contorta HA4267-MV1 | reverse complement strand
ATTAATTATTATTAAGCTTTAAAATATTTGAGAATATAACTTAAAGCGATAGTTTGATAGTACTATCTAACGATAATTGCTTAAGTACTAATGAACCTGTGACAGCTAGGGTGCGGAATGTGGGTTATTAATAGAGTCAGTGAAATCAAATTATGCATTTGTTTGAAAAACATTAGCAGTAAAGGGTTTAATAATTTTGGCTCTTGCGTACAAAGCGCGTGCTAAACTTGTGGAAAATTAAGCTTAAAACTATTACTGGGCTTCTCTTACAGCCATTATTACCTTCAAAACGGTATTTCTTGCTTAAATTGAAACTATAAGTGCCTGTAAGCCTTGTAAATAAAGCACAATTATAGATTTTAATTCAAATTTAGCACGCTATGTACGAAAGAACCGCTAAAACCCATACACTAGTACGTATTAACTAAGGCGAGAAATTATGACTCTTAATGATTTATGGTCAAAACTCATATAGACGTTCTTGCCAATTTGACCACACAGCCTGAATTTCTGGTAATAACCAACCACCAATGGTAATTGAACTCTCGTGCGATGCATAAACTACCCAGTCAAAGTTGCTGTCGCACCAGAAGCCTTCTGCACCATTGTAATGTGGCTCGAAATTGGACAACTCTAATTCGTAATTATCGTCAAATTCGCGTATTTCCCAAACTGTTTCAACTCCACGACTACGAAGAATCGCTTGTAAATTCTTGGTATCAACTTCTTGTTCAAAGTAAGTATCATCAAACGCCTCAACATCGTTCGGTTTGTGATTTGATAAAGGATACCAACAACAAAAACCAGTTATTGCCCAACGCGAGGATAGTTTATCCCAAATAGAATTGCTTTCTTCTGCTGACAAAATACGCTTGTAAAATGAAGATTCAACCATGTTTAAAGATTTCCAGTAATTACTTAATACAGAAACTGCTAGTAAAAAACGTAAACAGCGATATGCTTTTCTCAACGTCGAGCGCCCTAACAGCTACAAACATCGTCGTAGAATCTAGCCTCATCTCTGTGACGCTGTAGAATATGCAAACAACGTAAATTTCTTTCCCTGTAAAGATTGTAGGCTTTATAGACAAAATTCTAAGGTGGGGAGAGTCAAACCCGAATCCACCGGAACAGTCTGACGAAGACGAAACCCATAATTCCACCCCATAATGGCGCGCCGATGTAAGGGGGAAACCACACGCCGGGTATTGTCAGTACCTTCAGTACCACATACCACAACGGCTTCGATTGGCCGCGCAAACCCCAAGCAGCTCCAATAAAATAAAAGCACAACGCACTGTATACAAGGGAGCAGAGCGGGACAAACACCCAGTAAGACCACCACCACGGTCGTCGCGAAGGAGGCGTAAAAATTTGAGACTCATCTTTTGATTCATCTTTGGGCATAGTTTTTGTTTATGGTCTAAGAGGATGTTTAAAAAGTCCCGAAAGGTATAATTTTAACTCAACATACATTTACCGCAGATTCCCACGAATAATCAGGGTTTTCAACACACCTCTACGATAAATTAAGCCTTTCAGCGTATTAAGTACGACAAATCAAGGGTTTCAAGCATTTTACTAAGATTAGCTAAAGCGCGATCGCCTTTAAAAGTAACCCTCCTTCTTCACTTTTGACATGACATCTGTATGAAAGCTTGAAGTATTTCGCAGGGATACTGGTGACTGCTCATCAACTTTGGTAATCTGATAAAGATACTGATTTTCATCAATAAAGTCTTTTTCAGTTAAAATACTTAATGAAGAAATGTTACTAAAATTTAGTAATTATTTACTATGACTCAAGCTGACAATCAACCTCTGTGGATACAAGACAGAGATACGGTTATTGAGCAAAGTGCGGATAACCAATGGCGTTATGGTACAGCCCCAGATTATACCCGCACCAATACTTTTCTCAAACAAGAAAGTAAATATAATCATGCAGCAGGTTCCTTGGAAGCCATTGTGCAAAATTTAGTACGGGCTTTTGAGATGGAAGCTAGCTTTAAAACAAAACCGCAAGAATGGGTATCGGTGGTAGCTGATAAATTCCGCATGATTACCAATGGTGGTCAAGCTTACACCGCGAACGATGTTGTTGAAGCTGGAACATACAACCTATTTATTACAGAAACTGAGCATTACAATCCCAAAGAAGAAGATTTTGAGTCTAGCGCACATTTATTTCATAATGCTTTCCCCGATGGGTTTGTTTGGGAAATAGTGGAAGTCTTATCTGGACCACCCAATGTTACTTTCAAGTGGCGACACTGGGGAACCTTTAAAGGTCAGTATAAAGACTTTGCACCGACAGGAGAAACAATAGAAGTTGTAGGAATAAGTATTGCTCGCGTCAATGATGAGTTAAAAATTGAAACTGTGGAGCATTACTTTGACACAAATGCATTTTTGGAAAAATTGACAGCGGGCAAAAAGTCTGGTGATAACAACAAGATAGAAAGTGGTTGTCCTTTCCACTAATAAATACCAGATTAACACCTTGAGACGCTTATCATTGCTCCCCACTGTTGGTTCTAGAACCCTAAATATCTAGTCATATCCGGTAAAACCTGGCGATAAATCTTTTTACAGAAGAGCGAAATTTAGTATTTTGAACTACAATTAATTTATAAAGCAATTGGCTTTATTCCTATCCAAAAACTTGAAAGATTAAAGATAGGAAACGAGGGAGAAGTATTTGACTGATTCTGGTTAAAAGTTAAGTGCTGTTCGTTATACCTCGGTTGCTTCAATTCAGTACCAGATTGCGGTTCCTTCGGGATTCCTTGATTCCGAGGGGAAAGTTTTACTACTGCGATTTCTACCCCTGTGTAGAAACGAACTTGAGGTAAATAAATAGTTAGGAGAAGTCACCGATACTGCTTGTCTCCGGCATGGGTAAGCTACTAGAAAATACCAGATTATAGTAGATATTACCGGATTATTAGTAGGTGTATAGTCACCTTGGCGGTTAGAGGTTGTGACAGACTAAAACCCTTATCAGTAGGCAGCTTTAGTTTCATTGCTAGTGTACTGTCACAACCGTCATAACCTTTTTTATATTTATTCCAAATTGGTTAAGCGACTTGTTTTTATTGCCCATATTTTATTCTTGGAAGTTCACTTCATGGTTATGACGGTTATGGCACCTTCGATGAAACCATTGCTATATATAGATTCTCACTAATAGCCTTTGTCACAACCTCATGGAAAGCAGCTACATTTCCATACTGGAATCAATGCTAAATGGTAAATGTTATAATAAATACAAGTATGATATGCTTACCCCTCGTCTGAGTACCACAAAGCCAGCGGGGGCTTTACTTTAGCTTAATTTATAAGCTTTTTAATAAATTAACCCGTGAGACTGCCATTTCTATAACAAGTTTCCACGCGAGAAAAGAAAAACGGAATCCTACCAAACCCATCACCCGAACCCCAATACAACAACCCCCTTACCCCAATACCCCAAAAAGCGGCTGGGAGATGAGCAAATGGTGCTTTGAGGTCAAAAGTTAGGTCATTGTAATACATCCAATCGTTGTCCTTTCTCCATTCAACGCGATTGCAAAAAGTCTCCCAAATTTGATAGTCGTACTGTTTCGTTCCACCAACAGAAGTATAAATGCGCTTTTGTACAGAAAAGCCGAAACGCCCATTGCTATATTTTCCCCAAAGCTGGTCAATAATTTTTAGGTCTTCACAGGGGAAATTATCAATGCTTTGAATATTAAGCGAACCTAGCTCTTCTCTGTCTGTAACCACGAGCATAACAAATGCAGTTTCCTCATCAGCTTTTCTCCATTCTCCTGCTGCAAGCAAATCCCGCAGTCGAGTATAATTCATGTAACATGATTCAAGAGTTTTTATCTCCATATCAAAGATTTTAAGGGTTATCGTTTTAAAAGAGTTGTGACAAATTCAAAGCGTTGCTGATAGGTGATTCTAGACTATTGACTGGTGTAGTGTCACAACCTTTTTTATATTTTATCTTACTTATAATAAGCTTTGCTAGAAGCTGCGTCTAGGATGTTGAAGGATGAGAAATTGGTGGGTAATAGTAATGGTTAATAAATTTTATTTTACTCCCCAAATTTTAATGGTTGTATCTAAACCCCCACTAATAATATTTTTTCCATCTGGACTAATTGCTATACAAAAAATTTTTCTCAAGTGCCCCGAAAGAACACATTGAATTTCTCCTGTTAACAAATTCCAAATTCTGATTGTTTTATCATTGCTTGCACTAATAATACTTTGCCCATAGGGACTGATTGCAACTGAAGTAACGAATTCAGTATGACCTTCTAATATATTTTCAAGTTTTTTGTATTTTAAATTCCAAACCTTAACTGTTGCGTCATCACAACCTGCAATAAGTCTTGTCCCATCTGAGCTAAATGCTAATGATATAGTACCTTTTGAGTCCGAAGAAAAATCATATTTTAGCTCCCCAGAATTGATATCCCAAACTTTAATCGTTTGGTTGCGATTACCACTAACAAGGTTTTTTCCATCTGGACTAATCGCGACCTCGGTAGTTCCTAAAAGTGATTTTGTTGTTAATGTTTTAGAAAGGTTTCCTGTTTGTAAATCCCATATTTGAATTTTTGAATAATTTGACCCACTAATTACGCTCTTCCCATTACTGTTAACTGATATATCAGATATTAGAGACTGAAACAAACCTATCTCTTTTTGAAGCTCACCTGTTTGTAAATCCCATAACTTTATCGTATTTTCAGGTTTATCACGATACGAACCACCTCCACTAATAATAGTTTTTCCATCAGAATTTACAGTTACTTTATAAACTCTCTCTGAAGCATTTATTACACTTTTAAGCTCACCAGTATATAAATCCCATACTTTAATAGTTTCATCTTGACTTCCGCTAATAATTGTTTTACCGTCTGCTGTTATAGTAAGAGAGAAAACAGGAGCTAAATGCCCTTCTAAAGTATTTATACATGTCATTTTTTCCCAAGAGTTATACTCTGACAATACCTGCTTAATTTTTTCTTCTTGCCTTGTTTGAAGTAAAGAATAAGCAGCGCTTTTTATTCGACTTGATTCGTCTTGCAAACTGTCAATGACTAACTCTAAGCCTTTATCACCATACAAAAGTGCATCTTTTAAAGCTTTGATTTTCTGCTGAATATTTGTACAGTTCAATCTGCTTTTTACGCCTTCAATACCTCCTAAAACTGCACTTTTAACAGGATATTGAGTTTGCCCACCCTCGACTGCATCAAATTCTCTCGGTTGATTAATAAGTATATGGTCAAATTGATTGTTATTTGACATTTTAATAGTCCTGTATGTCTGTATATATAGCTTTAGTATTCCCATCGGTGTGGAAAGAAAAACGTTATAGTCGATAAATTATGGCTACCAATCATGAGTTTTCTTACTGCTGCTTCCTAATCACCAAAGCAAACAGGGGTTGTGACACCTTAAAACCCTTATCAATAGGCAGCTTCAGTCTCATTTCTAGTGTACTGTCATAACCTGTCATGACCTTTTATATATTTATTCGAGTTTCTGCAATGACTGATTTTTTTGCACTACTTGGATTTACTGGAAGTTCACTTACAGGTTATGACGGTTGTGACACTTGGCTGGAGCTATTGATATATAAGGGTTTTAGAAAATTAGCTTTATGAGACCACTATTTTTGATGAGCGTACCCGTTAATCCATAAAACCTAATTTATTTCAAGCAAGTTTACAAATCTTTGCATCGTGTCCCAATTTACACAAATCCCGGTAGTTACTTTTACAACAAGCAGATTAAAGCAATGTGATTTATTCAGTAATAATACGTGATTCTAATCACTGAAGGAAACTAAGCATTTACTTATGGTTACTAAAGTGACAAATGCAACACTAGAGTTCAACCGTCTAACTTACGCATTAAAGCAAAGGGTGCTTTTAAATTTCAAAATAAGCTGCAAAACAAAAGAGAGTTGAGAAAGACTCATAAACGACTTGTTATAAGTCTAGTCTTGCACTTCTAACAAATCGCAAATATTTATAATTAATCATATGAAACCAAAGTATATACTAGGGTTTGGAGTTTTATTCATTACCTTATTATGTTCAAATTTTTCAGTAGCAAAGGCACAAAAGCGTTCAAGTGCTGAGTTAGTAAAAGCAATCAAAAATGCGACTGGTGACTTTTCCCAAGATATTTTGAAGCAGATAAGATATTATACTGCTTACGTAGACCTCAACAACGATAAAAGTCAAGAAGTTATAGTTTACTCTACGGGACCTCATTGTGGTGCTTGGGAATGCCCAGTTTACATTTTTAGGAAAAGTGGTAAAACATATCGCTTAATAGGGAAAAGTGGAGCTGCTTCCAATGGAGGACAAGTAGCTGTACTTTCAAGCAAAAGTAAAGGTTGGCTTGATATTGCAACTCTAGTGTATGACTCTCAACAAAGAAAAGTTAATTGGAAACTGCACAAATATAATGGTTCGACATATCAGAATACATACAACAATTTAAATTCAAAACCTTCTCGAATCATTCTACGCCCCAGTGGTTCAGGGTTTACTCTTGCACAAATTACTGGAAGATAATCTTCTCAAATTAACAAAAATACAGCAAATATGGGAAGTAAATCATGATAAAATCACGCTTGCTATTATTGAGCGGAATAACTTATGTAATTTGTAGTGCGATTGTGAGTAACATACAAATTGTACAAGCCGCACCAGTACAAATTTTTACACAAGTTGTCAAAGATATTCGTAGACAATTACCAAGAAATCTGGTTGTCAGGTTACCCAGTTCCATACCCAATAAAATTATTAAAGCAGGGAAAATACAACCGGATTTAAAGATTGAGAAAGATAGTATTTCTCTAAAATTAAAATATGTTGGCTGTGAAAAAGATTTTCCTGGAGGGCGAGGATATGCTCTCAATTGTTTACCGTTAAGCTTTTCGTTTGGAACCATTGGCTCAAAATTATACAAAGAATCAGAATTTTATAGAACATCAGGTACAAAATTTTCTCTTGGTAGTGGAGTTATAGCCAATCATTTTCAAGGTGATGGTTTTAATGTAATCTCATGGGTTCAGAATAAGACTTATTTTGCAACAAGTTCTGGGCAAATTTCATTAAATGAATTAAAAAGTATTGCTCGCTCTATGGTAAATGAGTTACCTATCACAAGCAAAAAATAAATATGAATATAAAATCAATTACTCTATTTCATTACTATAATAGTTAAGCTTGTTAGTTGTTTATTATTGATTAGTCACATCAGTTTGGATTTAAAATCATGAAACAAATCAAATTCTTAACCGCAGCGATAATGACTATTACTGCTTCAAGCGTATTTTTCCCCTCCACATCTACGCAAGCCATTCTATCGAATAAATCTAATATTAGAGTAGAAAAAAACTTTATTAAATCTCAGAATAATAAACAAGCAAAACCTAGTACAGCTTTAAAAAAAGCAATTATAGATGCCTTAGGCACAAATGATACAGGGATTATTGATAAGGTGAGTTTCTACTTTAATGAAGTAGATTTAAATGATGATAAAGTCAAGGAAACCATAGTCGCGATTCAATATTCTTTAGTGTGTAGTAATCGCTATTGTCCGCTCTATGTGTTTCAAAAGAAAGGTAGTGAATATAAACTAAAAGCAACACTTGCATCTCAAAAGATGGAGCCGTTTGTTGCCATTTTGCCCATGAAAACTAGTGGTTGGTATAATCTCGCCACACAAAAATTCAACTATACACCTAGAGGACTATACTGGTTTTTAATGAAATTTAATGGTAAAACTTATTCGGAAGTTTCACGGGTAGATTTATCACCCAAAAAATTGATTATTAACTCTGAGAAAGATGAGGTATTTAATTTGTCACGACCATGAGCATTTTTAAAAATAAATTAGGTTCGCTTGTCATTGAAAATCTTCCAGTAACAGTATTATGAATTATTACAAAGCAAATCAACTAAATGTTAGATTAATCACAAAAATTGTAATTAGTTAGTTAGCACAAATATAAGAAATAAACTACAAAAAATTGAATTGATTAATAAGAAAATGAAAAAACTAAACTCAATATTTTTGATAATACTAATAACAGTTATTGGTAATTTTGATAATAATTTTTCAAGTGATACAAATATCGTCCACGCGAAACAAACTCAACCTATAATTAAGCCAAATCCAGCTTTACTCGAAGCTCTAAAAGAAGCAGCCGGATATCAACAAACAGAACATTGGAGTTCCTCTCAATATTTTTACCAAGAAGCTGATTTAAATGGTGATAAAATTAAGGAAGCTATTATTTTACTAAACAGAGGGATACCTTGTTCTAATAGAAGTTGTGCTGGCTTCATTTTTAAAAAGAATCAAAATAGCTACCAGTTGATAGGTACGACATCTGTTTCACGAGGTTCAGATTTTCCCTTAATTGCAATATTAAAAAGCAAACATAATGGTTGGTTTGATATCGCCACCTACCAGTTTGATTACAACGAGAAAAAACAATGGTTTTTAACGTGGAAACTGACAAAATTTGATGGAAGTAAGTATGCAAAAACTTCCCAGAATTTAGGTTATGTGCCAAAAAACCAATTGCCATTACCTGATGTTATGTTTACTTTTAGCGATATTAGACGTGGGCGTCCAAAAGGTTATGTTGGTAATTAGTGTCTTTAACATAACTAACTCACTACAGTTACCAATTATTAGATACGCTCTCCCTTCAACGGTAAATATAGGCTTACCGTAGATTTCTACGAGAAATCAAGCGTTTCAGTATAAGTACCACGACAAATTAAGGGTTTTAAGCATTTTTCTGGGGTTAGATGGATGGCGATCGCCTTTAAACGTACCTTCCCTCCTCCACTTTTGACAGCTGCATAGAAGCTTGAAGATTTAGGCAAAACCCTATGAGCTGGTACTAATCTACTTCCACAGTAAATCATGAGTCCCAAGTATTTTTGATGTGCTAGATAAATTGTGAAACAACAATTAGCAATGTACAGTTTATACTTTATTTTTTAAGAGAGAGTTTTTTAATTTTGACCATAGCCAAAACAATAATAAACTCCAAATAGTCCATAATGTCAAAAAATTACCAATGTTATAATTTGATGATGATGTTTTATCATCAGTGGTAGTTTCAGGTAAAGATGCTGTTTTTATTGGTGGAGTATTTTTTGATGAAGTTTTTTGACTTTTTGTGGAAAGAATATCAGATAAAGTTTGTTCTGACTGCGTAGAAACAGCCTCAGGTGGAGTTATTGTGTCAGAGGAGGGATTATCTACTGGTAAAGATTCTTCTGATTCAGTAGAAATAGTTTCAGGCAAAGGCGTTTGGGATGCTTCTTTGGTTACTATATTTTCTGGTAGTTCTTCTTGACTATTAACTTGCGTTAACTCTCCGACTTCTCCATTAACCTGTTTTGCAAAAAATAAAGCTTTTTCACGGCTGTTAAAACTTGCAACTTGCACAGTTTTTTCTCCGGTATTTTTTCGAGATGTAGCATAAGCATCTTTGCAGAATTTAATACGAATTTGGTCTAAGTTTCCACCATCTATAAATACTGGATACCATCTACTAGTTTCTAAAATTTTATCTCCACAACTATTAAATGGAAAATTGAGTTTAGATGGCTCCAAAGCTGTGTTAATTGCCTGTTTTTCTGAGTTGGTATCTGAGTTATCAGGTTTGTTAACGTAAAGATTAGGAGTCAAAGGTTCTGAACTTTTAGGTAACTCAAGGTTAGGTAATTCAGGAGAAGGATTTGAATTATTGGGTAAATCGAGGTTAGGTAATCCAGCAGGAGGGACATATACTGATTCACTTTTTTCGGGGACATAATTGGGATTAAATTCATCCTCCTGTAATTTACTATTTGGAACAGAAGGGGTATACGGATAGTTATAATTTGAGTCATTTGAATTATATGAACCACTACCAGGAATAAAGCGAGTACTTGGTGGTACATATATGCTGCTTCCACCAGGCGCAGAGCGAGTATGTGGTCTTACATAAGTACCGTTTGAGCGATAGTAGCCACGAACAGAAACTCGACCACCTGAACTTCTTCCTCTTCCTCTTCCCCAAGCACTTTCAGGATTTAAATAAACTACACCTGAAGTTAAAATTGTAGCAATAGATAAAACAGTAGCAGTACGTATTTTCCGCGATAACATAAAAATAATTCATAAAACTCTTTACGTTTTTCACGCAAACCTTAAACGTACCGGAAATAAATTAGTGTCTCGAATCACACATACACAGTGATATTACAGGCTTTTGCATAGAAATACTATTTGTTATTGCTGCCTACTTTCCAGTCATCACAGCAAATAAGGGTTGTGACAACAATCTAAACAGAGGTTATGACACCTCAAAACCCTTATCAAAATGGTGCAGAGCGTTGGTGGTGTCGTACCCATCAAGTTCATTGGGGAACAAAAGCTGACTTACAACAAGCTGCAAAAGGAGGAGGTAGTATAGTTTGTTCAAATGCTACCGCCTTGATGAACTATACTAAAAATCCTAAAGTCATTAATCCTGAAGATTATCCTGGGGGAATTGGTATTTGGGCAGCCCTACCAACAGCAATTAATACTACTGATGAGTCAGATTTAGAAAGTGTCCAAATTCACTTACATGCACGACAAGACCCAGTTGGAAAAAAGATTATAGATGGTAATTTCCCAGCGTTAGTAGTAACCTCGGACGATGATGATTTACCATTATTTAAAAGTAACGCACTGATTAAAAGGGTCGTTATTGCGCCTCCATCAGCATTGGCATATTTAGAAGCACTAATTGATAAATTGCCTTTGGGTACACTTTACTGTAACAAATGTCATCATCCACACTTGGATTTGGGTAGTTTTGCTAAAAATCCTCACAAAAAACACTTTTGTGGCAATTGTGGTGTTGATTCCAATTGGTCAAAGGAGGCTATTGTTAGCAGTCCCCTTAAAGAATTATCTGATAAACTCACTCAAAATTCACGCTTCGTTGAAAGTGATCGCACTCTAGACCTAAGAGAATGTCAAGATTGTCAGTATAAAATATGGTCATCAACACCAGCACTCCTTTGGACTAGCCCTCAACCCCAAGTGACGGGCGCTTACCCCTCCCACAATCTTGCAAACTTTCTAGCTCATCAAACTTTGGGACATCAGAAACCTCCCCTACCCGAAAAACCACATTCACCTGTTCAGTTTCCACCTCTACTCGCTTTACTAACAAACGA
>JAHHIC010000027.1 GCA_019359035.1 Scytonematopsis contorta HA4267-MV1 | reverse complement strand
TAACCTGGTTTGGTGGGGTTAAATTTGCTACTCATTTCGCACCCCCCAACAAGTAGCGAATTACGTCAAGTGCTTCTAAATCGTAGCGTCCAAAAATCTCCATCACTTCCAGCAGTTCCGTGAGGCGTCGCTGCTGGATTAATACTAAAATAGTTGGTAGAATGTTGGTATCAAACATTGGCTGTCCTCCGAATTCTGCTTGGTTCGGCGACAGCTTTTTGCTTGTGGTTTTACTAGTAACTGGTTAGGATAAGCTTAAATTTATTTTTAGTTTAAGGTAGGGGTGATTAGTCCCTCTCTTTGTAACGGCGTGATAACCGTTTGTTGTGTTGGTTCCTAATGCAGGTACTACCACGACCCCAAAGTATGAGGTTGGCTGTCGCCTTTTTTCTATTTATAGGTAAGCATATAAATTGGCTCTAAAAACTTTTTCAGAGAAACTCCTGAAAAGCTTACACAGCAAGAGTTTCAGGGGGGGGGCTTCTAAATCGCTGAAACCCTTGCACAGTAAGGATTAGAGTCATTTTCGTATGTATAAGAAAATTCTTATGACCGTTATAGATTTTGCTCTATGGTTCTATAGTCTATAACACGTAAAAGGTTCGGCGTTTACCCCTCCTTTGTCGTGCCGTCTTTCCTTGGTTCTCATATGTGGCTGTTATGCTAGGGCTGCTTTCTATCATTTGTGCCCATTGCCTGCCAGCTTTTAAATATGGCGTCCAAAAATCGTTAAGAAAAACTTCGGACAGGTTTGATAGGCGAAAACATGTTTCAATCAGTTTATATGTATAAGGATTTGTTTCAGTGCAGTATGGATTAATGCAATCCTTTAACATTGAGAACTCCTGACGCACATTTTGTACTATTTCTTCTTTTGAACTGGGATTTTTAGCTTTATCACTAAGCCAAAAGGACATCAATGATTGACGATACTCGTCAATAATTGCGTTAAATAAATCCCATGACCTAGGGAATTTGTGAAGCATTTCTTCAGTCATAAAATCACGGCATTCTTTGCATATCCAATAAAACTTAAGCCACTTTTCGGAATAAGCCTTCATTTCCGATATGATTTTATTGTCAATAGGGGGTAAGTCACATAAACTTTTGCCCCAAACTTCACGAATGATATATGCGGATACGTACTTAAAAAGTGCCTCGTAGTGACAAATACGTGTTTCCTGATATTCATTAAGTCCTTTTGGAACAAGAATAAACTGAGTGCCAATTAATTGCATTGGACGCCTCATATTTTTTTCTGGTATTCTCTTAGCTATTTTGTCATCAACATGAGAAAACCTTGTTTCTTTATTAACATTTAATCTTAACGTACATAAATTCGCGTTTATTGGAATTTGTCTTTTAACATTAAAAACGATGCCTTCCAACTCTTGAATCTCAATAGTTTCTTTTACTGCTAATGCGTAAGATTTTACTACCCAGTCATCGAAATACATTAGTTCTTTACTAGGTAATATTGCACCATTACAATATTTAGAATAGGTGCTGTTTAAAACGTCTGTTTTACTATAATTCATCTGTTTTAGTGTCTAAACGTCTATCGGTAAATTAAGAAGCTGACTTATTAAGATGTGTAAACAAAACTGCCAAAAGCACCCCACAGTATGAGGTGCAATGGGAAAACCTAATTAAGAAGTGGCTTTTCTGAAATACTTGATTTAACGGTTCGACAACTCAATAGTTGTGCGCGAGCGCTCGTACAGATTTGACAGTCGGCTAGTAGATTTTGCTGTTAGTAGTGGTGATAGATAATGGTTATTCATGCTACTACCTTTACTGATTTAATTCCCGCGCTGCACCATTGGATGAGTAACCATCTATCTGAGTCTTTGTCTAGAGCGGGCTTAACGCGAAAGTTAAAAACATCTTCCCAAACTTCTATACCATATTGGTCAACAAATTCTGCTTCTAGTTCTTTGAATTGCGTCCAATTACGAGCGCTAATTGCGGTCAACATAGAAATAACAGTATCTATTGGTACTAAAGTTGCTGTTTCACTCATTTGGATAATCCTCAAAAATACAAATTATTGGTAGTTTGTCGGTCTCTGTATCGATTATTTCTACTAGCAATTTCCCCTTGGCTTTAGCAAGTTTCTTACACCCCTCTTCGGTTGCAGCTGCTGACCATTGTCTTGGGTCATTTACAACATCAAATCTACCTCTAGAGCGTCTTATCTCGTCATCTGGCTGATTATTTGCTCTGGTCATGCATTTTATTTGTATAGCACCTTAATTTCTGGTAATAGTAGGTTAGTTATTTTAGGTCATGCCACATCTTGGCAATTAATTGGTCTTTCCGAAAAAGGAACCCATTCAATAATTTCGCTTGGCTGTATTTGATAGCAATCGCAAATTTTCGTGATGACGGACGAATTAGGCAACTGCCACGGATTTCCATATAAGTCATAAGCAGTTCTTTGGGCTATCCCCGTATCCTTACGAAACTGATACACGGATATACCCCGTCTATCAACAAATTCCTTAACTTTGTTTTTCACTGGCATCCTCTAGAACTTTTCGACTCCAATAGTATCATATAAATAGTAATACTAGCTAATTAGTATTATTTATGTCTGAAGGCTACAAACATAAGTATCTGATATTACTATGGCATTGACAATAGTATTAACGAGTTAGTAATATTACAAATGTGAAGGGCAAAACCCTGCTCGCAACCAAAAACTAACAACAGCCAAATAAACCAAAGCAGTACACGAGTACCGCTAAGTTTCGTATGGCTGTCCGAACCTTGAAAACAGAATTACTACCTGTAGCGGCTTGCAATTATAAATCACTCGGCTTACAAACAAGACAAATTTCGGCTCAAGTTATTTGCAACTAAAAAAGTACTCTGGCTCGAATTAAATGCAACTCGGCTCACAATAATTGCAACTAGACTGACACAAAAAATATAAGACCTCACATTAATTGCAAATAAACCGAAACACCTATATTTAAAAGATTTGAGCTGTCATATCATACTCAAGCGTTCGTCAGCCCAGTAATTCATTGATACTACTTTGTTGATTTATAAGCAGAACCGCATATCGGACAAAATACGTACTTAAAGGATGTAATAAAATAACCACACTTAGCACAGCGAGAACTTAAAGCTGTACCGCAAATGAAACAAAAGGACGCCCTAACGTCACTCCATTGAGGCTCAGTCGGTGTTCCAGGTTGCCAGCATTGGGGGCAAAAGGAAACATGTGTCGTCGTCTCAACTGTTTCACCTTTAGAAACTGCTTCTAAATATTCTTCTGGAATTCCCAAAGCAACTGCTAAACCACGACGAGTCTTGGTATTGAGCCGAGTTGTTATGCCTCTTTCTATTTTCCCTAGGGAGTGCAAATGAATCCCACTCCGAGCCGCTACATCACTCTGAGTCATCTTTAAAGCGTCGCGGATGCGCTTGATGTAACCAGCCAAGCGCTCTTGGGGTTGAGGGGTTTTAAAAGTATCCATAACTCGGCGATATTTTTCTCTCTAAAAGATATATAATTTAAAGCATTTATACGAGCAAGAAATTACATAAATTAGCTTGAAATCAACAGTTACTTTAGCCACTGTTAGTACTGAATTTTTATCGCGTCCTGGTTTAGCAAAAATTACCAGGTATACTTATGAGTTGGTGCTATTACCATTACTTCAAGAGTACGGAAGTTGGGCAATAGACATAATTAGTAGACAAACTTTAATCGAGTATTTAAATAGTCTTGACTACCTATCATGGACTACTCACCACAAGCACCAAGCAATACTACAAAGTTTGTTTAATTTTGCAGTAGAACAAGGTTATATTAAGTTCAATCCAATTCATGGTTTAAAACAGCGTAAACCATCACCAGAATTAGGTGAGCATAGAACAGATGCAATAGTAAAATATCTGACGCAATCGCAGTTGAAGAAACTTTACTATGCGGTTGCTGATGATTTGAGAATGAATGCGATAGTGCATTTGCTTCATCGTACAGGATGCCGCATAGCAGAGCTTCTAGCTTTAAACCTGTCTGATGTAGATACAGTTAACTGTAAATTTCAAGTAATTGGTAAAGGTAATAAAATACGTTGGTGTTTCTACAGTCAAGACGCAGCAGATTCTCTAGAAAAATATCTTAACTACTCTCGATATAAAAACCATATTGCATTGTTTACAGCGCAACATCCAGCTACTTTAAAAGTAAGTAGAATTAGCTATCGTACAGTACACGAATATTGGCGACAATTAATAGAGCCATATCCGGAACTTCATGGAGTTACAATTCATTATTTAAGACATACATTTGCGTGTGAGCGCGTAGGTTTAGTCGGTCTTGAAGAGTTACGTGCGTTGATGGGTCATGAAAACATTCAAACAACTTTACGCTACCAAAAAGTAACATCACAGAAAGCAGAAGAGTCTGCTCGTAAAGCTTTTAATTCATTATTAAATACTAGTCCCTATTGTAACGACTAATTTATGCAAAAAGTTTTATATAAAATAGTTTTAGCTTTGTCAAAAGCTGGGTAAAAGTAATTATTGCGCACAGAAGTGATTCTACTCTTCAATAGGAGGGTAAATAAGTAGTATCGCGATTACGAGCAACAAATAATACATTTTAAAGTGATTCTAAGTAGCGAGCTACGGAAGTAAGAGAAGGGATGCCATCTTTAGTTATATGACCCAAGTAATAAGCTATCTGCTGTAACGTCCAACCTTTTTCATACATACGTACTGCAAAATCATGCCGCAAGTCGTGAAATGTCACATCA
Organism: Scytonematopsis contorta HA4267-MV1; assembly: GCA_019359035.1. Lineage (GTDB taxonomy): Bacteria > Cyanobacteriota > Cyanobacteriia > Cyanobacteriales > Nostocaceae > Scytonematopsis > Scytonematopsis contorta. The sequence goes on along the minus strand of JAHHIC010000027.1, from coordinate 7,127 downwards.
CAAATGAGAGGATATTCGGAAGCATCCGCTTGTTTTTTTAAGTTAGACCACCATCGATGAATTCCAGCTTCTGTTAATCGCTCATGGCGTTGAGAAGTTATAGTATAAGGACTATTTTGGTTGCGTCCACCACGTATTATATATTCGTACAAAGGGAGTCTGGCTGTTTCTATTAAATCAATTGAACGCTCTTTTCCAGTTTTATAACCAACATTTAAGCGCCCAAATTTTGAATTAACGTTTATATCGGATATTCGCAACCAAGCGATTTCTCCAACACGACATCCAGTCCAGTAGCCCAAAGCGAAAATAGCTTGGCTGCGATATGTATCCTCACGCTCAACAATAGAAAGCAAAATTTCACGTGCGTTTTGGCTTAACTTCACAGGTGGCTGTTTAAATGAAGGTGGAATGCTTAAGCCGTTAGTTGGGTTATCCCGTAGTATCCCTTTAGACTCAATCAGCCAGCAGGCAAAGCCGCTAACAACAGACTTTACCCGCGCTAAGTGAGTGCTGCTGTAACCGTTTCGATTTAAGTGAGCAATGTAATCTCCGAGTGCTGTACGACTTAACTGTGTTAGGTAGAATTCGTCCCCTATGTGATTTTGGTCTGAAATCCACGACACAAGTTGCTTAATAATTCGCATGTAAGCATCAATGGTACGATGTGACAATCCTGTTAGAAACACTTCGTACTCGGCTAGTATCTGCTGCATTTTTTGGGTTGGGACGACATCCACTACGTCTAATAGAACCCATATGCGGGCGCTCTCCATTACTGCTAATTTACTCCAGAAACGGAAACAAGGTAAAGAACTAGTAACAGAATAATATTTCTGTAGCCAGTTTAATGGTATAAAAATGATGTTCTTTATTTTTGGTAAATGGAGTGAGTCGTATCCCTATCCCAGCTGACGCTTTGATTAGTCTGCGACAACGACTTGATTCCTTGCCCAGTCGTTGCCAAGAGCGTCGGCTACTTATAGAAGAAACAGCATCGTTTTATTGTGTGTCGCTCGATACTATTTACCGTGCCCTACGGGATATGAAACGACCAAAACAAAGCCGTCGTTCCGATTGCGGTAAACCCAGAAAGCTTTCTGCTCCCGATATGTCCATGTACTGCGAGATAGTTGCCGCGATGAAAATTCGCACCAACAATTCTCAAGGGCATCACCTTTCTACTGCAAGAGTGATTGAACTTTTGGAAGAATATGGCGTCGAAACACCTCAAGGATTTATACAAGCACCCAAAGGCTTACTTTCAAAAGCTACGGTCAATCGATATCTTAAAGCTTGGGGCTACACATGGGAATATTTAACCAGACCAATTGCTGCTGTACGTTTCCAAGCTGAATATAGTAATGCTTGTTGGCAATTTGATTTGAGTTCATCAGACTTAAAATATCTTAAACAACCCCCGTCTTGGATAGATTTAAGTCGGGGCAATCCAAAACTCATGCTTTATAGCGTTGTGGATGATAGAAGTGGGGTTTGCTACCAGGAATATCATTGTGTTTATGGGGAAGATGTAGAAGCTGCTTTGCGTTTTCTATTTAATGCAATGTCACCAAAAAATCAATCAGGTTTGGAATTGCAAGGTATTCCAGCAATGATTTATACCGACAATGGACCAATCGCAAAAAGTTTAGTTTTCCAGAGAGTACTGGAATATTTAGATATTGACTTATCAATACATACACCAAATTCTAAAGATAATCGTCGTCAAACATCTCGTTCCAAGGGTAAAGTAGAAAGACCATTTAGAACTATTAAAGAAGCCCACGAAACCCTCTATCACTTTCATGAGCCAGAAACGGAGGCAGAAGCTAATTCTTGGTTGCACCGATTTCTAGTTAATTATAATAATCAACCCCACCGTACAGAGCCTCATTCTCGTAATTTTGATTGGTTACAAAATTTACCAAAAACTGGTTTGCAACAAATGTGTAGTTGGGAGAGATTTTGTACCTTCGCTCGTGAACCACAGCAACGCAAAGTTGATGGTACAGCAAGGATTACAACTGACGGAATCAGTTACGAAGTTGACCAAGATTTAGCTGGAGAAAAGGTAACTCTTTGGTGGGGTTTATTTGACAATCAATTATATGTTGAATGGCAAGACCAGCATTTTGGACCCTATTATCCCATAAATGCTCCAATTTCTCTACATACCTATCGTGCGAGGAAAAAGACCAAAAAGGAAGAAAGAATAGAGCGTATTGAATCTTTATCTAAACACTTAAATTTACCGAAAATTGCTTTATCTGGAAATGCTTCATTACATCTGGTTGCAAATCGAGAAACCACATTTTCTAATGTTATACCTTTTCGCGACCCAGACCCCTATCAAGAACTGACTTATCCCTCAATATTATTAGCCAAACGAGCAATTGCAGAATATTTGTGTAAACCATTAGCAACACTATCAATTGAACAAAAAGATTTTCTTGACACATTGCTCCAAAGTACTCTCAATAAAAAAGAAGTTATATCGCAAGTCAAAAAGTATTTCAACAATTTAGGAGAATAGAATGCTCACGGAAGCAATGGAATATTTTGGTATAATTAAGGATTTTCGTCAAGCAGGGTATTATGAAACTGAACCGCATCAGCGATTGTTTAAAGACATTAAAAATTCTGTGATTAACGGGAAATTAATAGTAATATCTGGAATTGTTGGTTCTGGCAAAACAGCAACTCTACGGCATTTGTTTGAAATGTTAGAGAGTGATGGTAAGGTGATTGTTTCAAAATCTTGGTCTGTAGACAAGAAACGTACTAATTTAAGCACATTAATTTCTGCTCTATTCTACGATTTATCTAAGGAGAAGAAAATCACAATACCTTCTCAAACTGAAATTAGAGAAAGGGAATTATGTTCGTTACTCAGAAAAGTTAAAAAACCTGTAGCTTTGTTTGTAGATGAAGCCCACGACCTATTGTATAGTACCCTTACTGGTTTAAAACGTTTAATTGAACTAGCAGAAGATAGCGGTAGTTTATTGTCGTTAGTTTTAGCTGGTCACCCAAAACTCAAAAATAATTTACGCCGTCCAACAATGGAAGAAATTGGTTCTAGAGCTACTATATTTACTTTAGATGGTATTTCTAATCACCAAAAAGAATATATTCAATGGTTGCTGACTCAATGTGTCGCATCCGGCACAGATATTAATAATATTTTATCAGCTTCGGCTTTGGATATATTGTCCTCTCGTCTCAAAACTCCGTTACAAATTCAACAACATCTTTCGGTTGCGATTGAAGATGCTTATAAACTTGGAGATAAAACTATTACTCCAGCACTTATTGAAGATATCTTATCTAAGCATATTGATGATTTAGAACCCAACCTGAAGAGGCATGGCTATTCTGTACTCGATTTAGCGGAACAGTTTAATGCTAAACCTGCAGAAATTAAGTCTATGTTTCGCGGTCAACTAGACCCTGCACGCACCAAAGAGTTACATGACCAAATGTTATCTGCTGGTTTGCCACTTTTAAACGTTAGTTAGTCAAAACAAATGCTGCGTGACAACAAAAATTGATGTTCAAACTTATCCACGCAAACTGGATGTAGTACGCTACGGTTTTCGAGCCTTTGGATAAAAAGGGTAGAAATACTCGCGCTTCTTGTTCATTTGGTGTGGTCTACCTATCCTCAAGCAAAAACACGTATAAAGATATACCTGAATTCTGATTTAGTGGGTTTTGCAATTAATTGAAAAAGCGCCCAATTATAGTTGCAGATAATTTGAGCCGGAAAATCCTATTTACTGTTAATGTGAGCCAAGTTGCATTTAATTTGAGCCAGAGTACTTTTTTAGTTGCAAATAACTTGAGCCGAAATTTGTCTTGTTTGTAAGCCGAGTGATTTATAATTGCAAGCCGCTACAGTTAACCCTACAAAATCCTCCCACTTTTGGGGCACTGGCTTAAGGCTTAAACCCGTTAGTAGTTGCTGTTGTTGGTAACGTTTTTCTAATTGTCGTATCTTCTTCGCTAGCATCTAGCATCGCCTCTAAGCGCTCTACTCGGTTTTCAAATTCCCAATTCCTAGCATTTTGTAGCTGACTAAATAGTACTTGAATTGCTTGTATTTTTACCCGGTCTGGCGCATCTGGATTGTTTATTATTGTTCGCAATTCTCTAGCAGAATCTATCGCCCCACAGGCTAACTCAGCTATCGCAGCATCGTAAACACGCCGCACCGACTCTTTCAGCAGAAGTTGAAAATCTGCCCGCCGCTTCCACTTCTCAATTGAGCTTTCAGAAACACCAACGGCATCAGCTGCTTGCAAATTTGTTGCACCTGCGGCTAAATGAGTGATTGCGAGGTACTGTTTTACGGTTAATTGCTCCACAATTGCGGTTTTTTACAGTTTTTTACGGTTACTGACATTTTAGCTAGCAATTACACCATTCGTACCAATGAGGTACAGTTGTTTCAAATTGAGTAAATTGTTCACCTTTTGACTCTTGCCATGACGACATCACCCCCCATCTTTGTTCGGAGGAGAGGGGGGAGAGGATGCTTTTAACCACATCAACCCCACGACTAAATGCTTCAGATAACGCGGGCGTCCAACTTCGTGCCCAGTTCCAAAAATTCTCTACCTCATCCTCAGTATCGTTAGTATTCGGCTTAACTTCCTCGTTTACGTGTTCGGTCTCGTCCGCTTCAACTTTCCAGCTAACTTTTGACTTATCGCTACTCATCCATTTAGTAAACTTGTACTCGACTGCGACTAGTATGGCTTCCCGCGCTGCTATTAGGTCAAAATGGCTAGAACTACTACCAGTATTAGGTTCAGAGGGAGTACCACACCCTGGCTGTTCTTTATAAATAGGGGGGGGTGTGGTACTTCTATTAAGCGCTTCTTGTTGAGAATTAGTACCACACCCTGGCTGTTCTTTATAAATAGGGGGGGGTGTGGTACTTCTATTAAGCGCTTCTTGTTGAGAATGGGGGGGTGTGGTACTAGGATGTTCTACAGTAGGTATGACGGTATAATGTCTAACCTTGATAACTCCTGTATCAGTCCTCAGGTTGCGTCTCTTAGTGAAATTTGTTTTATAGCCTATGTGGTTAAGCAAATTGTTGAGTATTCGCAACCGTTCCTTACCTTCAACAGTCTCAGGTTCCACTTGGCTCATACGTAAAGCTAATTGGATATCATTACGACTACGTAAGGTCTCAACTAAAGTGATAACCTCTGGGGAGTCCTTATGATACTCTTGTTCGCCCTCGGTGAAAGCCAGCAGTCCCAACTCACGTAAACCCCAAATGACATCATGTCCTAGTGAGGATACCCGGCGACTAAAAAAATCTTCAGTTAAGGCCGCGTGGCTCCAAATACTTTCGTGTCGCTTCTGGGAAATTTCGTAATTTTTTAAAAGCCAGTACCTTTCCTGCTGCCGGATAAAATCGCGATTTTTGATGTGGCACTCGTAGATAAAATCAGCGCTCCAGACTTCCGAATCTTTGATACCCGGTAGCCTATCAAGTAAGCGAGTTTTCTCTATTTTTCGTTGGGTCGCTTTGTTAGGGTTGGACTTCCCTTTTTTATTAGCTTCCTCAATAGAATCAAACTCGACAGAATCAAAAACTTCTTTAGAGTGAATTTTTTGTACTTCTTCTTTGGCTGATTTTTCTAACCCCTTAATTGCAATTGCGGTATCCCATTCCTCCACATTGACGTTGTGACCAACTTCAGTTAAAGCGTGTATTAAACACCTCCTATAATTGTTCATTTCGATATTATCTAAAGCCATCATTTCGCAAGATAACCCGTACCATCTGGGGTCTTGTCTTGCGAGCGCTTCCAACATTATTCGTAAAGCTTCTTCTGGGTTATCGGCACATTCGGAAGCTAAAAAAGCTGAATGCAACGCTCTATCCTCAAGAACCCGGTCGATATTATTTGAGGAATAGCCTTTTGGGGTAGACCTATTTGTGAGTGTCGCTACTTGGGGACAAAAAACATAATGAGGAATTGTGTTATCCCTCAACCTAAACATAGCTTGGTGTTGACTATTTGTTCCCAGAATCCCAGAGAAAAAACTCATTTTATGGGTAAAATGCCCGTTAAGAGTACAACTTAATCCACTATCACCAGAAGGGGAAAGTATCATAAAGTCTGGTGACTCTTTTGTTATAAAGTCGTTTTGATTAGCTAAGAACTCGCGTGCCCACGGTTCCCCAGTAGTTTCTGAGTTTAAAACATATCCTTTTTTACCAGCATCAGTCAGAATTTTAAAGATTACCTTAGTCCGTTCTTTTGAATCGGAAAAAATCCAAGGTTTAACATTTGGTTGTAGTAAAAACTTTATTAACGGGCTACGGTCGGTTTTTTTGATTTCACCCTCATCGTCAATACCATCAATAAATGTGATTTTATGGCTAGGTATTTGCTTTTTATTTTCAAACTTAATAACTCGTTTTTGAAGTGCTAATCTTGCCATAAAATCAACGTAAATGTCGGATGAGTTTCCGTCCAGTGCAAGGACTCTATCGCAGTCTTCTAAGGCTTTTGAGAATATTCTTAAAACTTTAGCTTGCTCGCTTCCTAATGTTCCACCTGTGAGAGCATGAAGGATAACCGAACAAGTTTCATCAAGGTAAATATCTCGACCTTTAAAGTAACCATCAATGTGATGTATGGAGTCGAGACACATCATATGATGGCTACTATCATCAGCGACCATTGTTTTAGCTTCATCATCTTGATGGATGTGGTAGATAAAAATATTTGATGCTTTAGCTCTCTCCCCAGTTTGTAATAGTAAATTGTTTCGATAACCCATAATAATTGCTCCTTTACCGCGCTTTTCTCCCTCCGCAATAAGTCTGATTAATTCGTTCGTTTTACCCGTGCCTAAACCGCTTTTACCTGCAACTATTACCCCTGACTGAGGGATATCACCAAAAGTAAATTCAGATTGGTTGACGACGATATCAGGGGTAAACCTGCGACGATTTAACCATTTGTGCCAATACCATTGTTGACTTCCTTCTTCTGGGATTTCATCTAGTAAATCTTCAGCATCAGATGGATTATCGACATTGTTATTATTTGTTTCTTGCTCCTCACTATTATTTTTTGAAAACCCTACTCCAGAGG
>JAHHIC010000026.1 GCA_019359035.1 Scytonematopsis contorta HA4267-MV1 | reverse complement strand
TTACCGCTTCTGGTTAGATAACCACTTCCAGGATGTAACCAGAAGTTGGCTGATAATTCTCTATCAAAATATCTGATGTCCGTATCCAAATTTATCGCGGTTTCTCTATGGAATGGGATAGTTTCCCCGCTACTGCTATCAATTCGATTCTCTTATGGCTGCTTCCAGGTTTGTCGATGTTTTTCTATGGTACGAGTAAATACTAATCGCGATTACTAAAACAGCAATTTAATTTAGCGACTTAAAATTGTGGGATAATTTCAAACAGGTAGCACAGATTTAACCACCTGTCCGGTGTTTGCTCTGCTCCAATGCGTACAGTTCCAACGACTGAGCCTGTAACTGTCCAGGTGAAAGGGGAATACAAAACCTCGAACGGTCTAGTAGTGCCGAGGCGATTGAGAAAGTATCAGGCATCGTTAAAAAACTGCGACTCCCTTGAGTTTTGGCTTCCAAGGTTAGCAGAAAAATAACCTCAAAAGCGTTACAGCATAACGTTTATTTTTGTTTGACGTTAATTTTAATGGCTGGATAGCGCTAAATTTGTTTGCTAATTTTTAGAAGTTCAGGGTATGAACAATTAGCAAACAAATTGTTGTATCTAATAATTTTCCCGCTATGCGCTCGCCACAATTCGGCAGACACTGCCTGCCAAATTTTTCAGATAATTTACCAGGAGATGACTTGAGTAATATCACCGCGACCTTTATTGTGATATTGGCTGAGACCATATTTGTTGTTGTGGTCGCTAATCGCGATGTGATGACGTTGCATCCAGTCTGCTATCAACATACCGTTACAGCCTGACACCTGTCTCAGTGACTGATTGTTAATTGCCCATCTTGTTTCATTGCTAGGCTGAGCGTCGTTGTAGTTGGTAATTGCCATAAAGGAACGTCTAATTTTTTCTTCAGCTGCACCACGATGTTTTGAAGCTCTAAGTTCCTCACTGGGAACAGATTCCCAGTCTTTTTCTGGTTGCTCTGGCTTTGCTTTGGGCTGTCGTTGAGTTGGGGTGGTTACTGGTGTAGATTGTTCGGGGTTGGGGGCAGATTGGGATAGTGCTTCAGCCAATGCCTCAGATACCATCCGTTTAATCATTACTTGCAAGTCTTCTGTGGTTTCTTGAACGGGTTGTTGGGTCGCAGTTTCTTTTGGTTGGGGTAGGTTCATAAGTTCCTCTTTTTCGTTTTGAAGTTGGGTGACTTGGGATTGTGTTTCTAATAGTTGCTGCTTAAGCTTCTCGACTTCTTCAGATGCCAGTATTAACTGCTGTACTACCGCTTGCTGGTTCGGCAAGTTCCATTTTTTCTGTAATTCCTTAATAAATTCGTAATCTGAGGCTAGAACTCTTACGGAAGTTGCTTTCTCAGCTTTTACTCTTTGTGATGCTTCCACGAATGGGACATCAGCATCAGTATAGTAATCAAAATAACCAAGGGTAGTAAGTAAGTGGCGCAATTGGCTATCGTTCGGCTTTTCTGTGTCGATAAAATGACCAACAGAACGACTGGCCCACAAGATATCAGCAGTACTCTTAGGGCAATCGCGGTCAGTTATCAATCTGGTGTAAGCAGCCCTCAACGATTTATTATTAATTTCCTTATCCCCCTCCCTTACCGGAAGGCAATCAACAAACTCATTTCGTATAACCCTTTTCATCTGTGGGGTCACGCTATCGCTAAGGGTTTTTTCAATTTCTGTTTCACTAGCACCCGCCTTAACCATTGCTAGCTGTCGCTGTCTGAGTTCTAGCGCTCGTGGCGATTTTCGTAGTTTGTTAAATGCATGGGTGAAAATTTCAGCAGGCACTAACACCCCGATTCTATATTGTGCTTTTTCTTCTTCTGTTAGGTCGTAATCACGCTTCTTAAGCTGTCCTTTAAAATCCACAAAGTAGCCGTGCTTTAAATACTCTGGTAGTTCTTTAGTAATGGCAAATTTCCCTTGTATCCAAATTTCGTAAGGACGACGACCAGACGCCGCAACCAATCCAACCGATAATTCATTGTAATCATCGCTCAAAAGTAGTTTACACGTAGCTTCCAAGTAGTTGGTTACATCAACCTTGCGACGGTTTTCTAATTTGTCTAGTACAACGGTTTTATCGTTAATAAAGCCCCACTCTTTCCTTGTTAACCCCACATATTTAAAGTGCAAATGACGCTTCCACAATGTTCCGTCTGTTTTGGTATAGATGAAAGCGTTTACCCCTTCTACCAGTTCCTCATTAGGGATTGTTTTGATTAGCTTGTTGTATGGGGTAGCCTTATTCTTGTTCTTGTTGTTGGGGTCAGGGTAGAGTTGGTCAGCCAGTTGTAAGCAAAGTGCTTCTATCGCTTCTGGGTCGCGGAGGTCTTTAATTTTGTTGAAGTATTCTTGGGGAGATAATGTAGTCATGTTTTTAATTAATTTGCCTAACTAGTTACATTATACATAACTGGTTAGGCTTTTCCGGTTATTCGGTTATAAATATTTAACGATATTTGTAACCAGTTTGATTAGTTTTCTCTATGGGAAAGGTTCAAAACGGCATAGTTATCATTGGGCAATTGCTACAGGTACAAGTTTCAGCCGTATCATAGCCAACTACCCGATGGCATCGATAGCAGTGCTTGGAGTCATCGCCTAAAATCCAATTGCGAGTTTTGTAAAGAAAAACTGCATATTCAAAAGCTCGAACTGGGTTGAAGAAATGTAGTAGGTAGTTCATGTGTTTTACAATCTGGAAATTTACGTTAATCCACCTCTACATAGCAGCGCTTCAGCGTTACGCGCTAGACCATCTTCTATAAAACGGTTCATCATCTCCCAGTCGCTTATGCCATATTGTGCTGCCAGTTCGGAAATAAGCGGCGCTTTGTCTTCAGAGATGATGAATTGTCGTTCAGAGCGAGGTGACTTTAGTCAACGGATGCCCGTAATGTTTACATCCTCTGGGTTATCCAAAACTGTGACCAGTTCACTATTTAAATATTCGGTCACAAAATGCCGAATGGCTTCGACCTTAAACCCACCTCCTGTTAAAAATATTCGTTCATTTTTACGCAACAACTGTTTGACATCTCGTAAAAGTTCCCTAACCCCAATAATTTCACGGCTCCAAGACTCCAAGCCAGAGCGTAACCTATCCCCTAACTCCCTGCTACTGTCACCCAAAATTATCTCGGCTAAGTACTCCCCATTAATTACTCTGGATGATTCAAGCGCTTCTTTCAATCGTGAGAAGTGGTAAATATTCCCCCCTGTATCCCCCTTGGCGCTTTCTTTCGCAAAAAACTCACAGATTGACATGACCCCAGCACCCGATACTGAATTTTGATTGCTCGCTCTGGGTACACCATTCAAGTTACTGTACGGAGTATGGGTAAAAGTCCCGGAACCTAAATCTAAAACGTGAAACTTCACATCCTTACCCTTAGCAGCTTTGATAAATTGTTTTGCAGCACAAGCCGCGCCATAGCCTTCTGGGTAAATCGTGTAATCTGACACCTTGACTTTGAATTTTCTTTCATCAAACTCAAAGTTAATATCGGAAATTGCTTTCTCAATTTCTTTTTTTCTGTGACTGCTTAGGGATAGCAAAGAAAGCTTAAGCTCAATCTCAACTACTTCTGCCTTGGACTTTTTCGCCTGTTTAAAAAGAAAGTTGGGGTGTGTGGTCAATGCCCCGATAATCCAAATTGGCAGAAGCTTAATTTTATTATCGTTCGCGTATCCCTCCTCAAGTTTTCCCCCAGCTAACGACAATGCTGAGTCACCAACCGCATAACCATTTTCACCTACTTTGAATACCCCTAAAAAGCCAACCGGCAATTCATGACCTTTAGGGAAGATACGAACCACCGATTGGTAAGACCCCGATATCTTTTCTAAGTAACTTTTGGTGCGACCGCTCCCACCATCCAGAAACAATTCAGGCAATTTAGTTACTTTTGGCTTTTTAGTTTTGTCGATTGCAGGGGTAACAGTTTTAACAGTTTCTTGTGGGATTGTTCCATTGAGTTGCGACATGATTTTAGTTCCTAATTTCTAGAGGATATATACAAGTAAGAAGAGTGTGTAGCTAGATACTACGTAGTAACCGTACAAATAATCATTACTAGCAAGACGCTAAGGACTTCTGATTTTTTCCATATTTGCAATCTTTAGAATTCAAAATTTATAGTAGCGAGCGACCAAACTATTAATAAAAGCTCAAAAGTGGTGAAAACACCAGACCCCCACTATGTGCAAAAACACCACCAAAAACACCAAAAACACCACCCGGTCAAACCCTTACATAACAAGGATTACAGCCTATCCATACTCACTTCGTGGTGTTCTGCACCACCCTACCCTGGTGTTTTCACCACGCAAATTGGTGTTAATTTATAGGGGTATTTCTTAATAGAAACTAGATTTTATTCTTAATAGTTTCAGTACAGCAGTAGCACAAAATACTTTGCTGTACTTGTATACATATTAAATTTTGAAGTGTTCGCCACACGATTTACAAATGTACTTCTGTCTCCCGTTGTGCTTACCATTTTTTCGTAAATCCTCATTACCACACTGAGGACACTTAGTTTCACTGACCGTAGTACTTGCTACTGTCCGCTCAATTGGTTGAGGCGTTTGATTGTCTGAAGTCATTACCTCGTTATATTCATAACTATCAAAAGATGGCAGTTGAATAAATTTTGGTAGCCCACTAAGAGGTACAGCCAAAGCAAAGCGGTATGCTCCTGCGTCCGTGTAAATATCAAGTCCCAACTCCTCATTCATGCGCTCGCAGTATTCAGATATTTTTTTGTACTGGGTCAAAAGCTTGGTTTTATCTTCATTGGTAACTGTTGTAGACTTATCAATCCAGACGCTTGCATTACTTCCGATGTGTAACTGGGTAGCATTGTTCCATTGACTATGGGTCATTCCAGGAATTGTGTTAGCGTCCGCGCTTTGACCGATGTAGATTGCTCCTAAATCTTGGTGACTTCCTTGGGAAAGCGAGTAGACTACTAAATCTTTGAAACTAGCATCGCCTCGATGCTTTGCAATCGTGCTGTCAATCTCATCAAAAACGTACAAGATAAATTTGTGACTTTTACCCTTAATTTCTGACCGGGCGTCAAGTAATTCGCAAAGTTCTTTCATCCCCTCTATGTTGTCTTCATGGGATGTACCCGCTTTTGGCATATTCCAAAAATCTTTTTTACTACCATGTTGGGGGTCATAGAGTCTTATTTCTCCTTTGCCTTTACGAACATTCATAATAGCCAGAGCAAGATTTTTTGCTGTTGGACTTTTACCTCCAGTGCTACCAGCGGTAATTCTTACCCTCTCCCATTTGGAAACAAACTTCTCAAATTTAGACGCGGGAACCCAAAGTTTATCAATATCATCTTTAACCGATTCTTTCTTAGTCGTCTTTTTCAAAGTCACATCAAGAGTAGCGGTTGAATTCTGACGATTAAAATCAAACTTTGGTAGTGTTCCATGTAGACTATTAGTAATTGCAGCTAATTGAATTTGAGAATTATTCTGATAAACTTGCTCCTCAGTTAGCGCAGGATTACGTCTTGTTCCAAAGATTAATTTATAGCCTGTATCGCTTTCTTCCCAAGTCAATGCATCGAACACATAACCGTAATTTGTGTAGTAGTGGCTAATGACTAGATTACCAATTTCCGCTAAGGTTCCTTTACCAAAAAATTGGTAAGGTTCAGATAATTTTGCAACTTTCTGCTTAAGTTGCGCTATCTCCATATTTTTAGCTTCAATTTGGGATATCAACTCATAAACCTCGTCTTTAAGTTCCTGCAAACCTTGGCTATTTTCGCGTGCAATTTCTTTGATGTTTTGCAATTGTTCATTTTGAGATTGTTGATAATAATCAAGCGCTTTATCAACTTTTGGCTTAGGGATAAATTTTTTCAGGTCTCTACGCTCAATCAATTCATCCATCGCCGCTTCCAGAGCTACCCGTTCATCAATGTTTAAAGTATTCCTATATTTCACTTTTAATGCTGCAATTTCATCAGATATTTGGAAATAAATATCTGTTATGGCTTCAACAACTTCATTCCCCTCCCCCTCTACATAGGCAATTTCATTCAGCAATTGATAATGCTTTGGGTGCATCTGCTTAAGAGTTGCATAAAGTTTTTCTAGCTGGGGGAATATGCCTTCACATTTTGCGTCAGAAAGTTTATATGCAATAGTGTCAGCTAATTTTTCATAAGATGTGTCAATTTTATACTTCAAACTTTCTTGAAAGCTAGTTTTTAGTTGGTAAATAGCCAGTTCATAACGCTTATCTTCCTGTGCTAATTTCTCATCTATTTCCGCATATCTCTGAGAAATTGTACTTTTAATCTCTTCCAGTTGTTTTTGTAAAGCCACAATGAGAGCATTCTTGATTTTTAATTCCTCTCCCAGTACAAAATTTTCTTGTTCTTTTTTCGCGTTAATGGCTTTAACTTCTGTCACTACATTGGTTTGTTTACGATATTTTTCGTTAAAGGTATCCCGTTCTTTTTCTACTCCCTTAACTTGAATCTCGTGTTTTTCTACCAACTTTCCAGCTTGATATTTTGCACTCTCCTCACACAATTGAGCCGATACGTGAGAACTAAATGCTATTGCGCTCGCGCCAATAATTACATTTAATGCAATTGGTTTTTGGGTCTCATCTGCTCTTACAAAACTGATTACCCCTCCTAAACAAAGGACACTCGCAGCAATAGTAACTGCTTTAGAAGCAGCTTTAACACTGATAATTGACATATAATTACTCCTAGATTATTAGTTAATATTTGGGGAGTGTAATACTCCCCCTTTATGTTTAGTCGCTCAACAAAATAGCATCAATTTCTAAACGTTTTTGTTCGTTCTGTTTAGCCGCACCCTCAATTTCAAGTTGCAATCTTTCGTTGGAACGGTCTTGTTTTTCTAGTTTCAAATCCCACTCAGTTTGTATTCCCGTCGTTAAGTTGATGGTTCCTTGAGTTCTGATTTGTTGTTGAATTAGTAACTCTTCATGCTCCTCAAGTTTGCTCTGTGTGGTTTGGAAGTCAGTCACAGCGATTTGGTAGTTAACCATCTTGGTCGCAACGTTGACGCCAGTAGTACCGACATCAACCAAGTCACCTACTAGGCTTAGTTCTTCCTTGTGGAGTGTGGCTATTTTCCGTTTTTGCTTCACTCGGTCTAGTCGCACATCCAAAAGATTATTTTGACGCTGGATTTTTAGCTTTTTCTCGTTAGCTTCCTTTGCTGAAATACCATCCCCTAAGGAATCATCAACCTCATCATTTGATGCTGACATATGGGTTTTGATATCAGTCAATTCCACCCCATAGCTAGTAGCAATCCCCCTAGCTTGGTCTAACACTTGGGTGTGTTCATCAGTCACTAAGGACGAACCACCCTTAAATGTTTGGCGGATTGCTTTTGCTCCGTTCGCAGCTGCACGCACCCCATGACCAACCGCTTGGACACCAGAAGCAACATTTTGAACCGCTTCACCCACCTTATTCGCTACCCCTGCGACCGCTTCTAGTGGACTTGTGGAAGTTTCTACATCTTGAGTTTCAAAATGTTTGCTCCCTGTCATACCCCCCTTGCGACCGCGATTGGATTTCTTTAAATCCGCTCCCGTCATTCCACCTTTAGTAGTTCTAGCCATAATTTTCATCTCTCTAATTATTCAAAGTCTTTTGGATTTAACAATGTCGGTTCGTTGTAAAAATAGCGGTCGATTGCACCAGGAATAATCCGAACATTTCTACAAAACTGTGAGTTTATACGATTGCATTTACCCGATTGATAAATAGCAGTTGAAGCGCAACTAGCTAAAAATACAAAAATAATAAAGCTGTTAATCAAACTACTTAATTGTTTGGAAAGCTTTGCATCATTCTTGCGCTCGCGCTCAATTTCTTGACTTAACAATTCAATCGTTTTTCTATACTGTTCAAGATTTTCAGGGTTAGACCGTCCGCTTGTAGCCGAATACAAATCATACTTTAGAAGTTTGATTTTATCTTCGTCGGTCATACGTCCGTAAAGTCGGTCAAACTCACGATTCTCTCGGTCTTTTTTCATCTCTGTAGCTACAGCATGTAATCCTGAGTTAATTGTTTCAAGCGCTTGGTTGTAAACTTTAAAAAGTTTCATAATTGCTCCTGATTTAGTAGAAATGTATGAGGTAATCGCGGTGTTATCCGTGTCTTTTAATGGAAAGGAATTCATAAGAGACTCAACTGAATTACCTTTATTAATTTTTTCGTTTTCTTGGTTTGTTGATTTGGTCAATTAGCCATCCAGTTCCAAGCCAAGGTTGATTGCAAAGCCTACGTGCATACCTATTACCAGAAGAAACTTTACGGCAATATGTCTGACCGGGTGTTTCTTTTCTAGGTGTTTTTGCTACCACTGTTAAAGGAGAAAGCAATATAGAAGCGCTCAAAATTACAGGTAAGAATTTCATAAGTTTCACTTCGTATTCAATCGTCAAGATAATCGCGGTTTTCCGTGTCTATTTTTCAAAAAGTTGTAGAAGATAAACCAGACAAGTAAAGCCAGAATGATTTCTAATGGAGAATAATTCATGAAGGTTTCGTTCTTGTTTTAGGTCTTTTGTTAGAAGATTTAGAAATGCAACTTACAGAAATACTGTCAAGTTCGATAAACGGAACTAAATCAGTTAGCTCCTCTTTAATTAAATCAGTGAGAGTTGCTTCTAAAAGCTCAGAAATACGAGCCATTAGTGTTAAACTTAATTCGTGGTTGTCATCGTTTAATTCAGTCTTGAACCGCACAGTATATGTGAGCCAAAGAATATCTTTTTTATTCATTTTCTACCTCGTTTAATTTGCAATTTAGTAGTTAGTTAGGGCAATTTAACAGCTAATTTCATGATTTAACTGTTTGAGAATTTCTTCAGAAACATCACGTAACCCTTGATGCCCACGAGCATGAATTGGCTTTGTCAGCATTTGGATGTAGTGCAACTCCCAAGCGTATCTATGCGCTTGCCAGTCTCCGACAGATTTTTCCAGAGGTAAGATTCTGTCTATCCATACCCCTCCATCAATCCCCTTGAGTCTCACAGGCTTTTTCCCATCAGCCATGACAAGGCATCTTTTGAGGTCGCATACTGCCACAATCTGACCCAAAGGATACTCAAGATTTTTTAGAAAAGAGTATTCCAGGTGTCCAATGCTGTCGTAGCTTATCCGCGCTAGTTCATCAGCTTTAACTGGTCGCTTGGATGCATGAATCGCAATCTTCCCGCGATAGTTCGTAGCCCACGAGCGAGTCTCGTACTTCTTAAGTCCTAGGGCAATCAGCGATGCCCACGGTTGCCATAAAGTTAACTGCTTCATTTATTTACTTCAGCCTCAATCGCTGATTTGAATTGTTCGTAAGCCAGAAGCAATTGTTCATTGCCCTGGAACTGCGGTAGATGCTGTAAGTTTTCTAGGTGCCAGTGGACTACTGCTAAGTGGTGTAGAAAATCTAAGTTGTTCATGTTTTTCTTGTGCAATTGATAGAGAAACGTTGCAAGGGTTAGGCAGTGTGAAAAGTTTCACAAAGGTTGGATTTTCACCAATTCCCCCTCCATCCCACTTTGGACAACTTTCAGGGTAGTTTTTAGTTTTCAAGGTTCAGATAGCCATGAAGAAGTAGCGGTACTCGTGTACTGCTTCGCTTTATTTGGCTGTTGGTTATTTTGGTTGCGATCAGCGTTTTGCCCTTCACATTTACTAAGGTACATGCAATACACTAACAATAGCAATATAGTAGCAATACAATATTCTGATGGATGGTGGGGATATCGATAAGTAAAACGCATTATATTAGCTTGCCATTATATTGCGGTTGCATTTATACTGCTAATATGTTGCGATTATTAGAGAACAAATTATGTATTGCCTTAAATTTATAAATATGTCAGAGCGAAAGCGAATAGCAACAACATATCGCCTTGACACGTTAATAACCGATAATCTTGTAGATTTAGCCAATGATGCGGGTGAGAGTGTTAACGCCTATGTTGAGAGGATTCTATATGAACATTGCAACGCTAAACTACCCTTAGAAAAACAGTTTGAGCCACTAGGCGACCAACGTAGAAGGGCTAGCAAACGAGGCTTAAAAGTCGTGAAAAGTAAGGACGGCAACGGGAATTTACTGGGACAAGGCGATGACTGATGATTCTAGATTTGATGATTTATATGAGCGCGTAAACGAGCTAACTTTAGAGGTAACAAACCTAAAAGTAGGCGTTAGCGTTATTCCAACAACTCAAGTAGCGATATCTCAATTACTGACTTTAACAACTGGGCTGGCATCAGACTCCAGACAAATAAAAGCTGATATCAGAGAAATTAATTCTAGACTTAGAGCGCTAGAAGCGAACGCTCGGAACACTGACGCCAGCATCAACGAAATTTTACGATTACTACGGGAGCGAGGTAACTAAATGTCTAGTCATCAGGGATTATCTGCAACAGTAAAATCTACTAGCCGGCTGTCAAATCTGTACGAGCGCTCGCGCAACTTAGGATTAACAGCCTCGGTTAGCTCTCCTATTTTTTATTCTTTCTCTGTCAAAGTTTCCGCTTTGGACAGAAATTTTAGGGAAAATTCTGTTTCTTAATTCAACAAGGCTGATGTAAGTCATTACTAGTAATGCATTCAGCCTTATTCTTTACATAGCTTAATATAGCTGCTTCTTACTTTTGCGAATGCACTTTTATTACATACACAGGTTAAGTCATAGTATTAGTTTAGTGTCATATTCGCAACATTACCATGCTAACACAAACCAGTAATTAAGCTAGTACCAAAGTCCTATAAGCTATTTATAGCAAATTAAAACCCATCGTTGACGCGATGGGAAGGAGAAATAATTGAATTCTTATACACCCAGTATACTAAACTTCAACGTTTCGAGAACAATAGATTTATTTACAGGAAAAAGCATTTCAAAAGCAATAGATTTACTAATAGGGAGAAGTGCTTTAGAAACAGTGCGGTCAAGCATGGGAATTGGCTGTATTTCAGAGGCAATGAAATCACTTACAGTAGCGACAAGCGTACTTGAATCATACAAATTAGGCTTAAGAATTAACGATTGTACGGGTAATATTTCGCGACCTAAGATATTTACTCTTCTCCCTGTTTCTTCTAGTACAGTTGACGAAGCAGATTGTCCTACGAATACCAGAGATGATTGTATAGGCGAATTAATGGACATGCTTTACAAGTCAGGGAATGATAAATTGATAAGCATACTATTTGAACTTGAATGGGATGAACTAAAGTCCATATACCCTAAGCTCAAAGCATCTAACGAGACACTTATAGAATTTCTCTTAGATATCGACAAAAAGGCAAAACAATCTATCTCTAGACTTGGTAAACGCGAGAAAGAAATTTTAATTTATGCATTCAATAAAACAAATAATAAGGATTATTGGATTAAATGGGATGAGCTTAAACCATCTTGTGACAATCTCTCATCACCACGGTCTAAGTCTGCAAGTTTGTCAAGGTCTACAAAAATTTTAGAAACGCGAGAATTACTTATACGTGACGGGCAAAAGCGAACGACTGCAATTAGACTTACGGCTCTAGGACGACGCGCCGCGAAGCAATTTACAAACCAAACTGTTAACAAGACCCCTCGCTCTAGACCAAACTGTTAACAAGACCCCTCGCTCTAGACCAAACTGTTAACAAGACCCCTCGCTCTAGACCAAACTGTTAACAAGACCCCTCGCTCTAGACCAAACTGTTAACAAGACCCCTCGCTCTAGACC
>JAHHIC010000025.1 GCA_019359035.1 Scytonematopsis contorta HA4267-MV1 | reverse complement strand
CCAACTACAACAGAAATGGTTGATAAAGTAATCTCAGTTGCGCTCGACTTAATAAATCCTCAACATTTAAAAAACTGGTTTACTAATTGCTGCTATTGTACCTCATAACAGCGGTAAGTGCTGTATGTGAGCAAAACAATTTATACAGCCCACTTTTCTTTTTTGCTTGCATAAGTATAAATCAACTCAAAAATAGTTTCGCATTTGGTTTTAAAGAGCATTCTGTTGTAGCTCTCAGGTAGATTTTCATGTAAAATTTCTTCCACTGTAGATTTAACTTGGCTCCGACTCCCAGCATCTCGATACCAATCTTGAACTAATACTTTTGGTCGCTCCGAAATTAATCTTTGTAAAAGGGATTTTGCTGCTAGTTTAACTTGTTGAGTTTCAGATTTAGTCATTTTGTCTTTTTTCAGCAAATCAAACAGTTCCAATTCATCATCGGTCAATCCTTCTCTGATATGACGTTCAGATTCGTCTTTAAGGTTTTCGGTAAAGCTGATTAAATCTTCGTAATAACTTTCGGTCGTAGAGCCACCTGAATTATATTTATCAATAATATTTTGGAATCTTTGAGCAAAATCAGTACGAGTCGTATTTTGCTTAATCATTTTTTTCAGTTTATCTTCAATAAAGCTTCGTAGGTCAGCTATTTCAATATTTTTATAAGTAATAGAGGGAAAATCGGCTTTTAGCTGCTCGAAATCCATATTACTTAAGTCCCAGACTTTACCCTTTTGGATAATTTTAGTTGTGTTGTATTTTGAAGCATCTTCCTGAACATTGAAACTTGGCTTATCTATAACGACGCTTTCGTCTAGCAGTTCAGCTATTTTTATACTAACGCTATTAAGGTCATTCCGTTCGATGATGCTATCGATTACCCCACGCAAATATTGAAATATCGCAACAGATTGATAACGAGAACACTGTTGGATAATTTCTGGTTTACATGCTTCGTAAAGTGAAGTAATAGTGTTATCGTAAACTATAAAGGTCTTACGCCATTCGTCTTTTTGTAACAGTATATCCGCAAATCGTTTGAACTGCTCTAAATTTTTAAAAGTATCTTGGGTATTAAGGACAGCTTCTAAATTGATTTTTTGTTGATGACAAAATTCTAGCCCTTGAGCGATAGCATCATCCAATAAATCAAACAAATTTGACTTTTCTTGAATCGGTGATTGCGCTTGTTCATCCCCCAATGCATAATCAGCCAATGCTCGCTTCATGTTACGAAAAACATTGTAGTAATCTATGATTTCGCCGTTACTTTTGGTAATCTTATTAATAGAATAAGAACTCACGCGGTTAGCACGAGCAATAGTTTGCATAAGTGTGTGGTCTTTCATCGGCTTATCGATGTAAAGCGTAGAAAGGGTAGGGACATCAAAACCTGTTAGCCACATAGCACAAACAAAAACTAGTCGGAGGTCGCTTTCTACATCTTTAAATTCAGACTCGATATCCTGTCCTTTTTTGTTAATTGCGTTTATGCGTTCACGGTGGGGTTTAATATTAAGTCCCTGGTTGCTAAATTTTTCCACTTCTCCAGCTTCTTCACTCACCACCACAGCCATTTCTGTTTTTCGCATGAACTCCAAAACCTTTTTGAGACGGGCTTTTTCAATATCATTTCTGGATTTGTTTATCCGTCCCATCAAATTTTTGATTTCTGCTTTCCAGTGAGTTTGCACTTTATCATACATTTTGACAGCGGTGAATTTATCCAAGGAAACCACCATACCTTTACCGAGATAACCGCGATGAGGAAAATGATAAACAATATCTTTAGCAATAGTGTCTAGCCTATCGTCGCGTTTTATTACTTCGGTTTCACGAGCGAATTTTCTTTCCAGCTTAGCTTTTTGGGTATCGTCGAGGTTTTCGTCTTCAAGGATTTGATAAAATTCGTCACTCAAATCCTCGTTTTGTATCAGCACTTCTGGCACTCGTTTTTCATAATATAGAGGTACGGTTGCACCATCATCAACAGACTGGGAAAAGTTATATTCGCTGACATAATCACCAAACCAGGTATTAGTTTTGCGCTCTTTACCTAGCAGAGGTGTACCAGTGAAAGCAAGATAATTGGCATTAGGTAAACCTGCACGCATGTTTTCAGCTAAAGATTTATACTGAGTACGGTGTGCCTCATCGACAATGACAATAATATCGTTGCGAGTACTTAAAACAGGATAGTTTTTACTCTTGTCATAACGAAATTTTTGAATCAGAGTAAAAACAATGCTTTTATTTTGCGAGAGAAATTCCCGCAATTCTTGACTATTTCTCGGTTGTGCGGCTTCACTCTTTTTAACCGTTTCGGTGTTTAAAAAATTACGGTAAATCTGTCCATCTAAATCTTCGCGGTCGGTGACAATAACAAAAGTAAAGTTTCCCGTGAGTTTTCTAAAAATCTTTCGCGCATAAAATATCATTGAAAAACTTTTACCAGAGCCTTGGGTATGCCAAAAGACACCTAGTTTACCTTGTTTTTCTTCCCTATGAAGAAAGGCATCAATAGCACGATTGACACCAATAAATTGATGATTTTGAGCAATAATTTTCTGTGTTTCTTTGTGATAAAGAATAAAATTTTCGATGTAATCTAAAAGTCTAGCAGGGATGCAAATTCCTTTAACAGCCAGTTGTAAACTAGTACCAGATTCTTCGATTTGGTCGCGGTTGATTTTTTCTTTTTCATCATCCACACGCAGCCAGTTAAAAAAGTATTCCCAAGTAGCGTTAAAACTACCAACTTTGGTTTCGATAGCGTTGGAGACTATACAGAAAGCGTTGCTATGGAAAAGTTGGGGAATATCTTGTTTGTAATTAGTAAGATTTTCGTCAAAAGCTGTTTGCAGTTTGACATTGGAGTTTTTTAGTTCAATAAAAACAAGGGGTAAGCCGTTGATATAAAGAATTATGTCGGGACGCCTATAGCGCTGTTCACCTTTTATCCAAAGTTGGGATACAGCTAAAAATTCGTTATTTGAAGGGGTTTTATTTCCATCAGAATTAAATTCGTTAAAATCAATGACTCGAACACGTGCGTGAGTTGTTTTACCTTGACTGTTTTCATATTCAATGGAGATACCATCCCGAATTAAACTATCTACTTCGCGGTTAGCTGCGATAAGCGACATTGTATTGCGTTGGTTGGTGAGGATAGCTAATGCTTTGTCGATTGCAGTTTCTGGTAAATTGGGATTAAGTCGAAGAGCAGCAGCTTTAAGGCGTTCTTGAAGAATAACATCGCATTTGTTGGTGCGCTGGGAATTATCGTTTAAGTCGTCAGCGTCGCTCGTAAAACAGTTGAGCAATTTAAAGCCTTGCTGTTGCAGTTGCTTAAGAATCGCTTGTTCGATGTCGTCTTCAGAGATGAAATTCGGCATGGTGGTATAAACTACGCTAGAGCAAGCTGCTGATTATTTTGATACAACTGTTTTGATACTCATCTTCTACTAGTGTACAAATTATGACCTTTAGCTGCCAAGGTTTAGTGTAGTATTTTTTACCATCTCTCTGAAAAAAGTTTTTATGAAAAAGGTTTTATCAAATTAAAATCTGTATTAAATGTATTTATGAGTAACGAAATTGTTTTAAACTTACCATATATTATTGATTTCATCAGTTTTAAATAGTATTTTTTGGCAATTTAAATTACTGATTGTCTTGATAATCAATCTTAATATTTATATCTGTTAAAAACAAAATGTTACAATGTTACTTTTAATTTCTATGTTTCCTTATCTAAATAATAACAAGAGACAAAATATAAAAAGATTTTGTGTATTATCTATTTTCAGGTGCAGAAAATGGAATTTGTATCGTGACTAAATTTGTTTATGACAGTTTTGCAAAGAATTATCTTAGAGAGTTGTTATTACCATTTGGGTCAGTCGAAATTGGCCGTGATGTTGTGGGAGAAGTCCGGGAAATAGATGTCTATTTTGAACCTTCAAGTCTATCAAGTTTACAGACAGCAGATATTCAGTTACTAGGATTACTGGGACAGCTTGTAACTACACCAGTGCTTTTTGAACCATTCCGGTATCCTACGAAGGTATCTGAGGTTCGTAGTTGTTCAAGCAAACTATTTGATACGTTGGCGCGTTGGGAACGAGATGCTAAAAGAAATGGGTCTACTATAGTTGAAGCTGAGTTACCACGTTTGTGGATTCTGACCCCTACTGCTTCTGAAGCATTTTTAAATGGATTTGGAGCTAAACTAGATTTAGATAATTGGTCACCCGGTGTTTACTTTTTTCATGAGTCTTGGCGAGGTGGTGTGATTGCAATTCATCAATTGCCTGTAAAAGAGGAAACTCTGTCGTTGAGGATTTTAGGTAAGGGAAAAGTTCAGCAAAAGGCTGTCGAAGAACTTCAAACACTTGCGAAGAATAATCCTCTACGGGCAAAAACAGTAGATTTGTTGTTAAATTTGAAAACTACGTTAGAAATTAGGAAAGACTTAAAGCGGGAGGACAGGGATTTTATTATGAAGTTATCACCCATTTATGAACAACGCTTGGCTGAGGTCAGAGAAGAGGGAATTCAGACCGCAACTCAGGTGGAACGACAAAACTTTCTCCGAGCTAAGTTTGGGACGTTGGATGAAGAGTTGGTTGCTATCATGGAACCTCTGCTGGCATTGCCGTCTGAAGAATTTGCTTTATTGCTGCTAAATTCATCTCGTGACGATTTGTTAGCAAGATTTAGCCAATCATAGTGTAGACGAAGTGTGGGAAGTTATAGTAGTTTTGAATTTTGTTCGCGCAAATGAAACTCAAAACTTTTAAACATCCCACAAAAAATAATCCGTAGTTATACAGCAATACTAAGTAGGTTGTGAATATAGAGATTTAATTATGAAATTATCACCCATTTATGAGTAACGTTTGGCTGAGGTCAGAGAAGAGGGAATTCAGACTGGAATTCAGACCGGAATTCAGACCGGAATTCAGACGGAACGACAAAACTTTCTCCGAGCTAAGTTTGGGACGTTGGATGGAGAGTTGGTTGCTATTATGGAACCTCTGCTGGCATTACCATCTGAAGAATTTGCTTTATTACTGCTAAATTCATCTCGTGAGGATTTGTTAGCAAGATTTAGCCAATCATAATATAGACGAAGTGTGGGAGGTTACAGTAGTTTCAAATTTTGTTCGTGCAAATCAAATTCAAAACTTTCAAACATCTCACAAAAAATAATCTATACTTATACAGCAATACTAAATAGGTTGTGAACATAGGGATTTAATTATGAAGTTATCACCCATTTATGAACAACGCTTGGCTGAGGTCAGAAAAGAGGGAATTCAGACGGAACGACAAAACTTTCTCCGAGCTAAGTTTGGGACGCTGGATGAAGAGTTGGTTGCTATTATGGAACCTCTGCTGGCATTACCATCTGAAGAATTTGCTTTATTGCTGCTGAATTCATCTCGTGAGGATTTGTTAGCAAGGTTTAGCAAAACATAGTATGTATTTTCTGCTATTTTACCTAGTGCTTACTCTAACATATTTGGAGGAAATTGGATATTTAAATTTTCGACGGAAAGTTTACCAGAGATAAGACGAGTAAGAAGACGCGAGCGTGTTTGTTTGAGGATAGTAACTTCACTTAACAAAATTTCAATCCTCTTGAACATTTGCATAATATTATTATTGAATTTATGAACTAATTCTTTATTTGGAGTTAATATATTCATCTTTTTAAAAGTGGATTTACTCAATTCAGAAAATGTTGCCCCACTTGATAGTAACTCAAAAGATGTTTTGTTTAGCTTTAACCAATGATAAAGAAAAAACAATGGGTAATTTTCATTTGGGATGCAATTAATAAAACCTTGATTAGTACAAGCAGTAGTTACATTTACTCCAATCGCACCAATCGTAGCTCTACTTGTCATCATGATAGAATAAGCTGGAAATAATCTAGCTGAGCTATTATTTAATCCTTCCTCGGTACATTTCAAACTAGAGCTTGAAAGAAATATGCCATTTGCAGAAGTAATATCAGAGGGAGTATACCAATTGATGTTCCCATCATTCCAATATCTACTTTCTTCTTTTGATGGCGTTCCTCCACCTATGATTTTAAAAGCTTTCTCTATTTTAATCAAATTCCATCCCTCTGGTACACCCTTGTGACATGTTACCTGTTCATATCCTGGAAAGCGCAGACGGACAAACCATTCCCGGTAAATTTCCTCCGCCATTTTTTCTAGTAGAGCAATGCGACGGTTGTTGTTTTCAATCAGGTCATCGTAGGCTGATAGTATTGCTGCAATCTTTTTTTGAATATAAAGTGGGGGACAATTTAATCTAATTTTATGTATATGATTTCTATTTAAGGTTGGGTTTGATGCTCCAACATCATAATTCTCAAGTTGCATTACTTTTAATAAGTAATAAATAAATCTAGGATGATTACCTTTAAAATCTTTTACCCATAGAGTTGTATCATGTGCCCAGAAATCACTATTAATATAATGAACTGTTCCTAGCGTTCCTTTGCGTCCTATGACTACACCAGGTCTTTTTACTTTAGCTTTGCTGTGATAGCCCGTTACTCCAGAAGAAGAAACAATTGGAATATCTCCAGATTGTCTATCCTTGCTAGTAATATCAAATCCTCTTTGGAATTGTAAAATATCACCTAAATAAGCCTTTTTCCACTCGTGCATAAATTATCCTCAATTTCTCTCAAATTATTAGCTATCAAATCTAACATGCTGTGTGTCGCACATCGGCTTCTATCTGCCAACAAGTTATACAGTAATTGCAACTTATTCAAACAAGATAATTTCAATTAAGCAATACCTAATCATCCCCTGCAATTTGTCTTGTATTATGAGCAATAATACTCTCCAACTCATGTGCCTCCCTATTCAACTGTTCCAACTCCTTATTTAACTCCAAAATCTCCTCAATAAACTCCTCCTCTGTTTTCCCATCCTCCTCAATCACCACCCCCACATAACGTCCCGGGTTCAACGAATAATCCTGCTCCTTCACCTCTTCGAGCGTTGCCAGTTTACACAACCCCGTCACATCTTCATACTCAGCATTAGGGAAACGTTCCTGTAACCAGCTAATATGAGTAAAATAAGACTCTGCTGACTTTACCTCAGCATGTAACATTTCCAGTGTAGTTTTAAGAGCTTTAATTTGGCGGTCAATTTGAGTACGCTTATTGTTACCTTCAGCTAAAGCAAACTTACCCAGAAAATATTGATAAATTTGCCCGAACATATCCCCCGTCGCATCAGCAGGAATATCCGCAAAATTCTTTAACAACCGTTTGGGAATACTTTTATCTTCACCACGCACCAGTCTGAAATATTCATCTTGGGGCAATACACCCTTGAGTTCCGGCTTATGCTCCTCGATTGTCGTCATCGCATCTTTTAGCGCTTCAGCAATATTTTTACTGTCCGGCAACTTTAGTAAATAATCATACCGGGCACGGTCAGGTAAATAAAACCCACATTTCGCGATCGCAATTTCCGAAATATCCTTTTCCCGTCGCGTCCCTTTAAACTTATCGTGCTCCTGCTGAATCTCCATTTCATGCTGACGGTACTTATTGTCAGCAAACTTCAGAAAAATTAACCCCAAAACGGGCGTAGAATACTCGCTAGATATAAGGTCAGAATTAGCCCGTAGTGTATCAGCACTTTGCCAAAGGTTAGCTTCTAATTGCTTGAGTTCGTCTGGAGTCACGCTTGTTCCGAATTACAAAAATAAAAAATACAGGTAATTACCCGCAATCCACATAACATCTTATAATCTCTAGTCCAAAAAATATTACCTAATTCTTCTCTGCGGCTTAGCGGCTCTGCGTGAGGTTCTTTATTTACACAGATTATCATAATTCAATGTATCAAATTTAACTTATCATGGTAAAAAAGTATATAATCATTAATATCGTTTCTTGCTTCCCCATAAAATTGAAATAGAACTGACTGCAATTAAAGCTGATACAGAAGCTGCTTCAGGTATTTGCTTAGCTTGCTTAATCACAGTAACATTTGGGTCTAGTCTATCACCAGTAGAATACACATAATCAATAGCATTTTTGTCACCAAGAACACTAGCACGCAAAAATAACCCACTCCAACGGGCAATAGTTTCCACAGCAACATTTTGCTCAAGAGTTTGCTTAGTTGGGTCTGGTATTGCTCCCGTCGGATTATTGGTATTTGTGATACCAAAGTGATTCGCACCTAAAATACTGACTAAAGTTTTGGGAGAAGTTTGAATATTATCATAAGTTCTTTCAGCCCTAAAAGGAAGCGCTCTACTATCAAGTGTTCCTTGTAAAAGTGCAATCGGAATTCCAGCATTATTAATAGGGGTAAATACATCATTTTGGTCACGGAGATTAGCACCATAAAAAGCACCAGCAACCAGTTCTTTCGGACGGTTAAAAGAACCTTGGCAAAGTATAGGAGCCACACATAAATTCCCAATAGCAGATAGTCCTACAGCACCT
The DNA here is from genome assembly GCA_019359035.1 of Scytonematopsis contorta HA4267-MV1. GTDB lineage: Bacteria > Cyanobacteriota > Cyanobacteriia > Cyanobacteriales > Nostocaceae > Scytonematopsis > Scytonematopsis contorta. The sequence continues at coordinate 5,315 of JAHHIC010000025.1, read as the reverse complement.
CCCAACGAATGACCCAACAAAGCGAGTTTTTGGGTATTTATAACACCTTTTATCGGTGAATTTGGATTAGAATTTTCTTGTTTTATTTGTGTTAGTACAGCATTAATTTGTGAAGTTTGAGGAGCAAGAACTGTTCTAGATTGTGGTATTGAACGTTTACTATTGGGTACAATCACTATAAATCCATAGCGTGCAATAGTACTAGCAAAACTTGAATAGTTTGATTTATCGACCAAACCACCTTGCAATAATAAAGCTACTGGCAAAGAGTAATTACCTGTCTTTAAATTGGGTGGATTAGGAAAATAAATATCCGACTCGTTGCCTGATACTGAGATTATAGTGCTATATCTAGATACATCATTGAATATTGGAGCAGGACTAAAAGAAGCAGCAGTAGCAGTTTTATTAATACCTAACACAATTAATACTGCACTAATTTTATACACTAAAGGCAAGATTTTCTTGTTAATCATAGTAATTATATTTTGTTCAAGACTTGAAACAAATGTTTAGTAGTATTGCAATGAGCATAAGTATTAAATCATATTTGGGGCACCCCATGTTGATTACCGAGCCAATATAAGAAAGCTCCATCCCCAACACCACAGACCGCCTATGGTGTACACACATCTCAAAAATCCCGAATTTATCGTTTATTAAAGCCCCTTCACCCTATTCGTGTGGGGGAGATTTGTGTGTACATGGTAGGTGTGCGGTCTGTGGTTTGGGGGTGGGGTTCCTTATATTGGGACGAGAAATATGTTGGTGCATCTTCTTCCAGGTGCGACCCTATTCACCTTTATAATTTACTCGTAATGGTTAAAAAAAATTTATCATGCAGAAAAAGCTAAGAATAACAATTTTAGCGGTCGGTTCTAGAGGAGATATGAATCCCTTTTGTGCTTTAGCTCGTGCTTTAAAGCAAGCAGGCTATGTTGTAAAAATAATAACCCACAAAATTTTTGAAGAATTTGTGACCCAGCAAGGGATAGAATATGCTCCGATTGCGGGAGATTACAAAGAATTATTTTTTACGGAAGCAGGGTATCAATTACTTGAGGGAAAAACGAGTTCTAATCTAATTAGTGATGAAATTCTTCAACAACAATTTTTAGATGCTTGGGAAGCTTGTCAAGGAAGTGACGCGATTATTTTTCCATTGCTAGCCACATGGGGTTATAGTATAGCCGAAGCTTTAAATGTACCTGGATTCTTAGCTGGACATCAACCAGTAAGTCCAACTAGGGATTTTCCTGTATTTAAATTTGAATCGGTCGAACCAAACCCATTGAAAGGCTTACTTAATTATTGGAGTTATTTTTTACTTGAGTTCCTATCTTGGCGTAATAAGAGTAAAATAATGAATGATTTTCGCACAAAAACTCTGGGATTGCCTGCTATACCTTTTTTAGGAGCGCGGTATCGTCAAAATCCACCCAAGAAATTATATCCCTTACCAGTGTTATATCAGTTTAGTTCCCATGTAATTACTAAACCCCATGATTGGTCAGCTTACGAACATATAACTGGTTATTGGTTCTTAGATGAAAATAAAAACTATGAGCCACCTCAAAAATTAGTAGATTTTATTAATAACGGTTCGACCCCAATTTCTATTGGTTTCGGAAGTATGACAACCCGTGACCCAGAGCGCTTAACAAATATAATATTGTCAGCACTAGAAAAAACCAAACAAAGAGCAGTTTTGTTATCTGGTTGGGCTGGTTTAGGGCAAACTGAATTACCTGATAATGTACATCTGGTAGATTATATTTCTTTTGAATGGCTATTTCCACAAATGAAAGCCGTAGTACATCATGGTGGAGCAGGAACAACTGCATCTGGTTTAAGAGCAGGTGTTCCTAATGTAATTGTTCCTTTTTTCGCTGACCAACCTGGTTGGGGAAAACGATTAGCTAACTTGGGAGTTAGCCCCGAACCAATTCCTTCTCAGGAACTTGATGCTGATAAATTGGCACAAGCTATTGATATTGCTGTTAATAATGAACAGCTACGAGGGAAAGCCGAAAGTTTGGGAGAAAAAATACGGTCTGAAGATGGTTTGACAAACGCAGTCAATGTTATTAAGTTTTATTTAGACCAGAGAATCCATAATTAGAAATTTTACGTCTTTTTTTACCAGATTATATTCCTATAAAGTCTTCGACATAAAAGCGCAAAGAATTTAAGAATATTTTATCGTGTTGATACTACCCGACATCATATGTTGAGAATCTTTAATCATGCTCCCATTCCAATAAATATTGTATTGTTTGCGTCAATTTGCTATATTTGAACTTGCCGCAATCTTTCTTCGAGAAAACGGCGTTCGCTATCGTTAGTGACCAAGGCAAGTGCTCGTGTATAGCTTTGGGCAGCTTCCTGTAAAGCTCCAACACGACGTAGTAAATCGGCGCGTGTGGCATGAAACAGATGATAGTCTTCAAGTTCATTGGCGATGTCATCTATAAGTACGAGCGCAGCAGTTGGACTTTCTACCATTGCAATTGCCACTGCACGGTTCAGTAATACGATGGGGGAAGGCTGTAAACGTTCAAGTAAATTGTAGAGTTGGACGATTTGTTGCCAGTCTGTTTCTTCTGCACATGCTGCTTGGCAATGTAGTGCCGCGATAGCTGCTTGCAAAGCAAAAGGTTTAGCCCCATGACGCAATGCCTCCTCGACAAGTGGCAGCGCTTCAGCAATTTTTGACCTGTCCCAACGGCTACGGTCTTGCTCTTCTAGTAGGACAAGATTACCAAACTCATCTAAACGAGTATCCCGCCGTGAATCGTGCAAAAGCATGAGAGCAAGGAGAGCGGTTACTTCTGTTGGTGGTTGTGGTTCCATCAACATTTTTACGAGACGGCAAAGGCGAATGGCTTCTTTGCTCATGTTAGGTCTTATTATTCCCTCACCTCGTGTTGCCGCATAGCCTTCGTTGAAAATGAGATATATTACTGTCAGCACCGCGTCTACCCGTGTTGGCATTTCGTTCATGTCTGGTACTGTGTATGGAATACCTGCGTCACGAATTTTGCGTTTAGCACGAACTAACCGCTGCGCCATTGTTGCTGTAGGCACCAGAAAGGCACGTGCGATTTCATCTGTCTCCAGACCGCCGAGCATACGGAGTGTTAAAGCGACCTGAGCTTCAACAGATAGGGACGGGTGGCAACAGGTGAAGATTAACCGTAATCGTTCGTCTAAAATTTCGTTAGTGTCGTAACTTGGCTCTTCGATGGTTACAAATAATTCAGATGCGGTATAATCTTTGAGTTTAGATGTGAATCGTTCCCGACGGCGAAGGCAATCAATAGCTTTGTATCGAGCTGTTTGGATAATCCATGCGCGTGGTAATTCTGGGACGCCAGTAGATTCCCATTGTTTTACAGCTGCGGTAAAGGCTTCCTGTGCGGACTCTTCAGCAACGTCAAAATCCCCAATGAGACGTATCAACGTGGCGATAATTCGGCTCCAATCAGAACGATAAACGGAGTCAATTGCTTGGTTTACGTCTGGCTTTGTGTTTGAGGTCATAACAAACAAACTGGAAAATTTTTTGGAGAGTTGTCGATTTGAGCAAGTGTTGTTCGACTTATTAATAGAGGAGAACAACGGAGGTGAGCAAAATAGTTAAAATTTTTTGGAGAGTTGTCGATTTGAGTAGGTGCTGTTCGATTTACTAACAAAGGCAAACAAAAGAGGTAAGCAATGAAATATGTATTGCTGATTTACTCGGAAGAATCTGCTTTCAGTGAAGCAGAACGGGAGCATTGTTATGTGGAATCAACCCAGCTTGCACAAGAACTCCATGCAAATGGGCAGTTTTTATCTACCGCCCCACTTCATCCTATAACAACGGCGACCAGTATCCGCGTGCGCGATGGAAAAAGATTTATTACTGATGGCCCATTTGCGGAAACACGTGAACAACTGGGTGGGTTTTTCTTGATTAATGCCAAAGACCTTGATGAAGCCATTGATATTGCTGCTCGAATCCCAGGGGCGCGTGTGGGTACTGTGGAAATCCGACCAGTGATTGAGGTTATGGGTTTACCCGGTAATTAGTTTTTGCATAATCCGAAATCAAAAGGAGATATATATGATAACTGAAAACATGAGAACGCAGGATAAAGTTGAGATTCAACAACTTATTACGGAACAGCAAAGTGCGATTTGTACCAAAGACCTTGATGGAATTATGGCATTTTATGCTAGCGAAGTCATCCTTTTTGATTTGAAACCCCCATTCCAAACTAAAGGAAAAGATGCTATTTACCGTTTGTGGGAAGTGTGTCTTCCTTGTTTCCCTGACTCTTTTGAGATGGAAACACGAGACCTTAATATTATCGTAAATGGTGACTTGGCTTTTGCACACTGGCTTTTGCATTTCACAGGAACGGAAAAAGACCATCCGGCGATGCAGATGTGGATGCGTACCACTGCTGTTTATCAGAAGAATTACGGGAAATGGCAGATTGTACATGAACATGTTTCTGTTCCATTTAATCCAGAAACTTCTGAAGCTGTACTTACTCTAGACCCTTCTCTGGACTCATAGTCGATAACTACGATTCCCAAAATAACAAAGCAATAGCTTTTATGGGCAAACTACGGCTATTGCTTTCACCTAGCGGAGTGTAGTGCTAATTGCTTTATCTATAGAACTTCAAAACGTGAAATTATGAATACCAAAATTTTCGTGAATTTGCCAGTAAAAAGCCTTAATCAATCTGTTGAGTTTTTTACTAGTCTTGGGTTTCAGTTTAATTCTCAATTTACCGATGAAACTTCTACTTGCATGATTGTGAGCGAGGATATTTTTGTCATGCTCTTAACTCATGAGAAATTCAAGACTTTTACTCCCAAAGAAATTTGTGATTCAACGAAAAGTACAGAGGTACTCCTGTGTTTATCTTCCGAGAGCAGAGAAAATGTCGATGATATGGTTCGCAAGGCTATTGCTGCTGGTGGTATAACCTATAAGGAACCGCAAGACCACGGTTTTATGTATGGACATGGGTTTCAAGATTTGGATGGTCATATTTGGGAGATTATATATATGGAGCCGACTGCTATAAATTAAGAGTGCTTTTCTTAATAATTCGCTATACAAGGAACTATACAACGATGTGCCTTGTATAGCTTTGGCATGTTTTTTGTTTTTTATACTAATATTTAGATCAATACCTTCGCCAATTATGAAGTGGTGACAGAAGGTTTAGGGGCGTGGATACGTCCCAATGAGGCTATTCTATCAAATATTTGAGATAATAAAACCTTGTGTGGTTTTTTCGGTAGCATCTTAA
>JAHHIC010000024.1 GCA_019359035.1 Scytonematopsis contorta HA4267-MV1 | reverse complement strand
TACGACACGCGGCCACGAATTGATACAAAATTTTACCCAACTCAAGAGCCGTAACCCTATAAATTACGTAAACTTTTGGACAAGATATGGTTCATAATTTGGTCACGCAAGAGGTAAAAGCACAGCAATATTCTCAAGAATTTCGTTTTCAAACGCAAAATGAAGGTGGATGCTGGGTTCACGTCCGTTGTACACCAATATTTTCTGTTAATGGTCAGTTGCTTGGTCACGTTGGTACGTTAGAAGATATTACAGAACGCATAAATGCTGAAGAAACTCGCGCTCAAATTATTAAAGAACAAACAGCAAGACAAGAAGCAGAAGCCACCAGCAAAATGAAAGATGAGTTTTTGGCTGTTCTTTCTCACGAACTCCGTACACCTCTGACTTCAATGCTGGGATGGTCAAAAATATTACGTACAAAAAAACTAGATGAGAAGGGTATTGCTCGTGCATTAGAAGCTATCGAAAGAAATGCAATGTCTCAGTCACAATTAATTGAAGATATTTTAGATGTATCACGGATTATTCGTGGTAAATTGCGACTGAATTTATGTGCCGTGAGTCCAGCAAATGTTATAGAAACTGCTTTAGAAACAATACGTCCTCAAGCAGAAGCAAAAAATATCCAACTAGATGTTGATATTGATACTAGTTTAGGTAGAGTTAAAGGTGACCCGACACGTATACAACAAATTGTTTGGAATTTATTTACCAATGCGATTAAGTTTACACCAAATGATGGTCGTGTTGAGGTGCGCTTGCAAAGGCTAGAAGCGGGACAACCTGTAGTCGAGTACGCACAAATTACAGTTCGTGATACAGGTATTGGTATCAGTCCAGATTTTTTACCTAAAGTTTTTGACCGTTTTATTCAAGCAGATAGTTCCACAACCCGCTCCCATAATGGTTTAGGTTTAGGACTAGCGATAGTAAGACATTTGGTTGAATTACATGGTGGTACCATTAGTGCCGAAAGTCAAGGAGAGCAACAGGGTGCGACTTTTATAGTTAAGTTACCATTACTGGGTGAGAGTACAAACAAGAACGTTGATAATGACTCTCAAGATATAAATACTTCATCCGTGCGATAGATAGACGAAGAAAGGATAACTATATTTTAGATAGATGGTTTAGTTTATCAAAATTTTTACAATTGCGATGTAAGAAAAAATAGAATTTACAGGAGTTTAATTATGGCTACTGAAGAAAACAAAAGTAGTAAACAAGATAATCTAAATGTTAATACTCCTGGTGGTACCGAAACCCCAGTAGAAGACGCAAACCGCAGAACAGGTGTTCCAGAAAAAAGTGGTGGTAAAACCAGTGCTACTCCAGAATCACCTGAAAACGATACAGTTGTAGGTAGTCCCAACCAAGGAACTGAATCTCGTTAGATTTGTAAACTTTTCAAGGTGTAAGGCTCTAGTTATCTATCCCCCCAAAATCTTAACTCAACTCACCGAATTTTAAAGAGTGAAAATGTTGCCAATTTGGTCTTTTCACTCTTTTATTTTCTACATATAGGTGAATGTTCTAAAAATTTTTATCCAATCTTATCCACATATGTATTTATTGTACCTAGTTACTTAGAGACGCGATAAATCGCGTCTCTACAATAAAAAATCTATCTAAAGAGTTACTTGTATATGGTTCTTTAGGTAGATTTAATTTTACATAAACTAAGCACAATTTTAAAGAGTTAACAATTGCTATTAAAAATTGATATGTAATCAGGAAACAATTTTTAAACTCAAAAAGTCATTAATTATATGTATGAGCTTTGACTGTAATTACTGTTTAAAGCCATTATTTTCCTATAAATGCCAAAATTAGGCGATTTAGGTGATTAAATTTTTGTCCAATCTAAGTTTCTTTATATTATTTTAATATTTTACAAAAAGTAATCTGCCGAAAGCATGAAGTAAACTGGTATTCAAAGTGGGAAAAATAGTTTAGGAATTATAAGAAAAGGAGACAATATGAGCAGTACAAGTTATTTTTCTAAACCGATACCTGGAAAAGGTAGGATTTTGGTGGTTGATGATGTAGTAGACAACTTTCTGTTAGTACAAGTAATTCTGGAGGAAGAAGGATATGAAGTTGAGTTCGCTGATAACGGACGTGAGGCTTTGAAGATGATTGAATCTGAACCCCCAAATATGGTGTTGTTGGATATGATGATGCCAGATATGGATGGTTTCGAGGTGGCACGTAGGATTAGAGAAAATTCTAAATATTCTTCTTTACCTATTTTATTTGTTACAGCTTATGATGAGTTAGTTTCAGAAACAAAAATTAACTCTGTTGCTGATGGTTTAATCAAAAAACCAATTGATTTTGATGAACTAATTGATAGAGTGCAAACGGCATTAGTAAATACAAACTAGTAACGAATTAAGAGGAGTACGAAGTTCGTGAGAAAGAGTTGCTAGAAATTCGTCTTTTTGACGATTTGCTTGGGTAAGTTCTTCAGTTTGATGTTGCAATTTATTAAGTAAATTTTCTCGTTCTAAAGCTGTCGCAACTAAATCGCATACTACTTGCATTAATGCTAGTTCGTTTGCATTAAAATGAGGTCGGTTGCGGATTCCAAAACAAAGTGTCCCAATTAATTCATCGTTAGATAACAAAGGGTAACATGCATAAGCATTTATTCCCAGCGAACGAATCATTTGTACTTTTTCATCACTTGATTGCTGCACGTTATCTATAACAACCGATTCTTTCTTTTGTGCTACAATACCTGATATTTTTTCTCCTATTTCTTGCCATTTAATTTGTTTAGCAAAATTTTCATTTAATCCACTATAACAATGTAGCTTTAGACGTTTACTTTCTTTATCTAATAAATAATTTATATAAATTTCTAATTCTAAATGATGAGCTAGTTGCCGAAAAATTCCACTGATATATTCTTTTGGCTCTCGGTACAACAGCAAGCTGCTAGACATAGAATAGAGCAATGCTAATTTTTCATTACTCTGTGTTAAAGCTTCTGCTGCTAATTTTGATTGTGTGATATCTTCGTGTATTACTACTACTTCACGAATATTTCCAATTTCGTCTTTTAATGGATAAATATAAGCTTGAATCCATTTTTGAATAATTCTAGATGGCTCTAGATTTTTTCCAGCATCATATAAAACTGGTGGAATTTTTTGTGGTTTTCCAGCAAATGCACTTTTTACATAATTCATTACTCCTTTCTCTCGCAATTGTTTATCGTGGAAAACATTATAGTGTTCAGCATCTTTTAACTTAACTCCCCACAATTCTTCCCATGCTTGGTTAACTCTGATAAATTTACCTTGAGGAGAAAAAATTGCAGTACTTAATGGAGATTGTTCCATTAAAGTACGGAAGCGTGTTTCCGATTTCTCCGCTTCTAAGCGAGCACGAACTAATGAGCGTGTAATAAAAAATAACAATAGACTGAGTAATACCCCTCCCACAAGAAAATAGGGTACTTGCCTAATTTCTAAGTTTGTATCCATTTCTGGACTTGATGTAAAAACTATGCTCCAAGTTCTACCTGCAATATCCAGGTTTTTCGCTTTTGTGAAATAACCTCCTTGATAGGCTTTTCCAAAATTTGAACCTTGGGAACTATGTAGCAAATTCCGAGCACTTGTAACTGCAGTGTCGTATATTTCAAAGTTAACCGTGGGTTTATTGGATTTGATAAAAATCCCTTTAATTAAATCGTCAGCACGAAATGGACCGTAGACAAAGCCCAACAATTCTTTGCGACGCTCAAACACTGTATCGGGTATAGTTCCATTGCGGTAAACTGGTACATAAATTAAGAAACCAGCTTGTTTGTGTTTGTCTATTTCTTGTACTAGTATTACTTTACCTGATACTGCTGGAACTCCATTATCTCGCGCTCGTTCCATTGCTAAACGACGTCGAGCTTCGCTAAACATATCGTAACCAATGGCAGCTTGGTTACGTTTGCTTGACGGTTCTAGGTAAATTATTGGGTAGTACTCATTGCGAATTGGTAGTTGTGGTCGCAGGGTAAAATTTTGCTTACCCTCTTTTTTCATTCGTTCAATCAGTTGTGCTATTTCCTCTGGTCTAGTACGTATCGAAAAACCTATCCCCTGAATTCCTGGATAGCGCTTTTGCAATTGCAATCGCTGAACATAAGCATGAAATTCTGGTTGCCTAACTTCATAACTTGCCGCAAATAACCCACTAGTTCCACGCAACAGTGTAATATAAGTGTCTAAACGATTTTTTATGTCCTCTTGAGCACGCTCAACTTCTGAATTAAAGCGCAACTCATCTTTTGCTTTAGCCGTAGTCGCAGCATTATAGGACGATAGCAGAGTAAATACTAATGTTGCTACTAAGGTAATATACGGAAGCCAAGTACGACGCAGTTGCATAGTGTTCTTCAATCGAAACATTAGCCTCATTAATTATTACTCAATCTTACGTTCGTAGTAGCGCTTTAGCGCCTCTTGGCTTGTAGTAGCGCTCTAGCACCTCTTGTTCTGGGCTAAAGCCCAACTACGAACCCAAGAAATATTAAATTAATATTACGAAATAGATAGCTAAAATCATTTGTATTTGATAATTAAATACAAATATTGTCATGTATTTGGCAATTACAATAGTTCTGTCTGCTTCAGTTGTTCATAAAGTTGAAAGTTAGACGTTTTAACCTAAAAAGCTACATTAAATCTTCTATCTTTGGATAGAAATTTTTACAACCAAAAAGCTTGTAAATGGGTTAAATCCACAGGTAAGCCTGCTTGACAACTATCAAATGGGTGATGCTTCAGCTTGTCGTTGGTGATATCCTGATATATAATAAAGTTTTGTATTCAGTTGACGCGGAATTTTTTACCTAACTGCTTCGGGTTACCGATTACAGTAAAAAATCTATAGCGGTACAGCTAACTTATTTATTAAATTTAAGTAGAGGCAGCATTCATGACATTTGATGCTAATATCGCTTGTGTTTCAGGGCTGCAAAATCGATATCAAAAAGACTCTATAGCTGTAAATTCCAAGCAATCATCTGTAGAAACTAATCAAAGTCTTAATACTAAATTGCAATTATTAAATAATATTATTGAAAATAGTAGTGATTTTATTGCTGCTTTAGATAGTGATTTTCGGTATGTCCTTATTAATGATGCTTACCGTCGCGAATTTGAAAATGTTTTTGGTGTAAAAGTCGAAGTTGGTATGAGTGTTGTAGAGGCTTTAGGCAACTCACCCGATGAACTCACTAAAGCTTTTAAACTTTGGCAGCGTGCTGTCAATGGGGAACAATTTACTGTTATCGAAGAATTTGGCAGTAAAGCACCCAACGTTTATTATGAGATAACTTTTAACCCCATCCAGGATGAGAACGGTGTATGTATTGGTAGCTCACATATTGTTAAAGATGTTACTACTAGTATTCGCGCTCAAGAAGAAATACAATTGTTAAATGCACAACTTGAAGAACAGAAAAAAACATTGCGTGAAAGCGAAGAAGCTAATGGTTTACAAATAGCAAAACGAAAAAGTGTAGAAGCAAATCTTAGAGAAACTGAGGAATATATTCAACTGGCTGCTTGGGCCGCTGATATGGGTCTATGGTCTTGGAACCCTAACACCGACGAAGCTGTTTGGAATGATAAATGTAAACTTTTATTTGGGTTTAATTTACATAGGAAAATTAGTTACGAGGTGTTTATTGATGCCGTTCACCCAGAAGACAGAGAGCGAGTTAATACCGAGGTTAAGCGTAGCGTAGCAGAAAATGTAGGTTATGATATTGAATATCGTGTTATTTGGCCGGATGGTAGCATACATTGGCTAGCCGCTAAGGGACGTGTACTTTATGATGAGCAAGGTCAAGCTTTAAGTTTTATTGGTATTAATCGGGATATTACAGCCCGCAAGCAACAACAAGAGCGGTATACTAATCAATTGCGGGGTTTGAGTCAAGCTGCGTTAGCGATTAATTCGGCGCTGTCAATTCATGAAGTTATTAAAATAATTACAGAACAAGCTCGTTTAATTATTAATGCCCATCAATCAGTTACCAGCGTGACCATTGATGAAAATTGGTCTCAGAAGATTAGTACAGTTTCTCTTTCTGATAAGTACGCTGATTATCAAGAATATGATACTCCTTCGGATGGTTCGGGAATATATAGATGTGTTTGTGATACAAATCGAGTTATGCGTCTTACCCAAGCTGAACTCGAAGCACATCCAAATTGGCTAGGATTTGGTAAGGAAGCTGGAAAACATCCCCCAATGCGTGGTTGGTTAGCTGCTCCTTTAGTAGGAAGGGACGGTCGTAATATTGGATTAATTCAGTTATCTGATAAATATGAGGGAGAATTTACAGAAGAAGATGAACAAATAATCGTCCAGTTAGCCCAAATGGCTTCCGTAGCTTTAGAAAATGCTCGCTTATACGAAGCTGAACAACTCGCTCGCAATCAATCGGAAACCGCTAACCGCATCAAAGACGAATTCCTCGCTATCCTATCACACGAATTGCGATCGCCCCTGAATCCGATTTTGGGTTGGTCGAAAATCTTACAAACTCGCAAGCTGTCGGAAGCCAAAACCGCTGAAGCATTAGCAATTATCGAGCGTAATGCCAAATTACAATCGCAACTAATCGACGATTTACTAGATGTAGCCCGTATTTTGCGGGGTAAACTCACCCTCAATAAAAATGGTGTTAATCTAATTTCTACCATAGAAGCCGCCATAGAAACCATGCGGTTAGCAGCGGAAGCCAAAAATATTGATTTGCGATTTAATATTTCAGGCAATTTTGGACACCAAGTTCTAGGAGATAGCAACCGATTACAACAAGTTGTGTGGAACTTGGTTTCTAACGCAATAAAATTTACCCCAGTTGGTGGAAATGTGCTTGTAGAACTGCAAAAAATAGAAAATTATGCACAAATTACCGTCAGTGATAATGGAAAAGGTATAAATTCCGACTTTTTACCCCACGTCTTTGAGTATTTTCGTCAAGCAGATAGTGCAACTACCCGTAAATTTGGTGGGTTAGGCTTAGGTTTAGCAATAGTTCGTAATATAGTAGAAATACACGGAGGTTGCGTTCAAGCCGAGAGCTTAGGTGAAGAAATGGGAGCGACATTTACCGTTAAACTTCCATTGTCGAAAAATCAACAATCACAGAGAAGTAGCGACGGAGATGAAACAGATAAATTTCCTGTTTCTTTAGATGGAAGAAATATATTATTAGTTGACGATGACGAAGATTCACGAGAGTTCATCAGCTTTGTACTAACAGCAGAAGGTGCTACCGTTACAGCAGCATCGTCTGCAACAAAGGCTTTGGAAATATTGCAGAAATCTTCCCCAGATATATTAATTAGTGATATCGGAATGCCAGAAATGGATGGCTATATGCTAATGAAACATATTCGCTCATTAACAGCAGAGAAAGGTGGAACTATTCCTGCAATCGCAGTCACAGCTTATGCCGGAGATTCTAATCAAAAATTAGCTCTTGATGCTGGGTTTCAGATGCATATATCTAAACCCGTAGAACCGACAGAATTAATCAAAGTTACAACAAATTTGATTCGTAATATATCGTAATTCATCAAATACCTCAAATAACAATGTAGAGACTGAACATGTTTAGTCTCCAAATTTTGTGAATTGCACACAAAATATAATTGCAGGATTAATATATACATCACAGACGTAGAGACTAAACATGTTTAGTCTCTACATACATTACATAAATTTTTATCTCATATTGCACCATGTTTGATTATATTGCGAATAAGATTGTCCTTAATCATCAGCATCCGAGAAGTTTGCATTAATAAATCTAACATTTCTTGCTTGCTCAACCCTTGGGCTGAATCTTCCATGATTCTCATTTGTAATTCTTGCTCTAAGCTTAATTCAAATGCTGTAGTATCCATAGTAATTCTCCTGTTTTTGTTTAATGTTAATTAATAGTTCGATGTGGACTGATGTGTCCTAGAAAGTTTGTGAGTTATGTTTTAGCTATCTACTAACTAAGATAAAAGCTGAATCATCAATTACACACTGTCTGAAGTCGTAACTTAAGCTAGTCATATTCCAACTTCAATTCTTTCTTACGGTATAAGATATTTACCTCAAGGGTGATACCAATCATCATTTATACCTCAATGAGTTGTAAATAGTTGGACAATAAAAAACCTCCACTTATATGGAGGTTAAAATATAGGGTTGTGACAAAAAGTTGATAGGGATTTCCAGATAACCTGGTAGTTTAATATAATAGAGGTATAGACCCTAGACGCTTACCATTAACTACATTGATTTGTGAGCTACGATAAGATAGAGAAAATAAGTGACACTCTATAACCGCCTATGTCTTCGTAATATATGCATCTCTGGGTCTAAGCTGTGTTGCTCTCCTTTCGATGCGTTTTTGTTTATATTTATAATTTATCAACCTTTTCTATGCGATAACAGCATCTAGAGTAAGAAACTGCACTATAATCCGGTTATTTCTCCAGATATGTCCGGTTACATCTGAAGATATTTTATGTAAGTAGGTTGGCGCATGGCTAACATACGATAGTCACCCATTCTGTGGTCGCCAATGTCGTCGGAATCAAGATTGAAAAGGCTTTTGTAGTAGCCCTGCAAGCGATACCACCAGAATATGGGATTCCACAAGGACATATTTGGATTGTGATGCAAATTTCCTCGTGCATCGAAATACAATAGGTTTCCAGCATGACCGTACTTCAGAGTAGGAATACGGGGAACGGCATCATTATTGTTTACAACCCGGAAGTAACGAGCTTTGGCTTCTGTATCAAAGGCTTTACAAAATATCAGGTCACCAATTCGTGGTTGCCCAAAGGTATAAATTCCAGCAATCTCATAATCGGGCAACTCTTTACAGAAGGTGGCACAAGCTAATGCAGCCAGCGCTCCTCCCAAACTATGACCCGTCAGCCAAATGGGCTGGTTGTTTGTCCGTAGCTTCTCTAGTCGGTTCATCGCATCTGGCCAGACCGATTGCAGCGACCCATAAAAGCCTGCATGAACCATACCTACTTTCCATGCAGCCTTAAGAAGTTTAAAGTTGGTTTTCCAATCGTTCAAATTCTCGGTTCCTCGGAAGGTAATAACAATTTTTTCATCGTCTCCGACTGCGATGCACTGAGTATTGGTGTCAGGGAAGTCGATGAAATGCTCGAATTCATTGATGCTGAAACCCAGTCGTTCAAACTTCGCTTTACTGTTCTTAGGGTTGCTATAAACTGCTTCAGCACAATAAGCGAGATAAGCCATATTTGCTGCACTATAACCTCTGACATTTGGCTCAAATGCTTGTCGTAGGTAAGCCGCTTCTGAACTGAAGCCAATTTTATCTTGAGTTCCTTCAGCTTTGAGGGTCCACCATTCATTAGCAAAAGGTAATGTGGTCACGTATCCATTAAATCGTGTGCATAGGGACAATCGTTGATTTTTGTAGTAGAGATTGGTCAGATACACTTCATCACCATAGCGAATCTTATTGTCTCCGTTGCCAGCTTTCTTGTTAATTTTCCACCCTTGCTTTTTGGGGTTGTAATTATCGTTATAGTAGTAGCAATCATAGCAATCGTCCCATGCACCTAAGATATTTCTATTGCCAAGATTCGATTCGGTGGATTTTAGCTTTATGATGCAGCCATCCGTAAGTTCGCTACCCTCAGAATTACCCAGAATCTCGAACTTAACCTTTTCCCTATTATCTTTATCGCTGCTTCCCAAGCGTGGGAAATGATGACGCTTAATTCTACCCTGTTTTGAAGTGGTAAGGTAGTCACCACTCATATGCTCTAAATAAATGGTGTCACCAAACTTTATAACCCTACCTTCTTCTGACTTGACAACGTTAGTTTCCAACTGAGCTACCATTATTTTATCCCCTTTAAAAATATCAACAACTTCACAACCGAAATCCTTAAACTCTGTACTTTTGAAAAGAGTGATTAATTAAATACAATAATCACAAAAGACAGAATTAATTAACAACAGTAAATTTACAGAAAATAAATTTTGTAACTAAAATTAACATGTAATATTGTGAAAATTTCCCTTAAAACGTAGGTTGGGTTTAGCGCTCCGCTCCACTGCGTGAACGTTCCTCAACCCAACTATAGCCAGAAATATTATGTAATTTTACGCTTTTTCATAATAAATAAAATAAAGTTTTAACTTGATTGAAAATTACAAAATTTATGATTATAGATTGAGAATAAAAACTATTTTTGCAATTCAAATTTAATTTTTATGGTTAACTTGCGATTTGAGAAAATTAAGTTGTGAAACAATATCATTACTTACGCAAAATTACCAAAAGGCTTGATTTCTCGATAAGCAACAAGATGCCAAGAACGCCAAGAATTTTGTAGAGCTTGCGTAAGCCTTAAATAGATTTCTCGGTTATCGATGAGGGTATAACCACTGAGAAAATATCTTTGTCATTTGTGGCATAACTACGTAGGTCATCAGCAGTACAAGAGTTAACGTGAGTACAAAAGTTCTAACTAAAGGCGGTAGTACATTTAAAATAGGAGCAAACAAAAAATTAATTACGTTAATTAAGGAAAAAATGGCTAACCAAGTGATAAATGCCATCTTATAGCGAGGAGGTGGGATAATTGCTTTTTTCGCGGGTAAAGTAAACCAAGTCTCTAACCCTGTAAACTTTTCTAGAGTTCCATCCCCCTCAGTTAGGGGTTTTGCTAACTCCATCCACCGTCGTCGCTCCTGTGATTCTTCCCAACGCTGAAGATTACTAACCAGGTCAAATTTAAAGATAATCCTATATTCTGGATTATCAGAGTCATTGGGACGGAAAACATTAGTCCCTAAGTGTCCAGGAAACTCGCTAGCTGAGGCGATAATGTTGGAAAGCAATTGCTCAAATTCTTTTTCTTTCCCCAGTCTAGCGCGACGTAAAATACAAATTGTGACGGGTAGGTTTTGGGTGTCGTCGTCCATTATAGTGGTAAACCTTTCTTGCTGACCTCTAAACAAACCACTTCTGCGGGTACAATACCCGTCGGTGGGGGTAAAAACATACCACCATTGCCCACAATGTAAATACAAGTATTATCTTTATCAGTGCGTCCAAATGCGATGGCTGTACTACCAACTACTCCTTGTTCTGCTGTTGCAATAGTTGTGGTCTTTCCTTCTGGAGAAATTTTGACAACACTATTAAATACGTGGGTCGCTCCGTAAAGATTTCCATCGACATCGAAGGCAAAATCGTCAATATTATTATTTGTGACCCATACTTCTGGTTCCCCTGGGTTACCCGAAGCATTCACCGCAATTTTCAAAATTAATTGCTGTTCGGTGTTGGAAGCATATAAATCACCATCAAAAAATTTCAAACCGTTAACAGCTGGTATTTGACTTTCTGGATTACTACGTCCTAACAGGGGATGTTCTAACCAAATTTTGGTGCTATGATTTTCTAAATTAAATTCCCAAATAGCCCCACGAAAAGAATCAGCTAATAAGTAACGCTCCCCTTGCAAACGAGTTAATCCGTTAAGAAAAATTGCGTCGGGTAGTGTGGCTAATAATTCGATATTACCTTCAGCAGATACTTGTAAAACTACAGGTGTTCCGCTAGCATTCCAAGCTGTAGCAATTAAGTTACCATCATTGGTGGTGGCTAAACCAGCAATTTTGCTTTCCCAAGTAGCATGAATTGTTTGAGTTCCATTTAAGGAGACTCGCACAACTTGACCTGCTTCGTGGTTGCTGATAAATAAGGTTCCGTCAGTAGTAATCGCTATGCTCTCAATAAAAGTGTTGACTGGAAATGATGTGAGTTGTCGTGCTGGTGCTAACTCAATTGGAACATTTTGGTAGAGTGGTGGTAATCCTTGTGTCATGATTGTTAAGTCTTAATATTACTTGCTAGAAGAAATTCCTGTTAAGTTGTAGTGTTGCATTTCCTCGATATGAGGTATATAAGGTTGGACTAATGCAAAAAAGCCTTTAAATTCTTCGCTACTACGAAAGATTGTTAAATGGTCTTGGGTGGAAGTCCACAAAATTCTTAAAACGTAACGTTGAGGTTCTTCTTCGCAATGGGTAAGTTCGTAGCCATGACAAACAGAAGAAGCGCTAAGAAATTCGACAGCTTTAGCGTAATCCTTTCAAATTCTGTGTTTAAACCATCAGGTAATTTGTAGCGAATATATTCCACAATCATGATAACTGCTCCTGGTTAGATTAATTTATTTGGAATTATTTAGAATTATTTGGAATTATTTGAAAAAACTTTTGCACGGTCGCTAGCTGCTAAATCTCGCGCAAATTCATTAAAAGAGGTCGGTGTACGATGAGTAATTTCCGCAATAGTATTTGTCACAATTGCTCCTATCCCATTAGCCCAAAGAGAAAATAATTCAAGTTCCGCATCTACAAACCACTCAGCTTCCCCAGCATCTAACATTGCTTGTTTGAGATTTTCTGGTGGTACATTTACATAAGATACTTCTTTACCAAAAGCATCTGATAATATCTTTGCGACTTCAGTGAATGTTATAGCTTCAGTTCCAGTTAATACGTAACGTTTGCTTTCATGACCAGGTTCAGTTAAGCAAACCGCTGCAACCGCTGCAACATCACGAGCATCAACATGGGAAACTACAGCATCTCCAACACAAAGAAAGAAATTATTCGACTCCGCAATAGTAGGTGCGTAAAAATTGACGTTTTGCATTAACATATTGGGTTGCAAATGCGTCCATTTTATTCCTGACTGTTCTAATTTTTTTTCTATTTCCCCATGCCATTTTTGAAATGTACTAGGAGAAGCAACATCTGCAGCTAATACCGAAAGTTTAACGATGTGTTGCACTCCCATTCTTTTTGCAGCGTCAATAAAGTTGGATTCCATTTCTATCTGACGTGCATCATTAGCAGAAAGTAGGAAAGCTTTTTCAACTCCTTGTAATGCTGCATCTAATGTATCTGGATGCAGAAAATCTCCTTGTACAACTTCGATTGAATGCGATGACAAATGGGAACCTTTTTTAACATCTCTTAACAATGCTCGAATTGGAACATTTTGACTGGTGAGGTGTTGAATTACGGCACTGCCAATTGTTCCAGTTGCTCCAGTGACTAAAATCATGGTAAATGCTTTTATTTTCAAGTAATTTTATTTATAAACGTATTCTTGTTGCCAAGTCGATTGTTCTTGATTGTGGAGTTCCCAGTAAACTTGAGCAATTTTTGAGGGTAAAAAATGCTCGCCTTGACCAATAGTACCGCAAACCGTGACAGTCGCAACATGAATATTATCATCACGTAGTTCTTGTGCCAAACTTAGAGACAAACTGCGAATACCCGCTTTACCAATTGAGAGGGATGTAAAATCAGGATACGGTGATAAAGCAAATCCACCACCAGTTAACAAAATGGTTCCTTTTCCTTGGGCTTTCATTAATGGTGCAACTTGCTGCACACAAGTTAAAGCTCCAGCGACGTTAATCTTAAAATCTTCAACTAACTGGGTGTTGCTAGTTGCCATTCCCTTGCTCTGTCTTGGGGATGCGGTATTATAAATTAACACTTGGGGAGTGCCCATTTTTTGTTTTATCTGATTAAATGCAGCAATAATAGATGCTTCATCTGCGACATCAACACTGAAACCAGATGATTCGATATTTGAACTTTTCAACGTTTTTTGGTACTCTGCAAGGGCTTGCTCGCGACGAGCTAACATAGCAATCGAATACCCGTGTTGCCCAAAAATTTCAGCGATGGCTAATCCTAATCCTAGTCCGACTCCGACTACTACACAAACATTTTCACTCATTCTTTTACCCCTTTGGTTTTAATGTAAATAATGTCCTGCAAACCAGGATTGTCTTGTTTGTGTCTGCTTTCGCAAACTCTGAATTTGTACCACACGTGGTTAAAAGTTACCAAATGGATACTAATAGCAAAAAATATCGTTGCCCAGTGGAAGTTACAATCGAAGCAATTGGTGGCAAGTGGAAATGCGTTATCCTTTGGTGGTTGAGACGTGATGCAAGACGTTTTAGCGAGTTGAAGTTGTTGCTCCCCAATATTACGCAGAAGGTATTAACTCAGCAACTGAGAGAGTTGGAAGCGGAAGGATTAATTAGTAGAGAATCGTATAAGGAGTCTCCACCTCGTGTTGAGTATTTTTTAACTTCAGAAGGGCAAACTCTCACCCCGATTACAGAATTGATGTGCAGTTGGGGTAAGCAACATAAGAGTGATTATCAATTAGGTTACTGTCGTCTAGAAAATGTACGAGTTTTGGTGGTGTCTAATGATAGTGCTTCTTTGTGTGCGGTTTTGCAAGAATATGGAACTGTGGTTGTGGCTGCTACGTCTGTTAAAGAAGCGCTAATTTTACTTGATGGTGATTGTGTTGATATTTTATTAGTTGATTTGGCTTTATTAAATGAAGAAAATAGCCAGGTTTTAATAGGAAAAATTAGGCAAATAGAACGACAGATGCAAAAAAATATTGGGATGGTTGCAATAGTTGCTATGGGTGATGCGTTGGAACGAGGACGCGCTTTTAGAATGGGGTTTGCTGTTCATTTACCCAGTCCGGTGGAAGTTCAAGAAATGGTGGGGACTGTTACTAGTCTTTTTTCTTAAAGTGTATGAAGAGAAGTTAGATTTTGAACTCCCACTTAAAAAACTGTTTACTTTTTCCTAGATTAACGAGGAAGAACATCATCTAAGCGGAGTTGAAGAGTGGTTAAAAGTGGCGATTTAATTAACTGATTGAGTCGATATTGTTGCTGAGTGTATGTATCACCAATAAGTTGACAAACGGTGAAGGTAGGTTGTTTAGGTTTACCAATAAATGCAATACCTCCTAATCCCCGATAATCCACAATCCAATATTCAGGAATACCTAAAAGCGCATATTCTTCTAGCTTTCGAGCATAGTCGGTTTCCCAATTGGTGCTGACGACCTCAACTACTAATTTAATCGAGCGTCCCAAGGTGATTACAGGTTCAAGCAAACATAGCGGTTCACTCCCAAGAACTGTTTCATCTAAAACTACAACATCTGGACGACGAGCAGTCGCAGCTTCTGCAAATGGGTAAATCAAGCAAGTACGGGGAATAAACCACGGGTGCTTTTCTGCTATTAAGCAAATACCTATTTGAGTTGCTAGTTTTCCACCCACTGCTTCGTGGGGGCCAGTGGGTTCCATATCTATTAATTCTCCATCTGCAAGTTCGTAACGGGGATTGTCTCGATATTGGTCGAGAAAATCTTCTTTGGTGAGGGTTTTGGGGGAGACATACGCCATCGAGTCAATCTCCAAAGGCAGGGCTGGCAAAATTATAACCTGACGGCAATAATCATAACTTAAAACCTTAATAAATCCTACAAATAACTCATCCGTTACATTTATTCATAATTTGTTACTAATAAACCTGCAAGTAACATCACTTTTTTATATTTTATTACAGATAAAGAAAGAGCAGAAAATGCACAACAGCAAGTGGAAGAATTGAAAAGGAGGTTAAAAGCTTTGGGTGTTGACCCAGATGCTGTAAAGTAAAGTTTAGTATACAGCACTTCCGGCTGTTATGAGGTACACTAAGGATACAAATATTATCTTCTTATGAAAGCATATTCAATAGACCTACGAGAAAAAATAGTTTTAGCACATATTCAGGAGAAAATATCAATTCG
>JAHHIC010000023.1 GCA_019359035.1 Scytonematopsis contorta HA4267-MV1 | reverse complement strand
TAATTATTATTAAGCTTTAAAATATTTGAGAATATAACTTAAAGCGATAGTTTGATAGTACTATCTAACGATAATTGCTTAAGTACTAATGAACCTGTGACAGCTAGGGTGCGGAATGTGGGTTTAAAGGGTAGTGAGTTTATTATTGAGTTGCCGATTTAATAAAAGAACCTAACCCCTAACCCCTTCCCTGGTAGGGAAGGGGAACAAGAAAATATGGGTTTCACAGTTTCTCCAGGAAGCTGAGAGATGCTTTAATTTCCCCCTTCCCTCATAGGGAAGGGGGGTAGGGGGGTTAGGTCAGTTAAGGATTATTTGCCACATACTTATACCTAATCCAATTGCTGCTAAGTGTTGCCAAAGTAAGATACGTATGGGTTGTTTGGCTATATTTTGTGTGAGAATTATGGTCAAAATTATTGAGAAGATTAATGTTGTTCCTTGTAAAAAGGAAATTACTGCTGGATGCGCTACTAATATTGGCAAACTTTCTCCGTTTAAGCCAAAAGTTGCAAACGTTACTGGTAAAATTCGCCCTCCTTCTCCTAATCCTAAGTGTAAGTAATAAGCTAAGTTACCTCCTAGTATGAGTGGAAGATAACCGTAAGCTAGTTCTACAAATGATTTAACTTTACGACGATAAGATAATAGTTGGTGTGCAATAAATGGTATGGCTACAGGAATAATTAAGGCTAGTATTGATAAACCTAAGTGTTGCCAAAATTGAGTTAAGTCTAGATTTAAATTAAACCATGTTTGTATTTGTGGTAAACAATGCAAATAAACTCCACCTAAGAGTAAAAATAATAAGGCAACTTCGTAAGTACGTGGTACATGTGTTGTCCATAGTTCTATACCTGGTGTACGCAAGTTAAATTCTACTGAGCGATGGGGACAAGCTTTTAGGCAAGTCATACATAATACACAGTCTCTGTTATCTTCTAATTGTGCGGGGTGGGAATATAATGGACATCCGTTTGTTTCCATTCCTTCCCCTTTTCTCGGTCCACCTTTATAACATTGATATGTGGTACAACTTGCTGAACAAATTCCCTGTTGTGCCCGCAGTTCTGTCATGGAAAGTTTGGCAAACATTCCGTTCATTGCTCCAATTGGGCAAAGATAGCGACACCAAAATCGTCGTTCAAATATTGCGGAAAAAATCATTGCTCCTGCGGTAATTAATAGCAGTAAACAAGCTGATAAGTAGGCTGTATTTTCTAATTCCCAAAGTTCTTCCCAAAGAAAGATTAATGTAAACATGCCAAAGACAAACCAACCACCCCATTTTTCTGCTTGCTGTCTCGGCCATTTTTTGAGTTGTCGTGGAAATAACCACAAGGATAGTTTTTGGGTAATTTCTCCATAAATCATAAATGGACAAACTGAACACCAAATGCGTCCAAGGAAGGGAAAAAGAAATAAAAATATCGGCCACCACCAAGCCCAAAAAAGATTTAAGGCAAAGTTTTTATCTCGCGTTTGTGGTCCGATAAATAATACTGCTACTGTAAAGGCAAATGCTGCGGCTGTAAAACCATAATTTATTTTGTCTGGCCACCAAGAACTTCGTAAAAATTTCCGCAACCAGGGATAGGTATTTAATAAGTTAACTCGAAAGCGTTTTTTCTTAGTGTCTGCTGACCAAAAAATTTCTTCTGTGAGTTCTTTTCTTTCTTCGGCTTGAATTATTGCTCGTTCTACTAAGTCTTGTAATTCCTTTTGGTTCCCTGGGAAATCATAAGACTGCAAACGACGTAAAGCTTCGGGTGTGATTTTTGGTTGAGAAATTCCTCGTGAGCGACTATATAAACTGATGTAATAGGTGACGTGAGCTGCAATATCTGTTTTTCTCACTCGTAATGGTGGGACTTTGATTGTGCTTCCAACTGCTCGCTCGACTTGAGACTGAGTTTTTTCGGAAACAATAATAATCCTAGCTCTACTAATGTGGGGTTCGGAGCGGGTGTCTCCTGGACGTGTGACGGGGGTATAAGTATTTGTTTTGAGTAAGTTAACAATAGGTGGTAGTAATTCTGAAGGTATTTCTTGGATATTATTTAGAACAAGAGTACCTTCCCCTAACCATTCTAAAAGTCCTGGTTTTCCGGAAGCACGACCAAATAAATCTGCTCCACTGGTTTGGAGAATTCCGCAGTTTACTTTAATTATTGGTTCTCGACGTTTTGGGGAACCGTAATGTATTAAGGCTGCGATATTATCTTTTTCTAATCCTGGTTCTCCGAAAACTAATACTGATTTACGACTATGAGAGGCTTCGCGAATTTGTTCTCGCAGACGCACTGCATAACGACTGGTTCCTACGATACCTCGTTTTGCTTTGGTGACTAAATAGGGACGTAAAGCGACGGAACGTTCTTGCTCGAAGGTTAATGCTGATGTTAATTCTGCTAATTCTTGTGCTAATAGTGGGATGACTGCTCGCGATATTTCTGGGTATTTACTGAGTAGTTGACAGAATTTACTTACGGGTACGACCCACAACCTACATTTTGTCAGGGTGGTGATGTTGGACTGAGCTAATTTGTTTAATATTAATTCTTCTAAGTGTATGACTGCACCAGGAAGATAACTAAGTTCTAATGCTGGGTTGTTTTTGTTATTGCTGTTGCTTTCTAGGTTTCCTTCGACAAGGATGTAAAGTCCTTCTGGTGAAGTACTTTCGTTAACTAGTCGGGATTTTGGGGGGAGATATTTTTCTTCTATTACTTCGGCTATTGCTTCTAAGGTTGTGGGGGGGAGAGTTCCTAGTATTGTGTACTCTTGCAGGTAGATGGCGATTTCTTTTGGTTGCATGGCTGTTGGGTGTTGACAGTTGACGGTTGACTGTTGACTGTTGACCGCAAAACTTTTCTCTGCCAGTTGACTATCTTTTTGGGCAAATTCACTATCTTTTATAAATATTAAGTTACTTTCAGTGTAATTTGTGATGCGGTAAATTTATGGAATCACCAGGGAGTAAATTTCATGAAGATACTCGCCGTGCATCCTAGCGTACTTATGTATTCCAAGGTGTTCCTACGCCTTGAACCACTGGGTTTAGAACTAATTACTGCGGCTGTTATTCAATGCGGACATGAGGCCAAAATCATTGATTTGCAGGTAGAAACCCACCAGGATTATTATCGTTTGCTACAAGAATGGCGTCCAGATGTAGTCGCTTTCTCCTGTAATTATCTGGCAAATGTACCAGAAATAATCGATTTGGCAAAAGCGACTAAAGAAAAATTGCCCGAAAGTTTTATTCTTGCTGGTGGACATAGCCTTTCCTTTATCACCAAAGAAATACTAGAACATGCGGCTGGAGCGATAGATTGTATTCTCAAAGGTGAAGGTGAAGCTTCTGTGGGTCAATTGTTGCAGGTAGTTGCAAGCGACCGCAGCAACTTGACTAAAGTACCTGGAGTTGTAACTCCTCTAGGAGAAGGACCACCACCTATTTTTGTCAATAATTTAGATGATTTGTTACCTGCTCGCCATTTATTAAACCATCGACGCAAGTATTTTATTGGTGTGTTAGACCCTTGTGCTTCGATTGAATTTAGCCGGGGTTGTCCGTGGAACTGTTCTTTCTGTAGTGCTTGGACTTTTTACGGTCGTAGCTACCGCGTCAAAACTCCGGAAAAAATTGTCGAAGAACTGGAACAGATAAAAGAACCAGGTGTTTTCATTGTTGATGATGTGGCTTTTATCCAGGCAAAACATGGCTTTGAAATTGGGTCAGCAATTCTCAAAAAAGGAATTAAGAAAAGCTATTATTTGGAGACGCGAGGAGATGTCTTGCTGCGGAACAAAGAAGTTTTTGAATTTTGGCGAACTCTTGGTTTAGAGTATATGTTTCTGGGTTTAGAAGCTATCGACGAGTCTGGATTGCAAAAATATCGCAAACGGGTCACCCTGTCGAAGAATTTTGAAGCTTTAGAGTATGCTCGGTCTTTAGGTATCACCGTCGCGGTAAATATTATTGCTGACCCAGATTGGGATAGAGATAGATTTGAAACGATTCGGCAGTTTTGTCTGGAAATTCCCGAAATTGTAAATATCAGCGTTAATACACCCTATCCCGGTACGGAAACTTGGCGAACTGAATCCCGTGAACTTGCTACCCGCGATTATCGCCTTTTTGACATTCAGCACGCAGTCCTACCTACCAAGTTACCTCTGGCTGAATTTTATGAAGAATTGGTCAAGACTCAGCAAATTTTAAACAAAAAGCATTTAGGTTGGGAGGCATTAAAGTCTGTAGCCTCAATTGCCGCAGGTCACCTGTTGCGAGGACAAACAAATTTTATCAAGATGCTTTGGAAGTTTGATAGCGTATACAACCCGAAGTTATTATTATCCGACCACCAACAGCCTGTTAACTATGAAATTTCTCTACCTCCAAAACCAGAGAAAAAGGTAGACCCCAAAACGATGTTTATTCATACACCCGTCGGACGCAGCGAGCGTGCGCTTGACAATTCCACTGAAGATTTTGTGAACGAAACTTTAATGACATAACAACTTTAAAAAATGGGGAATAACTTGAAATTTTTAACGTCGGAGCATCACCATTTTTTCATTCATACCTTGATAGAAAAATTCCAGCCTGTTATTTGCCTCGAAATCTCTGGGGTTGGTTAGATTAACGATAAATGGAAACAATGCAGGAGTTTGACTAATTGCACCTAAAGCTTGAGAACTACAATCGCTCGCAATTAAAGCGGCTTCTATTAACCAAACTGCTATTTTTCTATCAACTAATTGCTCTGATGTAGCTTTATATATACCTATTTTATCAGTATCTTGTAGCACTCCCCAATCAACAAAGCACCGTATTACACGTTGAGTTGCTCGCGATACTGTTTCCCGTTCACCTAATTGTTCTTTAGTAGCATTGCAGCTTCTGTAGAAGTAAATACTACATGATTCAACTGTTCCCCTGTGGGTAAGGTGAGATTCCATGTTTTGTCTTGTTTCTCAGCAACTCCACCGTGCGATCGCAAATAATTTACGGTCATCCGTTCAACCCAATGGGAGATAGGATGGTGGTAATCAAAAATAGGGACAAATTGGACAACCCCTAATTTTGGTACTTTTTTTCGTGGCTTTTTCCATACGCCTACATCCAAGACGACTGAACTAGCAGCTACTTGATTGATGAGGTAAACTCTTAAGCATTGCTTAAATTAAGAAGATACCAACTGGGCAAAGTCACCACATTTCCCTTAGAGGATGTGCTAGGTTGCCAACTGATAACCACATCTTCTAAACCTTGAGGTTTAAACATCGACAGCTTATCAAACTTACCAGCTAGGTACTTAATCCCAATATTCCTAGCCGCATTCTCTGATGCATCGTATACTTTTCCCGATGGTGATTTTACCAGCTTACCTAGCCCTTTTGAACTCCAGAGGTAAAGATTTAAAGAACCGACTTGTTGACCGCGTAAACACTTATTACCAGTCACGGAATCGGTAATGCTAGTAAAACTAGGATTTATTCTAATTGTATAAATCGAATAGCGATGTAAGGCTTTAGCCTCAGTACGTTTTTGAATCTTTTTTGCAACCCAATTTGAACGTTTTATATTACTTCTATGTGAGTATTTTTTATGACTTGGGTTAAGGGATTTTAAATTTTCAAAAACGATAATTTGACAATCATTTTTATTGGCAAACTCAGTAATTTGATGAGAAATTTGTTCGACAATTTCTTTCTCTAAATTTTTAATTTTTTGCCAACGATGACGGCACATCGATTTATCAACAACAGAACCTAGTTCGGTATGTGTGTTAGTTTGACGGAGAGCTTTTGCAATTAATCCTAGATAACGCTTCCTAAGGTGATTGAGTCGATTGTTCCCGTTTATACGTAGAGTGGCTAGCTCAATAACAACGCCCGTACCTTCGCATCCTTCCAACACTTTACCCAGAATAATGGGGTCATCTAAGTTTAAATCAAGTGCAAGAATTCGGAGTTTCCCAAAAGCTTTAATATGGTCTACTAACTTTCCAGACGATGGTGTGTTTTTTTGAATTACCCAAACAAGTTTTAGTGAGTATTCAGAATAAATTAAAGAAAAAGTTCCTTTTACATAACCCTGAGGTAACTTTCTACAAGCGTACTGAATTTTCGACCACTGCCAACAATTACCAGTCCACAACTTAACTAATAAGCTCTCTCCTGTATCGTCTTTAAACATCGCGGAGTAAACTTGTATAGGAAAATTTGTTTCTTTGGGTAAAACTGGTGGTTTGCCTGCTTTTTTCTTTAATCTTTTACGCTTATTCAGCGTTTTTGCGGACTTAGAAACTTGGATAAGTTTTTCCCAACGCTGAAAATTGCTATGCCAAGATTTGACAACACCAGCCGCTTTTTTTATTGCTGCACGTCTTAGGTCTTGAGGAATACTCAACGCTTTTAATTGGTCATCATCAAAAATTAATTTTTCATAAATACTATACAACTCCTGGGACTTTGTACTAATAAATGCTTGGGTATCCTCCGACATTTTAGAAACATAAAACATCACAGTCCTATTAAATAAATCTTGTGTCAGCTTTATATATTGTGGCTCTTTTGTTGAGACAACAGCCAATATTGATTCATTAACTTGAAAGTGACCTTTTTGCTTCTTTAATGCCATGAATTGAAGCACCTCTATGACAATATTTTTATATACTTGAATTATAATATATTATTTTTTTGAATAACCATCAATATATTTCACACCTTGTTACATAATATTTTGGAAGTATAAATAAAGTCTCAAACTTGACTCATCGCGTAAGTGCTGCACATATATTCAATTTACAAAGAATATATTAAAATAGTTAAGCGATTATCTCAGTATTATACGTGAAAAAACAGCATCAATTTTGACGGTTGTTAGTTTGTAAAGTTTTGCGACTAACGCCTACTTGGGAAAAAATTTTGCAAGTTACTTGATGCACAAGGGTTAATATCTTGTTTTCATTTGTCCATTTTGTGGCGAATTTGCTCTCCAATCAATCATGCTCGGTATTAGTCAAGGAGTTAAGCCATGAAAGTAATAGTCCGGGATGCGGAAATTTTCCGAAATATCGAACTAGAACAACTGCGAAATTACTTACAATCCCACGGCTGGCACTTTGACCGCCCATTTTTAGATAATGCTACCATTTGGTTAAAACAAGAAGTACAAAGGAGTCAGGTTGAAATTTTGTTACCTAATCAGAAAAATCTAGGTGATTACGTTACCCGTGTTAGTGAAGCAATAGAAATTCTAGCAACTGTTGAAAATTGCTCTCAACTCGAAATAATTGGCTCGCTTATTACTAATTATCCCAACATAACTATCCAAGGAATTGTAACGCAAATAGCAAGTCCTAACGGCAATACCCTAAGCGGAGAAATTACATTACTTGGTGTGGTCGTTGATAAGTTACGCCCAATGAACATCACACTCACTGACCATAAATATATTTTAGCGATTAAGGCATATACCGAACGCTTACCAGTGCTGTGCCAAGGAGATTTAATCAAGGAAAACGATACATTTATCTTGAAAAACCCTCAGCAATTTCGCGTTGATGAAGCATGTTATCATCAGGAGATAATAGCCTCGCCTAATTAGTCGCCCATTCCGCTCTGCTTGGCATTTTACGCAGTTTGTTGCTCTAAATATGTTTGCAAATCGCTAACATTAGTAAAATCAAATAAAGCTTCTGCTAAATTTTCTAATTGCTCGGAAGATAAAATCTTTATCCGTTCAATTAATGAGGAGTCAACCTCAGGAAAGGGTTTATTAATCAGACGCAACAGAAATGAAACAGCTTCTTCCTTTCTCGAACGTTCCCAAATATCCTGGTAAATCACAGATTCTCGCATAATATCCTCCCGCAAATTATTCTTGTTGCTGTTGTTTTAAGTATGCTACTAAATCACCTATTTCAGAAATATTAAACAATGCTCCTCCTAATGTCTCTATCTGTTCAACAGTTAATATTTTAATTTGTTGAATGATTGATGCATCAATATCACCAAAGCGTTGATTGATTAATTTCAGACAAAATGTAGCTGCTTCTTCCTTTCTTGAGCGTTCCCAAATATCCTGGTAAATCACAGATTCTCGCATAATATCCTCCCGCAAAAATTGATGAATTAAGTCTTTATCAAATCGTAAACCAGCTAAAATACCCAAACATCCTGCAATACTTTGTTGCTCTGCTATATCTGAAATTTTAGCTACTCTTTCAGCAACTTGGGCTAGTAAAGCTCTTGGTGAGTCCGTTTTTGTTAAAGGAGCTAAAGGCAAAAGTCCAGGGTTGTCGAGAAATAAGGCTGGGTCTTGCTCCCACATACGGATAACGTGATAGCGGTGAATCGTTGTTTCATCGCGATATTCTTCAATGAAAGCAGCTTCGTTAGTAGTTTCCTGCAAAAATATTACCACCTGCGTCACTGGACAACCGTATTTTCGTTTTAATCTAAACGAATAATCCCCCATCCGAAAAGGGATAGGAGGTTTTGATATAGGGTCGGTTTGAAATTCAAGGTGTAAAATTCGATTCGTTAACTGTAGCAAAATAACTGAGTCAGCACGAATTGGTTCTAAGAAAAGTTCTGTTTTGAGTACAGTGATATCTTGTGTTTCTACTCCCAGCAACCATCGGACAAAATCCTTTGGGTACTCTTCGGCTAAATATTTACACGTGTTGTCGAAACTCATTTGATTTTGAATTGTCTGTTGGGCTAAAAAACATTGAATTTTTACGCTCTAAAGAATATACCTTTTGAAGTGGGTGAGATTTACTGATTTTTCCAGATGTTAATTTATATTTACTTGAACTCTTTAAAGGTATAAAATTAATCTCAATCCAACCAACAAACATCCAGCAGTCAACCGTCAATCGTCAACAGTCAACAGTCAAACGTTAACCGTCAACCATTAACAAAAAATTATTATGACTTTAGCTGATGCTCCTAACTTATGGGTTCCTTTAGTACTGTTAAGTTTTATTATTTTTGCCGCTGTATTTTTTGCTCGGAGTAATTAATTCAAAGCTTTTAAGAATGTGGTTTATAAAGTAAATATTAAGTCTACAAAAATGATGGGTTACGGCGCTTTACCCGACTTAAAGAGCCTCCAACTAAGTCCTACAAATGCGCTTAACCCATCCTACGTGTATTTAAGTTTTACTTTATAAATGACCTCTAACAGCAAAATCTTCCAGGAGATAAAGAATTAATCATTTCGTCATCAACTCCAGATACAGAATTAGCAAAACGTTGAGCCAGAGGTGGTACTATCACAAGAGGATTACTAAAGCCTGAAAAAATATGAACATTTTCAAAGCCTGGAATAGCACCAATTAAAGGTAATTTATCACTACTAAAAGCCACTAAACACTGACCCCAAGTTCTTGGTAAATTCCCTAGACTAGGTAAGATTTCCCCAACGCTTTTTCGCAGCCACTCTTGACTGTCTGCTGCTTTTATTTTCGCATTTACATCAGCAATAGTGCGAGTTATTTGACCTAAACGCAAACTCCCGTCTTGAAACTGAACTGCACCTGCGTCTAAAATTGGTGGTAAGATTTCGTTTCCACTTTCATCCCACAGCTCATCAAATTTACTTGATTCCGTTTCTAATTGAAACCGTTTCAAATTTGCTGGCATTACTAATGTATTTAGCTTGATATTAACAGGTGGTATTTCGATTATTTCCGCATGAGAAAAATACAACTTAATAGGAATACCCGATGCTTTTAATAATTGCCGACTCATCCCACCAGCACAAATAGCTACATTCGCAGCATCATAGGTTTTATTTGTTGTTTTTACTGAAACTTTATTTTGTGACTGCCATTCTAATACTTCAGTAAATTCAATTGCACCACCTTTACGCAAAAAAGCTTGAATATAAGCTTGTACTGTTTTTTCTGGATTAATATGTCCGTGCTTAACAGTTAAAGCTCCGGAAATAGCATTCCGATTTAACAATGGCTCTAACTCACAAGCTTCTTTTACAGTCAGTAATTGGGGAGGGGTTGCAACATTTGCGTAAATTGCTGCTGTTTTTTCTGGCTCTGTATTTTTAGCGATAGTTAGTAATAAATCTAACCAACGAAATTCTATATCCGCAGCTAATTCTTTTGAGAAAACCTCGTAACGCGCAATACTTTCATCACAAAGTTGACGGATGAGTTCTGTGTTACCAGACCAAAAGGCTAAACCTCCATAACTGTAACGTGTAGCATTATTTGGAGCTAGATATTTTTCTAACAATAAGACAGAAAAACCTTTTTGAATTAGTTCATAAGCGAGCGCGGCACCCGTAAATCCTGCACCAATTATTATCCAATCGTACATAATATATAAGTTTTTAATTACACGATAAACCTCTCTCTTGTGGGGTGGGCATCGCAAGCCCCGCCCGCACATTACAAAATTAAAAACAGAATCAAACAGAATCAAAACCAAAATTTCCCTGTTATTTATTTTAATAAGTAGCTTGTAAACGACTTACAAGATATTCTCCAGCTAAAATGGGAGGATAACTTGGGGAATGTTCCCGATGACAGCTTTTAAGGCAGGAAATTTCTGTATCGTTATTGGGATGGCAAAAAAAGGCTATAGAATAACGCGATTCATTTGCTTCATCATCACCGGGAATCATTACTCGATGTTTAGCTGAGCAAAATACATTATTTGTCCAACGTTGCATTAAATCCCCAGTATTAACTATTACGGTTCCAGGAATTACTGGAGCCATAACCCACTCTCCAGATGGTGTTTGTATTTCTAAACCTCCGTTATTGTCCTGAAATAACAAAGTAATACTACCGTAATCTGAATGTTCCCCTGCACGAACTTGTCCTGGTAATGCTGCTTGCTGTAATGGTGGGTAATGCAGTAACCTCAATGTGTGATGTTTCTCGCTGTGATTGGTTGCGAAAAAATCTTCTGGTAGTTCCAATGCTATCGCAAAAGCTTGCAATACTTTATTCGCTAACTGCGTGCAAGTGTTATAAAAACTGGGGAGTAGAGACTGAGAGGACGGAACAGGAGCAGAACTATACCTTTTTTCTTCTTGTCTACCGATATTAAATGCTTCTTTTAAATCACCAGGTTGTTCGGGGTTGAGACGCTCTCTTTCCATACCCACGTAACCTTGATTACTAATTTCATTGCTCCAGGCTAACTTTTGTTTGGCTTCTAAAGGTAAATCGAAAAAGTTTTTACTTTTTGTAAATACTTGTGCAATTAAGTCTTCAGGTATAAAATGGTTTTGTAAGTACATAAAGCCTATCTGATGACAAGCTTGATAAATTTCTTTGATAACAGCTTGTTTCTCGGCTAGATTGCCGTTGGTAAAAAGAGAAAAATCAATTACTGGTATTTTGCTATTTGTCATTTGTGCCTGCACCCAATAAAATATCAAAAATATAACCCGGTTATTGATAAAAAACCGGGGTAACTGTAATATTTTTTAATTAAACTTTATCTACAGCGTTTTGTTTCAATTCATCAAAGGAAACAAACTCAAGAGCAGATGCATGAGTTGCAGACAAAACTACAGGGGGAGCAACACCAGCGTCAAGTGCTTCTTTCCATCGTGAAGCGCATAAGCACCATTTATCACCGGGTTTCAAACCAGGAAAATCAAACATAGGGGCTGGGGTAGATAAATCATTCCCCTTAGCTTTGGTATATTCCAAAAACTCTTCGGTCACCTGAGCGCAAACTACATGAGCACCAAAGTCTCCCGCTCCTGTGTTGCATACTCCATCACGATAGTAACCTGTCATCGGTGAGGTGCAACAGGTTTCCAAAGGTGTTCCTAAAACGTTTCTAGCCTCTTTCATGGGATACTATAATTCTGTACTTTTGCCACAACAATATTATCGTATCCGCTATAGGTGTGTAGAGACGCGATTAATCGCGTCTCTACTGGACTGTTATTAGACATTGAATCGGAATAACATTACGTCACCTTCTTGAACTACGTACTCTTTTCCTTCGCTTTTTACTAATCCTTTTTCTTTGGCTGCGTTCATCGAACCGTTCGTTACTAAGTCTTTGTAAGCAACAGTTTCTGCTCTAATAAATCCACGTTCAAAGTCACTATGAATTACACCTGCTGCTTGTGGTGCTAACATACCTGCTTTAATAGTCCAAGCGCGAGTTTCTTGTTCTCCAGAAGTAAAGTAGGTACGCAGTCCTAAAAGGGTATAAGTTGCACGAATTAAAGATTTTAATCCCCCTTCTTCTACTCCCAAAGATGCAAGAAAATCAGCACGTTCTTCTGGTGGTAATTCGATTAATTCCGATTCTACTTGCGCTGATACTACTGCTACTTGAGCGTTTTCTTCTGCAGCAACTTTTCTTACTTTTTCTACATATTCATTACCTGTTGCTAAGTGGTCTTCAGAAACATTGGCAGCAAAAATAATGGGTTTAGAGGTTAGCAATCCTAAAAATTTAATTGTTTCTTTTTCCTCATCAGTTAAACTGACTTGACGTACCGATTTACCTTCATTTAATTCTGCTGCTATTTTTTCTAATACTGTTAGTTCAAACTGTGCTTCTTTACTAGTTCGTGCTTGTTTCTTTGTGCGTTCTATGCGTTTTTCTACTTGACCTAAATCGGCTAAAGCTAGCTCTAAATTAATTACTTGAATATCCCTTACTGGGTCAACTGAACCAGATACATGAATAATATCATCGTTATCAAAACAACGCACCATATGCACTATGGCATCAACTTCGCGAATATTGGAAAGGAAGGCGTTTCCCATTCCCTCACCTTTACTAGCTCCTTCGATTAAACCAGCGATATCAACAAATTCTACCTGTGCTGGAACAATTTGTTTTGACTTAGAAATATCCGATAAAACGTTTAAACGCTCGTCTGGCACTGAAACAATGCCGACATTGGGATTTTTTGTACAAAAAGGGAAGTTTGCCGCTTCTGCTTTGGCGTTTTCCACCAAAGCATTAAACAAAGTAGATTTTCCAACGTTGGGGAGTCCAACTATACCAGCTCTGAGCATTTTAGATTTTAGATTTCGATGCGAACGAAATTAATTCTAGACCGATTCTGGGGTTGTGTGGGGAATACATTTTCCCGAAATCCCTTATCCTCTTTATCTCCCTCATCCGTAAATATTAAGGAACCGTTTGGGGGATAGGTCCAGGAACCGTTTGAGGAATAGGTTCAGGAACTGGTTGGGGAATAGGTACGGGTGGAACAGTTTCCGGAGTTCTGGGTTCTGGTTCAGGAGATGGTGGTTGTGGACGAGGTAGAGGATTTGGATCAGGAGTTGGTATTTGCGGTTCTGGTATGGAAATCGCTTTAAAATTAGTCATCATAATTTATTCATCCTAAATTGCCTTGTAATATCTACCTCCCAACTTACATAACAACTACACCCAAAAACATCCTCCAAACAGCCTACCCCACATACCATATATCCGTTACATCCGTTTATCATCCGTTGCCAATCCCTTGCTTATGCACGACCAGAACCAAACCCCTCTCCTAGACACCTTAAAAGCTTGTGCTAAAAATCCCCATGCTCCCTTCTACACCCCTGGACATAAACGCGGTGTAGGAATATCCAGCAACTTAGCTGACACTTTTGGTAAAGTTCTCTTCCAGCACGACTTACCGGAACTTACCGAACTCGATAATCTCTTTGCTCCTAACGGTGTTATTCTCCAAGCACAGCAATTAGCTGCCGATGCGTTTGGTGCATCACAAACTTGGTTTCTTGTCAATGGTTCTACCTGCGGAATCGAAGCAGCAATATTAGCAACCTGTGGTGCAGGCGATAAAATAATTTTGCCCCGCAATGTCCATTCTTCCGCAATTGCTGGTTTAATTCTTTCGGGTGCGATGCCAATTTTTATTAATCCTGAATACGACCCAGTTTTAGATATTGCCCACAGTTTTACACCCTCTGCTTTATCTACTGTGCTGCAACAACATCCTGATGCTAAAGCGGTGATGATGGTTTACCCAACATACTATGGGGTCTGTGGTGATATCGAGGCAATTGCCGAAATGACCCATGAATATAATATCCCGCTACTGGTTGATGAAGCTCATGGGGCACACTTCGCTTTTCACCCGGAATTTCCTATGACAGCGTTAAAAGCGGGGGCTGATTTAACTGTACAATCCATACATAAAACCCTGGGTGCTATGACCCAAGCTTCCATGTTGCATCTTCAAGGTGACAGGGTTGATGCTGACCGGGTGATTAAGGCTTTGCAATTGGTACAGTCTACTAGTCCTAGTTATATCCTTTTGGCTTCTCTGGATGCAGCACGTCAGCAAATGGCTTTGTATGGGAAGGAGTTAATGTCTCGTACTTTGCAACTTGCAGATGATGCACGAAATCGAATTAGCCAAATTTCGGGTTTGTCTGTGTTGTTCGTAAGAGACCTAACCCCCCCGATATATAATTTGGATAGGACTCGTCTTACTGTTACTGTTTCTGGTTTGGGTTTAACTGGGTTTGCTGCGGAAGAAATTTTGGATGAAAAGTTGGGGGTGACTCCGGAGTTTGCTTCGCTGCAACATGTGACTTTTATTATTAGTATTGGTAATACTCAAGAAGATATTGAACGGTTGGTGCAAGCTTTTAGGACTTTGGCTGAGATTTATCCCACCTCGGACTTGGTTATGAAGAAGGTAGAAGGAATGGTCTTGTGTCAGGTTGAAAATTCTATGGCTGTTTCTCCTCGTGATGCTTTTTTTGCTCCGACAGAGACTTTACCTTTACGAGATACTGTTGGATGCATTTGTGCGGAAATTGTCTGTCCTTACCCTCCGGGAATTCCTGTTTTAATGCCGGGGGAAGTTGTTACTGAGATGCCTTTAAATTATTTGCTACAAGTGAAAGCTATGGGTGGTTTTATTACTGGTTGCGGGGACAGTAGTTTAGAGAGGTTGAAGGTAGTTATGGTAAAGGATTATAAACAGATGTAACGGATGGTTTTTGTGAGTCGTTGTTAAGTTACATTATGTAAATTTTAAAGTTAACCTTGCGGGGATACGGTAGTCAATACACCAATTCTTGTAAGCTTTGTGCCCTTGGGCTTCCGGCAATAGAAGGAGACTCTAAAAAAGCTGGAATTAATCCTCTTGATAAAATATCACCTAATAATAAAGGAATATCCAACAGAGTACTTTTTCCCGTACCATTTGCACCAGCTAAAACATGATATTGACCAACTTTGATATCAAGTCGGTCAAAACAGCGATATTTAAATGCTTGTATTCGAGAAATCATATTTGAAAAAGTATCTAATTTAATAGGTGTTTTCGTTCTATCTTAGAGGATTTTTTAAAAGTATTAGATTAGACAAACAGACCTAACCCCCCTACCCCCTTCCCTAAGAGGGAAGGGGGATTCTAAAGCCTTTCCCCGCGTCGAGGAGAGGTTTGGAGAGGGTTATGCAGGTAAATTTTGACACTTTCAAAACATGCTTTTAAAAAGAATATAAAAAATCAAAGTCATTGCTTTTGATTAACGATAATGCTAACATAAGCCCATCTAACTTTATTAAAAATAGCAAAATGTTGTCTATAGTAATGATTAGACATGTTTGAACGAAAGAGTAAATCTTTTAAGCTTGATGAGCGAGTACTAAAGGCTTTGGAGTCTTTGGCACACAAGCGTAATGCTTCTGTAAATCGATACCTTGAAAACTTGCTTTTAAGCTATGCAAAGCAAGAAGGGGAAATTCCAATGGATGCTGTGCCTATCGGGGATAATCGTGGAGGCAAGCGCAAAGGTGCTGGACGTAAGGCGACTTCTTCTGAGGTCAAGAATTAATGCTCCAAGACCCAGGCAATCCCTATGAGGAATGGGAAGAAACTATACGAGCAGTTT
Organism: Scytonematopsis contorta HA4267-MV1; assembly: GCA_019359035.1. GTDB lineage: Bacteria > Cyanobacteriota > Cyanobacteriia > Cyanobacteriales > Nostocaceae > Scytonematopsis > Scytonematopsis contorta. The sequence continues at coordinate 3,285 of JAHHIC010000023.1, read as the reverse complement.
CTTTAGCCGCAGCACAATCGAAATGCGAACTAATTGCTAGTCAGTTCCCGCTCACGGAAGTCATTAATGTGACTCAAACGGCAAAAACCCCCAGCAAAAACGGTACATACAAGTTTATTTGCTGGTTTAGAACGGAGATAATAAACGATGACAGCAACATTGAAATCGACAATTGAAGGCATCAAAACTCTAAACGGTATCCCAGAAAAAGGTAAACGGTTTTTATCGGTAAATCTTGCTAATTTAGATGTTGCCGAGTTAATGGATATTGCAAAGGAACTAGGATTTAAGCCTGAATTGGTGCAAATTCCATACCGAACACATACCGAGGTTCATGCACTGCTCTGGCACGGATTTATAGTAGATACTCCAAAGGATTTAGAGGCAAAGTTTGATGAACTGGCTACAAGGATAAACGCTGATGCTATTCGTTATGCCACAGGTGGGTGGGTCACGTCAATGTAATAAATATCTCCGTCCAATAATGTAGAGACCGTAAATTTACGGTCTCTACAAGGATTTCGAGGAATGCATAATTAATTTCCGGTTTATTTGGTAATGTCGGGGTGACAGCCTTATTTCTTATTCCTGCGAGTACGTTACGGGCTGTTTAATTTTGAGCAAACAAAAACATCGCTGTTAGATAAATTAGAACGTTTTTTAGCTCGTCGCACTTCTGGGGATGATTTGGGGTTGCGGTTGCGGGGTGAACAGTTAGCGGCTGGTATCAGGTTTATTCGTTTGATTCGAGAAAACACTTATGATTTGGTTATTGGGAATCCTCCTTATCAGGGGACTAGTAAAATGGCGGATGCAGGGGAATTCGCTGCTTTTGGTACTTCAATGAAAAAAGTAGCTATTGAGCTATTTCGCATTAATGGTGGCAAACAAGGCTACTATATCGCCAATATCTTAGATAATAAATACTATTATTGTGGTACAAAGTGGGAGGATGTGAAAGTAATGCTCAAGCAACTAGGTATAGGTAGAGATGACCCAATGTAGAAACTACGTTGTCAATTACATAGCTCCTAATCAAATCAGTTCAAATATACTGCAAAATACTCTATAAAATCAACAAAAAAAAATGCTCAATTTGAAAAACTTTACAAAACAAATACTTATTTAGTCCTGACGAATAATTAATTTATAATTTATACGCACTACTTTATTCCCAAACAACTTGCAAATTTAAAATAAAACCTGGTAAAACATCTTCCCCTGATAATTGAGTGGGATTTTCTAAAACTTCTACACCTCGACCTTGACGATAAATTTCGACACGATGTGTTTTTCTATCAAGTAACCACCCAAGTTTTACTCCAGCATCCATATATTCTTGCATTTTGTTCTGTACATCTTTCAAAATATCGCTAGGAGACATTAACTCCAAGACAAAATCAGGTGCAATTGGGGGAAATTTTTCTTGTTTTTCTGGTGTGAGTGCATCCCATCTCTCTTTTTTTACCCAAGCCACATCCGGAGAACGGTCACCACCATTAGGGAGTTTAAAACAGGTAGACGAGTCAAAGCAAATTCCGAGTTGACTTTGGCGATTCCAAATACCGAAATCAGTAGCAATTTCAAAATTTCGTTTCCCCGTTCCTCCTCCTGTTGGTGGCATAATAACTAGTTCCCCTTTATGATTACGCTCTAATTTCATATCAGGATTTTCCTGACAAAGCTGGTAAAATTGGTCTTCTGTTAATTTGATAATTGGGTCAAGTTTCAAAGTATAGGTAGTCATAGTATTTTTCTTTAACTATAAGTTATTAGGGTAAACAAGCTTTAGAAGTGTTTTATAAAGTAAATTCTAAGTCCCTATAAATGATGAGTTACGGCGGTTTACATAACTTAAGCTACTCCAAATAGTTGTTACAAAGCGCCTAACCCATCCTACAGGTTTCCTGTAGTTTATATGGTTGTTATATGGTTAATTTATTTTGTCAAACCATAGCCAAACCACTCTCCAGTTCAACTTCGTAGCCCTTCTCTAAACTCTCAATCGCTTTATCAATCAACCCCACACCTTCCTGTACAGTTTCAACCTGGCTCAACTGACCGCGCAAAACAGAAGCTCCCACAAAACCTTTTGCGTACCAAGCCATGTGCTTTCTTGCTTGGTACACACCTTTATCACCCTTATATTCTCCCAAAGCGCGTAAATGTTCCTTCGCACATTCCAAAAGTTCAATAGGTGTCGGTGGTGCTAATCTTTCCCCAGTTTTCAGGAAATAATCAATTTCTCCGACCAAAAACGGATAACCCAAAGTTCCTCGGGAACACATTACCCCGTCAGCACCAGTTTCTTCTAAACATTTGACTGCTGATTCCACCGAAAAAATATCCCCGTTAGCAATTACAGGTATAGAAAGTACTTCTTTAACTTTAGCAATCCATTCCCAACGAGCGTTACCGTTATAACCTTGAGCGCGGGTGCGTGCATGTACAGTAATCATCTGCGCTCCTGCATCTTGCATCCGTTTGGCAAAATCAAGGATGGTAATTTCGTTATCATCCCAGCCAATACGAGTTTTCATTGTTACTGGTATATCTACAGACTTAATCACTTCTCGTAAAATAGCCTCAGCTACTTCTGGTTGACGCAATAGCGAAGAACCACCACCCTTGCGAGTAATTTTATTTACAGGACAGCCCATGTTTATATCAATGGTATCCGCACCTTCCGCTTGGGCTTTTTGGGCTGCTTCGGCTAAAAAATCGGGACGACAGTCAAAAAGTTGAATGCTAATTGGACGCTCTTGGGGGTCGATTTCCATTATTTTTGGTAGACCTTTTATATAATGCAACCCGGAAGCGTGAACCATCTCGGTATACATCATCGACTCTGGTGCATAACGACGTACGAGACGACGAAATACTAAGTCGGTTATTCCTGATAATGGTGACTGGAGAACTCGACTTTTGATTTCTACTGAGCCTATTTTTAAAGGGGTGGAAAGCTTTGCTTGGAGATTGGGAGATATCATAATAATTACAAATTTAATTAAAAAATTAATAAATAAAATAATGATGGGTTACGGCGCATTATATTTATCGCATAAAATCGTGGATTATCTTGCGCCTAACCCATCCTACGTAGCGTTAGTTTAAATAATTGTGGAGAAGACCCCTCTCTAAAAATCTCCCGTCGATAGCAATACCTTCGCCAATTATGAAGTGGTGACAGAAGGTTTAGGGGCGTGGATACGTCCCAATGAGGCTATTCTATCAAATATTTGAGATAATAAAACCTTGTGTGGTTTTTTCGGTAGCATCTTAATA
>JAHHIC010000022.1 GCA_019359035.1 Scytonematopsis contorta HA4267-MV1 | reverse complement strand
TTTTGTCTTGCTCAGGAGTGAGAAATACCCTTAAACGAGCGCCCATATTTCAGTCACCTCGGCAGATACATTCTACGTATTTATTTATCTTTACATAGTTTGGTTTTTTCGCGCCGACTTACTTAAATCAGGTGCTAACTGAGCATAAGACCTAGGACTTATCCGCAAGCGTTCGGCTAAAACAAAAGAAGCATCAGGTGTTCGTAAATCTGAGTTTGGCAACCTAAATCCTGCGCTTGAAGCAGTTATTCGTCCCATTTTACGTGGTCGAACCCAATTGCGTAACTGAGCTATCATTTCTGCAGCGATTTCATCTGACTCGTAACCAGAGGGACTCATAACGATAACTTTACCTTTAACCAACTCCATTTTATAGTCGGGGTACTGCTGCTGCATTTTTTCCAAGTCTTCAACCAGCAGGGACATACAACTTACTCCAACAACTCCTATATAAATTCTAACCAAACATAAGCACTAACTTTTCCCCACTACCCACTCCCCACTCCCCATTCCCCATCTTCTTTATCGTAAAAGCAAACAACGTCGTAAAATAAATATCACTTACGCTTTGACTTGTTGAGAAAAAATTCATGCCACAGGCAGTTGGAGTAATCGAAACTTTAGGCTTTCCTGCTGTGTTAGCATCTGCAGACGCAATGTTAAAGGCTTCCGAAGTCACCCTAGTGTACTACGGTATAGCGGAAAGCGGTCGTTTGTTAATCGCAATACGAGGACAGGTAGCAGAAGTCAACAGGGCAATGGAAGCGGGTATCGAAGCTGGTAACAACACCTTTGGTGGGGAGGTTATCACCTACTACATTGTTCCTAATCCTCCGGAGAATATAGAAACGGTTTTGCCTATTCACTTTACAAGTAAATCTGAACCATTCCGCATTTTCTGATACATTTTATGACATTTTTGTCAACCGTATATACTGGGTGTTTGCTAATACTTTTTATAGTAACAAGTAAACTTCATTAAGTATATTTATCAAAATAAGAACGAAGCTTCGTACAATTATTTGTACACCACACAACTTTAAATTGACACAGGAGATAACCAATGCCACTACAGGCAGTTGGAGCATTAGAGACAAAAGGATTTCCTGCTGTACTAGCAGCAGCAGATGCGATGGTGAAAGCGGGTCGAGTTACCCTCGTAGGTTACATCCGGGTAGGTAGCGCTCGCTTTACAATTAATATTCGTGGAGATGTTCAAGAAGTAAAATCCGCAATGGCTGCTGGGATAGAAGCTGCACAAAGTTGTCATGGTGGAACCCTGGAATCTTGGGTGATTATTCCTCGTCCTCATGAAAACGTTGAAGCAGTTTTACCAATCGCTTATACAGCAGAAGTCGAGCAGTATCGTCAATCGGTGGAAAACCCCATTGTTTCCAGGAGCAATCCTCGCTAATTCGCGAACGGGAAAGCGATTTTACATATTGTCGTAGTGCGAGCATCTTGCTCGCTTTTTACTTAAAACTCGTAGGTTGGCTCGTTCCACGAAACCCAACTTCATATCGTAAACCCAAAACTTCATACCCTAAACCCAACTTCATACCCTAAACTTCATACCGTCTATGTTGGGTTTCCTTTCATCGTCAACCCAACCTACGGATTACTAGAAACTTATGTGGCTTAAATATCGTCTAACAATAGTGAAAACCATATTCATTTATTATTTCAGGTGCAAAATGCCGCATCCTCACCCCCTTTTGCCGTTTCGATAGCTCAGAACTGAGAATTTTGCTCCACAAAAAAGTTTACATTGTTTAGATAAAAGAAAAATATCTTAAAGTAGTTAATTTATCCTATTTTAGGGGCAGACTGAATACAGTTAAGTACAAATCATCTTATCAATTTTGCATAAATCCCATCAGTCTGGACGTAAGTATAGAGTGAGATGACTAACGAGTTCTAAACGGACTAAAGGTTATTTAGGGGCAGCTGCCAGTAAAAACACAAATGTGATAAATGGGGGTTGTAATCGTGATGCAAGTAATACAACAGGGTTCCGAAGGATGTAGTTCCATGACTGTAGGAGACGAACTGAAAAAAAATTGGCTTGATAGATTGGCAAGCGAGTCTCCTGAACTGAGCCATGCTAGCGCAATCGCTATTGTTGACTGGCTTTTAGGTAGTGACACCGAGCGATTTGAAAATTTGGCTCCTAAAGATTTGCAAATTGCCAAGCAAGCAATGGAATATCGCTGGAAAATTTTACGTCAACGTTATCTAGGCGTATCCAGAGAAAAAGCTTACCGTAACTTAATCACCCGTTTGGGTAGTTTAGCAATACTGCGCTCTAAAATCCAAACTTGGATTTCTCTCAGTCGAGACCGTCAACGAGCTGTATTAGATGTACTATCAGAAGTGCTGCAAGAATTATTGCAAAGCGATAATTACATGCAACAGCAAATGGCTTATATAGCCACTTTGACAAAAGACGGTAGATTAAATAACGCGCTGTTATTTGCTAGCGCAGAGGAATATTGCTTGCGTCCGGTACGCAATCAACCACTGCTAGTGTATCGTTGTATTAATTACCTCAAACGGACTCAACGTGGCGGCTTAACCCAAGTACCAGGTAGTGATATGGTTCGTCTTGTGTCAGAAGAGATACTCACAGACGACAGCGATAATCGTGTCAGCTTGTTGGATACTCAGGTGGTTGAAGAATATCAAGAAGCGCAAGAGCAAGAAGAACAACAAGCTTTGCGTCAGATGACACAGGAAAAATTTGAAGCATACTTACAAGAAAAATTGGGGGAAGATACAGTAAATTGGCTGCGACTTTACCTACAAGGCAAATCTCAAAATGAAATTGCTAAAAAATTAAACCTATCTTCAGCGATAGTATATAGACTGCGGGAAAAAATCAGCTACCATGCAGTAAATGTATTTTCCATCAAAGAACAACCAGAGATGGTGCAAAATTGGTTGGGAATTTCCTTGGAAGAACATAATATGGGGTTAACCCAAAATCAGCTACAGGGGCTGAATCAAAAATTGACTCCTAAGCAACGTCAGATTATGGACTCCTACTCGTCGGGTCAGAAATTTGAAGAAATTGCTGTGCAATTGAAAATGAAACCCCATCAAGTGCTTGGGGAATGGACAAAAATCTATACCTTAGCTCAAGAAATGAGAAATAAGGCTTAGTAGTAGCTTAATAGTTACTAATAAATGGTTAATAGGGTCGCGTTTATGATTTGGACTCAGAAATTTTAAACTTGGAGATTTTAAACTGGTTATGTGGCGTATGGGAGCAGTCAGCCGAAAATTCACCCCTTGTACTAGGAAATCACTTCCAATACAAGGTCAAGCTGATTAGCTCATCAATCCACAATCCCCAAGTAATCTCGGAATAATATATAAATCAACTTTAAAATCAAAAATTCCGGAAATATTTTAGCTAAATAATTCTTAAGTAATATCACTTAAATAAAAATATTAATTATTATTTATATACACTTGTTTTAAATTTAACAAAACACAGATGGCATAGTTAGTAGGAATGCCAGTCATTGTGCAATATCATTTATAAAAAAGAAAATACTTTGATTACTACCAACTAAATTCTGGGCAGAATAGTATAGAAGGAAACGAATTGCGATATAACTTATGTTGTCTTCAGAGGGCAAACCATCCGATACCAGGGCAATAAATAAGCAAGGGGTATCCACAACACAAACAGAGTGGCACGAAAAATTAGACCGTGAGCAAACATTTTGGCTGATTGAAAGCATCTTATCTTTTGAGGCTTGCTTATATCACCAAATTTTGCCCTTTAAATTAAAAGACAACAAACTATTATTAGGAATGGTAACTCTTGAAGACAAAGCGGCACTTGAATACAGTACACGTATTTTGTCTGCCATGAGCTGCACTATAAGCACACAAGCAATGACGGCAGAGGAACACCGTCAGATACTGAGTGCCTACCTTAATCATAAAAATACAAGTCCGACTCCAATCAAAAATAAGCAATCTGGAAATGGGGAAAATCTAGAGCAAAAAAAATCCAATATAAACAACGAATTTCACAAAAAGACTCCAGATAAAAATATTTACCCAGAAGCAACCGAGCGAGGAACATTTATCATAGCTCAGCACGTTTCCGATTCTTATTCCAGCACTGTTTCCTCAGACTCCGGAACAGAAGGAAACGTCTTGACCGCAGTGATTAAGGGTAACTTAACAGTTTTACAAGTTCCTCCCCCAGAAAAACTCTGTTCCTTTGACGAATTACTCACTCTCACTCCTAAAAAAATCCTGGAACAATTACTAGCAAGAGTTCTCGGAGGGGGAATCGGTCGCTTGTATCTAGAAAGACAACCCTACGAAGGAAGAATATTGTGGAGCGAAAACGGCGTTTTGCAGTCAGTCTTGGATAAAGTCGCACTTTCAGGTTTTCAAGGAGTGTTAAACGAATTAAAACGGTTCGCTAGCTTACCCCTTGTGACAATATCCGACCCAAAACAAGTAGAACGAGAATGTCTGTATAAAAACGACCGTTTATTACTACGGGTGCGAGTAATGCCAGGGATGTACGGTGAAGAAGCAACATTACAAGTACTTCGAGGAGCAGCGTTAAAATTCTATCAGCAACAACAGCTAACCCGTATTAGCCGTGATGCTTTAGGAATTTCCCAGCAACTCAACTTTAAACTACGCGAATTGCGACAACGCTTAGTTGTTAATTCCAACTTAAACTCTGGACAGTCAGAAGCGTTGCTTGCTCTCAATCAAATGCTAGAAAACTTAGACCAACAAATCAGTAAAATTATCACTGACAATCCTGAATAATTTTACTATTTTTAGGTAAAACCTCTGATTTCGATTCAATTCTGGTTGTGTTCTAATAAGAAATCTCAGAGTGTAAAGCTATGTTTAATACTGTAGTCCTAGTAAGATTATGGTTAAGAAATTATACTAGAAGACAATTATACAGGTTAATATTACTTAATTATTATGCATGTAGAGGTAGCTCAATATACTTTTCCTTTGATGAGTACAGCCAGCCCCCAGACTTTAGAATGGCTGTTTAACGTTGCGACAGAACACGAATATCCCACAGGAAGAGCCGTTTTGATGGAAGACGCTTGGGGTAATGCAGTTTACTTCGTTGTGTCTGGTTGGGTAAAAGTTCGACGTACAGTTGGAGAAGACTCTGTAGCCTTGGCAATTTTAGGTCGAGGTGATTTTTTTGGTGAAATGGCGATTTTAGACGAATCACCACGTTCAACAGATGTAATTGCACTTTCACCCGTGAAATTACTGAGTATATCTAGAGATAAATTTATTCAAATACTCTTTAAAGACCCACAGTTACACCATCGTATGTTGCAAATGATGGTAAAACGGTTACGTCAAGCAAATGTACGGTTACAAATGCGGACAAGTCCCCCAGCAGTAAAACTTGCTCATACCTTAGTTAATTTAGGGGAAAGTTACGGCAAAGATTCTTCTATAGGGAAAGAAATTCTTAACATACCCGTAAAAGATTTAGCGGACGTAACAGAAATTGGCGTTGAGGAAACCAATAAAATTCTAGAAAAGCTTAGTGAAAAAGGCTGGATTAGTATAGACAGTGCAAATCATGTGCTTATAATGGTCAACTTCAAACAGCTAGTCAATTTAGCGGACAGAGTTTAGACGACACTCCCCACTCCCCCAACTAGTGGGCTAAACTTGAAATTCAGGACTCCCCACTCAGAATTTCCCGTCTGAATATGACAGAAGCAACAGCAGTTCGCATCAACTACCGACCAAAAGAAATTCAACCTACGATTTCTTATTCTGTGGCAATGCCACAACCGCAAACACATCTTTTTGAAGTGACTTTGCGAGTTGTAAATTACCCCTTCCCTATTCTTGATTTAAAATTCCCTGTTTGGACTCCTGGCTCTTATATGATAAGGGAGTATTCAAGGCATTTACAAAATTTTTCTGCGACTACAATCTCAGAAGTTTTGTCTTGTCGTAAAGTTAGTAAAAATCATTGGCAGGTAGAAACAAACGCGGCTTCTGAAATAACTATAAAATACCGTATTTTTGCTAATGAACTTACAGTAAGAACTAATCATCTCGACACAACCCACGGTTATTTTAATGGAGCGGCATTGTTTTTCAGACTACCTGGGTTTGATAAATTGCCAATTCATGTAACTATTGTACCTCCAAATTCCAAATGGCGGGTAACCACAGCACTACCATCAGTTCCACAAGCTGAAAACACTTTTATTGCAGCGGATTTTGATACTTTAGTAGATTCTCCCTTTGAAATTGGTACACATCAGTTATATAACTTTGAGGTTTTGGGTAAACCTCATGAATTAGCAATTTGGGGGGAAGGTAATTACCAAGTTCAGCAGATGATTGCTGATATTCAAAAAATAGTCGAAGTTGAAGCTAAGATGTTTGGGGGTTTACCCTATGATAAATATTTATTTTTGCTCCATGTATTGACCCAAGGTTATGGAGGACTGGAGCATAAAGATAGTACTTCCCTAATTTATCAACGCTTTGGCTTTCGTGATCGCGAAAAATATGAGAATTATCTTCAGTTAGTAGCGCATGAATTTTTCCATTTATGGAATGTTAAACGTATCCGTCCCAAAGCCCTAGAAGTTTTTGATTATGATAATGAAAATTACACGCCTTCTCTATGGTTTTGCGAAGGAACTACTAGCTATTACGACCTCTTAATTCCTTTAAGAGCGGGGATTTATGATGCCAAAACTTTTCTCAACAATTGGTCTAAAGAAATAACTAGGTATTTGACAACACCAGGACGTAACGTACAACCTCTTGCTGAATCAAGTTTTGATGCTTGGATTAAACTATATCGCCAAGATGCCAATAGTGGGAACTGCCAAATGTCCTATTATCTAAAAGGCGAAATGGTATCCTTGTTACTAGACTTACTCATTAGAAAGCGTCATAATAACCAGCGTTCCTTGGATGATGTCATGCTTCAAATGTGGGAGCAATTCGGCAAACAAGAAATTGGTTATACACCAGAACAATTACAACAAGTGATAGAGTCTGTTGCTCAAACAGATTTATCTAATTTTCTGCAACGCTATCTTAGTACTACAGAGAAATTGCCGTTCAATGAATACCTAGAACCATTTGGTTTACATTTGGTTAGTGAAGGCACAGAAGAGCCATTTCTTGGTATTAAAATTAGTACCGAAAATGGAAGAGAAATAGTTAAATTTGTTGAATCAGATTCTCCAGCACAAATTGTAGGAATTGACACCGGAGATGAAATATTAGCAATTAATGGGATTAAAACTACAAGTAATAGTTTAAGTGACAGACTTAAAGATTACCAAGGGGGCGACACCCTTCAAATAACAGTTTTTCATCAAGACGTACTGTATACTTATCCCGTAATTTTGGGTAGTCCCCGTTATACAAAGTACTTAATAAAACCTGTTGTTAATCCTTCTTCCACACAAAGGGAGAATTTAGCAGCTTGGCTAGGTACACCAGTTAATTGGTAATTGGTAATTGGTAATTGGTAATTGGTAATTAGTAATTAGTAATTGGTAATTGGTAATTGGTAATTGGTAATTCCTCTCTTGTGGGGTGGGCATCCTTGCCCGCCCTTGTTTTGTAGATGGACTATTTCCCACCCCACAAGAAGTTATTAGAATATTATGGACGGGCACCGAAGCCCATCCCACAAGAGTAATTAGGACTTTTTTAATTTGGAGGTTTTTAAACTTACAAATTTTCTTAACTGAGTGCAATTACGAATTGTTCCAGCAGGTTTTGACAAAATGAGCCTGCCTTCCCCAGGAGTCGCGAGTGTAAGTAATATTATCAATCTCCAAGTTAAAGGGTATAGCAGTGGTTAAGTAACGCTGTGCTAAAGCTCCAACATCTGGTGCAATTTCTGCTGCTGTGGTTGCTGCGACACCAAACCCTATCAGTTGTTCTATCGGACCTCGCGGTAACAACAGATGCATTCCAATTGCCATTCCGGCTGTCAAAACCATTGCAACAGATAAATTTGTACCACAACGAGGATGTACCGCTAAATCCCATTCTCCACTAGTGAGGCGATGTAGTGCGAGGCTTACGGCACGTCGTAAATTGCTAATATTGACTTCTCCATATAGATAAAATCCATGTTCGGTTGATAAACCGCCTAACAGTTCGTTGTCTAATAAACTGGAAGCATTCTTCTCTTTAGATTCACTTAAAACCCAAACTGTGGCGTGTTCTAAAGCATGAACTTGCCGCAACATGATAATTTCCTTCAACCCAGGAATAAATGATAGTTGCCGGACTAACTCCGCATCTAACGTAGGTTGAGGTGCTGTTAAATCTGTGCCAAATAAATCTAAGGCAGGGAAACCAACTTGGGTTGAAGCTCTTGTATACATCGCAACACTGCTTCCAAGCTCATCGAGCGAAATGGATTTTCTCCAATGTAGCGTGTATATCGTCAGATTATTGATAATTTTTGTTGAGAGTTAAGAAAAACACCAGCTCAGAACAGAAGACAGGAAACCCTAACTGCCATCTGCTGCTGAACTTCGTTTGGGTGCGAACAGGAAATCTAATTAGGCTTCACGAGCATCTAACAAAAAAGTATGAAAAACTTACTTAATTGCTTAATGCTCAATGCCCAATTTCCCAAGCTAGACGTGAAGGGATGAACAATCGGCAACCCATTAGAAAAAGAGAGTAAGCTATGCCTCAGCGATGGGATTGTCCTGACGGTTGGGCAAAGAGCAGCAATTGACATCTTGCAAGCAAACTTTACCCCACTGCAAAGCCCATCGGACAAGTGCCACTCGGTTTTCTGTCGTCGTTTTGGTCAAAATATTGCTAATATGATTATCCACAGTTCTTTTACTGATTTCCAGCTTGCCTGCAATTTCTTGATTCGTTAAGCCAGCGGCCACTAAATCAATAATCTGCAGTTCTCTGTCTGACAGACTAACTGGGGTCTGAGACGCGCCATTAGCCATGAGCAATTTCATCCTCCCTTGGTATATGTACTCAGTTCCTCTTTTTCAATTTTAGAGGATTCTTATGGCTGTAGGCGTTCCAAGTGTTAGCAGTAATACGATAATATTTAATTTCTTTAGTTTTCGAGCAATTTTAATTTATTTTTGACTAAATTGTAATTTTATTCACATTTTTTAAGCAAACTGTGCTATTGAGATGAAGTAAGCTCTTCCTTCTTTAATTGTATGAACTGCTGCGGACAAAGGCGCTAAAATTGTTGTAGATTTTATCCCAGGAATTCTTAATTAAGCACGTTTGATGTAAAGCTGCCAATACCTGTATACAATGCATTTGGGTCAGGCAGGTATCATCGGTATTCTTGAAGTGGATGTGCTTTTTATAATTTTTTGTCGGAGAATCGGAATTAAGAAATGGACAATCCCCGCGTTCTGTGCCTGGGTGAAATTTTATTTGATTGCTTAGCCGACCAATTAGGGCTACCGCTGGAACAAGTTCAATCTTGGACTCCCTACCCAGGAGGGGCACCAGCGAATGTTGCGACTGCTTTAGTCAAATTGGGAGTACCATCTGGATTTATCGGTTGCATTGGTAAAGACAAATCCGGTGATGTGCTTGTTAATATCTTACATACGTCTGAAGTTGATATTACAGGAGTACAACGCCATCCCACTGCTCCTAGTAGGGCTGTTTATGTTGTGCGCTCTATGTCGGGTGACCGAACTTTTGCTGGATTTGGCGATTATGACACAAGTGAGTTTGCCGATACTCATTTGCAAGCAGATAAATTACCTGAAGATTTATTTGTGGGAGCAGATTTTTTAGTATTGGGTACTTTAGGATTAGCTTATCCAGAAACAGGTAAGGCTGTTTACCGCGCACTAGATTTGGCTCAAAAACATGGGGTCAAAGTTTTGCTTGATGTTAACTGGCGTCCTGTATTTTGGAAATATCCACATTTAGCGTCTGGTATTATCAAACAGCTATTTAGGCAAGTGGATATTATCAAACTTGCCAGAGAAGAAGCAATGTGGTTATTCAACACTGCTGAGCCTGGAGCTATTATACGTCAATTGAAAAATAATGACGTTAATTTAGCAGGAGTAATTATCACTGATGGTGGTAGCGGTTGTGCTTACAGTTTTGGTGGAAATGAAGCCAGAATTCAAGCATTTAGCGTCCCCGTCGTAGATACTACAGGTGCTGGAGATAGTTTTGTCGCAGGCTTTATCCAACAGTTGCTGACCTGCGGTTTCGATGCAATTAGCGACTCTAGTAAAATGAGACAAATGGTTACCTATGCTAGTGCTGTTGGTGCTTTGACTACTACAAAGCCAGGAGCAATTGCTGCTCAACCTAAAGCAGCAGAAGTGGAAGCATTTTTGACAAAGTAATTATTTTTTGTCAAATACAACAAGTTCACAACTGTAGAGACGTAAAATGTTACGTCTCTACATTTTAACTTTTGCTTGCTTTCGTTATTCCGGAGCGCAATGACGGAATACTGCGTTAATTTTTTCTTCTTGCTCTAATTGAAAAATATTTGATTTAGATATGTTTTGACAAATTGAGTCAACTAGAGATTTATAGTGCTTTGATAACCACTTTTCTAAATATTCTTTAGTCCAAGTATTTATCGTTTCGATTAAGTTACTTTGTAATTTATTTTTAGCCTGAGAAAGTTCCACTGTTATTTCCAGTTGGCTAAGACCTAAGCGGTCGGCAATTTGCTTTTCACTCATTTTCTGTCCGTAACAAAGTTGCAAAATTTCTTTTTCTTCGGTTGTTAGTTTTTTTATGGCTGATACTAGACCTGCTTGAATTAAATCTGAGTGCTGGGGAGTACGGTATTCTCGCTCTAACCAGCTTTTTACATAGGGTTGCACCCACTGCTGGGGATGAGAAATGCAAACTACGGCATCTAAAAGTATAACTATGGATTTTGCTAAGCAACGAGAAATTGTACTTTGATTAATTTGTAATTTAGCTGCTATTTGTTTTTGATTTAGTCCCAAACCGTAATAGAGTAACAGAACTTTTTTACACTCAGGCTTTATTGCTTCTAATGAAGAAGATAAAGCTGAACTAATTTTATTCGCTAATAATTCTTCTTCTAGTTCTTCGGAGAAAAAATTATCTTGCCATTCTAGTTCTAAATTCTGATTTTTATTTTCATATTCGGCTTCATGACCAACAGATTGAAGGGCTTCAAGAGAAGCTTGAGGTACAATTGATTTTGGATAATTTTGTAATGATTCTATACAAGTCTCCATCCAAGTTAACATTTTCTTCGCATTAACGTTGGTTGAGCTAGCCGATACTTCGTGGGGTGCAATTGGCAATAGTTTTTCCTTATTATAGCACTGAGCGGATTTTTCAAAATCATCTCCATCTGGGTCAGGCCATTTTTTACCTGTTTGTCTATTGGGGTTTTGAACTTTGTTGATAAGGTAAACTTGTTTAAAATATTTGTGAGCGAAGATAATCTGTGAAATTTCTGGCTCACAAAACCCCGATACTTGTAGCGCTTCTTTTAATTCTTTATTGCTCTTTTTACATAACAATCGCCATCGCGAAAATCTATTAATAGCGGCTTCGTATTTAATATTATTTAGTAAAGCTTCTTTTACATAAGTTTCTATATCGGCTTTTCGTGAATCATATTTAGCTAATATTTCTCCTAATTTGCTCGGGTTATGAATTATTAATCTAGCAAGAAATAAATATTCTTCCCAAGATTTATCATTATTGGTAGAGTATAAATCTTTGGCAGCCCAATAGCATCTTTCTTCAAAATAGCTTGCCAAGTGTTCCCATGCGAGCTTACGGCTATCACATGGTTCCCATTCTGCTGTCTTCTGTTGCTCTCTCAGAGCTATATCTCGCCAAAAATGAACTATACTTTTTCCTTTATCTCCCCGACCGCATAAATTGGAAAACCCTTGGTTCATTTTCCCGTATAATTCAATATTTCGTTTCAAAGAAGTTTGATATTTCCACTGTAGCACTAAATGACCATTTTGGGTATTCACCGTAAGATAGGTAGCATACTTATCGATATTTTTTTCACGTTTTGGTAGGGTTGGGATGCTGTCTAAATAGGAAGAGTTAAACATAGCTGTTGGCTCTATAAAATACACTAATATCTTTTGTAGAGACGCGATATATCGCGTCTAAATATCGCGTTTCTGGGTGGTATTACCCTTATCAATTTCTCATACTCCATATTTTGCTGGATATACACCGTGTTGATAGTCCAACTTCAGTTCGGCAACCCTCAAGCGCAAATGAGCCAAAATTGATCCAAAATAAAGAAAAATAGCTGCTAAAGAAAATATGGGATTTATCCTATCGGAGTCGGGAAAAAAAATTATCGACACAGCACGGGAACGAAAAGGCTGGAATCGTCAATCTTCCGGATGGGCACAACAAGCACTTGTTTCCGAAGCGGCATTAAAGAGGTTTTGGATGCGTAAGTCTATTAATCCTGATTTTTTCAAGAGTATTTGCAATGCAGTAGGAGTTAATTGGGAAGAAGTTGTAGACTATCAAGAAAATAAGAAAATATGTCTTAAGGAAGATTGCGATGATATGCCCGATGTAAATATTTTTTACGGACGAGAACAAGAACTCGCAAACCTTGAACAATCAATTTTGCAAAATCGATATCGTGTGGTGGCCTTAAGTGGTGCAAAAGGAATCGGCAAAACTGCCTTAGCTGCCAAGTTAACAGAAAAAGTGAAATCTGATTTTGAGTATTTCACTTGGCGATCGCTAAATTATTCACCAGCACCAAGTCTGCCAGAAGTGCTGTCAAGTCTGATAAAGTTCCTATCCTACGAGGAAAATCCAGTTTTAAGTGGCAACGTTGATAGTTTGATTGCGGAACTGCTCAAAATTTTCTCGGAACATAGAGTTTTGCTAGTACTTGACGCTTGGGAGAACGTATTACGGTACGACGAAAGTACAATAGTTAGACAAACAGATTATGAGAAATATGGAGAATTATTAAGACTATTAGGAGAAAGAAAGCATCAAAGCTGTGTCGTAATTACCACAGATGAAGAATCACCTGAATTATCTTTACTCGCTGCAAGTCAAGCTGCAAATTTAACTCGATTATCCGGTCTGGACTTTAAAGCAGGATTAGAGATTTTGAAATTAAAAGAGTTAAAGTTTACACAAGAACAAGCAAGAAAGCTAATTAATGAGGACTATTGCGGTAACCCATTACAGTTACTCCACATTTGTGGACATATTCAAACAGTATTTGCTGGACAGCTAACGCAGTTCCAAATAGCACATACGATTATTTATCCATTACAAGTGGAAACAGCAATTAACGAACACTGTAAATCTTTGTATGGATTAGATGCTGAAATTTTACAAATAATAGCAACAGAATCTGCACCAATTGATTATGAAAAACTGAAATTACAAATAAAAAATGAACCAAAAGTCTCTAACTCAGCTTTACAAACAGCTTTATCGTCACTTTTTATGCGTTCATTAATTGAAAGAAGTTCTCAAGGAAGTGAAATTTTGTATAGTCTCCAACCTGTCATCAGGAAGTGCGTGAGAAAGTTTTTTGAAATTTAATTTTAAAATTTAATTAAAGACTGAAGTCATCTTTCTATAAGCATTTTGGCTATTTTTTATTTATTAATCATTTCCCATCATGCATAATTCAATTTTACTTTCTCCAAACTAGAAATACCTCCGAGGTGAAAAAACTGTAATAGTGAATATCCCTTTTTAAAATTTGACATCTATCCAAAGTATGAGATATTGTATTAATCCTGACTGCCGTGAGCGTTTAAATACAGACGAGGCAATAGAATGTAAAAAATGTACTAATTTATTACTGATTAGTAATAACGAACGTCCTAACTATAATATTACAAACGACCGCAGCTACCGTATAATAAAACGCCTGAAATATAATCCGAGTGCTTGTACTGAAATATTTGAAGTAGAAGACTTAGAAGCAGGTAACAGCGAAAAAATCAAAATTTTAAAAGCAATTCACGATAACGAGATTACCTATAATGGCGAAAAAATCTTTACACTTTTAACGAGATTATTCCAAAGAGAACAAAGATTTTTATATTTTAATGAAAACGAAGGCATACCAAGAGGATATGATGTTTTTTCATATTCTCTAAAGAACAGAAAAAAAATACATTGCTTAGTAATGGAAAAAATTGTAGGAGTAAATCTTGAGCAATGGCTACATGAGAATGGAGCAATAAAAGAAAAACGAGCTTTAAAATGGCTAGAGCAAATTGTTAAAATTCTTGATTCTGTTCATGAAAATGATTTTTTTCATCGCGATATCAAGCCATCAAATATCATGTGGAGAAAATTGGATTATAAATTAGTACTTATAGACTTTGGTGCAGTAAAAGAAATAAACGGAAATATCTCCAATGCAAATGGAGAAATGATGACAACACAAGTTGGAACATTTGGATACGTAGCACCGGAGCAAGATGCGAGAAAAGCAGTTCCACAATCAGATTTTTACTCACTTGGTAGAACTTTTGTATATTTACTTACAGGTAAACATCCAGTTTATATAGAACCCATTTCAGAATGGGAGACACAAATTAGACATCCTATTTCTCAACCACTAATTGACTTAATTAATGACTTAATAAAGGATTCACCCAATGAGCGTCCTCAAAATACTCAAATAATTTTGCAACGTCTTGATGATATTAAGAATTGTGTGAAAGAAAATCCAATATTTCCGTCATCTAAACTTTCTATTATTATGTCTCAAATGAAGACCTTACCACCCCAAGTTGATAATCCAGATAGCAACTTCAGAAGTTGGAGTGGGTTAATAAAGAGTTCGGTCATAGTACTTGGAATTGGTGGACTAATTGCATTAGTATTATTATTTATTGGACGAAATACACAACCGACAAATAAAAACAACCCACCAATATCACCGACCTCAAAAAATATTTAATAACTCTGCCATTGCGAGTCCCGTTCTGTCATTGCTTGGATAATTGGAAATCGTCAAGCTAAAGATTAGGAAATATATCTAAACTTTTTATAATATGTTGCACAATGGCTTCAGGTGATTGTGAAACATCTATAACAATTGAATTTTTCGGTTCTTCAAGGGTGTCAAACTGGCTTTGCAGAAGTTTTTCGTTCATAAAATGATTTTGCCGTTGTTGTAGGCGTTTTTGAATAGTTTGAAACGACCCTTTAAGATAAACTAATTTAATATGTTTTTCATCAAATAAAAGAAACTGACGGTATTCTGCTTTAAGTGCAGAACAAGCTAACACTGCGTTTTGATAATTTTGTAGCCATTGTTGAATAGCTGTTTGCATAGCTTGCAACCAGGGTATCCTATCTGCATCTGTTAAAGGAACACCATGCATCATTTTTGCGATATTTTCTTGAGAATGAAAAGAGTCTGCATCTGCAAAATGCCAGTTTAAAGATTTCGCTAACATTTGCCCGATAGTGGTTTTCCCGGAACCCGCTACACCCATGACGAGGATTATCATTGTTTTTGGCTAATTGCTAAGAACTAATTGGCTAATAGTAACGTAGTGTGGTAAACCCAAGTAAGGGTATTATGTCTCTTTTTCAGAAAAATTACGTATCTTAAAAGGTTAAAAAATGTTGTAAAATTTACAGTTTAATCTAACAAATAGTTTATCCTATAGATATAAAGCTCCCAGGAGAAAAATTAACTTAGTTGTAATTTATAAGGGAGGAACATATGCAAAAAATATTACAGACAACGGAATTAGAGTATGCCTTTCAGTTTACCTTCAAGAAGGTGAACTCCATTAATTTAGAAGGCTTTAAACCATTTTTTAACAATCTTCCCGCAGACCCCTATATTAAAGGCAGCTATCGTTATAGAAGACTATCCAGGTTTATAGTTGCAGAAGACAAGTTAATCAAGCTACCTCATGGGTATTTATACCAAAGTAAAGAGTACAATTCGGTTGTGGGTGGGGTAAAACGAGAGTTTGCGGAGTTAGAGGACGGACTCATCGGATTGGATATTTTCCAACATATGGTTCTAGCCTTTTGTGATTCTTGTAAACTGCACCCAGAGGCAGAAATTGGAATTCATCAAATTAGAACCACTTGTTCATCTGATAGTTTTGGTAACCCGGCACCAGAAGGTATCCATCAGGATGGGACTGATTTTATCGGGATTTTTGCTGTCAACCGAGAAAATATTCAAGGGGGAGAGACACATCTATATACAGCGAAAAAAGAAAAACCTGTTTTCAATAAGATTTTGAATCCAGGGGAGTTGCTTTTGGTTAATGACCATGATTTTTTCCATTTCACAACTCCGATTAAGTCATTAGCTGATGGACAGGGTGCGAGAGACGTTTTTGTTCTGACTTCTCCTAGTTTACTTTCAGACGCAATACTAGATAAAGCTTTATTGTGATATTTTAGACAAATACGGCTTTATTGGGCATCCGAATGGCACTAAGAAGCCCCTTCACGCTCAGTGAGGGGGTATTTGAGGGTTTTTCTTAGTGCCATTCGGTGACCATCCTCACCCGTCCGAATATACAACTTAAATGTGGAATAGCTTATCGCAAAATTTGTTTGGGAGTAACACCCAGTAATCGCTTAAAGTGTAAATTTAAATGGCTTTGATTCGCGAAACCGACAGTTTGGGCAATTTCTGCGATAGTCATTTCTTGCTTTAAAATTAGTTCTTTTGCGCGTTTTACTCGACATTTAATTATATATTGATGAGGAGTTACTCCGATAGATTGTTTAAATAGCTGGCAAAAATAATGAGGACTCATTTGTACCAAAGTAGCTAACTCTACTAAACCTAAATCTTTTTCCAAATAAGTATTTATATAATCAATTACCTGCTGTCGTTTACGCTTTGGTAAACCATTTATATATTCTTGTAACTTAGGTTTTGTGGCTGAATAATGTTGCATTAGATGTACTGATAAAGCATTTACCATTGTTTCTGCATACAAGCGGCTACCATTTGGGTTATTTTCTAAGGAATTTTTAAGAGCAATAGCAATTTGATAAACTAAGGGGTCGGGTGTAGAAAAGTGAGATATTAATTCTATTTCTTCTGCTTCTCCAGCTTCATCAATCGCACGAGCAAAAAATTGTGGCTCGATTCCCAACATAATAAAATCCCCTTCTGCATCCCAAGCCACCTGACTTCCTATATTGGCGGGTATAATAACTATATCCCCGCCAACAACTGCATCATGGTGTTTACGTCCATCGATTTTTCTATCAGCATTAATTACTCGTGTTCCATGCGTAAAAATACCAAGAGAGTGCCACCGGGGAGTAGAAACCTCAGGAATTTCACAAGCAGGTTGGCACATATAGCCCAATGAAAAACCTTGCCAACTTGTTTGAAGGCTTGTGAGAATTGGTGGACGCGGGTACATTTTTAATACTTCTTCTTCTCTACTCAGAGATATAGGCTTATCTTCTAGCATAAGTTATACCAATTCTAATAAGCCCAATGTATCAAAGTGTGGTTAAATTTCAAGGTTCATTTTGGTAATGGGTAACGTTTATGAATGAGGAACTGTGCTGGGATTAATTTTATTTGAGCTGAGTTTTTTGTTTGGGCAAAAATTCAAATCCCATAGATTCAGTAATTAATCAAATACGTATTGCTCAGCGACCTTCCAATATCTAGAGAAGCGTTTGAGGTCAATAAATCCGTCATAATCAAAAAATGGTTCGACCTCAAATACTTCTAACTTCAATGACCGTTCGATTTCATCACAGATTTTATCAAACCGGGGACTGGGACTATCTACGGTAACTACTTGAGTTGCGTTATGTTCTTTGGCAAAAGCAATTACTTCTTTTGCTACATTCCCACGCCGTATAACCACTGGTAATTCCAATAAACATTCATAAATAAAGGTGATGCGCTTTAAGCTTATTTGCCATTCTTCCAATAACGCATCATCCCATACCCAAATTGCGGGTGTGTTTGGGTGTTCTTCAAGCGCAGGGTTTTTGGGACTCAAACAGTCACCATGTATCCAGATAATCGATTTTGTCATTTGTTGTTAATTGGTTTACTAGGATTTGGGGAGACTAAATTTCATCTTCGCTTACCTTTTTGCCAGCTTTGACTATTTTGTGGTCTGCTGAACTCTCCTTTTGGGAATAATTTAACTTCTAGTTCTTCATAGCTTCCTTCAAAGTCACATTTGCCGTAAAGCGGACATTGTTTACAGTAAACTCCTTCGGTGTAGCGCTCTAAATTTTCACGATTAAAAAAATATGGCTTGTGGCTAAAAGTGCTTGCTACCCATTGCCATGACATATTATTACTCGCTGGGTCGCCATCTAAAAGGTGTTCAAGAAACCATTTTGCACCAGCTTGCCAACGAATGCGTCGCCAATGGATAATATAAGCTGCCATCCACATGCGTGCGTGGTTATGTAAATAGCCTTTTTCTCGCAGTTCTTTGCTAAAATTGTCTATGCAAACGTTTCCGGTTGTCCCTTCTTTAATATCTTGTGGTAACTCAGGTGCGTATTGCGATACGCTGAAACCCGTTTTATATGGTTCTTGGTCTTTCCAAATCCCTTCGCCCAATTTAATATAAAGTCTTTGCCAATAGTCGCGCCAGCCTAATTCGTTAACTAATTTTGTTGCTTGGTCTTGGTTTTGCACTTTACTTAAAGCGTAATTCCTTACTTCCTTTAAACTGAGAACTCCGTAGCGAATATAAGGCGAAAGACGTGTAATTGCCCCAGTAAAAAAGTTACGTGATTTTGCATACTTTACTGGGTCTACTTTTTGTAGTACTTTTTCCGCCGCTTTGCGTCCACCAACAGTTTCACTGATGTTATCGTCGCGTTCTGTTACTTTAGGAAATTGTTCTTTTAGGTAGTTTATCAACTCTTCACGGTTAGTAAACTCGCGTTGCATATCTTGGGTCATAAAAATTTAGATTTTAGATTTTAAGGTGAAGTAACAAAAAACAAAATTAATTGTACTAATAATACAAATAAGCAATTATATTATATATTTACGTCTATCTAAGTTATACACTGTTTTAGCTATACTCAAGAAACTGGGTAATATTATCACTTTGTGATTATGTCAATTCGTCCCATCTATCTCGATTGTCACGCTACGACCCCTGTGGATGAAAGGGTTTTGGCTATGATGATTCCCTATTTTACTCAAAATTTTGGTAACCCATCCAGCATTCAGCACCAATATGGCTGGGAAGCAGAAGCTGCTGTGAGAAAAGCACGAGAAATTTTAGCAGATGCTATCAATGCGGCACCGGAAGAAATTGTCTTTACTAGTGGTGCGACTGAAGCGAATAATTTAGCTATAAAAGGTGTTGCGGAAGCATATTGTCAAAAAGGACAACATATTGTTACTGTTGTTAGCGAGCATAACGCGGTGATTGACCCTTGTAAATATCTCGAAGGTTTGGGCTTTGAGGTTACTATGCTTCCTGTTCAAAAGGATGGGTTGCTTGATTTGAATAAATTAGAAAAATCTTTGCGCTCTGACACCATTTTAGTCTCAGTAATGGCTGCTAATAATGAAATCGGTGTTTTACAGCCATTAGGAGAAATCGGTACTATCTGTCGAGAGAGAGAAGTTTATTTTCATAGCGACGCAGCACAAGCTATCGGGAAGATTTCTCTGGATGTGCAGGCTATGAAAATTGATTTGATGTCACTAACTGCACATAAAATATATGGTCCCAAAGGAATTGGTGCTTTATATGTGCGTCGTCGCAACCCCAGAGTCCAACTTTCTCCTCAGCAGCATGGGGGTGGACATGAACGGGGTATGCGTTCAGGCACTTTGTATACTCCACAAATTGTTGGGTTTGGGAAAGCTGTGGAAATTGCTTTGCAAGAACAGGTTACTGAAGGTAATCGTCAATTAGGGTTACGGCAAAAATTATGGGAGAAGATTTCTCAGATGGATGGTATTCACCAGAATGGGCACCCAACACAACGACTTACTGGAAATTTAAATGTTAGCGTTGAAGGGGTTAATGGCTCAGCGTTACATTTGGGTTTACAAAGAGTGATGGCTGTTTCTTCTGGTTCTGCTTGTTCTTCTAGGAGTACTAAACCCAGTCACGTGCTGACGGCTTTGGGAAATTCTGAAAATCTTGCTTATGCTTCTGTAAGGTTTGGTATTGGTCGCTTTAATACTGTGGAAGAAATTAACATAGTAGCTGAAAACTTTGTTTCTGTGGTGAACAGTTTGCGAAAACAGTCCATACAAGATAAAGGCTAGAGGGTTTCATCTGTTTCATCTATATATCTATATATATTATGTTGATATATGTTGCTTTATTTTTAATTCTTTATCCATGAAAAACCTTGTATGGTAAGCACTTTGGCGACATATAGAGAAAATAACAAAAAAAATTGAAAAAAGAGTTGACAGAACTATATTCACCCGGTACTATAAAAAAGTGCCAAAGAGAGAGAGCGCGAAACAAGCGCGACACCTTGATGGAGTCGAACCTTGAAAATTCTATAGTTTGAAAGCTAGTATACACTACTTATCGGGCGTAGTAAATAATAAAGCCTAGATTGAGGGCGAAAAATCAAT
>JAHHIC010000021.1 GCA_019359035.1 Scytonematopsis contorta HA4267-MV1 | reverse complement strand
TGGGGCGCTCTTGTTCCATAAATCCCACATTACCAGATTTTGGTTACTATTTTTTTCCCAGCACACTAAAATGTTTCTCTTAACTGCTAGTGCGCCGCAGGCGCACCGCACCCCCCTGAACGGATACGTTTCTGTTGGTCCATATTCATTAATTATTTTGGTGTGAGGTGCGTAATTCCACCAAAACTGAAGAGTTTTCCCTAAGAGAGCTTCACCACCAATAATTAAAGCTTTTGTTTTACCTTCGATTTCTTTATTAGATAATAATTGGCTTAAAATATCTAGATGGGTTGGAGTAATCTTGATGAGACTAAAATTATTTTGATAACTTAAAATATTGCTTAGTGCTTCTATTTCTTCTTTTTCCAGTATTAATACTACCTTTTGCCCTACTAACAAAGGAGAGAATAAGCTGGTAATAGTCGCGTCAAAACTAATTGAAGAATTAACCAAGGTGCCGCTTCCTTCAGCTATAGCGTATTCTTGAGTACACCAGTTCAAATAATTAATCAATCCTTGATGAGTAATTGCCACCCCTTTTGGCTGTCCTGTAGACCCTGATGTATAAATTACATAAGCTAAGTTTTTTAACTCCACTTGATTAAAAGTATTCTCAGTAGTATTTTTTAAAATTAGCTCCCAGTCTGTATCTAAACAAATCCGATTAACTATTTGTTGAGGAAGTTTATCTAGTAAAGTTGCTTGAGTTAACAGCACCGAGACTTTGGCATCAGACAACATATAACTTAAGCGTTCGGTGGGATAATTGGGGTCTAATGGTACATATGCCCCACCTGCTTTGAGGATAGCTAGCAACCCAACAACCATCGAAGGCGAACGCTCCAAACAAATACCCACTAAAACTTCAGGATTAACTCCAATTTTTTGCAGATGATGGGCTAACTGATTGGCTTTATTATTTAATTCTAAGTATGTTAGTTCTTCTTGTTCAAAAACTACCGCTACAGCATTGGGAGTACGCTCAACTTGAGCTTCAAATAACTGATGAATGCAAAAGTTTAGGGTCTTTGTTTGAGTTTGATTCCACTCGACTAATAATTGGTGTCGTTCTTCTTGACTTAATAAAGATAATTGAGAAACTTTCTGTTGTGGTTGCTGAACTATTCCCTGAAGCAAAGTTTGAAAATGATTGCGAATGCAGCTAATTGTTTCGGCATCAAATAAGTCAGTATTATATTCCCACGCTCCTAGTAACTTAGATTCTGTCTGGGTGATTGAAAGAGTTAAATCAAATCTAGACGTAGTATTATCCATCTCTAAAGGGGTAATTGTGAGACCAGGCAATTCTAGTTTCTCAACTGGCACATTTTGTAATACAAATAGTACTTGAAACAAAGGACTATAGCTCATGCTCCGCTCTGGTTGTAATTCTTCTACCAATTTTTGAAACGGTAGGTCTTGATGAGCGTAAGCTTCTAGCGTTACTTGCTTAACTTTACTCAAAAGTTCTGCAAAGGTTGGATTTTCTGATAAATTAGTTCGTAAAACTAAAGTATTAACAAAAAAGCCAATTATCGGTTCTATTTCGCTGTGATTGCGGTTGGCGATTGGCGAACCAATCACAATATCCTCGCTACAACTATAACGAGATAACAAAGTCGCAAACCCAGCTAACAAAGTCATAAACAATGTCGCTCTTGAATCCGCGCTCAATGCCAACAATTGCTGAGTTAAGTTGGTATCAATTTCAAAGTTTAGGGTTGCTCCGGCGAAAGTTTGTATTGCTGGGCGCGGTCGGTTGTAGGGTAATTTTAATAATGGCGGTGCCTGTGCTAATTGATGACGCCAATAGTCGAGTTGTTTTGTAAGTACCTCCCCGGTTAGCCATTCCCTTTGCCATTGGGCGAAGTCAGCATATTGAATTGTTAATTGGGGTAACTCGTAAGCTACACCCTGAGAAAAGGCTTGATAAAGAGCAACAAGCTCCCGCACAAATATCCCAATTGACCAGCCATCAGAAACAATATGATGCATGGTAACAATCAATACATTTGGACTTTGGACAAAATATGAGAGTGGTTCGCGAAAATATTACGCGAAATAGTTATTCTGTATTACTTGTATTTTTTAGCCTCTTCCATTAAATCTGCTGACCCTTGTATTAAGATATCTATGGCTCGTTGCAGCCCTTCTATTTTAGCTCTTGCCACTACTTGCTCCACGGCTTTTAAGTAAGCTTTGCTACCAGCCTTGCCAAGATGTTTGTACTTAGTGTACTTTCCTTCAGCCTTTGTGGGAAAAATCTCTTCAGATGCTTGTAGTTTGTAGTACCAATACGCACTTCTTCTTCCTTTTGCTAGGTAGCGTACTATCCAACAGCCACCCGGAGCAACTATACCACTTGCCTTAATTTCTTTAATTTCTTTCTCCAAGCGTTCTATCATACTAACCAAATTGTCAGTACGTGTAGCTAAATCCTGAATTCCAGATGGCTCAACATGTTCTGGCATAAGCAAAAAATAAAGTTGTTCGCGAATGATTTACGCGATTTATAAATACTGCTTACTTATATATCATTAAATCCGATTATAAATGCTAAAAATAGTTTTTTAACTTAAATTTACACAGATGCGAGCGTCAATTAATGTCACAAAAATAGCTATCAGTCTCTAAATACATAGTAAAATCTAAATTCCTATATATTGAGGGTGCTGATAGCCATTTGGACTTTGGACAAAAAGGTTGTTCGCGAAGTTCTAGATGAATAAATCGAACACAAAATAGCGGTATCCAAATTCGTAACTTTTATGAATTTGAATTGCTCGCTTTTGTTACGTAAATTTTGTATAATGGCTGCAAGTAGATATTTAGCCCAAGTCAGAGTGATTTTTGGTTAATTATCTAATAGATTTTGTTAACAAGCGAGTTCTAAAGGCACTTGCTGGAGTATATATATAATGAGTCTTTGTGACAACCGCTTTAAAGCAGAAGTGTACCAAGAGGTTGCTACTTTGGTTGACCTTTTGGGCTATAGAACGTTACACCAACCAGAAAAAATAGCTTTTACCTTTTTAGAGAATGGAGAAACACCAGCAGATAGCATCACTTATCAAGAGCTAGACCGACAAGCACGAGCGATTGCCGCTCAGTTACAGTCTCTTGTAGCCACAGGTTCTAGAGCCTTGCTGCTATATCCATCAGGTTTGGAATTTATTACCGCCTTTTTCGGATGTTTGTATGCAGGAGTTGTAGCAGTTCCAGCTTATCCCCTCAGGCGTAATCAGAAAATGTCTAGGCTACAAGCAATTGTTGCAGATGCTGATATAACCGTAGCTCTGACCAAAAAAGAACTGTTGGCTAATATTGAGAGTCGCTTTGCCGAGACTCCAGAATTGCCAAGTTTGTGTTGGCTAGCGACAGATAATATTGGCAGCGAAAAGGCATCCGTGTGGCAAAAACCACTGATGAGCAAAGATACACTAGCTTTTCTCCAATATACTTCAGGTTCTACGGGAAAACCAAAAGGGGTTATGGTGAGTCATGGTAACCTACTCCACAATAGTCAGTACATCAAGCAAGCCTTTGAACTCACAGCAGACAGCGTTTCTGTATCATGGTTACCCAGCTTCCATGATATGGGACTTATCGACGGGATTATTCAACCCCTGTATATCGGTTTTCTCGGTGTCCTGATGGCTCCAGCATCCTTTGTTCAATCACCAATTCGATGGTTACAAGCGATTTCACGCTACAGAGCAACCCATTGTGGTGGTCCTAACTTTGCCTACGAGCTTTGTGTTAGCAATATTACTCCGGAACAACGGGATACTTTAAATCTTAGTAGTTGGTGTAGCGCTTACAGTGGTGCCGAGCCAGTTCGCAAAGACACTTTTGAAAGGTTTGCCGCTGCATTTAAGTCCTGTGGTTTCCAATCTCGCTCTTTCTATCCGTGTTACGGGATGGCGGAAACTACCTTAATGGTTTCTGGTGGTAACGTGAAAGATGAACCAGTTTACCATACAGTCGCAGCAGATGAACTGGAAAAGAATCGAGTAGTACAGGTATCTAGTGATACTCACAATGTTAGGCATTTAGTAGGATGTGGACGCTCATGGCTGGATACAAAAATTGCCATTGTTGACCCGGAATTACTGACACAATGTGCTCCAAACCAAGTCGGGGAAATTTGGGTATCAGGCTCAAGTGTCGCGCAGGGTTATTGGAATCGACCAGAACTGACGGAGCAAATCTTTCGGGCACAACTGCAAGGCAATAACTCCGAAGCATTTCTGCGTACAGGTGACTTGGGATTTTTGCAGGGTGACGAACTGTTTATCACGGGTCGGCTTAAAGATTTAATTATTATTAGGGGTCGCAACCACTATCCCCAGGATATCGAATTTACAGTAGAACAGTGCCACCCTGCACTACGTCCAAATTGTGGAGCAGCATTTTCGGTGGAAGTCAATGGCCAAGAAAAATTGGTGATTGCCCAAGAGGTAGAAAGGAGTCACCTCCGGAAGCTGAACGCCAATGAAGTGATTGAGACAATTCGCCAAGTCGTGGCTCAAGAGCACGAAGTAGAAGTTTATGCCATTGCATTGTTAAAGACAGCAAGTATTCCTAAAACTTCTAGTGGTAAAATTCAACGTTCTGCTTGTAAATTCTGTTTCATCAATGGAACTCTTGATATTGTTGAAAATTGGACTAAAGAACTTCAGCAGTTTACAGAGACAGTGGAGGAAAATTCTCGATTCCTGCAACAATTGGAGGTGATGCCAATAGGCGAACGTCGAGCCTTTTTAACAGCTTATGTCTGCTCTCAAGTGGCTAAAGTGCTGCGTTTAAATTCTTCCACATCTATAAACAGCAAGCAAGGGTTTTTTGACCTAGGAATGGATTCGTTGATTTCTGTGGAATTGAGAAACCGTCTGCAAACTAGTTTGGAATGTAGTTTACCTTCAACTTTATCTTTTGACTATCCTACAGTGGAAGTGTTAGTAGATTATTTATCCAGGGAAATAATTCCTTTGGATTTTGACTTAAAATCCACTGCGGAACTGGAGAATAATGATACTGACCTAGCTAAAGATTGGGAGAAATTATCAGATAGCGAGGCTGAGGAATTACTAATTACAAAATTAGAGAGTATAAGGTACTAAGGGCATGAGTATAATATCATCTATGTCTCCTATAAAACGTGCGCTTCAAGCATTAGAGGACATGCAAGCTAAACTTGAAGCTATCGAATATGCCAAAAAGGAACCGATTGCCATAGTTGGTATGGGTTGCCGATTTCCCCATGGAGCGGACAATCCAGAAGCTTTTTGGCAAATTTTAAAAGATAGGGTAGATGCTATTACTGAAGTACCCAAAAATCGCTGGGACATTAATGCTTATTACAGCCCAAATCCAGATACTCCAGGTAAGATTTATACTCGCTACGGAGGGTTTATCAATCAGTTGCATGATTTTGACCCCTATTTTTTTGGTCTGTCACCACGAGAAGCCATTAGCCTTGACCCGCAACAAAGTCTACTTTTAGAAGTGAGTTGGGAAGCTTTGGAAAATGCTGGTATCTCTCCTGAGTTATTGGCTGGTACACAAACAGGGGTTTTTATCGGTATTTCTACTAATGACTACTCTCAACTTTCGCTATACAAAAATCCTCTGGAAATTGATGCTTATGCGGGAACTGGAAGTACCCATAGCGTCGCTGCTGGGCGTCTGTCCTACATTCTCGGTTTGCACGGGCCCAGTATGGCTGTGGATACTGCTTGTTCGTCATCATTGCTGGCGGTTGATTTAGCTTGTCAAAGTTTACGTAACAAAGAGAGCAATCTTGCTTTGGCTGGAGGAGTAAATTGTATTTTGTCACCAGAAATTACAATTAATTTTTCAAAAGCTCGCATGTTGGCACCGGATGGTCGTTGTAAAACATTTGATGCAAGTGCTAACGGCTATATCCGCTCGGAAGGTTGTGGTGTAATAGTTTTAAAACGCTTATCTGATGCAATTGCGGATGGGGATAATATTTTAGCTTTAATTCGCAGTTCTGCTGTTAACCAGGATGGTCGCAGTAGCGGATTGACAGTACCCAATGGCCCCGCTCAACAAGCTTTAATTCGTCTCGCTTTAGAAAAAGCTGACATTGAACCTGCTCAGATTAATTATGTAGAAGCTCACGGTACGGGAACATCTTTAGGAGACCCAATAGAGGTAGGGGCTTTAGCAGAAGTTTTTGGTAGAGCACGCTTACAACAAGACCCTTTGATAATAGGTTCTGTCAAAACAAATATCGGTCATGCAGAGGCGGCAGCTGGTATTGCTGGTTTAATTAAAGTTGTTTTGGCGCTACAACATGAGGAAATACCCCCACATTTACACTTTAAACAACCAAATCCACATATTAATTGGGATAAATTTGCAATAAAGATACCTGTCGAATCTATACCCTGGCTTGCTGGGTCAAAACGCCGCTTGGCGGGTGTTAGTTCTTTTGGTTTTAGTGGCACTAACGTTCATTTGGTGTTGGAAGAAGCACCGACGAAATCAGAGCCAGCGTTAGTAAACCGTTCCCTACATCTGTTCGCCTTATCCGCAAAAACACAACCAGCACTTGCGAATTTGGCAAGTAGGTATGAACGTTTTTTAACTGCTAACCCAGATTTAACTTTAAAAGATATTTGCTTTACCGCCAATATCGGGCGATCGCATTTTGAGCAACGTCTAGCAATCCTTGCTGAATCTACCTTACAGTTGCGGCACTCACTAAGCGCTTTTACCCCAAGCAAGGGAACAGAAGAACATTTGGATAGCGAACAGAGAAGCATTAAATCAAAAAAAATAGTATTTTTATTTACAGGACAGGGTAGTCAATATGTAAATATGGGACGCCAACTATACGAACAAGCGCCCGTATTTCGCAAAAGCTTAGACAAAGCAGCATCAATATTAGATACTTATTTAAAAAAACCCCTATTATCAGTACTTTATCCCCAAGCAGAAGCAACATCAGCCACAGATGAAACAATAAATAAAACAAGTTATACGCAACCAGCAATATTTGCTATAGAATATGCTTTATTCAAGCTATGGCAATCATGGGGCATAAAACCGGATGCTGTTATTGGTCATAGCTTAGGAGAATATGTAGCAGCATGTGTAGCGGGAGTATTTAGCTTTGAAGAAGGGCTATTGTTAGTCGCCCAGCGAGCAGCGTTGATGCAAGCACTACCAGAAAATGGCGAAATGATGGCAGTGTTGGCTTCTCCCCAGCAGGTGAAAGCAGCAATTCAACCCTACGGTCAAAAGATATCAATAGCGGCAATAAATAATAATCAAAATGCAGTCATTTCGGGCGAGCGTCAAGCAATAGCAACCCTATGTCAAGACTTTTTATCACAAGGAGTGAAAACTGTCAAATTAGCCGTATCTCATGCTTTCCACTCGCCGCTAATGGAACCAATGCTTGATGATTTTGCTCGAGTAGCAGAAAAAATCAACTATTCATTACCAAAAATTGCTTTTATTTCTAATGTTACAGGCCAGCCCGTGCGGGAGTCTGTTACTACTGCCAATTATTGGTGCAATCACGTCAAAAAACCAGTAAACTTTGCTGCGGGAATGGAAACATTATCTCAGCAAGGGTACGAGATATTTGTAGAAGTTGGTGGCAAGCCAATATTAATTGGCATGAGCCGCCAATGGCAATTAAACCCACATTCCCTTTGGTTGCCGAGCCTGCGTCAAGGGCAAGATGATTGGCAATCAATGTTACAAACGCTATCGAAATTATATTTACATGGTGCAGCAGTTGACTGGCAAGGTTTTTACCAAGACTACCGCTGTCGTCGCTTGCAGTTACCAACTTATACCTTTGAGCGACAGCGCTATTGGATTGAAACAGAAACACAAAATCTGAACATTCAAGATTGTCTCTATCAGGTGGAATGGCAACCTGAGCCACTATCATCCCAGCCTGTTAAGGAATCAGGAAGCTGGTTAATTTTTGCGGATAATGGGGGTGTTGCTTCAACTTTGGCGCAATTACTAGAGCAACAAGGGGACATTTGCACGCTAGTATACTCACAAAAGCAGCAACAAGGAAAGTATATCAACCCAGCCAGCGCTTACGATTTTGAACAACTGTTGCAATCAGTTTCTCAAAACCCGCAGCCATTGAAGGGAGTAATTCATTTGTGGAGTTTACAAGCAGCATCATCTAATAATTTGACAATTTCTGACTTGGAAGATGCTCAAATTATGGGTTGCGGTAGTGTATTGTATTTAGTGCAAGCATTAACAAAAGCTGGTTGCTCGACACCGCGATTATGGTTAGTTACCCAAACTGCAACTGCTGTAAAACAACATCCTGTTTCCTTAGCGATAGCTCAATCAAGCTTATGGGGATTGGGTAAAGTAATCGCTTTGGAGCATCCACAATTGTGGGGAGGGATGTTCGATTTTGATGCTGATATTGATTTAGAACAAATAAAAATGCTTTCCGCACAAATTTGTCATCCGGATGCAGAAGACCATATTGCCTTGCGAGACAAGCAGCGTTATGTGGCTCGCTTAGTACGCAGCAACCCGCCACAAAAAAATAATTTAACTTTCAAACCCGAAGCAACTTACTTAATAACTGGCGGATTGGGTGGTTTAGGACTAAAAGTAGCTGAGTGGATGGTTGAACAAGGAGCGCGCCATTTAGTGCTTGTTAGTCGTAGCGGTATTACTACCCAACAGCAAGTGATTATTAAATTGCAACAAGCCGGAGTTGAAGTGCTTGTAGAAGCTGTTGATGTTGCAAAAGTTTCGGAAGTCGCGAGTTTGTTTGCTCAAATTAACAAAGCAATGCCTCCGCTTTTAGGTATTATTCATGCTGCTGGCGTACCTGGATATCAAACTATCGAAGAAATGGATTTAAGCGTGCTTGAATCTACGCTGCGTGCAAAAGTACTGGGAACGTGGGTTTTGCATCAATTAACGCAGGAGATGAAACTGGACTTTTTTGTTAGTTTTTCCTCGATAGCTTCTGTATGGGGTTCAAAGGGACAAGCTCATTATGCAGCTGCAAACCATTTTCTTGATGTATTGGCTCATTACCGTCAAGGAATGGGCTTACCCGCATTGAGCATAAATTGGGGACCGTGGGCTGGTTCTGGAATGGCTTCATCAGAAATACAACAATTGTTAACTCAGATTGGAGTCAAAGCACTGCAACCGCAGCAAATGCTGACAGCTTTCAAAATTCTTTTAGGAGCAAACTGCCCGCAAATAACTTTAGCTGATGTTGACTGGACTCAGTTTAAAGTTATCTATGAAGCAAGAATACAAGGGTTATTATTAGAAAACATACATATAAATCATATAAATATAGAACAAACAACCAAATTCCAAAGCAAAGAACCCTCAAAAATTCTGCAAAAATTAGAGAGGACATCAGAAAGCGAACGACAAAATATTTTAATTGTTTATCTCCAAAAAGAAGTTGCTAAAATACTAGGAAAAGAAGCATCTTACATGCCCGAAGCACAGCAAGGTTTTTTTGATATGGGCATGGACTCTCTTATGGCTACTGAGTTAAAAAGTCTTCTAGAAAAAAGTTTTGACACCACTTTACCTGGAACTTTAATTTTAGAATACCCGAATATTAAAAGTTTAGCTGACTATATAAGCACTAAAGTGCTAAATTGGAATTTAGCAATCTCAACTCATACAAGAAATAATACAGAACCGTATCAAGGTGAAGACGAACAAACAGAAGCTTTAGCAAAGATTAAACTACTTTCTGAAACTGAAGTTGAAGCATCAATTGCACAGAGAATGGCAACATTAGAAAGTTTGCTGAGGGATACCAAATGAATAATACCTCCGAATTCCTAAAAATAGACCAGTTATCTTCATCACAACGGTTACTCTTTACCTTGGATGAGTCAATTAAAAAAATTCAGGAACTGGAGTATTCCAAAATAGAACCCATTGCCATTATCGGTACGGGTTATCGGTTTCCTGGAGGAGCTACCAATACAGAGACATTCTGGCAAATTTTAGCCGATGGGGTAGATACTATTACTGAGATACCCAGCGAGCGATGGAATGTAGATGAATATTACGACCCCGACCCAGATGCTCCTGGAAAAATGTATACTCCTTACGGTGGATTTTTACAGCAAGTAGACCAGTTTGACCCTCAGTTCTTTGGCATTTCTCCTAGGGAAGCAGCCAGGATAGACCCCCAACAAAGGTTACTATTGGAGGTAAGTTGGGAAGCTTTAGAAAATGCAGGCTACATTCCCAATCAAGAAGCAAGCAATCAGACAGGAGTTTTTATTGGAATTACAACAAATGACTATGCACGTCTGCTGATGCCCAATGGCGATTTTAGCCAAATTGATGCTTTTTACCTAACGGGTAACCCCCTCAATGCTGTTGCTGGCAGGTTATCTTACGTATTGGGTTTAACAGGTCCTTGTATGGCAATAGACACAGCCTGCTCGTCATCGCTAGTCGCAATTCATTTAGCTTGTCAAAGTTTGCGTAACAAAGAGTGTAATCTGGCACTAGCAGGCGGCGTCAATCTTATCCTCTCACCAGAAAATACAATCGCTTTATCTAAAGCTAGGATAATGTCCTCTAGCGGTCGTTGCAAAACGTTTGATGCGAGTGCAGATGGTATTGTCCGGGGAGAAGGCTGTGGGGTGTTAGTCCTCAAACGTTTAACCCAAGCTTTAGCGGATGGGGATAATATCCAAGCAGTGATTCGCGCTTCAGCAGTCAATCAGGATGGTTTTAGTAGCGGATTTACCGTTCCCAACAAAACAGCCCAAGAAGCTTTACTGAGCCTTGCACTCTCAAAGTCTTCTGTTCAGCCAGCCGATATTGATTATATCGAAGCCCACGGCACGGGCACAGCTTTAGGAGACCCGATTGAAGTTAGAGCCTTAGCAAGTGTTTTTGGTGAAAAAAGAGAACGTCCACTTTTGATTGGTTCTCTCAAAACAAATATCGGTCACTTGGAATCAGCAGCTGGAGTCGCTGGGTTACTCAAGGTCGTGTTATGTTTACAACACAAGCAAATACCGCCCCATCTGCATTTCAATCAACCTAACCCTCATATTGACTGGTCGGATATACCTGTGTCAGTTGTAACTAAACTTACCGATTGGACTAGTAATGGTAAACCGCGAATTGCCGGAGTTAGTTCGTTTGGCGCCAGTGGTACTAATGCCCATATGATTGTGTCCGAAGCACCCTCACAACAGCCCAAGCCATCTGTTACAGAACGTCCTTTACACATACTAACTTTATCAGCCCAGACACAACCTTCCCTTTTAGAATTAGCATCAAAATATCAGCAATATTTAAATACAAATCTCAGTTTATCTGTATCAGATATATGCTTTACTAGCAATACAGGCCGCCGACACTTCAATTACCGCATCGCCTTTTTGGCTGATTCAGTAACACAACTCAAAAACGATTTAAACAAGTTTATTAATAATGAAGTAGCTTCAACTCAAACATCTAAATCGCCCAAAATCGCTTTCTTATTTAGCGGTACTGGGTTAGATGATGTGGTTTGGGCGCGTCAACTTTACCAAGCTCAGCCAAGCTTTGCCCGAACAATAGACAAATGTAACGAAATTCTGCAAAGTTACTTAGAACAACCTTTGCTGTCTGTTTTATACCCTGAAGCACGAAGTCCAATTTTAGATGAAGTTACTTATAATCAAACTGCTTTATTTGCTGTAGGATACGCACTGGCAAAATTATGGCAATCTTGGGGCGTCGAACCAACAGCAGTCATGGGTTACAGCTTAGGAGAATATGTAGCCGCTTGTGTTGCTGGAATCTTAAGTTTAGAAGATGCCTTAAAGCTTGTGGCTGAGCGCGGACGATTAATTCAGACTTTGCCAAATGGCGAAATGCTTACTGTTCTTGCTGACGAAGCCAAAGTTGCTGCTATTATCCAACCTTATAGCCAAGATGTTTCTATCGCTGCGCTCAACGGTTCTAGCAATACTGTGATTTCTGGTCAACGCCAAGCATTAGAAGAAATAAAGGCTGTACTAAAAGCACAGAACATCGAAACAAAACAGTTAAAAGTATCTCACGCATTTCATTCTCCAATGATGGAGCCAATTTTACCAGCATTTGAACAAATAGCAAAAGAGGTTTTATTTCAAGCTCCCTGTATTCCTATGATTTCCACCTTAACTGGTAAAATGATTTTTCCGAACGATACTTTGGATGCTCAATATTGGCTCCAACACTGTCGGCAAACGGTAAGATTTGCGGAAGGGATGAATAATTTGGTTCACCAGGGGTATAAAATATTTTTAGAGATTAGTCCGAAACCTGTACTTTCGAGTTTAAGTGAACTTAGCCATCAGAAAGTCAACGCTATCTGGTTGCCCTCTTTAGTACAAAAGCCAAACTATTGGCAAGTATTATTAGAAAGTTTATCTACTCTTTACATGCAAGGAGCTAACATAAATTGGACTGAATTTGATAAAGACTATTCAAGAAATAAGCTATCGCTTCCGACTTACCCCTTTCAGCGTAAACGTTATTGGTTTGAAAAAGTAAATTATCCTGTGAATAATACAAATGGAAATAAAACGGACGAAAAGAGAGTAGAAATTCCTAACACTCTCGCAACTAAAAAGTCCCAAATAAATGTTATCATTTCAGCATTAACTGCTATTATAGGTAACTCCTTGAGAGTGACCCCATCTGAAGTAAATATTCGCGCTCCTTTTTTAGAAATGGGAGCAGATTCAATTCTCTTAATAGAAATTACCCAAAGTATTGAAAATAAATATAAAATCAAAATTGCTATCAGCCAGATACTTGGCGAACTGACAAATATTGAGCGATTAGCAAGTTACATAGACCAACATTTAGACCCAGCACAGGATTGTGCAGATTTTTCCCAGTCCGAGCCGAAAATACTCCAGTCAATCGAAGCAACCAAGTCTTTAAATGCAAAAATAATAGGAGAAAAAGCGACTGAAAGCTCCCTCAAAAGTATTATAGAACAACAACTGCAAATAATGTCCCGGCAGTTGGAAATTTTAAATTCTAATAGCCGAACTACTGCCAATGTAAAATCTCAAAATATACAATCTCAAACAGTAAAGATAGCAAGCACACCACCAGCGAACAGAAATACTTCTTTTCCCGCACTAGATTTAAATTCAAAGCAACAGCACCATTTAGAAAAACTCGTAGAACGTTACACTAAACGTACACAAAAATCAAAGCAACAAGCTCAAAATTCCCGTCATGTTTTAGCTGACAGTAGGGCAATAGCAGGATTTCGCTTTTCAATTAAAGAGATGCTTTATCCGATTGTTGGAGAACGAGCTAATGGTTCGAGATTTTGGGATATAGACGGCAATGAGTATATAGATATTAGCATGGGGTTCGGGGTGCTTCTTTTTGGTCATGCGGCGTCATTTATCACTGAAGCTATTGAACAGCAGATTCAGCTGGGTATACAAATTGGTCCGCAATCAAATCTAGCAGGAGAAGTATCCCAGCTCG
Source organism: Scytonematopsis contorta HA4267-MV1 (assembly GCA_019359035.1). Taxonomy (GTDB): domain Bacteria; phylum Cyanobacteriota; class Cyanobacteriia; order Cyanobacteriales; family Nostocaceae; genus Scytonematopsis; species Scytonematopsis contorta. The sequence continues at coordinate 7,282 of JAHHIC010000021.1, read as the reverse complement.
TCCGCGAACTGACAGGCATGGAGCGCGTAACTTTTTGTAACTCAGGTACAGAAGGGGTGATGACAGCGCTGCGCCTAGCACGCACAACTACTGGTCGGACTAAAATTGCTATATTTGCCAACTCATATCACGGACATTTTGACGGAGTTATGGCTAAAGCATCTGTGATTGAAACTAGCGCTGTGCCGATGGTACCGGGAATATCCCAGCAGATGATTGAAGATGCTATAGTATTGGAATATAATAATCCTCAATCACTGGAAACTTTGCAAGCTTGCGCCAGCGAACTGGCTGCGGTTTTAGTCGAGCCAATTCAAAGCCGTCATCCTGAATTACAACCCAAAGAATTTTTACGTAAATTAAGACAATTAACAGAAGCAGCAGGAATTGCACTGATTTTCGATGAAGTTCTAACGGGTTTTCGCATTCATCCAGGCGGAGTACAGGCATTTCTTGGTATAAAAGCGGACATAGTTGTCTACGGCAAAATAATTGGTGGTGGGATGCCAATCGGAGTCATAGCAGGAAAAGCAGCTTATATGGATGGAATCGACGGCGGTTTATGGAACTACGGAGATGCTTCATATCCAGAAGCACAAAGAACATTTTTCGCAGGGACGTTTAACAAAAACCATATAGGTATGGCGGCTGCAAAGGCAGTACTTCAGTATCTTCAGAAACAAGGTTCGAGCCTTCAGGAAAAGTTAAACCAACGCACATCCAGGTTTGCAGAAACTTTAAATAATTATTTTAAAACAGAAAATTTACCCATCAACATTGTGCATTTTGGTTCGCTTTTCCGCTTTTCATTCGCAGGAAATCTGGATTTGTTATTTTACCACCTGTTAGAAAAAGGAATTTACATCTGGGAGGGGCGTAACTGTTTTCTGTCTACAGCTCACACTGATGCAGATATTGATTGCGTTATTCAGGCAGTTAAAAATAGCGTAGAGGAACTAAGAGAAGGAGATTTCTTACCTCAGAGAGCGCTTTTGGAACATCACAAGGCTATATGACCAGCTATATGGCAGAGGGCACAAGGCAGAGGGCAGAAGACGCTCGTCCGGGAGGAGGAAGTTATAAGGGTAACAAGTAATACCAAGAGTTCTCTCTGCCCGGAGCCAACAAAACAATTCGCAATATGCCGAGGCGGCACGCTTCGCGAATTGGTCTGTATTCTCTTTTACCTCGAATGCCTTATTCCTTCTCTTTCCTTCTGCCCTCTGCCCTCTGCCTTCTGCCTTCTTTTTGACATTAAAGGTAAAAAATATGGCTCGTTTTCTTTGAAGAATAGTTCCGATTGTCACACAACTAGAGTTTTTTACTTATCATACTATGAGGTTTTATGAATATATTTGATAATCAATTGTGGAAACAATTTTTAGCTCTTGCAAAACCTTACTGGTATCCAGATGAGGAAGGAAGAAGCTGGAGAGAAATATTATTTTCATGGTTTCTATTAGTTCTATCACTATTACTGTTGGTAACAATTACCAGCGTAAATGCATTTAATAGCTATGCTACTAGAGATTTAATAGACTTACTCGAACAAAAAAATACTTCAAATTACTTCAATTTGTTAATTACTTACGCAATTTCTCTTGCAACTTTAGCAATACTAATAGTATTTTCTCAATATTTAAGAAGAAAGATTGCTCTTGACTGGTATCAGCATCTTACCAAGTATATTTTAGAAAAATATTTTGGCAATCTCGCTTATTATAAAATTAGCCTTAAATCCGAGATTGACTATCCCGACCAACGTATTTCCCAAGAAATTGAGCCAATACCCAGAATGGCTATGAATCTTTTATTCGTTTTTCTGGAAAAAGCAATGGAAATGGTTACTTTTATAGTTATTCTGTGGTCTATTTCCAAGTTGGTGGCAGTAATTATGGTTGTTTATACTATTGTTGGTAACGCTGTCGGGCTTTACTTCAATCAAGAATTGAATAAGATTAATTCCAAAGAAACCGAAGGGCAAGCTAACTTTAACTATTGTTTAACTCACGTTCATAAAAATGCTGAATCGATTGCTTTTTTCCAAGGCGAATCTCGTGAATCAAATATAATAAAACGAGCATTTACTAATTTAATCCAAAACAGACAACAGTTGACTGGCTGGCAGAATAATCAACTACTATTTACAAATGGATATCAGTTTTTTATAATTCTATTGCCGTTTATACTCATAGGCCCTTTATACTTTTTTGATGAAATTGAGTTAGGAGAAGTTAACCAAGCAAGTGTTGGTTGTGCAATATTTGCAGGAGCATTGTCAGTAATCGTAAGTGAATTGGCATATGCAGGTCAACTGACAAATTTAATTAATCGTCTAAGTACTTTTCTAGAAGCTTTGTCAGCATCTAGTACACAACAGGAAGTTGATAATATAATTGAAACAGTCGAAGCAGAAAATATTGCTGTGGAAAACGTTACTTTGCAAACTCCTAATTATGAGCAGGTTTTAGTCAGAGATTTATCATTTTCAGTTGAAACTTCTACTGGTATGGTAATAGTCGGTTCAAGTGGAACTGGTAAGAGTTCTTTACTAAGAGCAATAGCTGGTTTATGGAAATCTGGTACAGGTCGTATAGTCAGACCAAACTTAGAAGAAATTTTGTTTTTGCCCCAAAATCCTTATCTAATTTTAGGAACATTACGCGAGCAGCTACTATACCCCAACAGAAATAATCAAATTACAGATAGCGAACTTGAAGAAATATTGCAACAAGTTAACCTGCACTACTTACTTACAAGAGTTGGTAGCTTTGATACAGAACAATATTGGGAAAACGTCTTGTCGTTAGGAGAACAACAACGTCTTATCTTTGCTAGGGTACTAGTCACTCGTCCGCGCTATGTAATTATAGATGAAGCTACGAGTGCTTTGGATTTAGAAAATGAAGACAATCTTTATCAACTATTGCAACAAACTGAAGCAACTTTTATTAGCGTTGGTCATCGAGAGAGTTTGTTAAAATATCATCAGTGGATTTTGGAATTAACAGGAGAATCTAATTGGGAATTGAGACCCAATAATATCTAATATAAATTATTAGTCTAAGTAAAAACACATGATGAAATTTGCACCTCTAGAATCAAGAGTAATGATTATTTATTCAATGTAAACCAACCTCTTGCAATGGGTAAAATTAGATAAATTAACGTGAGTTCGACAGATTTTAGAGGCTAAAAACCTTATTATCGTTAATTTAAATGTGGACATTATTTGAGCAAACGATGCTCGGGCGTTAAGGAACTCCAAAAAATAAATTCTTCAATCTTGTGGGGTGGGCATCCTTGCCCGCCCGCCCCTATGAACAATCCCGCCCCCTATGAACAGCATTCCATGCAATCCCGCCTCTATGAACAGCATTCCATGCAATCCCGCCCCTATGAGCAGCATCCCATGCAATCCCGCCCCTATGAGCAGCATCCCATGCAATCCCGCCCCTATGAACAGCATCCCATGCAATCCCGCAACCCATGAACAGCATTTCATGCAATCCCGCAACCTATGAACAGCATTCCATGCAATCCCGCAACCTATGAACAGCATTCCATGCAATCCCGCCTTTATGAACAGCATTTCATGCAATCCCGCAATCAAAATTGGTGATTTTTTTATTTGGAAGTCCCTTAGCATCTCCTGCATCAAGGCTCAGTTTAGACATGAATTTGTAGATAGTTTTGCCCCACTGACTTAGAGAAACAAAATTATGGAAGCACTCGAAAACTCAGCCTTCTTCTTGTCAAAATTAAGTTCAGGTCATATCTTACGAATCCTGACGAGCATTAAGAGCTTGTTCAGATGACACAATAATTGCTTGTAGATGTTGTTTCGTTAATCCATTCTTGGCAGACTCAGAAATGATTAAAGCTAATTCTTTGGGAGTAAATTGAATAATTTTAACAGCCATTTCAACAATCTCTATACTTGATGCATTGTCAGAATTTGGAGTCGTATTTACTAAATTATGTTGCTCTTGAGTTAAATCTTCAGACATACTGATATTTATTGTTTTTTCTTGTTCGGTTACAGGGGTCGTAAAACTGTCTATATTTGCTGCTTGATTTAAGTCATTTATCGTAGAAAAAATGTGTATAATTTGAGACGATTTTATTTGATTTTTATCCTCCGTAGACAGGTAAAAATTAGATTCTTGAGGTTTTCTAGAGTTCTCAAAGGTAGTTAATTCCCCGATTTGAGAGTGAGCATTTTTCTTATACTGACACATAATTTGCTTAGTCTTTGTATAACTAATGCTTTCACCAGAACTTGCACGATTCAATACTTCTGCTCTGACAATATCAGGTGTAGAAGGAGCAGCAATGAGATAAAGAGCTGAAGCAGTTATATTCAAATTAGTAAAATTTACGGTTTTGAATTGTTTTGCTACTTGCATGTATTTAGTGGCAATTGATACACTCCAATTAAATTCAGATTTCAGCCAGCTAATGAAATTGCCATGCCCTAGAAACTGCTTAACCTCAAGTAGCTTTTCTCCTATATGGATAATATCATCACAAGTACGGCGCATCAAAGCTTTTATATCATTGGTATGCTGCATAACAATGGCTCGTGTACTAATCTCTAAAATCGTGTATTCAAATTTATGAGCTTCCTGATTTGAATAGCTTATTGTTTCAGAGGGTAGACTAACGTGTCTCATCAGATGTCATTCCTTGAATCACAAGTAAATTAAGCCTATACATGCATTTCTCACAAGCTAAGTTTTCATATTAACCATAATCTTTGCTCAGCCTATATTGTGAACATTTTGATGGATGAGAATTTTGGTAGAGCATGAAACTTGATTAAGCTAAATTTTGTAAGGTTTTTAGAAAACTGGTGAGAAACTCATGAATATAGTTCTTATTTGTTATTGATGCCAATGATATCAACTTATGCAGTTAAAAGCTACATAGCGGCTATTATGTAGCTTATTATTTAAAGATAAAATTAATACTTATTTTCTCATAGTTTCTAGCTAAAATTCCTTATAGGAATATACGAAGCACACTACAATAATTAAACGCGAAATTGAATCCGGCAGAGGGCAGGAGGCAGAGGGCTTTATGAGCAAACTAGTCCGTGGTTATGTCTTCGACACGCTGCGCGTACCGCAAGGTAGTCCGCAGGACTTACAGACCCCACAGAAAAGCAAACACCGTCTCTACGGTGGGGTTTTATACCCCGTGGGCAGAGGTCAGAGTCCCATCGTGTATTACTTGTTACCTTATTAAATTATTCCTCCCGGATGCCCTCTGCCTTTCCGCGATAAACACGAAATATTTATGAACAAGTTTTATAACGTAGTTTTACTATATGTGATGCTATATTTAATACATAATTATGGTACGAAAATAAACTTTTCTGTTCGCAATTGATAACTTTCTATTTTCAAGACATTAAAAATTGATACCAGTCAGCAGCAATTTTTGCTTTTAAATATTGAAATATTCCCACGATTGGTGTATAAATTGCTAGCAGGGCAGCAAATATAAGTAACATGCGAAAGAACCCTGGAGCATCTTTTTGTTCAAGCAAAAATATATGTCTCGAACTACATAGCTAGTGTATACGTTAACACTAGTAAGCGATAACAGCAATAACTGTACCAGAGCTAACGTAAATCATGACCACAAAAGTTCTGAAGTTGTTCTCTTCCCCTCATTTTGATACCAGTAAGGTTTGGCAATTGCTAAAAATTGCGTCCAGAACTGACTGTCAAAAATATTTATTTTAATTCCCTATGCTTATTATTTCAAATTTCTAAGACTAAATCCTTCAGGTTTAATTTTAGATGATATTTGAAAAGTATTAATTTTAACTAAGAACCTAACCCCTTCCGAACATCGGGAAGCAATACTGCGAAGGTTTTGAGATTTTGTAGGTTGAGTTGTAAGTCCTATGTCCTCCGGACAACCTGCGCGAACGGACGACCTTGCGGCACGCGCAGCGTGCCCATAAAGGCATGGCTTTGGGAAACCCAACATTTCCTTGTATTAGTTGGGTTAAGCGCTACGCTCCACTACATGTACGCGAAGCGTCCGCTTACGGATACGTCCCTCAACCCAACCTACGCATTTTCCTGTTTTTGGGCAAAACCTTCCAAGTATTGCATCGGGAAGGGGAACAAGAAAATAAAGGTTTCAAAGCCTCTCTCCACGTCAGGGAGAGGTTTGGAGAGGGGTCTCATGTATATTTTCCGACTTTTCAAACATCCTCTTAGATTTCTAATACCATTTCACGAAATGCCCGATACAAATAAAATCCGTAGAGACTTTGATTATCTTGTCTCTTATCTGGGAATTTGTAGCAAAGTTTGAGTGGAAGGGTATAAGAGTCAATCAAGAGTTAGGCTTGTCAGGACCGGGTAAACCTACAGGTGTATATACAGGGTTTTCAGCAACAACCCGTCCAATTATTGTTACAGTAGTGCTTGCCAGCACTATTGCAATTTCGGTGATGTTATCAATATTAATTTTTCCTGTCTTATGATATTCAGAGAGAAAATCACTAATGGTTGGTAAGATTGCTACGAGCGCCGTAGAAACTGCTCCCCAAAAAGTTTTACTTTCAAAGATGCTTTTAGAATCAATAAAATCTGTTTTGTTTGGACCAGGTAAACCTTCTGGTGTATATACAGGAGTGTCTGCCGTTACCCGTCCTACAATTGCTAAGGTTGTAGTCCCTACCAACAGTAAGATTCTGAGAATGGTGAAAGGGGAAATTATTCCAGTCTTCAAAAAGTCCTTAACCATGTCTTTGACAAGAGGAGAAATAGCCGTAACTGCTGTTGATACCGCTCCCCAAAAAGTTTTACTGTCAAAAATACTTTTGTGTTGATTGGAAGCAAAAGGAGGTAGAACTTGTTCGATAGATTGCATAAAAATCGCTCAACTAAACGTCTTGTTTTAAGCCCTAAAAAAATAAAAGATTAGGGATGCCAAAATGGTAGAAATATTTTTGCCAAAATCTCCAGTTCGTTGCGAATAACTAACCACTGTTCCTCAAATTTTGATACCCATGTAAAGTCTTTCTCATTAAAAAATGGCTCATTGCCTTGAAACTTAACTCCTGAGAAACTATACCACAGGTGCTATGCTTTCAGGACCTAAATTTGTACATTTATTGATTTGAATCGGCAGGGTAAGCGCATCTCAAACCCTATTGACAAGAAGCTTCTGAGGCATCATGCTTAGATAAGCAAGCAGCAAGAACAGTCAACATATAATTGTTATCCATAGCGGCTCGATTGGATTTCTGGCGAGT
>JAHHIC010000020.1 GCA_019359035.1 Scytonematopsis contorta HA4267-MV1 | reverse complement strand
GAGGCAGATAAAAGCATCGCTTTTTACCTTTGAGCAAAAAAAGCTCTACCATAAGGAAATACTAGGGAAAATAAAATATCCCTAAGCTTTCTAGTATCGAGGTGCAATATGGACACACCGTCGGTATGCGGAGTTTTCTAGTTGAGCCGTCTTTTTTGGAATTGGAATTTCACGGAGTCCGTTGTGTTTCCAATTACTTACGTACTTCTGTAGAATTGGTTCGACTTCAAACCTTTCAAGGAAGCTAAATTTGGCTTTGCCATCAACTCCAGCAGTTTTCTTACCCTGGTTTAATTGAGTTATCTTGCGTATCGCTAAGTATCTAGCAGCACGAGATTTCAAAATTAGCTTTTGTAATGACCTTGCTTTACGCATGTCACCAACGCAAACAGCTTGGTACACTCTTTTTTGTAAGCGGAAAAGTTCCCTACGGAATTTCTTCCAAGGTAGTAATCTCCAAAGTTCACTATAGTTTTTACCTATGTGGCTAACCATGCTTTACTCCATTGAATGTATTCTGAATACCTCGTGGCAGTTACGCCACGTCCTACCTGGTATAAAAAGAGTTCCGTATCTCGTCTTACCTACCGGGGTTTTCGACCTTATCCCCAGACTTTTACACCATTTTTACTCGTTCCGTCCTTTTGATTGTTTTGGCGACTGTAGGTCAGTCCAATTTGCCTATTCCCTTCTCAGAGATTGCAGCTATTGCTAGCGGGATGCTGCGAGAATGTAGGAAATGAAGTCTACATTTTGGTTTCAGGTTGTAGCTTTCCGATAAGACACTTTTGCCGGACTTTCGCTTTGCTAACCATATCGCCCCCCTATTAGCGCCAGTGTAGTCAACCTGCTTAACTTCTGATTGCGCCCTGATACCCGCATACACTCTGTAGGATTCATAAGCTGACTCGGTGGCGTCAGATAAGGAGTCACGTATCTCTTAACGGGTGGGACTTGTGTGTTCTAGGATACTTACACGCACTCACATCTTAAGGACAGTTATAAGATAGTTAAGTGACTTAACTTTCTTATCTAAGTCATACCCCTCTAGTTTCTAGAGGCTCTTACTTAGAATCGAGCCGCACGCTAGCTTCAGACCAGGTGACTTCGTAGTTAGAAAAATTTTGAGAAAATTTCATCGCGTTCTCCAAAAAATGTGTAGGGGGTTTTGGAGTCGGATTCGCCGCGATTCACTTGAGCATTGTGGGTAGTCCCTTGGGCTTTGAGAAAACAACTTTTAACGCGAAGAACGAACAAAGTTATCAAGTTTTTTTAGAAAATTCTCAAAAATGTCCAAAGTAAAACTAGCCCACGTATGTCATTGTCATGTACAATGAAATTCAAGTGAACATAAAGCGATAGTCCCGTAGGGCTTAAAGTAACCGAAGTTTTCGACGCTAGGAGTTACTTTAATGCATTGGACTATCGTCCGCTCCTCAATGTAGGGGGCAAAGATTTTACAGAATCTGGTGGCTATTTTTTGCGCCACCTTATTTTGTCTTTGCGCTTTTTCCCACATCAATTATTAAGTTTTCGAGAATTTGGCGGGTTTACAGATTTAGTACTGCGGGCAACAAATCCTCATTTCTGATATTTTACCGCTAATGGTGGATTTGGGGATGCTTTCAAAAAAATAAAAATTATTTTTCTTAATGATTTATCCCTTTAACCATAAGCGTTTCAACAGCTTTGTATTAAAAGTATCCGTCATGATGTGTCACGGATAATATTACGCAAGTAGTTGTAAACCGCTTTACAAGGGAATTCTGAGATACGACCACAGCAATATTGGTTCTAGTCATCTGTACTATTTTGCCAAAATTCTGCTCAGTAGAACAGAAGCATCACCTGTAAATGCTCCTCTTGTGTGCTGAGAGTCAATTGGACTGGTAAATATGCTGTTCTAGATGGGTAAAGTTGCGTGATATATCATTGCAATTGAGTATTACACAGAAAGATATAGGTGAAATCCATGTGAGTACAGTTTGGAATTAACCGTACCCACGTAAATTACTCAGCTTGCAGAACCATTATTGTGCTGGTACTTGCGGCAAAGAACAAGCATCTTTTTGCAGTTGGTACTCAAACCCCCACACTTTTAGAGTTAAATACCCACTTCCCTGATACTATTATTTGAAATTAAGAATTGATGATTCTTGATTTTTCTATGTATTAAAATATTAACGTATTAGCTACCTTTTTAACGGACTATTAGAAATTTATATGATGTCTAATAATCTTTTTTTAAATATGAAACCACTCAACTTAATCTTCTACTTAGTGTTATACTTTACTAACCACAAAAAACATTTACAGGCATCTATGCTGAAGGCAGAAGGAGATAGAAAGAAGAAGGAGGGGAAAGAATAATTGTTGCTACATTAAATGCAATTTCTTTCCAATCAGTTTGTTCTACGCTTGGCTCATTGAGAAGGTCGTACCAAATTCTTTTTCTATCTTTTAAAAAGAATAGAGAGTTTTAGTTATCGCTAAGAAGAAGGATACTCTCTATTGATTTAGGGATTTCTGATAATGATATAATTTCTTAAATTTTATAAATGAAATCCGCCTCCAGCATCGATTATTTGCCCGGTAATCCATCTGCTTTTATCCGAAGCAATAAATGCTGCAACATCAGCAATATCTTGAGGTTGGCCAATGCGTCCTAAAGCAGTCACGCTCACAACTGAGTTTGTTAATTCCTCAGAAATTTTTAATTGCTTAACCATATCAGTTTGAGTTAAGCCTGGCTCTATTGCATTAACTGTAATACCCCGTTCTCCAAGTTGTTTTGCAAGTAACATTGTTAATGTATTGAGAGCACCCTTTGTTGGTGCATATATTGCGTAGGTCGGAAATGCAACTCTTGTTACACCTGATGAAATATTAATAATACGCCCGCCGTCGCGCAGCCTAGATAAGGCTTTCTTTATAATAAAAAAAGGTGCTTTTAAGTTAACTGCAACAATTTCATCAAAAGTTTCTTCGTTGGTTTCTTCGATTGTCGCAAAAGCTAAAGCACCTGCATTATTTACCAAAATATCAAATTTATTCTCACCAAATCGTTCGGTGAGTTGACTATCTAGCTCTTGATAAAGCTTATCGATTCCTGTTAATTTACTGACATCTCCTTGAATAGTAAAAGCTGTGCCACCTTTACCCACAATTGTATTAACTGTATCTAGAGCGAGGTCAGAACTATTGTTGTAATGAACAGCTACTACAATACCAGTTTCGGCTAAAGCAATAGCTATCGCTCGTCCAATACCACGGCTAGCACCTGTTACTAAAGCTATTTTCGTCATTTATTGTCAATTAATCAGTAATTTATCAATATTAATATACTATGTACTGATGGCTGCGGTTTGTTAAACTAAGTTTATTTTTTCTTCAACTCAAGTTCAAGAAAAGTTAACGCTTTTTCTTCAAATAGGTTTAGGTAAGAACGTTTTATTTCACCTAAATTCTTCAATATTCCATATGCAACTTTCTCCATGTCCCGCGAATATATTTTGCTGATGCGGTCGCTTATCTGTTGCATCTGCTTGCATTCATCCTCCAAATAGTCAAATGTTTTTAAATATTGCAAGCCAACAGTTAATTCCTCATCCCAGGTGACAACAGAGCATCTGAAATCGTTAACTTTATTTACAATGCACCAACAGTTGCTTCTACCTCTCAAGTCTGGGTTATCTTTCGGGAGAATTTGGCAGACTTCCCCAATCCTATAACTGTTAGGGATGCTGGTTTTTTCCATAATACGTTGTACGATATCTTTAACTATGCGGCTACTTGGTACTTTACCACCTGCCTCTTTAACTGAGAGTTGCCATGCTTCTATTTGCTGCTTTGATGCACGAAAATTGGGGGTTACGGGAGTAAATGAAATAGATTATGAATCAGGTCGCGCTAGAGAAATATTGTTACTAGTGCCCAGTCGCACTGATACCTAATGGTTTACTAACCTCAACCCTTACCCCCGCGTTTATCTGGTAGGACGGTTAAAATTTCTTGATGCTAGTGGTGTTGGACAAGAACCAGCACCATTTGGTTCTGTCTTATTTTACTTTGGCTCTCGCATTCAGGAGTTTGACCAACACTGGAAAGATTGGGGACGAATTGAGCTAGGTCAAGCAAAAATCAGTGCGTTTTTATAGGCTTTAATTCCAGCTTCAAGATTATCCAAATTGGTCAAGATAAACCATCCCTCTTTCGGCGACACTCCATGTAGCTATAAAATGATTCACCTATAATAAAATGCCACTTAGTGTTTTCCCGACGAACAACACGGTAATATACAGGCGCAACAATAGAAATATCTAAATTATTCATAGAATAAATTATAGAATAGTGACTAATTAATACAAGAATGCTAATTACTAATTTTTATATCAGCAGAATAAAATTGATGACACAACTGTTCAAACGAGTTAGAGTATCCCCCATCGGTTGAGAGTTGATTGCTTTGGCGTTGTAAATCAAACCCACCAAGTAACAAGCCTAACCAAATTTCAACTTTTGCGAGTGGTAATATCTTATTTTGTTTGCTTATAGCGAAATTTTACACACTAGTTTTATTAAAACACTGAATAAAGAAAAATTTATAAGTCCTGCTGGAATTCTTTTCCTAGGTTCGTTCTTCCTAGCTTGCTGGCTAATTTTGTTATTTTGGGCATTTGCATATCATGTTAGACTAGATTATTTACAAAATTTTCGCAATTAATTAGTTGTTTTTAGTTGTATAGTAAGACTTGCGAGCATTTAAAACATGGAACGGACTACAATTATTGACATTAATCTATTTCACGAAGACGAATTTACCAGTACTTCCATCTTGACTCATTTTTATTTGAGCAACATAGAAATCTTTTTGTACAACTTCACCAATTGGTGTGAAAGATATTTCTCCTAAAGGAGTATCATACTTAAGCGTTAATAATTGTTTATTTAGTTCTGTTCGCAGTTGTCCTAGGGTCCGTTTATTAATTTTGTTTTTGCTATCCAAAGCTTTAAGTGCTTCTGTATATACTTGTACAGCTGTAAAAGCTTGGGCTGCAAATTGGGGTGGTTCTGTTTTAAACTGGTTTTGGTAAATTTGACGGAATGTTTTGTTAATTTCTGATGGATGTTCTGGACTGTAAGCTTGTGCAATTAGTATACCATCACAGGATGCTTTACAGACTTTAAAGATATTGCTCGTATTCATACCATTTCCCCCAATAATTATACCTTTGTAACCTAGCTCTCGCAATTGCCTAACTAGGTTTCCTCCGTCTGGGACTAAAGCAGACATAATTATTAAGTCGGGTTTTAAGTTTAAAGCATTGGTCGCTTGGGTTTGAAAATCAGTGTCAGTAGTTTGAAACTTTTGTACTGTTACTAATTCTAGATTTGAGTCTTTAACTGCTTTCTGGAAAATTTCTGTTTCTGATTTACTAAATGCGTCATTTTGGGCAAAGAAAACAGCTACTTTTTTTATTTTGGGGTTTTGTTTTAGTGCTGTTTTAAGCGAATTTGGAGCTAAGACAGAACTTGGAGATGAAACACGCGAAATATAATCGCCTATTTCGGGGATTCCTTTGGCTGTGTTAGTTGAACTAACCACAGGTACTTTTGCTCGTTCAGCAAATGGGTCGGCTGCAAATGCTTGCTGTGATAGGGTTGGACCGATTATACCGACCACTTTATCTTTATTAATTAATGTTTGAAAAGCGTTAATTGCTCCAGCTTCGTCTCCACCTGTGTCTTGTAAGACTAGTCTAATAGGAGTTCCGTTAACACCACCTTTATCATTAAAATATTTTTCGGCAATTTTGACCCCAGAAACCCCGTCTTGACCTAATAAGGCTACGTTGCTTGTTTGTGCAAAAGCGATACCAATAGGAATCGGCCCGGATATAGCACTTTGGGAGTTACTGCCGGAGTATGGCTTTGTACTATTATTGGTACTATTATTGTTTGTGCCGCTATTTGTACTACCACCTCCACCACCACAGGCTGTGAGCGCAATACCGCAAGTTGTAAATAGTGCAGCTGCGATAATATCAGTTTTTTTCATAAAATGGCTGACTCAAAGTAGTAAGGTTTTTCAGAAATATTACTTGGTTAAGTACTATTTAGGGAGTTCCAAAGAAAAAAATGCACTTTTGTTCTTGAAGTATGCTTATACTGAAATTAGACAATTATAGAGTATATAGTTAGTATTTCATCACCAAACACAACTTTAAATTTGAACGGGCAAGTTTTCGTGATAGTAAAAAAATTGTATCGGAGAGTTAACCATTAGCATCACAATAGTATAGTCACATCAATTGAAAATACCCTTCTATAAAAACTTTGTAAATAAAGCGCAAGAATCATTAACTACTGTATCGGTATTTAATGCATATTTCTTATAAGCAAGCGCGAGTATGCTTAAATATTAACATTTAAAAATTAATCTTAATGGGAGTTTATTAATCTTTTATATTTACGTTAAAACATTGTTGTCAGTTGTCAGTGCAAACAAAAATGTTATTTATACGTGCATGATTGAATGTAGAGGTGGAGGTGTCTAAAGATATCTAAGTTCAATTGGTACTTTGGGAGAGGAGTTGGGACAATATTTGGTCAAATGACAAAAAAACGTGATGAACTAGCTACAGTCGCAGAAACTTTTTCATCTCGCGTATTAGAGATGTCGGGTTTGTTATTATCGACATAGTTCATTGCTTAATGTCATATTGTTCGAGTTGAATTCACTAAAATATCACCTCTGTAAAATCTGTCACAAAATGCATTAAAAGAGTCTGGCTGCTGTAATTTGTAATCACTGGCTTGTAACTGAAAATCACCTAGTAACAAGCCTAACCAAATTTCTACTTTTGCGATTGGTAAAACTTGGGTTAATTGAGAAAAACTAATTTTAGTTTGGTGTTGCTGTGAGTTTAAGTAATTCGTAATTACCTCGACCCAAGCAGACACATTTTCAGCATGGGCAATTTCTAAAACAAACTCTTGTTGTTGCTCTTCGTTTAATTCACCTGCGAATTCATCTACATATTCTAATAAATCTTGGGGTAGGATTTCGCAAACAACAGAACCAGAAGAAATATCTTCGTTTGGCTGCTGCCATTCATAAGGTTTACGAACTGAGTTTACCAATGGTTCAATGAATTCGTCAAAATCAATGTCCATACTTTGACGAACAAATGTTGCAAAATCAGCATCACTCATGACTGGACCATCGTTACTAGTTGCAGCATCAATTTCTTCAAAAGTATATTGGCTTCGTGCTATTAGTATTTCCACCATTTGCGTTAAAGCATCAGCCGCAACATTTAACTGAGAAAAAGTATCTAAGTACTCAAGGGATATATCTAACTCACTCCACAGTCCACCCCAATCAACTTCTAAGGGTTCTGCCTTCGCTTCTAACAAAATATCCCAAATTTTTAATTCAGTTATTTTTGACATTTTATTTGTAAAGCTTAGTCTTGAAAGCTGATATACTCGTTTATTTTAACGTGCTGTTTGAAACTTTACTCACTAATTTAATATTTAAGCAATGAAGAAAGCAAAAAAATAAACAACACTTGTAACAATAATAATTGGAAAATATCCCTGCCAATCTTTATAAGGAACTAACCAACTCAGCAACTGAATAGCCTGTATGCAAATAAGCCTTTGGTCTGTAATGCTAGAAAATAAAAAATATTCTCTGTGCTTAATAATATTAACAAATAACAATGCTAAACAACATATAGTAATAGCAGGTAAACAAAAAAAGAACCAAGCCATGAATCTAAAATCAAGCGAATGGTGCTGGGATTAATAAAAACCAAATAATAGAGAGACTAAAGTTAAGCAAAAAGATTAATGCATAGTAAATATAAGCATTCAGAGGAAATTGCAAATAGAGCATCACTTTAATGAACGGTGCTTAACGGACTGGGAGTGTAGTGTATGTTGTAGCCCCTTAGAGTTAAGAAACCAAAAGCTAGTAGTTTATTTAGACACCCCTGCATAAAGCTAGAGGTTTCCGTGCTTCAATTATACACTGATGTTAGGTTCGCTTCCAATACCTAACTCTAAAAATTTTGTCTTTAAATCTTCCTCTGTTTCACCACAATAATAATATTTATTATCTATTAAGTTTGCTAAGTAGTAACCTAATCTACTACCATTAATACGAAAAAGTTCAGTCACTACTTTTGGTTTAGTAGTGCCAAATAAATTTTCAATATCAAACTTTTTTATATCAGGTGTTGACAAATTAGTAGTATTACAAAAACATTACATCTTATACGAAACTCTAATTTTAAACCGAAGTATTACCCATGCAACCAAACCTGGTAGATGACGTTTGAGAAAAATAATTATCTTGCTGTAATTAGGGATAGCTATTTCCTTCTTGCGTTGCGAAACTGCTTGCACAATTTCTTTTGCCGCTTGTGAGGATGATATCAATAATGATGAAGGGATATTATCTTGCCAATCAGAACGCCAAACACCTTGGTTATCTATTTGACGGATTTCCGTAGCTACGTACCCAGGACAGATATGGATTACCGAGACGCCATCAGGTTTTAACTCTTGAGATAATGACTCGCATAAAGCCCGCAAAGCAAATTTACTCATGCTATAGGGAGAATCACCACTTAAAGACAAGTAACTTTTTACACTGCTTATTACAGCTAATCTTCCCTGGGTTTTCTTCAGTTCGTCTAAGGTAGCATATATTGTGTTGAGAACTCCAAAAACATTTGTTGCAAATAGCTTGCGGTAGTCATGTACATTTAATTCCGCTAATTCGCCTTTTAAAGACCAACCCGCATTCTTCATCACTATATCAATCCGACCGAACTTAATTAGAGCTAAACTAGCAGCTTTTTTTACTTCGTCATCTACAGATACATCACAGGGTATAGCTAACACCTTCTCACCACTAGGGTCAATTTCCATCGCTATAGCGTTTAATCGTTCCGTCCGTCTCGCCAAAAGCACAAGAAGAGCACCTTTGCGAGCGAATTCTTTAGCAACTTCTGCCCCAATCCCCGAGGAAGCTCCAGTAATTAATGCTACTAAACCGTAAAACTGACTCATATTTTTGTTTCAATATTAGTGGTAATATCTGTACAGGAATTGCCAAAAAAAAAATGTTGTGCTGCTCCTTAGCTTGTTGCTTTTTTTATCATTAACGGAACTAAAAAAAGATATCCAACATTTTGGTAAAATAATTATTGTTATAGTAACATGACCGCGATATCTGACTCTAAGCTGCACAAGGCGTAACTATGTGTATGGGCGTATCTGACTACCGTTGATTTAAAATTTCTACAGTATTTATTTGATAGTAACTTTGTAACAATTCGTAAAGTGCCGGATGTTTACTCTGCAATTGCAGTGATTTTTCAAAAAATGTCTCAGTTGCAACAGCAAAAAATTCTGCGGGATTAGTTGTACCATACTCATCCATAACAGTTTTTTTACCTTGCTTAACATCATCACAAAGCTGTTGATACTCAAAAGTCATTACAGATGCCCAGGTACGATAATCTTCAGAGCGTTTTAGAATAGGAACACCTTCTGTTCTACCCTCTTCTTGGTCTAACTGATGAGCAAATTCATGCAGCACAACATTATGTCCGTCTTTCCAATTATAAATATCTTGCTGCACTTGTTCCCAGGAAAGCAGCAATTGGTCTCTACTCCATGATTCCCCTAACCTAGCATTGTCTTTTTCCTCAACAACATAATTTCCTAGCATAATAGTAATAGTTTCACGCACAAGATAAGTACTGGGATAAACTAAAATTGAACGCAATTTTGGAAAGTATTTTTCTCTTTGATTTAGTAGAAGTAAACAAGCAACAGATGCAATAGTTAACTTCATTTCCTCTGTAACTTGCAATCCTCGACAGCCTATGAATTGCTTTTCTGCCAAAAATACTTGAATATTGCCTTGTAATCTTCTTCTTTCAACGGGAGAAAGATATAAGTAAATGGGAAGATTATTTTCGATGATACTGTTCCACAGTGGAGGAAAAGGACGATTCTTTAAATGATTCCTTCGTTTTTGAGTAATGAGAGGACTGAGGAGAATGACAGTAACTGTCAGTCCAATAATGATAAAAATAATAATTACTTGAATCATTGATTTGAAATTTTAATTTTAAATTATTCAAGCCACAGATATAGAACGTAAACCCCCAATTTGAAATCAGGGGTGTTACTACGTATTACCAAAGCATACTGGAATTACATTTAGAGTCTACCATTGGTCTACCTTGTTTGTACAATAGATTAATGTTCATTAAAAGCTAAACCCGTCAGGTTTGTGTATCTGACGGGCTTTCCTTTGGAATTGAATTGACTACTAAATCGCGCCATCGCCTGAGAGCATCGTTTTCTTGCCTCAGGCTGCTGATTTTCCCTCCAAAGATGCAACCCTCTGTTCAAGGTGTTCAAGTTTAGTAGCCACAGTGGTAACATCAAAATTTTGTTGCTCCTGAGACAAATATTCTTTAACCCACTTCAATACAAGCTCGCTTGCATTGCTACCAGTAGCCTTTGCCTTTTTAGTAAACTCTTCTTTCGTCTTTTTGCTTATCCTCACAGATAGCCTATCATCCAATTTAATTTCCTCGTCCGACATAAGCAACAATAGATTTCACAATGTGTTTACAACTCAATTCTACCTTTGTTATACCATGTTGCTTTTTTGTCTGACAATGTTGTACCATTGTATGAACAGGTGAATAATCTGTTGACGAATTTAAAAAGCGACCGCCTCTGACGCCAATCTGGGTGCGATCGCCTTTGAGAAACCCCCCAAACAATGGAGATTTTCTGCATGATAATTAACAACATCATCACACAAAATGCTGTTTATGGTAAGTTGGATAATACAGATAAGGTGGATAGGACACATATCTGGGTCTCCAATGGTAAAGTTTACCGAGTATGGCGGAATACGCACCTCATATCACCCTTATGGGTGAGTTACAAATCCAAAATACATTTGTAGTATAGTAGTAGCATGAAACTATTGCTAATATGATGCAAATTAATTGTAAACAAACTCCTTATATGCGAAATTTTCGGGGAGCGACAGATTTGCAGCCAATTGTCTTACTAATTAATATTTGCTGTTGCTTCGATAAATTAGATGGTGGTTCATCCGTAACCGAATTAAAAAACCAACTCGATGCGCCTTTTGTAGATAAAAACAAAGATATACGGCTTTGGGAAGATGTCCGTGGCAACTTAATTGCCTATGGGACTTTGTGGATTGGCGAACCCAGTGATGCAATCGATGGATTCTTAAGTTTTTACATCCATCCCCACATGCGGGGTAAGGATTTAGAGTTCCAGATTTTTCAATGGGCAGAGACAAGAATGGCGTTCGTCAAAATTGAGCGGGGTTTTCCGGTAAAATTGCGAGTTCGTGTCAGGGATACCCGAACCGAAAGAATTGCCCTTCTGGAAAAATTTGGATTTACCTGCGATCGCTTCTTCTTTCGCATGGAACGGAGCCTTGTAGAGCCTGTGGAACAACCCCAATTTCAGAACGGTTTTACTTTAAGCGAATTGAATCCCATAACCGATAAATTAGCTTGGTTAGAGTTACTCAATGAGTCATTTCTCGACCATTGGAACCATCATCCAGTGACTTTAGAAACTCTGGAATATTGGTTAAATGAACCCCACTACAAACCCTCACTCGATTTAATTGCCGTTGCTGATGATGGTAGTATGTGCGCTTTGTGTAATTGCGAAATTAAACCCGAATATAGCGACCGCATTGGTAAAAAAGTTGGATTTATTGGACTTCTTGGTACCCGTCGCAATTACAGACGTATGGGATTGGGACGGGCAATGTTGCTGGCTGGTTTGCAGCGACTCTCAGATAAGGGAATGGAATTTGTCCGACTTGGTGTTGATGCGGATAATCCCAACGGTGCGTTGCGGTTGTATGAGTCGGTAGGTTTTAGCAAAAAACTGACAACGATGGTATTTTTCAAGGATATTTGAAGTAGATTTCAGACGCGAGGTAAAATGTTGTTATGATTTTTGAGACTGAACGTTTATTAATACGTAATTGGATGCCTGAGTCAGATGCTGTGTATGCTTTTGCAATATATAGTGACCCGGATGTAACAGGTTTTATTGGTAGCATGATAGAGGAGAGCGTTGAATCGCAAAAGGTAAGGTTACAAAAAATTGTAACTCGTTTTGCTGAAATAAATAATGGCACTGGTTTTTGGGCGATTCTTCAAAAAGATAGTGGAGAAGTTATTGGTGCTTCCCTATTAAAACAATTACCTGATAATGAAAATAATCTAACTAATAATTATGAAGTAGGTTGGCACTTACGAAAAGCATCTTGGGGTAAAGGTTTCGCAACAGAAGCAGGAAAAGGTGCGATTGAATATGGCTTAACAGTTCTCAATTTACCAACAATTTATGCGGTGGCACATCCTGAAAACTATGCCTCAATTCGAGTAATGCAACGCTTAAATATGATATCAATGGGTCGGACTAATAAGTATTATGGTATGGAAACTGAACTTTATAAACTTGATGCCCCATTTTAATCTAATGCTTATGATGTGGACAAGGACGAATGGGACACCTATCAGGGTCTAGTCGTTCAAGCGATGCAAATTTTCTAATCCCGTAGTTATCACCCAACACTTGTAACATTTTCTTCACATAAGCCAAAATCTGACTTCTCACTAAACCCACGCAGTGAATCGCTTGCACTGCGGCAATTTTTTCTTGACCTTTCCAAATATCAGCCCCAATCGCGTGTATGGGTGTATCTGCTCCTGGTGGTCTGTAAACAATCAGTACAGCAAAAACAATATCAGTATATTCCTCAATGTCGATGGAAATATCTTTGGCTACAACAGAAGAATGCTTTAGGGCGCGTTTTTGATTGCGTCTGTCGCGGTGACGAGCATGAGAGCGACGACTATAACAAACAGCGGGATTCCAACAATTATCACCGTCTGGTCCATGAATGGATTTAGCTACATCAGCGGTGAATGTGGAACATTTTTTGCATTTTTCGGGAATACGGGGTTTTTCCCTTGGCTGCGGCATTTGGGTATAGGTTTACTTAAAAGTTGCAAATTTTAGGACGTAATTACGTTGTTTCAGGCATCTGTTTTTACACAAAAGTTGCAAAGGTTTTTCACAAAAGCTGCAAATTTCCGAAAAAATTTACGCAAAAGATGCAAATTTCTTTGCCTATATTTTAAAAAACATATACATTGTAACAAACCCTGGCTAAAGCGTGATTTCGAGGTTTTCCCCTGTTACCTAATCACGTCACCCGCAGAAGAAAATTGGCTAACGCTTTCATGGTTTGTAGTTTTAGGACAAGCACACTACAAGGCAGGCATTTGCTCGGACTTATCGGCTAAAAGACTTACTAGTAGGTTGTTTTATTGTGTCTCCAGATAATCGTGAAATATCTACGTACTAAGGCTTTTAAAATTTACTTAATTATCAGGGTGTAGGGGACAGGGACGAACTGGACATATTTCGGAACTAATCTCGAAAACATCCTTATATTTATTGAGAAATAGGCCGCATTGATTCGAGAATGCTTCGAGTACCTGTTGAGTATATTCCCTTATAGCTTCAGCAGTTAAACCAAAACAATGTACTGTTTGCAACTTATATATAGATGTTTGCCCCAGCCATAATTCAGCGCTATTAGGCGTGTAAAGGTTTCTCATTCGACTCTTTGTAGAGTAAGAGAATTGCGAAATAATTCTGAGGTTGTTCAACAACTACAGCATCTATAGTGTTTTTATCATTATCAGTGCGTGCTAACTTTCGATAAAAGGAACGACGGTTGTGGCAATACAGGTCATCCCAGCATTCATCTCCCTGTTGACCGTGTAATAACCTTGCCTTTTTGGCGGTCATTTGGGAGCAAATCAAGCATTTCTGTTTAAGTGGGTTAGGCATATGTAGTAGTTTGAGGCTCTTGTTAGAAGGCTTTATGAAACAGAAAGAAGAAAGACGCTCAATTAATAGCTTTGCTTAGTCTTTTTAAGCTCTTATGGATTTACATAAAATTTGCAAATTTTGGGATATATATGGGTGAAAACATTCCTTTTAGCGTGAGGCTTTATCTAAAAAATATATCTCTTCATATTCCAAATATCTCAACGCATCAATTGATAAAAAAGGAATAGCAAAAAAAGGTGGAAGAAAATCAGGATTAGCTTCATGAAAACGAGATACAACTAAATCGATATCGGGGATTGAAACCTGCTGATAAATATAAGCGGATAATAACCATTCTTCAAAAATAGGTGTTTCAAACCAATCATTGAAATGAAAATCGCATTTTTTACATTGAAAAAAATTTGGACTGGATAAATTAATTATTTGACCACAAGCAGGACAGCTATCAACAAGATAGCATTTATGAAATGGGCATACAGTGACATGACGCAAATCCCAAACTTTAGGATAATAAAGTTTTTCTGCCAAACAAGCTGAACAAATGGTAAAACAGTTATTATTCAGTAAGGAAGCCGAAAAAATTTCCCCAAATCCATTCACCTGATTTGCGTAACTATGCTCGTGGGTTTTTGCATAAAAAGCCATTGACCAGAGAGTATTTTCTGAAACTCCTGTTATATGACTCAAGATTGATAAATTATCTTGATTAGGAGCAAAAACGTTGAGGCGACAAAGCCTTTCTTTAATTCCAGCCATTTCTAAAATAAAATTACCAGAAGAATAGTGGTTTATAGAAGCTAGACGAGTCAGATAACCTGCTAAACTCTCCATAGGGTATGGTTTTGCTCTACGTAAAAGTTTCATAACAATTTACCTTGATATATTTGTTAATTAAGTATGAAGTACAGAAGAAGCTCTTGCGTGGCTTAAGCCTTTACTTCTCAATCTTTTATTGGTTGCAACAAACTGCAATTTAACAACTTCGGGCGATAAATTAGGTACGTCCATTAAAGAGAAATCATTTATAAAAGGATTTACCTTACCAGGCTTATCCTGTTTAACATGTTTATCAAAAGAAGCCGCTAACATATCGATAGTAATAGATTCCTTAGATTGCTTAAGTGCTATTTGTAAAGCTCCACGCACTAATTTCATAACATAGCCAATGATACCATCAGTAGCATAAAATATACTTCTTGCAATTTGTTGATTTGCTAAATCAGACCGTTCTAAAAGAGGTAGCTGAGAATCCAAAACAAAAAGAAAATTGCGAAATAAATGTCCATCTGTATCTTGAGAGTCTGGAGAATCTTGATTATCAACAGACCAGTAAAATGGATTTAAATAAAACCTTTGAGAAAATCGTCTGCTTAATTGTTCATTATTTTCCTTTGAAAGAACAAACTCGCTTGTAGGCAAACCAAAAGCAGCAATAGGAATTTTAGTTTCCAATATCAAACATTTTAGCCAATCAGATGCTGTCTTCAATAATTTTTCTGAGTCACGGTCGAAAAGATGGTTAAGCTCGTCTAATAAAATAAGCTCAGTTTGACAATCTTTGAGCAAATTACATAATCGAATTGTCTGATTTCCTGTTGTTCCTTTATCAAAAGCAGGGTCTCCAAGACATTGAAGAAGTTTTGAAACCATTACTTTAATAGTAGCAGGAGCGGGAACGACAGCATTGAGTACGGGTACTATCGTTCCTGACTCTGTTTCAAGTCTTTCATATTTTTTAACATATGCATCTAGAAGTGTTGATTTACCAGCTCCTGTAACTCCCCAAATCAACAAACAATCAGGCTCAACATTACTGGATAATTGTAAAAGATGACAATCTTCAATTTCTGCTAACAATTGTTTGAATAAGGGATGTTCTATACGAAGATGCTGAGCTTTCTGTACTCGCTCAGTACGAGTCATTTTAGCAAGAGGCTTTTCACATTCAGGTGTATTAATTACACGATTTTGGTTCAACATAACTAACACTCCATTCAGATAAATCTGGTTGCCAATCGTCTTTTTCAATTTCAATATTTATATCTGTTGGTGATTTTTTATTTTGAGCTTTTTGACTAGGAGCTTCCTTATTTTTAACACCTTTTTTTTGGCGTGATGGTGTTTTTTCAGATATTTCATTTTCAGTAGGTGACGTAATCAATTCGTTTGTACTTGATAATGCATCAGTATTAAGGTTATGATTTGTTTCTAATTGATGATTTGTAGATTGTTGTTGATTAACCTCTTTAGAGTTTAAATTATCTAACGCGGGCATTTGAGAATCGTCTAAATAATCAAATGCACCAATAAAATCAGAAATACCGATTCTAGAATCAGACTCATCTAATTTAGAAGTAGAGCTTTGAATATTTTGATTAGAAATTGCTATTTGTTCTTCATTCCAAGCTTCAACATCGCTAGTGTCTAACCCATCACGCCCAATACCAAGCCATCTCGCCATTGATGTTTTAGTTCGACCTCGATTTGTAGTTGACCAATCTCGTTTAACAATGTCTTGAATTTTTTGTTTGGCAATAGATAGCGCAATAATATCAACTTGTTGCGCTGACAGATAAGCTAGCTTCTTAATTACTTTATGCTGCCAAAGTGAGCACAAAGATGACTCACTATACGTAGATAAAACACCCTTTGCAACATCAATTACTTGAAAATCGCCATTGCTCAGACGTTTCTCAATTTCATATTCTCGACCGTTTAACCAAAATTTTAACCCTAGATGAAACTTAATTCTAACCATAAATACCTCACGAGTATGAGTCATTTATTTTCAAAGTATTTTTCAGTCATTGTTTTGCAAAAAGTATAAATTAAATGCCTGCTTAAATTAAATATCTACGCATTTTATCTGTAATTCTAATTTCACTTGTATCAGAAATCGGTAATATTAGTTCTGTTTCTAGAAAACCTGAATATATAAGACTAAACAGAATTTGTTTGCTAATTCCATCTTTATGTAAACTTTGCGTAGCTTCTTTAATTGTAACAGGCGAAAAGTTTTGCAAATAGTCTTTACATCTAATCAAATTTTGTACAGAATACTGCACTCTTGAGTATTTGTAAAGAATTTTAATGTTATTGAGAAAAGGCTGAATTCTAATCATCTTGTCCGTAATTACACAAAATTCCCAGCCCAATTCACTAATTATTGGAGCCACTTTATTAAACAAAATCAAATACTTCGGTAATTGAGCTTTACTTGCTGGTTTAACTTCTACAACTTGCTTTTTATTGGTTCGCTCAACAAAAAAATCAGGTGTGTACTTTCGTAGTTTGCCATCAAGGTAATAGTTCAGCTTGAAAGGCTGACCAGTATAAGAAATTACTTGTGGGTCAATTTCAAGGAAATATAGATAGTCTCTTTCAAGGTGTGACTCGTAAGGAATTAGTATTTGGTTTTTAGTACTTGCAAATTTCCCAATGTTCTTTTTTGTATCTGTATTAGTAATTTTTCTAGCAGGAGTAGACATATTTCCTCCACAGATAAAAAATAGTTTATTTTCAACCTAGCTATTTTCCTCCGGATAGAAAATTAAATTTTAGTTAACTCTGAAGTATTTAAAATTCACGTAAAAATAAGGGTTCTAATCTTCGGAATTAAGGGTCGTTGCTGTAGCGTTCTAATCATGTTTTCTGAGCAAGCTAGCAGTCTTTCTCTGTGCAAGCTGGATACAAAAGTATTACTCTTGGACTATAAGCGAACGCACAGTGATGACTTAAACTGAGCGCGATTCTTGATGAGAATTAACACCACAAGTTAGACACACACTGCCTTTTCGTAATTTAGCACACTCGATATTTGCAACTTTTGAGTAAAAAATTTGCAGCTTTTGGGTAAAAATTTGCAACTTTTGAGTAAAAATTTGCAGCTTTTGGGTAAGGATTTGCAGCTTTTGGGTAAGGATTTGCAGCTTTTGAGTAAACCTACAAACCCCTCAAATGGTAAAAAAATATCAAGATTTCTTGCTACGCTCAGACTTAGGAACAAAAAAGCGAGTATTGAGCGATGCCAGCGTCAGACGAATATTGGGCACACTTCACAAATTTTATGACTGGATGCTACATTCTGATTATATAAAAACTGACCCAACTATTGCAGTTAAACTACCATCAATCAAAAAACCCGAAGCAAAAAACTTGAGTGATGAAGCAGTAGAGCAAATATTTAGCGCAATTACTCAAACAAGTTTACCAGAAAGAAA
The DNA here is from genome assembly GCA_019359035.1 of Scytonematopsis contorta HA4267-MV1. Classification (GTDB taxonomy): domain Bacteria; phylum Cyanobacteriota; class Cyanobacteriia; order Cyanobacteriales; family Nostocaceae; genus Scytonematopsis; species Scytonematopsis contorta. The sequence goes on along the minus strand of JAHHIC010000020.1, from coordinate 2,703 downwards.
TTTAGCCCTAGTTGCAATATTATCCCACGGACTCAAACCTGGTGAACCAAGTAATTTGAATGTGGGTGATTATGATGGACAAACGTTACATATACGGTTTGCAAAACATGACAATAAAGTTTTTGTACCATTGGATGAGTGGGCACAACAAATGCTTAACAATTATTTAGAATGGCGAATTGATGAAGGCGAAACATTAAAAGATGACAGTCCCTTGTTTTTATCTCACTCCCGACGCAACGCAGGGGAACGCATAAGTTATGATGCGATACGAAAACTAGTTGAAAAAATTAGAATTGAAACAGGATTTTATTTTAATGCTCAACAGTTCAGACATACCTTCGCTGCAAACCTTGTAATTGAGGGAATGAAGCTTTCCCATGTCATGAGTATAACAAGACATCGCTCAGTAAACAATTTTCGACGATATACCAAAGCTGCTAAAAGCATCTGTTAAGGAAGTATACTTCACCCTGAATTATAAAACAACTCCCAAAGTATAAATACTTAATCATCCAATGGTACATACCCAGTTACGAGCGCTACACAAATAGATTATTTTAAGTTGGTTAAGTTGCAAAAATTTGCACCAAAATTATTTGTGTTGGGATTATTTGCTGCGTTGGCTACTAATTGAACATTGCCGCTAGCATCAACAATCATACCTCGCGCTTCGACAAGTTGGTTTGGAGAATTTTCAGTTGGAGTTGTATTTTCTACTGCTGATGTTGTATTTTCTACTGTTGATATTGCTGACGCTTCTACCCACTCTTCGATTACACTGTAATTTTCTAAAGATTCTGTTGGGTCGAGGGGTAAACCAGAACGACCTGTTGAGATAAAAGAACTTGACTTTTTCAAATTACCGGGACTACAAGCGGAAACTATTTGTTGGGATATATCTACTAAACCTGTGGGAAGTTGAATTAAAACGCGATTGGGGTCTGCTTCCAGGGAGTTGATAGTTACTTGACCGCTTAAAGAGGGGTTTGTTTGGGAAGTAGCGGTGATATCATTAGTTGGTAATTGTCTGGGGTCTAAATCGTTAGGACGTAATTCTTGTAATTGTCTTGTGCTTAATGGTGCGATACCAAATAGATTGACAGCGTTAATATCAACTCTACCACCAGAACCTGTGAAAGCGTTAGCGGTAATATCGGTATTTTGATTCGGTTCGGCAATAATAAATTGAGTTCTAATATCAATATTGCCACCGTTACCACCAGTGCGCGCAGTACCTGCAGTAGTAGAAATTAAACTTCTTGTATTGAGGGATAATAAATCTTGTAAGGTTAAGTTAATATTACCGCCATTACCAGATTGAGTAGTACCTGAGATGGAACTGCGTTCGAGGGTGAGGGAAAATGCTGACAATTTTATATTACCCGCTGCTCGGGATTGATTGTTGGGGTTTGTTGCAGAAACGGATATTCCCGATTCACGTAAAACCACTCCGCGATTGACGTTTATATTAATATTTCCTGCTTCGCCAGTTCCTCGGTTATCGCTGGAGATGCCAGAATTTTCAATTAATAATGAATCTGCTGTTAAAAATAGCGTTCCTCCCTTACCTGTTGCTTCTGCATTTAATCCAATTCCACCACGATTGCGAAATACAACATCACCTGTTGCGTTTAAAATAATTGTACCGCCATTTCCGCTGCCTCGCGTCGTGCTACCTAAGCCACTGCGAAGGTCTGCTTGGTCGTTATCAAATAAAACTGACCTTGCGTTTATTTCTACTAATCCAGCGTCTCCGGTTACTGGTCTACCGGGAAAGGTGCTGGTTCCTATCGAAGCATTATTACGTATTTCTAAAGTATCGGTATTAACGCGAATTGTTCCAGCTCGTCCTAATCCTGCTGTTTCGCTTAACATCCCTCCACCGTTGATGAAGATGCTGTTGGCTTTGATATCTATTGTTCCTGCGTTACCCGTGTTGTCAACTCGTCTGCTATCTGTTTCGAGGATATAACCAGTGTTGGCGTTTAATCCTCCTCCGGTAATTCGCAGCGAATCGGTATTAATTTTAATTAAACCACCATTTCCGGAACCGAGGGTATAACTACTAATACCGGAATTACTGGCGATGTTTAATTCTCTGGAGGTGATATCGACATTTCCAGCTTGACCGCTTGCTTCTGTGTTACTACCAATTGCTGAGTTGGAAAGTACATTTAAGGTGTTAGTTTTGATTATAATGTCTGCTGCTCTACCGTTACCTAATGTGAGACTATTAAAGTTACTGCCAACTGATATATTATTAGCTTCGAGTCTCATGGGTGCTGCATTGTTAGCACCATTAATATTGTTAGTAATTCCGACTCCTAATGAGATTGTATTGTCCGCAAGAGCTTGAAATTCTCCACCATTTAAGTTTATACCTCCCGATTTTAAGCTAATATTGCGTCCGGCTGTTAATGCTAAATTCCAAGCTTGACTTTGCGCTGTACCAGCACCAAAACTTTCTAAGTTAATATCGTTTCCTGCTTGTAATACTACACTCAAACCTTGACTGTTGGGATTGATGCCAAATTTGTCTAAATTAATATTATTTCCTGCTTGTAATACTACACTTAAGTAGGTGGGCGGGAAAATTTATAACTATGTAACGAAAAGTTAACCTGAACGGTTAGAGTCAAATTTGACACGTTGCGTACTGTAGTTAGCTTTTTCTCCTCTAGCTTTAACGCCGTCAATCAC
>JAHHIC010000019.1 GCA_019359035.1 Scytonematopsis contorta HA4267-MV1 | reverse complement strand
TCGGAGATTTTTTGGGTATTTAGTGGTGCCCCTGCAAAACCTTTACCATAGACTGCTCGCAGTTGTTGTCGAGGAATAGTGATACAAAACTCTATGCAATTTTTTGCAAGATTGTGGGAGGGGTAATTTCACCGCTTCTAGCAAACATTGCCTTGCACGGCATGGAAGAACGAATTAAAACATTAGCAGAAACATTTTCTATGAAATATCACAGCAGGAATAAACAAATTTCAAAACGTGATAAGAGAAGTTCTGTATCTTTGATTCGTTATGCCGACGACTTTGTGATTATACATGAAGACGTAAATGCTGTACAAAAATGCAGGGAAGTAATCTCAGAATTTCTTCTAGATATGGGTTTGGAACTAAAGCCTAGTAAGACCAGATTAGTACACACTCTCCAAGATTTTGATGGAGAAAAACCTGGATTTGATTTCTTAGGTTTTAATATTCGTCAATATAAAGCTGGAAAACACAGTTCTGGGAGAAACGGTCACAAAGAAATACTAGGATACAAAACCATCATCAAACCATCTCAAGATAGTACAAAGAAACACTACTATAAACTTAAGAAAGTAATTGAAAAATCCAAGGGCATATCCCAATCAGTGTTGATTAATATACTCAACCCAATCATTAGGGGATACTGTAATTACTTCCGAACAGTTAGCAGTAGCCAAAACTTTTGCAAACTCGAAGCTTTGGTATTTTGGAAACTCTGGAGATGGGCTATTTGCCGACATCCCAATAAAGGTAGAAAATGGATTAAAGAAAAATACTGGAAATCCATTGCTAACAGGAATTGGGTATTTTCTATACAAGGAAAAGATAAACCCTTAAAGCTTTTTGGACATAGCGAGATGAAAATTGTTAACTATGTAAAAGTGAAAGGAAACTCTTCTCCCTACGACGGCAATTTAATCTACTGGAGTATCCGGTTAGGACAAAATCCAGAAATGCCTACAAGAGTAGCCAAGTTACTCAAAAAGCAACAAGGAAAATGTTCTCACTGTGGATTAGTTTTTAAGGATGGAGATGTCATGGAAATCGACCACATAGTTCCTAAAACCAAAGGCGGTAAGGATACTTATGATAATTTCCAACTACTACATCGGCATTGTCATGATAAAAAAACTTCCTCAGATAGATGGTAAGTTTGGCAAATAATCAGGTTGCAATAGTACCTAGCCGTTTGTTGCGAATCGCTAACAATTGACGTATTAGTGACAATAACCATTTTGTTGAGGAGCGGAATGATGCGAAAGTGTCACGTTCCGTTCTGAAGAGCAGTGGCTTTCGTGAGGAAGTCACTGACTTTAATAATGCCGTAGCAGGAAAAACGGAGTACTGCGAAGGAAGTTCTTGATATCCTTAAAGGGACTCAGAAGCCTACACCATATTGCTTGCAATTGGTGTAGGAGTGTCACCATCCTCATCCTCCCCTGCACTATTAATTGGGGCAAACATTTACTTTAGGGGGAATATAGTGTGCTTCATTAGTCGCGACCAAATGAACTTGACCACGACTATCTACTAGCCATTCATTGGCTGCTCCTCTTGCTGTTGAGCCAGATACACTACCTATATCACTACCAACACCATCACTTGATATACCGATTACTTCGATTATGCCACCGCTGGTATCAATATTTAGTTCTCCTGCATTTCCTTCTCCTTGGGTGTTGTCAAAGACTGTCGCACCGTTTCTAACACTCAAACGTCCTGTTTTGATGTTTAAATTTCCTGCTGAACCGGAAGAAAGTATAAGTCTTGCTTATGATGAGCAATTTTGAGCGAAGAACAAAAGGGGATTCCGATAATTAATTGTAAAAAAGCGAATAAATAACGTAAAATTCGCACCAATATTTGTATAAAAATGTCGCAAATCTTGGTGAAGAATTTGCGACTTTAAATCAGTATCGAATTTAATAGTGAGTGAGAAATTTGTTCGTACATCATCTTGAATTATTATGACATTTTCTCTACAAATCAAAGAAATTATAATGCTGAATTGCTTCCAAAATGCCCCAAGCATGGGCACCTTCAGCAAAATAAACTCGTTCAGTATTAGTCAAGCTCGATAGTTCTTCACAGTGACGATTAGAAATGACCACACCCAGAGTATTGCCACGTAACATATCTTCATCGCCACCAGACCCACCACTAACCAAAACTCTATCTAATGGAATATTGCCTTGTTTTGCTACATAGCGTAAAGCTTGACCCTTAGAGGCTCTTGCGGGTACAAAGTCAAGATACTGTCCGAATGAAAGTGTTGTATTAACCAACAATTCTTGTTGCCGCAATAAAGTCAAAATTTCTTCTAATGATGGTGCTATGCTTGCATCATAATAATAAGAAACCTTAAAGCGGCTTTGCTCACTTTTTGGTTGCAGTGTCAAGCCAGGTAATGGGTCGCACAAGCGCCGTAATACTTGCGGTGTCCACCCACGGTCAATATGGTAATTCCAAGCAACATCGGCAGTCAGTTGTGGGAGGTAATAAATTTCTGTGCCTAAACTGGTAATTAAAATGTTAGGGGTGGGAATACCATGAGTTTTAAAAAGTTTTAGGGCTGAATCTAACCGCCGACCTGTAGCGATTCCAAATAAAAACTCTCGGTGATGTTGACGAACTACTTGTACGAATTGAGACAATGCCTCAGCATCCCCTAACAGCGCATTGTCGATAGAGGTGAAAATAGCCCGTTTTCGATAGCTACTTGCTTTGGGTGATGGTGTCGGTTTTGGTGACGGTTCATGTTGCAATAAGGGTTGAATTTTTTCTAAGTAGGTTTGAGCGTGAGCATCCCATGAATAAAACTTAGCAACATTTTTTAACCCATTTTTAGAATATTGTTCCCAAAGCGTTAAATCAGAAAGAATTGTGAATAAAGCTGACTCGATTGCGCTTGCATTCAAAGGGTCAACCAATAAACCATTATGACAATTACCAATAATATCTACTGGACCACCATTCTCTGTTGCAACCAATGGTAATCCGCTTGCCGCAGCTTCTAATAAAGTTAAGCCAAAAGGCTCGGTAAGAGCAGGATTTACAAAAACACCTTTTGAAGCAGCGGCTAATCGATAAATATTTGGCACTTCGTTGGAATTATGATGTTTTGGCAAAGCAACATGTCCATAAAGCTCGTAAAAATCCACCACTAACAATAATTCGGTTAAAACATTTTGAGCACCTTCGTTCAATTCTCGAATATCATCCCGATTACCTGCAACAATTACCAAATTGGCTAATTCTTGCAAACGTGGCGATAGACCATATGCTTCTAACAAGGTAACGATATTTTTCCGCTCATCAGGACGCGATAAAGCCAAAATTATTGGCTTGTCAGGATTGGTAAGAAACTTTTTTAAGGTTTGCTTGAACTCGATAGTTTCACTTTCTTGTAAAAACGGATGAAACTGCTCCAAATCAGTCCCTGGTGGAATAACCACCATTTTTTCAGGCGTGTAACAATCATAAAGTTCGTACTGGTCTTCAATTTCGTTGTTAGTACTAGTAATCACTAAATTTGCAGTGCTCAAAGTGTCTTCTTCTGCACTAATACGTTGCGACATGTTATAACGTTGCTCAATATCCTCCATCGTCATGCCCAATGCCAACAGTCTACGGTACTTATCACGTCCTAAAGAATGCCCCGTGTGTACAAGTGGTAAGCCTGTTAAATGGGAAAGCCGTACCCCCACATATCCTGCGTCAGCGTAGTGGGTGTGGATAATATCAGGCAAACGCGGCTGCTCATGTAACCAAGCGAACAAACAATCCGTAAAGCCATCAAGATGACCCCATAATTCTTCTTTGGGAATATAATCACCAGAACCTGTTTCAATCCGAACTATCTGTGCTCTCGTCCCAAGAGATTCAGTTGCTGCATTATAATCAGCATCTACTGCACTATCAACTATTCGCCGCGTGACTAAATCCACACGCTCCACATTTGGCTGAAGAGCCAGAGCTTTAGCTAATTCAACAACATATTTGGTCTGTCCTCCAGTATCTGCGTCGCGACCTAATTCCAGATTGTGACCTCGGATAAGCCCATGAATACTGATTAGTAAAATATAAGAGGACTTAGTAGTACTTTTGTTTAACATCGTTAACTCTATTTGCTAGGCCGTGAATTAGTTTGCTCGTGCAGCGCTTTAAGTGGTAATGTAATAATATTTACCCACTCTCAAGACACCAATGTGCTGACATACACTTGGAAGCTCTAACTTGAGTAAATCATCTGTTAATAGAATACTGTATAATTTTTAAAATTTATCCTTAAGTTGCTAGTTAATTAACATAATTTAGGTACAAAAAGTTTAACACCTATCATCAGTAATAATTAATATAATATAATGAAATATTATTTAATACTTTAGATAGATGAAATAACATACAATACTGTCAGCTAATTCTATCTTCAATAAAATTTCTTCCGGGACAAAACTACTTGCAGGGTAAGGCTTTTAGTATAGTGCTTACTATCGAGGCTGAATTGTAGAAGTTCTGCTACTATATATTATTGAGTAATAGGAATTGAGGTATCTATGAGTAAAAAGCTTAATAAAATAGATATGCTTTTACTAACAACTTTAGCAGAAAAACCGCTTTATGGGTTAAAGATTGAAGAGGAATTTAACAAACTTAACGATTTTGATTTAACCCTTAGAAGTCTTCATCCTAACCTAGATTGGTTAGAGGAAAATGGGTTTGTTTCCTCTTGGTGGGTGCAAGAAGAACTACAGTTAGGAGGAAGACGACGCCGATGTTATGAGTTAACCGAAAAGGGCAAGCAAGCTTTAAAATAGTAAGGAAAAAACTGGGAAGCAAGAATCTCTATCATCTTAATTCATAATTATCCCACACCAACTTGCAACTGTTATTTTTGCTGAAACCAACAGCAATTAATCACCTACTTTGGGTATGACCACACGGGAGAAGAAGAACCAACTGCCCAATCATAAACCCAGTAGCCACATTGTTTATCAACTCGTTGAACCCGTATTTTCACGAATTGCCCATTGTTTGAGGTTTTTCTACGACAATGCAACAGACCTAAACACATTTTAGAGGCGAATTCTTGATAAAATTCAAGTTTACACATAGCTTCTACGAGACCACAAGAATAATCATTATCATTTACTAGTTTTTATAATAGTTTCAGGGCTGTATTTTTTGGTTATTGTCAATCAGTTTAAATTAAAATTCCTTATCTAGCAATGCGTTGATAGATTTTCGATAATGATTATCCCTATATTTGCGGAAGCTTTACACTATAACCTGAATTTTAGCATCGTGGAGCTATCGTTTTTGTCTTTTAATTTCGTTTCTTGGAAGTACAGCCAATAGTTTTAAATTTGGGGATGGATTTGAGTTTAGTGCAAAAAATCCACAAGCACCTCCGTTACTGACAATTAATATTACTCCAGGCTTGCAGTACAGCAATCCTCAGCAGGGGACTATTTCTAACGCCGGGAATTTAGTAGCAAAACAGGATTTAACACTAGTAGCTAATAAACTTGACCTACAAGGGCAATTGCAAGCAGGACGAGATTTGAAGTTACAAGCCACTGATACAGTAAAAGTGCGTGATTCAATAATAAATCCATTTTTAGCTCAAGCTGGTAGTAATCTAACAATTACGGGAAATCAAGGAATTCCAGTTACAAGCACAACGTCTAGATGATAATATTATCACCGCGACAGGCGCAAATGAGCAGTTAAGAGGAACTGTCCAAATTAACAAACCCGAAGATAGCAGCAGAGGAGTGGTTAAGTTACCTATTAATATAGTTGATGCCGTTGCTTTAATTGACCAACACTTTTGTGCCCAAATCAATCACTAAAAATCTTACGTAGCTCCAACTTTACGCTGTAAACACTGTCTACAAAGTCATAAAAACTTATATAGGACTCAATTAGGACTGAACGCTGATTTACTGTTGCTAGATTTATACGTTGAAGACTTGTACTGGATATGTAATATATAACGAAGTATATAACAAGCTTATAACTACGTTGAGTACGTTAAATAGTGGAAATTGCCAAGTACGTATAAGCGCATAAACCCACAAGTCTGATACATCTTTTTTCATACACAAGCATATTTTGGTTAGCAAATATTATTTTAAGTATTAGATGACACTGTTATTCAAATTATCTTGAAATAAATTTGATTATTAGTAGATAGAACTTTAGTCCAGGGTTTCACTATCGCGACTAAATGTAATCTGATAAGGATATTGATATGACTTATAATTCAGAAGAGATGAAGCAAATTTTTCAAATAGCTTTGGCTCGTAAAGATGATGAAGAATTCTCTTGGGAGCAGATGATAGATATCGCTTCAGAGTTAGGTATTTCACCAGAATCACTCAAGGCTGTTGAAAAACAATGGTTGGTAAGGCAGGTTGATGTACAAAAAAGAGAAGCATTTAATACTCAGCGACGTAAGGAATTTAAATCACATTTAGTTTCTTTTACTATAGTTAATACATTTTTGGTGCTATTAAATTTGGTGACAACTCCTTTCTTTTTATGGTCTATATTCCCGCTTTTGGGTTGGGGATTCGGTCTATACCTTCATCGTAGAGCGGCTAATCAAACTCACGGAGAATCATATGAAAAAGATTTTCGCGAATGGTGCAAAAATATGCAAAAAAATATAAATAATTAATTTTAATGAAATGAATTTTGTTGATGGTTGACGCTTGACTGTTGACTGTCAACGCTAATTTCTAATTACAATAACAAATTTATATTTAGTTTTGTATTGATGTTTTTCTATGGTAAGATAGGATTCCCATTTAATAGCTCAAAATTACTACTTAAGTAAATTTTTATTCGTTTCTTTAGAAAAAACAGTTATAGTATAAATAATCCGCAAAAATACTGTTATTCTCTTGCTCCTTTAGCTACTTAGAATTACTATTGCAATAACAGGAACAAATTAAGGGATTACACCGACGCCAAAAACAAAATTTAATTAAAAAAAATAAATCGAATATGTGATAAAAGACAATAAAATATTTTTTAATATCAATATATTTATTAGTCTGCTAATTCAGATTTATTGACAAGTTTCTTTGCTGCTGTTAATTTGCGATTCTTAATATTTAGCTCGCTAACGCGAGCTATTTTTTTTATTTATTTTTAGTCATAAATAATATATGTTGACTGTCAACGCTAATTTTTAGGAAGCATCCCAATTTTGTAAAAATAATTTGTAGTGGGAGCATCTTGCTCCCGATTTGTCCCAGAAGCTGGCTTCCAGCCCGCACTACAAAAACGGTAAATTTGCACATCTGGGATGCTACCCAATACTTGTAGAGACGCGTTCACGAAGTGTGCCCATAAAGGCATAATTTCGCGTCTCTACATCTGTCGAAATGGTAAGAAAAATCCTTAACCGAGCAGTATTGGGATACTACCAATTTTTAATTACAATGACCAATTTATATTTATTTTTGTATTGATGTTTTTTATGATAATACAGGATTCCCATTTTATAACTCAAAATTACTACTTAAGTAAATTTTTATTCGTTTCTTTAGAAAAAACAGTTATAGTATAAATAATCCGCAAAAATACTGTTATTCTCTTGCTCCTTTAGCTACTTAGAATTACTATTGCAATAACAGGAACAAATTAAGGGATTACACCGACGCCAAAAAAAAAATTTAATTAAAAAAATAAATCGGATATGTGATAAGAGACAATAAAATATTTTTTCATCTCAATATATTTATTGGTCTGCTAATTCAGATTTATTTACAAGTTTCTTTGCTGCTGTTAATTTGCGATTCTTAATATTTAGCTCGCTAACGCGAGCTATTTTTTTATTTATTTTTAGTCGATAATGATATACGAATCATATATTATTTTTATGATAAATATTAAAAAATTATTTTTTGAAAATCTAAAATAGTAGATATACCCTGCATTTACCAAAAGTATACTAATAAGCAAGAGAATTGGGATTAGTTAGTCATATTTTCAGAATTAGGAGAAAGTGCTTTTAATCGAGCAATCGCATCATTATAGCTTTCCTGCTCACCTTGCTCTTTAAAAATATCTGCCGCTTTTTGGAAATCTTCCAAAGCTTGGGGTACTTTTCCTAAGTCGGTACGTAGCAGACCCCTGTTATAATAAGCCATAGCATATTTAGAATTAATTTCAATCGCTTTACTGTAATCAGCAATAGCTTTTGTAAATTCACCTAAATTGAGGTAGGCTATCCCACGAAAATTGTAAGCTGATGCTTGTTTAGGATTAATAGCGATTGCTTTATTATATTGCTCAATCGCTGCATTAACATCTTTTAGTGCAAAGCGAAAATTACCCAGACTTATTATAGCTTCTACTGACTTGGAATCAAGTTTTAAGGCTTGATTATAGTCTTCAATTGCTTGGTTATAAAGCACTAAATCTGTATAAGCATTACCACGACCTATATAAGCTTCTATGTATTTACTATTTAACTCAATTGCCTTAGTATAATCACTTATGGCTTTTTGCTTTTCGTTCATTGCATGGTGTGCTTTTGCTCTTTCATAATAAGCTTCGGGTATCTCAGGACTGATACTGATAGCTTCGTTTAAATCTTTGATTGCTTCTATTTTTTCACCAAGTTGACGACGAATAATACCTCGTTGTACATACGCTTGCACAAATTCATAATTGAGAGCGATTGCTTTAGTAAAATCTCCCGTAGCTCTTAGTTTGTCGTTGGTTTTAGAGCGAGCAAGACCTCTTGCGTAATAAGCTTCAGCGTATTGAGGTTCTAACTCTAACGCTTCATTGTAATCTAAGACTGCACCGTTGTAATTGCCTAAATTATATTGAGCAAACCCTCTATCATAATAAGCATTCGCATCTGCAGGATTGAGACGAATTGCTTCACTGGAATCTTGTTGCGCTTTTTCGTATCTACCTAAACGGTAGTAAGCGTCACCACGTCTGTTGTAAGCTTGTCCGTATTTACTATTGATGTTTATGGCTTCGCTGAAATTCTGGATTGCTCCTTCATAGTTAGCTTGCTCATAGTTAGTTACACCTTTTTGATAAAATACCTTGGCTGCATCTAAACTGTCAGGTGCTAAAAAAAGCCAGGAGATTACCCCAACCACAATAAAACTAGCAATCCCCGCTGTTATAATTAGCCAGAGCTTATCTTGATGATTTAGTTGCCAATTTTGCTGCTTCTGTTGTAATTTTTTCAGGTCGTTTAATACCGATTGTGCCGACTGGTAGCGGTTACGGTAGTCAGTACGCACCATTTTATTGATTATTTTAGCAAGTTTGGGGTTAATTTCTCTCCGATATTGACGCCAAACAATTTCACCTGTTAACAAATTTCTTCGACTCTTTGCTCCGGATATTTCATTTGCTGCTACACCTGTTAGTGCGACAATACAGACTATACCTAGAGCGTAAATATCGCTGTTATACTGAGGATTCCCATACAATTGCTCTATCGGTATAAATTCAGGAGAACCGATGATATTAGTTACTGCTTGCTTAACTGCTCCGAAATCAATTAGTACTAATTTTTGGTCTTCTTCACGACGAATAATATTTTTAGTCTTGATATTTTTGTGAATTACTCCTTTACTATGCACAAATACTAGTATTTCTAGAACTTCTGATAAAATATTAATTACTTGTTCTTCACTTAATGGGTTTTCTTGAATAATTTCTTCGCTTAATGAGTTCCCAGCAATAAATTCTTGAAGCAGATAAAATTCTTTATTTTTTTCCGTACAAGTAAAAACTTTCTGGATTTGTTCGTGTTGTTTACCCAAGTTCTCTAAACTTTCTGCCTCTCCTTTAAGTAAAGTTAGAGTAATATTAAATTCTCCCCTATTTTCGTTTGGATAGTTTAACTGTTTGACTATAAATAGTCTTTGGATAGAATTATTTGTTTTTTCTACTAGATAAGTTTTAGTTTGCTGCCTTTCACTTAAAACCTTCACAATTTGGTAGCCTACATCCAATAGTTGAACCATAATTTTTATTTTTGCTAGTTCATATACTTGTCCCTTCAATAACTAATATAAATTTTCTGAATTAGAAGGATATGTTCAATTATAAGTTTTCTCTAATTTTAATCTTGATAATATTACCTAAATATTATTTGAATGTGTGTTTTTATACTAAAAAGTATATATTGATAAAATAAAAAATATACCGTAAATTAATAACTAATTAAATCTTAGAGTTGCAGCAGCAGCAAAATGTAGAGACCGTAAATTCCCCGTACCTAACGTATCCGAGGTTTACACAAGCTTTTTACCGATTTTCCCAAAGATATAAAAAATTTTATATTTTTTTAGAAATATTTCCCTTTACAGGTGGTTAGAGCAAAATTTAAAAGCCAAAATAGAAACACGGATTTCCCACAGCACTACCTATGGTAGAATAAGGAGTTATCAGTGGTATTAGAAGTACAGAAAAACACTTACGAATCTAAAGTTCAAGAAATTGCTAGAGAAATTTTGGTAGCGACACGAGAAAATCGCTCATTTTTTGCCCAAATGCGTGACCAAATGCGCTGGGATGATAAATTGCTAGCATGGGCTATGGGTAATCCTGGTTTGCGGGTGCAATTATTTCGGTTTATTGATGCTTTACCTGCTTTGCGTAGTAAAGTAGAAATTGCAGCCCATTTACAAGAGTATTTAGGAGCGGAAGCGGTAGAATTGCCAAGTTCGCTAAAGGGGATATTAAATTTCGCTAACCCTGATTCTATGCCGGGACAGGTTGCTGCAACAACTGTGTCAACCGCAGTGGAAACCCTTGCTCATAAATATATTTCTGGGGAAAATATTAAGCAGGTAATTAAGACGGTAGAGCGATTGCGTAAAGATAAGATGGCATTTACCATCGATTTATTGGGTGAAGCTGTCATCACTGATGTGGAAGCGCAGTTGTATTTAGACCGTTATTTGGAACTGATGGAACAGTTGTCAGAAGCTGCAAAAAGTTGGACAACTGTTGCTTTGATTGATGAAGCAGATGGGTCTGTTTTACCAAAAGTGCAGGTTTCTGTGAAATTAACTGCATTTTATTCTCAGTTTGACCCCCTTGATGCTGAAGGTAGTCAAGCTAAAGTTACCGAACGGGTGCGTTTTTTATTACGTCGTGCAAAAGAGTTAGGTGTTGCTGTTCATTTTGATATGGAACAGTATGCTTATAAGGATTTGACTTTGAGTATTCTTAAAGAGTTGTTAATGGAGGAGGAGTTCCGAGAACGTAGGGATATTGGTATTACTATCCAAGCTTATTTACAGGACAGCGAGCAAGATGCAAGAGATGTAATTACTTGGTTAAAATCACGGGGTTGTCCGTTGACGATACGTTTGGTTAAAGGTGCTTATTGGGACCAGGAAACTATTAAGGCTGCACAAAAGCATTGGCCACAACCAGTTTATAACGATAAAGCCGCTACTGACGCTAACTTTGAGAAGATTACTCAGATTTTATTGGAAAATCACCAATACGTCTATGCTGCTATTGGTAGTCATAATGTTCGTTCCCAAGCTAATGCGATCGCAATTGCAGAAAGTTTGAAAGTTCCTCGTCGTTGCTTTGAGATGCAAGTACTTTATGGGATGGGTGACAAGTTAGCGAAGGGTTTGGTTGACAAGGGATATCGGGTTAGAGTTTATTGTCCTTATGGGGATTTACTCCCAGGAATGGCTTATTTGATTCGTCGTTTGTTGGAAAATACCGCAAATAGTTCGTTTTTACGACAAAATTTAGAAAATCGTCCCATCGAAGAACTCCTAGCACCCCCATCCCCCTCTTCTCCCCCTTCTCCCCCATCCCCCTCTTCCTCTTCTCCCCCACTCCCCACTCCCCACTCCCCACTCCCCCAATTTATTGGTGTGGCTGATACGGATTATGCTGAGCAAGAAGAAAGGAAAAAGGCTGGGGATGCTTTTAAATTCGTTCGTCAGCAGTTGGGTAAAACTTATCTTCCACTCATTAATGGTGAATACGTTAATACTTTGGAGGTTGTAGATTCGGTTAATCCGTCAAAGAGTGCGGAAGTTGTTGGTAAAATTGGTCTTGCGAGTGTTGCACAAGCGGAAATTGCAATGGAAGCGGCTAAAAACGCATTTCCAGGATGGCGAAAAACTTCTGTTAAAGAGCGTGCCAATATTTTACGCCAAGCTGCACTATTAATGGAACAACGTCGTGCTGAACTTTGTGCTTGGATTGTTTTGGAAGTTGGTAAACCTCTGAAGGAAGCGGATGGGGAAGTTTCGGAAGCGATTGATTTTTGTCGCTATTACGCAGACGAGATGGAACGTCTGAACGAGGGTTATAATTACGATATTCCTGGCGAAACAAATCGTTACCTGTACCAACCACGAGGAATAGTTGTTGTTATTTCTCCTTGGAATTTTCCTTTAGCAATTGCAGTTGGAATGACTGTTGCTGGTTTAGTGACTGGTAATTGTACACTTCTCAAACCAGCAGAAACTTCTTCAGTAATTACAGCAAAATTTACAGAAATATTACTAGAAGCTGGTATACCTAAAGGCGTTTTCCAATATATACCAGGTAAGGGTTCTCAGGTAGGAGCATATTTAGTTAATCATCCAAATACTCATGTAATTGCTTTTACTGGTTCCCAAGAAGTTGGATGTAAGATTTACGCAGATGCGGCAATTTTACAACCTAAGCAAAAGCATATGAAGAGAGTCATTGCTGAAATGGGAGGCAAAAATACTATAATTGTCGATGAAAGTGCTGATTTAGACCAAGCTGTTGCTGGTGTTGTGCAATCAGCCTTTGGTTACAGTGGACAAAAATGCTCTGCTTGCTCACGAGTGGTGGTATTGGAATCGATTTATAATACATTTGTACAAAGATTTGTAGAGGCAACAAAATCGTTAAATATTGGGGAAGCTGAGCTACCCGGTACAAATGTAGGACCAGTAATTGATGCTAAAGCTCAAGCTAGAATTCGTGAGTATATTGTTCAAGGGAAACAAGAAGCCAAAGTCGCTTTAGAAATGCCTGCATCAGATAGCGGGTATTTTGTCGGGCCTGTTATTTTTGCCGATGTTCCTTGTGAAGGAGTAATCGCACAAGAAGAAATTTTTGGTCCCGTGGTAGCAGTTATTAAAGCAAAAAATTTCCCGGAAGCGATAGCAATAGCGAATAATACTAATTATGCCTTGACAGGGGGTTTGTATTCCCGCACTCCTTCCCATATTCAACAAGCACAGGATGAGTTTGAAGTGGGGAATTTGTATATTAACCGAACCATTACGGGTGCAATAGTAGCACGACAACCCTTTGGTGGATTTAAGCTCTCTGGTGTTGGTTCAAAAGCTGGTGGTCCAGATTATTTGTTACAATTCCTGGAACCCCGTACTGTGACGGAAAATATCCAAAGACAGGGTTTTGCTCCTATTGAAGGAGCCGAGTAATTCTGGTATTAAGTAAACAAAGAGGGAAGAGGGAAAAAAGAATAAGTATTTTCTTCTTTCTTTTCTCTTTCTTTGTTTAAAAACCACGTAAACCGGAGGTTTTCCCGAAGGGTAGAAGCGAAGCACACGAAGGAGTTTGATGGAAGATTTAGTTGTTAGGGTGGCTTGTTTACCTGAGGAATGGGTTGAGATTAGCACTATCAGAGGTTTGGTCTTTCAGTGGGAGCAAGGAGTTGATAGTGATTTAGATTTTGATGGTTTGGATGAGACTTGCGTACAGTTTATTGCTTTATTTGACGGTCAAGCTGTGGGTTGTGCGAGATTAAGATTTTTAGATGACAAGAGGGGGAAGATAGAAAGACTAGCAATTTTGCCAATGGTAAGGAAAAGAGGTATTGGGGTTCGGATGATGGATTTCGCATTAAAAATTGCAAAAGATAAAAATTTGGATGTTGTAATGATTCACGCTCAAGAGTATATTAAGAATTTATATATCAAGTTAGGTTTTGAACAAATAGGAGATACCTTTGAAGAGGCTGGTATCCCCCATGTAAAAATGATAAAAAACCTAACCCATTAATCCCTCATTTCCCTCATTTCCCTACTCCCTACTCCCCATTCTCCTAATTCAAATACTGCATTAATATCGACTCTAATTGCACAATTCTGATTGGTTTGCTTAGACAGTCGTTAGCACCTGCTTGCAAAAAGCGTTCTTTATCTACAGATGTTCCAGTTGGTGTCATCATTACAACTGGCAAATCTACTGCGTAAGATTGACGTAAGATGTGCAATAAATCCCACCCGCTAATATTATCTGTTAAAAAAACATCTAGTAAAACTAAATCAGGCTTTTGCTTTTTGATTTGTTCTAAAAAGCCATTTGCATTTACCATACGTTCTACTTGATAACCTATTGTTTGCAGATAATCTTGCAGAAGCATGGCTGTATGTTCTTCGTCTTCTACTAGTAAAATCTTTTTGCTAGGAGAGTTTAATTGATATTCAATGTTAGATGATGACTGCAAATAATTTTCATTATCTTCTTCTTGTACCTCGTTTTCTAGATGAGGTTGGGGATGAGTTGGCAAAAACAAACTAAACTTACTACCTTCTCCAAACGTAGATGCTACTGTGACATCTCCACCGTGTAAACGCGCTAATTTACGTGTTAAAGCTAATCCTAAACCTGTTCCCTCAAAATGACGGTTAAGACGACTATCTAGTTGCTTAAATGGTTCAAATAAATGTTTAAATTGACTTGCTTCAATACCAATTCCGGTATCTGTTACAATAAAGAAAATACCTTTCTGAACTTTTTTTACTTTTAAAGATACACATCCTTTAAAAGTAAATTTAATTGCATTGGTCAACAAATTGAGTAACATTTGCTTTGACCTCCTATCATCTGCAATCAATGTTTTGGCATCTTTATCTATTTCTAAAAATATTTGCAACCCTTTTTCTAATGCTCGCTCATGTACTGTAGAAATAACAGAGTTACATAAATCTTCTACCTGTAAAGGTAATAGCAGTAATTCTTCTTTACCTGCTTCCACCTTAGATAAATCTAAAATATCATTAATTAACGCTAGTAAATGTTCTCCACTACTATAAATACAATTTACGTATTTTGTTTGCTGCTCGTTGAGATTTCCAATCATTTTTTGTTGCAATAACTGCGACAAACCCATTATTGCATTTAATGGCGTCCGCAACTCGTGGCTCATAGTCGCTAAAAATTCACTTTTTGCTCTACTCCCCGCTTCTACTGCTTCTTTCGCTTGACGCAATTTAATTTCAGCTTGCTTACGCTCTGTAATATCCTCAACAATCGCTAAAAAAAACTCTGATTCCCCATTATTACCGGGTATGAGCGAAATCGATAAATGTGTCCAAACTAACTGCTGATTTCGATGACGGAAGGGCTTTTCTAATTCTAAACGGTCACGCACTCCTGTAACTATTTGCTGATAAGCTTCCAAATCTTTTTGAAGTTCTTCTAATGGCAAAAAATCTGTAATCCTTTTTTTACAAAGTTCCTGCTTTGGATACCCGAACATCTGACACAATTTTGAATTAACATCTACCACTCTTCCTTTAATATCCACTAATCCTATACCCACAGAGGAACACTCAAAAATTGCTCTAAATAGCGCTTCTCTCTGTCTTAATGCTTCCTGTTTTGTAAATCTTTCTTTCGCTTCTATTGCTAAAGCCACTAAATCAGCTATGGAATCTACAAAATTTTGCTCTTCTAAAGTCCAAGGACGAACACCACCTGTGTAAGCACTACACACCATACCTACAACTTGTCCGTCTACCCCAATTGGAGCTTGGACTACTGCTGTCACACCTAAAATAGAATAATATTTCTCTGGTAATTTGATAAACCTAGGGTCTTCTAGCATATCTTCTATGACTATGCTACGCTCTTCTTCCAATGCCTGAAAATACTCTGGATAATCTTCTCGCAACAATTCCGTTCCGTATGTGTGAGCTTGTATTTCGTTATCATATAAATTAACACAGTTTAGTTTGGAAAAGTCTTTATTATATAACCAAATACCAACTTTACTCACACCTAAAGTGCGAGCAGTAGTTTCAGTAATTTCTCTGAGTGCAACTGGCAAATTACCTTGATGTAATGTTTTACTGCGAGCTAGCTTGATAAGTGCTTGACTTTGGCTTTCTAAAGAATTTTCTCTGACTTGCAAAGATTCTTGCACGTGGTGAACACCTGTATTTTTAGATATTTCCGTCACTCGCACTTTTTTCCCCCAGTATTATAAAAGGACTTTGCCTTACACTCAAATTGTGGTCACGGTAACTATTTCTACGACTACTATTTTTTACTAAAATGTTTCATAATTTAACTCTCATTTACTTTTGCCTGCATATAAATATTTTAACAAAGTATAAAAAGTTTCTTAATTTGAGAAAAATATGTTTTCTATGGTGACAAATTATACGTCTACGTCTCCATACATTTAAACCTCAGTCAATTTGGCATTATTTTAAATTAAGGATATAAATTGTCTATCTTATATTAGGTATAGACCTTCAGAAATATGCACTCTTTGCAGAAATTTGCAACAATTTAGATAAATAGGTTCGCGAAGAGGTGCAGCGATGGAGAGCGGTAGTGTCAGAATAGTCTCCTTAATTCCCAGCGGAACAGAAATTTTAGCCGCATTGGGGTTAACTGATTTCATTGTTGGGCGATCGCACGAGTGTGATTATCCAAAAGAAATCGAAAATCGGCCAGTTTGCACGAATGCGCGGGTTAATACAAATGCACCTAGCGGTGAAATACACGATAAAATAAGTCATTTGTTACTGGATGCTCTTAGTGTTTATGAAATACAAACAGAGGTACTAGAAAAACTAAAACCTACCCACATTGTGACTCAAGACCAGTGCGACGTGTGTGCTGTTAGTTTTGGGGAGGTAGAAAAAGCGGTTGAGTCCCTAACCCACAGACCATCAGAAATAATATCCTTACAACCGAAATTTTTGCAGGATGTATGGAGCGACATCGAGCGAGTGGGAAAGACTTTTGGAGTAAACACACTGCAAATCATAGAAAACTTAGAGGCTCGTGTCAAGATTATACAGGCTCGAACAAAGGGGCTTTCCATAACAGAAAAGTTACCAAACGTTGTTTGCATTGAGTGGACAGAACCTTTAATGGTTGCCGCTAATTGGATTCCTGAACTCGTTAGTATAGCAGGAGGAAAACCTTTATTCAGCGTCACAGGTCAAGCATCGCCTAAATTATCATTAGAATCACTTATATCTAGTGACCCAGATATAATTATTTTCATGCCTTGTGGCTTTGACTTAGACCGGACTCGTCAAGAGGCTTCTATTTTAACACAACATCCAGAATGGGGAAAAATGCACGCAGCCCAGAGCGGGAGAGTTTATATAACAGATGGAAATTCCTACTTCAACCGTCCTGGCCCAAGACTGGTAGATTCCTTAGAAATTTTAGCAGATATTTTACATCCGGAAATTTTTCAATACGGCTATAAAGGCAAAGGATGGGAAGTTTTGTAAAGTATTAATTTTAACTAAGAACCTAACCCTTCCCTACAAGGGAGGGGAACAAGAAAATAAATAAATAGAAAATAGATTTTTACAAAGTTGTGATATATGCGATGATAACTTGGGATATCGCATCTTTGTAAGGACTATAAACATGTGATATACATAAATGTAGAGACCGTAAATTTACGGTCTCTACAAATTTTTTACGTTACATCTAACGTTTCTAGTCAACAGATTTTTTAATTTCGTCTTTGATGTTTTCAGCAGCATGACGAACTTGAGCCTCAGCTTGCTTAGCTTTGCCTTCAGCTTTGTCGTTAGGATTGCCAGTAATTTCGCCAACTACTTCTTGAATTTTACCTTCAACATTTTTAGCGGTTGCTTCGATGCGATTTTCAATACTCATATTGTTTCTCCGTTTTTATTAATGATTTATTTACTCAGCAAGCTGTGTAATAACTATAAATTACATTTCAGAGCGTTGTGTTTGCTTCTACCTTGAGGCAAGATTGTTAAAAAAATAACCTCTCCTTGGGATTATAAAATGGTGGAAGTATATATATTTAGTACTATTCCTTTAGTTATACGAAATAGAGATATAAAGGTTTTACCGAAAGATTTTTGAAACTAGTTCCTCAGGTAGAGCAGAAAAAAAAAACACAATTCTAAGATAAAAGATATAAAACGAACGCATCTAGAACAGGTATCTAAAAATAAGGAGAAAAGTTATGGGTGATATTATAGCTTGGTTAGTTTTAGGTTTAATAGCAGGTGCTTTAGCTAAATTATTTTACCCTGGTCATCAAGGTGGCGGTATTTTTGCCACTATAGGTTTAGGGATTTTAGGAGCTCTGCTTGGTGGTTACTTAGGCCAAGTTTTGTTCCATAGTGGTTCAGCAGCAGCAGCATCCGTGGGAGCATTTTCACTTGGTAGTATTGTATTTTCTGTCCTGGGTGCGATGTTACTAATTTTCCTGTGGGGTTTACTAACTCGCAATGCTGTTTAATTTAATTCAGAAAGAAGATAAAAGTGAAAGAATTTTGGATTTGATATTTTAGATTATCCGACAACGTAAAGTTATATGCTTGTCTATTTAATCCGAAATTAAAAGTCCAAAATTTGGGATGACAAAATTAATTTATTGGAAAAATATTTTAAGTTAAAAGGTGAGAAATATGGTACAAGAGAAAGAACAACGTGCCATTGGAGCTTTTGCTCGCCGTGCGGACGTGGAATCGGCGTTGAATGAACTCAAAGATGCAAATTTTCCCATGGAGAAAGTTTCTGTAATTGCGCGTAATGCAGAACAAGATGACGATATTGCTGGTGTTGAGGTTAAGGAACACGCTGACAATAAAGCTGATGAAGGTGCAACAGTTGGAGCAGTTACTGGTGGTGCAGTAGGTGGTTTAACTGGCTTATTGGTTGGTTTAGGTCTTTTAGCAATTCCTGGTATTGGACCGATAATGTTAGCTGGAGCTTCTGGAACAGCACTTGCAACTGCTTTAGCTGGTAGTGCGATTGGTGCTGCTGCCGGTAGTTTGGGTGGTATTTTAATAGGTATCGGAATTCCTGAAGAAAGAGCCAATATTTACAGCAATTTGGTTTCTGAAGGCTATTATTTAGTTATAATTGAAGGTACAGAAGCTGAAACAAATACTGCTGAAAGAATTCTTAGCGGTAGGGGAATTCAGGAGTGGGGTATTTACGAAATGTCCCCCCACGATAATCTTCGTTATAAATACGCTGCTGGTATTTTCTTTAAACTTGTAGATGCTGAAGGTGCATTGAATGAGCTAAAAGAATCTGGTTTTAAAATGAATCAAGTATTTGTAATTGCTAAAAATGCTAGCCCATATAAAAGTCTTGCTGGTGTAGATATTCGTAGTCCCGAAGATAATTTTGATATTTTGGGAATTCCTGATGCAATTCTTAAAGATTATGAATATAGAATTAGCATTGGTGATTACCCAGTGATTATTTACGGTGGTGAGGCTGAACTTGCTAGCGCAAAAGCAATATTAGATAGCCATAGAGTTGAAGATTTTCGCGTTTATAATCTGCCTGTGGATATGAGCAAGCTTAATGCCGAGTTAGCAAGTAACAATATTTAAAGAATACCCCTGAACTAAAGTTCGGGCTAAAAGCTTAAACCCGTTAAAACGGGTTGAAAATCTTATTTTAGTTAGCTTCAGCTAACTTTAGCTTTTAGCCCGAACTTTAGTTCAGGGGTATTTGGAGGCTTTTCTTAGTAACATTTGGATTTAGACCTTTCTGTAATAAAAAATTATAATATTTGTCTAAACCTGGTTCTTTAAAAGAATTGGGTTTATTTGCTTTTCTGCTTAATTATTATCTGTAGTTTATTGAAATATAAATAATGATATCAACAAGTATCTCTAGATAGTTTTATTAAGTAATAAGTCGTTTATGCATGAGCTTCAAACTCTATCTGCCGAAAGATTTATGCCACATAATTATTTGTTTAAATATAAATGAAATGAGTTGGGAAAATAAAAATTATGCGTAGGATTAATATTGGTTTGACTGATGAACAACGTCAAGGTGTGATTGAACTTTTAAATCATGATTTGGCTGATGCGTATTTACTGTTAGTCAAAACCAAAAAATATCACTGGGATGTCATTGGGCCAGAATTCCGCACTTTACACACATTGTGGGAAGAACACTACCAAACCCTAACTGAAAATATCGACTCTATCGCTGAGAGAGTTCGTGCTTTAGGTGGTTATCCTGTTGGTACAATGGAAGGATTTTTAAAGATTACTTCTTTGAAAGAACACCCAAATGATATTCCTCTAGCAACCCAAATGGTAGAACGGTTAGTGGAAGACCATGAACAAATCATTCGTAATCTTCGTGAGCATATAGACAACTGTAGCGATGATTTTCATGATGAAGGAACCGCTGACTTTTTAACTGGATTGATGGAAGGACACGAAGAAATGGCTTGGATGTTACGTTCTTTCATTGAAGGACAACCAGTTCAACCTAATGGTAAGCAGGCACAAGTAGATAGTAGAACTGCTGTTGGGGTGTAATTGGTTAATTCCTAATCGGCTGGTGTGAAATAATGTATTACTGTGGAGACGTTATATATAACGTCTCTACATTATTTTTTGCTTGTACTGTTTGTTTCTAGATTCGACGTATTTGTCTACCGATTTTTTAGTCGCTATAGCATTATCATAATCTTCCCCACCTTCAGAAATTATGCGTTCACGCACTCGCTTGCGTATATCGGATACAATTTTGCCGTTTACTTTTCGAGTTTTTCCCCAATCTAAAATGGGAGCGGGATATTTACTTTTACCAATATATGCCTCACTTAAAATTTCGTCGGAACTATAACCAAGTAGCTCTGGAATCCAATAATTAATAAAACTACCTTCCGGGTCTTTATCCTGAATATTTTTATTAGGGTTGTAAATGCGGAAAGTGTCACTCAAAGGATTGGTAATACCCGCTTGCATTTGCCATTGCCAATTATTTATTGCTAAATCTCCATCCACCAAATAATTCATATAGTGACGTGCCCCATGATGCCAAGAAACACCGCAATTAATAGTCAAAAATGTAGCACACATGGCTCTCATGCGAAAATTCATCCACCCCATAGTTTTCAGTTGCCGCATACTCGCATCAACCATTGGGAAACCGGTTATACCCTCTTGCCAAGCATGAAATAATTCCTGGTGTTGTTGGTTCAAATCACCTGGCTGGTAGTACTCATCAAACTCTGGATAACGATTTGTATGTGCTATTTCTGGATGAAAATACAGACGTTGAGTAAAGCTATCATGCCATCGCAAGCGGTCTCGAAATGCTTTTAAGGAAAATTCGGCTTTGGGCATTGTAGCGAGTTCAGCTGCCCGTATCTTGGTTTTTTGATAGACATTTTTAACCGAAACTGTTCCAAATGCTAAGTGGGGAGAAAGATGAGATGTTGCTCCTTGCTGCGCTAATATAGGACGTGAAAGTTTCCAATGATACCCGTGAAATCTTTTTGCTAAAAACGAGTCCAATGTAGAAATTCCTTGGGTTTCTCCTCCCGAAAAATATACTCGCTCTGTTTCCCAAAAATTACAATACTTTCGTTTAAGCTCTTCTAAAGTAATTTGTGGTAAAGAAAGAGATAATTGAGGTGTATTAATTTGAGACGGTGTAGATTGAAGCGGCTCTCTAATATAGGTATAATACTCATTAAACCACTGGTCGCGATGTTCATCGTCGTTTTGCAAAAAATTATTTAGACCAATGTGGCACTCCAAATTGTTTTTTTGGTAAAAATCCACGATAGTATTATCGCGATTGATACCATATTCAACTTGCACATCACGATTAAAGTATAATTTAACTAAAGCGAACTCTTGCATTAACTCTTTAGTGAGTATTTGCAGAACATTTGAGGAATTACCCTCAAACAAATATAGTCGGCTACCTAAAGCACGTAAATTAAGTAGGTGGGCGGGAAAATTTATAACTATGTAACGAAAAGTTAACCTGAACGGTTAGAGTCAAATTTGACACGTTGCGTACTGTAGTTAGCTTTTTCTCCTCTAGCTTTAACGCCGTCAATCAC
>JAHHIC010000018.1 GCA_019359035.1 Scytonematopsis contorta HA4267-MV1 | reverse complement strand
CTCCTATCCAAATAAAAGGATAGGGTTACTAATTTTATATCACTACTAAAGCTGACGCTTTTTATCCATGATGTATAGTTGATGAAAAGCTATGTACGTGGAAATATTAGCCAATGCACAAGCACAAAAAAATCCCACTAAGTTTAAAATATTAAAAGCACCTACTGATTTTTTATTACGCTCTCAATTTAGGCTTAATGATATTTTACAATGGAATGATTTAGATGTTATACAAAACATTGCTTCTGAAATAGGGTGTAAAGTTAATATCCAATACTCTAATCCTATAAAACAGTATCCAATCCCAACTGTCAGCGAAGAAATAAAAGACTTAATAGTAGGCTTTCCTTATGACTTGAAAATCAAATTAAATGGGTTAATATATGAACAAAGGCTTTATATAATGGCTTTCTCTCACCATGAAGTTTGCAAAAATAGCGACTCAGCTAAATTACTCAAAGAAGCAGAGTATTGGTTAATTGAATATTGTCGTAACGTAATTATTAAAGAAGAACCAAAAATCCAATGGTTGTTAGATAGAGCAGATGAACCTTGTATGCGGGAGAAATTACTGGATTTGATTATGTCATGGACTCCTGACTGGGAGCAAATATTAAATGCTCGTTTTGGAGAAAGATTTATTGTTGGTAATAACGAGTTTGAGATTATTGGTTACTACCGTAAATCTTCAGGGAAAGACAGAAAAGAAGTTAGGGTTTTATGTGAATTGGTTGAAATATTGGATTTAGTTCCTCATCAAGCAAATATACCAACAATTACTAAAAATGACTTGTGTGTATTGGGTACATTTCAAGTAGAGTCTCTCCTGGAAAAAAGACTAGGATGAATGATAACACTTTATTTATTGTAACCTTTTTATGATATTTATGTACCTTTGTTTTTAGACTTAGGTACATTTTTGTATTTTATTTCCGCTGTGGAAAATTTATTTGAATCTCAAAGTATTATTAATATAAATATGCACTCACAAATAAAAAAAGTAGTAGAAGCACTAGAATTACTTCCACAAGAGTGGAGAGTTGTACCAACATTTGGAAAAAGACCCCTTGGGAATAGCTGGCAGAAAATCAATTATTCTCCTGAAGAACTCCGTAATAAATTAATT
Source organism: Scytonematopsis contorta HA4267-MV1 (assembly GCA_019359035.1). Taxonomy (GTDB): domain Bacteria; phylum Cyanobacteriota; class Cyanobacteriia; order Cyanobacteriales; family Nostocaceae; genus Scytonematopsis; species Scytonematopsis contorta. The sequence continues at coordinate 21,001 of JAHHIC010000018.1, read as the reverse complement.
TTCAACCAAATGAAAATTAATTTAAAGTATAAAACAGTTGTTCCGACTGGAGTGGCTGTGGTTTGTGGAGAATATCCTCAAGGTAATTTAATAGCCGTTGATTGTGACGGTCCCCTAGGATGGAACAAAATATTGGAATTTGCGGGTTCTCAAGTATTTTCAGACAAACCAGCACAAGTGATGAAACAGGCTCTGCAATACTTACCTCTTACTGTCGCGTTCACCTCAGGCAGAGAATTTCGCGCTCAATTTCTTTATGTTATCCCTGAAACAACACCAGTAAAGTCTATTAAGCTTGAACATCTAGAACTAAGGGCAAATAACTTGGCTTCGGTACTACCTCCTTCCTTTCACCCAGACGGGAAGAAATATCGGTGGTTGACAGGCTGTTCTCCGCAACAAACAAGTGTGGCTCAAGCACCCGACTGGGTCATCAAACACATGCACAACCAATACCTATGCTCTATTAAGCGAAACACAAGTCGGGAGTCCAGATATAGTCAAAATCTATTCATGAAAAATTGGGAATTTACTGAGACACCACTTACGACCATTAACTTCAACCAACCATCCTGCGCTACAAATAACTTATTTCAAGAACCAGCAAAAGTCAGTCAAATTAAAACCCGCACTAGCTTTGATACCAATATAAAAGCCGCACTTACATTTTTGTCAGTGTTACATCCCAGTTATGCAGATGATTACAGCACCTGGGTTCAAATAGGGATGGCGCTAAAATCGGTTAATCCCTCACTTTTAGAAGTGTGGGATTCATGGAGTAAATTATCAAGTAAATACAAGCCAGGTGAATGTGCTTATAAATGGCAATCTTTTCGTAGAGAGGGAATTACTATTCGCACACTTGCAAAATATGCAATCAACTCTTGAAATTTTACTTTTTTCAAGCTCACCTTTGATTTAAATAATATATTCCTACAACAATATTTTCTGTGATGTCGCTTTACTCATAATCTCTGCTGATAGAAAATCCCCCGCAGTGCGAGAAATTGTTTTCCAGTCTTCTTGCTCTAGCATTGTCGATATTAACTCTTGCAGTACATCATGATTTGAGATAAACTCTTCACCAAAAAGCTCATCTGTATGTAAAACAGCAGATATTTTTTCTTGCACCAAAAGTGTGGGAGATTTTAGCTTTTCTAGTAAAAGCGAACGTGCAGTTTTTACTGCTGAATCCGTAGCGCTTCCTAAGTTCCAATCACTAAGCAGTAAGCGTATTTCCCTATTTAGAGAAATACGTAATGCAGTTAAGCGACCCAACAGTTCAGGGTTTAGCATCAGTTTGCCAAAAGCATCTCCCCAATCCAACCCAGCACCAATATTACCTTTTACCTTATCTTCTGATTCAACCACTTTTCTTAGCCATTCTTCACTCATCAACAATTTCATTGGGTTAAAAGGTTGTTGATTGTTGTCCAATTGCTGACTCATAAATTGACCTCACCGCTTTACTAGATTTGACATTGAAGCAGGGAACTAATGTGTGCGCTCGACCTTATTCATGATAAATAATGAACTGAAATGTTTGAAAGAAACTTAATTTACCAAATATAAAAAACATGGATGTCCAGATTTAATTAAATAAACTATTAATTTATAATTATATTAGTAGTCAACCAAATTGGTGAATAGATAATGACAGAAACTCAACCTATTCGTACAGCTAGGCGGGGAAGAATTTTTCCCGATATTCAATGGACACCAGAACAACGCGCACAACGATAAGCTAAACGTGAGGCTTTTTATCAGCACTGCAATCCTATTTTTGAAAAAGTTAAATCGGAGTTTATTAATACTCACTATAACTGGTATGTTACTGTTGAACCAGATAGTGGAGAGTATTTTATTGATAGAGAATTAGAAACTGTTTGGCAAAAATGCCATGAAAAGCATCCAGGTGAAGTACACCATACTTTCCGAATTAACGAAACTGGAGCTTGTGGAACAATATGATTGATACTACGTTTTAATTTTAATAAGTCAACTTAGGTTTTTGCTTATATCAAAAGCATAATTGAATAAAAGGTTAGCAAGATGTTGGGATATTGATTTCCTCAGAGTTAGCCAAATTTTCTTTACTGGTCAAGTACTGGTCAAGCGCTTCACGGATTAAATCTGGCACTGTACAACCTTCTTTATCAGCTAATTGTTTTAATTTTTCTTTGACAGTAGGATAAACCACCGCTTTTACTTGTGCGGTGAGCGGAACATCTCTACCGAAATTAGACTTGTATTTTGTACCGAAGTCTGGATTGCCCCCTACTCTCGCCATTTTTAAACCTCCCTAATCTTCCTAATTATACCTTGATTCATTTATAGCGCTTTGTTACAAAAGTTATCAGAATAATTAGACCTGTACACTGCTATTAGGATAAAATTAATCATATAACAGTTATCCGAAGAATAATGGATAAGAGCTTTAACAATACCAAGGGTGCAGGCCGAGTCGCAACTCCTAATAAAGTCAACGATTGGGAGAATCTTGATGCCAAGAGCGAAATAGCTCAGTCTGCCAGAACAGAGGTTCAATGCGAGAATGAACTTTCTTATGAAGAACAGCGCGACCGCGAGCATCTAGAGCGCATTATAGAAAGAAGCTTTTACGAAGCTGGAAAAGCTTTAAAAGAGATACGCGATAGAAGGCTCTATCGCAGTACCCATAAGACATTCGAGAGTTATTGTCAGGACCGATTTGGATATAATAATTCCCGCTCGTACCAAATGATGGATGCTGCAACTGTTGTGGAGAATTTACAAAAAGTTCCACAATTTGTGGAGGTTTTTCCCACCGCTGAAGGTCAAGTTCGTCCGTTAACTAAGCTAGAACCGGAAGAACAAGTCATATGCTGGCAAAAAGCTGTAGAAGAAGCTGGTAACAAGGTTCCCTCAGGTAAAATAGTTAAAAACGTAGTAGACACAATAAGAGAGAGAACCAAAGTGCCCAATCCTTACCATCTCGGAGAAGTATGTGTTTTCATCCCCAAGGACAACCCTGACCTTCGTGGGAAAAAAGGTTGTTGGGGAATTGTTACGCATGTTGGTGACTTTTCTTGTAGCGTTGAAACTTGGGATGGTGAATACACCGCTAAAATTGAAAATTTATCATCTTTAGAACTAACAGATGAAGATTGTAAATTTATGCAGGATTTATGCTTGCGACTACAAAGGTTGTATAAATTACCTATGCGTGATTCAACAGCTGATTGCTTGATTGCATTTATAGGGAAACACCCTAAGCCTTATTTAACAGAGTATCAGGAGAAATTACTAGCTACTACTGAGTCTTTTTACCATGTCGCACATGTCACTAAATTCATTTAATCACTAGCTTTGATAACTTTTCAATCGGGCATTTTTGTAAAATTTTGTAAGAAGATAAACCAAAAGTACGTCTTTTGTAATATGAAAAAATCGCTTCATAATTTCCTGGATTTTCTTGCTAAGTATTTCCGTTCTTTTAGAGATGCGAGCTGATATAATCGAATGCAGTACACACAAGGTTTTGAGGCGAAACAGGATACTTTAACTAAGTGATAGTTCGTAAAAATTGAAAAAAAGATACGAAATTAAAAAACAATTTAGAAAGGAGGTTTTGGCTAAAGCTGTGAGCATTGAACAATGGGAAAAACAATTTCAGAGTGATTGCAAAGACAAGGAAACGATTTCTCAGTCTTTTATTAGCAAAGAAATCGCGGGAGATTACCGTACAAAACTTGCATGGCATGTACAGAACAAAACATGGTATTGGTATGAATTTATCTTTAATGGTGTTTGGAGTGAAGTCCCAGAAGAGGAAGTTAACGCTATTATCATCGCCGAAGTAGAAAAACGTACAAAACACTTCCGCTTTGATTTTGTATCAAGTATTACCAGATTCTTGAAAGCAGAGCTACGGACAAATCATTGGGAAGTTCGTCCAGGGTTTATTTGCTTGTCTGATTGCGTACTAGACGTAAACACAAAGCAAGTATATTCTCATGAGCCAGGGTATAGATTCTTATCATCACTACCTTATAAATGGTCTGACCGCGATACTGGATGCGAGCCAATTAAGAATTGGTTATTGTCCGTGTGTGAAGGACGCTCCGAGTGGGTGCAGGTATTGCGAGCTGCAATGAAGGCCACGGTAACTGAGCAGGGAGGTAATGTGCAAAGGTTTATGGAATTAGTTGGTTTTGGAGGTACAGGTAAAAGTACAATTTTGAGCTTAGTGTCAGAATTGGTTGGAGAAGAAAACACTGCGGTCACTGATTTAAAGCAACTTGAGAGTAATAGATTTGAAACTGCGAGCTTTTATGGTAAAAAACTTGTTTTAATCACTGACTCCGAGCGCTATGTGGGTGATGTTTCTACTCTTAAAAAGCTTACAGGAGACGATACAATACGCTGCGAGAAGAAAGGAATTCAGCAAACTGGTGGATTTAAGTTTCATGGAATGGTCTGGGTTGGTGCAAACAGTGCAATTCAATCCTCGGATTACACCAGCGGTTTAAGACGAAGACGGTTGTCTATGGGATTTGAGCGGGTTGTACCTCCCCACCTACGCCGTGATTTAAAGACCGAGTTTAAACCATATTTGAGTGGGTTGCTGGATTGGGTGCTTGGTATGTCCGAGCAAGAAATGTTTGATTATGTTCGTAATACTGATGCTATGGTTCCGTCACTGGCGACATTCAACAACCAAACTTTACTTAATACGAACCCCTTTGCAGAGTGGATTGATGATTGCTTGGTGATTGACCCATCTGCCAAAACTTATATCGGTACTGTGAGTATGAACCCAGAAAGTTACCTGTTTGCCAACTACTGCAACTGGGCAGCTGGTCAAAAAGGAGAAGCAGCAAGACAAAAGCGCTTTTCTGCTGATGTACTTGATTTGCTTAAGTCAACTCTGGGGTTGAGCGAATCAGTTAAAGGTAAAGATAGACGAGGAGCCTATTTAACTGGTGTGGCTATCCGGCAGTTCAACGATTATTCCTCACCCCGCCCTATAAGTGGGGAAATAAAGTGTGATGGGTTGGGTGATGGGTCGGTGACGGGTAATGTGACGGGTCAAAGTATTGCTAGCGATGGATTACAGGAATGTGATGTATCTTTATCAGGAAAAGCTATACAAACAACTCTCAATTTTTCCGAACAAAATAATGAAAGTTCTCCGAGTGAATTTGCAACCAACTCATTACATCCATCACACTCATCACCCACAAGCGATACAGCCACCACACAAACCATCACAAATAGTGAGCAAACACAAACAAACCCATCACAAACCCCAAAATTGTTATTGAAAATGATTGAGGTATGGACTGATAGTGTTGCTTTGGGTGAAGTGGTACTCGCCGCTACACCTGAAGAATTACGAGCAGCTATAATCACTTGCACCCCCTCTCAGCTAAGTGATATCAAAAATGCTGCTAACTATGTCTGGCGTCCTGGCTTTAACCGTGATGCTGATTACTTAGGAGAAAGATTTGAAATCATGGAAGCAGGACAAGTAAGAGACATGTCTATTCGCAGCCGTAATGGTGGTAGCGTTATCAAAGTCAAACGAGGAAATCTTCGACCTTGGCTTGATATTTAATCAATTCAAAGAAAATTTTGTTGGTGATACTGAATTTATACCGGAAAAGAGTCAACCTTATGCCTGCTTGCCGATTTCTCTTATTAAAAATGCTGAAGATAATTTTCTTAGCTTGTATAAAAAAGAGGTAATTAAGACTACGTTAAATGCTAGAGCTTTGAAAGAATTAGAACAATTAATTCAAGCTTCGCCATTAGTGTTATCTGGGGAGCCAGTTTTATGTGAAGTTTATGCTCGTACAGATGTAGATTGTAACTTAATAAATTTTCATATATTCAGTATTAAATTTTATCACGAAGAGCCTGTAGATAGCTCTTTTTATATGAAGGGAAGAGTTATCAAAGTTGAGGAAGAGAAACAAAAAATATTTATTAAAATTTATCCAAAATCTGCAAATTTACTTCCATTTCGTGTGGGTATGATTTACATACAGCCCATACCCGAATTAGAAGTAGACCAAGTGTGGGATATCAAAGCAGAATTAATAGGTGGAAAATTAAGCGTGCTTTCAGGAACATTTGTTGAAAAATATATCAAGAAAGATAAGACTAAATTTACAAATATAAACAAAGTATCGAATCAGAAAATAGTTGAAGAAAAAGGTAACAATGATATAGCTGAAGTTGCGGACACGACCACAACTAAAAAAAGTAAAAAATCTAAGAAAACTTCTCCATCTGTAGGAGCCTTGAGTGAGCAAGTTGAGGAAGGTAATAGCAATAATATAACAGAGGCTGTAGAAACAACAACTCAAAAAACTACTAAAACTAAAAAAGCGGCTTCAGATTTAGAAGTTGTCTTTGAGCAATTGCTTCAAGAAAATAGCAACAATAATATAACTGAGGTCGCAGACACGGCAACTAAAAAAACTACGAAAACAAAAAAATCTGCTTCTTCACAAACAGAAGTAGGGATTTTAAGCGAGCAAGTTGTAAAAAAAGATAATAAGTCAACAGAAGTTGCGGAAACTGCTAAAACCTCAAAAACGAAGAAAGCTAAAAAAGATGTAGAAGTTGCTTCTGAAAAAGTTGCTCAGAAAAGCCGCAATAATGAGATACTCGCAATTATAAAGCCTGCAACGAATGTAGAAGTTACCCCTGAACCAGTTGCTAAGAGTAAGAGGGGAGAAGTTGCTGCTAGAACCGCAGGAAAGCTAGAAATCATCATCAAAATTAGCGAGTTACCTCAGGTGAAAACAGTGGAGAACGGTTGGCAGCAGTTTGAACTTGAGTGCGATAGTCGAATTGTATCTGTCACCCTCAAACCAAAAGTATGGAAGAAGCTTACTGATGCTCAGGCTAATTATCCCATGTGGGTTGCATCAGTAACGGGGAAAATTGGTCAAGCAACATCTAATGGTTTTGAACTAGTAGAACCAAATGTCCAAACATTTGAGAAAAAATCCAAAGAACCAAAAGCATGTCAAGAAGTCAAGAAGCTAGTTGATGTGTAGCTCTCAAATGAGTCAACTCTTTACCTAGAAAATCATTAATTTCAGATATAACAGTACAATGCTGGAATTTAACGCCCAAAGCTTCGGCAACTTCAGTAACAGTATCAAAACTGGCATTTTGATAATCCTTCTGTTCATACTCTTTTAGTTGCTCTTCTGTTCGCTTAGTCAAAATAGCTAATTCTTGAATAGTTATTTTTTTGGCAATTCTGGCTTTAACCAAAATATCGCCAATCTGTGAAACTCTAATATTAGAAACTTGTAAAATTAATGTATCTTCTGGCTTATGGTCTACCAAAGATTCATATTCAGCTATTTCATCCAATAAATTCCTGATATGAGCAAAATATGAACCAATTATTAATTGGCAACCTTCAGGGTCTTTGTTTTTCTTTTCCTCATTTTGATGCAAACTGATAATTGCTTGTTGAAATTTTTCTACCCAAGATTTAGTTACTTGGTATTGATGTTCGTTTTTAATCATGGTTCCCACTCCCGTAGATTAATTCCTATTATACCTTTTTTATTTTGTTGACGGTCGCGCTGAAAAAATTCTATCGACATGGTAGACTCATCTACAGGCTGGTCAGAAGGATAAATCTCGCCTCCATATTTAGCTTTTTGTGCAGTACTGTCGTAAAAATTTAATACAATCCGTGCATTTTTTCTTAAATAATCGATATCCGTATCATCCGGGTCATAGCACATATCAAAATCATTAGGCTTGGGTTCAGATGTCACAAAACTACCATTCAAGTAAACTGTTCGACATTTTGCATTTTTAAGCAATCGCAAAACTTTTTCTATCCCTTTAATTAAATTTGAACGGATTAAGTTATATCCAAATCTTTCTTGAAACTCTTCCCAATCACAAAAATGTATCCCTGGTGGCAGGTTTCCTATTGCGTCAAATTCCGGAATCATTGTTTACTAATAGCACCCATTATTAATATTTTAAGTATATCATTCAAGCTACAAATTATCTACGGAAAACATATAAATGGTAAAATTGGTTATTATTTAGCTGAACTGTATACACAGACTATTAGTATTATAGTAAAATTCTCTCGGCAAGGTAGAGTCGTTAACAAACATAGAAAAACCACTACATTTACTAACGTATGTTTCCTAAGTTGATAATTTAGGACGCTTAAACGTGGAAATATTTGACGCAAGAAAATTAGAACAACTGGAAGCGAATAAAGAAAAAAGTGATAATTCCAACTTATATATACGCCAGTATTATCGAGAAAATAATATTGCTTCATGTGGAGTCTTTGCAGAGCTTAATCTCACTTTGCAACAAATCTCGATGGGGCTTCCCCTGGACTCTTTATTCATAGAATACCCCCAAGTAAAAAAGGCAGCAACATTTGCAAAACCATATATAGATATTCCTGGCAGTAAATATTGGGACGAATATTTACACTTAGACTACCAAAATTCAAGGTTACGAGCAAAGTACGATTTAATCGTATATGACGATAAAAAAGTCACTGGAATTGATTGGAAGACTCAAATAAAAATCAATCCCCAAGAGCTAGAGCAGTCCATGAAAACTCAACTAAAATTATTTATCTTACGCGAAACAACCGACTTACCTCCCGAACAAATCAGTTTACTCTATTTGAATTTAGATACAGAAAAAGTTTGTCAGTTTGCATATTCCTCAGAAAAACACTCCAAATTTAAAAATAGAATTAACTCTATTTTGCCAGAATATGCAGAAAATAAACAAGAAAAAACTCAAGAGCCTGATTTACAAACTATGCATGAAAAATGGATGAATAAGGAAATTACTACTGACTCATATCTAGATGCTATCCCAGAAATAGAAATATGAATCTTACCAATATAAAACAAATTGAACTCACATCTGGTGGGTGGAGACTCAACATTATATCACCCAGATTAGCAACAATTACTGACCCTTACGGTAATCGAAAAACCACATATTTTGGGTTTGATACTCAAGATAAAGCTGAAATATTTAAAAATTGGTTAATCAAACACAATAAGTGTAGTAAAGCAATTGTACGTTCCACTAATCAACGATTAACTACCCAATGGGAAGTTAAAGCCTGGGGAATATCTACTGAATTAATTAATAAGTGCGCGACCAAAGAATCAAACCAATCAAGCAAATCAAGCAATGCAATTATCTCTGTTTAGTCTAATAGTTGATGATAACAATTCACAGCTAAATATATTCAATACCGCAAGCTCGGATAAAGCGCGGAAGTTACGGGAACTAGCTCAGTCAATGCAGGATACTATTGACCAAAAGAAGAACCCTGCTATTGGAAATCAACGAGTAACAAAACGCCGTAAACTTATAGCGAAAGGAATGATTGAAGATGGTATTGAGTTAGAGATAATTCAATCTTGGTTACTTGCAATTGCTGAGATGTGGGAAGCCGGTAATATTCCAGAAGTGCTACGAGGAATCAAGAATAAATCGCAAGTCGAAGCATTATTTAGACTTTCTCAGAGGAAGCCAACCCTCGAAGAAATCCAGGAAATTATTACGGGAAATTATTACGAGGAGTGGATAAAATCACTCAACCGTGCTGGTATTCATACTCCAAAAGAGATATTATCGGCAATTGCTGAAATTAAGAAAGTAGTAAAACCTGAAAAGATTGATACTACCAAACAAAAGCTTAACGAGCTTGAATTAGAAATTATTGGGATGAAATTAGGAGACTTCTTCCCTACACCAGAATCAGTTTGCAACCGACTAATTCAACTAGCAGCTATTGAACCAAACTGGAGAATACTTGAACCATCTGCAGGAAATGGAAATATTGCAGAATGCATTACAAAATATTATCCAGAAATTCAGTTAGATTTAGTTGAAATTAATCCTACATTGCGAGAAATTCTAGAACTCAAGGGATTTAATCTGGTAGGTAGAGACTTCTTAGAATTTAACCCTAATGATAAATATCATGCTTCTATCATGAACCCAGCCTTTTGCCAACTTGTAGAGCATATCTATCATGCTTGGGAGCTTCTGTTATCAGGTGGAATATTAGTTTCAATTGTATCGGAATCAGTTTTCTTTAACCGTAAATACCAAAAATTTAAAGACTGGCTTGATGACAACGGAGCTTACGTAGAAAAAGTTGATAAAAATGCTTTTCTAAGTTCAAATAATCCTACGGCTGTAGCTACCAGAATTGTAAAACTAATTAAACCCTAAAAGTATGTCACCTGAAATTATCAACTCTTATCGGTTTATCCCTAATAAAAACAGTACAATCTCTTTATGGGAGCACCAAATGAACAAAATATTGCTATCATTAGTTCCTCTGGTAACACAATTTCTCTAACTTTTACCCCAGGAACAACTGATGTAATAAAAGAGATAATTATCAAACTTAGCGAAGCCTATAAAACACTGGTCAATACCAAAATAGAAGAAATTCAATATGATTTTAGAGAACTAAATACGCTGGATTAAATATAAATTAATATTAATAAATTCGTCATATTACTGGCGACTTTATTATTATACCACGACTTTTTGCTACGCATTTATTCATTAGCAACTCGTGGTAAAATTATGCCTAGAAATCAAACAAGAACTGACATCTCAGAAGATTCAAGCACCACTATAGATACTACTGCTACTACTATAGAGCCACAGAAAAGCTTGGAACTACAGCAAAAAAAGGCGAATCTAAGTAAATTTGCTAGTCCTGAATATAATGCACCGATTAGCAATATTTGTATTTGCCAAATAATTAACCACATGGATAAGGAGAAAGTTGGCTTATTTATCAAAGAGAAGCACTTACCAATTATTGATTGGAAAGGAGCAGACCCAACCCACGTTCACACTTTCTCCACCGGAACTCCAGAAACTGGTATCCTTTTGCAATCACCTCGGATGCACATCCTGGATATATCACCCCGATATATTGAACAAAGAGAAGACGGTGCAATTATCGGTATCTATGAGTTTGGGGATGGCTATGATATGTACCAAAATATGGGTAAAGATAAAGTTGTATTACGAAGCTTTTATTTAATTAAGCTAGTAGATGAAAACAACTGTGAATTGCATAGCCGTCCCCTAGTAATATCAATAAAAGGAGTAGCCGCAGCACAATTTGGGGAAGCATACAAGCAATTTAAACAAGAATTAGAAGTGGCATTTGCACGATTCCAAAACGTATCTGTAGCGGAGAAAACACAAGCATTTCATAGACTTGCTGTATTTCAACCAACATTTGTACCATCACATGAACCTAAGGAAGCAGTAAACCAACGCGATAAATCTTGGGTAGCGGTAGTCAGTTCATACAAATCACCGAATCCTGATGGCAGTGATTTTATGGAATTCTTCTGTGACGAGAAGGAAGAGGAATTTGAAACCTTAATGCAGGCTAACCCTGAATTTAGCCATCGCATTGGTAAAACTTCTGATGTTATTGCGGAACACATGCGTTTAGTAGGAATGAACGAGGCTATTACCGCACTACCTCCAGGTAATTATCCTTCTCTACCATCTCATATGGAAAACGCACACTACTAGATTTCTATTAACAATTAGGTAAATAAAAGCATGGGTACTAGCAATAGTAACCCTGCTTTCTTCTAATCAATACGAAAACATTTTATCAATCATGAACAACGATAATCAAATACCATCGAATGAGAGTAAAACGAATACATTATTGGGAGAAGATATCATAACTAGCGAAACTGAGGTGACATCAGAAGCTTTGTTAAAAAGGCTTGCTGAACTCAGATGGAATATTTACAGATTATCCAAGGAACATGCTGCGAATATGTGGTGATTACGTCCAAACCACTTATAAAGGTGAAAAAATCTATGGTTGGGTTGGTGGTTTTACTAATACCAACAAAACAAAAAATGTTTCTATCTATGACCATAACTGGTCTCGTATTGGACAGTTCAATCCGACAAACATCAGATTAATAAGACGGAGTACCAGATTATGCGTGGTTGCGTAGATAATTGTTTAATTTGTTGCTGTCCCCATCCCTCTCCTCACTACATGAGGACTTGGTCAGGAGACGCAACAAATTAAACCGGACATTTCTGAGCTAGTTCGCAGTTCGCAATTAACTAGCAATTGAGCAATTGTCTTAATTTATGAAAGCATTGATATATCTAAATTGCGAATTGCGAATTGAAGATGTTGTGGGGTTTAACTGCGAACTGCGAATTGCGAATTGCGAATTGCGAACTGCACATGACCAAAGCTTTAGCAAATATTGAGAAATCCTCCTACGGCACTATTAAAAGTATTGTAGGCGCACTCAAAGGAGAAATATTTATTATTTGGTCGGATGTCCCATCAGAAGAAAAGGGCAAACTCAAAGATGAAAAATGCTCACCAGAAGAAAGGCTAGAAAACCTAGAATTAATGCTAGCCCAAGTTTTAATGAAACTTAATCAACCTGGGGAGCAATCAAGTGCAGACCACGACAAAAGCTAACGCATAATGTTCTGGAAATTAGCAACAATCTTATTATTAAAATAGCAAATGAAACTAATTATTGAGCAATCAAAACTAGCAGATATAATCCGAGCTTCCTACCTCGCAGTCAGCCCTCGACCAACTCATCCTATTTTAGGAAATATCTTAATTACAGCCAAAACTGATGGCACAGTAGAAGCAATTGCAACTAATTGTAATCTTACAATCCAAATTACCACTTGTGCTGCTGTTGAAATTCCTGGTAGTATTGCACTACCCGCCAAATTGCTGAATGACACTGTAGCCAATATCAGTGGTGAAATTGAAATTGAAACGAAAAATCATAATTGTACTATTGTTCATCGCAGTGGAAAATGTAGATTAGTTGGAGCAAACCCTGAAGATTTTTCCGCTTTCCCAGAAACAAAAAATCCAATTGAAGTACGCATTCCTGCAAAGAAATTACAAATTGCGCTTGAAGGTTGTCTTTATTGTGCTAGCAGCGACGAAACTAAATTAGTACTAACTGGCGTTAATTTTGATATTCACCGTAATAAATGGCAGTTAGCTAGTACAAATGGACATAAACTCGGACTTGTAACGGGTACTCTCGACAACGAACATCCTGAAGCAATTAACTTTACCGTTCCAAGTAAATCTCTAACAGAATTAAACAAAATAATTGCAACCTGCGAAGATAACACAATTTGCAGTATTCTAATAAGCCAAAGTCATGTTGAGTTCAGCTTTCCCAACGTTAAGGTTAGTTCTCGATTGCTGGAAGGAGATTATCCCAAGATAAACCAGCTAATCCCTCGTTCATTTGAGTATGAATTTACACTGGAAGCAAAGGGATTTGAAAGTGCGCTCAAACGGGTAAGTCATCTTGCCGAGCGTAAACAGAAAATAGTTAAACTCCTCTGGAACATCAAAGAATCCCAAGCAACATTGCATACTGAAGCTACGGATATTGGGGAGGCTTTTGATTCCATTAAAATGAAATCATTACCAGGTAGTGGCAAAAATGACATCGCTCTCGGTCTAAATATTGATTATGCCCTGGAAGGATTAAAACATATCAGCACCTCAGAAATATTGGTTCGATGCAATAAACCTAGCCATCCAGTCATTATTTGCCCAGTTGGGGGATTGCTTAATCAGTTGTATTTGGTCATGCCAATTCAGATTAAAGGGGAGTTTAGGAAGCATGAGGACGAAGCAGAGGAAACCAGCGGCAACACCATTGGAGTTAGCAATGAATCTACAGCAACAAGTACTGCGGAAGTACCCGCTATAGAGGTGAATAACGATTCGGATGTTGAAACTCTAGAAATATCACCACAAAAAGCTAAAGCTAAAACGCAACGAACCAAGAAAGAAAAAGCGACTGTGTAAAAAAATCTCCTCTTACTAAGTAGTAAGGGGAAATTCATAAACATTATCCAAACACAATATATATGTACCAACCACTTCATCTCAAATACCGCCCCCAAATCCTAAGCTCAGTCATCGGACAGCAGCATATAGTCGATACTTTAACTAATGCTCAAGCACTCCAGAAAATTGCACCCGCATACTTGTTTGCTGGTCCCAAAGGTACGGGGAAAACCAGCACAGCACGCATTCTAGCCAAATCCCTTAACTGTCAATCATCCCAAGAACCGACAACCGAACCCTGTGGAGAATGTAACTCATGCAAAGGAATAACGGTTTCTTCTTCGCTAGATGTCACCGAACTGGATGCAGCAAGTAACAGTGGGGTAGAAACAATCCGCGAACTTATTTCTACGACCCACTTTGCACCTGTTGAGGGTAAATTCAAAGTTTTCATTATTGACGAATGTCACGCTTTGAGCAACCAATCGTGGCAAGCGTTACTCAAAACTATAGAAAATCCTCCCCGTCATGTGGTGTTTGTGTTCTGTACAACCGAGGTAAATAAGGTTCCAGAAACAATTATCTCTCGATGCCAAAAGTTTGATTTTAGAAGAGTCAAGCTGGACGAAGTAATAAATTATCTAGCAATTGTTGCTAAATCCGAAAATATAAATATCTCACCAGTAGCAATCAAAGCCATAGCTAAAGCAAGTAAAGGACACTTACGCGATAGTCTAAAACTTATCGACCAAGCAAGCTTACTAAATGCAGAAGAAATCGACCCCATTGACCCAGGTTGGATTTGGGAATTATCAGGTACAATTCCTGAATATGAGCTACTTACAGTAGTAGAAAATATTATCCAAGGAGAAATAAAAGGTAATTTAGGTATCCTTCAAGATTGGATTGAATTTGGTAAGCAACCAGTCACAATTCATGCAACTCTTGTCAGCTTTCTCAAAGATTTACTTATTTGTAAAATCCATCCTGATGGTAAACATTTAACACAGCTTGAAGAAGACACCTGGTCTGAACTAATTACTATATCCCAGTCTTGGAGTATCAACCAAATTCAATCAGCTATCACTTTACTGATGAGCCGACAAAGCATAATGAAGGATGAAGCTGCACATCTTTGGTTGGAAGCAACATTAATTGAATTAGTTCCACCAACTCCAGCACCAGTTGAAAATACTCAGCCCTGGCAGAATTGGGAAACATATAAAGATGCACTTTATTGGGCCTCCAAAAAATTACCACATCTCACACAAAATGAAATTTCTGACCTATGGGAAAAAGTTACGCCAATCAATGGTAAGAAAGCTCTTGCGTGGGTAAAAGCTATTAACAGTTTGCAAAAAGTGGAGATGAAAAAAGCTTAATTAAAGTTACCTCTCTATCCAAGCAAGTGTAGAAGATTGTTGATGTTCGTGGATAATTTGTGATATGACAAACCACTAATGAAAGCTAACGCAACGCGACAAGCGATAATCCATGTTTATATTACTCATTTACTGTCACTTTGCTGCCCCCAGCTAGTGGCATTTTCTTCTTTATACCTACAACGAAAGCTGCACTTCTGACAACTTTCATTATCTAAATATTATTTCTTTTCATCGGAGACAAATTCACCATTATTATATTCATAAGCATATGTAAAGAAAGTTTCAAAAGCAGCTAAAATCAGAAAAAAGCCCCATCAAAACTATGTACGCCTTAATTTCGACCGAAAAAATTCAGCTACCCTCCGGAATGTTGGTGCGAGTGCCTGGTTTTTGGCAACTATATCGTACCCTCTGCGATAGCCGAGGCGATTCTTCTATTCCACGCATTAAGTACCGTTCTGGAGAAATTTTACTCATGTCACCACTGCCAAAACATGGACGTGAAGCGAATATTTTGGCAGATGTTGTTAAAGTTTTACTCGATACCCAAAGCCGCAACTACGAAGCATTTACTCCCATCACGATGGAACTACCGGATGAAAGTGGCATTGAGCCGGATTATTGTTTTTACATCGATAATTGGGAAGCAGTAGTCGGAAGAGATAGGTTGGATTGGAAGACTGACCCATCACCAGATTTGGCAATTGAAATTGATGTGACTTCGTATACAGATATTAATGATTATACTCCGTATCGTATCCCAGAGGTTTGGCTATTCAAACGTAACCAATTATCAATTTATGGCTTGCAAGAAGATAAATACCAATTACAACCAACCAGCCGCTACTTCTCAGGTGTAGATTTGCAAGCTCTTATTACCAGATGCTTAGATGCAGCTTCTGCACGTGGTACAGGTGTAGCCATTCGTGAATTACGCAGTTCTTTGGCACTTGGTTTAGAGTAAAAAAGTTCGCTGTGCGTGCTATGAGCAGAAATAAGTGAATTTAATCGCTTTCATGCTCCTAAAAATTTTTGCAAACTTGCACATCAAATATATTAGCAAAATGGCTAACTCCGTATCAAATATTATTATTTCTATTCTTTCCCCAATCTTAACTTTAGCACTACTGTCTTTAGGTCCCATCCTCGCTATCATTGCTAGCCGCTATTCGCTTCCAACTCATTGGCGATTGTTTTTGCTTGTAATTTGCATCTTATACGGAGTTTTGCCGCTATTACTTCTTTCAGCAGGAATCAGTTTAGCCCAACACTTTAATTGTAAATCAAACGCTCTTACTTATACTTGTCCTAATAACGCTAGACTTGGAGATTTGATTTCAACAATGATTTTTATTGGTAACTGGGGTCCTTTGATTACTATCCCATCTGGTGTTTTAGGTATTATTGGATTTATTATTTCATTTGTTCTTATGCTTTTACGTACCAAATGACTAAATTATTGGTATTGATGATTAATATATAATAGACAGAATCACTACATCATGCTGGTGCATTTAAACTTGAAGTTTGTATCCAGAAAAAATGATAATTTATCAAAATAATAATTCAAGAGAAAAAGTAGAAATTACTAGCATTAGTCTGCTGTCCGCTTTGTTATTTGATAGTTTGTGCGAAGATATTAAACTAATAATTAATCAAGTAAACTATACAGCAAAGTTAATAGAAGGAGCATCAAGAGAAAAAGCTTTAGAATATCCTAGAATTCAATATTATTCTCAAGAACCAAAGAACGAAAATATCACATTACTTCCCAACGAATTTGAAAGCGATGTTATCTATCGCGAACTGACAATAACAACCATCGAAGACCTTGAATATTTTATAGATAAGTATCAAGGTGACATTTATATTCTGGAAATAGAAAACTTATCATTTGGGATACATCGCAGTAATATATAGTTAATATTACATGAAGTTAGGATATCTGATAGCAAAGTGTAATATTTTCTTTCTTATTTGTTATCACTACATTTCACTAACGCATTCACACCAAAAGTTAAATTTAGAGGTGAAAATGCTGATAGTATTACTGTATGGAAATGACAATCACTCGCTTAACATTAAAGTGAAGCAGTTGATTGAAGAAAACATTCATCCAGACTGGAAGAATTTTAATTATGCTAATGAGTGTGAACCATCATCATTGTTCACCGAACTTATGACCATTCCCTTTGGAGAAGGTGGTAAAATTGTTCACGCTTCTGTTCAATTAATTGAAACTTTAGGTGAATCGAAACAAGAGCTAGAAGAGAAAATTGAGTCAATACCTGAAAATGTTATCCTGCTGATAACAGGAGACAAAAAGCCTGATTGCAGGAAAACAGCAGTAAAAGTTATACTTGATTATGCCGAAATCGAAGAATTTAACCTTGTTCCCAGTTGGGATAAAACAGGAATAAGAAATTTAATAAGTAGGCTGACAACGAAACATAAATTATCAGTCACACCATTTGCTCTCAATTATTTAGAAGAAGCACTTGGTAATGATACTGCACGTGCTGATAGCGAATTAGCTAAGCTTGCTATTTACGCTAATGGTAAAAAGCTTGAACTTGATGAAGTGCAAAAATTAGTTAGTAACAATAACACTGACTATTTAGGGCTAAAGACTATGATGTTGAGAGGTCATCCTCATGTTGCTATAGAACAACTCAACAAACTACTAGATAGTCACGAACCACCACTCAAAATAGTTGCTACTCTCACATCAATTTTTCGCGATTGGCTAATCACTAAAGCTGGAGTAGAAGCAAAGCTCACTGATATCCAAATTGCGGAAATCGCTGTCATCACAAACTATAAGAAAGTGTATTATCTTAGAAATGAAATTCAGCACGCAAAAATAGAAAAACTCAAACGCATCTTGTTAATACTCATACAAACTGAGACTGAACTTAAAAGCGGAATCGATAATTTAACTAGCAGAATTGTAGAAATATGCACGCTATAAACCAATATTTTACGGACATCATTGGTCAACATAGCCCCGTAATGTTCCTTAGTCTTGCGCTGGAACAACATAAAATTGCACCAGCATACTTATTTGTAAGTCAACTTGAAGGTGTAGGAAAAGCTAAAACAGCCAATTACTTTGCACAAGCTATCACAGGGGGAAACAATCTAGATATCCTGCACATTAAACCGGACAATTCGCAAATGACAACCAGCATTAGAGTAGAACAAATCAGTCAAATTATCGATTTTCTTTCAACTCGTGGTTCTGGTAGCAATAAAGTAATAATAATTGAGGATGCTGATAAACTTAATGCAACAGCCGCTAACAAACTACTCAAGACTTTAGAAGAACCGAGAACAGGAATATTTATCCTCACTACATCCCAACCTCAAAAGTTACTACCCACCATTACAAGCAGATGTCAAATTGTAACCTTTACAAGGTTAAAGGACGAGGAAGTTATTTCGGTACTCAAAGAACAGCAAATCGACTTACCAGAAGAATTATTGGCTATTAGTGCAGGTAGTCCTGGTGAAGCAATTCAAAATCTTAGTATGTTTTCTAATATACCATCTGAAGTTATTAAACAACTAGAAACACCTCCTGGCAATTTACTGACTGCGCTGCAACTGAGCAACCAAATCTCAAGTTGGGGTAATGAAGTGCAATTGTGGCTACTCAATTACCTAGAGAAGTTGTGGTGGAAAGAGTCACAAGATACAAGTATTCTCGCAAAGTTCAGCCAAGCAAGAAAACAATTCTCCTCCTATGTCAACCAAAAAAGTGTCTGGGACTCTTTGTTTATAACCTAGCCTGCTTTTGACAACCTTGTCGAAAGCAGAGAAACCAATAAAACGCTACCAGTTTAAAATTAACTGGTGGCGTATTTCATCATACTTACTACTATCAAGTACGCACATGAATTACGAACAAGCCAAAGAGTATTTACAAACATTGGGAATTAGGATTATCGAATCTCAAACAACTCCCACACGCGCAGGTAAAAATCCCCGCCCAGTATGGAATATTACAGGAAATATTGCTGGGTACGAACAAGTTTTATATGACCTGGAACTCAGGAAATACCACGGCAAGTTTCATGCTTGGGATGAAGACACCGTAATCAAAATAGCAGAAAGTCTTGAAAACGAAACAAGGTTGACTTTTGCAGAACAACAGCAAGCCAAAGCGTCCAGGGCAAGCTACAGAGCGGGTAGGCTACAAGAAAGAGCGCTCAAACATCTTTCAAAGTCAAAAACACACTACGGAGTATATCGAAAAATTGCAGATTCCATCCCTTTCGGTCAACCAATTTTAGTCGGCCATCATTCAGAAAAAAGACACCGTCGTGATGCCGAACGTATACATTGCAACATGCGAAAACATATAGATGAACAAAACTACGCTGAATGCCTTCAAGAACGTGCAGTCACAGCACAAGCCAAAAGTGAAAACAAACACCAAACTCTTGAGTATCTTGGAAACCGCATTCAAGAGTGCCAAGCTAAATTAAACTCAATTCAGCGTCGATTAGATGGTAAAGAATTGGGGATTCCTAACTCAACTACTAATAATCCCAAAGTTCGCGAAATGTGGGAGCAAGAAAAAGCTCAAATCCAGGAGCAGCTTGATTATTGGCAATCAATTGTAGAAGAGAAAGGAGGAGTAAAATACAGCAAAAATAATATACAAGTTGGAGATTGGATAGTGCGATTCGTTACTAAGTAAAATTACGACCCCTATCGTATATAACTTAGTCAGTGAAACTTAGATTAAACTAAGCACTGAACTCTCAGACTGATGAAGGTTAAAGCCCTTCCCGCAAGATTCATGCGTGACTCCCGACCTGTCCATACCGAGTAAGCTCATTTCTTACAGAGTAAAGCTGGAAACTAGGACGCAATCAGACATCTATTATGGGGTGACACTGGCGTTAATGGGGAGTTCCTACGGTGAAACTGAGCCTAGAAAAGTGACCTATCTCCAAGCGGGGCATAAGCCGAGAAAACCCCGACTTTATTAGAGTTAAAACCCGCAGCGTTTTATCCAAATAGCTGCAAGAATCTAGGGTTTCTGATGGTTAAATTGGCTACACCTAACGGAACATGTAAATCATCTGAGGGAACGAATAAAAACGAGTTAAGAGTCTTAGAGAAAGTCGAACTCTAGGTAGGTAAGGTGAGATGCGGAACTCTCTTAACACGGGTAGGATGTGGCGTAATTGCTACAAGGTATTCAGAAAACACTTAATGGAGCAGAGTATGATTAGGCACAGTAGAAATATTAGTGAATCTTGGAAGAGCTTACCCTGGAAGAAATTTCAGAAAGAACTTTTTCGCCTACAAAAGAGAGTGTTCAAAGCCGTTTCAGCAGGAGACAAGCGGAAAGCAAAGTCCCTACAAAAGCTTATTCTGAAGTCTTCTTCAGCTAGATTCCTAGCAATTCGACAAGTAACTCAATTAAATGCTGGTAAGAAAACCGCTGGTATTGATGGTAAGAAATCTCTAGATTTTTCGGAACGTTTTGAATTAGAAACTATCCTTAAAAATCTATCAGGAAATTGGAAACATCAAGGGTTAAGAGAAATTCCAATCCCTAAAAAAGATGGAACGACTCGAATGTTAAAAATACCGACGGTGTGTCCATATTGCACCTCGATACTAGAAAGCTTAGGGATATTTTATTTTCCCTAGTATTTCCTTATGGTAGAGCTTTTTTTGCTCAAAGGTAAAAAGCGATGCTTTTATCTGCCTC
>JAHHIC010000017.1 GCA_019359035.1 Scytonematopsis contorta HA4267-MV1 | reverse complement strand
TCCAACTACAACAGAAATGGTTGATAAAGTAATCTCAGTTGCGCTCGACTTAATAAATCCTCAACATTTAAAAAACTGGTTTACTAATTGCTGCTATTGTACCTCATAACAGCGGTAAGTGCTGTATATATTGTTTCAAAGGCTCCAGAGCTGCAAATACCTTAATAGCTTTACAAGAAGCAGGAATCAAAAACGTCAGAAATTATTTTGCTTCTTGGAACGAGTGGTCGCGTGATTTATCCTTACCCTTCGCTTAAGGTCGAGAGGCTTAATTTCCCCCCTTCCCTCATAGGGAAGGGGGGTAGGGGGGTTAGGTCTGTTTCCCGGAGATGTCTATTGTTTGAAGGTAAAGATTATTCCACTTCCTTAATATGAGTTTTCCGTTCCAGAATTTCCTTCAACACCAGCGTCACTATACCCAAAAGAGCCAAAAGAACCGCAGCAGAATAAGCAGCTTCGGTTTCATAATTTTTGTAAGCATCTTCAATAAATAAAGGTAAACTTTGAGTTTTACCAATAATATTTCCCGAAACTACCAAAACAGTACCGAATTCACCCATTCCCCTAGCATTAGTCAAAACTAAACCATACAATAAACCCCAACGGATACTTGGTAAAGTTACATGCCAAAAAATTTGCCAGGGTTTTGCACCTAAAGTTTCCGCAGCTTCTTCTTGGTCAGTTCCCAATTCTTCCAATACTGGAATTACTTCCCGTACTACAAATGGCATAGTAATAAATGCGGTTGCTAAAACCATTCCCGGAAAAGCAAAAATGATATTAATATCATAGTTTTGCAGCAATTCACCAAACCATCCCTGTCTACCATAAACTAAAACAATCATTAATCCCGCTACCACAGGAGATATAGAGAAAGGTAGGTCGATGATACTCAAAATGAGAGCGCGTCCAGGAAACTTATGTCTAGCAATTGCCCAAGCAGCAGATAAACCAAATACTAAATTCAACGGAACGGTAATAATAGACAATAAAAAAGTCAACCAAGCAGCATGGATAAAATAAGGTTGCGTTAGGTTAGCAAAAAAAGCTCCGATACCATTTCTGAAAGCTTGGTAAAAGACATTAATCGCAGGAAGGTACAAAATTAGAGATAAATATACAACCGCGAGTACAATCAAAATTACAGGAGTAGAACCCTTACGCTTATCATTTTTGGTCATATTTTCTTCCCCAAGCTTGTAAAAGATTAATTCCCAACAGTAACAACAAAGAAATTATTAGCAAAACTGTACCAATAACCGTCGCTCCCGCAAAATCATACTGTTCTAAACGACGGAAAATTAACACAGGTGCAATCAAATCTCTAAACGGAGTATTAGAAGCAATAATCACCGTTGAGCCATATTCCCCGACCGAGCGAGAAAAACCTAAAGCCACACCCGTCAAAATCGCTGGTAGCAATGGTGGTAAAATCACTCTAAAAAAAGTTTGTATTGGTGATGCTCCTAAAGACCAAGCAGCTTCTTCGATATCCTTTTCCATTTCCTGTAAGACTGGTTGTACAGTTCGCACCACAAATGGTAAAGAAATAAACGACATCGCAACAGCCACACCCAACCTTGTAAATGATACTTGAATGCCGAAAGGTGCTAACAATGAACCAATCCATCCTTTATCGCTGTACACAGTTGCCAATGTTAAACCTGCTACTGCTGTTGGTAAGGCAAAAGGTAAATCGATTGACGCATCCAAAATCTTTTTCATGGGGAACTCATCCCTGACAAGTACCCAAGCTATCAATGTACCAAATATCCCATTAATAAAAGCAGTGACTAATGCTGTGGTAAAAGTTACGTCATAAGCAGACAAAGCAATGGGACTTGTAGCAATACGCCAAAATTCCTCAGGTGAAGTGGTGCTGGCTTTTTGGAACATCGCAATAATTGGGAATGCTAACATAATAGTTAGATATCCCAAGGTAATTCGCCACGTCAAAGGTATATTTATTAATTGACGCAGAAAGTTTGTGGATGTTGAGTTTTGAGTGTTGAGCTTTGAGTGTTGAATATTAACCATTGAATTTCCATACCTAACAGTTGACTATCACCAATTACCCATTACCAATTACCAATTACCAATTACCAATCACCTAACGACTAATTTTTGCCTGAATTTGGTCGAAAATTGCGTTGTCTGCAAAGAATTTTTTCTGAACTTTATCCCATCCACCAAATTCTTTAACAGTTGCAAGGTTATTCACTTTAGGATATTTTTCAGTTACTTCTTTTGTTTGTGCCACTGTTTCGTCAACAGGTCTAAATCCGACTTTAGCGAATTCTGTTTGCGCTTCTTTTGTAAACAAGTATTTAACAAAAGCTTCGACAACTTGGCGATTTCCATGTCTATCCACGTTTTTATCTACTATGGCTATGGGATTATCAATAGAAATGTTTACGTCTGGAATCACGTAAGATACTTTACGACCCTTTTGCTCTGCTAAAATGATTTCGTTTTCGTAATTAATTAAAGCATCCCCTTGGCTTTGTTTAAAAAAACTATCAGTAGCTTCACGCGCATCTCTAGTTAAAATAGGCGCATTGTTATAAGCCTTGGTAACTAACTCTAATGCTTTTTCTTCTGAACCATAAGCTTTTAAACCCGCATTCCACAAAGCTAAAAAATTCCATCGCGCTACACCAGATGTTTTGGGGTCAGCGGTAATTAATCGCACTCCATCTTTTGCTAAATCAGTTAAGCTTTTGAGACCTTTAGGATTACCTTCTCGTGTTACTAATGCAACTACAGATTTAGAGACAATACCATTATTGGGAAATTCTTCTTCCCATCCCGGTTGAATCAGTTTAGATTTTTCTAGCCTTTTAGTATCTAATGCTAATGCTAAATGAACCACATCTCCAGGTAGACCGTCTACTACTGCACGAGTTTGAGCACCAGAACCACCATAGCTTTGATTTATTTTGACATCTTGGTTATGCTCTTGCTTCCATTTTTCCACAAACTGAGGAATAATACTTTTATATGCGTTTCTTGTGACAGCGAAAGATACTAAAGTTAGTTCTACATCCTTTTGTTTAGCAACCACCGCAGTCGCTGTAGGAGTAGTCTCTATAGGAATACTTGTGGCAGATTCATTCCCCTTTCCCGCGAAACAAGCAGTCAAACTGATACCCACTAAAAGCATTAGCAAAAAGCCTTTTAATGAATTCACTTTTTGTTTGATATTCTGTAATTGAATTTTGTGCCATCTCCACCAATGCATTCCCCTGCTCCCAGCAATCTACGGTAAGTCGGTCAAAATAGTTGTATTTAGATAGTTATCAATGATACAGATTCTGGGTTAAAAAAGCAATACATAAACCCCACTTTTTCACTAGAGTAAGTGGGGAATGTAATAATCCATAATTTTTAGGGCTGATGCAAGGGTTACAGAAAACAAACAACAAAGGACACAAAGGATACAAATAAATAAGGGTTTGAAAGGGATTTTACGTAGGTCGTGATTTTTTAGGTTCTTTTATAAGAAAGGCAGCTAAATGATGCCTACTGTTTACCTTAAAACTGGAGAAACCGTCGAGGCATCTATTTATTAATTGGCTGTATTTAGTAAGCACTCAACTGGCACACTTTGCAATCTGTAAGGGGTTACATTTTCAGTTGATGCAACTAGTTCCACCTGACCTTTTTTATTCACAACCCACCCCTGTGCTTCTACAATTTCTTTTGGAGCGGTGGTTGTAACTTTTTTTTCATCCATAACGGATGTTACCTTCTCCCCTTCTCCTCTTCCTTGGGCAATTGGATTTATTCGCCAATCCTCCCAGGTTGTTTCCCCAGTAAATACATCATAAGGAGAAGGAGCTATACCCCCACGTCCTGTGATAATAAAACTGCTGTTATATGCACGGGCACAGAAGTTTTGATTAATTAAAGCAGCAGCGTTGACTAAATACTCTGGTAGCTCAGCAGCTCCACGACTGGGGTCAACTAAGGTATTAATGTTAACAGTACCGCTTAATTCTTGAGTTGCTCCACGAGCTGTAATTCTGCTGTCTAGACTTTGAAAAAGACCTTGAGTGTTAATATCGATTTTACCACCGCGTGCGTCTGTAGAGTTGGCAGTAATTCTGCTGTTTTCCAATAAAGCTAAATTGTTAGTGCTAATGTTGATATTACCGCCAGTAACATCAAAACCAGAAGCATTGGTGGTAATTTCGCTACCGCGACGTAGGATTAAGTCGGCTGAGTTAATGTTAATTATTGCTTGGTCAACTCCATTGCTGAGGGTGTTGGCGGTGATTTTGGCGTCCGAATCTAGATTAATCGAGTTTTTGGCATTTATGGTTAAGTTGCCTGCGGTTCCTGTTCCGAAACTCTGCACACCTATTACCGCATTCCTTACCAAAATTTGGTCAGCTGTAATCTTCGATTCTCCACCTCGACCCGCACCAAATGTACTAGCGCTAACATTTGCTCCATCTAGCACTCGCAACAAAGGGGTGTTAATTGTTAAATTTCCTGCGTTACCTTTTCCAGCTTCACCTGAGGTAGACTGTTGAGCAAATAAACCACTGGGTGTACCATCAACAGTATTTACACCAATCAATTCTATTTTTGAAGTCGCCTCAATTCTCAAATTTCCACCTTGACCCGCGCCATCGGTACTAGCATCGACTTGTCCTCCATCTCGTGCTATCAACTCGCCCATCTTAATCGTCAAATTTCCTGCTGCTCCTGTTGCCGTTGGGTTAGATTGAGTAGTTATACTACTACCAGAACCACCGCTTGATGTACCAATTACTTCTACTCTGCCATTGCCAGTATCAATATTCAATTCTCCACCTTGACCCGCACCAAATGTACCAGCGCTAATAGTTGCTCCACCTAAAACTTGCAACAAAGGGGTGTTAATTGTTAAATTTCCTGCGTTTCCTTTTCCTGCTGAACCTTCGCTATCCTGTTGAGCAAACAAACCACTGGGAAATTGACTATCAACTGTATTTTCACCAATTAATTCTACCGAAGATGTGGCATCAATTCTCAAATTTCCACCCTGACCCGCGCCTAATGTACTAGCACTTATAAATCCTCCATCTCGTGCTATCAACTCACCCGTCTTAATCGTCAAATTTCCTGCTGCTCCTGTTGCAGTTGAGTTAGATTCAGCAGTTATATTACTACCAAAACCATCGCTTGACGTACCAATTACTTCTACCCTGCCATTTCCAGTATCAATATTCAATTCTCCACCTTGACCCGCACCAAATGTACCAGCGCTAATAGTTGCTCCACCTAAAACTTGCAACAAAGGGGTGTTAATTGTTAAATTTCCTGCGTTTCCTTTTCCTGCTGAACCTTCGCTATCCTGTTGAGCAAACAAACCACTGGGAAATTGACTATCAACTGTATTTTCACCAATTAATTCTACCGAAGATGTGGCATCAATTCTCAAATTTCCACCCTGACCCGCGCCTAATGTACTAGCACTTATAAATCCTCCATCTCGTGCTATCAACTCACCCGTCTTAATCGTCAAATTTCCTGCTGCTCCTGTTGCAGTTGAGTTAGATTCAGCAGTTATATTACTACCAAAACCATCGCTTGACGTACCAATTACTTCTACCCTGCCATTGCCAGTATCAATATTCAAATCTCCACCTCGGCCCGCACCTCTTGTACTAGTACTAACAGTTGCTCCACCTAAAACTCGCAATAAAGAAGTGTTAATTGTTAAATTTCCTGCTAACCCTAAAGCGCCTGAATTAATTTCGGAAGTTATACTACTACCATTCCCACTGCTTGATGTACCAATTACTTCTACTCTACCAGCATCAATTTTCAAATTTCCACCCTGACCCGCACCAGATGTACTACCTGTAACAGTTGCTCCATCTAGTACTTGCAATAAACGGGTGTTAATTATTAAATTTCCTGGGTTTCCTGTAGCATCTTTGGTACCCTGTAAAACATATAAACCACTACCAGCCACTTCAACTTTCGATGTTGCATCAATTATCAAATTTCCGCCTTGACCCGCACCAAATGTACTAGCACTAACAGACGCTCCATCTCGTGATATCAACTCACCCGTCTTAATTGTCAAATTTCCTCCTGACCCCAGAGCGGTATGATTAGCTTCAGCAGCTATGCGGTTAGTACCAATTGCTTCTACTCTGCCATTGCTAGTATCAATATTCAAATTTCCACCTCGACCTGCGCCATTAGTAATAGCGATAACAAGCCCTCCATCCAGCACTCGCAACCAAGGGGTGTTAATTGTTAAATTTCCTGCGTTACCTGTTGCACCTTCGCTATCCTGTTTAGTAAACAAAGCACTTCCAATGCGACCATCAGCACTGCGACCTGTCACCTCAACCTCTGAAATAGCATTAACAGTTAAATTTCCCCCTTGACCTGCGCTATATGTCCTCGCACCAATTTCCGACCCATCAGCTAATCTCAAAGTACCAGTTCTGATATTAACATCGCCCCCCTGTCCCAAAGCATTAGCTTGCACATCATTAAAAATGTCACTACGTTGCTGGAGATTTATTATTCCTGTCGCATTAATATCAATATTTCCCGCTTTACTGTTTTCTGAACTCAGTCGATTCTCTATTCCAGCCAATATCTGACTTCCATCTGTCATCTGTAAATTACGAGCATTAATTGCAACACTTCCACCATTACCAGCGCGCACGTTTACGTCAGCATTATTAAATAGGAAAACATCACTTCTTTGTACTCCCAAAGGAAAACTTAAACTGAAATTACCACCATTCTCATTCAACCCAACAGTTCCTATACCAGCCAAACCCCCTAACTCCACTCGCCCACCAAAAGCATATAATCTTCCACCATTGAGATTTACATCACCACCAACTAATAACAAACTTTTACCATCTGCGACGCGCAAATCTGTTACATTAAACGCATCTGAAGGATTCCTTCCAGCAGGTGCAGCAGAATTATTTTCAATCCTACCGCCTTGAATTTGATTAAACAACAACGCATTCGGATTTATCGTTAATAAAGGTGATGGTGCTTCCGGGTTTGTTGCGCTAAAATTTCCTAAGTTCCCGAATCCAATAGCATTTGCTGTACTCCCAACGAAAGAACCTTTTATATCTAATCGCGCATTTTGACCGAATATAATACCATTAGGATTAATCAAAAATAAATTCGCATTACCACCAGCACGAATTAACCCATCAATATTTGATACTGAACCACCAGTCACTCGCGTAAGTATATTTTGAACACCTGTATCATTATTATTAAAATAAGCTGTACTATTTGTAGGAACAGAAAACTCTTTAAAGCTGTGGAACAAGTTACCACCTGCTTGGGTTCCACCTTCAATAAATCGAATATTGTCTTGTAATCTTACTTGAGAATTATTGGGTAATGTTGCGTCTGGGGTAATTTGGGCGAGTACAGAATTACCTGTAATAATAGCTGTACTACCTATGGTAATTCCTATACTTTGGAAAAATCCTAGTTTCATAGACACCCCAATTCAGCTAAACGCTACAACGCTACCTTATTGACTATTAGGGTAAGTTAAATCAGATTATGCGGTTTTACGGAGAAAAATAATACTTGTTATCAAAAATCAAGGAAGTTCGAGTACGTGTATCCACGCAAACGGCAGGTTGCACGTATAGTTTAATGCTTTAGACTACAGTGAAGAACTAAGATTGGCTCTAGGTAGGGTTGGAGACGCGATTTATCGCGTCTCTACTGTATATAATGTATCAAGCAAATTTAATAGGCAGCCCATCCTGAAATACCAATAATTCCCCAGGTTGAATCGGTGTCCACACTTCGTTATCAGTTAGGGGAGTAGTCGCAATGACTGCAACACGGTCATTTTCCTTAGTCAATTCGCTAAAATCCACTGTTAAATCTTCATCAATCAAATGAGCGGCTGCAAATGGTGCTTGTCGAACAATATAACAAAGTTTAGTGGAACAATGAGCAAAGAAATATTCTCCATCAGATAATAAGTAATTAAAAATACCGTGGGTTGATATTTTATCAGTTATTTCTTGGATAACTAAGTAGAAATCCTTTAACGATGGTTTATTTTCTGGGAAACGCTCTCTCAGAGTATTTAGTATTAAACAAAACGCTTGTTCGCTATCAGTATTACCCACTGCTTGGTAAAAACCTGTTTTTTTTGGGTGAAAATCTTTTAAATCACCATTGTGAGCAAATACCCAGTAACGTTCCCATAGTTCACGACGGAAGGGATGACAGTTTTCCAGGGTAATTTCCCCTTGGGTCGCTTTTCTAATATGAGCGATTACATGGGTCGAGTGGATGGGATAATTCCTCACCAACTCAGCTATGGGAGAATTAATAGAGGATTTGGCGTCTATAAAAATGCGACACCCCTTACTCTCAAAAAAGGCAATACCCCAACCATCTTTATGGTCGTCGGTTTTTCCACCTCTGGCACAAAATCCCTCAAACGAAAAACATATATCCGTGGGGACATTACAATTCATTCCCAGCAATTGGCACATAGGGCAAAGCTTTTCGCTTCACGATACTTCATAATTATTTAGTCATTCTGACAATATTGCTGCAGTTTTGGGACTTTTGGATGAATATTTACATTAGTTAAGATTTCCTGGGTATGATGCCAATTGTGCCTAATCGTTTTAATGTAGTTTAGTACAAGGGAACTACGATAATAATACAATGTCCGACCTAATTTTATTTTGGCATCGCCGCGATTTACGCATCTCTGATAATACTGGATTAGCTGCTGCACGAGAAAAGAGTGCTTATGTTGTGGGTTTGTTTTGTTTAGACCCAAATATTTTGGAACGGGATGATGCTGCTCCTGTTCGGGTGACCTATATGATAGGCTGTTTGCAGGCTTTGAAACAGCGATATGCGGAAGCTGGTAGTCAGTTGCTTATTCTTAAAGGCAACCCAACAGAAGCAATTCCCAGGTTGGCTGAGGCTTTAAACGCTCAGGCTGTTTTTTGGAATTGGGACGTTGAACCCTATTCTCAAATTCGCGATCGCAATTTAATAGAAGCGCTAAAAGAGAAAGGAATAGGCTTCCTAGAAAAAAACTGGGACCAAATCCTCCATTCTCCAGATGAAATTCGCTCCGGTTCCAATAGCCCCTACACCGTTTACACTCCCTTCTGGAAAAATTGGATAAGCAGACCGAAGATGAAACCAGTAGAGACGCGATTTATCGCGTCTCCGTCAACCAAGTCCCCATCAGCGTCTCTACAAAACCTGACACCTGAGGAGGAAAAAATTGCCAAACAAGCAGGTGTAATCGAACTACCCACAGCAAAAGACTTAGGATTTATTTGGGATAAAGAATTATTCCTCGCTCCAGGTGAAGCAGCAGCGCAAGAAAGATTAGAAGAATTTTGTAGCAAAGCCATAGACGAATATCAAGAACAACGTAACTTTCCTGCAATTGACGGCACATCAAGACTAAGTGCGGCATTAAAATTTGGTGTAATTGGTATCAGAACTGTCTGGCAAGCTACCGAAGAAGCAATGTCTAATAGCCGTAGTGACGAAACTCAAAAAGCTATCCGCACATATCAACAAGAAATAGCATGGCGAGAATTTTATCAACACGTCATGTATCAATTTCCAGAACTTGCAGAGGGAGCTTATCGCGAACCATTTAAAAATTTCCCCTGGCAAAATAACGAAAAACATTTCCAAGCTTGGTGTGAAGGAAAAACAGGTTACCCCATAGTGGATGCAGCAATGCGACAACTAAACGAAATAGGTTGGATGCATAACCGTTGTCGAATGATTGTTGCCAGCTTTTTAACCAAGGATTTAATTGTCAATCCCCAATTGGGAGAAAAATATTTTATGCAAAAGCTGATTGATTGGGATTTATCAGCTAACAATGGAGGTTGGCAATGGAGCGCATCTTCTGGGATGGACCCGAAACCATTGCGAATTTTTAATCCTGCTTCCCAAGCACAAAAATTTGATGCAGAGGGGGAATATATTCGCCAGTGGGTTCCCGAATTGAGGTCTGTAGATACCGCATTTTTATTAAACGGTAATATCACACCTATAGAACGGAGCAGTCTTGGCTACCCAAATCCAATTGTAGACCACAATCAACAGCAAAGGTTCTTTAAGGAAGCTTACCAAAGACAGAAAGTTTGAGTAAAGCGCTGACGACTTTGGGAAACCGAATTTTGGTGGTCGTTTGCCAAATTTTAGGCATTTCCTGCAATTTTTAGATAAATTATGCACACGTGGAGACGTTACATGTAACGTCTCTACATAACCGATAAACCTAGCTCTGCACGAACTTGAAGGCAGGCCACAATTGCATCCTTTATATTTTCAATGGCTTCTTCCTTCGTTTGTCCTTGACTAATACATCCTGAGATGCTTGGGCACTCGACAATATCTAAATCAATATCAAAATAAGCATGAATAATACGATTTCTCATACCAACAATTTGTCGCCAAGGTATTTTTGAATACTTAACTTGACAATCTTCAGAAATACGATTACCTGCTTCGCCAATAATTTCAACTAATCTTACTAGAGCCAAAGATAGCATCCTATCAGTATCTAAATCATTTCTAGTACGATTGTTAGTAAAAGATAATGCTTCTTGTGCTGCATCTCTGATGTGTTTTAGTCGAGTTAAATCATCAACTTTACTCATAAATAACCTTCGCCTCCATTAAGATTTCAGAGCGAAAATAACGGCTTAGGTCTGCTAGAGTTCTTAAATCTACCTGGCGATTTATTATATTTGATAACTCATCCTCCATTGTAACAATGTCTAAACCTGGAGTTTTTCCTGGTTGAAATTCAACTAAAACATCAACATCACTTTCTTTAGTAAAATCATCTCTTAATACTGAACCAAATAAAGAAAGCTTCCGAATTGAGTGACGTTGACAAAATTGTTTAATGTCTTCTTCAGATAAATATATAGGAATAATTTTTTGTTTCATAATTACAACATTAACATTTTATCTCTATAATACTTGAGCTTACTTAGAAAATTTTAGTTACCAATTCATATTATAGCATTTGAGTGGTGAAGAAGCTTTTATCCGTAAGTAAAAACCTTATTCATCTGCAAGTTCGGTTGGGGTGATTTTAACGCGGTATTCCATATTTCGAGCGTAATTCTTCTAAAGCTTCCCTTGCATCTCGGTCTTTACCTGCTTTTTGTTCTGCCATTCCTTGCCGAATCATCACCGCTGACCGTGCTAGTTCAAGCTCGCACGCGCAATTGTCTGGTATGAAGTTGCATCTTGTACAACAACTGCTGCCTTACCATTAATTGACGCAGCACAAATGCAAACCCTGGCAGAATTATCAGTATAAGCACGCGCCTAATTTTGTAATTCGTATTCTTCATAAATCCTGAGAGCAGCTTCTAGATATCTATCTAATAGAGAGCGATTGGATATATCCGGTAATACTAATTCAACAGTCATTGTGGCTTCGATTGCTCCTTCATCCTCTTCTCCATCTTTAAAAGCTGCGATAGACCACCACAGTCTAGCTACAGCAGTTTGAATATCTTCTCTTTCAGGGGAGTACCATAGTTCTTTAGCAATTTCCATACATTGTAAAGGAGTCAAAACGTTTTGCTCTTCTATTGCTTTCTGGATATATTTATTCATCTGGGAGAGTTTATCTGGGTTAAACTCAGATGCATATATTTGTATACATTCTACTGCCCATTTTATTGCCAAATGATAGTCACATTTTTGTAGTTTCAGCAAAATTGGATAAGCCCATCGTATTTGTTTTTGCGCTATAGTTTGTTTGACGTCATCTATTATTTCTTTCATAATTGTGACTATTGTAAATACGCTAAATTCAAAGTTTAAGGTAACAAATCTCGTACGTTTAAACGAGCAACTTCTCGTCCCTCAATAAATACCGTAAGCTCGTCTCCTAATTTATAATCTCGACGTTGCGAATATGTTGCTTCTACTGTCGTCGAGTCAATTGGTTGGGTATAAACTTCGATTTGTTGTTCAGCAAGATTAATTATCCAATAAACTGCAATCCCAGCACGAGCATAAATACGTTTTTTAATAATTCGGTCGCGTTCCAGAGTAGAGTCTGCGATTTCTACAACCAAAGCTAAATCCTGCGAACCTGGGTGACGGTTTGAATAATCACGAGTATTACCGCGTACAATAACTACATCAGGCTCAGGTTCGCTATCTTCTAAAGTAATGGGTTCTTGAGTATCCACGTACCACCCCTCTGGTAGGATATTTTCTAAAGCATTACGAGTTAATTTATTAGCAATACGATGTGGAGGATTTTTTGGCATTTTTTCAATTATCCACCCCTCCAACATTTCCACTGGGTCATCTGCTGTCAGAATACCAATATCAATCATTTGGTGGTATTGCGTAACATTAAATCGCCAAATTGGCTGAGTTGGTACAGCCAGATTTGGGTTGGTATTTGATGCGTTGGAGTCGGTAGAGACAGACACAACTTTACTTGGTGTTTGCTTATTGTTATTTATTATTATAACTTTAGAGCTTTGCCCTGAAAAACACTAGGTGCAACAATCTTCGCATCTTTATCATCTAAATAAAATTCATAAACAGGCTCTCCCGACATTTCGCATTGTAAAGGTTCAATTATTTTTGTAAAAGGATTCCAAACTAAAGTTATATCTCTTTTTGCTTTCTTTCTTTGTAAAGTGCAGTTGATATGTACCGTTGGTAGATGTAGAACCATTGCGCTATGCAAATGAGCTTCGACTTTGAGATTATAGCGTTCTCTAATATCTGCGATTTTTCTTTCTAATTCACGTTTTGTTGCTTCTATCCGTGCTAATTCCTTCTCTTTATCATCACCATCTAAACCTTTATGCTCGATTTTTTTAGCAATTTCCATGCTAATACTACCATAATAAGCTTTTAGTCTTTCCTCATCTCGAACGAAAGCACGATTTAATTTGGCTTGCCAATTTTCTAAATCTGTTGTAACTAACCTAGCTGATATTTTTTCAATAATCTCAGCTAATTCATTATCAGATAATTTTTGAGCCAATGAATAATCATCTACAGGGACTTTATCTGATTCCCATAATAAAGCATCACCTATATCTACGGGTGCTACCCCGGTAAACTCATTAATTATAAACGACACCATCCCAATTCTTTTCTCATCTGCTTCCGCTGTATAAGCTACATTGCACCAGATATAACGGGTATTTTCTGGTTTTGCGTCAATAAAGCGAATTAAGCCATTTTGTGGCACAATCTTTTGAGCAATACTTTTCTCAAATGCTGTTGTTTTTAGATAACCATCATATTTTACCCCCAGAGCAGCGACGCTCCCAGAAGAAGCCATGATTTCCGAAAATCTATTGAGAAGTTCTGAATTATAACTAACAAATTGACTATTGGGGGTATCAATTACCGTACTAAAAGTCGTTTCTTCTTCTAATTTTAAAGCTTGTGCAATTTGTTGTGGTAGTAAGACATTCAAGGTTTTTTCATCTATTAATTCTGCTACACCATCGTAGGTGTAAACAATTTTTTCCAGAGTGTTAATAATTGGGTCGTCTACTATTATCATAAGTTTACACTTCGCTGCACATTTTATAGATGATTCATATCATGTCCGCTTATGTACCCATAATAAACCTCACGCAAAGACGCCAAGACGCAAAGAATTTAAGAGTATTTTATTATGGTCATGCTACCGGACATGATATCACCACAATCCCAGACTTTTTACCTTTAAGCTTCAAATTCTTCTCCAAATATTTGTTCGTCTAGTTCTTGAGTCTCCTGATATTTGTCTTTGGCTTTGAGCAAATCATCAGCTAATTTATCGAACGCTGTATTTAACTCAGGTACTGATTGATTTTTTAGCCAAATATCCATAACTATTTCACCAAAATCAAATTCATCATCTACGTTACCTAGTATTGTTTCTATTTCTCCAACTACTAACTCAAACATATTAATTTTATCATGCAATATCCGCAGTATATATTCTTCGATACTGCCTTTGAGACAAAAGTTAAAAATAAATACATCTTGGGTCTGTCCAATACGATGAATTCGACCAATTCGTTGTTCAATTTTCATCGGATTCCAAGGTAAATCGTAGTTGACTATAGCGTTAGCAAATTGAATATTTCTTCCTTCTCCTCCAGTTTCTGATGCTAATAAAACGGGTATATTATCCCGGAAAGCTTCGATAGCAGCATCTTTTTGTTTTAAGGACATATTTCCTAAAAATTCTGCGAATTGTATTCCTGCTTCAGTAAAAGTTTTGGCTAAATATGCGGAAGTAGCTTTGTGGGTTGTAAATACTATAGTTTTTTGTGATGATTTTTTCAGCAGTTCGACTAATGCTAATGCTTTTTCTACTTGTTTAATTTGGGATGCTCTTCTAATTAATGTTTTTAGCTCGTCACTGGGGAATTTTTGAGAGAGATTTTTCAATGATTCAGTCAGTGCATTAATACTAGAACCTGCACGCATTAATAAGTTAGTACGAGAAAATTTATCTAGTTGTTCTGAGTTATCCCGCAAAAAGTTACTTAAATCTTGATAGATTTTTCCTTCGCTTTCACCAGGAGTAACTGTGATAGTTGTAGCAAAACGTTTGGGTAATTTTACGTCAACTAAAGAGCGAGTGTTACGTATCATCACTTCTCGCATTAAACTTCTTAATTTTTCTGGATTTTTGGGAATGCGTCCGTTTTTGGAGGAAACATATTCTTTTTTAAAGTCTGCTTCTGTTTTTAGTAAACCTGGTTTTAATAAAGTTAGCAAATTAAATAATTCTACTAAAGAGTTTTGTACTGGTGTTGCAGTAAGCATCAAAATAAATCTTTTATTTAATGCGTTGACGAGTTTCCAATTCAGGGTATTACGATTTTTTAGATGATGTGCTTCGTCTACAACAACTAAATCCCAATTGCGTGAAGTAACTAAAGGATGATGTTTGGCTGATTTGGCTGTGTTCAGAGATGCGATAATTCTGGGATTATTTTTCCAAAAATCTTCAGCGTTTTGTTGTCTGCTGTCATCGTCAGTAGTAATTGATGAAATACCAAATTTTGAAGCTAGTTCTAATTGCCATTGGGAGACTAAAGAGGCTGGGGTTAATATTAATATTGATTTTACCATTCCTCTTGCTAAATATTCACTGACAATTAGCCCCGCTTCGATAGTTTTACCTAGTCCAACTTCATCCGCAAGTAAAGCACGTCCCCCAAATTGTCGTAAAACTTTTCTCGCAGTTTCAATTTGATACCAGTGTTTGTCAATAGAGGTAAGAGAAGGAAGACAAACTAGTTGGTCGTAGTCTGCCATTAATGATAGCTTGAATAATTGATTGCGAGCTTCATAATACTTAATATCATCATGTTGCCTTTCTTTTAAGGCTGTCATGGCTTGCGAAGAGTTGAATTTAAAGTTATAAACTTTATCCATTTTTCTGGAAATTGGCAGTGCCCTAATGATTAATCACAATTTATCATTCTCTAGATTTTAATACAGAAAATGATTTAATACCAAAGTACTATGTTGTGACTTAAAGTTTTTATATGATTTATAAATAAATCTTAAGCTAGGACAATTAAGGGACTTTCAAGTAAAAAAATGTTCCAATTTTTTTGTAGTGCGAGCATCTTGCTCGCTTTTGACTAGCAGCGAGCGAGACGCTCGCACTACAAGATGGGATAATTTATTTTTTGTAAATCCCTAATGGGTTACAGTACTTTATATAACTTAAATATTTTCCAAATAATTGTTACGAATACGCCTAACCCATCCTACGTCAATTTAATTTTGATTTTATAAATGATTTAAATAAATAGCATAAAAAAAACACAAGGAGCAGATGGAATCACTAATCAATTTATTTGAATACGAAGAATTCGCGAAACAAAATTTATCTCGGATGGCATACGATTACTACAGTAGCGGTGCGTGGGATGAGGTCACATTGCGAGATAACCGTGCAGCTTTTGAACGCATCAAGTTGCGGCCGAGGATGTTAGTGGATGTTAGTAAACGTGACCTAAGTACTTCAGTTTTAGGGCAGGCTCTACAATTTCCTCTGTTGGTTGCACCAATGGCTTTCCAGTGTCTTGCACATCCAGAGGGGGAAGTAGCCACTGCTAAAGCCGCTGCATCAGCATCTGTGGGAATGATATTAAGTACTATGTCTACCAAAAGTCTTGAGGAGGTAGCATTAGCACCCGGTAATAGTAATTTTACGTCTACTCAATGGTTTCAATTATATATACATAAAGACCGAGGATTAACTCGTGCTTTAGTAGAAAGAGCTTATTCTGCTGGCTATAAGGCATTGTGTTTAACTGTGGATGCACCTGTGTTAGGTCGTCGGGAAAAAGACAAGCACAATGAATTTGTTTTACCACCAGATTTGCAATTAGCTAATCTTGCTAACATGTCACAGCTAAAAATTACCCAAGAAAAAGGAGAGTCTGGTTTGTTTGCTTATTTTGCCCAACAACTGGATGCAGCAGTTACTTGGGACGATTTACAATGGTTGCAATCTTTATCTCCGTTGCCTTTGGTAGTAAAAGGAATTTTACGGGGGGATGATGCAATACGTGCGGTAGAGTGCGGAGTTAAGGGGATTGTTGTTTCTAATCATGGAGGAAGACAGCTTGATGGAGCAATTGCTTCTGTGAATGCTTTACCGGAAATTGTTACAGCAGTAGATGGACGAGCGGAGATATTTATAGATGGGGGTATTCGTCGCGGTGTTGATATCCTGAAAGCATTAGCATTGGGAGCGACAGCTGTGTTAATCGGACGACCAATTTTGTGGGGTTTGGCTGTAGACGGACAGGCTGGAGTTTCTCGTGTTATTGAAATTTTGTGTTCGGAATTGGACTTGGCAATGGCATTAAGTGGTTGTGCAAAATTAGAAGATATTGATATCAGTTTAGTAATATAATACACATGAGTGCAAGCTAACACCTCCATTACCACACAAATCTCATATCTAATATAAATCCCGGTAGCACGTCTTCTCCTGATAATGTAGCAGGAAAATCCAGTACTTCCACTTCTTGCCCCAAACGATAGATTTCCACACAACGATTTTTGCGGTCAATTAACCAACCCAACCTAACTTTTGCTGCCATATATTCCTGCATTTTGGCTTGGGTTTCGCTCAAACTGTCCGATGGAGACATTAACTCTAATACAAAATCAGGAGCGATGGGGGGAAATTTCTCTCGTTGAGAAGCTGTAAGTGCATTCCACCTTTCTATCTGTATCCATGATACATCTGGGGAACGGTCTGGACCATTAGGGAGTTTAAAGCAAGTTGAAGAGTCGAATACTTCTCCTAGTTCGGTTTGCTCGTTCCACAATACAAAGCGTGCGGTCATTTTAGCATTACGTTTACCCGTTTCTCCCCCTGTTGGTGACATGACTATTAGTTCTCCCCATTGATTGCGCTCCAACTTTAGCTCTGGATTATCCTGACACAGTTGATAAAATTGGTCGTCGGTCATCTTGACTACATTATTAAGGTTGATGGTAATAGCAGTCATGGCATTTTTTTTGTTCGTTGGCTTGATTTTAACCTTGTTTGATGTCGTTGTGTAAAAGTGCCGGAGAAACAGGAAGTAGCTCTAGGCTATTGTAAAGATTCGTGAATTTAATCCGATATATCGCGATATGTTGTTATAGTGGATTTAGTTAATTTAAGAGCGATATATGTTTAGAAATTCTAGTTTCCACTTTCCTCGCTTTGCATGGGTAGGAGGAACTTTCGATAATCCAGAGCAAGATAGTTTTCTATTTCGACATGAAAAACATCACGATAGGCATCATGGTAGAGGTGAGCATCGCGGAAGACATGGACATCGTGAACCATTCGGCAAAAGTTGGGGAGATGAATCTCGGACTCGTCGGGGTGATATCAAATTTATTCTGTTGGAAATGCTTTCCGACCGCTCCAGTCATGGTTATGACCTGATTAAAGAAATGGAAAGTCGCTATGGTGGATTCCGTCGTCTTAGTCCCGGTTCAGTCTATCCAACACTCCAGATGTTAGAAGAAGGAGGTTACTTAACGAGTGAGTCAATCGGTGGCAAGCGCGTTTATACGATTACAGATGCAGGTAGAGAACTACTAGCAGAACGTTTTTCAGAAAGCATCTCAGATTCTTCTAGAGAAATTTGTGATGTGCCTCAAGAATTTAACGAATTGCGGAATGCTGTAACTGAGCTTTCTGCTGTGGTGATGCAGGTCGCTCGCAATGGTAATACAGTTAGAATGAATCGAGTGCGTGAACTTCTAGAACAGACCAAACGAGATATCTACGCCATGCTGGCAGAAAAATCAATCTAGCATTTGGGATGGACTTTTATTTTCAGATTTTTGATACTTTCATATGTAGCAAATAACCTACAAAATAAAATTCAAATTGAAATCTAAAATGATGCGGTAGAATTACAGCAAACGCAAATTTTTTTAGAGACAAGCGTGAAAACAGATAGCATCTTCTACCGTATTTTTCAAGAAATTCCTGGTCTATTTTTTGAATTAATTGGTAATCAAATGCAAACAGCAGAAAATTATCAATTTTCATCAGTTGAAATCAAGCAAACAGCTTTCCGAATCGATGGTGTGTTTCTCCCTACACAAGGTGAAGAAAGTCCAATTTATTTTGTGGAGGTTCAATTTCAAAACGACCCAGAAATTTATTCTCGCTTCTTTTCAGAAGTTAATTTATACCTGCGTCAAAATCAGATAAAAAATCCCTGGCGAGGAATAGTGATTTTTCCCAGCCGCAGTTTAGATACGTCTGATATAAAAAATTATGTTGAATCTTTTGCTAGTCAGCGTGTAAGACGCATTTATCTGGATGAATTAGACTCGGCCGCATCTCTACCAGTGGGAATTGCTACAATTAAATTGATAATTGAAGACGAAGACACAGCAGTTGTTGCAGCAAGGGAGTTAATCGGCAGAACCCAGCGAGAGGTAAATATTGAACCACAACGCCGACAGTTACTAGAATTAATAGAAACGATTTTGGTTTATAAGTTTCCAACAATGAATCGAAAGGAGATTGAGAGTATGTTTGGTTTAAGCGATTTGAAGCAGACGCGGGTTTATCAAGAAGGACGAGAGGAGGGACGTGAAGAAGGATTACAAGAGGGACTACAAGAAGGACTACAAGAAGGACTACAAGTAGGTTCACGTGTCGAGAAGTTTAGAATTATACCTTTGTTGGTCAGATTAGGTTTAAGCGCGTCAGAAATAGCTCAGGAGCTAACTCTGAGCATCGAGGAAGTTCAACAGGAAATTCAAAAACAGCCTCCACTGGATGATGTATGAGTAATTATTAATTAATGTGACCGTAAAATAATCATAGAGAGGGGTACAGTATTTCGTATCCCCTATAACTATCAAATTACATTAGTACTATTAATTGCGTAAATTTACAGTTATTATAAGTTTTATCAATACCTTTTGATGCCACAGTAAAACCTGTATAAGCAGTAGTTAATAAATATATTCTATTTCTTGTTGGCTGTAAAAACCATAACCTCCAACAGGAGCTTCCATCGCGATGATATTGGTTACAGTTAAACTACAAATAACAAAATAAAGACTAAACATGTTTCAATACTGCTCGGTTAAAGATTTTTGTAGGTTGGGTTGAGGCTTTGCGTTCGCGAAGCGTCTCGAAGAGATAACCCAACAAAGTATTGTAAACGTTGGGTTTCGTCCCTCAACCCAACCTACGTATTTTGGTATTTTGGAGCTTAACCGACAAGTATTGAAACATGTTTAGCCTTGTTTAATAGCCAGGTGGATGTTGAAAGCTACCAATAAGTTTGTCAAGTTGTTGGGCAATTCTCAACAATTCCATCTCCCTCCATCGCTTACCGACAATTTGCATCCCAATGGGCAACCCATCTTGAGTCTTCCCGATAGGTATAACAACAACAGGATGTCCCGTCAACGCAAATGGCGAAGTATAAGCACCTGAGGCCATCATATAAGGAACTTTCCTACCATTCACAACTAATGCTTCACCTTTGGCACAATGAGTAAAAGCAGTTGTCATAGCTACAGGACAAAGCCACACATCCCACTGTTCCAATTGTTTATCCATTTGAGCAATCAAGTTATCCCGTTTCGCTAGGGCTTCAAAATAACCTTTCAATGTGGGATTAAGAAAAATAGGCAGCACAATCCCAGCCAAACTGCCAAAGCCTCCTATAGTTTTGTCACCTTGAGTTGCCGAACGAAACAAAAAGGGAATATCCTGACGAGCATCATCCAAAGTAGTGGGTTGCGCGTACATCAAGTTATAAACTGCAACCGTGCTGAGAATTTCCCAAGCGGCAGAAAAGTCAAACACTGGAACCCATCGCTCAATTTGAGTACCAGCCTCACCTAATCTATATGCAACAGATTGAATCGCTGATTGAATAGATTCTTCAACTGGAATAGAAGCAAATCCATCCGTCCAAGCAATTCGTAAATTTTGTAGCCCTTTCTCTATAGGTACATCCAGAGGGACAGGAGGAATATCTGGTTGACGAGGGTCTGAACCTGTAATCAGTTGCAAACATAGGCGCAAATCTTCTATAGAGCGAGCTAGAGGGCCGACTGTCAACATTTGGCGAATACAGCGAAACTTTCCTGGAATTTCCGGAATATGACCAGTTGTGGGAATCCTACGGTCAGTGGGCTTGAGACCATAAATCCCACAAAAATGGGAGGGTTGACGAATTGAACCCCCAAAATCATCACCAATATCCAAAGCTGACAAACCGGCTGCAACTGCTGCGGCACTACCACTAGAACTTCCACCAGCTGTATAGTTCAGATTCCAGGGATTATTCACACGGGGAAATATATCATTAATCCCCTGCCAATCACTAGCCAGTTTAGCGAGATTTGTTTTACCAAGAATAATTGCTCCCGCATTCCGTAAACGACTCACAACTGTTGCATCTTCTTGGGGTACATAATCTTTAAGAGGTTTATAACCCGATGTCGTCCGCAGTCCCGCAGTTTCCAAACAGTCTTTTATTGTTATGGGAACTCCATGCAGCATTCCCCAGTTTTCTCCTCTTGCCAAAGCCTCATCTGCTTCTCTTGCTTGTTTTTGAGCATTCTCAGCATCAAGAGTGCAAATAGCATTCAGTTGAGAATTATGCTTGCTAATTTTCTCTAAATATGAATCTACTACTTCCACTGATGAAACCACTCGCTCTCGTATCATCCGAGCCAGTTCGTGGGCAGGTGTAAAAACTAAACAACTCATAGAAATGCCGTATAGAGCTTGCTAAAGTTAATTATATTAGCTTTTAGTTAATTGTGTTAACTAAAATCTTATAGGTCTACATTGGAGACGTTACATGTAACGTCTCTACGCATTTATTACGTTCTTTCTTGATTTAATTGTTATGGGTCGTCCTCCGAAAGAAAAATCTCTAACGCCACAAGATGTGATAGAAGCGGCTATCAGCTGCTTGGAGAAGGATGGGGAATCAGCTCTGGGAGTAAATAGGGTGGCACGGGAGTTGGGTATTAAGCCTCCTGCAATTTATAAACATCTGGATGGAAATACCGCATTGCGACGTGCTGTGGCATTAGTAATTTGGAGAAAATATTGGGATTATTGTCAGCAAGAAACTGGTGAACTGAGCGACCCTCGTGATTTATTAATTGCTGGGGCACGTGCAACTCGAAAATTTGCCTCTTCTCATCCCGCACTTTATAAGGTGATGATGCAATATCAACTAAAGCCCAGCGACCCAGAAGAAAAAGCAATTATTTTGCAATCTCTCGGTAATCTGAAAAAATCACTGCAATTGTATGAGTTAAATGATAGCAAATTGATTGATGTCATGCGGATGGTGAATGCTGCAATTTATGGCTTTATTACGTTGGAGCAGGTAGGATTAATGACGCTAGAACATTCACCAGATAAAAGTTATGAGGTGATGCTCAATGCACTCGTTGTGGCGATTGAACATATTAAGACACCGGGCGATTGAAATCGCAGTTACACAGGGAAAAACCACCGGAGTGGGTTTAAATTCAAGAAATAATACCCGATAGCAACTGCTCTACAAGGCTTTCGGCAAATTGGTCATCTAGCGGTGCATGTCCGACTAACAAACGATAAAAAATTGGTGCGTAAACTCCATCAATAGCCATTTCTAAATCAATATTTTCTGGTAATTCTCCTCGTTTTATCGCTTGGTCAAAAATCTGACGTACAGCCATTCGACGTTGAGCAATGAATTGTTCGCGAAATGCAACTGCTAACGCTGAGTCGGTTTGAATCGCAGCGACTAAATTTGCTATTGTCGCTCCAAATTTCATCGTTTTGTGGACGATAAATGAAGCTCGCACAAAGGTTAACAAATCCTCACGCAAACTGCCTGTATCGGGAACTTCAATGATATTGCCTGTTTGGCGTGCAAATGCCTCCATCACCACAGCTGCTTTATTTGGCCACCAACGGTAAATGGTTTTATTGCTGACCCCTGCTCTTGCGGCTATCTCCGATACCGTTGTATTTGCATAGCCAATTTCATCCAACAATTCCGCAGCAGCTTTGAGGATAGCTTGATGTGCTTGCTGATTGCGACGACGCACATCTGGTTGTTTGGGGTTTAGTTTTTTGGAATTTAGTTTTTTTGAATCTAGTTTTTTGGAATCTAAATTCTCTGATGCAGCTTCAGAGGGTACTTGAGAAGGGGGTTGAGGATTGGAGACCATAGATTATTTGCGATTTTAATTTATTTTACACGACATGTGTTGTGTCTTTATCTATTGACTACACAACATGTGTCGTGTAGTCTTAATTCTAGATAGTGTTAAGGAGTTTTACCATGCAACCAGCGCTAACTGATGAGGAACGGGAAGCTTTCAAAAATTTGGTAGTGAAATATCATGCAGCTTGGAGTCCAGGTCGTGAAGCATTTGATATTCGCAATGCAAAACAGTTTTATAGTCAGAAATCCAGCCTATCGGCATACGATATTATGCCCACCAAAGGGCCTATTCTTGGCTGGGAAAATTACAAAAAGGAATTAACTCACATCATGGATGGGTTTGCTGAATTTGCTCTCTTTCTCACCAAAGATGATGTGCAAGTTTTTCGATATGGAAACATCATTTGCACAACCTCTGATTTCCAAATTCGAGGTGTGCTAAAAAACGGTCAACCGCTGGAGGGTGTAGGACGTACATCTCTGATTTGGGAACGTCAGGAAGATGGAAACTGGCTAATCGTTCACGAACATTCCTCAACACCTATCGTCCGTTAAATCCCTCAGTTTTCAATGCAAAGCCGTTTAATATCAAGTCGTGGAGAATAATTATTATGTCCGTCGCTCAATTACAAGTGAATCAACCTGAAGATGTAAAATTGTTTCAGCAAATTATTGTAGACTATTGCCAAACCTGGAGTACCTTAGCAAATCATGACCAGCCAGATTGGGATAAAGTTTTTGCACTATACGCTCCTGTATCGGGGTTGATGTTTTTTGATGCGGTTACTCCTCACAGTTTTAACCTACATTCCGCACCCAAACTGTCACAGAAGTGTTTTTACTGACTATTTTCTCTATATGAAGAGTAAAAAAACACTGACGTTGCCTGTATAGTCACATTATTTACCTATCTCAGATGATAT
>JAHHIC010000016.1 GCA_019359035.1 Scytonematopsis contorta HA4267-MV1 | reverse complement strand
ATTTTGTCTTGCTCAGGAGTGAGAAATA
Source organism: Scytonematopsis contorta HA4267-MV1 (assembly GCA_019359035.1). Lineage (GTDB taxonomy): Bacteria > Cyanobacteriota > Cyanobacteriia > Cyanobacteriales > Nostocaceae > Scytonematopsis > Scytonematopsis contorta. The sequence continues at coordinate 24,137 of JAHHIC010000016.1, read as the reverse complement.
CCCTTAAACGAGCGCCCATATTTCAGTCACCTCGGCAGATACATTCTACGTATTTATTTATCTTTACATAGTTTGGTTTTTTCGCGCCGACTTACTTACGCCATTAATGTTGGAAATATATAAACCGCTAGTCTGGCTTTTACAAGTTCCATTAGATGCCACAACAGATATTACACCCGCTCAAGCATCGGTTGTTAACTCTAGTCCACGGTTTTTTGTGGCTTTAATTTCCGGGATTATTCTTGCCTTCGCTTTCCAATTGGTGCTAACTAATCTTTCTCTTGCTGCAGGTATTTCTTACTTGGGACGTTCGTCAGATTCGGACTCAAGTAATGATGGAGGAGGAGATTCGGTTGGGGGTACATTTAAAAAAATTGGTACAGCAGTAGGTCTTTGGACTTTAATCTCGGTGACGATAGCTCTTGCGCTTGCTTGCTTCTTAGCGGTAAAGCTCAGCTTGGTGATTCTAGACCCAAGATTGGGTGCTATTTTGGGGTTGGTAATTTGGGGGGCTTACTTTTTATTACTAATGTGGGTTAGTACTACCACGGTGGGTTCCTTGCTGGGTTCGGTGGTAAATACTGCGACTTCTGGCTTTCAAGCTTTGATGGGGACTGCTACTGCTGCTTTGGGAGCTAAGGCTGTAAATAACCAAGTAGTAGCAACTGCTGAAGCTGCTGCTGCTGCGATGCGTCGCGAAATTGGTGGTGCAATCGACCCTCACTCTATCCGAGATAGTGTTGAAGATTACTTGGATATGCTCAGTCCGCCAGAAATGGATATCAAAAAGATGCGGAGTGAGTTTGAAAAGTTACTAAACGACCCAAAGCTAAAAGATATCGCTGGTAGTCCAGACCTCCGTAATATTGGTCGTGAAAAGTTTTTGGAATTGGTTAAGAGCCGTACTGACCTTTCCAAAAGGGACACAAATCGTATCGCAGATACTTTATATAGTGTTTGGGAACAAGTGGTAGGTCAACAACAACCAAAACAAGATAATTTGAGTGAGTTGATGGACTACCTGAAATCTTTACCTCCTGGACAGGCTAAAAGTGAAGAAATCAACGCTAAGTTAGAAAAAATTCTTCAGGAGCAAAAAGAAAACCAAGAATCTACCCCAGGTCCGATTCAGCGCTCGGTTCAACAAGCTATCTCAGCAATGACGGGTATTGTTTTAGGACGTACGGATTTATCTGATATAGACGTGCAAAAAATCTTATCTACTCTTTCGACTGCTAAAGAAAAAGTTGGAGAGCAAGCAGATAAATTGGGACTTCCTATCCCCAAACAACCTTACAGTACAATTCGCGCTGATATCGAAAATTATTTGTCCAACACCTATGCTTGGCAATTAAGTGATGATTCAATTGCTCGGGAATTTCGTGAAGTCATCTACGACCCTGCAGCAAACCCAAGTTTTATTCGAGGTGAATTAGAAAAAATTTCCACAAATGATTTTGTTAATATACTGCAACAGCGCGGATTATTGACCCAAAGAGAAATTCATCGAATTGCTGACCGACTGGAAGCAGTTCGTCAAGAAGTTTTGGTGATGGTAACCGCAGCAGAAGAAAGGGAAATTGTCCAAGACTTGCAACGTCGCATAGAAAGTTATTTGCTGGTCACTCCTAAATCGGAAATGACCTCAGAAGGTATTCAAAAGAATTTTAAGCCTTTGTTGGAAGACCCCGATGCTGACTATGAGACTTTATCCCGGAGACTTTCGCAATTTGACCGTGAGGAAATGCGGCAAATTCTCCTGTCTCGTAACGATATTCAGTATTATGAAGCCGATACTATTTTGGATGACCTTGCAAAAGAACGCGATAACGTTTTAATACAGTCCAAAAGTTTAGGGGAGCAAGCGAAATATCAAGCGGAAACTTTGTGGTTAAATTTAGAATCCTACCTGCGAAACACTGGTAAAGAAGAACTTAACCCAGACGCTATCAGAGGAGAACTCAAACGACTTTTGGATGACCCCCAGTCTGGTGCAACAGCACTAAGGGCGAGATTGTCTCGGTTTGACCGAGATACATTAGTTAAATTACTGAGTCAACGTCAAGACTTGAGCGAATATCAAGCTAATCAAATTCTTCATACTGTAGAGGAATCTTGGAGTAATATTCGCCACGCACCACAAATTGTTGCTGATAAAGCCAAGGAACAATACGATACAGTTACGACCACTATTGCCGATTATTTACGCGCAACAGGTAAAGAAGAACTTAACCCTGAAGCAATTCAACGGGATTTTAGTAAACTCTTTGAAAATCCCACAGAAGGAGCCACCGCACTACGTCAAAGGCTGTCGCAAATTGATAGAGACACCATCGTCAAGTTATTAAGCCAACGTCGTGATTTAAGCGAGGAACAAGTCAATGAAGTTATTGACTCCGTACAAAGTTCTATCAGCAATATCGTCCGTACACCACGTCGTTTTGCAATACGCACGCAACAAAGAGCGCAAACCTTCCAAGCTTATTTAGAAGAGTACTTGCGACAAACTGGTAAAGACGAATTGAATCCAGAAGGTATTAAACGCGACTTACAACTTTTACTACATGACCCTCGTGTGGGAGTTGAGAGCTTAAGCGACCGTCTCTCCCATCTTGACCGTGACAGCATTATTGCCCTATTAAAACTGCGGGAAGATTTGAGCGATAGCGAAGCTGCAAGAATTGCCGATAGTATAATCTCAGTAAGAGAGCAATTTGTAGAACAAGTAAGAAATATCCAACGTCGAATCCAAGACGTAATCGATGGAGTTTTTGGTCAAATTCGTAATTACCTTAACTCTCTGGAACGTCCCGAACTAAACTACGATGGGATAAAAAAGGATGTTAGAAAATTGTTTTACGACCCACAAACCGGGTTTGAAGCTTTACGCGACCGTCTTTCCTCCTTTAACCGAGATACATTAGTAGCGGTCATGAGTTCCCGTGATGATATTTCTGAAGAAGACGCAAACCGTATTATCGACCAAGTTGAGCGAGCGCGTAACAACGTTTTACAAAGAGCAGAGCGTATTCAACAAGAAGCCCAACATCGCCTAGAAGAAGTAAAAAGACAAGCACAGCGTCAAGCTGAAGAAACCCGAAAAGCCGCAGCAAGTGCAGCTTGGTGGTTATTCTGGACAGCGATAGTCTCAGCCTTTTTCTCCGCATTATGTGGTGCTATCGCAGTATTTGCCCTCTAAACGACGAAGAAGAAAATACTAAAAAATCTTGGGGAAGAAGGAAGAACTTCTTCCTTTTTTTTTACTATTCCCCCACTCCCCACTCCTCACTCCCCAATCCTAGCTAGAAGCAACTTCAAGTAAGGCTACTTCTCCTTTTTTGTACCGCATTCCTTCAGCCATTAAATATTCCATAAAAGTACTAGCGGTAATAGACAATTGCTTTTTCTTAGGAAAAACAATATGCCACTGTTGATGAAGCGGGAAACCTTCTACGTTGAGAACAGTCAATTTACTACCTATCTCCGTTGTATGCAAGCTATTAAGAGATAATACAGAAATACCTAAACCATCAAACACAGCTTGTTCAATAGTCTCATTGCTACCTAACTCAAGCTTGATATTAATAGGAATACCGTTTTGCTTAAAAAATTGCTGCACAAAGTTGCGTGTTCCTGAACCTTGTTCTCGTAAAATAAAAGACTCTTCTGCCAAAGATAACAAAGGTATGTAATCTTGATTCGCTAGGTGGTGATGACAAGAAGAAACCATGACTAAAGGGTTATCTAAAAATGGGGTCACTTCAATATCTGCTTTTTCTGGTAAACAACTAAGAATATAGAGGTCATCTAGATTGTCATTTAACCTTGACAATAGGGTTTTATGATTCGCTATTTCAATAGAAATATTTACACCAGGATAAAGGTCACAGAATGGCTTAAGGAGTTTGGATATAAAATACTTTGTCGTTGTGGCTCCTGCTATCTTTAGTTTTCCTTGCTTCATTCCTTTCAAATCACAAATAACACCTTCCAACTTCTCTAAAGAATAAAAAATTTCTCTACAAGTACTTAAAACTTCTAATCCTGCTTGTGTTAAAAAAACTCTCTTACCCACATGGTCAAACAGTGGTGTACCTACAGCTTGCGTCAAATGCTTTATTTGCATTGATACCGTTGGCTGAGTGATAAACAATTCTTGTGCTGCCTTAGTAAAACTACAGTGACGTGCTGCGGCTTCAAATACTCGTAATTGCTCTAAGGTAAGTGACTTTAAGAGGGTATCTTTTTTAGTAATTTCCCCCAAATAATTTTTCATAGATACACATTTTTTACTAGGTAATTTGTAAGATGCTTCTAATTTTTCTGACATTCTTAAACATTATCCTGGCTAAAATTTACTTTAACGAAGGCTTCTTCCTTCTATAAGCATTTTTACTTAATGTTATTTTTTTTAGATTTAAACAACATTTTTGTTGCTTAAGTTGACCATATTACATTAAACAACATATATGTTGCTTAAGTCGAGATAAAAAAAATTATGCTAATCAAAGAGAAATCTCTATTTCCAAGTTATTTTCTTTGTAAGTAAAAATAAAATAAATACAGAGATTTCTCATAGAAGAGAACAGTGAACTAGAAACAGAGGCATCAAACCCCTGAGGCAAGTTATAATTTTTGTGCGGAATGAGCGTAACAAAAATTTATGAATAACCCCCTAGTACAAGCCTTTTTCTTTGGAAGAGCAGCAGCAGAAGTCCTGACAGAGCGATTTGAAGGTGCTTTTACAGATGCTTTAAGCGAACTGGGCAAGTTAGATGCGGAACTGCGAGAGCAGATGCGACAGTTTACAGATGAAGTTGTAGAACGAGCAAACCGTTCTAATGAAACAGCAGGAGAAGGTCGAACCGAAGGATTTGAGCGAAGCGTTTCGTCCAACCTTGATATACAAGCCACAATAGACGATTTGCGAGCTGAAGTCGCTTTGTTAAGAAACGAGCTACAGAAATATCGCGCTAGTTCTGGTGGCTAATTGGTAATTGGTAATTGGTAATTGGTAATTGCTAATAAATAACCGACAACCGACAACAGTCAACCGTCAACAGTCAACCGACAAATAAGTAAAAAACCAACGGTTCGCGAGGATTATGGAAAAGGGTTACAGTGATAAGGCTTACCGTTGGAATCGGGATAACTATTCTAGTAAACGGCGCTTTTTGGATATTTGGTCTTTTGTTCTGACTTTAATGTTCAAACTGTGGCTGTTTAACAAATCTTGGAGCTATCCAGGTGGTGTTACCGATGCCAAAAAAGCGGCTAGACGAAAGGCACAAGCGATTTGGATTCGCAATACTTGTTTAGATTTGGGTCCAACTTTTATTAAAGTTGGGCAGTTGTTCTCTACCCGTGCTGATATTTTCCCCAGCGAATATGTAGAGGAACTTTCAAAATTACAAGATAGAGTACCTGCTTTTAGTTATGAACAGGTAGAAGCAATTATTGAAAAAGAACTTGATAAAAAAATCCCTGAACTTTTCCAAAGTTTTGAACCTATTCCTCTAGCTGCAGCTAGTCTAGGACAAGTACACAAAGCGACTTTGCACACTGGAGAAGATGTTGTCGTCAAAGTGCAACGTCCTGGTTTAAAACAGTTATTTGAAATAGATTTACAAATTCTTAAGGGAATTACTCGTTACTTCCAAAACCACCGTAAGTGGGGTAAGAATCGAGATTGGATAGGAATTTATGAAGAGTGTTGTCGCATTCTTTGGGAAGAAATTGATTATTTGAATGAAGGTCGCAATGCTGACAGCTTCAGGAGAAATTTCCGTAGTTTCACTTGGGTAAAAGTTCCTCGTGTTTACTGGCGTTACGCTTCACCAAGAGTTTTAACCCTAGAATACGCACCTGGTATCAAAATTAGCCAGTATGAAGCTTTGGAAGCGGCTGGTTTAGACCGAAAAACAATTGCCCGTCAGGGTGCAGAAGCTTATTTACATCAACTTTTAAATAATGGTTTTTTTCACGCTGACCCCCATCCTGGAAATATTTCCGTCAGTCCGAATGGTTCTTTAATTTTCTACGATTTTGGCATGATGGGTCGAATTAAATCCAACGTGCGTGAAGGACTTATGGAAACTTTATTTGGTATTGCCTCCAAAGATGGTGACCGGGTTATTAAGTCCTTAATTGATTTGGGAGCAATTACACCAACCGATGATATGGGACCGATGCGGCGTTCCCTCCAGTATATGCTGGACAATTTCATGGACAAGCCATTTGAAGCGCAGTCTGTGACCGCAATCAGTGACGATTTGTATGAAATCGCCTATAATCAACCTTTTAGGTTTCCGGCAACCTTCACATTTGTGATGCGTGCTTTTTCGACTATCGAAGGAGTAGGCAAAGGATTAGACCCGGAATTTAACTTTATGGAAGTAGCTAAGCCATATGCGTTAGACCTTATGAGTAGCAGTATGAATGGCTCGGAGGGGAATGGTTTCTTGAATGAGTTAAGTCGGCAAGCAGTTCAAGTTAGTAGTACTGCGTTTGGACTTCCACGTAGACTAGAAGATACACTAGATAAATTGGAACGGGGAGATGTCCGACTCCGCGTCCGCGCTGTTGAGACTGAGCGTCTACTTAAAAAGCAAACTAGCATTCAGTTATCCTTGACTTATGCTGTAATTATCAGTGGTTTTACTATTTCTGCCACAATTTTGGCGGTTAACAAACTAATTTGGCCCGCAGTGATTGCAGCTTTAATCGCTACAGCGATATCATTACTACTGATAAGATTGCTTATGCGTATCGACCGTTATGACCGTACGTATTAATTAAATTGTTGTAAAAATGCTGTCAAGAATATATGAAAATTCACTTCACTGGTTCTAGTGACCCAGGACTAGTTCGTTCCAATAATCAGGATGCCTATTATATCGACCCAGAAGGGCGATTTTTTATCGTTGCTGATGGGATGGGTGGTCATGCAGGAGGAGAAGAAGCAAGCCGTATTGCCGCTGAGCAAATTCGCGATTACATATTGCAACATTGGCAAGATTCTTCTAAATCTTGTCAAGATTTGTTAATGGAAGCTTTTGTACAAGCAAACCAGGGAATTTTACAAGACCAGCAAAATCACCCCGAACGCTCTGATATGGGGACAACTGCCGTAGTTGTCCTTTTTCCCCCCGGAGAACAGCAACCCTGGTGCGCTCACGTTGGAGATTCCAGACTCTACCGTTTACGCGATTCCCACTTAGAGCAAATTACAGAAGACCATACTTGGATTGCCCGAGCAATAAAATTTGGCGAACTCAACCCAGAAGACGCACGACAACATCCTTTTCGTCATGTCCTATCCCGCTGCTTGGGACGAGAAGACCTGTACCAAATTGATGTGCAACCCCTTGATGCGAAAATTGGTGACCGTTTGTTATTGTGCAGCGATGGTTTAACAGAAGAACTTGTAGATGAGACCATTACTAAATGTTTACAAAAACAAGACGACTTAGATAAAACTGCTCATACTTTAATCGAAGAAGCAAAAAAGGAAGGTGGACACGACAATATCACTGTTGTTCTGGTTGCACTCGGCTCTGCTGCGTAAAAACAAATACAACCCCACAAGAACCTACAAGAACCCCACCCCCAACCCCCTCCCCGCACGCGGGGAGGGGGCTACGATTTTTTTTACCAGTCAACAGTCAACAACCAACAGTCAACAGTCAACAACCAACAGCTATCTGTCAAGAATTGACCACCAACTAACATCATTTTGTTCGTTCTGAGCTTTTTTATTCTTTACAACTTGATACAAAATAGTTTTAAGCCCGTAAATCTCTCACCTTTGGTTTGTGACACGGGTAACATTGTAGTTTAGTAATTTATTCTCCGAGGAAAGTCACCTCAGGATAAAAAATTATCTACTTTGGTTAATTGACAAACTTGCAGTTTGTACATTAATGCGAATATAATTCATCCTTACTTGCTTCTATCCAGCGAACACAAGCTGGTGAAAAGTAAATTCTTTCTAAATGCTGAGCTATTTTACCCAAAATTTCCCGGAATTAACCTTGGTAAACTTGGGTTCTATATCAGTAGGCTTACTACAATTTGTCAGTTTACAAAAAATACTCACGAAGACTGTGGGCATTTTGTCAAACAGTTGTTATCTTTCTTAATAAAGAGGAACAAATGTGAGACCACCAGTAGTCCACATAATCAAATCTCTGGACTTCTGTAACTGACATCACGTTAGATTCACTCAATTATTCTCTTAGCGTTGTCTTTTTGGAGTTAAATCACATGGATAGCTCAATTAATCTTTCCTTAGAACAGCAATTCAGTATCCGCTCTTTTGCTACCCAAGTAGACCAAATGAGCCAGGAACAAGCCAAAGACTTTTTAATTAAGCTTTACGAGCAAATGGTTGTTCGCGAAGCCACTTATAAAGAGCTTCTTAAGCACCAATGGGGCTTAGATTCAGGCACCACTTTGGCATAGAATCCCTTTTGTGTCGCAGTGGGCGACCTCCTTCTCTTGCTTGGTTCCAAGGAGGAAATGAGCTGGGGATGTTCGGGGCGTCAACTCCGATGATAAACTTATATTTTACTTTTAAAAACCGTATCGCTTAAATTTCTCAAGCTCCCACGGTAGTAGATGCTGATGCTTCCCAATCGTAATCTCTATATATAAATTTCGGCTCGTTATCGACTCCTTTTAAAGGCGAAATCTACAAACCGCGACTTACAATCTTAACTTGCTTCTCATATAAGTGACAAGATTATTTCAAATCGCAAGTCACTTTAAAACTAACTAAATTTACTAGACATGATAACTATGCCCTTGTCACCAGCACAAAGTTACACATAAATCTACCAAACTTAATCATTTAACTTCATCAAAAGCTTGAATAAAACTTGGATTACTAAAGTTGATGAGGTAACTTCGCGTGTAGCTTGTAATCTACCACCCAAAATAATTAAATCAGAAAATACACTTTCCGTTAGCTGGTATTTACAATTATTTACATATATTATTTGTGAATCTTCATATTTCTGGAAAAATACATATTTTCTTAACAATGCTTTATATGACCCTAAAAATCTAGACGTGTTGTGCTAGGCTTCTCTCAACCGGAAAGGTCAAAGGGAGAATCTGTATCAATCGATTCGAGTTTTGCTAAAATTTGGGGTTTAATTTTGTTGTACTCGTTTCGGAGTAAATTTTTGCTTAATTGCGGGTCACCGTTTGAGGGGAGTGAATGGCTCATGACAACCCACTGTTGTAGGCGTTGCCGTTGAGCGGGGGCGATAGTAGAAAGTAGAATATGAGAACTACGATTGGGTTGTTCCCGTGCAAAAAATAGTAAGCGGTAGTGACCAGTATGCTCTAGTAAGCGAGCGATTTCTACACCCAACTTAGTTTTCAGGTCTAAAAAATAAGTTAACCATTTAGCTCCAGATTTGCGGTTGTAAATAATGGTAATCCACAACACCATAGGGTGAGGAGCAGTAATAAACAGAAATTGGTTGTAGCGGGTGCATATAATCCGTTTTTGAATTTCCTCTTGCGGTAACATTACCCATAGGGCAGGTAAAAAACCATCAGTAGCTGGGATAGGTTGAGCGAAGACAATATCGGCTATGGGTTTATTTGAAGGCCAAGCGATATTACGTATGATTTCATCATTAGACAAAGAAGCAGGAATAATAGATTTGACCTTTGGCTCCGCTTCTAACTTTACAGCAACAGCAGAAGAAGCTTGTCTGTGATACTCTTGTTTTCTAAAGTCATTACTCGCAGCTTGTTCCAAAAAAGTAAGAGTTTTAATAACTTCACCAATACTTTGGGGACGAGTGCTAGGAGCTTTTGCTAAACAACTCATCACTAAGTTTTCTAATTCTTTTGGTAAGTCAAGTCTAGGAGCGACCCCAACAAAATTTCGTGGCTGTTGATAGTGATGTGCTTTGTACCAAGCTCCGAAAGAATGGGTTGGTGCGACTACGGGCATTTTTCCTGTGAGTATTTCAAACATCATCACACCCAAACTATATATATCAGAGCGGTTATCAAGTTCTTTACCCTCCATTTGCTCTGGAGAGGAATAAGCCAAAGTCCCTAAATAATAGTTAGTTTGATTACTGTCAGCCAGTAGTAATTTTGCAATACCAAAGTCTAAAATTTTTACTAATTCCCCAAAGCTAGGGTCTTCTGTTACGACCATATTGCTAGGCTTAATATCCCGATGAATAATCGGATATATTTTGCCATCGATAGAAATACCATCATGAGCACACTGTAACCCCAAGCAAATTTGACGCATTAAACTTAGAAACCTGGGTACAGACATTTGCTGGTTACGGATGATATAGCTTAGGCTTTTACCTTGTAGATATTCCATCACGTAGAACGGTGTATTATTTTCGTCTACGCCATAGTCCATCACTCGCACTATGTGCATACTTTTTTGTCCCAGTAAAGCACAGGTTTTGGCTTCTCGCTCAAACCGTTCTTGCAAACGCATTTTTTCGTTTTGGATAGACAAAGCTAAGAATTTAACAGCAACAGGTACTCCTCCTAATAAAATATCCTTGGCACGATAAACCCTCCCCATTGCTCCAGTGCCGATTAACTCCTGGAGTTTATAACGATTAGCCAGCAAACGACCGATGTTGGGGTCTGACATAGAAAATTCACAACTCCGATTTTTTTAACAATCATGGGAAACACTCGCTTGACATTGGCGAGTTATAAAAAATTGGGTCAAGAAAATAAGAGAAAACCAACGGAATTGGGTAATTTCCCCTAATATTTTCTGTGATACCGTTTTTGGACTCAAATGTAGTTTTCCCAATTTTTACCCCAATAGTTAACTTGGAGGATAAATTTTGAATGGGGAGTGGGGAGTGGGGAATCGGGAATCGGGAGTGGGGAATCGGGAATCGGGAATTGGGAATTGATAATCGAGAATGGAGAAATGGAGAATGAGGAATGCCTAAATTCCGTACTCCAACTCTCCACTCCCTATTCCCCACTCCCTACTCCCCTCTATCACGTCACCTGTCGCTCTAAATTCGCTTCCATTGTGCTAGTTAAAAAATGACCAGCCAATATACCACTTGTTAGATAATATGTATCATCGTTTATCTTGCGTAGCGTTTCAAAACCACTACGACGCTGGCGATCGCCTAATACCCAATAACGCTGAACAATAGTATCCATAGCAATCCAGCCTTCTCCTTCCACTTGTCCCAAAATATTGTGCTGAAGTAAAAAGGTATACTGGCGTTCTCCAGCATCCAAACGTCCTTTGTATTGCAAAGCAATTTCTGGAATGTCTGAACCAGGAAAAATCAATTTTGTCGCCATAGTAAACCAGTTGTCTCGATTCCAAGCAACCAAGGTCATACCTTTAACGCCGATTGGCATACCGTTACGTTCGAGCCAACTGCCTTGTAGCATCCAGCGCCCGGGTTCTAGTAAAAAAGTGTGAGCCACCTTGTTTCCCCTGCCTTGAAAAACTTGTACGAGTTAGTTAATACTCAATGTACTTAGGAAAAATGAAAATGTCAGGATGTTGGTTGTTGACAGTTGACAGTTGACTGTTGACGGTTGACTGTTGGTTGTTGGTTTTTGAGTGTTGATTGTTGGCTGTTGAGCGTTGGTTGTTGGTTGTTGACTGTTGGTTGTTAACTGTTAAAAAGCTTAATAATTGTTTTCCGAAAATCTTGTATCACAAGCTGTAGTTTGACATAACTCTAAAAGCCTGAATTTTTTTATTATTGAGGTGCTTGTTGAATAAATTATTTTTAAAGATTTTGGTGATTAAAAGATAAAACACTTAAGCGAAAATACTTAGGTCGTGTAGTTGTAGTTAGTAGTTTTAACTTAATTTATCTTGACTAGTAGCTAGTAATATAAGTCAAATACAAATGTAATTTACTTACAAATAAGTAAAAAGATGTGATGTATAATGAGTAATCAAACATTGATTATCGCCTTAATTATAGTAGGAATAGGAATTTTTCTAGGTGCTGTAATTGTATTATTAATAGCACTACAAAGACGACAAAAAGTGGTAGATAGTTTAGTATCTTTAAACAATTTAGTTGGTATTTTTGCAATAGTAGAAATTCCCTTTGACCAAACTAGTAGGGGGAAAGTTCGCCTGACTACCAAAGGTACTATGGTAGATTTACTTGCAGTTACAGAAGAAAATAAAACTTTTAATAAAGGCGACAGAGTATTAGTTGTAGAAGCCAGAAATAATAAAGTTTGGGTTGTTTCTGAAGACTCTTTAAATCGGAGCCAATAAATAACTGCGTCAGCAATCAACAGTCAACAGTCAACAATCAACCATTAACCTTATGTCAAACCAACCATTATTTCAACAAAATACATCTGTAATTAAATTAGCTCAAGTACAGCCTATTTCTCAAATTAATACACAAACTAATAGAGGTATTGATGGGTTAATTGCCACAAGTTTACCTATCACTGTTGTCATATTCTCTGGTGTGCTAACTACGTGGTTTCTAAAATCCTTTTTATGCATCTGTAAACCGAATGAAGTTGTGATTATTTCCGGTCGAAAATGGCGCAATAGAGATGGTCAAGAAGTAGGTTACCGAGTATTATCTGGTGGAAGGGCAATTAGTATTCCCATTGTGGAAACCGTCAAGCGTATGGATGTTACCACTATGCCAGTACGGGTGGAAATTAATAATGCTTATTCCAAAGGGGGAACACCACTAAATATCCAAGCGATTGCTAACGTAAAGGTTTCTAGCAATCCTGCGATTGTGGGTAATGCAATTGAACGGTTTTTGGATTGTAACAAAACAGAAATTGCTCGTGTCGCAAAAGAAACTTTAGAAGGTAACTTGCGTGGTGTTGTTGCGACCCTAACTCCAGAACAAGTAAATGAAGACCGTTTAAAATTTGCTGAAAGAATTACTTCTGATATACGTCGTGACTTAATGAAGTTGGGTTTGGAAATTGATACCCTAAAAATTCAAAGTGTTTCTGATGATGTAGATTACCTACGCTCCATTGGTAGGAAACGAATTGCTCAGATTCATAAAGATGCAGAAATTGCCGAATCTGATGCGATTGGACAAGCAGAACGTATAGAAGCTGAATGCGAACAACAAGCAGAAATCGCCAAAACTCAAGATAATATTTTGGTTTTAGAACAAGAAAACGATTTACGTAAAACTAAAGCTAAACTTGAGCAACAAGCACGTTCAGAAGAAGAAATTACAATTGCAGCAGGTCATGAGAAACGCGCTAAATTTGAGCAAAAACTGCAAGCGGTTAGGACAGAATTAGAGCGTCTGCGTTTAGAAGCGGAAGCAGTTTTACCAGCAGAAGCCCAAAGACAAGCAAAACAGTTATTAGCAATGGGTAAAGCTGCGGAATTAGCAGAAAATGCAAAAGCTGCTGCGTTAGTTAACCAAATGCTGGCTGACTTTTGGCAAGAAACTGGTGCGGATGCAAGAGAATTATTCTTAGTACAACAAATAGAAACTATTCTGAATCAAGCAGTAAAAATTCCTGGAAGACTGCAACTAGAAAAAGTCAGTGTTGTTGACAATGGTGATGGTAAGTCTCTTGCTAGTCTAGTCAACGTTTACCCAGAAATTCTTTCTCAGTTCTTGGAAAGTGTCAATCAAACGCTTGGTATTGATGTTATTGGCACTCTTAAACCGAAAGAAGGAAGCAAAAAAGAAACCACATCAATTTCTAAATAATCAATATCTAAATAATATAAGGATTACAAAAACATGATAGAAGCTATTGTCTTGCTACTAGGATTTTTGAGCGCTGGTACTGCTGCTAGTGCTTTGGTTATTCGTAACTTTTATCATATATGTCAGCCCAGTGAAGTATTAATTTTTGCTGGTAGCAGACGCCGTACTCAAGAAGGTGAAGAAGGTAAGGAAGTTGGCTACCGTTTAGTTAAAGGTGGTAGTAGTATCCAAGTTCCAGTAATTGAGCGCACCTTCCGGATGAATTTGACTAATATGATTATTGATTTAAAGGTAGTTAATGCTTATTCCAAAGGTGGAATACCTTTAACTGTACAAGGTGTCGCAAATATTAAAATTGCTGGGGAAGAGCCAACTATTCATAATGCGATTGAGCGCTTGTTAGGTAAAAGTCGTAAGGAAATTGAACAACTTGCGAAGGAAACTTTGGAAGGTACTTTAAGGGGTGTATTAGCATCTTTAACACCAGAAGAAGCTAACGCTGACCAAATCGCTTTTGCCAAAATATTATTGGAAGAAGCGGAAGACGATTTGGAACAATTGGGAATTGTTTTAGATAGCTTACAAATCCAGAATATTTCTGATGATGTAGATTATTTAGACTCCATTGGACGCAAACAACAAGCAGAACTTTTACGAGATGCTCGTATTGCTGAAGCTAAAGCTAAAGCTGAGTCGGTAATTAATGCTTCGGAAAATAAACGACTCGTTGCTCTAAGACGTATTGAGCGAGATTTGGAAATTTCTAAAGCTGAAGCTGAACGTCGAGTTCGGGATGCACTGACTAAACGGGTTGCGATAATTGCTGAAGCTGAATCCCTTGTGGGAGCCGAAATCGCTAAAACTCAAGCACAGGTAGCTGTACAAACTGAGCGTATCAAGCAAGTAGAACATCAACTACAAGCGGATGTAATTGCTCCTGCTGAAGCTGAAAGTAAACGCGCAATATCTAAAGCGAAAGCAGATGCAGCTAGTATTGTGGAAGACGGTAAAGCACAAGTAGAGGGTATCAAAAGTTTGGCACAATCCTGGAAAGCTGCGGGTAGTAATGCTAAAGATATCTTCCTTTTACAAAAATTGGATGTGCTGTTGCAAGCTATGGCTACAAGTATTCCCGATGTTGAGGTACAAAATCTAACTGTGATTGATTCTCAAAGTGGTAGTAATGCTACTAAGATGGCTGCTTTTGTGGAACAATTACGGCAAACTACAGGGATAGATGTTAATCAATTAGCACAACGCTTTGTTGATGGTAAATCTCCTTTAGCTTCGGAAAAATCTGCTTTACCTCACGATGTTTAGCCCGTTCTAGTAACGTAAATCAAATAGGGTTTGTAGAGACCGAATTAATTCGGTCTCTACATTTTTTTTTCGTTCATATTTTGTCACGATTTGGGAAAATCTGTCTAATGACAGAGTTAAATATATAACTAGTTATGTTTAAGCTAAATAAAGGTTAAGAAGTAGTTAAGTGAAACCTTAATCTAAGTAGTATATATAAGATAAAAATAGTGACTGAAAAATATAACAAAGATAAAGATGATTTTTTGTATCCTCGCAGTCGTTACTACGGTAACGTCAAACCAGAGAATATGGTCTTTAATGCTAATCTGCAAGAATTTTCTGTGAAAGTTGGCTATATTACAGCATTGGAAACATCTGGAAAGCTTTCTCCGGAAGATGCATTCAAGCAGATTAAAGCATTGTGGAAACAGTTAAAAAGCAGTAAGAAGGAATTGGGTATTGGGGAAATGCCATCAACAGATTAGCCAGAATAAATTTTAATGTTGGTTGAGGACTTGGAATTCTTTGCTAGAGAGGGACAGCATCAGATTTTCAGATTCTATGCGAACCAGCCAACGTCCACTTGGCTTTCCAGATGAAAGTGTTTCTCTTTCATTAATCACACCAATCTTCCCAGCTACATACTGCGGGTGCAGAACTAGGACTTTATCTCCGGGTTCGGGTAATTTTGGTGCGTACAATTTTACTCCTCGTTAAAAATTTAAATCAATTTCATAACCTTATGTTAAACAAAAATACATTCATACTTAATTTGCATAAAAAATAATAAATAAAAACCTCACCTTAATTAGGTGAGGCGATGCAAGCTATTTTTGTTTTTTTGCCTATTTGAGCAAAATTAGTATTTATACTTAGGAGTTTATCAGGAGTTGACCAGGAGCTTAAACTAACGTGTTTTAACTACTTGCTCCTGTCGTGATTTATTATTTGCTGTATCAAATCTGATAGTACTTGCAGCCCAGTCTTTTAAATCGGGTGCTAACCAAACAAGTTTTTTAAGAGTATCGTCCGTCACCCATAAAATCATCGGGAATTTAAATTGTTTCCTAAATTCATCCCGCATAATATTTGTACAGACAATTAATTCATTAATTGCGACAACAGATTCTAATCCTTTAACCATCAAAGCTTCTGGCTGCTTCGACTCTAGATTATTATAAATTGTGGTGTAGAGTGTTTGAGCGGTAGGTGGGAGTAAAATTTCTTGAAAATGAACAGATGAAAATTCTTTTAGCCAACTCAGGGTTTGTTGCTGTCTGTTAACGGAGTTACAGCAAGCTAGAATCAGTGAAAATTGTCCACTAGATACCATCATAGCCCTTGCTAGCCTTTGTATTGGGGCTACTGTACTTGCCGATATATTTTGTGTTTTTACTAAACTGACCATTTATAATACTGATTTTTGCTCGAATTAGGATAAAAAAATATCAACAAAATTACCCAAAAGATACAGTATAATTAACTGTACTTGGGTAATTTTGATGACATTCCTTGGGATAACCTAACGACAATTCTAATCACCATGTATCTATTAAGGATGTGGTGTGTAACCCCGCATGGGCAGTTTTTCTTTTTGTGCTTGACTCTGTTTAATTCTAAAATCCTTGCATAGTAAGGGTTTTAGAATTAAAGTAAATTGAAAATATTTTTGGAAATAGTGTATTCTTAGCAAGGTAGGTCGGTTAAGAGTGACACATTATGTAAGTCGTGAACTAATTAAAGCCAGACATAAAAATTCAACCCCTAACCCCACGGTTTATCGGGAGCTTATAAAATTTCATCAAGCAGCTGTAAATGCTTCTGTAAAGGAGCAAGAGTATTAGCGACAATCATCCCACTAGCAGCAACTGCGGGTAAACCGATACCGGGAAATGTAGAATCCCCGCAACAAAAAAGTCCTTTTAAGGGAGTGCCGGGTCCAGGAAACAAACCCTTCCTTGCGGAAATTGCTGGACCGTAGGAGCCTCGATTTCGTCGTAAAAAGCGTTCATGGGTCAATGGTGTACCCGTCATGGAAATCTCAGTTCGTTCACGAATATCAGGAATTATTCTGGTTAAAGCTTGCCACATTACCTCTGAACGTTGTTGCTTTTGTTGTGCGTACTCCTCGCTTTTACGATTCATCCCTTTCCATAAATCATACGGTTCATTACCGGGAGTATAAACATGAATTACGTGTTTACCTGGGGGAGCTAAAGAAGAGTCAATCAGTGAGGGAATTGATATTAGTATCACATTTTGGGGAGCTGTAATACCACAAGACCAATCGTTAACTACTATATGATGACAAGCTAAATCTTTTGCTAGTCCTTTTGCGTCAATACCTAAGTGGAGATGCATGAAGCTATCGCACTCTGGGGTTGCTTGTTTTGATTTACGAAACTTTTCTGGGAGTGTACCGGACGGTAGTAATTTCAATGTATCCCATACAGAAGCATTTGATACTATAGCTCGACGCGCTCGTATTTCTTTACCGCTACGTAAGCGCACACCAACAGCGCGATTATTTTCCACTATTATTTGCTCGATGTGGGCATTCAGCATTAAATTTCCGCCAAATTTTTCCATCCCACGCACTAAGGCGTCTACTAAGCCACCACTACCACCCACGGGATAGTCCAGTACAACACCAGGTTTATACCAGTCGGCAAACATAAATGATACTTCTGCCGCACTGGTATCATTTGCTGGTAATCCGGAAAGAAGAAAACAAAGTAGATTCAGCCAGTTTTTGATAAAAGGGTCTTTGACAGCACCATCCATAATTCGCCCAAAATCGCCTGTTAGCTTAGCTACGTTAACAGCATGACGAGCTACAGAAGGAGCAAAACGACCGATACTTATTGCCGCACCCAAATCAAATCGTAATGCAGCAGGGGGAATTGCTACTGCTGCACTGGCAAAGGGTGTCATAATCTTTTGTAGATTTTGCCACTCATTTACAGCAGTATTTCCACGTAATCTAGCTAAAACTTCACAAAATTGCTCCGCCCCTACCGAAGTATCAAAATCGCCTTCTGGAAGACAGCAACCCCAAGTGTTATAGGTTACACAAGGCAATTCTTCTCCGATAGCATCGAGGACTTGTCTTAATGGGTTGGGACTAGGACTGTAAGAAAGTCCGGAATAAAGGGATGGCCCAGAATCAAATTTAAATCCATCGCGTTCAAAACTATGTGCTGCACCACCAGGTATTGAATGACTTTCGCATACTGTCACTTCAAAACCATAACGGGATAATATCGCAGCACAGCTTAAACCGGCAATGCCACTACCAATAATAACAACGTCTGTATTCAAAGTGATTACCCATTTTTTTATTAAAAAGCGGGCAAGATGCCCGCACTACAATATGATTACGGATAAATTAAAATTTTATAGGTGTCGGCTGTGGGTGCTACAGCTTTTTCCACAGCGACAGATAAATCTTGTAACGAGTATTGATGACTAACTAAGGCTTTGATATCAATCCGTCGATTAAAAACAATATCCGCTGATAAATTTTGCAATTTATAAGATGAACTGTAGCTACCCATTAAATCTATTTCCCGACGATATAAAATGTTTGGATTTATAGGTATTTCCAGTTCATCTGGAAACTCTGCAAAAAACAATATTTTACCACCCTTGCGCGTACAATCCAGTGCTTGAAAAAAAGCTTTATCGCTGGGGACAGCTAGCAAAGCAACATCCACACCTAAACCATCAGTGAGTTTTTGAATTTTGCTTGATAAATCTGGGTCACGAGCGTCAAATGCAGCTTCCGCTCCTACACTCAAAGCTTTTTCTATACGTGAGGGGAGTAAATCTGTCGCGATTGCTTTTCCACCAAAATACTTCACCAACATAATAAACATTAACCCAATCGGACCAGCACCAGTTACCAATACTGTTTGACCGGGAGCAATTTGGGCTTTTTTTACAGCTTTAAGACAGCAATTAGTGGGTTCAACAAAACTGGCTTCTTCAAAACTGATATCATCAGGAATGGGAATTAATCCGCCATTTTCTACAATGTGACCGGGAACTTTCACAAATTCCGCAAAACCACCCCCACTGGGAGCAAAACCTGCTGTGGTAGTTATATTTTTATAGGTTTCGCACATGGAATAATTTTCATTCATACAGTAAGCACAACGCATACAGGGAATATGGTGCATTACCGCAACTCGCTGTCCCACTTGCCAATTTTCAACATTTGAACCTACCGCAGCAATTGTTCCAGCAGTTTCGTGTCCAAAAATTCGCGGAGGTTCGTACAAGGAATAACGAATTTTTTTAATATCTGACTGGCATAATCCTACGACTCCCACCTGTACCAACACTTCGTTAGGTTCTAGCGCTGGAACTGGGATATCTTCGTAGGACAGTTGATTGACACCTCTGAATACTTGTGCTTTCACGTTGATTTCTCACCCCGACTACCCAACTATAGTAATTTAACCTAAAATAATATTACATAAAAAATGTCTGAAAAATTTGCTTAAGAGTTTTACCCTATACACTTAATTAGACCATCCGAATATACTAATTCCCAAGTAATTATTTTCTGAAGTTTTGCCAAAGACAAAACCGTTTGTATAATAACCATAGTCAGTAAGCAAATAAGCACTTGAGTCAAGTAAAGTATATTTAAAAATTTCTCTAATTTTTGAGACGAAAAATATCTGTTAACTCTTCTTTAGTCATATCATATGGGAAAGGATAAGTTTTAGCATTAGGGCTGCGGCGATTGACAAATAATTCTCTAACTGCTTCATCATCAGTAGGGTTTTGTCGTATATAAGCTTTTAATTCTTGACGAGTCATGTGAGTAAAATCAGGCTTTTTCATCTTCGTAAAGCTCCCAACTTCCATGTTCAAAAATTATGATTCTATCCTTTAACTATATTTATACTAGTAAAACTATATGTTTATACAAAGATTTACGCTTGGACAAATGTATAGACTTTAATATATCCGAAAGCAATTTACACGCATGGGAGCATCCCCATTTTTTTATATAAGTAGTGGGAGCATCTTGCTCCCTTGTTGTCAGAGCATCTTGCTCTTTAAGAGGTGATTGATAATATAAATATTAAATCTAAAGAATTGATGGGTTACGGCGCTTCACATAACTTAAAGAGCTTCCAACTAAGTGCTACAAATGCGCCTAACCCATCCTACTACTCACTATTACTCACAGTCATCGGTGGTCTCTATCTACAACCTTGTAAAGACCGAATTAATTCGGTCTCTACTTTACCAATTTCCTGCGATGTGGTAACAAATTTGAAGTTGAATCGCAGGAATACCCATGAAAGAAATTACCACAGATGTCTTAGTTGTCTCCGGTTCCACCGGAGGAACTTGTGCCGCAATCTCCGCAGCACGTCGCGGAGCATCGACTATTTTAGTGAGTGAATTTTCCTGGTTAGGGGGAATGTTAACTTCAGCAGGAGTGTCCGCACCCGATGGAAATGAATTAGCAGCATTTCAAACAGGTTTATGGGGTGCATTTTTACGGGAATTAGAAAAAAGGCAACCAGGAGGATTAGATAATAGTTGGGTCAGCTTTTTTAGCTATGAACCGCGCATTGGGGCAGAAATTTTTGCTGATTGGGTAAAAGAGTTGCCAAATCTCCAATGGATTAGCGGTCAAACACCAAAGTTTGTTTATCGTGAAGGTAATCGTATAACTGGTGTGCAATTTGAAGATTTTATTATCAAAGCCAAAATAATTCTCGACGGTACAGAATTAGGAGACTTGTTGGCACTTGGTGAAATACCACATCGTTGGGGTTGGGAGTTGCAATCGGAATGGGGAGAACCCAGCGCACCAGTCGAGCATAATTCTATGACCAAAAAATATGTTGTGCAATCTCCAACTTGGGTAGTAGTAATGCAAGATTTTGGTGAAGAAATAGCTCCAGAAATTCCAGCAGCACCCAACTATGACCCATCAAAATTTATTGGCGCTTGGTCTGATTATGGTGTAGAAAATTTTATGGATTACGGACGCTTACCAGGTGGAAGATTTATGATGAATTGGCCTATCTGCGGTAACGACTATGGGGAAGGTGTTGAGCGTTTGATTGCATCACCACAAGCCAAAAGTGAATTTCAACAAGAAGCCCTTTGGCACAGTCAAAACTTTGCTCACTTTATTCAAAGTCAATTAGGGCGTCGTTATGGTTTAGCGGAAAACACTTTTCCTACAAACTCCACAGCCTTTGCTCTACATCCATATTATCGCGAAAGCCGCCGCTTAATAGGATTAACTACTGTGTGTGAACAAGATATTTTACCAATAGAAGGAGGTATTGTTGCACCTCTAAATATAGACGCGATTGCTATCGGCAACTACGCCAATGACCATCATTACCCTGGTTTTAAATTCTTGTTGCAACCAAAGTCGATTCGTTGGGGAGGACGTTGGACTGGTACACCTTTTACTATTCCCTACCGTAGTCTAGTTCCTGCGGAAATTGATGGTTTTTTAGTCTGCGAAAAGAATATTTCTGTTTCTCATATTGCTAACGGAGCTACACGTTTACAACCAGTAGTCATGGGTATTGGACAAGCTGCGGGTATGGCTGCTGCAATGTGCATCGAGTTAAATTGCCAGCCTAGAGATTTGCCTGTTAGAAGTTTACAGGAATCATTACTACAAGAAAAAACAGCCCCCACTGCGGTAATTCCTTTGTTTAATTTGTCACTAGAAAATCCTGACTGGCTAAAAGTGCAGCAGTATTATTTAGACAATGCTGAAGCCTATGACAAAAGTGGATACTATAATAATTCAAGTTTATTTAAGTATTTACACGCGAATATATGCTCTGATTCTCTACGAGTTTGTGACTATTTTACCGGGAAGCTTCGACATCAAGCTCCGCAGGATTACAGACTGATTATTACCGCTTCAGGGGAAAAACAAGAAGCAAATAGACAGCTAGTAACTTTACATCCTCATATTGATAAAGAGCTAAAAGCTACTAAAGACGGGCAGTTAATCGGAATTAAAGGACGACTAAACTACGCAGGAAATTGGTTACTCGCTGAAAAGCTTGTTGAATAAACATTAGAATATTTTGTTGTAAAAAATAATACTTAATATCAAAAATTATCCGGATGGTATAGATAGAATCCCGTAGATGTGAAATGGAGAGTTACAAATAGACATCTATTATGCGTATTGCCTTTTCACTCTTGGTAACAAGTCTGACATTCGGTTCCTTGGTTTTTAGCTGCCAAGCGGGAGTAAATGGCTTGAGCAATGTGTTGGCATCTAAGTCTGATTTGCCACAGACCATCATGGCAAAACGCAAACCTAGTCCCGGCAAGCCAAAAGACTCCGCACCACATCGTGGTAGCGGTCGCGACGACCGGAGTCGTCCTAATTTTCTTGAAAATTCCCCTCTGACATCTCTAACGATGTAACAAACTATGTAAACTCTTTGTCCGTAAGAGAAGTAAATCAAAAAATCAAATGTATAGTTCAACAGGGTGTTGCAAATAACATCCTTTACACACCATTTTGGGAACAGCTATAACATTTGACACATAACGCAAGTCATGGCTAAGGTTTCGGTTATATGATTTGTGGAAATTCGACGTGGAACAGCTTACTTATGAGACAGCACTGTAAGCCGTAAGAATAATAAGTCAAACAATTTTGGATTTTGAATTTTAGATTTTGGATAACCTCAGTTTCTAGCGAACTGTGCTTTTGAAATCCTCTTCGTCGCGATTATTCTACCAATTTGCTATCACTCGCATAAGGCAGTACTAATAAAGTGCCAATAATGTAGAGACCTTACATGTAAGGTCTCCGCATTTAAATGGTCTCTATGTTGTGAATATAGCTATTATGCTGCTTTTCTAGCGTTCTTATCCATACCCTTAATTCCGTTTAGGAACATGGGTACAAATTTTTCCATAAACATTTGTGGGTCACGTTGCCAAGCACGTTGTGCCGCTTGGATTCTGGTAAACTGCAATTCAGGTGCTAACAATGTTTTTGGTAAACGTTCCATCAAATATTGTGGACGTTCCCAAGCTGGCATGGTGTTGGCGACTTCCACCAGATTCGCAACTCCTCGCAATTCTGCACCAAAGGTAATATCTAATCCAGATTCAAAAGCTGCATGTTCAATGGCTAAGTATTTTTTCTTAGCTTGTTCAACTTTAGCTCGATGTTCTGGACTCTTGTCTGCTATTTGTGCTAACCAACGGTTACCCCAACGGACGTGTCCGGCTTCTTCTGGGAAGATTTTCTCGATGGTTTCGCGGATTTTAATATTTTCTTCGGTTTGTGGTGCTTGCTTTAATGCATAAATGTGGCCTGCGAAATATTCACATCCCCGTTTTTCGGTGACGTTAATTGCTGCGAGGGCTGATATTACAGCATCTTCAAGGTTATTTTTGGCGCTTAAAAAATCTTTGTCCAATAGTCTATCGAATTCATCAATGTAAGAATTTCCTGGAGGTGTTCCCACATCTGCTCCTAAATCAATCAATAAATCTGTCAGCCACATCGCATGTCTTGCTTCGTCTGCAATATGGTGCGATAAGTCCCTGATTAATTCTGGTGGCTTCCCATTTAATTGTTCAATTACGTCTGTCAAATCTTTGCAGCTGCGTTGTTCGCTGTAGCGATAGCGGTTAAGTGTTATGAGGTGGATTTCACGCTCATGCACTACCTGCTTCATGATGTCTCTTGCGCTTAAAGCGTTTTGAAATTTACGAGGGTATGCAACAGTCATCGCTATTATTGCGTTTTGTAAAGTGTGCTTAATCTAATGCTAGCCCAATTTTCTATGGGTACGTAGGTATTATTGATGATTTTTTTTTCTGACATTCGGTAGATGCGTAAAGAACCCCACCCCCAACCCAAAGAACCCCACCCCCAACCCCCTCCCCGCACGCGGGGAGGGGGCTACGATTTTAGTCAAACTAGAAGTGAAGAGTCGGTGAAGAGTCGGTGAGGAGTGAGGGGTTAACAACTGTTGCCTGATTACCTAGGTATTCCTATAATTAGTAATGAAATTACAGGATTTAAGCTAGGGATATGGAAAGGTACGTATCAATAGGGGAGGCTGCTCAAATAAAAGGAGTGAG
>JAHHIC010000015.1 GCA_019359035.1 Scytonematopsis contorta HA4267-MV1 | reverse complement strand
TGATTGACGGCGTTAAAGCTAGAGGAGAAAAAGCTAACTACAGTACGCAACGTGTCAAATTTGACTCTAACCGTTCAGGTTAACTTTTCGTTACATAGTTATAAATTTTCCCGCCCACCTACTTAAAGTATTACGAAATTCATAAATAGAAAATGTGCCTTCATCATAAAATCTAGGACTTTCTCTTACAAATCTGTCACATTCAACTCGTGCTGCATTAACTAAAGTGTGGGAAAATATTTTTTCAATAGCCTGTAATTCTTGTTCAATTCCGCTATCGCTACCAAGCAAGCGATATAATTGACGATAGTATTCTGACTTACGAACTTTTTCTGTTAACCGTTGAAAAAGATTGTACGCTAATTTTTGGGAAGACTCTGCTAAAACTTCTTCCAATTCATTTGCTAAATAATAAAAAGCCTCCACTAAAATTGCCATTAACGGTGCTGTTGCATTCCGAGGATGACTAAGAGTAGCACGACGATAGGCTTCAGCAACCGAAAAGTTATCTAATAATTCATCTAATTTACGAATCATACGCGATTGTAATTGATGAAAATCTGCTTCAAAGCTATCGCAACCGCTATTAATTATACTATTAACTTCTGTGTTAATATGTTGACAAAAGTCATTCCCTACCTGTTGTAATTGTTGATTAAGACGTTGTAACTCTTGTTCTTTCATAGTCTCAATCTCTTGCGGTTGGCTGTCTAAATGACGATAAAGCGATTGGTAGTGCTTTTTCAACTTAATACAGATATCTTCTAAATCATCAGCTAAATTTTTAAATAACTGAGGACGCTTTTCTTCTGTTAAATAGCGAGTAATTCCATCCCTAAATTCCTCAATACCACTATCTTCAATTAATTGATTAATTAAAGCTATACCTTGCTCTGTGAGAAGTTTGACATAATTTCCATTGGGACTGTAAGCATTACTTATAGAAATACTAAATTGAGTGGGTGATAATTTTCCAGAGCCTATACAATAGCGGATAAACTCGCTCACAAATTGTGGTGTTTCTTCTTTTCCATCTAATCCTTTGATACTTTCAGCAAAAATAGAGTCTAAACCAAATCTATTTTGACTATTTGTATTTTTAATTTGGCTACCATAAAATCCCAGTAAACCACTTGTCTTATAAACTCTATTGCTGTCTGGAAACTGATTAACAATTAAACTATCTAAGCGTTGTCTTAACTGAGTATTGTACCAAGTTTCGTCAATACGGTTAAAAACATAAAATACCCTATCACGAATACCAGAATTTTGTCGCATCATTTCCAAAAGTTCTGTTTCTTCCTTTGTCATATCCCCTGCTGAAGCGGGTTTAAGAACACAAACGACTGCGGAAGTATCAGGGTGTTGAATTTTCGCGTAAGTTAATTCGGCATCTTTTTCTACTGGTGCATCAATTCCAGGAGTGTCAATAATTACATTACCATCTTTTAATAGAGGGTGATAACAATAATATTCAATACGTTTTAATACAGCGCTATTGCTACCACGACGAGCATAACTAGCAGCTTCTTTCAGATTAGAAAAATTAAACTGCTCCATTGAATACGTTGCATTATTAAATGTATGGATATGTTGACGATTACCCACAAAACCTTCCAGTAAAAGCATTAAAGCCTTTGCTTGCTTAGCTCGTTCAGATTTACTTTCACCTCCTTCTTGCTTAATTATTGTGAGACAATCAGCAAAAACTTGATGAAGAACCTCATTTTGATTAATATTTCCGACTGTTGTAAATTCTAGCTCATCACATAAAGATACAGCTTGCTCGCGAATTTCGGCTTCACTCAAAAATGTTAAAACTACCCGTTCTTCATTTACTTCTGCATACTCTATTTTGCATTCCGTACCTGTTGCATGTCCCTCTGCACTATATAATAATTCCCTTTCCAGTAATGCGTTAATTAACATAGATTTTCCAGCACTAAACGCACCAGCAAAAACAATTTCAAACTTAGGAGCAATAGCTTTCTCTAATGAAGTTTGTATGGGTGTCGTGTTGTGAGAACGTAATGAATTTTCTTGATGCAATAGTTGCAATATACTCTCGACTTGCTCTTTTAAGTTCTGACTTTGCGCTGATAATTCTGACATATTCTTTATTTATTTACTTATAAATTGTATAGGGAAAATCTATGATAAATAGTTGAAAATCCTGGTTTACTCATGTAAAACAAGGAAATATATTATCGATACTCTTACGTAATATGTTATAAATTTTTGTTAATATTTGGCTCAGTAAATACACTTGAGACTAATTACTATTCACAATAGAAGAACAAATGTATTTCTCATGCCAACCTTAAAAACCCCACCCCCAACCCCCTCCCCCCTAGGGGGAGGGCAGGGTGGTTTCATACCGCAAGAGAAAAATATTAATTAGGTCGTTATATCTCACACCTGGCGAATAGAATTCGCGGCTACACAAGGAAAACCCACCTATGCCGAAGCGGCACGCTACGCGAACGTGGGTTTAAGAGTAGACCATTGTTTAAGCTTCTAGATTATTCTTTATCCGTATGAAACCATCCTGCCTCCCCCCTAGGGGGAGGGGGCTACGAAAAATAGAAGTAAATAGCTAAAAATAGAAATAATTAGTGTCTATTTTTAATTTTTGAGAGTACTTGTGACAAATCGTAGCCCCCTCCCCGTAAACGGGGAGGGGGTTGGGGGTGGGGTTTATTTGGTTGGTATTAAGCATACCGTTGATAACTTGCTCAGTTCTATAATATTTTTCTCTCCCTCATTTGTATTTTTAAATAAAGCAGTAAAAGCACCAGCACCCAACTTGCTTTGAGGAAACATACGGTAACAGGGTATATCAGTTAAAAGAGACTGAAAACCTTTTAAATGCTTAACTTCCACTGCTTGAAATTGGGGAAACTTTTTTAGAAACCATTCGCAAACTTCCTCATTTTCCTCAGGAGAATAAGCACAAGTCATATAACCGAGATAACCCTGAGGTGCGACTATTTTAGCCGAGTTAGCAATAATTCTTTTTTGTCGATTGGCATTTTTATTAATTAAACTAGAATGAAAGCAACCTGGAGATTTTTCACCTTTAGCTAATAAAGATTGTCCAGTACAAGGAGCATCAACTATTACTAAGTCACTTGATACTGGCATTATTTCCGCAAAAATACTCGCATCATTATTAACTATAATAGCAGGACTTATATCACAGCGTTTTAAATTGGAAATCAACATTCCCAAGCGTTTAGCAATTACCTCATTGCTGACTAACAAATCCGGTTGTAAAGCCTTCCAAGCAAAAATTCCTTTACCACCTGGTGCAGCACACATATCAAAAATCAACTTTACAGGATTGGGAATTATTAAGAAAGTAGAAGCTGCAAAAATTGAAGAAAAATCCATACAATAGTAATACCCCTTTTGGTGAAGAGGATGTTGACCCGGTTTTTCTTCTAAAGATAAACGGTCAGTAAAATAAGGTTGCCAAGGAATTGGTGTTTCTACGGCAAATGGCGAAATCTCTGGTTTGTCTTGACACCAAAGAATGCAGGGATGAAAGGGTTGAGGTGCGATTAAAGCTTCAACAAATTTGTCTTGCTCATCAGTATTTTCAAAGAGTCTTTTGGCAAGTTTAAGTAATAAATTAGAAGGCTTTTTCATCTACTTAAATTGGTATCAAATGAGTATTTTAGCGATAATAAAACTGTTACGGAAGAACAACGCTAGTCAGCAACTTTGTTTATAAATAATTAAGATTGATAATTCATAACTGATAACTCATAAGTCATATTCATAATCGGAGATATTAATGGTATTAGACAATTTTCGTCGAAAACTACGCCAAGAGTCAAAAATATGGCGCGATGAAGGATTAATTAATTCTTCACAGCATCAACAATTGTCTGACCGCTATCAATTTAATAAGATAGAAGAAGCCTCACGAGAGAATTTTATAATACTCGTGATTATCATTGGTAGTGTCCTGCTCAGTTTAGGTGTAATTACTTTCATAGCTGCAAACTCCCAAGCTTGGTCAAGGGAAGTAAAACTAATCGTAGTTATGAGTTTATTAATTGGAACTAGCATCACCGGTTTCAACTACTTTCGTCAAGGTCTAGCTAGCGGTTCCGGAAATAAATCTCAGCGTAGTAAAAAAACATTGGGGGAAGCATTGCTATTTATCAGCGCTTTGATTTTAGGCGCGAATATGGCAGTTATGGCGCAAATATTTAATGTTAGTAGCTCTAGCTCTGCGTTATTTCTTGCTTGGGGTTTAGGTGTTATCGCAATGGCTTACAGTCTACGCTTAACATCTTTGGGAATTTTGGGAATTTCAGTAATGCAAATAGGATATTCCATAGGAGTGGAAGAATGGTTTAATTCCCCAGCAATAGACTCCTGGGCACAGTTAATAGTCAGACATATGCCTTTAATATCATGGCTACTATATATTCCCTTAGCATACTTGTGTCTGTCCCGTTGGATTTTTGCTTTAGCGGCTATAGCCTTTGCGACAGCGTTACAATTAAACCTTAATCCCTTACAACGTCTTAGCTACGCTGATATTGCTCCTTGGGTAGCATCCTTTGCTTTTGCACTTCCTCCCGCTTTATGGTGGAGTTACGATGACTTATTATTTCCTAAAGTCAATTATCGCTTATTTCAACCCCTTGCCCGAACTCTTGCACTAATATTTTTTGGAGTAATTTTCTCTGTTTTATCTTTCCGTTGGCAATGGGACACATCCTATTTTTCAACATTAAATAACGATGGAAATTCAGTACTGCGGTCATTACCTTTTTTAGATATTGGGATTCTCAGCGGCTTAGCAGCACTCCAATGGTTATACTTATTGCGTCATCGCAACAGTATTTCACGTAAATTAGACATCAATCTTATTGCTATTGCTAGCTTTATTTTTCTCACCGCTTTAGTACCTTATTGGCATCAAGCAATTAGCCCGATTGGTCCGTTGGCAATATTTATCTTTAACTCAATGTTGTCAATATTTGCTTGTGGACTGATGCGAGAAGGTATGTTGAATGGAGATAGAAGAGCATTCTGGGGTGGAATGTTATTACTTACATCACAAATAATTAGCCGAGTACTGGAATACGATACTGACTTACTATTTCGCGCTTTAGTCTTCGCATTCTGTGGATGGGGAGTTATGAGTGCGGGTATTTGGTTTGAACGTCGGTTATCCAGTCCCCCTAAAAAGTCATGATTGTTGATTGTTGACTGTTGATTGTTGTTGGAAAATACTCTGATTTGCAATTTGTCAATCGCGAGCAAGATGCTCGCACTACAAATTGCGAATCGCGAATTTACCCACTCCCCACTCCCTACTCCCCACTCCCTAATTCTTTATGACAAACCGTTCTTTACCTCCAGAAGTTGAATTTTCTGAAAGAGTTACTTTCAAGGATTACGTTAAGACGTCGGAGTCTCAGCAGTCTAATAAGCCTTTACCACTTTGGCGTTTTATTGTTCCTTTGTTGATACAAACAGGACTGATACTTGCTGTTCCTTCCCAAGCTGTTTATACGAATATTACTGGCAGAAATGTTGTGTTACAAACAACATCTGTTAATCCTTATGATTTACGACAAGGTAATTCGATGCGAATGCGTTACGATATTTCTAACATCGAAACTTTGCGAAGATTACCTGGTTGGTCTGAAGTGGTAAGGCGAAATAGTGTTAATGATGGCGATAACAATGATAATCGCAATGGTAATCGCAATCGTAACCGTAATCGCGATACAGATAGAAACAATTCTTTAGAGCAAGGTACGAGTTTGTACGTAATTATGCAGGAGCAGAGATTCGCTCGTCTTGGTGTTCCTAGAGCTTGGAGACCTGTACGAGTTAATGATTATCTCCCCAATAGCTTGGCTGCAAATCAAGTGGCTCTCAGGGGTACTTACCAAAATGGTGCGGTAAATTATGGATTGGAAACATACTACATCTCGGAAAACCAGCGTCAAGAGATGAACAACGATATCTCAAGGTCTTTGTCTACACGCAGTAACCAGAGGAATCGACAGCAGCAACCAATGGTGGTAGAAGTAAGAGTTGACCCACAAGGACAAGCTGTACCATTAAGTATGTGGGTGCAAAATCGAAATTATCGTTTTTAGCCAAAGGGTATGTTGGTGCAAAATAATTTAAAGTAAATTAAGTGATGGGTTGCAGCCCACCACTTATTCTACAAAGACCTAATATCCCTAATATTTACGCTTGTTGCCGGAATTTGCGTGTCACCACCATTCCCAAACCCATTGCAGCTAGTACACCTGCTGGTACTTGGGATTCCGGTACTTTTTTCTTTGGTGGTTCTTCGACTTTTTTGAGGTAAGTGTAAACAACTCTCACGTTTGCACCGGCTAAGGTTTCAAAGCCTGCGACTAAGTTACCTTTACCTGTGGCTTCTGATTTGCCGATAGCGCTAACAGGTAATTTAACCTTTCCAGTTCCGATAAAAGGTGCAAAAGTACTAGTGTCAGTTAATGTTTTTGATTTACTATCAACACTTTTAAGTCCTGCTAATGTTGCTCCGGAAGTGCCACCAAAATCCAATACCCCATCATATTTAGTAAAAGTTTTGGTTTCTGATGCTGTTGGTAAAGCGACTAACAAAGTTGAATTATCTGGGTTTTTTAAAGTAATTTCTGCTTTGAGGTTGCCTGTTACAGTTGCTGGTGATGCGTCTCGACTTTCTAATTCAATTTTACCATTCACTTCTCCTAGTAATGCTAATTCAATGCTTTGTAAATCTCCTAATGTTGAATCAAATTGTTGTAAATCTAAGAAATCATCATAATCAGTTCTTTGTACAGCAACTGAACTGTCATAAGTTTTGGTTGTAAGTGTCGCTGCTTGTACAGCACTTGTAGGTGCTAGCACTGCTGTCAAAAGAATTGCAGCATATTTTAGTTTTGACAATTGCTGATGCATTGTTCTTACTCCTGGTGATTTTATGAGCGCTCAAAGTAGATACACCCCCTGATATCTAGAGCGTAGTTCGACTATCTACCAATCAGCAATATTACTGACTAATTCTTCATGTAATCTTCAAGAAATTACTGGTTTTATACTTAATATATTAATTTTATTAAGTTTAAAGATACGTATAATTTTTAGATAATTTATGAAGCGCAAAAATATAATTGTTGAATCAATTTAGTAAAAATAATAATTAGAATTAAGTGTAAAGAAATTAGTAAATTAATTTATGAATAAGAAACAAATATTGTCATTGCGTTCCTCCATTCCCGCTATAGGGAACACTCCGTGAACGCAACGACAGTTTATTCCTACTTGTGTGTACACGATAGGTAAATGGGAGCCAGTGTTGGGTGTGAGGTAGTATTTTCTATTGGGATTCAAAAATTAATTGTCGTGTCTTAGCTGCCATGCGACACCAAAAGCAGCTCCAGCCCCAGCCAGTAAGCCATTGCCCATTCCCTCTAGTGCCTTATTCAGGGGGTTTTGGGTTATACATTCACTTGTGATATCTTTATTTTGCAAACAGAGGCTGCTTTCTCCCCAGCTGGTGACACCTCCTAGTATTACACCTGCGGCACTACAGGAAATAACTAGCAGTAAAAGGCGCTTGGTTTTTGTGTCCATAGATGGATGGCTAATTCGACTATACTACTGTATGCCTATATCGTGTATATCATCAAGGGCTGATAAAACACTTAAGTAATTAGAGTCCACTTTCTTTACACGCAGACCTAACCCCCCTACCCCCCTTAAGAGCAAGGGAAGGGGGAATTAATAAAGCCTCTCTTTCTTCGTTTTGGGGAGAGGTTTGGAGAGGGGTTATTATTTATATAAATTCCAAGTGTTCTGAATCTCTTGAGCTATTTCTTGACGTAAACTCCAAGGTAAGAGGACTTCGACTTTTGAGCCTAAAGCTCGCAACCAGCGAATTACGTAATAGTCTGTTACTCGGTAGTCTACTTGGTAATAAGCGTCGGTGCTGGTACGAGATTGGAGAGTTTCTAAGGTTTTTGTGCGATGCTCTGGGTTTTGGGTGTGTTGTTTGATTAATTTTGCTGTTGTTTGGCAGGTAATCGCTTTGAAGGTGTCGTGAATACTAATGCCTTGTATATAGCTTTGATGGAAATCTTTGTCAAATCGTAGTATCATTATTGCTGTTTCTTTGTAAAAATCACATCCCCATGCTTCTTTGAGTTTGCTGTTGACTGTTTTTGGAGTTGGTAGTTGATTATCGTCATTTTTTTCTCTTAATAGTTGTGGAACACGAGGGTCTTCCCAATCTAAAGTTTCTAGATGTTTAGAAATAATTCTGTCGAGACGATATTTGTACCAGTTAATTGCACCAGCTGGGGTAATACCGTAGGCACATAAATATTTAGCTCGCTCCATAAAATAAATGCAGACGGGATAAGTAACACACTCTTTTGTCAGATTTTGATGAGCGCTGTGATAGGTCAGTAGTATGGGGGATATTTTTCCAGAGTCCCAAATTTCTTGTAGCTCACTCTGGATTTGGTCTACAGCGTCTTCTTTGGGACTTGATTCTGGTACTACGTAATCGACGAACAAAAAGACGCGATGATTGTCTTCGTCTATTTCTTTGTCTGATTCATTGTCGGAGAATTCTTCTGCTATTAAAGGTAAACTTGGGTCTAGAAAGCTGAACATACCTAGGGTTCCGGCTAAGTAGGTTTGTTTTTTAATGCTTAAGGTTGTTTCTGTGATGAGTGGTAATTTTTCTACTAGTTGGTAATATTTGCTTCTACCTATTGTATTTTTTACTCTTTCTAAGTAATGACGACTGACTAATAAATCAAAATCGCTTTGTAGGGATTTACGAACTTGAGCAAATAATCGTTCTTTTAATAAGCTTTCTAAGTCTACGTTTGGTAGGTGTATTTGTTGTTTTAGGGAGTGTTGCCATTCATCTGCAGGGATTTCTAATTCTGAGAACCATTGTTGTATGGTTTTTATACAAGGACAATAGGGGTCGTTGTGGCTGAGGATATCTTCTTGTTTCTCTCCTTTGTGAGTGTTGGTGAAGAAGGTATTACTCCAATCACTGTAGGTAAAGTGATTGTTGAGATTTGTATCTTTTTTATCGTTATAGAGCCACCTCAGCAATACCCAAAGTCTGATGGCACGGGTTAGGTTTTGGCTTTGGTCTAAGGAACCGTTAGCTAGCTGTTGCAATACTTTGGGATGTGGGGGGTTGCTGAAGATTGGTTTTTCCATAAGTTAAGCTGTTTTGCATATATTTTCCAGGTTAGCAAGTGTTGGAAGAGGGTATTTCCGATAATGTGTAATACTGGGTATGGAAATTTACAAGGGAATATATCTACCCTATGAACATATCTGGATTTGAAAAATATACAGTTGACCACCTGTTTTTGTTGGTTGGGGAAAATCCTTTGCCTAACTACGTAGCAGCAAAAACTTTGCTAGCAGAAGGTGGTAAACCTTATCTGGTCTACAGCGAACATACACAAAAGCCTATGGAGCGTCTCAAGGACATTTTAGAATTGAGTGATAACGAATTAGTCCCATTGGATAATAACCAGTCTAATGCTTACGAAATTAAAAAAAGAATTAGAGAGCAAATCAAGATAATTCAAAAAAGCTACCCAGATAAAAAACAGTTTGGTCTGAATTATACAGGTGGTACAAAAGCGATGGCTACTCATGCTTACCAAGCACTGCTTTTTCCTGATGATGTAGACCTAAATACTAAACTTAATCCTGCTCCTATTTTTAGCTACTTAGATTCCAGTAGTTTAAAAATGTTGATGACCAACTTAAAAATCCCATTCCTTTAGATATACCAAAAGAATTATTGCAACTTTCCTTAGACAAGCTTTTTAAGTTACATGGGTTATCTCTAAGCAGACAACCAAAAGACGATGTAACGCTTCCAAAGTTAGTGGAAGCTATACTCAGCAAGCAATCTGGCTGGAGGGAGTGGTGTAAAAAACTTTATATCGAAGGGAGAGCAAAGGAAGAAATAATACAAATACAAAATAGTGATAACACAGAAATATATTTTAATTTTGGCAACTGGAAGTCTCCGGGAGAACTAAATAATTTGTCATTTGATACTGTTGGTATTCCAGAAGAAATACTAGTTGTACTACATGAGGGAAAAATGATTTCACCTGAAGGTAAATTAAGCATTAAGCACTTAAAAGAGTTAGGCATTTTCCCTAAGCCTTCTAAAAAGGAAAAGACATCTGAAGAAATTTGTAAGTGGCTTGAAGGTATTTGGCTAGAAGATTATGTCCTACAACAATTAAAAAATATTCAGTCTGATTGTTTGCTTGATGAAGTCGGTATGTCATTTAAATTTCCTGAAAAATCGGGGATTACATTTTTTGAATTTGATGTTGCTTGTTTGCGAGGTTATCAACTGTTTGCTATATCTTGTACGACTGATGATACTTCGCACTTATGTAAATCTAAATTATTTGAGGCTTATCGTCGGGCAAAACAGATGGGAGGAGATGAAGCACGGGTCGCTTTAGTGTGCTACTCAGATAAAGCTGATAAGATAAAACAAAGTTTTATGAGCTACATTGATGACCCAAAAGTTGAAGTTTTTGGAAGTAAGGATATTAATAATTTATCAGAACATCTCAAAAATTGGATTCAAGGAGTAGATAAATAATGAATAATTTAGTAGCGACAGTTATTGATACTACTGGAATCCAAAAGTATATTTTTGGTAGTAACCGTTTGCGTGAAAATATTGGTGGTTCATATTTAGTTCAAGTCGCAACTGATGAATGGGTTAAAGAGTGTTTAAAGAAAATAGGTAAAGTTTATGAAGAAATAGATGACTTTGAGCCACATATTATTACAGATAATGAAATCGTTGCTGAGTTAGTATATGCAGGTGGTGGTAATACTGTTTTGTTATTTAAAACAGAGGAATACGCCAAAAAATTTACTAGAATTCTAAGTAATAAAATATTGCGTGAAGCTCCGGGACTAAATATTGTAATTGCTCATCAAGAGTTTGATTGGGATAAAAAAGACTCGCTCCGAGAAACAATTGAAGGAAAATTAATTAAGACTAAACTAGAAAGCCAAAAACAAAGACCGAGACCATCAATGCCTTTATTGGCTATGAGCGTAACAGCTAACTGTAATTCTACAGGTTTCGTAGCTGTAGACACGAGTAAAAACTATGGAGTCCCTGAAAATGATAGTTATTTAGTTTCTAGAGAAATCGTAGCTAAGCTTAAAACTGTTTACCCTAATGGTCGCGAACCAGCTAATAAAAATAGTGAGCCAGAAAATCGTGAAGCAGCTAATACAAAACTTATTAATACTATTTTTAAAGGCTTGAAGTTAGGAAAATATCAAATACCATATGATGTTGATGATTTAGGACGTTCGGAGGGAGAAAGTAGTTACATCGCTATTGTTCATGCTGATGGCAATAGGTTGGGTAATAGATTTCAAGAATATGCTAAAACTACATCAAGCAACCGAGATTTTGTTATAGCAATGCGAAAGCTTTCTAAAGCTATTAATGAAGCTGGTAAAAATGCTTTACGCGCTGTGGCTGAAATGCTAATTAAGCAATCAATTATTATGGAGGATAATAGACCTGCAATTCAGTATGTGAGTACATCTGGAGAAGTTATAAATCAGGTAAATCTTCAACAAAGGAATGGTAAAACTTATTTACCTTTTCGTCCGATTGTCTATGGTGGAGATGATATAACTTTTGTATGCGATGGACGTTTAGGATTATCTCTGGCTGTAAAGTTTTTGGAAAAATTTGAAGAGTTTACTGCTAATTTGCCTGATAACAAAGGAAAAGCAACTGCTTGTGCTGGTATTGCAATTGTTAAAACTCATTTTCCTTTTGCTAAGGCTTATGCTTTGAGTGAATCACTGTGTGCTGAAGCCAAAAGGTGGATGCGGAAAGAGACTGATGATTATAAAAAACCTTTATTTTCTGCTCTAGACTGGCATATTGCTGCAAGTGGTTTAATTGGGTCAATCAATGAAATTCGTCAACGCGAGTATAAAGTACAGATTCCCGAACGTGATGAGGTTGCTTCTTTGCTCATGCGACCAATGCGATCGCACTCCCAAAAAAATGAGTGGCGTACTTGGAGTGGTTTTGCCGAAGTGGTTCATGAGTTGAATACACATAAAGATTGGAAAGACCGACGCAATAAGGTTATGGCATTGCGAGATGTGCTGCGTCAAGGTCGGGAAGCAACAAAGCAGTTTCGGCAGCTATACAGTCTCGAAAGTTTACCAGCTTTTCCAGAAGCAAATTCCAAGCTAGCAGAGGAGGGTTGGTGGAATGAATTTTGCGGCTACTTTGATGCGATTGAAACAATGGAGTTTTATATCCCTCTAGGAGAGTCTAGTGATGAGTAACTATTTTCTCAAAATAAAGTTACTGAGCGATACAACTTTTGGTCGTGGTGATGGAGTTGCAGGGTTAGTTGACCAAGAAGTTGAACATGACCGCTATGGATTTCCTTTTTTACGAGGACGTACTTTGAAAGGATTACTCAGTGAGGAATGTGATAACTTAGTGGCTACAATATCAGATAAAAATCAACAAAAAAATTGGTGTAAAGTCGCTGATAATTTGTTTGGGAAACCGGGTAGTAATCTTGCGAATCAAGCAATTATACGTGTAGGAGATGCTTGTTTACCAACTGATTTACGAACAGCAGTTGCAGCACAAATAGATGAGGAGTTGGATAAAAAGCGTCGGGATAAAAGGTACAATCCTAGTCTGACCAGTACTGATATTTTACAATCTCTTACTAGTATCCGTCGTCAAGCAGCAATTGACCCAAAAAATGGAGCTTCTTTAACTCGTAGTTTGCGGTCAGCACGGGTTGTTTTGCGAGAACTATCGTTTGAATCAAAACTTTTATTTGCAAAGGAAATCAACGAAGAGTTAGAAGAAGACAAAGATATTTTAGCGCTTTTAGTTGTTGGTACATTAGCATTGCGAAGACTCGGAAGTGGACGCAATCGTGGTCGAGGTCATGTGCAGTGTACTTTATGGGATAAAAACTTCAGCCGTGAAATTAGTCAAGATATTAGTTACATTGAGCGCTTTGGGAGAGAGATATGAATATCATCACTTTTTTAATACATACTAAGCAGCCTTTATTAGCAACATCTCTTCAGGGAGACCCAAATAGTGATGTATCCCATGACTATATTTTAGGTAGTATGATTAGAGGAGGATTAATTGGTCGCTATTTCAAACAAAAAGGAATTCAAAAAAGTGATGATATCTTAGATAGTAAACTTTTTCCTGATATTAAGCGATTATTTTTTGATGATT
Organism: Scytonematopsis contorta HA4267-MV1; assembly: GCA_019359035.1. GTDB lineage: Bacteria > Cyanobacteriota > Cyanobacteriia > Cyanobacteriales > Nostocaceae > Scytonematopsis > Scytonematopsis contorta. Next base: position 11,858 of record JAHHIC010000015.1, on the reverse strand, counting down.
CTAAAACCCGTTATTTGAATGCGTATCCGGTTGACATTAATCGAAAGCGTACTTTACCTACACCACGTTCTTGGTACAAAGATAAAACAGCTGAATTTTCTGAAGACAAAGAAACATCTATCTACGATTTCAGCCAAATTCCTATTGATGAACGTGATGAGGAATTATCTCCAAAGCTGATTGAAGAAAAGTTTTGTACGGTAAGCGATACGGATGTATTATTTTACCGAGTTAAGCGACGAATTAATATTCATAATCAACGAGACCGTAAACGTGGTAGAGGAATTGACAGCAATGGTGCTGTATTCAGCTATGATGCTATAGATGCTGGACAAACTTTTCAAGCTATTATATTATGTGATTCGGAGCAAGACAAAGATACCATTGAGTCTGTGTTACAAACACAAGATATTTGGCTAGGTGGTTCTCAGAGTGCAGGTTACGGTCATGCAACAATCGAATTAATCCCTAATAGTAATTCTTCGGAAGTAGAAACAGACTTGACTGAACGTTTGTGGAATAAAACGAGTCTAACAATTACACTCTTAAGTAACACTATTATAAGGGATGAATACGGACAATGTAGTGTAGAACCAGAAGCGCTACGTCAAGCTATCTCCAAAATTTTAAATATAAATGAAAAGTCACTAGAGTTTGAAAATAATAGCATCTATTCCAGCACGATAATTGTAGGGGGATTTAATCGTACATGGGGATTACCTTTACCACAAACACCAGCTTTTACAGCAGGAAGTGTATTTGTTTTTAAGCCATTTGCTTATGAATTAAAAAAAATACAGGAACTCGAAGAACAGGGGATTGGTGAACGTAGAGTAGAAGGATTTGGAAGAGTTGTATTTAACTGGCTAAAAGAAGAAAGCGAGTATCAAGCTAAATTATCTAAATCTAAACCTGACAATAGCTCAGCAATGATTGAAGCAGAACCGCTGAGTCAAGATTCATTAAAAATAGCCGGAAATATAGCATTAAGAAACCTCAGGAAAAAGCTTGATAATTTGTTACTTAAAGCAGTTAGTACTACAGAAATTCAAAGAAAGGAAATTAGTAATAGTCAGCTCTCACGTTTGATGATTATCAATAGACAAGTGCTATCTCAACTAGAAGTGGAACAAACAAAAATAGCTTCTGAGCGTAAAAATATAGTAGAAATAATAGCACCGATAAAGAGCTTACTACAAAATTTACCTGCTAATGCTCGTAGCCAGTTTGAGCGTACTCGTTTAAAAAATTTAGATAAACGATTTGATGAACAGATAAATGAATGGCTAAAATCTCCTCAAAGCTGGATTAATGAATCTTGGATTAGTGACCCACAAACCCGAAATTTACTTGATAATGGTCAACCATTTATCAAAATTGCAGGTGTACCAAAAAGAATTGATGATTATTTGGCATTAGAATATACGTTGCGCTTAATTATTGCGATTGTAAAAAAAACAATTAAGGAGAAAAATAATGATTGAGTCGCGTCATACTTCAAATCGCAACATTATTAAGCGAATAATTGTGCGCTGCAACTTAATTTTAGATACACCAACTTGTTTAGGTAGTGGTGATACAGATAGTCCACTTGATTTTGCTTTACTAAGAGATAGTGCTACTAACCACGCTTTGCTAACAGGTTCATCTATCGGAGGTAGCTTAAGAAACTTCTTACGCGAGTACAATTGTGGTTATAATATTAGAGACCATCGCAATGATATAGCGACTAAGTTATTTGGAGATTTATTTGCCTATGATGATGAGATACAATTACCAGAAAATGAAAAAATCAAACTTAAAGAAAACGATACTCAAAGCCTTTTAATTATTAATGATGCCATCAGTACAACTCCTATACAAGCTGAGCTTCGTGACTGTGTAAAAATTAATAGTGTAACTCGTACAGCAGTAGATAAAGCAAAATATGATTTAGAATTACTAGAGTCTGGAACTGAGTTTCATCTTTGTTTTGAACTGCTTATTGTTGAAAAAGATAGCGATGAAGAAAAATTAAAAAAAGCACTTGCTTTAGCATTACATGGATTAGAAAGTGAGCAAAGCTCTCAAAGTGGTGAAATTTGTATTGGGATGAAAAAACATCGCGGTTTCGGTCGCTGTCATGTGGAAAAATGGCAAGTGTGGCAATTTGATTTGCGACAACCAGACGAACGGGTAAACTGGCTAAAGTTTGAGCATTGGTCAACAGGTTTATTACCCGAACACCCAGTTCACGATTCAATCGCAACAGCTTTAGGTATTTCTTTAGATGTTTCTTTAGGCTTAGAAGATAAACGGGAACGGCTAACAATCGAGGCTACATTTACCCTCGCTAGTCCCCTATTAATTCGTTCGGGTCAAGCTTCTGATAGTAAAGCTCCTGATGTTGTACATCTAAAATCTAAACGAGATGGGGAGCTTCAGTCTATTTTATCGGGTACAGCTTTAGCAGGTGTTTTGCGTCATAGAGCAGAACGAATCGTTAATACTCTTCAGAAAAAAACGAGCATAATTGATGAAATATTTGGACCAGATTTTAGTCACGATAAAACTAAACAAGCAAAAGCTAGTCGTTTAATCGTTAATGAAACCGTAATTACAGAAACAACGGATTTAGTACAAACTCGTATAGCAATTGACCGCTTTACAGGTGGTGCGTTACACGGAGCATTGTTCCAAGAGCAGCCTATATTTGGAAGTGACAACACTAAATTAGTCATAAAACTAGAATTGCGTAAACCAGAATGTTATGAAATTGGACTACTGCTGCTTTTACTAAAAGATTTGTGGACGGGAGACTTACCTGTTGGTGGTACAAGTAGTATTGGACGGGGAAGATTGCAGGGACAACAAGCAATAATCTCTTTACCCTGGAAAAATAAAATTTGGAAAATAAGCCAAGCTGCAAAGGATGAGCCTTTAATTATAGATGATGCTGAGTCTTTACAAGAATATGTTGATGCTCTAAATAAGGAGGTAGCTGCTTGAAAAAGCCTCTCTGTGAATTATTGGAAGTTCCTATTTCTCTAGACCTAACAAAATATCTGGAGGAAATGGCTGACAAATATAAGTTACGGTATTTGCTAGCTCATGCAGAAGATGGGGTTATTTGGGGAGAGTTTAGAGACGGTAAATTAGTGACTGCTGATAGTGCTTTTGATTTTTTGCCTAAATTCCGTTGTTTTACTTTACAACAATGTCGAGCGTTTGGGGAAACTTCGGAAGTAATGCTGTGGAGGAGTAACGATGGATTTAAAGCTCGTGTTATTCAAGATGAGGGTATGAAAGAGTGTGAGTACATCCCTGAAAATCAAATTCTTTGGGGAACTAAAACAGATAAAGAACCAAATAATGGTTTTACTTTGGTCTCAGATGGTTCACAGGGTTTACGTCATGCTGTACCTTTGACTGGTATTGAGTTTAATTCAAATCCTAACAAATTATATCGTCCGCTACGTTTAATGGTTCGTCACTATATTGATGAGGAAGAGACGGGGTTAGCTTGTATTTATCTCAGTCGTCTTGTTAATCTTACAACAATAAAGGAATTAGCAAATGTTGCCAAGACATCTAAATAATGTACCTAAAGACAGAGAAGCACACGCTCCTTATAATTTTGTTGAGTTACCGAATAAAGTTATTGAGGTTCCAGAGGAGTCTCTACCACAACAAAATAGTTACTATCCTCAATCAGAGAATCGATATACTGGTAAAATTGAATGCCGGTTGACAACTAAATCTCCTTTGTATACTCGCTGTGGTTTATTAGTGAATGACTTTGCTAAATTTACAGATAAATCTGATGAAGAATCTAAAGATGAATCAGATAAACAACTAGAAAACGAAAAGCGCAAAATACTCTCTGATTTTTCTCGTAATCCTGTAAGTTTAACTCCTACAATATCGGGAAGCAGTTTACGTGGGATGTTTCGTAGTCTTGTAGAAATTATTAGCTTTAGTAAAATTGACCGTGTATCAAACCAACAATACTTCTTTTTTCGCGCTGTTGCAGCTAAAAAAGATGACCCATTAGCAATAGAATATAAGAAAGATATTCCGAAAAAAATCAAAGCTGGCTATTTAAGCAAAATTGGGATTAGTTGGTATATTAGACCTGCGAAAATTATAGAAAATTCTTCATTTATTTGGGTTAAGGAACAAGATTTATCAAAAATGTCTACTTTAATCAAAATGAATCAACCGAATTATCTCCCTCAATACGTAAATGTAACTTTCGGTAATACTTTTTTTAAAAATTCACGTCGATTTACTAAAATAGTCAGTACTAATCAAAGTCTTTACCCGCACAAAGGAATACTTGTAACTAGTGGTAATATGCTAGAGTCTTCTGACAGTTCAAAAAATTCTAATCGGGTAAATCATTGTATTGTTCTAGAAGTCAATGATGATGCAAATGTAAAGTGTCTGAAAATTAATGATGATGCTATTAAATATTACTGTAGTGCGCTGACTGAGTTCCAAAAGCAAAAACCTTTTGACAAAAAACTAGGTGTTTTGCAGGAAGGACGACCAATTTTTTATTGTGAACCTCAAAATGGGCAAGAAGAAGTAACATTGTTTGGTCATTGTCCAAATTTCCGTATTCCTTATTCACCAAATCGCGACGGAATAGCTGCTTCTACTGTTGATTTTATTCCTGAATTTCTACGTAAGTCTGATAATATTGATTTAGCTGAAGCTATATTCGGTTTTGTTAAAGCTAAAAATAAAGGAGAAGATACAGATACAACTAAAATATCTGATAAAAAAATATTAGAGTCTTTAGCAGGTCGAGTATTTATCGAAGACGCTATTTGTTTGAAAAATGCTAATGATGATATTTGGTTAACTGGAAATGTTGACGAAGTTATTACACCGAAAATTCTTTCTACACCTAAACCGACAACTTTTCAACATTATTTAGTTCAAAAAAGTTCAAGTAAAAGCGAGCTTAAACACTACGCTAGTAAGCCACCAATAAATGACGAATCACCAGAAACTGTTATTCGTGGACATAAACTATATTGGCATAAACCTGATGTACTACTTGATGATATTCAAGAAGCTGACACAGACAAGATAAAAAAAGCTCGCTTACAGTACACGGATATTAAACCAATCAAAGAGGGAGTCTCTTTTAAATTTTTTATTCGTTTTGAAAACCTAAACGAAATAGAATTGGGTGGCTTACTATGGGTTTTACATATTGTCCAAAAAGACGAATACTGTTTATCATTGGGTATGGGTAAACCTTTGGGGATGGGTGCAGTTAAAATCATTCACGAGTTATATTTAAGTAATCGGAATCAACGTTACTCGCAGTTATTTAATAATAATCAGTGGCTGACTGGAGAGGAGAATCAAGCTGATACTACAGCAAGATATCGTCACTGCATACAAGCTTTTGAAAAATACGTTTTGGATAATAATAATATTAGTGATGATGACCATCCCAAAAATGCTAAAGCGATAAAGTTAGAAGAAATACCTCGTATTCAGATGCTTTTAGCAATGCTACGTTGGGATATTTTTCTAGATAAAAATAAAACTCAGTATATGACTATTGAGCCGAATGAATATACAGAACGTCCTGTATTACCAACACCTCTTCAAATACTGGACATAGTAGATAATCGTAAGCATCAAGTTGTAAATAAACATCCCATAAAATTGCCTACTAAAAATGTGATAACTAAGGATAAAAATCTTCGTAAATTTAAAATAGGGGAAATTGTGGATGCGAGAATAACCAAAATTACTGGCATTAAAGTTACTTACCAAATCCTAGAAACAATGCAAAAATCTACCGAAAAAGAGCCAAATCAAGCTATTAATCTTCAGGAACTGCAAATTGTCAAAGTTATAATTACCGCTTTAAAAGAAGATGATAGCATCAAAAACGTAAAGTTTTATGAGTAATGTAACTAAAATCGCTCTTGAAAAAGACTTTCAAACCCTCACAACCTTCCCTCCACGTCAATTTCAACGCGAAACCATCGCGAAGCTCCTTAACCGTCAAGATATTCTGCTCCGCGCTCCCACAGGTTCCGGCAAAACTGAGACTGCGATCGCAGCATTTCTATTTGCCAAAATTCTCAATTTGGACTTCCCCAACAAGCTTATTTATGTAGCCCTCTAAGAGGGTGCTTATAAATAAAATATTAAGCTTTATTCATATCGCAAGCCTGCGACTTCAGTCGAATAGCATGCTCGAAAAGCCTTTCACTAAGGGAGCATCCCAATTTTGCGAGAAAACCTCATCCTAATAGGTAAATGTTACTTACAAAGCCCCTGAAATAAATTATGCTGAGGCAGCACGCTAAGCGCTACGCTCCACTCCGTGAACGCGAACGGGCTAAAAGCTAAAGTTAGCTTTAGCTAACTAAATTCATTTATTTAACCCGTTTTAACGGGTTTAAGCTTTTAGCCCGAACTTTAGTTCAGGGCTATTGGGGGCTTTTCTTCGCGACATTCGACTTCAGTCACTAGTTACTCTCTTCTCTCAAGAATCTCAAGTATGCGACGATTTTCGGTTTGCAAACCAACTATTTCGCTCCGCATCTCCCGCATATCACCGCGAATTTCATGATTTTCTTCAACCAAAAATTCCATTCTATACTGATGTTGGTTAACTACACTGACTAAAGACGTTACTGAACTCATTAAAATATTTACAGTATCAGCTATCTCAGCAGTTGCTTGTATTAATTCGGTAGTTGACTGCCTTAATTCGGTAGTTGACTGCCTTAATTCGGTAGTTGACTGCCTTAATTCGGTAGTTGACTGCCTTAATTCAGCATTTACAACAACCTGATTATCAAGCTGTTGTGAAACTCGCTCTAGTGTCGCTTCGATTCGGTCTAATCTGTCTGGACTCGACTCTGCCATTTTTTTGTACCCTTTACCTGTGAGGCTATTTAGTAATAATTACTTAAATCGATGTTTTTTTTGAATGCACCACTGGTACGATAATGCAATTGTATTTAAGCTGTAATGCCAAAATGCCTATTTTTATGTATAAAATTAATTCATTCTAAGACTTGTTATTTTTCTACTATCTTTTGACGAGCCAGTTTTTCTTTGTTAATCCATTGCTCATGATGTAAAATCTTTTAATACAGATGTATATTCTAACAATTTTTGAATCTAAACGTCTTGAAGCACGTTACCCAGATGCTCAGGTTTGGATTGTCCGCATTGGTTCCCGCCATGTGCATCGCTTTGGTGGGCGCACAAAGTAAACTGAACTGCTATGATTACTGGAATCGTCCGTGATTTTGAACTCACACCAGGGACATCACATCTGGGCGGGCAAGGATGCCCACCCCACAATTGCTAATTCACAATTGCTAATTCACAATTACCAATTACCAATTTACAATTAGCAACTACCATGACAACTCTGGTTCTTCCGTTCAAAGCGCGTGCTAAATTTTTAATTAGAGTCGATAACTTTCCTATTAAATCAAGGCTTACAAGTGTTAATAGTCTAAATTTAAGCCAGGATGCCGAATTGTAGTCAATAATGGCTGTAACAAAAGCCTTATAAGGGTTTAAAGCTTATTTTTTAACAAATTTAGCACGCGCTTTGAACGGAAGAACCAGAATCTCCAACTAAATGCTAAAAATGCGCTTAACTGATATCTTGCACCTTACGTATATAAAACTAATTAAAATAAATTATAGTATTAAAATTAACATTAAAAATATAACCCTATTTCTAGTCCTCTTTAGAGGACTTTAGCTTTTAGACAGGGAATTTATTCCCTGGCAGTTGTGGAAAGGGGTGGCTGTATCTAAATAAATATAGTAGTGATTATGACATTGAATTTTATTGGTGCAAGATGTCAGCTAACCCATCCTACGTGAATTTAATTAAAGTATTGGGGGGCTTTTCTTAATGCCATTCAACTTTAATGGGCAAATTTTTTACTTTGCTACCCCCTTCTCTCAAGAATATCTAGTATGCGACTATTTTCGGTTTGCAAACCGAGTATTTCGCTCTGCATGAACTGCATATTGCTCTGCATTTCCCGCATATCATTCCGCATTTGTCTCATATCACTGCGAATTTCACGATTTTCTTCAACCAAAAATTCCATCCTATACTGGTGTTGGTTAACTACACCGACTAAAGATGTTACGGAATTCATCAAAATATTTACATTTTCAGTCAGATGAGCGCTTGTTTCTCTAAGTTCGCTAGTTGACTGCCTTAATTCCGTTGTTGACTGCCTTAATTCCGCGTTTACAACAACCTGATTATCAAGCTGTTGTGAAACTCTTTCTAGGGTTGCTTCGATTCGGTCTAACCTATCTGGACTTGATTGCGTCATTGTTTATATCCTTCTAACTATAGTGATAATTACTTAAACTGGATGTATTTTTTAAATGCGCCACTGGTACAATAATGCAATGTATTTAGGTTGTAATGCCAAAATGCCTATTTTTATATATAAAACATACATAAAATAAAAATCAAATACACCCCCACAAAAATGGGAGTGCATTCTCGGTAACCTATAAGCTGCATATCTTTGACTGAAATTGGTATAAACAAATTACATAAGTCAAATACGCAATTTGCTATACCTCCTACTCAATACTTAGGTTAAAAGGCAACCTCGCATAAACTCCCCGTGGGTCATTCATTTGTTGCAGTACAGAAATTTCTTTTTGTAGTTTCTCCATTTCAGCATTTAAAGGATGAGAAGTTTTAGCTTCACCCCCATTAATTCCTAATTTTGTTTTCACTTCTTCCGTAGCACGTCCAAAAAAGCGTTCTTCAAAGCTACTTCCACTCGGATGTTCTTTGATTTCCCAGTCTTTTCCTAATTTTGCTAGTTTTGCAGCATGTTCAATTGCTGCATCCAAACCACCAATTTCGTCTACCAAACCAATTTCCTTTGCTGCTGTTCCTGACCAAACTCTTCCTTGAGCAATTTCTGCTACTTTTTGCGGTGAGAGTTTTCGACCTTGTGCGACTTTGCTCAAGAACGTATCATAAATTCGATTAACACTACGCTGAATTATTGCCAACTCTTCTGGAGATTTTGGACGAGAAACGGTTTGGGTATCAGCATAGCGTCCTGTTTTTACCGAATCCCAGGTAATACCATTATCGTTAGCTAACTTTTGCACATTTAATAGTACTCCAAATACACCAATAGAGCCTGTTATTGTATTTGGCTCCGCAAAAATACGGTTAGAATCGGTACTAATCCAATAACCACCAGAAGCTGCAATATCTCCCATTGATACCACCACTGGTTTTATTTCCTGTGTTAGTCGTACTTCTCGTTGCATAACTTCCGATGCAGTTGCGCTACCACCGGGGCTATTCACTCGTAGTACTACCGCTTTTACATCTTTATCTTGCCGAAGTTTGCGGAAAATACGAGCGAAGCGTTCTCCACCGACTTGTTCGCTTTCCCCTTCTCCGTCAACAATGTCACCTTCAGCATAAACCACAGCAATTTCATTTTTAGAGTCGCGTTCTACACCTAAATCTTTACCGGGAATTTCTGAATACTCAGCGATGTTAATTTGACGGAAGCTTTTATCGTCTTTTTTACTTTTGGTTAATTGCTTGAGTTCAGCAACCACTTGGTCGAAATATGCGACTTTATCTACTAACCCACTCTGTTTGGCTTGATTGGAATCTAATAAAGCCTGATTATCTGCAATTTCTTGCATCTTTTGAGGAGTTAGTTTGCGGCTTTTACTTACTGTATCGCGCCATTCTCCCCAAACATCATTTAATAGTTGTTGAGTTTGTTCGCGATTTTCTGGACTTAGTTTATTTAGCACGAGTGGTTCTATTGCGGACTTGAATTTTCCTACTCGCACAACCTGTACCCCCACACCGTACTTTTGGAAAGCACCTGCCAAAAACATCGGTTGGGAGCTAAAACCATTGACTTCCATCCCACCTAAGGGATTGAGTACAACTGTATCTGCTACAGAACTTAAATAATATTCCCGTTCTCCCCATTCGTTACCGTAAGCGATAACTTTTTTTCCAGATGCACGGAATTTTTCCAATGCTCCACGCACTTCCTTAAGGGTAGCTAAACCAGCACCAACGGAAGAACTTGTGCCGTCAAGATAAATACCAACAATGCGTTTATCAAGTCGTGCTTTTTCGATAGAGTCCAATACTTTACGTAAGGACATCCGGTTTTCCTGCTCACCCGATAAGGCTTTTTGCAAGAATTGGCTAGAATTTGGTTCAGCATCGGTGATGTTCATCGATAAGTCCAAAACTACCACTGACCTATCCTTGACTTCCACTGCTGTTTCTTTGGAAGAAGCTGCAGCAAATAGCAGTAATAATAGTGCGGTAGTGCCTATACCCGAAAAAATAATCAGCCCCAGTAAACTTCCTAGTAAACTGGCAACAGTTTGTTTCAAAAAATTACGCATTTTATTTTATAGTCAATGGCTAATGGTCAATCGGCGATATGCTTATACTTCCACCAAAAACCTCACACCTAACACCAAATAATCGAAAAACAGCTACAGTATATATCTATTGTATTCTTTGTAAACTAGCTGAGCGCTTTAGACTATACAAATCACGATTTCCTGTACAAAATAGTACGGTTGTTATTTCCGCTATTAATACCTCTGCTAAATCGTACACAGCTTTTTCTGACTCATGTGCTGCTGCTTTCAAAAATGGCATCGCTAATCCGGCAATATCTGTTCCCAGCGCAATTGTCTTAGCTATATCCAGTCCATGACGCAATCCCCCCGATGCTATTAAGGGAATAGATGGTGCGATCGCCCGAATAGTAGTGATGCATTCAGCGGTTGGAATGCCCCAATCAGCGAAAGTTCTTCCCAAACGACGCTGCAAAGAATTTTCTGCTCGTTCACTTTCCACCATTGCCCAAGAAGTACCTCCTGCTCCAGCTACATCTATTGCTTTTACCCCAACCGCAATTAATTTCTGTGCTATTTCAGCAGAAATACCATTACCTACTTCTTTGGCAATCACAGGCACAGATAGCTTTTCACATAAAGCAGCAATTTTATCAAGCAAACCTCGAAAATTTGTATCTCCACGGGGTTGGATAAATTCCTGTAGCGGGTTGATGTGTAGAATCAAGGCGTCTGCCTGCAATATATCAATTATACGTAAGCACTCATCTAAACCGTACTTATAATTAAGTTGAACAGCACCAACATTAGCTAGTAGTAGTGTATCGGGAGCGTACTTGCGGATAGCAAAGGTTTCAGCTACTTCTGGTTTTTCCACTGCGACCCGCTGAGAACCGACACCCATTGCGATTTTATAATGTTGTGCGACCTCAGCGAGACGACGATTAATTTTTGCAGCTTGTTCGGTTCCCCCGGTCATGGAGGAAATTAATAATGGTGCCAGTAGCTGCTTTCCTAGAAAATTTGTACTCAAATCAATTTCGTTGCGGTCGAGTTCGGGTAAGCAGCAATGGGTAAAGCGATAATGTTCCAGACCATTAGTAATTTGATGACATTGCACATCTTCCTCTAGACAGATACGGATGTGGTCGGCTTTGCGTGTTTGAGTTTGTGCTGACTGGCTCTGTGGTAAATTCACGGCTGGGGTAAATATAGTAGATGTTACTTCTCTATTTTCTCAGCCCAGAGTAATATTCAGCAAAATCCCTGTGGATAAAGCCTTGGAGACATTTTAGAAAAAAAATCAAAAAAAGTTTCGCAAACCCCTTGACTCTTTCAGAGAGGATTGTTATATTCAATAAGTCGAGCGAAACGAAAGAAAAGCCGACCGAGCCGAACCGAGACAAATCAATAGTTTAAAAGCTTTAAAGAAACCAATCCTCGTCAAAAGAAACTTGAGAAATTTGGCTAAT
>JAHHIC010000014.1 GCA_019359035.1 Scytonematopsis contorta HA4267-MV1 | reverse complement strand
GGTGTCTATGGCGCGGTGGAACCACTCTGAACCCATCCCGAACTCAGTTGTGAAACGCTGCTGCGGCTACGATAGTTGGAGAGTTGTCTCCCGCAACAATTGCTCGATGCCAGGGCAATATTTAAACAAAAATGTAGAGACGGCGATTTATCGCGTCTCTATATTTGTTTGGGGGTTAATTTTGAATAAACACAGTTAATTTTGAATAAACACAGTTAATTTTGAATAAACACAGTTAATTTTGAATGAACACAGTTAATTTTGAATAAATACAAGGGCGGGCAAGGATGCCCACCCCACAAGATTTACATACACTAAAGCAAATTTATACTTGGTTTTTGTCTTCTTCACCAAGTGTTTGTTGTGCTGCATGTCGAATGTGAAGAATGCGGACAGTACAAATATTTTCTTCTTCTAAAACAGTAAAAATAATACGGTATATGTTACGCCCTTGACCGTAGAGTAATTGCCGAATTTCATTGCTAAAATATTCGTTTTCTCGCGCTAAAGGGCAACGTTTTGGCATTGAGGACAGAGACTCGATTGCTCTTAGCAACCCTTAATACCATTCGCTTGCTCTCTGGGGTGATGTAATTTGAGATACTCTAAGAAATGCGTTATCTGCTTCAGCGTCTGCAACACTAGAAATTTCAACCTGGTATCTCATTAATCGGCTGGTAGATTATGTTTACGACGTTTTTCTTCTGCAAAATCATTGAATGAACGGAAGTTTCCAGCCTCAAAATCATCTAAGCCACGTTGAATACCCTCGATAGCTTCTCGTAAGTCTTGTGCTTCTGACTCCAATGCGTTAGTCAGCATTTGAGCGGCAACAATGCTTACATCTTCTCCACGCTGTACTGCTTTTTCACGGAGTCGTGCTTCGATTTCTGGAGTGAGAGTAATCACAATTGTCATCTGCTAAATTCCTTGCTTATCCTTTGTAGGTCATTCTAACAAACCTTGTAAGCCAGTAAGCCAGGGAATAAATTCCCTGTCTGATAGCTAAAGTCCTCTAGAAGAGGACTAATAGTGAGGTTTATGGGACTGAAGAATTATTTGATAAATACTTTTCTAAGTGTCATTATATTTTAATTACTGGCAATAGAGGTTTCCTAGAAATAATGGGAAAATATTTTTATTTTTTGGTCTAGTATAAATATTAATAGTAATTCTTTTTGCGCGGGTTCATATTTAAAGTAAGCAATGTCTGTTCAATGAGTCTTAAATCAAGTATCTTTTCTTTTTTTGCAGGTTCAGGCTTTCTTGATTTCGGTTTTGAGTCAAGCGGCTTTAATATTGTTTATGTGAATGAAATTTTTTCACCTTTTGCAGAGGCATATCGTCACTCACGCGAAGTTCTTAACCTTAAATTACCACAATATGGATATCATCATGGTGCAGAAGCTGATGTTACTTACCTTATTGAAGGTGAAAAAGCTGTATACCTGAAAGATTTATTACAAGATTGTCGCCAACATAATGATATTATTGGCTTTATCGGTGGTCCACCTTGTCCGGACTTTTCTGTAGGTGGAAAAAATCGAGGTAACTTAGGAGATAATGGTAAATTATCTGCTACATATATTGAGTTAATTTGCCAACAAAAACCAGATTTTTTTCTATTTGAAAATGTTAAAGGTTTGTGGAAGACGAAAAAGCACCGTTCTTTTTATGATTCGTTGAAGCAAAAGTTAAACCAAGCTGGTTATATTTTAACTGAGCGTTTAATTAATGCTATAGAATACGGTGTACCCCAAAATAGAGACAGAATTATTCTACTGGGCTTCCGAAATACATTGATTCAAGATATAGGAATAAATCTTGGTAACGAAAGGGTATTACCTTCAGGTTTATTCCCGTGGAGCAAATATACTTTGTATTCAAAAGATAAAGCTTTTTCTTATCCTTGGGCTAAGAGTGAACCATTTAAAGAAAATTCTGTACTGCTTTGTCCAGATAATATTCCTGAAGAGTTAACAGTAGAATTTTGGTTTACAAAAAATGATGTGTTCAATCATCCAAATTCAAATCACTATTTTCAACCAAGAGCAGGAATTACAAAATTTTCTTCTATATATGAAGGTGATGATTCGAGAAAATCTTATAAGCGGTTACATAGATGGCGTTATTCTCCTACTGCTTGTTATGGGAATAATGAAGTGCATTTACATCCTTATAAAGTTCGCAGAATTTCTGTAGCTGAAGCTTTAGCAATACAATCTTTACCCGCTAACTTTGTATTGCCAGATAAAATGTCACTAACTAATATGTTTAAAACTGTTGGGAATGGCGTGCCTTATTTAGCATCAAAGGGGATAGCGGAAACTATTTTGGATTTTTTATCAACTGAAAAGCTAAGCAATTTATACAAACGCTAAAACCATTGTAAAGTTCTAGTTATAGCCATCGCTGAAAATATTTTTTTCAAATCGCGCTCTGACGAATTGGCTCAAATTCGACTAATAATCCTAAACTTTCAACTTTAAATTTTTCGACCACATCCATAAAGCCAAAGTCAGCAAAAAACTTAACCCAAGCACCCCAGCTAAAGGATTATCATTAACACCTGTCACCCAAATAGGAACCTTACCTGTGTACTCAATCAACTTACCAACATTAACAACATACCAACCCCAAACTAATCCAGCATGAATACCTATCGATAAACCCAAACGTCCTCTACACAGACGTTTTGCCCAAATGCAAATTAACGAAAGTAATAGTAAACCGAAAAATTGCGGTGAAGTGCGAATTATTTCCGTTATTGGTTTGAGAAAATGTGATATTGGAAAAATTAACGAAGCTGCCCAAAGCACAACACTGGGTCTATAATCCCGGGATAACTCATCGTATATCCAACCGCGAAAAAATAACCCCTCAGCAAGTGCAGTCCCAAAAGCTGTAGGTATCGCTTCTAAAATAAATCGTACTACCGACTGACTCGGTTGCTGCCATTTCAACCAACCCAATGAACCTTGAATCAAAAATAATAATTGAATGCTAATTAATCCTATTACCAAACCTCGGAGTAACTCAAAAGTGAATTGCTTTGTAAATTCTAAACCCACATGTTGGTATATTTGGGGTTGATTGTGAACTAACTTACCCCAATAAGGCAGAAAAAGAAAGAATGTGATTGCTAGCATGACCATTGTCAAAATAGTCACTAAGTTAGCATCATATATCAATAAATATATTGGAATAGCAATAGGTAACCATATCACTAGTAAGCATAAAAGAAAGGCAATTATCCGAATAGCTGCTGGACGCTGGGCTAAAAGACTTAAGTTATTTCTCATGCTTTATTTTCATATAGACAGTCTTAGACGGATAATTATCGGGTTTACGATATCATAATCGTTTGACCCGTAAAGTCTGGTTGCAAGGCACTGACGCAGGTGATGATAATCTTGCCATCTAGAGAACCGGCTGTACGGAACACTTCTTCTAAGGTAGGTGCCCACACTGCCAGCACGATCACATCGCTTTCTGCTACGGCTAGCTCAGGTGTCCCAACTTTTGCGGTTTCCCCTGCGGACGCGGCAAGTTGGCGGAGCTTCAAATCATCTCTTGAATAGGAAAATATTACTTGATGTCCGGCTTTTGCCCAGATTTTGCCCAATCCGCTGCCCATTTTGCCAGAACCAATGATACCAATGTTCATATTTTTATACTCTAAATTACAGCGCAAGCAGTTAACACGGTTCCCGTTGCAATCACAGCGATCGCACTCACAATCGGCACATATCGCTGTAAAGGTTGGAGCAATGGTAAATCGCCCAGCCATTGATGGGCATAAACGACGGCAAGTCCAATTGTAGTTAATACAACTGCCAGCCCAAAACTGAAGGCACTGACCAACATTAGACCATAAGTCGTGTGATGGAGCGCGATCGCACTGAGCAACAACACAAGTGCTGAGGGACAAGGAACTAAACCACCCACAACTCCTAATGTTAGAAGCGATGGCAAGTTTGTTTGAGACTGAGGAATATGATGAGAGTGAGTATGTTCGTGGTCATGAGTATCAGAATGGTGATGGTCGGACGAATGCTCCAGATGCCGATCAAGCAATGTAAAGCCAACGCCACACACCATTAATCCACTTAACAAACTCAGCCATGAATACATCTGTTCTGGCAACACATATTGAGATAACAGTAAAACTAAAATACCTAGCCCAAAAACACTAATCGTGTGGGTAAATGTTGTGATTAAGCCCAGTAAAATTGCTTGTTGTGGCGTTCCTTGCGAACCCACCAGGTAAGCTGCGACCATAGTTTTGCCATGTCCAGGAGTCAGGGCATGTCCGGCTCCAGCGAAAAATGCGACACCCATCCCAGTTAGCATTAGACTGGGTGAGAGGGTTGTTTGGGCAAGATTTTGGATTAGAACACCATGTCCTGGATGAGCTAGAGCTGCTTGGCTGGGGAGTAAGATTAATAGTCCCGCAAAAAGTGAAATCAGGATGGCTTGCCTCATGCTTCGCTGTCTCCTGAGTCAGGAGCATTATATAGTCCGTAGCCAATCAACGCCAAAATAACGCTAATTGTTGCAACAGCAACATTTGGGTAGATCGGGATGCCTGCCACCTGCGGGACAGCTTCCTTCAAGTCTGCCTGTAAGCTCATTCCGGGCATTACTGTCGTCACAAAAAAGAAGGGCGACCAAAAAATGATCGGTACCAACGTTGCCACAGTTACCGCAATAGTAGGTTCTGCTGAACGGCGCCATAACAACCAAAGCGCCATAATGCAGCATCCGCTTAATAGCCATAGCATCACAGCATCATGAAATCTGGCGTGCGGATGCCATTCAGGATTAAAAAGGTGAGTTATGTTCCAGTCAACTGCAACCGAAACGACTGCCGTGCTAACCAACACTACAGAGAGCAAAATACGACCGATTCTTCTCATACGCAAATAATTTAGCCACCCTGCGATTATCCCTAAAAACAAAGCTTATACTTAAATGAAATCCCTGTATTTCAAAAACAGAGGCTTTTTCATAGACTTTTTTATAAGAACTTATAGCATCACCAGCCAAATGTCTGACTCAACTTTAAAATCTCGGCAAAGTTTCCTCCGGGAGATTCCCTTTGCTCCCCTTGAAACCAGTGAAACATCAGGATGGAAAGACATTGTTTTACATCAGCATTTTCTTCCACCGAATGAGATTTACATGCCTGCTTTAGATGAGCATTTCTTGCTAGTGACTATGGCTCCCAGCATCAAATGTGAAAATTTAAATAGCAAGCGATCAAAACCAATAACCTTTCGTCAAGGAGATGTGGCAATCGCACCATTAGGTCATTCTCAGCAATGGCGTTGGTTGACTGACTATGATGCGCTTAACTTATTTATTTCACCCTACCTGGTGAAGGAGGTTAGTAAAGATTTGCTCAAGGGTGATAGCGATTCCATCTCATTAATGGAGTTGAATGGAGTTGCGGCACCCCTTATTTCTAGTCTGTCAACGGCACTTCTACATGAATTAAAAGCTAATTTTCCGAATGGGATGCTCTACGTTGATATCTTAACTCAAGCACTGGTTGCCAATTTAATCACTGCTTATTCAACCCGAAGTTATATACCTGGTATCAAATTATCTCAACCCGATCAGAAATATGTTCATGATGCGATTGATTTTATTAATGCTCACTTGAATAGTTCATTACGTCTAGCCGCAATTGCCCAAGCTTGCAACATCAGTGTGAGCCATTTGAGTGCGGTTTTTAATCAAATTGTTGGGATGCCTGTACATCAGTTTGTGATGTATCAAAGAATTGAGAAAGCGAAGATTTTACTTAAAAACAGCCAAAAATCACTAAAAGAAATTGCATCTGAATTAGGTTTTTCCAGTCAAGCTCATTTAACAACTAACTTTCGTAAATCATCTGGGGTGACACCTGATAAATTTCGACAAGTAATCTAAAGAGCAAAAGCAGATAGACGAAATTGAGATGCTCTCTGGAAAATTGCGATATTATCAATATGTTTCGCAACTAATCAATTCTCTAAAACCTAAAAGTGAAATCAGTAGAGTTATTTACAGGTGCAGGGGGTTTGGCTATAGGAACGGCTATGGCTGGCTTTCATCATTTGGCACTTGTGGAACGCGATAAGCACAGTTGTCATACCATTCGTTCAAATCAGCAGCGAGGGATTTCTCTTCTGAAGGACTGGTATGTTCATCATATGGATGTGGCTGATTTCGACTACTCTATTATTAATGAGGAAGTAGATTTACTTGCAGGGGGTCCACCTTGTCAGCCTTTTTCAATTGGTGGTAAGCATGGTGCCTATCTTGACAAACGTGATATGTTTCCGCATTTCTTTCAAGCGGTACGTTCCTTACGTCCTAAAGCTTTCCTAATTGAAAATGTACGCGGATTACTGCGTCAAAATTTTATTAATTATTTTCAGTATATTAACTTACAGCTTACCCATCCAGAGCTACAGCCGAAATCAGATGAGTCATGGACTGACCACCTGGTGCGGCTAGAGCATCATCATCACAGTAGTATCAAAAGTGACTTTGAGTATCGTGTAACTTTTAAGCTAATAAATGCTGCTGACTATGGCGTACCACAAAGACGGGAGCGAGTTTTTATAGTCGGTTTTCGTTCTGATTTAAACCCTAATTGGTGCTTTCCCGAACCAACTCATACCGAAGAAGCACTGTTTTGGCTAAAGTGGGTAACTGGGGACTATTGGGAACGTCACGGTATTTGTAATACGGAGCGTCCTCAGATACCAGCAAAACAGCTAGCTCAATTACAACGTAACGGGCCGAACTTATTAGGTAGTATGACGCTTCCTTGGCTTACTGTTCGAGATACAATTGCTGACCTGCCAGAGCCAAAAAGCGATGATATGGCAAAAAAAATACCCAACCGTGTTTATATTCCAGGAGCAAGAAGCTACCCCGGACACACAGGTAGTCCCTTAGATGAGCCAGCCAAAACCTTGAAAGCTGGAGTACATGGTGTTCCTGGTGGAGAAAATATGCTTGCTTTAAGTGATGGCAAAGTTCGTTATTTTACTGTCAGAGAAGCTGCGAGATTGCAAACCTTTCCTGATGATTATTATTTTCCCTGTACTTGGGGGGAGTCAATGCGCCAGATTGGCAATGCTGTTCCTGTCAGCCTTGCTTATATTCTTGCTTCCAGTATCCGCGACCATTTACAAAAATTGACCCCTAGCAGGAAAATTGTATCTACTGTCTAGTTGTAATTATTATGCCTTTAGAGGTTTTTCAAGTACCTGCCACCTTACGCACTTCCCAAAAAAATTCCTCCCTCCATCTTGTGGGGTGGGCATCCTTGCCCGCCTTGCTTGGTATGGACGGGCTGGAAGCCCATCCTACAAAAGAAGTAAATTTTTAAACAAAAAGCTCACTAGTAAAATTCCCATGCAACCCATAAGGAACATGATGTTTTAGATGTAACCTAGCCACAGGCTCCTTATTAAAATCCCTAGCATCCAAAATCACTAAATCTGAACGGTGGTGCTGTGAATCATAAACTAAAGCCAACACCCAGCCATCATCTTCTTGTTCCGAACCAGGACGTGGAACAAAAATCGGCTCGCTCCCATAACCAAAAGGTGCAGCGCTCCAGATTTGTTTTTCTCCTGTCTGCAAATCCATCTTCACAAAGCCCTGCAAAGGAGCATTTCCGCTTTCTCCATGTGCAGCACCAATGTATAAATATTTATAATCATGTCCCACATTTTGCGGATGTAAACTAGGAAACTCACAACACCTGCTTTCTATCAGCTCTCGATTTACAGTTTCATCCTTAAGATTGAGATGAAAACGCCAAAGTTGACCAGGTTTAAGGCTGTCAAAATCAACTTCACGGAAATCGCTTCCTGATTCTACTTCTGGTAAACTTTCGTAGCAAACCGAGTCCATCACTATTTCGTCACCCACCTCAAAAGCATTAGCGTGGTGGAAGACAAAGCCTGCACTTGTTTCCAAAATTTTTACCTTAGCGGATACATTTCCTTGCGTCGAATTTTGGGTTGGAGTTCTAGGAACAATTACAACACGAGTCGGTTGATTTGGCTGAAACTTAACACATTCCCCAGCACCACGTATTCCCAAAGCAAAGGGGATGGGATTAAATTTCACAGGATTTTGGAAGAATATGCAGTAATTCGGGGTAATCGCGAAATCATGAATAAAAGCAAAACCGGGCACACTGTGAGCATGTTTTCTCACTACTTTCCCAGTAATGTCTAACTCAAAAATAGTAATAGTTGAAGAAAGTCCAGGCTTAATCGAAAAATTAACTAAACAAGGAGCACCACCGTCAAATTTACAATTAGGGTCAACACGTGGATGAGCAGAAAAAGCATCACCTTCGGACAATACCCCATTAAAATATTCTTTACCCAAAGTTTCCAAGGTTACAGGGTCTAGAAGATGTGGTTCAGCAGCTTCCCAAAGAGCGAGTAACTTACTACCCCAATAGATAACGTTGGTATTAGCAATATTCTTCAATTTAAAATCAAAAAGATTCGCTAACCAACCACCCTGTTTTTGCGTTCCAAAAACACCCCGATAAACAATTTTTCCTGCTTTTTGTTCTTCGACATATCCTTCAGTACGAATAAAGCTGTTTTTAAAATGAGCGCGACCATTGGTAAAAGATATCCGGGAAATCATTCCATCTCCATCAAAAGGATGATGTATTTTTTCTCCATTAATATCTAACAAACCCGGCCCATTTCTAAACAACGTACCTTCTAAATCTGTGGGAATTTCCCCTTCAATATCATCAATCCAATAATCAGACTCTTGCTTTAAGGACTCATATCCACGTTGCCAAGCAGCACGATTATAAGATTTTTCAGTCACTGTAGAGGACATTGTACCAACTTGAAAACTCTGCATATGCTTATTTTTAATATTATTGAATATCGAAGGGTTTTGATTACTTATCGTTAAGCAAATACACTGTTATGTTAACATATGTTAAGTGCTTTTTAGTCCCGCTCGCTAAAATAAAAAGCTTCCCATTCCCGCGACTAAGCTGTTGTGATTATAATTTGCACATCTGGACACTATAATTTGCATATCTGGACAAAAGACAAGGGCGGGCAAGGATGCCCACCCCACAAGAGAATTATTAAAACAAACTGTAAAACAAACTGTGCAAATTAAAGGGTTGTTAGCTTACAATTTACGTTAATTAAATGCTTTAAACATCGGTTGCAACACCAGCTATCAAAGATTCATCATCATCATCTGCTGAGGATGCTTGCAATATTGATGTGGCCACTTCGCTCTCAGCAGCAGGTAACCAATTAAGAAATGGTAACGGTAATAGGGTACTCAGATTTGTAATTAGTACCAACAACCATAGTGACTCAAAATTTGTTTCGGTAATATTTAACCAGTGCATCGCAAAAGCTCCTAATTCATAGGAAACCATCCCAGCTAAATTAGAAACTGACATTAGCAGAGCAAATAAAGTCGCTTCTACTCCCGGTGGGCAAAGCCGAGCAGCTAATACTAACACTGGCATATAGGCTATTTGTCCCATCACGGTCAAAATTAAGCTGTCACCTAAACTGAACCAGCGGTCATCAATACCTAAAGTTCTATTTGTATGTGTTACCAACAGCAGCATTGTCATACCTAATACTGCTGAAAGAACTGTACTCCAACCAAAAATTATTCTAAAAGGTACGCTCTTGAGAAATCTTTGGAAAATCCAAACTCCTACCAGCGAAGCAAGACTCGTTACTAAACGCACTCTTCCTAAAAATTCTGGTTCAAAGTGCAATTCATTAGTGGTGAAGAAGAAAAAAGCTGCGTCTGCTGTGGGTGTAGATTGCCACAAAAATACAAATGCTGTTGGTAACCAAATTGCTTTCTGAGAAATAGCTTTGCGTAATTGCACTAATTGATGTTTTACATCTACGGATTCGTCTTTGTCTTGACTATCTTTACTGACAGGTAATTCCGCAATCAACCATGCTACACCAGAAACAATCAGCGGAAACGAAGCAGTAATCCAAAATACTGTGCGCGTAGTGAAATGTTCTAAAAGCATTCCGCTAAAATAAGCGGTTATAAGCCCCCCTACTGCTGATGCTCCCCAACAAAGCGCTTGTAACGAACCAGCATCAGCCTGAGATTCCGACCTCGCACGCTCTACAACTAAGGAGTCAACAATTACATCACTCACCGCAACCGAGAGAGAACCAAGTGCGATCGCACTCGTTGCAGCCCAACTTGTATGAACCACTGTAGCGAGACTTATCCAGGAAATAGTTCCCAGTATCCCAGATAAAACCAAGTAAGGACGACGCCTATAGCCAAATATTGGTAAACCGTCGCTGAGAAAACCGAATAAAGGCTTAACAATCCAGGGGAGCGCAACAATACCCATCATTGCCGAAACCTCAACTGGACTTAACTTAAGTTCATCTTTGAGGAAAAAGCTGACGGCTAGTCGTGCTAACCCCAAAATACCTTGAACAAAGTAAACCGTAAGGATAGCGATTAATTCGGCACTGGGTTCATTACCAAAAAAAATTTTTTCCTTTACTGAATCTTTGACCTTGGACAAGCCAGACGAGGAAACGAGCATTGATTAATATTTCTTAAGATTTCTCTACATTTATATCATATCCATTTTCAGGGATAGGAGTATAGGTCGGGACACTGGGGTGTTGGCAGATGTTAAGACTTCTTAACAAACCAGTAGCAGCGAGAAAGCCAGAGAAAGCCAGAGAAAGCCAGAAAAAGCCAGGGAATAAATTCCCTGTCTAAAAGCTAAAGTCCTCTGAAAGAGGACTAATGAGAAAAGTTTTAGTCACGCCCTAATTTTGTTGAAATATCTGTTTTTAATCTATGATTCTAGTCCTCTTTAGAGGACTTCAGCTTTTAGACAGGGAATTTATTCCCTGGTTATTTTATTCCCTAGCTATTTTATTCCCTGGCTATTTTATTCCCTGGCTATTTTATTCCCTGGCTATTTTATTCCCTGGTTATTTTATTCCCTAGCTATTTTATTCCCTAGCTATTTTATTCCCTGGCTATTTTATTCCCTGGCTATTTTATTCCCTGGCTATTTTATTCCCTGGCTATTTTATTCCCTGGCTATTTTATTCCCTGGCTATTTTATTCCCTGGCTATCTATTCATAGTTTTTCACGAAAATTACCCAACGCGACCACAGCATTCTGTCCCCCAAATCCAAAACTAAAACACATCACCCGCTCAATTTCACAATCA
This sequence comes from Scytonematopsis contorta HA4267-MV1, assembly GCA_019359035.1. GTDB lineage: Bacteria > Cyanobacteriota > Cyanobacteriia > Cyanobacteriales > Nostocaceae > Scytonematopsis > Scytonematopsis contorta. The sequence continues at coordinate 50,544 of JAHHIC010000014.1, read as the reverse complement.
CGCACTTCTGTAACAAAATTCAAATCAAACTCAGGATTTTCCAACCCCACACAGGGAGGTAAAACCTGTTTCTGCAAAGCCATTAACGAAAAAGCTACACCCAAAGCTCCCGAAGCTCCTAAAGTATGACCCGTGGCTCCCTTTGTAGAACTCACCGTCACACTCGATGGAAATAATTCTTGTATTAAAAAGCTTTCCATACGGTCATTCAAAATAGTACCCGTACCGTGAGCATGAATATAATCAATATCTTGTGCAGTAATACCACCACGTTGTAAACAATGTTTTATAGCCAATTTTGCGACTTTTCCCTCCGGCTCTGGTGCATTAGTGTGATATGCATCAGCCGTTAAGCCAAAACCAAGAACCTCACCATAAATATTTGCATTTCGTTGCTGTGCTAACTCCAGCGATTCCAAAATAAATACAGCCCCACCTTCAGCCAAAACCAAACCTTCTCGATATAAATCAAACGGATAAGCTCCAGTTTTTGCCAAAGCACCCATTTGCTGAAAACCCGTTATCGTCAAAGGCGTAATTGGTGCTTCTACCGCACCAGCAATAACTCGATGACATTGACCAGTTTGGATAAGTAAAGCAGCTTGTGCAATTGCCCAAATACCAGTCGCGCAAGCAGCCATAGGAGCCAAAACAATACCAGTAGAACCAATTTGTCGTGCTGCTGCGATAGCGTTCATATGGGGTAGAGAGTCTAACCATATGGAGAGTGGGGAGTGGAGAGTGGAGAGTGGGGAGTGGGGAGTTGGGAGTTGGGGGCGTTCGTAAAAGTAACGCGCCATATTTTCCCAGGATGCTTGATAACCTCGACTCGAACCAATGACTACAGCACAATCTGGTAAAGGGGAAAATAACTTGGCGTCCTGCAATGCTTCGGAAACAACCAGCCTCGTTAACATCTCCAACAAGGCTGGCTGTAATTGTGGTTGTTTATTAATAAAACCCAAAGGATATGGTTGTAATTCAGCCCAAGGTTGATGCAGTTTAATTCCCGATTTAGCTGCTATAAGACTTTCCCAGCTGGAAATTAAGCTTTCGCCTAAAGCTGAAACTAAACCAATACCTGTGACAACAACTTGAATCAATTTGGGAGCATCCCAATTTTGTAAAAGTAGTGCGAGCATCTTGCTCGCTTTTGGCGTCATAGCTTTTGGCCTGAGTAGTGCGAGCATCTTGCTCGCTTTTGGCGTCATAGCTTTTGGCCTGAGTAGTGCGAGCATCTTGCTCGCTTTTGGCGTTATAGCTTTTGGCTTGAGCTTTTGGCGTTATAGCTTTTGGCTTGAGCTTTTAACGTTATAGCTTTGGCTTGGTAACGAGCGAGACGCTCGCACTACATACAACATTTACGATTTTAATTTTTGAAGGTTAGAAATCAACCACCTTTTTTCAAATTTTCAGCACCTTGGGTGACTTTCGCTGAATCAATTTTATCCCCTTGCTGAATTTTGGCAACTACGTCCATACCTTGTTTAACATTGCCGAACACAGCATAACTACCATCCAAAGATGGTAAATCAACTAAAGCAAAATAAAACTGTGAAGAAGCAGAGTCAGGCATACCAGAACGAGCCATAGCTATTGCACCCACTTTATGAGCAAGTTCAACAGGCTGAGCCGTTGCATCAAATGGTTTGCTATAAGTTGGGTTACTTGCACCTTTGGGCTTAATTTCTAAAGGTATGTAGCGAGGCTGGTTAGTTTTGGGGTCTATAAAGCTACCAGTACCCAATCTCGCCGCTGCACCTGGGTCTTTGCTTTGGGGGTCACCACCTTGAGCTACAAATTCGGGGATAACTCTATGGAAAACTAAACCGTCATAAACACCCTGCTGCACTAAATCAACGAAGTTACCAGCAGTGATGGGAGCATTAGTACCATCAAGCTCGATAGTAATAGGTGACCCTTTAACAGTCATCACCACAGTAGCTTTACCTTCGAGTCGTGCTAAATCTTTCATTCCAGAAACACCCTCACTAGTAGTGGTTTCAGAGACAGAAGTTGCCTCGTTAGTTGCCTGAGCAGCTGTTGTTTCGGCTGGCGTTTCGGCTACTGGGGAATTTGGGGAAGCAGTATTAGAAGCAACTGGCTGTCCCGTACATCCACTAATAAGCAACATACCAACAATTACAAAAGCAACTATAAATTTGGGAATTTTCAACCGCATTGCTAATTAATATACTCAACCAGGATATATTAACTAAATTTTTCAGATGTCAGTGGTAATTGGTAATTGGTAATTGGTAATTGGTAATTCCCCATTCCCCATTCCCCATTCCCATTTAAAGTCCTTCAAGGGGTACAGCCAAATAACGAGCTAATTCAGCACCTTGAGTTTCTAACTCGGTTAAGGATAATGGTTGACCTACCCGTGTTAAAGGAATATCCCTACGTCCTTTAACTTTAAGATAAAGAGCGCGACGGGGATTTAATCCTTCTTTCAAATCTACTATTACAGATTGCACGTCTTTCACATCGCAATCAATTTCAATTCGACGGTTTTTTCCAGGAAATCCCCAACGGAAAAATTTAATCTTGCCTGTTTGGCGATTAAATTCATTATATCCACCCCCAACATCCCATAAAATTACCAGCCACAGGTATAAAGCTAAGAGTAAACCTGCTACACCGTACAACCCCATAACTAAGCCTTGAGGGAAAAATATTAGCTGAGTTGGGTCGGTAACAAGGAGAAAATTCACCTTAAGGTAACTCGATATGCTAGCCAAGAAAAACCCTGTGGCACCCATAGTTACTACAGTTGCCCAAAAGTAGTTGCTGAAGCGACGAGAACCTAGAACCTTTTGATTTAAAACGCTTTCGCTTTTGTTAACGGTTTCTGATGCTGTCATATCAATTTGATTGCCTTGTCAATTTTGGTTTTATCCTGCGGGTCTTAACCTACGGGTTTTATCCTACCGAACTGAACTTCGGACGGGTAACCGAACCCGGCAATTTAGATTTGCCTAAAAGTTGACAAATCAAATTTTCCAATTATCTGCTCTTATTTTAAGAGTTTGCCATTGTAGCTGCTTCGATTGCAAGCTTCATTTTCCTCTGTTTATAGTATCTGAAACTTGTTCGCAGACTCATCAAAATATTAAAATCATTAAGATTTCTGAGAGAAGTTGTGACAGATTGTTAATTTTCTGATATTGATGTTATGTAGTAGTTTTGTGTCGGTTAATCCCATTGGCCTGTAAAATAATTGAATCGCAAGAGACAAAATACGACTAATGTGGTAAGTTAAGAATTATTAAGCACACACTAATTAAACTAACGACTAGTGGTGCGAGTTTTGACACTTAGAGTGAGAAATGCTAAGTATTTTATTAGTAGTCTCTCATAATTCGGTCACCGTCCGGTGATTAGAGATGTCAAAATTACGTTGAATTCCTCCAAAACGTCGCAATTTTAGTAAAAAAGAGGATTTAAGTCCGATGACCATCGCAGTTGGACGCGCCCCCAGTACTAGAGGGTGGTTTGACGTACTTGATGACTGGTTAAAACGCGACCGTTTCGTATTTGTAGGTTGGTCTGGGATTCTATTGTTCCCCTGTGCTTTCCTGTCAATCGGCGGTTGGTTAACTGGTACAACATTCGTCACATCCTGGTATACACACGGTTTGGCTTCTTCCTATTTGGAAGGTTGTAACTTCTTAACAGTGGCAGTATCCACTCCTGCAGACAGTATGGGACATTCCCTATTGCTGTTGTGGGGACCAGAAGCTCAAGGTGACCTCACCCGTTGGTTCCAATTGGGTGGTCTATGGCCATTCGTGGCGTTGCACGGAGCTTTCTCACTAATTGGCTTCATGCTACGTCAATTTGAAATCTCTCGTCTCGTAGGAATTCGCCCCTACAACGCGATTGCTTTCTCCGGTCCGATTGCTGTATTTGTCAGCGTATTCTTGATGTACCCCTTGGGTCAATCTAGCTGGTTCTTCGCACCCAGCTTTGGAGTAGCTGCAATTTTCCGTTTCTTGTTGTTCTTACAAGGTTTCCACAACTGGACACTCAACCCCTTCCACATGATGGGTGTTGCTGGTATCTTGGGTGGAGCGTTGCTCTGTGCGATTCACGGTGCAACAGTGGAAAATACACTGTTTGAAGATGGTGAAGCATCCAACACCTTCCGTGCATTCAACCCAACTCAAGCGGAAGAAACTTATTCAATGGTGACCGCGAACCGTTTCTGGTCTCAGATTTTCGGTATTGCGTTCTCTAACAAACGCTGGTTACACTTCTTTATGTTGTTCGTACCAGTAACAGGTTTGTGGATGAGTGCAGTTGGTATCGTTGGATTGGCTCTCAACCTGCGAGCATATGACTTCGTCTCCCAAGAATTACGGGCAGCCGAAGACCCAGAATTTGAAACATTCTATACCAAAAATATTCTTTTGAACGAGGGTATCCGCGCTTGGATGGCTCCTCAAGACCAGCCTCACGAAAAATTTGTATTCCCCGAAGAGGTACTGCCACGTGGTAACGCTCTCTAATAGTCAAATGGTCGGTGGCGGTCGCGATATCGAATCCACCGGTTTTGCTTGGTGGTCTGGTAACGCACGCCTCATAAATCTTTCCGGCAAACTTCTTGGTGCTCACGTTGCACACGCTGGTTTGATAGTATTTTGGGCTGGAGCGATGACTTTGTTTGAAGTCGCTCACTTCATTCCCGAAAAGCCAATGTACGAGCAAGGCTTCATTCTTCTACCTCACCTCGCTACCCTTGGATGGGGTGTGGGTGCTGGTGGTGAAGTTTTTGATACCTTCCCTTACTTTGTAGTTGGTGTATTACACTTAATTTCATCTGCTGTACTCGGATTTGGTGGTATTTACCACGCAGTTCGCGGTCCAGAAACCCTAGAAGAATATTCCAGCTTCTTTGGTTACGACTGGAAAGACAAGAACAAGATGACAAACATCATCGGTTTCCACCTAATCATCTTAGGATGTGGTGCTCTCCTGTTAGTACTGAAGGCGATGTTCTTTGGTGGTGTGTACGATACATGGGCGCCAGGTGGTGGTGATGTTCGCGTCATTACTAACCCCACACTGAACCCTGCGGTCATCTTTGGTTACTTGCTGAAATCTCCCTTCGGTGGCGAAGGTTGGATTGTTAGCGTTAACAACATGGAAGACCTTATCGGTGGTCACATTTGGGTTGCTCTTATCTGTATTGGTGGCGGTATTTGGCACATTCTCACCAAGCCTTTTGGTTGGGCACGTCGTGCTTTCATCTGGTCTGGTGAAGCTTACTTATCCTACAGCTTAGGCGCTTTGTCCTTAATGGGCTTTATCGCTTCCTGTATGGTTTGGTATAACAACACTGCTTACCCAAGCGAATTCTTCGGTCCTACTGGTCCAGAAGCGTCTCAAGCACAAGCTTTAACCTTCTTGGTTCGTGACCAACGCTTAGGTGCTAACGTAGGTTCCGCACAAGGGCCTACTGGTCTAGGTAAATATTTGATGCGTTCTCCTTCTGGTGAAATCATCTTCGGTGGTGAAACCATGCGCTTCTGGGATTTCCAAGGCCCTTGGTTAGAGCCTCTACGTGGACCTAACGGTCTTGACTTAGACAAAATCAAAAACGATATTCAGCCTTGGCAAGCTCGTCGTGCTGCTGAATATATGACACACGCTCCTCTGGGTTCTTTGAACTCTGTTGGTGGTGTTGCTACCGAAATTAACTCTTTTAACTACGTATCCCCTCGTGCGTGGTTGTCTACTTCCCACTTCGTGTTGGGCTTCTTCTTCCTTGTTGGTCACCTGTGGCACGCTGGACGTGCGCGGGCAGCAGCTGGTGGTTTCGAGAAAGGTATTGACCGCGAAAACGAACCAGTAATGGCAATGAAGGAACTTGACTAAAAGGAAATTGACAAACTTGTTAGATTTCTTTCATCACTGAATATTACATTAGCTTGCTTTCTCCTGTCTTTTTGGCAGGAGTTTTTTTTTGGGGAGTGGGGAGTAAACAATTCAAAATATCTGCAAGGCAGACGCTTCGCGAACAAAATTTCAAATTCAAAATTGCGAATTGCGAATTTCTAGTGGGGAGTAGGATTTAAAGAGATAGAATTTTAGTATTGTTCAAGTACAAAAAGGTTTTAGAAATGACAGTGGCTACTGCGACACGTGCTGACCGCGTAATACTTTACAACCTCGATTGGGAACAGTTTGAAAATATTCTCCAAAATTTAGGGGAGCAGCGAGGTGCGCGGGTGGCTTATGATAATGGAACATTGGAAATTATGACACCTTTACCTGAACACGAATTTTATAAAGAAGTTATTGGTGATTTCGTAAAAGATATTGCTGAAGAATTGGAAGTAAATTACGAAAGCTACGGTTCAACTACCTGGAAACGTGAAAGCAAAATGGCAGGGGTCGAAGCTGATAACTGCTTTTATTTTCAAAATGAAGCTGCTATTCGAGGTAGACTCAATTTTGATTTGAATCAAGACCCTCCCCCAGATTTGGCTTTGGAAATTGATGTAACAAATAAGTCTTTGGATAGGTTTCCCATTTATGCTCGTATAGGAATACCTGAAATATGGTGTTACGATTCTGGTGTGTTGAAAATTTACAATCTGCAAGGTAATAAATATATAGAGGTTGATAAGAGCTTAGTATTTCCTAATTTACCAATCCAGGAATTACCCCAATTAATAGAGAAAAATCGCACTGGGGGAAGATTGGCTTTACGACGAGCAGTCCGAGAGTGGGTTAGGCAAAAAGGAAAAAGTTCGTAGGTTGGGTTGTTAGCGCTCCTCCCTAGTTGTGTACCGCAAGGTCGTCCGCAGAACTTAGGCTTAGCGTGCCCATAAAGGCATGGCTTTGGGAAACCAACATTGCACTATCGCAAAATAAGTAGTTAAGATGGTTGGTTAAATAAGTAATTACCGCCATTTATACTTTGTCTATGTTTAAAAATTTACTTGCTTCTGTTGGGATTGGCGCTGCTACAGTCGATACACAACTTTTCTATGATTCCGTGGCTTGCGGTGATTTACTAGAGGGTGAAGTGTATATTAATGGCGGAGATACAGCCCAAGATATTGATGACATCTACTTGAAGATTGCTACTAAATATAAACGGGAAAGTGATGATAATACTTACTACGAAGAATGTGTAATGGTAAATTATCGTTTGTCAGAGCGCTTTACTATTCAAGCAAAAGAGAAAGTTGTAGTGCCTTTTTCGTTGCAATTGCCTGATGAACTACCTGTAAGCTTGGGTAAAACTTCTGTATATGTTCGTACTGGTTTAGATATAAAAACGGCTATTAACCCACGTGATACGGATACTTTAAAAGTACTACCACATCCAATGATGCAGAGGGTAATAGAGGCTTTGGAAAACTTGGGCTTTAAATTTTATCAAGCGGAGTGTGAGTACAATAATCGTTCAGGCAGAAAATATCCGTTTGTACAAGTGTTAGAATTTCGTCCTGTAGGGAAATATAGTACTCACTTAGATGAATTGGAAGTAATTTTTAATTTATCTGTAGGTAAACTAGAAGTCTTACTAGAAATTGACAAACGAGCACGTGGTTTAGGTGGATGGATGAGTGAAGCCTTGGATATAGATGAGCGTCGTGTGCGCTTTCAATTGACACAATCTGATTTAAACGGAACAGATGTCGAAGCTATGATAGATGACATTATCCAAAGCCATTTAGGATAATTTTTAAGCAGGGGGGTAGATGTTGGAGCTACAAACAGGTTAATAGCTGGTTGGTAGATGGGTAAGATGCATAAATTTGAATGCTACTAGTTACTCCACTCCAGAGTAATCTCTAAATTTGCTGTAGAAGTCCCCTTCACCAGCAAAGGTGTCAACCTTCCTGCTTCCATACCAATTTCTATCCCAAATTTCACACTAGCTTTATCTGGCTTCACCTTTTGTAAAGTTTCTGCAATTTCTTTCGTCAACGACTCAATCGCTACGGTCACTTCATTAAAAGGCCGAGTCTGAAAATTAATTTTGCGGTCGCCTATCAGCGTAGCCTCAACTCGAACATTAGTACCATCACTTAGTTCTACCGAAATAATTCGACTTTGGAGTTCCATGTTGGTTCTACTGGATGACTCTGTAATTTATAGCATCAGTTTTGGGTTGAAGTATCTGAAAAATATAAATTACTTTATTTGTCATCACAAAGGGATTTAAAACCGCATCACCCACGGTTGTTTATTTTGTGTTGGGGTCTAAATTTTCAATGCCTTCGGCACACTTCGTGAACACAAAACGTAATTGTGAATTGCGAATTGCATTCACTTCTTGGAGCGTAGCGCTTATTGCGAATTGTTTATTCATCCTCCCAAATTCATTGCTGCGATTACAGCCTTTTGACTGACATCTTTATAAACGGTGTCTAAATATTTCATAGCCACATCAGCAGGAGTCAGAGTAATAACTTTCTCATCATCTTTTGCCAGAGGGATGGGTCCAAGTACATCCAAAACGGTTTCGCTAGTAGAAGGTGTAATAACCACTAAAGAAGACTCCAAAGGTTCATTATATTGCCAGAAAGAGTCAAGTTTTACAGATATTTGGTTATGGGTTGTTGCTTGAGAAGATGTGGATTGTGGTTGCTCATTGTCAACACCCCGTAATTTACGTAAATCGCTGATAATTTGTTCTTTGGTGCGACCACGTAATTGAAATAAGACAAAAGGGTCTTCACTAAATTTATCGCCTAACTGATAGTAAACAGCAGCAATATGCTTACAGGGATTAGCTTTATCTGGACAAGTGCATTTGCTATGAACATCAGACAAAGTAAAAGGAAATAAAGAAAGACCATTTGCGCTAAAAACATTTTCAATATTTTGCGGCATTTCTCCTGCTAGAAGTTTAGCTGCAAAAATAGCCTTTTGGGACATAGTTTCTACAACATATCCCCATTCTTCATCCTGAAAATGGTCAAGAGAAAGAGAAACTTTATATGGTTCAGGTTCGCTACCTTGGACTTTAGCTAAAGCTTTCGCTCCTTTAAACTCAATAGTCAAAACATTCCCTTGACGAGCATAATTTCTACCACGTTCCAAACGTTTTTTAAACCGATAGGAATCCAGTAATTCAAGCCAACGTTGCGACCACCATTCCCGACTTGCTTGTAATGTAGAATCAGTCATAATAATTTGTATTTTGAATTAAGAACAAAACTAATCAATAACCGTCAACAGTCAACAGTCAACAGTCAACAGTCAACCGTCAACATTCTTTTATTCACCATCTTCTTCAATCACAGCATTGCGGTCAAGCAGTAACAAATTACGAAGTTGGTCTGTATCAAGTTCCGTTAACCAATCTTCACCTCCACCAACAACTTGTTCAGCCAATTGTTTTTTGCTTTCAATCATGTCGTGAATTTTCTCCTCCAAAGTACCAGTACATACAAACTTATGTACTTGAACATTGCGAGTTTGACCAATTCTAAATACTCGGTCTGTGGCTTGATTTTCAACAGCTGGATTCCACCATCGGTCAAAGTGAAAGACATGATTTGCTCGCGTTAAATTTAACCCAACACCACCAGCCTTCAATGATAAAATCATCACAGATGGTGCTTGTGGGTCATTTTGAAAACGGTCTATCATTTCTTCGCGTTGTTTTTTGGATGTACTGCCATACAAAAACAAAGTTTCTCGCGCTAATTGTTTTTCTAAATATGGTTTTAATAACTTACCCCACTCAGCGAATTGAGTAAAAATTAAAGCCCTGTCTCCCGCAGAAACCACTTCATCTAACATTTCTTGTAACCGTAAAAGCTTACCAGATAGACGCGGCTGCAAAATATTAGTTTCTTTTAAATATTGTCCTGGATGATTACATATTTGTTTGAGCTTAACGAGTAAACCCAAAATCATACCTCTTCGTTGTAAACCTTCAGCATCATCAATTTCAGCCAGAGAATCTTCTACTACTCGTTGGTAAAGTGTTGCTTGTTCGGGACTGAGACCACAAAATACAGTCATTTCCTGTTTTTCTGGTAAATCTTGAATAATATCTCGGTCGGATTTGAGACGACGTAAAATAAAAGGTTGAACTAAAGACCGCAATTGATTTAATGAAGAAGCATCACCATATTTTTCAATAGGAATAGCAAACCTTCGTTGGAAAAACTGCTTGTTTCCCAAATATCCCGGATTGAGAAAATCTAAAATAGACCACAATTCTTGTAATCTATTTTCGACTGGTGTTCCTGTTAAAGCTATCCTAAATTTAGATTGTAATTGTCTTATGGCTTGCGACTGTTTGGCATCAGCATTTTTTACATTTTGAGCTTCATCTAAAACAATATTTTGCCAACATGTACTCTGCAATATTTTCAAATCACGGTGAACCAACGAGTAGCTAGTGATAACTAAATCATACTTGTTGATAATTTCCAAAAATGCTTTACCTTTAGGACGTTTATCACCGTGATATTGCAAAACTTTTAACTTAGGAGCAAATTTATTAACTTCCCTTTCCCAGTTACCTAATACTGAAGTTGGGCAAACTAATAAAGTTGGGTTTTCTATTGCCTCTTCCTCTTTAAGATGTAACATTAAAGCAATAAACTGGACTGTTTTCCCCAATCCCATGTCATCCGCAAGACATGCACCCAAACCCCAACGTTCTAAAAATGATAACCAAGCTACCCCACGTGCTTGATACGGTCGCAATTCACCTCGGAAGTTAGCTGGTGTGGGTAAAGGCTCAATAGCTTTGTTATTTGTTAAGTTGGTAATTAAATCTTGTAACGCACCCGATGCTTCAAAACTAACTACGGGTAATTTTTCAATTGTCTGGGTGTCCCCACTACTTAGTCGCAAAGCATCTTCTAAAGAAAGTGCCATTTGGTCTTTACGAGAAGCAAAAAATGTTTGGGCTGTTTTAATATCCTGAGGACGCAACTCCACCCACTCACCGTTAATTTCTACTAAAGGACTGTTCAACGCTACTAATTTATCAAACTCTTGTTTGGTAAGTGTTTGTCCCCCAATTGCCAATTCCCATTTAAAATTGAGTAAACTTTCTAAACCTAAACGTCCTTGTTTTTTATCACCTGTTTGAGCACTAATTTTTAAACCCAAACGATTTGCCCAACCGTCACGGTTGGTTAAGGTGTAAGGTAAAACTACCCCCAAACCCTTATCTTCAAAACGCCATACCATCGATTTGATAAATTCATAGGCTTGTAAGGGAGTTAGGCGAGTTTCTGTAGGTGAGGGAGTTTCCAAACTCGGTGCAATTGGTGGATATAACCTGGAAGCCAACCCCAAACCACGCAAAAAAGTTTCTTGGGGCTGTGTAATCGTACGATTTTGATAAACAAAACTCTCAAATGGATTATCCCAAATCGTCTCCGCATCTACTAAAAATTCCGGGTCATCCACAGCTTGGATAAAATAAGCTAAAGTCCATTCTGTTTCATCTTCAGATGGTGGAAGCAATTCAAAACAGGTACGAAACTGGTTAATTAGCGCAGTTTGATATTGTAGCGGTAAAGTCCAAGCTTTTAGAGTTGATACTATTTTTTCCAAGCTAACTGTATCACCAGTAATTGTGTTTGATGCACTTGTTAAAGCTTGCAACCACTGTTTAACCGCAATTGGTAAAGAAGTCATAATCCTGGGTTCTATTATTACTTGGGAACCCAACATATCCCGCACTTGAGCATCTACAGTATTGTTGAGAAAATCTCCTAACAAATTTTGAGGTTCTTCTGGTAAGTCTATATATAGTAGTGAGTGGGAACTTATAGATTCTTTACTTAATTCTTTATTTTCTATTTCTCCTTGGTGCATCCGACATACCGTTGGCATCATGTGGGAAAATTTTTCCAAGCGCGTTTGGTCTATAGCGCTATCTAAAAGTACTTGCCACTTAGCAATAAAACTAGCATCTGTTTGTCTTTCAATTAATGGTAAATATTTACACCGCGAGATTAAATCTAAACTCCAACGAGCTACCTGTGACCAAAAGCGTAAATCCCCTCCGATAAAGTCATCTTCACCATTAACGGCATTTAAGGGTAAATAAGTCAAAAATTTAATTGCTGTGGTTGGCTCAAGACAAAAGCCTTCAATTTGCCAGGGATATAGGCTTACTTCTGAAGAGTTCTTTCTTTTTCCTAGATTGGCGGTGTAAGAAGGTATAATCGATACTGTTCCTGGGGTAGTTATGGAAATATTTGTTGGTAGCGCAATTATTTGAGTGTGGCTTGGCAAACTCGGGTTTGTGCTAGCTGTGTTTTTACGTGACCTTCCTTTTGCAGGAGTTGTACTTGATGCATCCGGTGATAACGATTGCTTCAAGTTAGGAATTATAATGTTCCGAGAACGCAAGAAATCATTTAACTCCGTCAGTGTCATTGCTAGGGGATAAGGCTGTACTTCTGTAACCGTACTTTGTTCGGAGCTATCGAGCAAAGAACGCCAAGTTTCTCCCCAAATAAATAAACAACCACCATCACTTGAACGCTGTAACCAACTTCCGTGTAAAATTGCCATTTGTCAATCACTCAAATGTATACCAACTTAGAAATGCAATTCTTTTATTTTTGGATGGGTAAAAGTTGCTTTTTAATATATTTTTTAATGATTCTTTTACATTTGGATTTTACATAACTAAATTTATTGCAAAGGCGAGAATATATTTTTGAAATATATTTTCATGCTTAGATGCAACATACAATTTCTTATTTAAAAAAAATCCAATTAAAAAAAGAATATCATCACATCATAACTCAGCTATATTATATAACTTCCGACGCCCTAATAAGAAAGTTATTTAATATTTCCACATTTATCCTAATACATTTATTCCAATAAATATATCTGCAAAGTTAACCGCTTATTTCCAGCTATATTTTGCGCTTGTGGTTGGGTCAGGCAACTTTAGCAATAATATCTTGTGGTTTTAGATTAACCCCAAATATCTTAACTTGTATTTTAGCTCGTATTTTAACTTGTAACCTGAAATGAGGAATTGTTCGTGATAAGTGTTGTTGAATTTTTTTTTTGCGTCTAATATTCGTTATATGGCAATACTCAGTATCATAGGGCAAGTAAAGTGATTCTGATAGCTCTGTGGGCGTCGGTGTGGTGGAAATACAAACTGAAAGCGGCTATGCAAGTCAAAGCATGTTATAGCTGCCTCTTGTATAAATCCACTTAAGTTTATGGGAAAGATAGTTACATGCAATACCTGTGCGTAGCTTTTCCTGTAAATATCGCTTTATAAGGGACTATGGCAAAAAGTAGAGGTCAGAAGGTCTTTAAATAGCGATTCTGAACCTGGATGAACGAAGAGCATCTGTAAGATGTGGGGTATTCAACCCTTGTTGCAGAACTAAGTAAGGTGTTTTTTTTTACCTTTAATTCTGCACCTTCTTTTACTCCTACTTTCTATCCTCTGCTTTTCCCCAGTAAATTACCGGGAATTTGCCATTGATTACTTGCCGTCAGCCCTAGTGCATAAATGTTAGGATTGCCACAGAGAGAGAATAGCGAAAAAAGAAGGAACATATACTGAATGGGAGAATTTGAAAAGTCAATATCCTTTGACGGACGGGATATTCGACTGAAGGTTGGTCTACTAGCTCCCCAGGCTGGTGGGTCTGTGTTAATACAGTCTGGGGATACAGCTGTTTTGGTCACAGCAACTCGCTCCGAAGCCAGAGAAGGCATCGATTTTCTTCCTTTGACCGTAGACTACGAAGAACGTTTATATGCAGCCGGTAGGATACCCGGTGGTATAATGCGACGCGAAGGTCGTCCTCCAGAAAGAGCAATTCTCACTAGTCGTTTAATTGACCGTCCTATACGTCCGCTATTCCCGTCGTGGTTACGCGATGATTTACAAATTGTTGCAACTACCCTTTCAATGGATGAACTGGTACCACCTGATGTTTTAGCTGTAACTGGTGCTTCTATTGCCACTCTTTTGGCTAAAATCCCTTTTCTTGGTCCGATGGCAGCGGTAAGGGTCGGTTTAGTGGGAGATGATTTCATTATTAACCCCACTTATAAAGAAATCGAAGATGGTGACCTCGATTTAGTTGTCGCAGGTTCACCTGACGGTGTAATTATGGTGGAAGCTGGTGCTAATCAGTTACCGGAGAGGGATATTGTTGAGGCAATTGACTTCGGTTATGAGGCTGTGCGCGATTTAATCCAGGCACAACGCGATTTTATGGCAGCATTGGGCATTGAACTTGTCCAAGAACAACCAGCATCCGTTGACGCTACACTGGAAAACTTTATTCGCGATCGCGCAACAAATGAAATTAAGGCAATCCTGTCGCAATTTGATTTGGGCAAGAAGGAACGGGATGATGCTTTAGATGTTGTAAAAGACTCTATAGCTGCAAGTATCGCCTTGTTGGCAGAGGATGATTCGATTCGAGCTGCCGCGACTGCAAATAGTAAAGCCCTGAGTAATACCTTTAAGGACATTACTAAAAAGCTAATGCGGCGTCAAATCGTTGAAGATTACGTGCGTGTTGACGGTCGTAAGCTAGATGAAGTACGTCCGGTATCAGCGAGTGTGGGTTTGTTACCCCAACGAGTTCACGGTAGCGGTTTATTTAATCGGGGACTAACTCAAGTTCTATCGATTTGTACCCTTGGTACACCGGGTGATGTGCAAAACCTCCCAGATGATTTGCAGCAAGACCAGCATAAAAGGTACATGCACCACTACAACTTCCCACCCTTCTCTGTTGGGGAAACTAAACCTTTACGTGCAGCAGGCCGTCGGGAAATTGGTCACGGAGCTTTGGCGGAAAGAGCGCTGTTGCCTGTATTACCATCAAAGAAAGATTTTCCCTACGTAATTCGCGTAGTTTCGGAAGTATTATCTTCTAATGGTTCCACCTCGATGGGTTCTGTATGTGGTTCCACCATTGCCTTAATGGACGCAGGTGTACCAATATCCAAACCCGTCAGCGGTGCGGCAATGGGTTTAATTAAAGAAGGCGATGAAGTCAGAGTTCTTACGGATATTCAAGGTATTGAAGACTTCCTGGGAGACATGGACTTTAAAGTTGCGGGGACAGACACGGGAATTACAGCCCTGCAAATGGACATGAAAATATCAGGTTTGTCTATTGCGGTTATTAAACAAGCTGTAGACCAAGCTAAAGAAGCAAGATTACACATCTTGGAAAAAATGCTTTTAGCTATCGACAAACCGCGTACTGAGATGTCGCCTTATGCTCCACGCTTACTGACCGTCAAGATTGACCCAGATATGATAGGGTTAGTGATTGGTCCCGGAGGCAAGACCATTAAAGGAATCACCGAAGAGACTGGTGCCAAAATCGACATTGAAGATGATGGTACAGTGACGATTTCTGCTATGGATGAAAACAAAGCGAAGAAAGCCAGAGGGATTATCCAAGGCATGACTCGTAAACTGAACGAAGGGGATGTTTACTTAGGTCGCGTGACTCGGATTATACCTATAGGTGCTTTCGTAGAGTTTTTGCCCGGTAAAGAAGGAATGATTCACATCTCACAACTCGCAGACTACCGTGTGGGTAAAGTAGAAGATGAAGTCGCTGTCGCTGATGAGGTAATCGTCAAAGTACGCGAAATTGATAACAAAGGTAGGATTAATCTTACCCGCTTAGGTATTCATCCAGACCAAGCTGCAGCTGCAAGGGAACAAGCAGCAATTAATGCTTAGGAACGTGGATGGATTTTGAGATTTGAGATTTGGGTTTTAATACCCCTCTCCATGTAGATATCCTACACCCGGTTTCGGGTGGAGGCTATATAAACAAGCCCGCAGATGGCGGGCTAAATTAATTAGTAATTCGTAATTAGTAATTCTTAACTATAAAAGAAATTCTATCTCCAATCTGCTGATAACCCCACAGAACCCCACCCCCAACACCACGAACCGCGCGCGGAGAGGGGGCTAAGACTTTTTTGTTTCCAGTCTTTAACCAGGAATAAGGAATTTAATAACTTCAACAGGTTTCAATTTTTTTCGTAGCCCCCTCACGAAGAGCGGGGAGGGGGTTGGGGGTGGGGTTCCGTGGGGGTCTAGTGGTGTTTCTTTGTTCAATCGCTACCCCAAAGAGTGCCCAAAAAGGAGTGCAATTCTTGGTCATCATGACGGTGATAAGACTCCCGCTCAGCAGGTAGCGGTTGCATTTGGCGATTAATATTTACAATTTGACACTCAATTTCTTGGAGTGATTGCATAATCTCGCTTGTATTCACCAGTCCATTGCTATGTTCGAGTTTGGCTTTTGCCACATTGAACTCGGTGATAATTTGATTTATCAATGTACGAGCAAAAACTTTAGTATTGCCTTGGGCTAAAGGTTTTTGATGTTGAAGATGATAGGAACTTACCATATAATGCCCCTGTACAGAAATTAATTTTGCTTCTTGACAGTAATTATGGCGTACCAAATAAAACTTGTAAATTCACAAGTGTTAATTTTGAACGTTTATAATTTGTGAAGAAAATTCACATTTGTGAAGAGAAGCATAAAAAATAAGTCGGGGTGAAAATGGAGCCTGGTGATTTCAACTATATTTATTCACAGTTGTTAACACAAAGACAACGAGAAGTTGTAAATTTGTTTATAGCTGGACATAATGATAATTACATTAGTAGTTACCTTTATATCCGAGAAGCAACAGTGAGAAAACATCTAAGTGACACTTGTTTAGCTTTTTCTAATGAAACTAAGCGTATTAATCGTACTGATTTAATGGCTTTGTTTGCACGTCATCGTCCAGAATTAATCAGTCCACCATCAAGTAGAGTTAAAGTTTTTGGTGATATTCCAAATGTTTATGATTTTTTTGGACGTACAAACGAACTGGAACAATTAGAGCAATGGATTATTAATGAAAAAAGTAAATTTGTCACTTTACTAGGTCTTGGTGGAATTGGAAAAACAACTCTCACAGCAAGTTTGCTGAAACAAGTTCAACAGGAGTTTGAGTATATTATTTGGAAAACTCTCAGAGTCCCGATATCGTTAACAGAGCTTTTGAATACTTGGTTAAGATGTTTTGATAATACTTTAGACATTTCCATTGATAAGGTAAATAATGTAAATTCTAAAATTTCCCAATTTATTGAATATTTGCGTAATCAACGTTGCCTTTTGGTGTTAGATAATGTTGAATCAATTATGCAAGAAGGTCGTACAGGTAATTATGAACAAGGGTATCAAGCGGTTATGAAGATAAAACAATTAGGTTATGGAATATTCATACTTGGGAATATTTAACCTTGAAGGGACATAGCGATTGGGTCAGGTCAGTTACTTTTTCTCGCTGTGGAAAATTTCTAGCTAGCAGCAGTGCTGATAGAACCGTTAGACTTTGGGATTTAGAAACACGAGAAAGTCAAGTTTTGTCAGGACATCAAAGTTGGATAAGACAGGTTAGATTTAGTCCCGATAACTCTTTGTTAGCAAGTTGTAGTGATGATAGAAAAATAAAAATTTGGCAGACTAAAACTGGAAACTGTATTCAAACTTTAGAAGGACATCAAGGGTGGGTACGGTCAATTGCTTTTAATATTGATGGTCAAACTATGGCTAGTGCAGGAGGTGATGGTACAGTAAAAATTTGGAATGCCGAAGATATATATAATGTTAGATGCATTCAAACTTTACAAGGACATGATGATTGGGTCTGGTCTGTAGCTTTTGCACCTGATGGCAAAATTTTAATCAGTGCTGCTGGTGATGGAAGCATCAAAATTTGGTGTCGGAATGATGAAGGGAACTGGGAAAATTTTAAAACTTTGAGGGAGCATAAAAAGTCTGTTCGTACAGTTAGCTTTAGTTGGGACGGAAAAATACTCGCGACTGGTGGCTTGGATAGAACATTATTATTATGGAATACTCAAACTTGGGAAATTATTGGTAAATCAAGGGAACAACCTGATTGGATTCGCTCTCTAGCATTTAATATTCAAGGTAACTTAGCAAGTGCTAGTCAAGACGGGATGATTCAACTTTGGAACTTAGATAGAAACTTAAATAGCGACTTAGAATTTAATCAATCTACACCAATTCGTCTTCCAAAACTTTATGAAGGTACAGATATTCGAGGTGCTACAGGACTAACTGCACAACAAATTAAAAATCTCAAACAATTAGGGGCAATTTGGACGTGAAAAATCAAATTCTACGATTTTATTCCGTCGAAGACCTGGAAAAATTGCCTCAATTGCAAACATTTTCTTCGATGGAGCGCTTAGCAATGAAAGCTGTCGCGCAAGTCTTTCCTTTTCGTGCCAACAATTATGTTATCGAAAATTTGATTGATTGGCACAATATACCCAATGACCCCATTTTTCGGCTGACTTTTCCTCAACCCGGAATGCTCGCTGCTGAGGATTTAGATAAAATAATTTGGTTGTTGGAAAATAATTCTCCCAAAGCGCAAATACAACAAATCGCTAATAGCATTCGTTCCCGTCTCAATCCTCATCCTTCAGGACAAGTTGAATATAATATCCCCAAGCTAAATGGTGAACCCGTACAAGGAATTCAACATAAGTATCCTCAAACTGTACTTATTTTCCCAACTGCTGGTCAAACTTGTCATTCCTACTGTAACTTTTGTTTTCGCTGGTCGCAGTTTATCGTCGGTGGTGACAATTTCAAATTTGCCACCCGTGAGTCTGGTAATTTTCTGGAATATTTAAAACAACACCAAGAAGTAACCGACGTATTAATTACTGGTGGTGACCCAATGGTCATGAAAGCTAAGCTTCTTGCTTTATATATTGAACCTTTGCTTAGTCCGGAATTTGAACATATTCAGACTATTCGTATTGGTACTAAAACACTAGCTTACTGGCCTTATCGTTTTGTCAGTGATGAGGATGCTGATGATATTTTGCGATTATTTGAACGAGTTGTAGCTAGTGGAAAACATCTGGCTATCATGGCACATTATGACCATTGGCAAGAAATAGAAACAAAAATTGCTCAGCAAGCTATTTCTCGTGTCCGTTGTACAGGTGCCCAAATACGTACACAAGCTCCTTTGATTCGTCAAATAAATGACACACCTGAAGTTTGGGCGCGAATGTGGCAAACACAAATCAAATTAGGTTGTGTTCCTTATTACATGTTTGTAGAGCGCGATACGGGAGCAAAACATTACTTTGAAATTCCTTTAATTCGTGCTTGGGAAATTTTTCAAGCGGCTACACAAAAAGTATCTGGTTTAGCTCGAACTGTACGTGGTCCGGTCATGTCCGCTTTGCCGGGAAAAATTATCATAGATGGTGTTACTGAAGTTTTGGGTGAAAAAGTATTTGTGCTTTCTTTTATACAAGGTCGTAATTCTGATTGGTGTAAACGTCCTTTTTTCGCACGTTTTGACCCACAGGCTACTTGGCTAAGCGATTTAGAACCTGCGTTTGGGGAAAAAGCTTTTTTTTATAGTAAATAGCAGTTTTGAATTTGGGATTATTTTGGATTTTCCCGCCTAAATATAGCGATCAACACTTGTAGAGACGCGAAATTTCGCGTCTCTACATACACCGAGTAATTAATTTTGTCAAGATTTTAAACCAGGTTTCAAAACGCTATTCTAATAAGAAATGTCTCGTTATCCATCTCATAACTTAACAAAAAGTATTGTGAGCGCAAAAAGACTACCAGAAACTACTGCCCAAGTCCGAATTACCCGTCAATCTTGGCAGCATGGCTTACTTGAAGGGGAGGTCAGAGCGGGTGATTTTGAGTGGCAATTTCAGTGGCATTTCCGTCAGGGTATACTTTCTGTCAAACCTTCCCAAGGACGAGCTTTGATTAAAGAACCCCTCAGTCGCTTTTTAGAACAAAAAGATTACCAATTGGAACCTGGTGGTGATTATGACTTTACTATTCGGGCACAGCTTTAGTAAAATCCCAAATCTAAAATTCCAAATCTAAAATTCCAAATCTAAATTCATTGTGAAAGACGATTTAAATATCTTTCGATTAACAGAATTGCCACAATGTCATCTATCGGTCGTGGTGGGTTTCGCATTCCTTTTGGCAAAATTTTGGTGAGTCCTTTGGGAGGAAACATTTGCCAGTAGCGTTCCCTTGCTTCTAAAGTGCTGTAACGCTCATCGACTAAAACTATACTAAAACGCTCTGGCATTTCCTCTTGTAATTTCTTTTTCCAACTTTTGGCTGTGGTTTGGTCTCCCATCACCAACAAGGAAATTGGAAACTTTTGTAGCAATCCCAAAATAACTGTTATTGCTTCTTGTGAGGGTACAACTTCATGATAAAAAAGTCGCCTGTCTAATCCCATCACTGCGACACCACATTTATCTCGACCCGGGTCGAATCCTAAAATCACTGGTTGCGTTGGCGAAAATTCACCGACAGTCATATTCAAACACCATAAAATTGCTACGTACTAAAAATAATTTCCCCATTTTGTATACCGATTAACCTGACTCTTAATGGTCCTGCTGTATAGGTATCTTCTGCTGCAATGGCTTTAATCTCTATTTGTTGGTCATACTGACGAAGTTGAGCGACAAAACGAATTAAAGAACCATCTATTTGTAAGTCATTTAAAATACCTGCGTTACGGGCGCGAAATTGAGAAGCTGAAATTAATAGTTCTAACCTTTGTTTTAATTGATACGAAGTCATTGTTTTTGGGTTAGCGCTAGTGCCAGCTAATATTTCGCCTGCAGTGAACATTTTTTGATTTTGGGCTGTATCGGCAAAAAACTCTATCCTTTTTTCTCCTCTAACGTAATTACCCGCAGAAACGATTCTAACTACATATTCTTTACCTTTGCTAATCTGTCTGCTCAACTGCTCTACCTGTTCTTGGGTTACGTACAAAACCTGCCCATTTGGAGAATTTATACCAGGTTCTGATAATTCAGTTGTCGCATAGCGGTTGGCTTCTTGTAGTATTTGTATCACCGCTGAACGCGCCCTAGTTAGGTCTTCAACACGCACGACACCTGAAGATAGCACTTGACCGCGAATTAACGCCAGTTTACCAAGACGTAAGTCGCGATATGATTGGTAATATTTTTCTAGCTTTGCGACTTCTTTTTCTAAATAATTTTGCTGTGTTTCCAAATCTTTTAAGCGAGACTCAGTTTGGGCAATTGTTTGCTCGCGTTCCCCAATTATTTGCTCTCGCGATTTTATTTCTTGGTTGCGCTTAGTAATCAAACGATTGAGTTCGGTAATTCGACGTTCGCTTTTGTCAATCGTTTCTTGGCGATTTGCTAATTCTCTATCGCGTTCTCCGATAGCTTTTTTGGCACGGTCTAAAAAGTTTTGCCGTTCAGCCTTCAAACGGGTTATTTCCTCAGCCAGACCTTTTCGCTCAATAATAAGGCTTTTTCTCTGCTCTGAAATATCTCGCAGTGCGACCACGACTTGTTGATACTGTTGTGCTACCCTTCCCAATTCAGTTCGGGTCAGTTGCAATTGGTTTTGGGTTTGAACTTGTTGAGTAACAGTACGTCGGAGGTCAGTTCTAGTTTGGTTCAGCTGCTGTTGAGTTTTCTTTTGCTTTTCGTTAGCTTCCTGTAAATTCCGGTCAATTCGCTGTAACTCTTGCTGCGACTGTTCCAGATTTTTTTGAACTTTATTTTTTTGCTCTTGAGCGACTTTAAGTTGTTCCTTGTTGAGTCTTAAGTCTGTTAATATCTTTTCTAATTCAAATACACCCTGTTTCAATTTGTCATCAACAGTAAATAAAATTGCCAAGGTAGATGCCGAAATCAACGTACCCGTAATATAAGTTACCAGTACCGCCGTATTT
Organism: Scytonematopsis contorta HA4267-MV1; assembly: GCA_019359035.1. Classification (GTDB taxonomy): domain Bacteria; phylum Cyanobacteriota; class Cyanobacteriia; order Cyanobacteriales; family Nostocaceae; genus Scytonematopsis; species Scytonematopsis contorta. The sequence continues at coordinate 28,743 of JAHHIC010000014.1, read as the reverse complement.
TTAGGACGCAGCTTAAAAAGTGAGAGCCTTGCCTTGCCGACTCTTGTGCCAATGCGGTCTCCAAGGGTCGCTATAACGCCCCCCAAAATTAAAATTGCAGCAATAAGGATGAACCCGGTTGCCATTTGCTTTTACCGTTCCGCTACCAGATACAGCCTACTACTTCCAACAATTATTTGTGGGGGACTGGAGAGCCTGCAATCAGCTAAATTACCCAAAAAAGTCTTGTTTGAACGGAGTAGCGCGAATTGGCGCTTGATGAAGTTTTCCCAAGTTGAGAAGTCGCTCGCTGACAAAAGTCCCCATATTTGAGCGAAGTGGCGTGCGACTTGTGTGAATTGGATTGTGATTCTGATAATGCTAAAAAACTTCAGAAATTACCTCCGGTTGTCAGTGTTCTCAACAAAAAACATCATATGCGCCACATTCTACACTTACCCCAATCAATCTTGGATAAATTACCTACTGGGTAAATTACCCGCTGGTAAATTACCTATTAGGTAAATTGCCTACTTAGGGTTACAGGTTTGTGGACTGTAATCTTTTTCTTGTGTATGGAAATCATCTTTTTCTCGCGCAAATCTCCCAGTAACCTGGTGACTGTAACACGAGTCGAACCAATTGCCTCAGCAATCGCTTGGTGAGAGAGCTTAAGGTCAATTGTAATTCCATCAGCACAAGGAACGCCAAAATCTCGACAAAGAATTAACAAAAAACTCACCAATCTTGAACCCATATCTCGGTGAGCAAGTGTCTCAATCATCATCTCTGTCTGTAAAATTCGCGAGGAAAGACCCCGTAACATTAACATTGATAATTCGGGGTTTTCCTTTAGCGCTTGTTCCACCTGTTCAATTGGTGCTGAAAGCAGTTCCACAGGAGTAAAAGCAACCGCATGGTAAAATCGGTCGGATTTATTTCCTGTTAGCAATGACAACACACCAAAAACACTGTTTTCTCGGAGTAATGCGACTGTTATTTCTTCTCCAGCTTCGTAAACTCTAGAGAGTTTAACAGCCCCCTTCAAAAGAAAATAAACCCGTTCGGCTGGATCTCCAGGAAAAAAGATGGTTTTATTACGTTCAAAGCTTTCCACAACGGGTGGAAACGCTCCGGTAGCCATCTGACGAAAAACATTAGCTAGGGCTTTATCTTGTGACACGATCATCTTCCTTTCCCTATCCGATGCCGGACAATCCAAAACAGATTACCTAAGAATACACCCGACTTTTCAAGAATACATTGTCAACATTTTTGTACTTTCCTATACTCAAACCCGCAGAATCAGGGGTCTTTGTTTATGATGATACCTAATTTTTAATGATGACTGCCTCCTTGATTTTAACTAAGGAAGAAGCAAGAGGGAAGAAGCAAGAAGTCTTCTTTCTTTTTCCTAAAGGGTTAGCGACCGTTATACCAAATTGATAAATCGGTTTTTTATTCATTAGTTCAGGTATAAATCCTCAACCAATTTGCCCTCCCATCCTTTATCCTTGTTTTACTAACTCTTGTTAGACAATGGGCATATTCAAAGGTTTGATGAAGAAAAATTTAGGATATATTCAAATTATTTTAAGTAATAAGTGGCTATTTTGTATCAACTAGACGCTTAGTCACAACAAACTTTACAGAAAGCTTGAAAGAGTAAGTAGTTTGTGTATGGGGATTATCAACCCACCCACTTATAGCTGACCAGATAAAGCTGACCAGATAAAGCTGACCAGAAGCAAACGGTCAAGCTATTAAACTGTTATTTAAAAAAAATTTAATATATTCTTTAACTCCTCCCTCGAACCTTAGACCTCTTTTCTCTTCCCTCCGACTTCGACAAAGTGTGTCTCAGATTCTAGTATGCTCCTATGTAAACCATCACATTAACAATTTTCATGCTAAATCTCACCGGAAAAAATGCCATCGTCACAGGTATTGCCAACAACCGTTCCATCGCTTGGGGAATTGCCCAACAACTGCACAAAGCTGGAGCAAACCTAGGCATTACATACCTTAGTGATGAAAAAGGCAAAATGGAAAAAAAGGTCGCGGAACTGGTGGAACCGCTCAATCCTACTTTATTTCTTCCCTGCAATGTCCAAAATGATGAAGAAATCAAATCTACCTTTGAAACCGTAGCAGAAAAATGGGGTAAAGTAGATATACTCATCCACTGTCTTGCCTTTGCCAACAAAGATGACCTGAGTGGAGATTTTAGTCAAACCTCTCGTTCTGGCTTTCAGACAGCCTTAGAGGTTAGTACTTATTCACTAGTGCAACTGGCTGGTGCAGTTAAACCCTTAATGACCGAAGGTGGAAGTATCGTTACTTTAAGTTATTTAGGTGCAGTTAGAGCAATGCCCAACTACAACGTCATGGGAGTAGCCAAAGCCGGCTTAGAAGCGAGCGTGCGTTACCTTGCATCAGAGTTAGGACCCCAAAATATTCGTGTAAACGCAATTTCCGCAGGTCCCATTAGAACTTTAGCCTCTAGCGCAGTTGGTGGAATCCTAGATATGATTCACCACGTAGAAAAAGTCGCACCACTACGACGTACCGTTACTCAGCTCGAAGTAGGTAATGCCACAACCTTTTTATGCAGTGACCTAGCAAGTGGAATTACTGGTCACGTCCTGTACGTCGATGCAGGTTATGAGATTATGGGTATGTAAAACATTGGTAATGGGGAATGGGGAATGGGGAATGGGGAATGGGTAATGGGTAATGGGGAATGGAGAAAAGCAATTACCAATTACCAATTACCAATTACCAATTACCAATTACCAATTACCAATTACCAATTACCAATTACCAATTACCAATTACCAATTACCAATTACCAATTACCAATTACCACTCCCCACTCCCATGAATCAACAAGAACGTATCGCTTCGGTTAGCCGCAAAACTGGTGAAACTGATGTAAAGGTAAGTATCAATTTGGATGGAACTGGAAAATGTAAGGCTTCTACTGGTATTCCTTTTTTAGACCACATGCTTCATCAAATTGCGAGTCATGGGCTATTTGATTTGGAAGTTGTAGCTCAAGGTGATTGGGAAATTGATGACCACCACACGAACGAAGATGTTGGTATTACCCTCGGACAGGCTTTAAATAAAGCTCTCGGTGATAGAAAAGGTATTGTCCGTTTTGGTAATTTCCTTGCACCTCTTGATGAAGCTTTGGTTCAGGTGGTATTAGATTTTTCTGGTCGTCCTCATATAAGCTACGGGTTGCAAATTCCTACTCACCGAGTCGGTACTTATGATACGCAACTCGTACGGGAGTTTTTTGTGGCTTTAGTAAATCATAGCCAAATGACTCTACATATTCGACAGTTAGATGGTATAAATTCACACCATTTAATTGAAGCTACGTTTAAAGCTTTTGCTAGGTCAATGCGGATGGCTGTTGAGATTGACCCTCGTCGAGGAGGAATAATACCCAGTTCTAAAGGGGTTCTCTAGCTCTTAATTTGAAATTATCTCAATTTTTTTAATCCAAAATCCGAAATTATTTGCAGCAAACATAACAAGCATCTAAATCTTAATTTATTTTTGCCTTATATTACCGATAGCTGTTTGGATTTCATCTTCCTCAACCTGCGCTATCGGTATTTTTTCTGCAAAAATATCATCAGGATTTATCAATACCAAATTTTTGTTCTTCTTTGTATATTTGAACGCAGTATTACTGTCCCGAAAAACAAAAGGCTCTTTGTAAGCTTGCAATTTTTGGAGCAAAATCAACCAAAAAAACGGTATGCTATCTAATAGATAACGCTTCCAAAGTCTTTTAGGTTCGGATGATAATCTATAGAACCACTCCAATCCTACTTCACTCATCCATTTAGGTGCTCTTTTTTTCTGCTGAGCTTCAAAATCTAAACTTGCACCTACTGCTAGAAACACTTTAACTTGCGGTAATTTATCTTTATATTTATAAATCCACTTTTCCTGTTTTGGTGCTCCTACTCCGATTGCTAACACAGTAGCCCCTGAATCATTAATCTTACCAATTATTTCTTCGCACTCTTGTTCGTTATTTTCAAAGCCAAATGATGGGGAGTAAACACTTACTATCATGTTTCTACCAACTTGACGATTAATTTTTTCTTGGGCTTTTTGAGCAACTCCAGGAGCTGCACCCAACAAAAAAATTTTCATCTGCTGGTCATGTTTGTAATATTGGTAGAATGCTGGTAACAAATCAGAGCCAGATATTTTCTCCTTTATAGGTGTATTTAAGAAGTTGGAAGCATACATCAGTATTTGACTATCACAAACTTTGTAAGTAGCAGAATTATACACCTGATAAAAGTTCTCGTCTTTTTGTAACTTAATTAAATGGTCTACATTGGGAGTAAAAACAATCCCTCCTTCTTTCAACTTGTTTAGTAATTCAACAGTTGAGATATTATCGATAGCTATATTTAGTAAATCTACTTTTTTCATTGATAACTCCTAATCTAACCTCCGTACTGACGCAAATTATTTTTGACATAATTGCAACCCCTATCAATTCGTTAAGTAAATTGAATTATAGACAATCTATGCAAAAAGTAAATATAAATTGAAAAATATTTTCTTTTGTTTTTTACTTTCTCAAAAGTCTATGCTTACTAGAAAATGAAGCTTACAGACAAGTAATACTTTTTTTGTACTCTAGTCATAGATATAAACCCAACTATTTACACTAAATATCGGGATAAACAATTCAATCATTAATAAAGTACTTAATCCAGGATTCTCAAGCACAAATTACACAAAATTATCGTCTAGCTTTAACTTACGATGCTTTCGCGTTTGCCTAAATCTAACCTATAAAACTTGCCGAGTTAGGAACTAACCATTAGTAATAAACACTGTATTTTAATTTAATTACAAAATTTTGTAATTTGTAAGTGTTCTTACACTGAGTTTATGAAAATTTCATAAAAATGTTAGTTATACATACTTTTATAAAGTTTCCGTAAATATCGATGTACCATAATCCATAGTTACTCAAAATTTAATGTTATTTTTAGTTTAATGTCGCATGGCTATTATAAGTAATATCACTATCTTTTGGTAGATTTTAAAATGCATATAGTAATAAACGAAACATATATTAATATCGATATAGTGATTTATCTATAGAATAAAGAAATATCTTAAATTACTTAAGATACTTTGTTCGATATAGAAAAGTATATATACTTTTTTTTAAAAAAATCTTTCTTCTTCCTTTACTGAGTGATGATTCTTAAAGGTAAATTGGGTAACTTGTAATTAGATAGTATATTTTGTGTCGTCGTAATAAAACAAAATGAAGTCTGTTGCAGACGCTCCTAGCACGGAATTAAATTCTCAAGAACCGCAGCCAGTTATTCTTACTTCTGAGTTGCGGAAAGTCTACCGCACTGGGTTTTGGCTGAATCAAAAGGTCGTATCCCTCAAAAGTTGCTCTTTAAGAGTTTACAGGGGAGAGACTTTTGGACTGCTTGGACCAAACGGTGCAGGTAAGACCACGCTGTTAAAACTTTTACTGGGAATTATCCGTCCTACCTCCGGACGTGGGTTGTTATTGGGGAAGCCATTAGGAAATGGGAGTGTTAAACACCACATTGGTTATTTGAGTGAAAATCCTTATTTGTACGATTATCTTACTGGTTGGGAATTTTTACAGTTTGCTGCTGGTTTATTTGAAATACCCAGGAGTGTACAACGTCAACGCATACCTCAGCTGTTAGAACTGGTCGGTTTATCATCACAAGATGCACGCAAAAAAATTCTTCGTCGTTATTCTAAGGGGATGTTACAGCGTGTTGCTATGGCTCAGGCTTTAATTAATGACCCAGATATCGTATTCCTCGATGAACCAATGTCTGGTTTAGACCCTGTGGGACGCTTCCAAATGCGGGAAATTATTCTCTCTCTTAAAGAGCAAGGTAAGACCATTTTTTTCAACAGCCATATTTTGAGCGAAGTCGAACAAATTTGCGATCGCGTTGCGATATTAGCCAAAGGTGATTTAGTTTGCTCTGGTTCGATTAATGAGCTTTTAGGGAAAAACAATGCATATTTTGTCAAGGGTACTGGTGGAGACTGGGAAGTGCTGCAAAAATGGATACCCAGTATCCAATTTGCACCTGACGGTTGTTGGCAAGGTAAATTAGATGGTGAACCCTATGATTTTCTTGCTAGCCTGCATTTGATGGGGGGTCAAATTATGACTATGAACTTGTCTCGTCCCTCCTTAGAAGAATTTTTTATCCAACAAGTTGAAAAAACACAAAAATCTTTTCAGTAATCTGGTAAAATTATTGTTCACTTGCATTTGCAAATATTGTTTCCAAGTTATCTATGTTACTTCTAGCAATTAGACAGTAGATTCTGTCTATCACTTTTTTACAGGGTGCTATTGCTGGGAGTAAATTAGGAAGTTAAGTTGTTGGCATCATCAGAGAGCTGTATTTAAATTACCGTAGCTCAATTTTTTACCCGTAGCCAAAATCTCTAAAGGCTAGCTTAAGCAAGAGCTTGAGCTAATCATGGTGTGTTGATATATCAGGTTAATATTAGCTTGCTAAAGAATATAAGTTATCAATAACTTAATTTATTAATTGACTAATTTTTTTAAGAAAAGAATAATCAAGTGATTGTTCTACTATTTCTTACTTCTCCAGTGTTTAGTTTAAGTTTCATTTACATATTCTATTTGTAAATGAAGTTGTAAAATGCGATACTTCCTACTTGATTAAAGAGACGTTCAAGTGTAAATATAGAAAATTTACGGCAAAATGTCTTGAATTTGGGAGGAGAATAATTTAAATTAACTTCATTGAAAATTCAAGTACAAATTTCTAATTTGTGCGGATAATTGAAATATTTTAGGAAAATTATCGTGTAAGGGAACTTGAAATTTTACGTATAGTCAAGCTAGAAATGTTCAGACAATACTTTATATATCTCAGTCTCAAGTAAATATGCATAATACAGGTTTGTTGAAAACTCTGAACCAACCACTGGTAGGAGTGATGTTGTTAAGCGCTTTCATAGTCAGTTTCCCAAACGTTAGTTCAGCTCAACAAAGACGACCCCAAAGACCAAATCCAGGAACACCTTCCAGACCATTTCAAACACAACCATTCCAGCAAAATTCCACAACACGACCCTTGTCGTCTGGGCAATTGGATACAAATTATACATTAGGTGGTGGTGACCGGATTAAAGTTAACGTCTTTGAAGTGCCAGAATATACAGGAGACTACCAAATCCCACCAGGGGGAGGAATCAACTTACCTTTGATTGGTAGCGTGAACGTTTTGGGACTAACAACAGAACAAGCAGCAGATTTGATAGCTCAAAGATATGCTCGCTTCCTGAAACGTCCTATTATCTCAGTAAATTTGTTGTCCCCTCGTCCCATTAATATTATCGTAGCGGGAGAGGTAACACGTCCGGGTTCTTATGCTGTTGGTTTGCAAGGTGGTGCAGGTAACGACCCAGGTGTACAATTCCCAACGGTAATTTCAGCCATCACAACCGCTCAAGGTTATTTACCTACAGGTGATATATCGAGGGTGGAATTAAGACGTAAAGGAGGACGGGGAGGAGAACAAGTAGTCTCCCTAGATTTGAGAGAACTTGTCAGAACAGGTCGAATTCCCCAAGATATTACCTTAAGGGACGGAGACACAATTTTTGTTCCCAGAGTAACTAACTTTGATATTGCTGAGCAACGAAATTTAGCTTCAACTAGTTTTGCAGCAGACCCCACCAGACCGCGTACAGTAGCAGTAATTGGTGAAGTTACCCGTCCAGGTTCTTATCTTGTGACTTCCGGTGCTACAGAGCAACAAGGTAATAACCCCACAGGTGCTCCTTCTATAACTGGTCAACCAACAGTGATGCGAGCAATTCAGCTAGCTGGGGGTATTACACCACAAGCTGATTTACGTAACGTCACTCTCCGTAGACCTTCCAGAACAGCAGAAAAGCAAGAAATTACTATCAATTTCTGGGAATTACTACAAAGCGGTAACGTAGATTTAGACTTAATTGTTCAAGAGGGAGACACAATTGTTATCCCCACAGCATCAGAAGTAACTGCAGCGGAAGCTGTTCAATTAGCCACAACAACATTTTCTCCTTCTCGCATGTTAGTTGGTGTGGTAGGGGAAGTCAAAAAACCAGGACAAGTTGAACTTCAACCTAATAGCTCATTAAATCAGGCATTGCTTGCAGCAGGTGGTTTTAACGATGCGAGAGCAAGAAGCAGTGAAGTCGAATTAATTCGCCTCAACCCCAATGGTACAGTCACCAAACGTAAGGTTAAAGTGGATTTAGCTGCTGGTATTAATGAAGCTAACAACCCCATACTTCGCAATAACGATATCGTGCAAGTTGGTCGCTCCGGCATAGCTCAAGTATCTGACCCAATAAACGTGATAGCGGGTCCTTTTGGTACTATTTTGAACGTTATTCGATTTATATTTGGTGGTTTTTAAGGAAAACCTCCAGGTTCCGTACGATTAATCTCAAGGAAAATGCGGAAGATGGATACACGGTTGTGGACTGTGTATCTTTATTTTTTGGGAATATTCCCCACTTCCCACTCCCCACTCCCCACTCCCCATTCCCCATTTCTTGGAACAATCTTAGGATTTTTACCATCTACAAATAAGCACGAACAAAAATTATTCATTGTGGGATTGCAGCAAATAGCCAGAGTCGGTGCAGAAAATTTACTGATTACAATAAATGGTAAATAATTTTTATATGCAATTTCACCTGAGTAGACTTATTTCCCATCGAACATCCTTCGCTAAAGGATTGCTGTGTAGTTTCACCCTGGCTTTGGGTTGGGTTGCGGCAATGCCTCAAACACAAGCAGCAGAGAGCGTTACAATTCGTTTAGGTCCGTTTCAGCAGTCGGTAGCAATTTCTGATTTAGAAAAGTTTGCTAAAACTGGCACTCTACCTGATTCCCTAAAAACTTACGCATCGTTTTTGACACCGGAAACCAGAGAACTACTGAATCGGCAGCTACAAGTAGACCCTAAATTTGCGGATAAATTTTTTAATGAAATAGTAACTACCCCCGTAGGTAGACAATTAATGTCATCCTTGGAAGCCGCAATACCGGGTAGTACAACAGAAACACTACAAACAGCCTTAAATTTATCACTTAGGCAAGTTAATGGTTTAAGTGTACTTAGTTTTCTGCGAGCTTACCCTGGGGAAAGTGTGACAGTTGATGCGACTCAAGCTGTCTCTTTGGCAGTAAAATTCAACCCAAATCAATTACAAAGCCAAGCTTTTGGGGTTTTACTTGCAAGAGAGTTACAAGAAAAAAGTAACACTAGATTTCAAGCCGCGTTTGACGCAGCATCTCCCGGAAAAGAAACAGTCAATCAGCAGCAATTTGTTCTGCAAGACGGTGAACGTAACCGTAGAATAGCCGTAGATTTATATTGGAGTAGGGGTGACAGCCAACAAGCTTCACAACAACCTTTGGTAGTAATTTCTCATGGCTTTGGTGCTAGTCGCAGAAGTTTAGAATATTTAGCTCGTCATTTTGCTTCCTACGGTATTAGCGTAGCTGCGATTGAACATCCAGGTAGCAATTATGCAGCAGTAGCTCAAGCTGCTAACGCGGGTAACTTAAATACGATTTTACCTGCTACAGAATTTATTGATAGACCAAAAGATGTCAGCTTTTTACTGAATGAACTGGCAAAACTGAATACTCAACCTGGTCAACTACAAGGAAAATTAAATACAGACAAAGTAACTGTTATTGGTCACTCTTTAGGTGGTTATACTGGTTTGGCATTAGCAGGAGGAGAAATAGATTTAGATAATTTGCGACAATTTTGCAAAACATCTCTTTCTTTTTCTCAATCACCCGGAGACTGGCTGCAATGTTCAGCAGCATCTTTAAAACAAGATAAACTACAACTGCAAGACCGACGAGTAAAAAGTATTATTGCTCTTAACCCCCTGGTTGGTAGGCTTTTTGGCAAAAACGGTTTGAGTAAAATACAAGAGCCTGTATTAATAGTTAGCGGAACCGAAGATGGTTTGACACCAGCTTTAAGACATCAAATTCAACCTTTTAACGAACTGCGGAGTAATAAATATTTACTAACCGCTATTGGGGGAACCCATTTGAGTATTAGCGACCCAGCTTATTTGGGAAGTGCAGCAACGACCATAGTTAAAGAAAAACTGGGACAAGAAACAAAAAATTTGCGTTTGCTGACTCAGGGGGTGAGTTTAGCATTTATCAAACAACTTACACCCGAAGCCCAAAATTATAAACCATTCCTGACACCAGCTTACGCGCAATCGCTTTCCACACCTGAAATTCCTTTGCGCTTAGTGACTGAGTTGCCAGAAAGCATTAAACCTTGGTTAAATTTTACCGTCAAAAAATAGGGACTTACAAAAAAATAAATGAAAATGTTGGGTTTCCGTTATTCCTCAACCCAACCTACCATTCCCTATTCCCTATTCCCCATTCCCTATTCCCCATTCCCCACTCCCCACTCCCTATTCCCCACTCCCCATTCCCTAATTCTCCTCCTGATTTTGAGCAGAAGAAGCTGGAGGTTTACCTGCATTTCTGACATTCACAATCTTACCTAGTAGGTCAAACCAAAAGGGGGCACCCATTGCAATCGCAATACCACTGACAAACCAACCAGCAATTATATTAATAAACCTAAAGCCAGGAATAATATCTTGGCTTTGTGTTGAACTACCAATTTGCTGATTTAAATTTACGTCTGTCCAACCTAATGGGAGAGAAACATCGTTTAAAACTTGGTTAGCTTGATTTCTTAGAGTTTGTATATCTACAGCTGATTTATCTGGATTTTGCATTAATATTGCCCCTGAATTATATACAATAGTTTCTCGCAACGCGGAATCTTTTGATAATCGGCTTGCCATGTGAAATGCATCAGCATTAGAGATAACAGCTAAAGTAAAACCGATTAATATGGCAACTCCTTTAGCATTACGTTTATATACTCCAGAAGCACGTTCCATAGAACTATCAAATGCATAATTTAGTTCTTCTCGTAATGCGTGAATACCTGACTGTGTTTTTTGAATTCTCCCCTGAGCACGTTTAGCTAAAACGGCTAAATTTTCCACCACGGAAGGTGGTAATTCATCAATCATTGATTTCATATTTTGATAAGCCGCACTTTCTTTATCGTAAAATGCTTCTTCTAATTCTTGATAAATAGCACTTCCTCTGTTTACTGATTGAACGACTTCATAAATATTTGGTTGCAATCCCCCTAGTGTAATTGCTCTTTCGGTATCTTCAAAAACGTCTTTTCTTAAAAACTTGATTTGACGTACAGCTTTGTTATGTAATGGGTTGTCATAACCTTGTGTTGCAAAGGTTTCTATGTATCTCTCTATACTCTCTCCCATGCGAACAATGCAGCTTATCATATTAGCTTTACCTTGCTTAAAGTTGAGAATTATATCCTCGAATTCTGCTTGAGTTTCTTTAAATTCTTCCTTAGCATTGTTGATAAATTTCACAAAATTTTCATCTACATTTGTTTGTTGTTGCAATTTATCTAAAATTTCTTGAATTTCTCCTAATCTTTCGTCTTTAAATTTTACCAACCTAGATTCGGTTAATTTATGTACCAATACGGGTAGTTGTAAAGTTTCTAAAAGAGTAGTTGCAAAAATATCTGCTGGAATGTAGGATGGTCCGCTGTGTTTACTTAAACCAAATGTAGTTTCACTTTTTGGATTTGTAGAACGCGGTGTAACGACAGAACGATAGAATTTTCCTATAGCCCAAGTAGCTTTACGAGGTAGAGTTACTAGAAATCCTTTGGCTTGTTGGTTAATATTTTTAAGTAAAGGATTAGAATAAATTGAGTTAGATAGCCGAATTACACTAGGGGATTCAGAATTTTCTAAATCTCCAGCGAGGAAAATCTCTATTGATTTTCTTAAGTGTTCGGCACGCCATTGAAATACTGTAGCTATTAGTTCCTGAATTTCTGATGCTAGTAAGCTCAAGATTAAGTAAATAAAAATTAAGCCTAACGCGACATCCAATATAAAAGATAAATTCATCTTTGTTGTCTCCTATAATCTCACTAAATATTCTTGGTATTATTTGTATCACCTATAATAGATAACTGTTGTTAAATAAATTTAAAAAATATTTATTAATTCTGGTAACAAGATTACTATTGAAGAAGAAGGGAGAGGGAAGAAGGAAGAAGGAATAAAAGAAACTAAAAAGTTCATTTGTGTTTTGAAATTAGTTGAGTTACGTGGAAATATTAAACTTTTAAAGAAAAAAACTTAGCCAGTTCTTCCTTATTCCTTCAATAAAACGGGAACATCCCAATTTTACAAAAGTAGTGCGAGCGTCTCGCTCGCCTTCTGTTAATAGCGAGACACTCGCCTTCTGTCAATAGCGAGACACTCGCCTTCTGTCAATAGCGAGACACTCGCCTTCTGTCAACAGTTCGCTAATGCGTCGCACTACAATCGGTAAATTCGTTATGCAAGAAGGAAGTTTCATCAGGGATGTTTTACGAAAAGGATATCGCAGTCGGCAAAAACGAATTGATTGGTTATTAATAATCGCGCTTTTACTAGCTGCTTTGTTACTTCTAACTATCAATCTTGGGAGCTTGCCCTTACGAGATGGAGATGAAGGTGCTATCGCTCAAGTTGCGCGTCATATTTGGCGTACACCCTTAGGCTCGATGGATTGGTTGTATCAAAAGGTTGGGAATGGTACTTACGATAAAAAGCCTCCATTAATGCATTTGTTAGTTGCCTGGGCTTACTCCTTGGGTGGTATAAGTGAGTGGACAACACGTTTACCAGGGGCAATTCTAACAGCATTTTCCGTACCTTTACTATACGGTATCGCACGAGAAATATTTTGCCAGCGTCGTGCTGCAATTTATAGTGCTTTAGTATACCTAATGATGTTACCAGTGGTACGTTATGGACGCTTAGCAATGTTAGATGGAAGCTCAGTATGTTTTTTTCTGATGATGCTATGGTGTCTACTGCGTTCCCGTCGAGATTTACGTTATTGTCTGGGAGTAGGGATTAGTTTAGGGCTAATTAGTTTAACTCAAGGAATTTTTGCGATTCTACCAACTGTGGTTATGTTGGTGTTTTTGCTCTGGGATACACCACGATTATTGCTCAGTTATAGAATGTGGACTGGTATTTTAATTGGTATATTGCCACCAATATTTTGGTATTCTGCCCAGTACTTGGACTCTGGCAGTACTTTTGCTGTTCTGGTTACAATCAATCAATCTTTAAGGCGTATTTGGTTAGTTGTCGATAATCAGTCCGGACCACCCTGGTATTATTTATGGGAAATACTCAAATGGACTTGGCCTTGGTTGATTTTTTTACCTCAGAGTTTCCTCCATGTTTGGCATAATCGAAACCTAAGTTGGGCTAAATTAATATTGGTTTGGGGTGGTATTTATCTACTAGTAATTTCTTTAATGGCGACGAAATCACCTTGGTATATTTTACCTGTTTACCCTAGTTTAGCTTTAGCAGTTGGCGCTCAGTTAGCCTATGGGTCAACTAGCGAAAATTCAGATAGTTTTACTTTATTATCGGCTTACCCACGAATAGTGGCAGCTTCTTTCTCTATTTTGGCGATGATGGCATCCGCAGCGCTACTTTATTTTACTTGGGGAAAAAACCCAGCGACGGATTTACAATTAATATTTTTTGCTGTCGCTGTGACGATGGCTTTAGTAGCTGCCAAGCTAGAACGAGGTGATAGAGAATTTCTGATGGTTTTATTTTGGGGAAGTTATATTTCGCTGTTATTGCTGGTATCATCTCAGTACTGGATTTGGGAATTACAGACAGCTTATTCTGTTAAACCAGTTGCGGCTATGATTCAAAATGCGAAACCAAGTGTTGCCAAAATTTACACTTCTTTTCCCTATCATCGTCCATCGCTAGATTTTTATAGCGACCGCACTATAGTTCCCGCATCATTTGGTGAATTGCGATACTATTGGCAGTTCGGTGAGCCAAAGCCATATTTCTTGCTGGATAATGAAGCTCTAAATGATTTGCAATTGCAGTCAGCAGAACTCATTGACCAAGCAAATGGATGGAATTTAGTGACAAGAAATACTAATTAATTTGGTATTAATTGTAAAACTAAACTGTAATTTTCCTTTTATAAGGAATATAGAAACAAGTACCTTTTGTTATAATGGTACTTAATCATATTTTTTGACTTTATTTAAATCCATATAAATCATTTATTTTTTTTGTCAATATCACTAACTTGTTGGCTTTGGGGATTATCCTGAGGACTGCGACTAGTATTTTGTCCAAGTAAAGCAATTAAACTCAGAACAATAGTACCGCTGAGTGCAAAAGTCACCCAGGGACGCTTGACGAGGAGAAAATCTCGTACAATTCTTGCAAGAGGTCGGCTTTGACGGCGTATAGTTTCCGAGACAATTACCTGTTTAAGGGTAAAAGGGTCGCGAACATAATTACCGCTCTGTATAACTACTAATTTTTCCTGACAGTAGGGACAAGTAAACAGCCCTGCTGTAGCTAACTTAGGCTTTGAGGTAGCATTTTTTTGACAAATAGGACATGTAACATAATGATTATCAAAAGTGTGCGTATTCATCTATCTGTTCTGCCTAATCAACTAATTCCCTCGACAACAAGAGCTATATTCAACTATCAATGAGCAAACTCATGTATTATCCAGTAAAGTCTAAGATAAAGCTTGGTTTACACATAGATTTGTATCCTTGCCAACAATGGTAAATTGCCTGCTACACGAGTATAGCTAGATTTAAGAGAGGACGACCGATAAGTATTGCCCCAAATTCTCCTAAATTTACCAAAATTGGGTAATTTGGCACTCTATTTGCCGTATTTTGGACGAAAATTAGAGCGAGCATAGCTTTTTGGTCTACCCAATTAAGTACAGACTATCAATTCTTTCCCATTTAAGCATTATCCTTACGTCCATTGGGGTAAGAATGCAATTTTTTACCAAAGCTTTGTAAACAGAAGGCAGAGGGCAATTGGCAATTGCGAACTGCGAACTGTACTTGTCTTGTGACTAAATCATGGCTCACAATAAGAAGTAGGTCTGAAAATTTTAAATTTTTTATTACATTTACCCCGCCTCTCAATGACTGCCACACCTCCAGTTGAATTGAGGAAGGTGACGGAAAAACCTGCTTTCCCAGACCCTTCCGCCCGTTTAAATAACCTGATTAACCGTTTACAGCCATCCCCAGAAACCATAGTGCTACTTTTAGCAGTACTAATCGGTGGTGGTACGGGTATGGGTATAGTTACATTCCACTATTTAATCCAGCTAGTTCATCATTTGATGCTGGAAGATTTGATGAGCATAATTGGAGGTTGGGGAGCATGGACATTAGCTTGTGTTCCCATCCTTGGTGGACTAATTGTTGGGTTAATGCGCTGGCAAAACCAAGATTTTGGTCCTGGCTTACAATCTCTAATTGCTGCCTCTAAAAAAGGCGAATTTAAACAACCACTACGACCAGTAGCCAAAATGTTTGCTGCATCGGTTTCTTTAGGTAGTGGAGCTTCTCTGGGTCCAGAAGCACCAAGTGTGGAAATCGGTGCTAATTTTGGGGTATTAATGTCTCAGGTGCTACAGGTATCCCAAGAACGGCAACGTATGTTGTTAGGTGCTGGAGCAGCAGCTGGTTTAGCAGCAGGATTTAATGCTCCTATCGCTGGTGTTTTCTTTGCGCTGGAAGTAGTTTTGGGAACTACATCTTTTGCTACTTCTGCTGTCAGTGTAGTACTGCTAGCCGCTGTTGTATCAGCTTTAGTGGCTCAAATTACTTTAGGTGGACAACCTGCTTTTGCTTTACCCGCTTACCAAGTTCGTAGTTCTTTAGAATTACCCTTGTATCTTGGTTTAGGGCTAGTAGCAAGTTTAGTTTCTCTTGCTTATACCCAAACAAATCGTTTTGCCAAAGCCTTATTTCAAGGGAAAATTCCCGGTTGCCATTGGTTTTCTAAAATACCTAGACCAATCCATCCAATTTTAGGCGGTTTAATAGTAGGTACAGTTGCCATAGCTTACCCACAAGTTTTGGGGGTTGGTTATGAAACAGTACAAGCAATGCTTCAAGATGCAGATTTTTCTTTGTATCTTTTAGTAATACTGATAGTACTAAAGATGTTTATGACAGCCATCAGCTACGGAAGTGGTTTTGTTGGTGGCTTGTTCGCACCTGCAATGTTTTTAGGTGCTTCATCCGGTTCAGCCTACGCCAAAATTTTAGCACTTGTTGCCCCTGCAATCGCCAGCCATATGGCAGCAGCACCAGCTTACGCAATGGTAGGAATGGCAGCAGTACTTGCATCTAGTGTCAGAGCTCCATTAACATCAATTTTACTATTATTTGAATTAACTCGCGACTACCGTATAATTTTGCCTTTAATGGCTGCGGTCGGTTTTAGTTTCTGGTTAATGGAACGTTTCCAACCAACTCCCAACCCGAATACAAACCTACAGCAAATTGGTCTTTCTTCCTTAAAAGACCAACAGGCTGAAATTTTACAACAAATTCAAGTAGAAGATGCTATGGAAGTATCTCCTAAAAAGCTAAAAGCAACAATGAATGTGTTGGAAGCTGGTTTGCAAATGACTGGGGAGCGATGCCGCAGTGCATTAGTTATTGATGATAATAAACAATTAGTTGGTATCATCTCTTTGGAAGATATTAACCGTACTATTTCCGTATGGCAAGAATACGCTAATTCCCAAAATAAACCACCAACTAATTTATTAAGTCAAACTATCCGTGATATCTGTAAAACAGAAATACTCTACGCCTTCACAGATGAAACTGTATCAGAGGCTTTAGAGCGGATGGCAGTAAGAGGTTTACATCAGTTACCAGTAGTTGCAAGGAACGACCATAGTCAAATTATCGGTCTACTAGAACGCGACCGAATTGATTTTACTTGCAACGTGGCTGTAACACGAAAAGCATTGAGCCACTTTTTACCAGTAGCTTCAAAAAGTGATGTAATTGTTAAGGAAGAAGCAAGAGGGAAAAAGGAAGAAGTTTGAAGGAATATAGCAAACCTTTTCCCACAACTCCGTTTAATATCACACTGTTTTCAGGGTGTCTTGTTTAGAGGAGGAGTCTAAGTCCCCTTATACAAGCACCCTTTTTTTCCTTCTTGTTTTTTCCTTTATTTATTCTTCAGCATCTAAGCCATCACCATCAATCTTGTCATCACCTTCTATTTGCTTCAGACGAATGTGTTTTTTGCCTAGAGTAATGAGGAATTCATCTCCAGGCTTGAGATTCATCTGCTTTGTGTAAGCCGAACCTATCAGCAAGTTACCGTTAGATTGCACGCTAATTCTGTAGCTAGCACTGCGTCCGCCACGACCATTAGCGCTGGGTGAGCTGTCTAACTGAATGCCTTCAGCATCAATGAGAGCATTTAAGAACTTCATCATGTTAACGCGCTCTACACCATTTTTGGTAACGGTATAGTAGCCACACTGTTTAGCTTTTTCTTCTTTGCTAAGGTTCTCTAACTCTTTAACTTTTCTGAGTAGGTCTTCGCCAACTAGGGGTTCAATTTTTTTCTGTTTAGCCATCAACTTAAGTCGGAAATGAATGGTTGAAGTGTTTGAATCGATTTTATTTTAGCTGACTTTAAGCTATTAGGAGTGGAAACCTTGAGTTTTTATATCAGCCATTGCCAAGTATATTACAATCTTAAGCAATTTTTTTGTATGATTCGTAATTTTTACAAATGTAATATATTTAATCGTTGATAGGGAATGACAATAACTATATATATATTTGTGAATTACTCGGATGTGATGTTTGTCTAATTTTCCTAAATAATCGTGAAAAAGGTTGTTAACTTACCATCATTGATAATGAACAAGCACAATGATAAGTAAAACTCATCCTTAGTCATTGGTCGCTGGTCATCAATCAGTAGTTATTGGTAACTGCAACATCCAGACTACAGCATCACTTAGAACTATTGACTTTGGACTATAAGCTTTACTTAGGATAAAACAAACTGAAGATGAAACTAACAACCAAAGGTCATTATAGTGTAAAAGCGTTACTCGATTTAAGTTTACAACCAGGATGGGGACCTGTTTCAACTAAAGCTATCGCCAAACGTCAGGGTATTCCTGCTCCTTACCTAGAAAAATTATTAATAGAAATGCGTCGTGTTGGCTTAGTCAAATCAATTCGCGGCTGCGTTGGTGGGTATCAACTAGCGCGAGAACCAAAGGAAATCTCTGTTGGAGAAATTTTAGAAGCTGTAGGTGAAAGTGTAGCTAACTTACCTTATAATGACGAGTCTGCTGTACAAGCAGAAGATTGGGTAACATCTAGTCTTTGGCGAAGATTGAATCAAAAACTGAAACAAGCTCTGTATAGTATAACTCTCGCTGACCTTTATTATGACGCTCGCAGTTGGCAGGCTTCTCAAGGTTCCGAAGCAAACTTTATAGTTTAGGAAGTCCTTTTTTCCTCTTTCTTCTTGCGAATCCTAATGACTAATATCTATGTGTTAATCCTTGCTGCCACTTTAGATTTTTTTATTGGTGACCCGTGGGGTTGGCCCCATCCGGTACGAGTCATGGGATGTTTCATTTCTCGCTTCAGCAATTTCATTCAAAAGTATTGTCATCAATCCCTGACACAACGTTTTGCCGGGGTTATTCTGGGGATTGTTTTAATATTTGGTAGCGGTATTGTCGGTTGGGTAATTATTCAATTCAGTTATATGCTGCATCCAGCTTTAGGGATAATATTCCAGAGTATTCTCTTGGCCAGTTGTTTTGCATTCAAAAGTTTAAGGGAAGCTTCAGTTGCAGTTTTAAAACCATATTTTGCTGGTGAACTTGATGAAGCTCGCTCTATTTTAAGTAATTATGTCGGTCGAGATACAGAAAATCTTACAGAACCTGAAATTTTAAGAGCAATTTTAGAAACTGTCACCGAAAATGCCACTGATGCAGTTATGGCTCCGCTTTTTTATGCAATTGTTGGTTCTTTTGTACCAACCATTGGTAGTGTTCCATTTGCATTAGCATATAAAGCGAGCAGTACATTAGATTCGATGGTGGGTTATAAAGAAGCTCCCTATACTTATTTAGGTTGGTTTAGTGCGAGGACAGAAGATTATTTAACTTGGGTACCTTGTCGATTAACAGTATTAACTTTAGGATTAATTTCAGCTAGACCCCTGCATGTTTTGAGAATTTGTAATCGCGATGCAAAAAAAGACCCTAGCCCCAATTCTGGATGGAGTGAGTGCGCTTATGCAGCAATTTTAGGGGTGCAGATGGGGGGAATAAATTACTATCGGGGGGTAATGAAACACAAACCATTGTTAGGAGACGCAGTTAATCCTATAACCCCAACCCAGATTCAAAAAGCTTTACAGATTACTAGATACAGTTTTTTACTTTGGTTAGGGGTTGCAATAGCCCTACTGGTAATAACTCTTTATAGTGGGAAACAAGTAATCATGGATGTAGGGATTTTGGTTATTTGTCAAAACTCCGTCGCTTAATGAATAATAATTCAGGGGTAGTAGTTTATGCTTATGTCAACCAAGGTAGTTGAAATTCTCTCTGCCGAAGAAATTCGCCGTACGGTGAACCGTATGGCGTCGCAGATTATAGAAAGAAGTCGCGATTTGTCACAAATAGTACTGATTGGTATTTATACTAGAGGCGTCAGCTTTGCCCATTTATTAGCACGGCAAATTGAAGCATTAGAAAATGTGGATGTGCTAGTGGGGGCATTAGATATAACTTTTTACCGTGATGACTTAGATACAATTGGTTTACGTACACCCGCGAGGACTGATATCCCTTTTGATTTAACGGGGAAGACTGTGGTTCTTGTGGACGATGTAATTTATAAAGGTCGGACAATTCGTGCTGCTTTAAATGCAGTGAATGAATATGGGAGACCTGAGGTAATTCGTTTAGCAGTATTAGTAGATAGGGGACATCGCGAAGTTCCGATTCAGCCAGATTTTGTTGGTAAACAACTTCCTACTGCAAAAGAAGAGATTGTTAAAGTTTACCTCCAAGATTGGGACCAGAAAGACGCTGTGGAGTTAATTGGAGATTAGCTATTTTGTTGACGGTTGACTGTTGACGGTTGGTTGGTAGAGGGTGTTTGGAAACTACCAAAGCTTACAAAAGAACCTCTCTCTAAACCTCTCCCCGTATCCGTAAGCGGACGCTATTCCCGAAGGACGGGAACACTGCGTGTTCGCGCCAGCGTCCGCTTACGGATACGGCTAACGGGGAGGGGCTTTCACCCCCCTTCCCTACAAGGGAAGGGGGGAAGGGGGGTTAGGTCTGTTGTAGGTTTATGGTATTGTGCTTTTCACATTACTAATAGTTTCCAATAATTGCTTTGCGGTGTAGGGTTTAGCTAAAAAAGCTTTTATACCTGTATCAATTGCTGTATTTATTTTTTCACTGATAGCAAGTCCACTGACAGCAATAATTTTCACTTGTGGGTTAATTTTTTGCAAAGTTCTAATGGTGGTAATTCCATCCATTGAGGGCATAATCATATCAGTTAAGACTACAGATATTTTATCGCGATATTCTGCGTATAAAGCTACAGCTTCAATCCCGTCGCTGGCTGTTATTGCTTGATAATTATGGTTTTCCAAAGATGTTTTGGTAATGTCTCTAATTCCAGCTTCATCATCTACCACTAATATTAACTCTCCGTTGCCTTGGGGTAAATTTTCCTCTAAATTTTCTACTGGTTCTATTGCGTCTGTTGCTGGTAAATAGACTTGAAATTTACTGCCTTTTCCTGGTCCGCTGTAAACATTAATAAAACCACCGTGGCTTTTGATAATTCCTAATACGGTTGAAAGTCCTAGCCCTGTACCTTTTCCTATTTCTTTTGTTGTAAAAAATGGCTCATATATTCTGTCTAATATTTCCTCTGAAATACCTACACCTGTATCGCTAACGGTAACTACTATATAAGTACCAGCTTTTGCATCAATATGCATTTTAGCGTAGCTTTCGTCAATCATCATGTTTTCTGTAAAAATACTCAAAGTACCGCCATTCGGCATGGCATCGCGAGCGTTTACACATAAATTCATTAGTACTTGATGTAATTGAGTCGCATCCCCAGAGATTGTCCACAGATTTTGCGGTATTTTAACGTTTAGTTCGATATTTTTAGGAAATGTTTCTTTAATAATTTGTTTAATTTCTAGTACCAAGTGTTTGACCTGAAACAGCGTGCGATTTCCTTCAACCCCACGGGTAAACGATAGCACTTGCTTGACTAAATTCGCTCCACGTTTAGCGTTAGATATTAATATTGGTAAGAGCCTTTGAGAACGTTCGTCTTTGAGTTGTGATTCTAAGAGCTGAGCGGTCATTAATATTGGTGCGAGTACATTGTTCAAATCGTGGGCTATACCGCTTGCTAGGGTGCCGATACTCTCTAGCCTTTGAGCGCGTAAAAATTGTGATTCCAGTTGCTTTCGTTCAGTTATATCAGTGTTTACAACTAGGATTGTCTGTGCCTTTTTATCGAATTGGTGTACCAGAGTCCAGCGACTTTCAACAGTAATATCTTTACCTAATTTAGTTTTCTGCTGTAATTCTCCTTCCCAAGCGCCATTTCTAACTAAACTTTTTAAGGCTTGTTGTAATGAAGATGGGCTTTTTTCTTGCCAAAGTTCTTGAGCTTGTCTATTTAGAGCTTCCTCGGATGTAAAACCATATAGACGTTCAGCGGATTTATTCCAAAAAAGTATTTGGCTATTTAGGTCTTGTACAAAAATAGCGTCAGTGGCAACGTCCAACAAAGCAGCTTGCTCGCTAATTTTTTGTTGAGTTTGTTTACGTTCAATAGCGTAGCGAATCGAGCGTTCTAGTAATGGTGCTGTTAACTGACTTTTTTCTAGATAATCTGCTGCTCCCGCTTTCATCGCTTCGATATCAATTTCTTTGTCGCCTTTTCCGGTGAGTAGAATAATGGGGGCAGAGCAGCCATTATCAATAGCTTCTTTTAAAAGTTCCAAGCCGTTGCGCTCCCCTAGACGGAAGTCCAAAAGATAAACATCGTGCCGATGAGCGGCAATAGTATCCCTACCCAGTCGATAATTGTACACCCATTCCAATTCGCAATTAGCGACTTGAAATTCATGGAACCAGTCGCGAGTTAAAATATAATCATCCTCATCGTCATCAACTAGAAGGACTCTGATTGTTCTGCTGTTCATATTTTCCTCCAACTGGTTCCAGTGGCAATTCGACAATTTCAAACCAGTATTTTCCAATAGTCTTCATCACCTCAACTAAGGCAGCAAAAGTTACTGGCTTAATAATGAAAGAATTAGCACCTAAATCGTACGTATGATAAACATCTTCTTGGGCTTTGGAAGTAGTGAGTATAATTACTGGAATATACCGAAGTTTAGGGTCATTCTTAATTTCTAGAAGTGCCTCGCGACCGTCTTTTTTGGGCATATTTAAATCTAATAAAATTAAATCAGGACGAGGAGCACTGCTGCTTTCTGTATAATCACCACGGTGGTGTAGATAATCCATTAATTCTTCACCATCTTTGACGATGTAAAGATGATTTGGCAAACGGCTCTCCATCAAAGCTTCACGGGCTAACATGTAGTCGTCCTCATCATCATCAGCCATTAAAATGGTGACGGTTGTTTGACGTCCCTTCACTATGCATTCTCTCCTTCTAACGAGCAAGTCTTGAAAAAAAGTATTAAATTGAAACAAAATATAACGTATAGATTTAAAACTATGAATTCATTATGTAGTTATCGTAAACCTTTTGCAAAAATAATTAATCAAAGGCGGGGATTTACTGGTAGCGTAACAATAAATTTTGACCCTTGTCCCAGAGTGCTTTGTGCGGTGATAGTACCTTGATGGCGCTCAACTATTTTGCGACAAATTGCTAGCCCCATGCCAGTACCCTCGTATTCATTACGACCATGTAGCCGTTGAAAAACGTTGAAAATACGGTCGAGGTACTTTTCATCAAACCCAATACCATTATCTTCTACAACGATTTGACAAAGTTCTAGCGTACCCAAAAGTTTATCTGATTGGTTCGTTACAAATTCGCAATATATTTTAATTACAAGTGACTCATCTTTGCGGTAGAATTTCAATGCATTACTAATCAAATTTTGTAATAGTTGCCGTATTTGTAACGGGTCACCATTAATTGTAGGTAACTGTCTAATCTCTACTCTTGCACCAGTTTGACCAATCCGTATTTCCAAATCGGACAGAACCTCTTGCGTTACTTGAGAAAGATTTACCACTGTAAATGGTTGACCCCTAGTGGTAACTCGCGAAAGAGTTAACAAATCTTCAATTAATATCTGCATCCGTCCAGCAGCATTTTGCATCCTTTGCAGATAATCTCGTCCTTGTTCGTCCAAGATATCACCATAAGATGTTCGTAAACGGTCTCCAAAAGCCTTAATCTTGCGTAGTGGTTCTTGTAAATCGTGGGAAGCAACAAAGGCAAATTGCTGTAGCTCCTCATTGGAACGTGCTAATTCTTGTCGTTGACGAGTTTCTTGCTCCAATAATTTAGCCTGTGCTAAAGCAATACCAATTTGGTCAGCTAACTGTCGCAAAAGTTCTGTTTCCCAATCGTCCCACTGTCGTGGCTTGGTACAATGATGAGCAATCAACAAACCCCAAAGTTGATTGCTACGGATGATTGGTACAACTAAATTTGCTTTAACTCCAAGTTGTCGTAAAAACTCAACATGGCATTGTTGTAAACCCGCAGTTTCAATGTCATAAATTGTACTAATATAGCCTTGGCGATACTTTGGTATATAACCCTCAGCAAAACACCCGTCATTAATAGTTCGTCCGAAAAGTTCTTCTATTCCTGGAAGAACCGACTCTTTGACAATTTTTCCCGAACCATCCGGTGAAAGTCGAAAAACAACTACACGGTCAGCAACAAGTAACTTTTGAACCTCAGTCACACTGGTTTGGAGAATTTCATCAATTTGTAAAGACTGGCGAATTTTGACGGTAACATCTGCAAATAATGAAAAACGCAAGTTTTGCCGTTTCAGTTCCTCTTGAGTTCGTTTGCGCTCTGTAATATCCATCATAGCTCCAATCATCCGTATCGCTTTACCCGTAATATTGTGGACGATGTAACCACGGTCTAAAATATCGGCATAAGAGCCATCAGCGCGACGAAAACGATATTCATTAGTCCAAAATTGTTCACCACTTTCAATTACAGCACGATTGTTACTAATAACTCCCTGCTTGTCATCTGGGTGTAGATGTTCGCTCCACCAACGAGCGTCACCTTGGACTTCCTCTGGGGTATAGCCAAACAATGTATATACTGATTCATTCCACCAAATTTTGTTACTCGCCAAATCCCAATCCCAAACAGCATCATTAGTAGCACGAGCAACTATCTGGAAGCGTTCTTCGCTCTGAAGTAATTGTTCTTCTGCCAGTTTGCGTTCCGTAATATCCGTATGAGAACCTGCCATCCTCACTACATTTCCTGTTTCATCCCACAGGGCTTGACCCCGGGCTAAAATCCATTTGTAGGAGCCATCTTTACAGCGTAACCGATACTCACAAATATAAAACGGGGCTTTTTTGTTAAAGTGCTCTTGTATAACTCGCATTACTTTGGCAACATCATCGGAATGTAGGCTATTCATCCACTCACTAAAATGGTTTGAAATTTCATATTCTTGGTAACCCAGCATTTCCTTCCAACGATTAGAAAAGAACACATCATTGGTTTTAACATTCCAATCCCAAATACCATCGTTAGTCCCAACTACTGCTAATTGCCAACGTTCTTCGCTCTCTTTAAGAGCATCTTCCATATTTTGGCGTTCCATAGCGGTAGCCAAAACGTTGGCAACACTCTGTAAAAAGTAAATATCATCCCGTCCAAAAGTGCGTTCCTGAGTCGAATGAGCTGCTAAAACACCAAAAGGACGTGATTTTCCGTGGATTAAAACACTTACACCACTAACTATTTGATTATCTTGCAAAAGTTGCGAACTTTGAAATCGCCTCTCCTTACGGAAATCTTGGACAACGACAGGTTCAAAAGTCAGTAAAGTATAGCCTGCATGGGAATTTGTACCCGCACTAGTAGTTAGTCCTATAGAGTCGCTTTCCCAACCAATTCCTGCACACAGTAATAATTTATTATTTGGTAATAGTTCCCAAGCCTGAGAATGCTCAACTCTGAGAGCTAAGGTAATAAAATTAACAGTCTCTTGCATTAAAGTGGATAAATCGCAACCAGCTAATGCCATTTGACTAAGTTGTGTGACTAACGCTTGACGGTTAGCATAAATTTCTGAAGCCTCTTCCGCTTGCTTGCGTTTGGTGATGTCCATATCTACCCCAGACATCCGCACGGCTTCCCCTTTAGGGTTACGAAATACCAAACCTTTGCTGGCTATCCAGCGAATGCGACCATCAGCCGTTACAGCACGAAATTCAATGTCGTATTCTGTCCCTATTTGAACTGCTTGGGTTACTGCTGTGTTAACCAAATTGCGGTCTTGAGGGTGAACAAGACTCAAAAAAGTTTCGTAGTTTCCATCAAAAGAACCTTTCTCTAAACCAAACAGTAATTCTTTATTTTCCGACCAACTAATTGAGTCATTAATGATATCCCAATCCCAAATACCCATGCGAGCGGCTTCCAAAGCCATCATCAATTGTGCTTCTCGCAGTTGAGCTTGCTGAGTTTGTAATCGTAAGTCTCTCATTGCCCGACTAGCTTGAAGGATACGACTTACCCGCTGACGCAGCACTGACCATTGAACGGGTTTGGTGATGTAATCAGTTGCCCCAACAGCAAAAGCACGCTCTACTGATTCTTGGTCATAAAGACCTGTCACCATTAACACAGGTGTATCGGCTCCTCCAGGGAGAGTTTGTAACTGGGAGCAACAAGTAAAGCCGTCCATTCCAGGCATCATAGCGTCTAAAAGTAGCATTTTGGGCTGTAACCTTCTGTATAAAGTTAAACCTTCTTCACCATTTCTCGCTTCTGCAACCTGATACCCTGCGGCTTCTAGCAACTCGCGCAGTTGCATCCGCATCAATTCGTCATCATCTACAACCAAAATAAGGTTGGTCATTGGTATTGGTTAATAGAGCATCGCTCAGCAATCAATAATTATTTTAAATTATATAAATAAATTTAAGAACTTTTTCAAATCAATATATTTTAGATTTGAGATTTTCAAGTAATACGAGTAGGTTGGGTTGTTCGCGTAGCGTGACGCTTTGTCATGGCTTTGCGTAACCCAACTAATCCAAAATACAATATCCTTTAATTTGCTTCGGTGGCAACAGCTTTGCGGGTTTTGCGATTGAATAAGCACAAAAACTTACCAGGACGGTTTTTCATGTGCGGTTGTGGATAGTTCCCACTCACAAGTAATGCGTCGTAACCAATATCATCCCCAAACTGGATAATATTTCCAGATGCTTTAGCATTACGTAAAGCACTGACTTTAAGACAACTGGATTTGACTTCAGCATTGTGCTTGTTCTGTTGCTCTGGAGAAGAAGCTTGTGCAGTAATTGTCGCAAGCAGCAAACCAGAAACAGTCAAAGCAGCCAAAGTCTTAAGTTTACTTATATTTTTAACATTAAGATTAAGTTTATTCATGGTGTTTGTAAATATATGTTTAGATGTCAAATCTACTTGAGATAAATACTAGAGTCAAGTGAATTAACATCAATATAGCTATTTTTTTAATTTTCTCAAGAATTAAATTGATGCGTTATCAAAATCATTATTTATTTTTATGATGAATAAATCTAATCCTTTCTATAAAAATAATATCTATTTCTTGAATATGCTACAGATTAAATCACCAGGGTCATTTGGCTCAAAACGCGAAATTGTTCCGTCTGGTGTAATTTTTATCTTGCGGCGACAGTTGTATGTTTGAAGGGGTTGTTTGATTCCGTCTACACTGACGGACGCTCTATATTCATAGTAGTTTTTCGCACTTCTGTTAATATCAATAATACAAATTTTATGACCGTGGAAATTTCGGCAGGTGGCTGCGGCTGCTGGGTTTGCTATAAGAAAGTTGATTGTAAAACAAAAGGCGATGATAAGGTATTTCATGAAGAAGGGAAGCTATTTTATGAGTGTTAACTGAGTTATTGGTGCCATTGCTTTCCAACCTATAAAACCCCCTATGGGTGAGGCTCTTTGGACTGCTACGCGAATTAACTCTCCACCGATTTGGTTGTGCCATTGTAATAGTTTTTGTTCGCTTTCGATGGTGACGGCGTTTGCTACTAAGCGTCCACCGTTGGGTAGTGCAGACCAGCAGGTTTCAAAAATACCTTCTGCAGTTGCACCTCCACCAATAAAAATAGCGTCGGGTTGAGGTAAGTCTTTGAGTGCTATTGGTGCTTTACCTGAGATAATTTGTAAATTAGGTGTGCCCAAGGATGCGGCATTATCAGCTAAGTATTGAAGGCGATTTGGGTTTTGTTCAATTGCGATCGCCTGACAACGATGATGAGTCCTCATCCATTCAATACTGATAGAACCACACCCAGCACCGACATCCCATAATAATTGTCCTGGTGTGGGAGCTAAAGCAGCTAAGGTTATTGCGCGTATTTCACGTTTTGTTAGTTGTCCGTCGTGGTGATAGGCTTCGTCTGGTAGTCCAGCTAAACGAGGTAAAGCAACGACTCCAGCCTCAGCAATGCATTCGACGGCAATAGTGTTAAGTTCTGCGATTTCTGTTTCTTTCCAAGAAGCGGCAATACCTGTAACTATCCTTTCTTGGGAACCGCCCATTCTTTCTAAGACTGTTATTTTACTATTACCAAAGTTTCTTTTTGTTAATATTTCGGCTACAATTCCTGGGGTTTGTTTGCCTTCGCTTAAAATTAATAATTTTGCTTTGGGATAGATATAAGTTTGGAGGAGAGCTGGTGGACGACTATTTAAACTTAATATTTCGACTTCTGTTAATGACCATCCCATTCTGGCACAGGCTAGGCTAAAGGATGAGGGTGCTGGGATTATGGTCATTTCCGGAGTTGGTATTTTGCGAGTGAGAGTAACTCCTATTCCGAAGCACATTGGGTCACCACTGGCTAAGACGCAAACTAAACGACCGCGATGTTGAAGGATTTCTTCGATAGATGTTGATATGGGGGAACTCCAGATGATTTTTTCTCGTGGGTCGTTTGTTGGTAGCATTCCTAAGTGGCGTTTTCCACCTACTAGAATTTCTGCACGGTCTACTAATGAACGCGCTGTGGGGCTTAATCCTTCTAACCCGTCGTCACCAATACCGACAATTGAAAGCCATTTTTGCATTTCTTAATCATAAAACTTCTGGGGTAATTGAGGAACACCATGTGCAGCAAATTTCATGTGGGTCAAATATAATCTGATGTTATGTGGGTCAAATATAATCTGATGTTATGTGGGTCAAATATAATCTGATGTTATGTGGGTCAAATATAATCTGATGTTATGTGGGTCAAATATAATCTGATGTTATGTGGGTCAAATATAATCTGATGTTATGTGGGTCAAATATAATCTGATGTTATGTGGGTCAAATATAATCTGATGTTATGTGGGTCAAATATAATCTGAT
>JAHHIC010000013.1 GCA_019359035.1 Scytonematopsis contorta HA4267-MV1 | reverse complement strand
ATGTGGGTCAAATATAATCTGATGTTATGTGGGTCAAATATAATCTGATGTTATGTGGGTCAAATATAATCTGATGTTATGTGGGTCAAATATAATCTGATGTTATGTGGGTCAAATATAATCTGATTTGATGTGGGTCAAATATAATCTGATTTGATGTGGGTCAAATATAATCTGATTTGATGTGGGTCAAATATAATCTGATGTTATGTGGGTCAAATATAATCTGATGTTATGTGGGTCAAATATAATCTGATGTTATGTGGGTCAAATATAATCGGGCGGGCAAGGATGCCCACCCCACAATAGTTTTGATATTTATTTGGTATAACTGATTTATCTACTTATATATTTGATTAGCCACTAATAGCGACTCCTAGCAATTTTCCTACGCTATAGGTAATAGCTGCGGCTGCAAATCCAAAAATTACTTGACGAGTTCCGGAATAAAAAAGGTTGCGGCCTGTAAGTAGTGTAATTCCTGCTCCTATAATAAATAGAGCTAAGCCACTTAAGAATAAGCTCGCGATAATTGCTGACGAAAGACCGGGTAAAAAGAAAAAGGGAGCAACGGGAATTATTGCACCAACTGCAAATAATAAAAAAGAAGTCACAGCTGCCTCCCAAGGAGAACCTCCCAATTCATCGGGGTCAATTCCTAATTCTTCTCGCGCTAATGTATCTAAAGCGGTGCTTCTATTTTGCATTATTTTTCCAGCTAAAGCCCTTGCTTGTGCTTCTGGTAGACCTTTTGCTTCGTAAATTAAAGCCAGTTCTTCCTCTTCTTCTTCTGGTACTTCTTCAACTTCACGACGTTCAATTGTAATTTGACGTTCGTAAAGTTCTCGCGAACTCTGTACCGAAAGCCATTCTCCCAAAGCCATAGAGCAAGCACCTGCTAGCAAACCAGCCATCCCGGTCACCAAAACCGAGTTTCCTGCAAGGTCTGCTCCTGCAACACCCATAACTAAACTCAAATTAGAAAGCAAACCATCATTAGCACCTAAAACCGCAGCTCGTAATGTGTTTCCCCCAGCAGAACGGTGACGACCTTCTATTTGTGCTAACGCACTTCCTTCCATGCCAGCTTTTGGGCTAGTTATTGCCTGCAACAAACGAGCGTGGGAGCGTTCTTCTACAGGAAGTCGAGTATCCTGGGTATCAGGTTGGGTATCGTAAATATGGCTATCAATTTGTTCCATACTATTTATAGTTGGAACAACAAATTTCGGTCCAAACCAACGGGCTAATTTTGCAAGAGAAAGTGTTCGCCAACCAATTTTACGTTCAGGAATGCCATAGCCAATACTAATTAATTTATCTTGCCAAAACTTAGCATGAGTTTCTTCGGTCATTGCCAACTTACGATAAACCTCAGCAAGAACTGGTTGGGATTCAGCTTCTGCTAAAGCTATGTAGAGAAAAGCACTCTCTATTTCATCTTGCCAATTCTCTAGATAGCGTTCTACTTCGGGTTGGTTAACCATTCAATCCGCATCCTTAGCGACTCTGCGATTTATATAATGTTTTTATATAATTTTTGATTTTGCCAAAGTATTATACAACTGCACAACAGTATCACCAGCCAAGCTGTAGTAAACCTTTCTACCTTCACGTCGATATTTGACAAAACGCATGGCTTTTAATAATCGCAATTGATGACAAACTGCGGACTCTGTAATTTTTGTCAGTGCAGCTAAATCACAAACACACAATTCTTGGGATGCTAGGGCTGATATCAAACGCAGACGATTTGCATCTGCTAAGAGGCTAAAAACTTCTGCCATTTCTTGAGCTTCGTTTACTGGCAGAAGTTTTGGGATTGAGACACGCACATTGTCTAAATGTACTAAATGGTCGTCACATCCGGGTGCATCTAAATTTTGTGAGGAGTGTAAATCTTGTTTTGATGCATGTTTTTTCATAAATGTTTACTGTTTAGGAATGATTATTAATATTATGATAACATTTTATGCTATTGATTGAATAAGTATAATATTTGACTAATTATTCAACTATATTAGCAAAATATTTTGATATAAAGAATTCAACCTTTATAAGAGCCTGGAAAAAGTTTATATAATCAAGCTCATGTAAGTAGGAAATTAAGAAGATAAAATCACGGTTAAAATCCAATAATAATTGATTTTTGATGTTGAAAAAAAACAATTACTTTTTTGTCAACATTATCTTGAAATTGCAGCTACATAATAAAAAGCTGTCTACGTGGGTTAAAATACCTAAATTTTTAATATGTCATTATTTATGGGGATTCAAAGTTTACATGATAATTTTCGGAAAGAAGCTTTGGATTACTATTAAAATATCCTATTTTAGGATATAATAATAAACACTTTAATTTTGAGATTTATCTAAGTTAAGTAAATGAGCCTATCAAACCAGGAACAGAGCTGCTGTGACACTTTAAAAAATAAAGCTGCTAGCACAGTTGGTCGTGGAAAAGTAACAAAACTAAATGTCAACCTCAATTTTTCCACATGGAACGATGATTACGTTGAACTGTACTTAGGTGATAGCCTCGAACATTACAATAGTTGGGAACAACCAACTGTTATTATTTCAGATGGAGCTTACGGTGTCCTTGGTTTTGAAGGAGATACTTCAGACCATCTTGATTTGCCAAAGTGGTATGAACCTCATATTCAAGAATGGTCAAAAGCTGCAATGCCATGTACAACACTGTGGTTTTGGAACTCAGAAATTGGTTGGGCTGCTGTACATCCAATTTTAGAAAAGTATGGTTGGCGGTATGTTAATTGTAATATTTGGAATAAAGGAAAAGGGCATATTGCTGGTAATGTTAATACAGAAAAAATTCGTAGATTTCCGGTTGTTACGGAAGTTTGTGTCCAATATGTAAGAGAAGTTAAGATTAATGAACTAACTCTAAAAGCGTGGCTGCTTCATGAGTGGAAGCGCTCAGGTCTACCACAAAGAAGGGCAAATGATGCTTGTGGTGTGGTTGATGCTGCAACTAGAAAATATTTTGACCAAGGACATTTATGGTACTTTCCTCCTCCTGAAATGTTTGAGAAGTTAGTTAATTACGCTAATGAGTACGGCAATCCAGAAGGAAAACCTTATTTTTCTTTAAATAAGAAGCAGTCTTTAACAGCATTAGACTGGAGTAAGATGCGGTCAAAATTTAAATGCCCACATGGTTTTACCAATGTTTGGGAGCGTCAGCCTTTGAGAGGTGAAGAAAGGATTAAAATTTCATCAGGAAAAGCATTGCATTTGAATCAAAAGCCTCTAAATTTAATGAGCATTATTATTGAAGCTTCGAGTGATGAAAATGATGTAATTTGGGAACCCTTTGGAGGACTTTTCAGTGCGTCTTTAGCTGCTATTCAATTAAAGCGAAAATCATACTCATGCGAGATTGACCCAGACTATTTTTATTTTGGGGTGGAAAGATTTAATCAACAAGTTCGTCAATTGTCTCTTCTTTGATGTCTAAATATTCCTGTAAGCAGTCTCTTATGTTATCTTCTTTGCGGCTCGATAGCAACTTATTCCATTGAGCAATTGTCATACTAGATAATTTCATATTGTATATGCGCTGCTTAAATTCCTCAATACTAGGATGTACAATTCTGTCCATTTTGGCAAAATTGGTATCCAGTCTGTATTTATAACGTATTAACAGTTCGCGCAAAAGTAATTGATAGTCTCTGCTTGGTTTATAAATCTTTGCTTCATTACCCCATGAATCAACTATTGCCTGAGCTTCTAAAAGCTCTTCATTAGAGCCTTGAAACTTATAACCATTAGTGTTTGTCTGTTGTAAATTCGCCGTTCTTTGAGTGGTATCCTCTGGCTCTATAACGAGGTAATCTGGTGGATTGTGGTAATGAGCATCTCTGGCTATAGCTACCGATAAACCAGAAATAAGGCATACATCCAAAATACGAGGTTTTCCATAAATAATTTTTTCAGGTAGCCACGCTAACATAGCAACGTAAGTTTGGTCAAACTGGAAATGATTCTGGCTCTGTTTAAAGCGTGCTGTTATTTCTGTCGCTAATGGAAACCATGCTTTAATTTCTAGTCCCGGTGTCGGTTGAACTTTTCCCACGAAGATGGTGTCAGGAAAACCAGGGTCTTGCCTTTGCCATTTTCCAAACTCAGAAAAATCATTTTGTTTATTCAAGAACTCAATAGTATTAAATTCGATTAAATTTCCCAGTAGTGGGGAAAGCTTTGAAATAACTTTAGTTAAGTTCACTGCTGCGTCTATAGATATAGGTTTAGATATATCTAATACGTCGAAGTTATGCCCTGATAAATTACCAAGATATTGAGATACAAGCCTTATCGCATCCTTTGTATTCATGTCTCTTCCTCGTTAGATGTGTTAGAGACTTCTTGCTCAATTTTTCTGAGGATGTCACAAGGGTCTATACCTATTGCATGAGAAACGAACATAAACTCAATAACATCTAAGCGTCGCTCACCATTTTCATATTTCGCGACGAAAGATTGTGGTTTATTAAGAGATTTTGCTAGATTTACCTGAGTCAGTTTTGCTTTTTTACGAGCCGCTATCATACAGCGACGGAATATGTCGTACTCGTGGCTGAAAATAGATTTCATTATGCATTAGGTTTAGTCCTAGATAATACATACTAAATAGAATAAACCTATTTTAGGATAATCCCAAAGTAGGATATTTGGGTAATTTATGTCTCGGTGGATGAAAAGGGGTTTTTGATGAAAGCATTAGCTATGCTACATTTAAGCTACATTTGCTGGATTTGAGGGTTTAGGCAATGACAGCACAAGTACAACAAAGCGATTACAACACGGCTTTCGTACCACCATTAGAAAGTGGGGATAGGCTCACACGCTACGAATTTGAGCGGCAATATGGTGCAAGTTCAGGCAATGCGACAACAGGGTTTGAATTCTCAGGAGCATAAGGATTTTGTAAAAACTTTGTCACAAACACCTTAGTTTTGATTTTTTATTAGTTTTTATCTAAATAAACTAGGGTCAACTTTAAAAAAATCACCTAAAGCTTTAGCTTGCACTTCGCTGATTTCTTGATTTCCATTAAGTATTTCTGAAACAATACCTGTAGAGCCTATTATCCCAACTAAATCTGAGTGTTTAATATCTTGTTGTTCCATTAAAAATATTAGCCTCGAACGAGGAGTGGAACATTCTCCTGGTGAATAATAATCTTGTTCAAACTTTTCAACTAAAGTAATAAGTAAATCATAAAGTTCGTCTTCTTCAGGGCTAAGATTTTTTTGATGCATTAATTCTTCTATTATTTTGAGAAAATTTTCATTTTCTTCTTCAGTTCTGATAATTTTTGGTTGATATTTAATTAACAACTCTTGATATTTTATTTTATTAAAAGTAATAGTCATTTTTCCAACTCTCCTTATCATACTCAGCATGGGTCATAATATACTTGATATAAATCAATTGTTTTTCATAATCGATACTGACAATTAAACGATATTTATTTCCTTTAATATTGAAGACAGTAAAATTATTAACTGCTTCCGCTCTTGGAAAAATAGATTGTACTTCAATCAAATTTGACCAATTTGCTTGCTTGGCAAATTTATACCAGTCATCAAGGGCATCTCGACAATCAGCGTGTTTTTCGTAGAACTCTCTTAACCTTCGGTAGCTGATAACATGCATTTTTAACTATAATATTAAGTATAACTTAGTTCTTACAGTGATAACAGATGATAAACAAATATACCAAACTACTCCTCATCTTTCACTGCCAACTTGCTAACTTAACAAAAATTTTTACGATTTGATTTATAAGTGATTAAGCAGAACTTGATATAATACACGTAAACTTCTTAATTATTTATAAACGTTATCGCCAACCATAATTCATGCCTTCACCCTCAAATATGCTGGTAGTCCGAAATTTGCCGTTTATATCAAATTTTGTAGGGGTGAAAAAGTTAAATGAAATCAGGAACAATTTTTTAACCAAAAAAATCATAATATTCAGTAAAATGAAAAATAAAATTAAGTACATACCCATCTAGGATTTGCGTGATATGAAGCTCAAGCAATTACTAAATACTACTGTTTTCAAATCTGTTAGCTGTATAACACTATCTTTTGTTACTATCATAAGTGTATCGTCTTTTGCCGTAGCTTCATCAAAAGCACCGAAATCAGTGCAATATCTAGCACAATTTTCCGACGACACACCACAAGAGCGAAGTATACTAATTCAAGAAATAAATTCTTTGTTTAGACAACAAAATTTTACCGAAACTGAAGAAAAATTACGCAAATTTATTAAAAAGTTTCCTCAAGACGCCTTTGGACCATATCAGTTAGGGAATGTCTTATTTAGTCAGAAAAAAAATGAAGAAGCAATCAAACAATACGAAGAAGCGATACGTATTAATTCTAAGTATGCTCTTGCACATAATGCACTAGGACTTGTTTTTGCTAATCAAGACCGATGGAATGAGGCTGCTACAGCTTATAATAAGGCTTTAGAAATTAATCCTAAATACGGTGATGCACTAACAAACCTAGCACAAGCGCTTTGGGAGCAAGGTAAACATAAAGAAGCCATTGCATCATTGGAAAAGGCTGCTAACATTTTTAAAGCTGAAAATAGACCAGAAAAATATCAACGAGTTCAACGACTTTTACAGCAGTTAAATAAGGATAAAGACCCATCGCTATCTTGAACGATGTAGTCTTATTCATTATAAAATTTTGAAAATATCTATCCAAATCTAGAGCAATCTAATTTCCTAATAAAGACAAAATAGCTTTTTTTTAGTCCTCTTCCAGAGGACTTTAGCTTTTAGACAGCGATTTTAATCGCTGGCTTTCTTATTTATTGGTAACTATATTTCCTGATATTATAACCGAAAATAACTGAGGGAGAAGGTTGTATAAAGTTTACTGGACAAATTTGGCTAAAAGCTTTAATCAGTAAGCAGGAGATTAATTTAAATTATTCTTTCTCTAAAAAGCTTATTATTATGAAAATTACTATTGTCCAAGGAATTATCGCCTCTATATTTATTAGTGGTGGTTTATTCCTAGAAATTAGTCCAGGAGTTGCTGTCAAGTCCGCTAGTGAGTATCGGCAATTGGGACTTTCGCTTCGTCAACAAGGAAAGTCGGAGGAAGCAATTGCTGTTTTGCAAAAATCTGTGGAATTAGAGCCGCAAAATCTTTCTGGAAGAGTATTATTAGGTTGGACACAGCACCTAGCACAAAAGCGACAGGATGCTACTAAATCTCTACTAAAAGTGGTATCTCAAAATCCTTATTTTGTCCCCGCTTATAATGCTTTAGGAATAGTTTATTTAGTTGATAGCAATTTAGCTAGTTCAGTGTTAGTTCATACTTGGGCTGCTATTCTCAAGCCAGATAACGAAATTGCTTATTTTAACTTAAGTTTAGCGCTGCATCGACTACAAGTTTATCCTTTAGCGATTATCTGCGCTAACCGTGCAGCAACCTTGGAACCAAGTAATCCTCACCCATTAATTGCGAGTGCTATATCCTATTGGGACAGTGGGAATAAAACTTTTGCAAAAGGGGTTTACAACAAAGCGATTAATTTAGATTTCAGATATAGCGACAGTGTTTATTTAAATCACCTCAAGGAAGCGGCATTTACTTTATCACAAATTAAAACTACTGATAAAGTTCGTACCGCTTTACCCTAATAAAATTCTTAAATTCTATCAATAATCAACTCGACATCTTCATAAGCATCAGCAATATCAAAACGAAAATTTACACTAGCTAAATGTACCTCATCCCCTCTCCCATAGGGGAAAAGTTCCCATCGTCCTTCCTCATTGCGATGAAAGCAGTCTATACTCATAGTGTCTTGGGAAATTAATACATATTCCTGTAAAGATTTTAAGTGTCGGTAGTCTGAGAATTTTTTACCTCGGTCTTCAGCTTCGGTGGAGTCAGATAAAACTTCTACAATCATACAAGGATAGCGTTTAAAATATTTATACTCCTTATCACGCATATCCGCAGTTACAAAAATATCTGGATAAAAGTAGCGATTAATGCCTTCTATTTGTAATTTCATATCGGTGATAAAGACCCGATAACCAGTAGACCGCAACTGGTTTCTTAACATCGTAAATATATTTCCAGCTATAGTTACATGAGCATCACTTCTTGCCGCTGAAAGTTGGTGAATTTGACCATCTAAATACTCGTGTTTTACTAGACTTATTTTCTCGTTCTCTAAATAGTCTTGCTGAGTAATATAGTACTCATTGTTGTTAAATAACATTTGAGTTCCTAGCTGTTGCTGGTTTTATATATTTATTCTAACGGAAGAAAGAAGGAAATTAATGTCCTACCGCACCACCTGTTGCTTTGACTTTTTTAAAGAAAATAATTGCCAAGCCACTTAGTAACAAAGCGATACCAATAAAATAAAAACAATCATTAAACGCCATCACAAATGCTTCTCGGCGGACTATATTATCAATAGACTTAATAGCTTGATTTTGGGCTGTACCCAAATCGACACCACCACGATTAGCAAAATATTGTGTTAATTGCTCAATTCTTTGCTGAGTTTCTGGACTATACAAAGATACAGACTCACCTAATCGATTAGAGTGAAATTGTTCTCGGTTAGTTAATAATGTTGCTAAGGAAGCGATACCCATAGAACCACCTAAGTTTCGCATCATGTTAAATAAACCACTAGCAGAACCAGCTTCTTTTGGTGGTAAACCCGCAGTTGCAATAGATGTCAAAGGAACCATAATTAATGGTTGTCCCATAGCACGAACAAGTTGTGACCATATTAACTGGTCGAGTCCTGTTTGGTATGTTAAACGTGCATTCATAAACGCGCTAATAGAAAATAATGTCACACCAGTTGCTACCATTAAACGCACATCAATACGTTGCATCAATTTTGGTAAAAAAGGAATTATTAGTAATTGCGGGATACCAGCCCAAATTAATACTTCACCAATTTGCAATGCATTATATCTTTGAATTTGTGCAAGGTATAGAGGTAAAATATAAATTGAACCATATAATCCCACACCCAAAGCAACATTGACAATACTTGCCAAACCAAAGTTACGATACTTCAATAAACGTAAATTAATAAACGGCTGTTTGCGCGTTAATTCAATCCAGAAAAACAAAGCCAGAAAAATTACCGCAATTACACTTAAACGAACAATAAACATTGAGCCAAACCAATCTTTTCGGCTGCCTTCTTCTAATACTACTTGTAAAGAACCTAAACCAAGCGCCATTGAAATAATACCAAACCAATCCCCTTGTTTTAATAAATTTAATTGTGGTTGTTGCTGAGTAATTCCGTACCAAACGCCAGCAAGCATTAAAATACCAGGAAATATATTAATATAAAAGTTGTATTGCCAACTGAAGTTCTCTGTTAACCAACCTCCCAATGTTGGTCCAACGGAAGGAGCAAAAACGGCAGTAATCCCAAATGCAGCAAGTCCAACTGATTGTTTTGATGGAGGTAAAGTTGTAAGTACAACAGTCATCGCTGTGGGGATTAAAACTCCTCCTGTTAGTCCTTGTAAGGCGCGAAATAGTATCATAGAATTTAAATCCCACGCCCAAGCACAGCAGATGGAGAAAAATATAAAAAACAAAGTATTTACTAATAAATACTTTCTTAAGGAAAAGACTCTCGATAACCAACCAGTTAAGGGTATTACCACAATCTCAGCCACAAGATATGCAGTAGAAATCCAAGAACCTTCCTCAAGAGTTGCGCCTAAGCTCGCTTGAATTTCTTGTAATGAAGCATTAGTTATTTGAATGTCTAATACTGCCATAAAGGCACCCAACATACTTGCTAAAACACCTATCCAAGTTCTTAACGGTACTTGGTTCGGGTTGGTTTGACTATTAATTATATTTGATTGACTCACGCTGGTAGAGACTCCGGAGATTTTTTAACTGCTATACATATTCTTCAATTTTCTACTATATTAAAAATGTATCTCGCGGTAGATGTTTAAATCAGTTGGGATTTTTTCAAAATATCTATAAAAATTATTCTATGCAAAAAGCAACATTTGGTGCTGGTTGTTATTGGGGAATAGAAGCAGCATTCCGCAAAGTCAAAGGAGTTGTTTTCACCTCAGTCGGATTTATGGGGGGAAATTTTCCCAACCCCTTATATTTAGACGTATGTTCTCGAATCACCGGACATGCGGAAGTGGTACAAGTCGAATATGACCCCAACATAGTGAGTTACGAAGAATTACTCAATATATTTTGGAGCATCCACGACCCAACAAGTTTAAATCGTCAAGGGGGAGATAGAGGAGAACAATATCGGTCTGTAATCTTTTACCATACTCCCCAACAGGAAACAGCCGCTCGCAACTCAAAATTAAAAGAACAACAATCCGGTAAATACGACCAAGATATTGTCACAGAAATAAAACCAGCTTCAGATTACTGGTTGGGACCAGATTACCATCAGCAATATTACGAAAAGAAAAAGAGGAATTAATAGTTTGGGGTTACAGCAATACTATGAGCGATTGCGAGCATAGATATTTATTAGTCCCACGCAAAGCCGCAAAGCCGCAAAGAGTTTTGGAAATTCCGGATGTTCACAAACTATTTAGGATTGCTGTATTTAATTAATATATTTGCGAGTTAGTTAAATATATTTTTGCTGACCAGGAACGTTATAAACTATTTATTATGACTTATGGAGAATTGGCAATGACTACAGCCGCTTACATTCAAGATGAAACGGAATTTGACGCGCTCCTAAAAGCCGAATCTCTATTGGTGGTGGACTGTACAGCTAGCTGGTGTGGTCCGTGTAAACTCGTTAGTCCTTTGATGGATAAACTAGCGGAACAATATAACGACCGCGCTAAAGTCTTCAAGCTAGACATAGACCCAAATAAATCCGTTGCTAAGCGATTTGCCATCAAGAGCATCCCGGCTGTTATGGTGTTTAAGCAAGGTGAATTAATGGAAACATTGATAGGTGTCAAAACCTATGAAGAGTTTTGCAGTACCCTGGAACAATATCTATAGTTAAATAGCAGGCTTTGGGCTTCCAAAGTCTTGTATTAACAGTAAATATAAATCTTTCTTGCCTTCCTTGGCTTCCTTGGCTCCTTGGCGGTTAGTTTAATCCTTATGAACTATAGGATAAAATAGTAAAAATTCCAGCATAAAAAGTAATTTACTGTGACAAAAATCACCACACCGAAATTACCACTCCCTGCACCACTTGTAGGCTCAGAAGTTGGTAGTTTTACCGAATATACAGTAACGCAACGAATGCCTGACATTGCAAGACGAGTTATTGCAGAAAATAAATTTTC
This sequence comes from Scytonematopsis contorta HA4267-MV1, assembly GCA_019359035.1. Taxonomy (GTDB): domain Bacteria; phylum Cyanobacteriota; class Cyanobacteriia; order Cyanobacteriales; family Nostocaceae; genus Scytonematopsis; species Scytonematopsis contorta. The sequence goes on along the minus strand of JAHHIC010000013.1, from coordinate 244,716 downwards.
AGATGAGATTAATGAAGCGTTAGACAAACTAGCTTCAGAATTATCATCAGGAAATATACCACCATTAGTTGATGATACAGGTAAAGATGTAGCTAACTGGCAAGAAAGCCTTAAACCTTATAAAGGACAGCGTTGGATAGACGCACCTTGGTTTGTTGTCGAAACTTATTTTTATCGCTTCATTTTAGCGACAACTAAGTACTTTTCTTCTGGTCAATGGCAAGGTATAGACCCATTCGCATTACAAAAACGTCAGGGTTTAGAAAGTACTTTAGGCTCCACAATTACTCTATGTACTCAACTTAATAAATGGTTAGATACTTCGCAAGTAGATAATTTATCTTATCCAGAAATATTAACAGCATTATTATATTTTGCCTTATGGGGTAACCGTGTTGACTTAAGTTTGTGGTCAGCATTTGAAACAGACCGCAGTCGTTTTGATATCGAAAGTCAGCAAGCACATATTTTAGTAGATGATTCTTCTAAGATAGTAAAACTATTAACCTATTCAAAAGGAACACGGATTGATTTTGTTTTAGATAATGCGGGATTTGAACTTATTTGTGATTTATGTTTAGTAGATTTTTTATTAGCCAGTGACTTAGCCAGTCAAGTTAAGCTTCACGTAAAACCCCATCCCACATTTGTATCTGATGCGATGATTAAAGATGTGCATCAAACAATAGAATTTTTAGCTGGTACTCATAATTCTGATGCAAAATATTTTGCTAATCGATTACAAGACTATTTAAATAACGGAAAATTAATTTTGAACGAGCATTATTTTTGGACATCACCAAACGCATTTTGGCAAATACCAGAGGAGTTAAAAAATGATGTGTCTGCTGCTAGTTGCTTGATAGTCAAAGGTGATGCTAATTATCGTCGATTATTAGGAGACCTGCACTGGGATTATACAAGCAACATTGATGACATTATTTCCTATTTGGCAGTACCTGTAGTTCCAATTCGTACACTAAAATCCGAAGTAGCAGCGGGTTTAAAACAAGAAGTCATTGAGCAAGTCGCAAAAGTCGATTCTTCGTGGTTGACGAATGGACAATGGGGTGTAATTCATCTAATTTAAATAATTTTTTATTCCCCCTTACCTTGTAGGAAAGGGGGTAGGGGGTTAGGTCTCTTTACTTATCCGCAACATCAAAAATTTAACCTATTTTTAGGAAAAATATTGTATTGTATTCCAAGTAATAAGTTAAAACACATTAAAAAAGTCTCCACAAAGAGTATCTCTGATTCTTTTGACTTCTGAATTTTAACTTTTAACTTGTGTATGAGGAGTGGGAATCAATGGAAATCCAAACACGACTTGATGAGGCTATTAACAAAAGCCAAGATTATCTTTTGTCTACTCAATATGAAGATGGTTATTGGTGGGCAGAATTAGAATCAAATGTAACAATCACATCAGAAGTTATTTTGTTACACAAGATTTGGGGAACTGATACAGCGCGTCCTCTACACAAAGCTGAAAAATATTTGCGTCAACAACAACGTCAAAATGGTGCTTGGGAATTGTACTACGCTGATGGTGGGGATTTGAATACCACTGTGGAAGCATACATGGCACTCAAATTATTGGGTGTTGCAGAAAATGACCCCGCAATGCTCAAAGCTAAAGAATTTATTCTCGCTAAGGGTGGGGTAACAAAAACACGTATTTTTACTAAGTTACATTTAGCACTATTAGGATGTTACAACTGGCGTGGAATTCCTTCCTTACCACCTTTTGTCATGCTTTTACCATCATTCCCTATATTTGGTGGTCATTCCTTTAGCATTTACGAGTTATCTAGCTGGGCAAGAAGTAGCACTGTTCCTTTACTCATTGTATGCGACCGCAAGCCAATTTATAACACATCACCACAAATTAGACTTGATGAATTGTATGTTGAAGGAATAGAAGACGCAAAATTTGAACTCCCTAGTAATTCAGATTGGAGTGATATATTTTTAGGACTAGATAATCTGTTTAAATTTGCCGAAGATTGGAAATTGATGCCTTTACGAGAAGAAGGAATCAAAGCTGCTGAAAAATGGGTTTTGGAACGACAAGAAGCAACAGGTGATTGGGGTGGAATTATTCCTGCGATGCTCAATTCTATGTTGGCATTAAAAGCCCTAAATTACGATGTTGCTGACCCAATTGTTCAACGGGGATTGCAAGCCATTGACAATTTTGCGATAGAAACGGAAGATACCTACAGCGTACAAGCTTGTGTCTCCCCTGTGTGGGACACTGGTTTGGTGATGCGTTCCCTAATTGATAGCGGTTTGGCTCCCGACCATCCAGCCTTAGTTCGTGGTGCCAAGTGGCTGATTGGTAAGCAAATTTTGGATTATGGCGATTGGTCAGTTAAAAATCGAAAAGGCCAACCTGGTGCTTGGGCGTTTGAATTCGACAACCGTTTTTATCCTGATGTTGATGATAGCGCAGTTGTAGTGATGGCCCTCGCTGGTGTACAAATGCCAGATGAGGAAGTAAAACAAAAAGCGATTGCCCGTGCGGTGAGTTGGATTAGTACAATGCAATGTAAGCCTGGAGGATGGGCTGCGTTTGACTTAGACAACGACCAAGACTGGCTAAATGCTATTCCCTACGGCGATTTGAAAGCGATGATTGACCCCAACACAGCAGATGTAACAGCGCGGGTGTTGGAAATGATGGGAGAGTTACGCAGTTCATCGTTAGAGACTTATCAATATATGACTTTGCTGAACCAAGAGCAAATTCAACGTGCTTTAACTTATTTAATGAAAGAACAAGAACCGGAAGGTTGTTGGTTTGGACGTTGGGGTGTGAATTACATTTACGGAACTAGTGGTGTTTTATCCGCGCTATCTCTGATTGCACCCCAAACTCATCGTCAAGCTATCGAACGCGGTGCAAATTGGTTAACGCAATGTCAAAATTCTGATGGTGGTTGGGGTGAGACTTGCGATACTTACAAAAATCCTGCCCTCAAAGGTAAAGGAGATAGTACAGCTTCGCAGACAGCTTGGGCGTTAATTGGGTTAATTGCGGCTGGGGAAGCGACTGGAGAATTTGCTTGGGATGCTATTGACCGGGGAATTGACTACTTAACAAGTATTCAAAAAGACGATGGAACTTGGGATGAACCTTATTTTACTGGGACTGGATTTCCTGGGCATTTTTATCTGAAATATCACCTTTATCAGCAGCATTTTCCTTTGACTGCGTTGGGGAGATATCGGGATTTAAAGCACGGTCAACAGTTAAAAATTCCTTTGCAGGTGAAAAGCAAACAAGTTATTTCGGAGGTTGCCAATTTTTAATATATTATTTCAGTCCTCTTAAGAGGACTTCAGCTTTAAGACTCTTAATTTATTCCCTGGCTATCTTTATATAGGGTTTAATAATTATTTTATAAACGCCCTCTAGACCACTATACAATTAACATAGCTTAAAAGTTTCCACTACCGAATCAAGCTTTTTATGAAATACAGCTTTGAGTTCCACCCCTACAGCCGTAAATTTAAGCAACCATTGGTAACCAGTCACGGCTTATGGAAAACCAGAGAAGGAATCATACTCAGACTTAAAGATGAAACAGGTAGTGTCGGTTTTGGTGAAATTGCTCCCTTAGAATGGTTTGGTTCAGAAAGTTTGCAGCAAGCACTAGAATTTTGCAATCAATTACCATCAGAAATTACTTCAGATGATGTATTTGCCATTCCCAAACAACTACCAGCTTGTCAATTTGGTTTTGAATCAGCCTTGTCAGAGGTAAAATTTATAGAAAAATATAATAAATTTAACTTAGAAAAAATAATTTCTTTTAGTGGCTTACTACCATCAGGTAAAACAGCATTAGATACATGGAAAAGACTTTGGAATCAAGGTTATCGTACCTTTAAATGGAAAATTGGTATCACCAACATCGTAGAAGAACTCAAAGTTTTTCATTCCCTAGCCTACTCTTTACCTCAAGAAGCAAAGTTACGTTTAGATGCAAATGCTGGGTTAACATTACCAGAAGCTGTTGAATGGCTAAAAGCTTGTGACCGATACGCTATAGAATTTCTCGAACAACCCCTACCTGTAACTGAGTTAGAGTCAATGCTCAAATTGAGTAAATCATATTCCACTCGGTTAGCATTAGATGAATCAATAGCCAATATTGACCAGTTAAAAGCATGTTATAAAAAGGGATGGCAAGGTATTTTTGTTATTAAACCAGCCATAGCAGGCTCCCCAAAACTATTACGGGAGTTTTGTAAAAATCAGAAAATTGATGCTGTTTTCTCCAGCGTATTTGAAACACGAATAGGTACATCAGCCGGATTAAAACTAGCTACTGAACTTAATAAAAATAATCTTGCTGCTGGATTTGGTGTAACTCATTGGTTTTCTAAAGAAGATTTTTTATCTTCACCAGATACCCATACATTTCGACCATACGAACCCTGTAAACCTATTTTTCAGGAACTATGGACAAAACTATCAAAACTATCGAACACTTGAAAGATATTCTTCAAAATTATACTTTAATTTAACTAAGAAATATTATAATTAATAGTACTAACCAAAGTACAATCGCGTCCACTTTTCTTGGAACTTTCAAGCAATTTTTGAGCCTCCTGCATAAGCATCTCAGGGGATACCTCATTATTAGGAATAGCAGAAGCAATAGCTAAGCTAGCAGTTATAACGGAAGCTGGAAATCCTACCAGCTTGTTGTTGTGATAAAGACCTAATCCTTTGACTTTCTGACGTATTGTTTCAGCCAGTTGAAATGCAGTCGCATATGTACGACCAGGTAGCAGTAAAGCAAAATTACCACCTTCATAACGAGCTGCCGTTATTAGATATGTACCACTCACATAAAAATCATTAATTACCTCACGGATAACACAAGCGACTTCTCGCAAACAGTTATCTCCTGCTTCCGAACCGTAAGTTCTATTATAAATTTTTAAATAATCAATATCTAATAAAATTATTGAGATAGGGTCATCATCTTCTGCAACCATTAACCATAATTCGTCCAATAATAAGTCAAAGTAGCGCTTATTCTGTAGTTGGGTGAGGTCATCAACATAAGATAAATACTTTAATAGCAGGTTTTCCTTTTGTAACTTCTTTGCATACTGCCATGTACTAGATTCCTGCAAATTTTGATTAGAAAAATACTTTCTATAAAGTTCACAAGAAAAACTACACTGATAACCATCTAACTTTACAATTCCCAAACTTTCCAATTGGTTTTCTACTATATGGTCTATATCTAATTGACCACCTGCATTAATTAAATTTTGGAGTGCAGTAGCAAGCTCAGGTCTTCCTTGCAATATGACTAACAAACTCCGCAAATGACCGCTATAAATTCCGGTATTTGTAGGAGCTTTTGACAAAAAATCTTCAAAATTAATAATTTTACGATTAGCTAAATAGTAAAGAGCAAGCCTGACTAGATATGGATGTCCTCCCAGCATAGACTTGATTTCAAATGCATAACGTTTACCCAACTTGTCGTACCAATTTAATCCATGTTCCAATGCCAAAGCTTGAATTTGCTCTGTAGTGAATTCAGGTAATTTAATAGCCAATCCTACATTAAATGGAGATTGATTAATATTTAAGCGGGCATAAACTTCTGTAGAATGAACCAATAAAAATCGCATTTTTTTGAAAACATCATTCTGCTTAGCTTCTTCGTACCAAGAGCGCAGCAGAGACAAAAAATCTTGAGCAATATCAGGGTAATCAAAAAGACGATTTAATTCATTTAAAGTTAAAACAATAGGGCTATTTATTTGTTGCAATAAATATTCTTTAAAATAAACAGTGCAGCTAACCTTGTTGCCAGTATATTCATTCCAATACTCATCTAGCATTAATGGTAATTGTAACTGTTGAGTTACATTTGCACAAAACCAAAGTAAAAATTTCTCAAGAGAAGCAAAACTATTTTCGTCCGCTTGCTGTAAATCTATATATATCGTCCGATAGCCAATATTTCTAGCATCAGCGAGTAAACGCAGTACCAAGGAAGTTTTACCCATTTTTTGAGAAGCTTTAATCCTTGTTATACTACCTCCTTTAGTAATTTCTTCGCGAATTAACGCTTCCACAGGAATCCGTTCGATATAATATCGAGAGCCAGGTGCTACTACTTCATAAGGAGACTCTAAGGATGTTAAATTCATTGTGAACGCAATGACAAATTAAGTCATACAATATCTATTTGCAACTATTTACCTACAGGGAACACACATCATCCGAACAAATAGGTTTAAAACCTTGCAATTGCGTTCGCACAGCTTGTTGTCTAGGCTTATTGCGAACCTATAGCGTGCCCATAAAGGCATATTGCGAATTGCTTAACGGGTTGTTATATACTATCACAGAGAGACTTATCTTCCTTATTTACCTCCGAATTTGTTCTGAGGCTATCATTTAACCAATTGCAAGCGTATTCTAACAAGTTGAAATTTGTAATGCGCTTAACATTCCGCACAATAATTTTTTGGTCATAGATAGAACATCTAAAACAATCTAGAAGTCCAGTCAAAGTTTCAAGCGTCGATATTTTTACCAGGCATTTAAAGTTTGGTAATAAGGATGAAGACTAATTAGTTTTTTTTGATACCCATTCTAAATTAAAAACGTTTTGATAAATACAGTTATTGACTTGAAGTGCGCCTTCATTTTTTACTACTAATCCAGATAAAATTAACTGCATCTGCTCATAACTATCATCTATTTTAATATGCTTACCTTGTAATATTTTTTGATAAATACTCAGCATTTTGCCAACATATAAATCACTACGCTCAATTCTGTCTCTTACCGTTCGCAAATGTTCTGGCTCATCCTGCAATTCCCAATTATGGATAATACAGTCTCTCACTAGCTCCGCAATTTTTGTTCTCTTTTCTAACTCCCCTTTTATAAAAAAAGAAGATTGAGAAGTAACCTCTTTTACAACCTGACAAAGCTTTTGAGTCAACAATGGCTGTCCACCAGTCCAATGTAAGATTTCAGCAATAACTTCTTGGGGGTTCGCTACATAGGGTTTTAATCCTTCGACTAAAGATTGAACTTCATGCAGCTGAAACCCATTTAATTCTATAGCTGTACCAATATTAAATGGTGTACGATTCTTATCAGCAATTAAATCGCTAGGAGTAGAAACCCCAAAAATGGCAAAATTAAGGCGATGATATTCTAAATTAACAGTTCTATTATTATAACAAAAACGAATATAAGCGAAAAAATCTGCTACCTCAAAATTTAAGCTGAGAATACTATCAATTTCGTCAATAAATATAACGATTTTATCTTGAGGAAATACAGTATAAATAATATATTCGATAAAATTACTCAATTGCTGCACAAAAGATATTTTTTCCTGCTCCTTAAACCATGACTTTAAATTTACTTTCCCAAATAGATTCAGCCCTATCCACAACTCTGTAATAATTCCGTAATACCATTGTTGAGGTGTAATATCATTACTACCAATGCGCGTCATATCTAAAAAAACGCATTTAAAACCTTCTTCTTGCAAACGCTTTTTAGTACGTACTAAAATTGAGGACTTACCCATTTGACGGGAGTTTAGTACATAACAAAATTCTCCAGCTTTTAAAGCTTTATAAATTTTCTCATCTGAAGAACGCACCACATAACAGGATGCATCAGCTTCCAGACTTCCCCCTACTTGGAATTGCTGCTTGCTCATCTGCCTTGTTGTGTAATTCCAAATATTTGTATTTGATTGTATATCAATTCATCGTACCTGCTGATAACCCGCAAAGAAAACCGTTTCCGCTAAACTTAATTTATGAACAGTCTGACCCTATCCTCAAAGCACAATTTAATAAATTCTCGCACCAACCTCCTAAGTGTCGCTCCAATGATGGACAGAACCGACCGACACTATAGATATTTTATGCGGCAAATTTCCCGTCTCACGTTACTTTATACCGAGATGGTCACAACTGCCGCGATTATGCATGGCGACAGAGAGCACCTACTCGGCTTTTCCCTGGAAGAAAAACCCCTCGCATTACAAGTAGGTGGTGATAAACTCCCAGAATTAGCCGAATGTGCCCGAATTGCTGAGGATATGGGTTACGACGAAATCAACCTAAACGTTGGTTGTCCCAGCAGTCGCGTACAAGATGGAAACTTTGGTGCTTGTTTAATGGCACAACCACAAAAAGTAGCGGATTGCGTAGCAGCAATGATAAATGCGACAAATATTCCTGTCAGCGTCAAACATCGTATCGGTATTGATGACCTGGACAGTTACGAAGATATGGCAAATTTTGTCCGTATCGTTTCCCAAACAGGATGTCAGCGCTTCACCGTCCACGCTCGCAAAGCTTGGTTACAAGGATTAAGTCCCAAAGAAAACCGTGATATTCCACCATTACGCTACGGTGACGTACATCGTCTCAAACAAGAATTTCCCCACCTATTTATCGAAATAAATGGTGGGTTCAGCACTTTGCAACAAGTACGTGAGCAACTGCAATTAGTTGACGCTGTAATGATAGGACGTGCAGCTTACGACAACCCATATCTATTTGCCACAGCTGACAGCGAGATTTACGGTAAAGATATCACGCCGTTAACTCGCCATGAAATAGCCGAAGCGATGTGCATTTATATTGACAAATGGGTCGCAAAAGGTTTAAAAGTGCATAAAATTACCCGACATATGCTGCAGTTATTTGCCGGAAAACCGGGAACTCGCGCTTGGAAACAACACATAAGTGAAAATTCCAGTCGTCTAGGTGTTGGTTCCGAAGTGATACGCGAAGCTTTATCAAGAGTACCGAAATGAGCCAAAAGCAAGCGAAAAAAGAAAACGGTAGAAGTTACAGAAAGATTTATAGAATTTTTCTTTTACCTTTTTACTTTTTACTTTTACTTTTAAGAAGCAATCGCCTGAGGTTGCATTATACCCATTAAATCATTAATACCCTTTTGTAAGTAGCGCGTTACTGTCATCGGACTTGTACCAATTTTTTTGGCAGCATCCTTACGAGAAAGTTCTTTCAAAAATACTAGTTCTACTGCCATACGGGGTTTTTCTTCCAATAAATTAATAGCCCCTTGCAATTGTTGCCGCTCTTCTTCTTCATGTTGAAGACTAGCATTATGAGGACACGCAAGCGCTTCACCTAAAGTAATTTGGCAATCAACGTAGTGAACCACTGTTGCATCCAAACTCAATGGCATACGATTTTGAGCCGCTAACTTGGTTTCTTGCCATTCGTGCAAAGGAACTCTCAGTTTTTTGGCAATTTCGGAATCTTTTGGAGGACGACCTAAGCTTTCTGCCAATTCCTTACGGATTCTTTGTCCTTCATGATAAAGCTCTTGCCAACGACGGGGGATTTTTAACAAAGTACTTCTGTCCCGTAGAAAATGCAACATTTCACCCCGAATGTAAGGCACAGCAAAAGAACTAAAAGCATATCCTTGGGTCGGGTCGAAGCGTTCAATCGCCCTAATTAAACCAAAATAACCTATTTGCTCCAAATCCTCATAAGGTTCGTTACATTGATGGCTAAATTTGTGAGCCAACTTTCTAACTAACCCTGTATGTAACTGCACAAGCTGATTACGTAGTTTAATTGAAGGATTCTGGTGATATAGACGCAACAATTCCATACCATCAGAACGCAAAAACGACTGACTAGCTGCCATATATATATTCCTTTCTTGTAACCCCGTTCCCTTGACAAAAAGGAGTTGCGTAAATGTTCATCTAAGCTAGTATTTATTTTCCTAAGGAAAGGTTATGGAGACCATTCGTCTTTCCACGGAACTTTGAGGGGTCAGACTCTTCGTGTCGGTGTTTCTACGTATTTTTCTTAATTAGATACTGGTTTTACAAAGCTTTTGGCGTCTTCACAATATATTTAACGCAGCCTAGCTTTTCCACTACAAACACTTAATGATTTTTGCTGTAATATATCCATCCAGCCTACCAAAAATCATAAAAACTAAACCTAATTAAAATATTAAACCTTTTTTACTAAAAATTTAAATATTAATAATATTTAAATTAAATATTAAATGTAGAGACGTTACATGTAACATCTCTACATTATTTTTATTCTAGCCATAAATATTAATCCCACTTGGAAGCACTACCCAAACAGATATTAATGATGTTAACTTAGGTATTCAAATAAACATAATTATTACTCCATTTTACTAGATACTTACGCTTCCCATGCCTAAATTAATATCCGCTACTTTAGTCGTAATTGCTTTTATGGTGACCTCAATCCACAGTCCCAGAGCCACACAAGCCGGTACTTGTGCTTCCAAATGCGGTTCCAGCCCTGTACAATTCACTCCCGGCCAATACATTCGTTTGGAAGTTATAAATAATACAAATAAATTAGTTAAAATACAGGGACATCCTACTTCCGTTTTTCGGAACATATCTCCGGGGCAAACGTTACGTTTAGATGAAGGATTTGGTACAGAGCCAAACATGTCTGTCATATTCTGGGATGATTCAGGGTTACCATTACGTGCGACAATTTCTAAACCAAACTTCGGCACCTTGCGTCTAGTAATTACCAATGGTAAAACTCTACCTGGTGACCGTTCAATTTATATCCTCGATAGCGGTCGCGTCAATGTACTTTAGAGGGTGGGGAGTCCCAATTCCCTACTCCCCATTCCCCACTCCTTTACCCCGTGCTAACTCAAAAATCACCGGAATCTCCAAAGCTAAGACGACGATTACCCAACCAACGTTGGCAAATTTTCCCTGAAAAGACGGAAATTGTCAGAAATTTAGTAAAAGCGATGAACATTTCTCCCATCGTCGCTCAGCTATTGATAAATCGCGGTATCGAAACACCGGAACAAGCACAAAGTTTTTTACAACCGGAGTCTTTAGCTTTACCTTCTCCCCTTGAAGAATTTCCTGATTTGGCAATGAGTTTGGAGCTTCTGCAAAATGCGATCGCCTTTCAAACAAAAATTGCCATCTGTGGTGATTACGATGCTGACGGAATGACTAGTACAGCTTTACTGCTGCGTGCTTTACGAGCTTTAGGGGCACAAGTAGATTACGCCATACCCAGCAGAATGAGCGAAGGCTATGGAATTAATAAACGAATTATCGAAGAGTTTCATAGCGAAGGTGTAGGATTAATTCTGACTGTTGATAATGGTATATCAGCTTACGAACCCATTGTCAGAGCAAGAGAACTGGGTTTAAAAGTTATTATTACCGACCATCACGATATCCCGCAAAAATTACCTCCAGCGAACGCAATACTCAATCCCAAACTTTTACCAGAAACATCTTTATATTGGAGTGTAGCGGGAGTGGGTGTCGCTTACATACTGGCAGTATCTTTGTCTGAACAATTGGGAGATGATACCAAAAATATTGTTAAACCAATATTAGAACTTTTTACATTAGGTACAATTGCAGATTTAGCACCTTTAATCGGCGTTAACCGTCGCTGGCTGAAACGTGGTTTAAGGCTACTACCCAAGTCTACATTACCTGGAGTTCAAGCGTTAATCCAAGTATCTGGGGTACAGGCACGGAGCGAGCAGGTAGAAGGCAAAGAAGGACAAAACGCGATTAACAAAGACGCGATTAACAAAGACGCGATTAACAAAGACGCGATTAACAAAGACGCGATTAACAAAGACGCGATAAATCGCGTCTCTACAAATAATAATAATAATGCCAAAACCCTGAAGCCTGAGGATATTGGTTTTCGCTTGGGACCGAGAATTAATGCTATTGGTAGAATTGGTGACCCTCAAACAGTAATTGAGCTGTTGACTACTGATGATATGGGAGTTGCTTTAGAAAAAGCAATGCAGTGTGAAATGACAAACTCCCGTCGTCAGCAATTGTGCGAGCAAATTGAGCAAGAAGCTATTGCTTGGGTAGAGGAAAGCCAAATCAACTTACAACGAGAACGGGTTTTAGTTGTTGTTCGACCAAATTGGCATCATGGTGTTATTGGTATTGTCGCCTCTCGTTTAGTAGAACGTTACGGAGTTCCCGTATTTATTGGAACTTACGAAGACGAAGTAAAGCATGTAGTTACAGATATAACGGATGAACTATCTGTTAACCCAGAAAAATTATCCGCGATTCAAGCAACAATGCCAAATATTCGTGGTTCAGCACGCTCAATACCAGAATTTAATGTATTTCAGGCTTTAGAATACTGTCATGACCTACTTGGTAAATTTGGTGGGCACAAAGCAGCAGGGGGATTTTCTTTAAAAGCAGAAAATTTAGAAGCTTTGCGGGGTCGTTTGCGGGAGTTTGCTAACCAATGCTTAGAGGTGCAACATCTAAAACCACTACTCAAAATAGATGTCCAAGCAAACTTAAACCAACTTAATCAACAGTTCTTTGAAGAACTTAACACCCTTCACCCTTGCGGAATCGAAAACCCTGACCCAGTTTTTTGGACACCCAATGTCCAAGTGATAGAACAACAAATCGTTGGTAAAGGTCACATCAAACTTACCCTCGCACAAACCATAGATGGACAAAGGTATACAATTAGAGCAATTGCTTGGCGATGGCAAGAGTTTTTTCCTCTTCCATCCAAAGTGGATATCGCTTACAAACTACGAGAAAATTATTTCAATAGTAAGACAACAATAGAGTTAGAACTATCGGGGGTTAGACTCCCAACTCATCCTTTATTTTTAACGACATATACAGCACCTCTCAAAGCCACTTTTGAATACAACAGAAAACTTTACGACTGCGGCATCTACCAAAACGGTTCCACACCAGAATTAAGAATCAAAAACTCTGACGACAAAATTTTAGCAATTCAACCAGGAAACACCATCGGAATTCTTGGGACTAATCGTCAAGACAGCGAAGAAGTGGATATTTGTCAACCCCCATATGAAAATATCATCCAAGCTGCAATTGAAGCTTTAGCAGTGCTTGATACTGAGTGGTGAGAAGGCTGTTTATTAGGAAAGCACCCAAATAAAAAATAAGCAGTCGGATGCATTAGCGACCATTTGTACAATAGCGGGCTGGAAGCCCGCACTACTAGGAAAAAAGGAAAATGCTAGAAAAAATTACCTAAAAAATCCCAAGAAATCATGTAGGTAAATTATCCGGGTCGATACCTTGAGATTGTAAATAAGCAATTAATCGTTCTTTTTGCTGACGTTCCTGCTCAGCACGTTGACGTTCCTGCTCAGCACGTTGACGTTCCTGCTCAGCACGTTGGCTTTCCTGCTCAGCACGTTGACGTTCCTGCTCCACACGTTCCACACCCCAAGGTAACAAATTACCTGCTTCGTCCCACCATCGCAACCAATACCCAGTCTGTCGGGTTCCTTTTGCACCTTGCCATGTTCCCAAAAATAAATTCATGGAAGCAATCCAATTACGACCATTTTCATCAGGTTGCTTTAACTTATACTGACCATTTTCCAGTTGGTAAAATTCTACTAAACCGCCATCTTGGTCAAAAATAATATAAACTGGGACTTGCAAAATTTGTTCGTAGAAAAACCATTTTCCTGGTGGATAAACTTGCTTAGAAGAATATTCGTCTCCGTTAGTGTCAGACAAAAATTCCATCACTACCGCAGGAACATCCCCTTCTAAATTAGGTGTGTAACTTCTGCGGTCTGGTAAAACTTGTAAAACGGAAGGAATGTAGAGCCAATCGGGAGCTTTGACAACATATTCCCCGTTGAGGGTTGCACAAAGACCAAAGTTTGAAGCTATTAACATTTGGGGTTGAATAAAACCGCTTATTTCTAAGCTTTCAGTCAAAGCCGCAGCCAAAACTGGCTGACCTACATTGTCCACTGGGTCATCCTCTAACTCGAAATCATCGGGCAACGCTTCCCAAGTGATTACCAGTTCTTTTGATGCTTTGACTTCACCGACCTGGGTTATCATAGACACTGCCTTTTTTTGGTGTGTCCCCCTATTTTACCTAAGGCTTATATGTACATGTTAAATAACTCTTGTGGGGTGGGCATCCTTGCCCGCCCATGAACTAAAGAGGACTTACTCGCTCTTGCATCAAAGGCGATTACAGATACCCACCCCACAAGATGGGACAATTTACTTGTCGAAAATCCCTTACAGGTCTCCGCCACGAAAAGCTAGAACAAAAATTACCACTGGTCCAGCTAGCATAATCATCGCGACAAAAAGTAACTGGAAAATAACTTCCCAATTGATGCTGGTTAAAGCTTCAAACATTTTTCCTCCGGATTGTCTTAAAAAAATTAAATAACTCAAACACAAATCTAATGATTTATCATATCCGGCAATACCCTCTTAGATTTAATTAACTTAACAAAATGATAAGAAAGAACATAAAAACCCAGAATAGCTCTCAGAAAGTAACGAGTAATGAGTTATAAGTTATATCTGTGAATCCAACAAACCCTCAGCATAACCCTAAAAAAGATAGAATCATGGCAACTTGGCAATGTGTAAAGCAATGTGGAGCCTGCTGTCATCTTGACCCAGCAGAACGTCCAGACCTAGATGAATACTTAACACCAGAAGAACTCGAAATCTACCTAAGTATGGTCGGACTTGACGGATGGTGTATTAACTTCGACCATGAAATCCGCGAATGCGGTATTTATGAGAATCGTCCCCGCTTCTGTCGCGTACAAGCAGATGTCTTTCAGGATATGTTCGGCATTGAAGCATCAGAATTAAACGATTTTGCTATCGATTGCTGCCGTCAACAGATAGAAGCAGTTCACGGAGAGCGTAGTTTAGAAATACTGCGCTTTGATAAAGTTGTAGGATTTTAGAGTTTTTGAGTTTTGAGTAAAAAATTCAGAGTTGCAATTTGTAATAAATTCAGAGAAAATGAAAAGAATATGAAAAACCCTAGGAAAAAAACTAGCGACCGTGAAACTTGACTCCGTCCCTTTAACTACTAACACACAATCCCAGTCAGAAAATCAGCTACAACTAGAAGACACTATCGAACTTAACTCACCAACAGTAGCTGAAGACTGCTCTCAAAAAACCGAATCACCACTAGTGATTTTTGGAACAACATTTATAACTATATTTTTGGCAGAAATTGGCGACAAAACCCAGCTATCCACATTATTGATGAGCGCAGAGTCTCACTCACCCTGGGTAGTATTTTTCGGTTCAGCCGCAGCCTTAATAACAACCAGCTTGCTAGGCGTATTGTTAGGTAGTTGGATAGCTTGCCGACTTTCCCCAAAAACAGTCGAAAAAGCAGCAGGAGTAATGTTACTCTTCATCTCCATCATGCTTTTTTGGGACATCCTATTTGCTTAAAAACCTTCAACAGTCAACAGTCAACAGTCAACAGTCAACAGTCAACCATCAACCGTCAACCGTCAACAAAATAATTATGGACTGGCATCTTCTTGGAATAAGTTTTATCACAGTTTTTCTATCGGAACTGGGCGACAAAAGTCAGTTAGCAGCAATAGCCCTGTCTGGTCGTTGTAAATCACCACGAGCGGTATTTTTTGGTACAGCAAGCGCACTACTTTTGACTAGCTTTTTAGGAGCAATCGCAGGTGGAGCAGTCGCATCCGTATTACCAACACACTTATTAAAAGGTATCGCAGCTGTTGGCTTTGCTATTCTCGCAGTACGCCTACTGTTTTTTAATAACCAAGAGGACTCGCAAGATTGTAACGAGTCCCAAACCTAAGCTCCAAATAACCTCCAAATCAATTTATTTTACTTTCGCAAGCTCCAAGCCAAAAGCGTACCACCCGCAACTAACTTAACTGCTTCCATTACCCAATAACCGCCGTGCATCAAGTTCATGTTCGCGGGAACTTCAGCAACGCTTTCAAACAGGTTTAACTGCATCCCAATAGCCGACATTTGTGGTGTTAAGAAATATGTATTAGCAACAGCAACAGCAACAAGTAACAGAGACAAAATTAAAGCAGTACGATGCCATTCTGGCGTAGTTTTTCTCAGTGCTAATACACCAGTTAATACAATGCCAGCAGATAATAATTCCAAGCGATTAAAATTCCAAAAAATACCGTAGCCAGCTGTCGCAAAACCGCTTTGACTCATCATTCCAGAAAGATATAAACTAGGCATAATTACCCAGTCTAGTAGAAGACTTGCACTCAGCCAAAAGCCCAAGGTCAGCAGGATAACAGTTTGCCAAACAGGGCGTTTGAATTCAACATTAGAAATAGTAGTCATAACAAATAATGGCGGGGTAAGTAGAGATAAGTGCAGGTATTTTCTCTAGTTTCCGACTTTACAACTTATTTTGACTACGAACATCAATTATCTTTACAAAAATATAGTCTTATTAAAGATTTACGCAACATTTAGTCATTGTTAATTACGTAATGGAAAAATTTTTACAGTTGCTTACTCCCCACTCCCCACTCCCCATCCCAAGTCCCCACTAATATTACCCCTAAGGGTGACCTCCCAAATCCGAAATCCTGCGAACATAACCTGAAGAACTATTTAGCAAATCATTCAGGCAAAACAAAATGAACTCGGCAACCACCACTAACGACCCAGTACTTAGGCTAGGTTCCCAAGGACCAAAAGTCAGAGAACTACAACAACTGCTAAATCGCAGACTAACTGCTGGCAATAAAGTTCCAACAGATGGTGTCTTTGGTCTGGAAACCGAAACAGGAGTAAAAACTATCCAGTACCACTTCCTCATTAAACAAACAGGTGTTGCAGATGCCATAACTTGGAAATCCTTGCGTGCTAATGCTCCCGTAGATAAACCAGTTTTACGTCGCAACAGCGTTGGTGAACAAGTATTGAGAGTTCAAGAAGTTCTTACTGATGCTAATTACTACACTGGCGCACTTGATAGTAACTTTGGAGCACGGTTAGAAACAGCGGTTAAAGCCTTCCAAAAAGACCGTCAATTGTTAGCAGATGGCGTTATTGGTCCCCGGAGTTGGAAAGCCTTAAGCGACTTAGCTACCCTTTTAAGCGAGTAATTTATATTTATTTATTTACATTTATTTCGATTTTTCCCTTCATTACATCACACAACAACAGCTACCCCTACAAAAATCGTAGGGGTTTTTCCTTAAATCAAGACTTACACAAAATCCCTTTCAAACTCTTATTCTTCGTGTTCTTTGTATCCTTTGTGCTTCATAACTCAACAACCTTTTTATCAGATTCATTTGCAGAAAAACTACGTAATGAACGAACCGTCTCTTGAATGCGTTTAGCACTATTTTTAATAGATGTTATAAGTTTAGGTAGTTCCCCACTTAAAGAATTTGCTTGAATTTCATTACTCACAGTTTGAATTTCTATCGTTGCTTCAGGATATTCTTTTTGGTACATATTAATTAAATTCATTAGCTGCTGGACATAGCGGTTGAGGTGAATAATATTACCAGTCATAAAATTGACTGGATTGTGAATTTCCTCTACAACACCAGCAACAAACTCTCCTAAAACTGCTTTTTTCTCACTTTCGACTAATACTGTATAATTTTCTTCAAGCTCGCGTAAATGTATAGAAGCTCTTTTAGTTTCTTCTTGTGCTTGTTGCAGTTGAGCCAGAGTGAAAGTATAAATTCGAGAGTGAGCCAAAAGTAAATGCTGAAAATCTAGTATTCCATATATTCCAGATTGAGATTCCAGCAAAATTGGTTCATACAACAGTTCAGAAGTTCGTTGTAATGCCATTTCTGTCGCTATGGTTATCAGCGTTTCTGAAGCAAGGACAAAATTTTCTGGTTGTAATACATTGTAAAGATATTCTATCGGTCTACCAGAAAATAGCCCATTACTATAAGGACGACTCATGTACTCAAAAAACTTCCGTCGCGAAATCATTCCCACATAATTTTGATTTCTTGTTAAAATAATACCTGGCATTAAAGGCTGTTGCTCAAATAGTTTTGTCAACTCTTCCCCAGGACTTTCTAACTCAAGACAAACCTCCCACAGTGGTAAATCCTGTAAAGTAGATGTTACCCTCAAGTTGAGGTCATCAAAATTGCTCGCGTCATGCATCGCATGTATCCTCCCAATTTTTCTGCTTTCAACAAGGTAGTCCATGCTTATAACACAGCTTATTTAATTAATTTCACTATATACTTCACACTTGGTAAGGCAAAATAAACATTTGCTTTTCCAAATGAAATTCAGATTATATGTACTAACAGTAATATATTACACAAGACAACGCAATTATTTTGATACGTATCTTACTTATTGACAAAAACCTCATAACTGTAGAGACGTGATATATCACGTCTCTACATCAAAAAAAATTGGATAGAAAATATTAAACCGCTAAGTAATTATTTAATCTCTGTTTATATCTACGTAAAGTTTTAAAAGCATGTTTTTCTATTTGTCTGACTCTTTCTCGACTGATACCCATACGCTGACCAACTTGTGCTAAAGAAAGTTCTTGTCCATTTGTGAAGCCAAAGCGTAAATTTAATACTTCTCGTTCTTGAGGATTTAGCTTTAACAGTAACTTTTTAATATCTTGATGAAGTAATTCTTTGTCAACATAGTCTTCGGGGGGAAGAGCGTCATCTTCCAACATTTCTTGTAATTCAGTATCTTTTTCCGTTCCGATTCGCACATCTAAAGAAAGGGGTTGACGAATTAACAGTAAGCATTCTCTAATTTGGTTGGGTTCCAAAGAAAGAGCCTCTGCAATTTCCATTACAGTCGCAGTCCGACCCAATTTTTGAGATAGTTCTCGTTGAACTCGCTTGATTTTATTCAGTTTTTCAAATATGTGAATTGGTAAACGGATAGTACGCGCTTGTTGAGCAATTGAGCGTGTAATTGCTTGACGAATCCACCAATAAGCATAAGTCGAAAACTTGTACCCTTTGCTGGGGTCAAATTTTTCCACCCCACGTTCCAAACCTAATGTACCTTCTTGAATCATATCCAAAAACTCCATATTGGGGTTCCGGTATTTCTTCGCAACTGACACTACTAACCTAAGATTCGCTTGAATCATTTTACGCTTTGCTTTTTGACCTAGGTTTAGTTGCTCTAGTAGTACTTCCTTACTGCCGTTCAGTTTATCAGCTAATTCTTCAATGGTAGCTTGATGCTGTAACTCAGTAGTCAATTTTTCCTTTGCATCAAGTATTGTCATCATATCTTGAACTTGCTTACCTAAAGCCAGTTCTTGCTCATGAGTCAATAGGGGTATGCGTCCAATTTCTTGTAGGTAAGTGCGTACTATGTCAACAGTTGATAAATTTACTTTTTGACTGGTGCTGATTTCGATTGGTTGGGAGGAGCTTGTGAGTTTTGACATGTATGTGTGAAGATTATTGTCTAATAAGTTGAAGCTTTACTATAGAGAGCAAAAGTAAAGAACTTGGGAAAAAGTTTTGTCTCTATAAGCGAAAATATTTCAACAACATTGTAAAGGACGTTTAAAATTTACGACCTAACCCCCATACCCCTCATTTTCTATACACAAAAATGTAGAGACGTTACATGTAACGTTTCTACACAGCGAAAATAATCCAAAATTCTATTTTTCCTTAAAAGTCCAAACACCATCATCCCAATCCGTATCAGAAGGAGGACTTTGTAACCAGTGGTGACAGCGTTTCAGGTGTATTATGGCAGCCTTATCATTCTTATCAATTTCTAGCACTTTCTCAAACTCGCCTCTTGCAGAAGTAAATTGACGATTTATGTAAAAATTGCGTCCTTTATGATAGTGTTCAATTACACCTAACTTCTGACCACTAACAGAGTCGGTACGTAAACCAGTCAACTCGTATATAGCGACAGGCTCATTTCTACCTTTGACGCGGATATAATCCAGTTCCCTAGCCCAAACATGTTGCTCACAAGGTTTATAAGTATTTTCGCTTAAAATTATGTCGCTACCATAGTGCTTACTAATACTTTCCAATCGAGAACCCAAATTTACCCCATCACCAATAGCTGTAAATTCCATACGCTTACTGGAACCGATGTTACCACTAATCACAACATCAGAATTAATCCCAATACCAATATCAATACGCGGTTTATTCTCACCATGACGACGTGCATTAAATTCTCTTAAACGTTGACGCATTTCCAGAGATGTTTTCACCGCCATCCAAGCATGTTCTTCCAATGGTAGTGGTGAACCAAACACAGCCATGATAGCATCGCCAATGTATTTATCCAGAGTTCCTTTATGAGTAAACACCGCTTCAACCATCGATTCAAAATATTCGTTTAGCATACTCACTACTTCTTCAGCTTCCAGATTCTCTGTCAAAGTGGTATAACCCCGAATATCTGAGAATAAAATCGAAACCTCTTTACGGTCACCCCCAAGTTTAGCGTCATCTAACTTGAGTAATTCTTCCGCTAATTCCTGAGTCATGTAGCGATACATAGTGCTCTTAAGGCGTTTTTCATCGCTAATATCCTCCATTACCACCAACGCACCTCGCACTTGTTGACTATCGCTAGCGTCAGCAATGGTATTAATGGATAAGTTAATACTATGGTTTTCTTCTAAAGTATCAGCTACTAGGGTACGGTCAGGGTAATACTGTTGACTGTATTTTGCGTTGGCTAAATTTAAAGCATCTCCACACCATTTGCTAAAGTCACCTTCTTTAATGCTGATAACATCAGTGATTAACTTACCTTCCAAGCGGTCTTCTGGTTGCATACCCAGTAAACGTTTGGCGCTTTCATTAGCAGCCATGATAGTACCAGATTTATCGGTGGAAATAACACCGTTGGAAAGACTGCGGAGAATATCACGCTGTAGTTGTTCTTGTTGTTTTACAGTATCGAACAATTTAGCATTTTGTAATGCCACCCCAGCTTGGATATTAAAAGCTTCCATAAACTCTTCGTCATTGCGGTCAAAGCTAGCTTGGAAGCATTCTGGAGCCTTCGGCCAGTCACTAGGGTTATATACCGGAAAATCCCCATTTTTTTTCTTGTTAACCAACTGAGTAACACCAATCAATTCTTTATCAGCATTAAACACCGGCATACACAACAAACTACAGGTTCGGTAACCATTGAGCTGGTCCATCTGTCTGGAAGTATCCGAGTCAGGATGGTCGTACAAATCAAAAGGAATATTCAACGTTTTTCCTGACACCGCGACTTTACCAACAAAACCTTTGCCAACTGGAACCCGTAATTCTTTTTTAGAACCATCATCCAGAGTAATCTTAGTCCACAGTTCTTGCCCATCACCATTTACTAACCAAAGGGTACTGCGGTCAGCATTCATCAACTCCTTCGCTTCGTCCATCACCCGCTTCAGGGTATCTTCCAAATCAAGACTACTTTGACTCAAAGACTTGATAGCCTTCATCAACGCAGCAGCAGCACGTTGTCGTTGAGTTGCCACATAAAACGAGCGAGAAGACTCTAAAATTAACCGGATAGAGGGGGCAAACTCTTGGAATAATTGTTCATCAGCAATAGTAAAACCCCTAATATCAATCCTTTGCGACAAAGCAGCATCTTCATCACAAGGAGACTTTAATAATTTATTGAGCAACTGTACCACCGCAACCAATTGACCTTGCTCGTTCAACAAAGGCAAAGCCAACATAGTATAAGTACGGTAACCAGTCCTTTTTTCTTGTTCTTGAGCAAACCTAGAACGAGGGTCTTCGTAAAAATCGTAAGGGATATTCACAACCCTTTTGTAACTAGCAACCTCCCCAGCAATACCCTTGTTAGCAGGTATACGAATTTCTAACGAACGGTCGCCCTCCCCTTCCGCCAAAATTGACCAAAGCTCCTGCTTTTCCTCATCTAACAAAAATATAGTCGTCCTATCTGCCCCCAGTAATTCACCTGTTTTTAGGGTGATAGAATGTAACATTTCTTGCAAAATTGTTTCAAAACCCTGATTATCCAACATGGACAAGGTTTGATTAACAATTTTTAATTTCTGTTCGACCTCTGTAACAACTTGTTTAAAAGTATCTTGAGTTAGAGGAGCCAAAACAGAGGAAATCGTCCCTTTCGTTTTAGCCAAAGCATTCACAGCCGTAGCCGGTTGCGGGAAGTAGGCACTTTCTGGGTCTCTAACACCAATAATCAAATCGGCGGTTTGACCGCAACTATTTTGACTTACTGACATAATTAATTTTTCTTATAGGTTTAGATTTAAAGAATCGCTTGATGAAACAAAGTAAGAGTTGTTACAGGTTATAAACCTTTTACATTATCCACAGTTTAATCTGTCATGTAGAAAGCGTCACCTTTTAGGGAATTGGGAATTGGGAATTGGTAATTGGGAATTGGTAATTGGGAATTGGTAATTGGCCTATTACCCATTACCCATTACCCATTACCCATTACCCATTACCCATTACCCATTACCCATTACCCATTACCCATTACCCATTCCCCACTCCCTAAAAAGGACTAGCGGTAATGGTGAAGTAAATACCATTTTCTTGCCAGGTTCTTTCGTTTGTATCAACCGACACTAAGGGAATACCCCAGTCAATACGGGCAGTAAGGCTGTCACCTAAAGACAATTGCAAACCTAAACCGACGCCAGTAAGCGTAGTTTTAGGCGGGTTCTCTTTATCACCACTATTCCAAACTGTACCGAAGTCAATAAAGGGAATCAAAGAAAGCAAAGTTTGGGAAGACTTATAAATAGGAACACGAACTTCTGCTGAAAGCAGCAACCCATTATCCGTAAGCAGGAAATCTTGCCTATAACCCCTAACACTACCTAAGCCACCTAAGCCAAATTGTTCGGTGGGTACAAGGTCGCGGTCTGCTAGTTGCATATCGCCGCGTATTAAAAATAACGTATCAGGTGCAAGACGTCGTACCCATTGTGCTTGACCTCTCCAGCTAAAAAAGCGGCTATCTGGGGCATCATTATTTATTGTTGCATCTAATATACCTAAACCGACGTTAAATTGGGAACGTGCAGCTAGTACCTGGTCGCTACTACGTTTTGTCCATTCCTGGAAAAATCGCAGCGAGGAAATGCGGGTGCGTCCTTGGTCATCTGCACCTTGGGCTAAGGGGAAAGGTCTATCTAAAAGGGAGGTTTCACTTTCTCGTCGAGATGCGATAAGACCCAGAGCAAATTCTTCTGAGGGCGTTTGCACTAATGGTTGACGGAATGTAATTTCATAGTAGCGAGAATCCGAAATAATATCGAGGCGGCTAAAGGGTCTTTCTATGACGTTACTAGATGTAGTACCGTAGGAAAAGTTTATTGTGCCATTACGAGCATTTATCGGCAAAGTATAGCTAGCGTCAACTCCATTGCTACCGTCCGTATTAGTGTAACCAACTACTAGCCCGTCTCCTATTCCTAGTAAATTTGCTTGACTGATTTGGGCACGACGACGGAAACTTCCTACGCTGGGAGAACGTCCATTATCTAAGGTAATTTGACCGCTAAAGGTATCCGCTTCTTTGACTGTTACATCGAGAACATTTGAACCAGAACGAGAACCCGCAGAAAGTTCAGCAGACAAATTTTGGATAAGTGGGTCAAGTTGTAACACTCGCAGGGCATCAAGTAAACGGGGGACATTCAGAGGTTTTTTAGTAGCTAAAGCTAACCGACTACGTACATATCCGGAATTTAATCTTCTTAGCCCGGTTACATTGATACCTTCTAATCCACCTTCTACTACCTGAATTTTCACAATACCGTCAGCGAGGGATTGAGGGGGAATTATTGCACCAGATGTAATATAGCCATTATCAACATACAATTTTGTAATTGCAGAGCGAGCTAGCAGAAGTTCAGCGAAGCTAAGTTCTTTTTTGTCTAGAAATTCTTTAAGTACATCGTTTATTTTTTCCTTACTAAAAACAGTACTACCTTCAACCACAAAACTTTTGACAGGAATTTTAGCTGGAACTCCTGTAGGGATTTGTTCTTGTGTTGGTGGAGTTCCTGGAGTTGGTGTTAGCAGTTGGTCTGGGGGGGGTAACTGTTCAGGAGGTTGGGGTGCTGGACTGGGGGGAGGTGCTGGAAAAGGTGTTTGAGCAATTACCGAATCATTTGGGAAAGATTTCTTTTTTTTTGATAAAGTTGTCGATAAAAAAGAAGTGTAATTAGATTTTGGATTTTGGACTTTGGATTTTAGATTACCAAAATCTTGTAAACAGGTGTTTTTTAAATTCTGTTTTTCGCAATCATTTATCAAATTTGCGTCAGTCACAGGAGATATTTGTTCTGACGAAATTCCCTCTTCTATAAAATCATTGCCTCCCTGTATATTCGGTAAAACTAACATTTCTGATAAATAGGTCTCATCTGTCACCTCTGGTATTGCAGGAGCTGCTTGCGTAATACCAGAATCCAAAAAAGGGAATAATAAAAAAGCTAATGCCCAAAACCAGACCTTATGATAATCAGCAAAGACAAAAAATTTGCCTTTGTTAAAGACAGTAAAAGGTTTAGTAGAGTGCGAGCCTGGTAAGTCTAATTTGGGGATTTTCATTGAACATCTAACGCAGGGTATGCCGAAGTTACGGGAACCATTATTTATAGCCCCATCTGCCATTAGATGTTAAACCAACAACCGCTATGGGGCTACTGTTACAGTGTTCCCAGGAATACTTCCAAAGTAACAGTTTACCCTTAGATATCCTTTCGTAAACTAAAAAACTTAAAATTATGTCTTTAGGGGGATAGTAGGTTTGGCGTAAAATGCTGCAGCTAACCTGCTGTTAACCCCTTACCGTAAAGGAAACCCCACTTAAACAATTCGCAATTCGCAATTCGCAATTAGCGCGTAGCGTCCACTTACGGATACGCAATTTGCACTCACCAACTACCACTTACAAAGTTGGGATGCAGGTGTCATCCGAGGTTGGCTGTACCGCAAAAATCCTGTAGCGTTCAAATTAGCTTTAGAAAACAGAACCCAATCAACACGACCATCGCCATTTTTGGCAGAACGAATAATTTTTCCTTGGCTGAGTGTCAAACGTCCTTCTTCATCCCATTTAAACTCAGATTCTGGTATTTTTTCTGAAGGACTATTCCCCCATAATACAGCCAACGCATTTCCACTAATGCGATTGCCATTAGCCTGACCTCTAATACAAATATAATCATCAGAGTGGGGGCGACCATAATACCCATCAATCCGGTTACCAGTTTTGATAAAATTTAAGCAAATACCAGCTCCATCGCGCCAATCTTTGGGTTCAGCTTCAGTACAAAATTGGTACTTGCCATTTGCTAAAGCTGCAATGGTGCTTGGAGAAACTGATGAATATTGATTTCGAGAAAACGGTCTTTCTTGGCTTTGAACTGGCTTACTTGCGATTAAAGTCCCAGCAAAAAAGGTCGCCAAGATAACAGCAAACTTCGAGACATTGCTCCTGGTCAGCATCATTTTACCTGCAACTTTAAAAATGGCTTAATTTATTTAGCGGTGTTATTTGAT
Organism: Scytonematopsis contorta HA4267-MV1; assembly: GCA_019359035.1. Taxonomy (GTDB): domain Bacteria; phylum Cyanobacteriota; class Cyanobacteriia; order Cyanobacteriales; family Nostocaceae; genus Scytonematopsis; species Scytonematopsis contorta. Next base: position 219,287 of record JAHHIC010000013.1, on the reverse strand, counting down.
ATTTGAGATTTTTAATTACAGACTTCAGCTGTGGAAGCCCTTTCTATAATTCAGATACAGTTCGTAATTAACGCATTTCGGAAATTCGCAATTATATTTGCATGAAAATACTGAGAAACCCAAGAACCCCACCCCCAACCCCCTACCCCGCAAGCGGGGAGGGGGCTACGATGTATATAAATCTTTCTACTCCCCACTCCCTACTCCCCACTCAAGCCTGTCGTCCGCTTTCTCCTTTAACAACTGCTGAGGTAATAAGATGAGCAACACGTAACGCTTCTGGAACATGTCCTGTATCTGTCAAACGCTTTAAGACTTCAGCAATAACCGGAGCATCAGCACCAGAAACTTGAAAGTAAAATGGTGGATATTCATAAATACGGCCAGCACGTTGCAAAACTTCCTTACGAAGTTCTAATTCCGGAAGCCTTGACATCGCATTATACACGGCATCCAAATCTGGATATTTTCGCATCACCGCAACACAAGGACGTTCCAGTCGCGTAGCTAATAAAGGTAAATCTACTATATTTAGCCCACCTAAAGAAATACCATCTAGCAATACAACATGTAACTGAGGCAAAAATTTACCGCCTATCAGCAACTTGCAAATTGCATCTGTTGCATCCCATCCATCTTGCTGAATTTCTCCCCAAACCATCCCTTCAAAGCGAGTCCCGGCACAAATTACACCCGCAACTCCTACTTTTTGACCAGAACCCCTAACGAATGGTGCGTCGTCAAACCCTATTGTACGAATTGTACGATTATTCTTTAATAACGCTTCTAATTCCATTTTTCACCAAAGGTAGTACCTTTAAAAGGTAACTAAAACTCTTTTTTATTATATTTTTTAATAAATCACAACAATTTTTAATAGTAACATTGTCCACAGCGGCTACTTATTCCTGTATGCTCAAAAATAGGCGTCTCTGCAAAGGAATAATGCGTGTTTGATAGTGATATCCCTGAGATTATCGCTATCAATTGTTGTCTTTAGCACTTTTTACCTTTTAGGGATTATAAATGGAACGCTCTGACTCCGTAACTAACTTTAAAGAAATTGACTCGAAACACGACAGAACCGAACTGACTGTTGTGAATCATGAAACTGCTATTGTGCCGATATCTCAGCCAACTGATTCTCCCGATACTCCCCCAAAGCGGTTACAAATAAAACTTGTTTTAATGGGCTTGTTGGGGTTGACTGCTATTGGTGTTGTAAGTGGCTATTTATGGCGCTATATTCAAATTCATCGAGAAGCTGATGACGCTCATGTTATGGGTACTATTAACCCAGTCAACACCCGCGTTTCTGGGACTGTTAAACAGGTATTGGTGAGTTCTGAGCAAGTTGTAAAAAGAGGCTCAGTGTTGGTAAAGCTTGACCGTAGGGATTATCTGGATAGTTATAACAGGTCACGAAAAGCTATTCTTAAAGGGAGAGAAAAAGTTAAATTAACGCGAGAGAAAATGCGTTCTTCGCAGGTAGCTTTTTCAGAGTCGAATAAAAAACTCCAACAGGCTCAAGCAGAAATATCACCTAAGCAGAAAAATTTTCAAACTGCTATTGCTAATATTTTTTCCTCCAAAATAGATGTACTTAAAAGTCACAAAATTGTTTCCGCATTAGCAGAGTTTAAAACCGATGCGATTAATTCATTAAAAACGGAAACTGAAATTAAAAAACGTAAATCAGAAGAAGCGAGTCACCAGTACAAAGAAGCATGGCAAGCCGTAAAAAAAGCAGAAATAGAAATGAAAAATGCTCGATACCATCTTTCCAACAGTAATATAACAGCAGCTACTGATGGAAAAGTGGGGAGTAAAGCTGTGCAAACTGGACAAAAAGTATCAAGGGGACAAACTTTAATGTCATTGATACAACTTAGACCCTGGATAATTGCTAATTTTCAACAAGACGAATTAAAAAACATGCAACCAGGTCAGTCAGCAGAAATTAAGATTGACACTTTTCCTTATCGTACTTTTACGGGTAGAGTAGAAAAAATTTCTCCTGTTACTGGAGCTAAATTTGCTTCATTTGTGTCCAAAAATATTATAGATAAAAGCGTAACGGATAAACATAACAAAAACTATAAAATCACCCCACGAGTACCAGTACAAATTATGTTTGACCAAAAAAGCCTCAAAGGTTATGAATCAAAAATCACTCCAGGTATGGAAGCGGAGGTGACGGTAGAGGTTAGATGAAGGGAGTGGGGACTTGGGATGGGGAGTGGGGAGTGGAGAGTGGGGGGATGATTTACAATTAATTTATAGTTGGTAACTCTGAACTCAAAACTCGGAATTTATAATTAATAACTTAAATGACACCTCTTGACCTCGAATGGATACGCGCTCAATTCCCTGCGCTTTCACAACAAATCAACGGAGAACCTGCTATTTTCTTTGATGGACCGGGAGGTACTCAGGTTACATCATCAGTGATAGAGGCAATCAGCGACTATTTGTTGAAGTCTAACTCTAATGTCCACGGTGCTTTTGCGACTAGTGCGCGAACTGATGCTGTAATTTTTGCTGCACGTTCTGCTGTTGCTGATTTTTTAGGTTGTGCTCCTGATGAGGTCGTCTTTGGGGGTAATATGACTACCCTTACTTTCGCTTTTAGTAGAGCTATTGCTAGACAATTGCAACCGGGAGATGAGGTTGTTGTTACACGACTAGACCATGATGCGAATGTTACTCCTTGGTTGACTCTGGAAGAAAAGGGTGTAGTGGTGCGTTTTGTTGATGTGAATCCTGATAATTGCACCCTTGACATGAAGGATTTTGCTGAAAAAATTAACTCTCGTACTCGCTTGGTTGCTGTAGGTTATGCTTCTAATGCAACAGGGACAATTAATGATGTTGCGGAAGTTGTACGTCTTGCTCGTGCTGTGGGGTCTTTAGTTTTTATTGACGCGGTTCACTATGCACCTCATGCTCCGATTGATGTGCGTGCATTAGATTGCGATTTTCTCGCTTGTTCTGCTTACAAATTTTTTGCACCCCATGTAGGAATTTTATATAGTAAGCGCGAATATTTAGCTAATTGGCAACCGTATAAAGTAAAACCCTCTTCAGAAGAAGTACCTTCGCGTTGGGAAACTGGTACACAGAATCATGAAGGGTTAGCGGGGGTGACAGCAGCAATTAATTATTTAGCTCAGTTAGGACAGCGGGTTTCTCCAACTGTAGGAAATAGACGAGAGGCTTTAGTTGCGGCTATGCAAGCAATTCAGGAGTATGAAAGAGAATTAAGTAAAAAATTAGTTCCTGAATTATTAAAGATTCCGGGTTTAACTTTGTATGGTATTAAAGATGTAGATAATTTTGCTTGGCGAACTCCAACGGTAGGGATAAGAATTGCTGGTACTACCCCTGAAACTTTGGCAAAAATTTTGGGAGAACATGGTATTTTTAGCTGGAATGGTAATTTTTATGCGATTGGTTTAACTGAGAAGTTAGGAGTTGAATCGACTGGTGGTTTTTTGAGAATAGGGTTAGTACATTACAATTCTTTGGAAGAAGTTCAGCGTTTTCTGGATGTTTTGCACGAAATTTTAAAGCCAGGGAATTTTAAAGCTAGGGAATTTTAAAGCCAGGGAATTTTAAAGCCAGGGAATTTTAAAGCTAGGGAATTTTAAAGCTAGGGAATTTTAAAGCTAGGGAATTTTAAAGCCAGGGAATTTTAAAGCTAGGGAATTTTAAAGCTAGGGAATTTTAAAACCAGGGAATTTTAAAGCCAGGGAATTTTAAAGCCAGGGAATTTTAAAGCCAGGGAATAAATTCCCTGTCTAAAAGCTCAAGTCCTCTGTAAGAGGACTTTAAGTACATAAAACACATTTAAACAGCATAATTTAAATTTATCTAAATCTTGTGGGGTGGGCATCCTTGCCCGCCTCGGTATGCAAATTGGTATGCAAATTGGTATGCAAATTAATATGCAAATTGGTATGCAAATTGGTATGCAAATTGGTATGCAAATTGGTATGCAAATTAATATGCAAATTAATATGCAAATTAAATTAGAAAAAGCTTACCCCTTTGGTAGGATGTTTTAAGAATTAATTTATTTTATCTTTTAAGGTTAAAGCAAAAATTTACATTAATCCCTAAAATTTAATCAAAATGTTTAATTGGTATCTTGCTCGTGAGGTTGGTTATCCACAGTTTTTCTTTAGATATCCTATCAGACAAATATGTAAGCGAATTCTACAGATAGATAATACCATCAAATTAAAAAACGGTATTGTAATGGAACTTCCACGTCATAGCTGTTTTGGAACGGAGTTATTTTTAAAAAATGGTGATGTAGATTGGGGAAGCGAAGAGTATTTAATTAAATTTATAGATAAAGATAAGAGTTTTTTAGATGTTGGAGCTAATATCGGTTACTATTCTTTATTAATGGCTCCATACTGTCATCATGTTTATGCTTTTGAACCAGATAAAAGAAGTATTAACGCATTACATAAAAATGCAGCTATAACTAATAATATTACCGTTATTGAAGAAGCTATTTTTTCAGAATCAAGAATAATGCCACTTGATGTTACAAAGCTTCCCGAAATTAGTCGATTACAAAAAGAAACGAAAGTAAACTCTGAAGAAAATTCTAGTTTTTCCGGTTGTATTAATGTTAAAGCTACTACGCTTGATGATTTTGCCAATAAATATCCAGAATTAAAAGTCACAGCAATCAAAACAGATGTTGAAGGTGCTGATTTTGATTGTTTGCTAGGGGCTAAAAATTTAATTATTCGCGACCAGCCTTTAATACTATCAGAGATTTACCCTGACTATAAATTATTTCAGTTTCTTAAACCATTGGATTATTTAATATTTGCCTTTGTGAAACCAAAAGATAAATCTTTGACACATTATGCACCAAAGTTTATGCACATAACAGAAAGTCCCAGAAGTGTTCGTAGTAAAATGGCATTTTTAGTTCCAGCACGATTACATCAATCTTTTTTTGATTTGGTAAATTTTTGATTTATTGTATTTAAATAAATCATTGATAATTGCTAGAGGATTTACGCAAAAATTTCTTTAAAGTAAATAAGTCACTGCTCCTGTTACCAGTAAAAGCAAAATACACAAAGCTTTTCTTTGTCTTTTTACATACGATAACAAAAGCATGAAATTTTTCATCAAAATAGAAGCTAAGAAAAATTTGTTTACAGGTTTACTTTGTATAATATCTTTTTGAGGTTCTGGTACAAGGGAAACAATCAGCATTTCGCATTTTGTTAACTTTTCTACCATTGGTCTTAGCTCTGGATATTTTTCAGCAAATAATAAAGGTAAACAATCTTTTTGACGTAAGCATTTTTCACAAAGCATAGTAATCACCCAGAATTGTCGAGTTTTTTGTTCAATAACTCAGTTCTTTTCTCGGATTTATAATAGAGCCACCTAAACTGAATCATAACTTTTTATGCTTCTAGTTTGACAAGTTAAATGGTATGTATTGTTACTGGTTTGTGTAAATAAACTATAAGTTTTTGAGCTTTGATTGAGATGTATTGATTTTTAAATAAAAAAAATAGCTTCACTTGTTCTAAACATTTTGGTACAATAAACAACAATTACTATAAAAGTTTTTATTGGTAAAATAGTAAAAAATGACACAAGTATCTTCTAGCCGCACTCCCCGTCGAGGAAGAGTATTTCCAGAAATCCAATTATCACCCGAAGAGAAAGCAAAACGCAAAGCCGATGATGAGATATTTTATAAGCGTTGTCGCACAATTTTTGACCGAGTTCAACCGGAATTAATAAAAAACCATTATGACTGGTTTATAGTGATTGAGCCAGAAAGTGGAGACTATTTTATTGACGTAGATGAAAATGTTGCCAGAGCAAAAGCTGGTGAAAAACATCCTGATAAATTGCGCTTAATTATGCGTCTTAATGAAAGTGGAACCTGTGGGAGAATATGATTTCAGGTGAATTTAATAACCAGGGGGAGTTAATTTTTGAAATTAGTTTGATTGCTGCTGATACAGATATTATTCCAGTCAATTCGCTATTAGATACTGGTTTTTCTGGTTACCTAGCAATTGATAACCAAGATGCTTTGAGTTTGGGATGGACTCTCAAAACTAATGAGCAGCGTGATATGCAAACAGCTTGGGGAGAAGCACGGTTTAATATCTATGAAGGAGCCGTAATTTTAGATGGACAACAGTTTACCATTGAAGTTTTGGGAGGGGACGAGCTGCAAGATGTTCTTTTAGGTGTGCGTTGGTTAGAAACAAAACGACTGGTGGCAGATTTTCTTGCAGGAGTTTTGACGTTGGGGTAAAGACCGGGTTAATAGAGTCCCAACTCCCAACTCCCAACTCCCCACTCCCCACTCCCTAATTCCCTAACTCCCCCGATGATTAGCAGCTTCATTCAGCAGCGATTCCGCAAACGCAATCGCATCTTGTGCTGACTTACCACCAGCTAACTGAGCTAATTCCTCCCGTCGTTTATCTAAATTATCCAAAGCCACAACTCGCACCACAGTTCTTTCTTCTGCGTGACCGTTGTTTTCCTTTTTACCTTTAACTTGATTGATAACCTGCTTGGCAACCCGGAAATGTCGGTCAGCCATAGCTGCAACCAATGGTTGGTGAGTCACACACAATACCTGTTGTTCGCGACTTAGTTGGTATAATTTTTCTGCTATCGACTGAGCAACCCTTCCAGAAACACCCACGTCAATTTCATCAAATACCATTGTTCCAGGGGAATCAGTCTGAGAAAAAGAAGCTTTTAATGCAAGCAAAAAGCGACTCATTTCTCCACCAGAAGCAATTTGCGTTAAAGGCTGCAATGGTTCCCCAGGGTTGGGACTAAACATAAAGGTAATTTTGTCTGCACCTGCACTAGTAGGGGAAGTCGGTAAAATTTCTACCTGAAACTGTACCTTATCCATTGCCAAAGGTTTAAGTTCCCGAATCAGTTCCGCTTCTAATTTTGCAGCAGTCGTACGTCGTAGTTGGGTTAACTGCTGACAAGCGTCCGTGAGTCTAGAAAAACATTCTTTATCTTGCTGTTCTAAATTTTCTATTGATTGCTCGTTATCATTCAGTTCTGCTAATTCCCCTTCGACTCGTTCGTAATGAGCGATAGCATCAGCTAAACTGGGGCCGTATTTGCGACAAATTAATTTCAATTCCCGAACTCGTTCTTCTACCTCTTCCAAACGGTCTGGGTCTGCTTCTAAATTTTCTCCGTAGGCATTAATTTGCTTTCCTACCTCCATCACAGTTGCTTGAGCATCTCTCACAGCTTCTAGCAATGACTGTAGCTGGCTATCGTACTCAACCATATCGATTAATACGACTTCACTATCGGAAAGTAAATCTGTTGCTGTCAGTCCTTCGCTATCGTTTTCATAAAGAGCTTGGTAAATTTTATAACTCATTTGCTGGAGTTCCACCACATGGTTTAGGCGTTCCCCTTCTTGCTGCAATTGTTCTAATTCGTCAGGTTCCCCTAAATTAGCAGCTTTTAGTTCTTGAGCTTGGTATGTAAGTAAGTCTAATTGCTGTAAACGTTCCCGTTCGTTAGTCCGGCGTTTTTCTAGGGCTTGGTGTATTTCTTGGTACTCATCAAATATGTTGGCAACAACTTGACGCTGTTGAATGAGTGACTCTCCACCATATATATCCAACCAATTGCGTACTTGGTTAGATTGTCCCACTAGTACACTTTGTCCCTGAGCTGTAATTTCAACTAAATGCTCTCGTAGTGATGACATCAGTTGACGATTTACCAAAACGCCATTCACTCGTGAACGACTGCGAACATTTCCGGATGTGACTGTAATTTCCCGACTCACGACGATGGAGTTATCATCGATTAAATCTATTTCTTGTTCGCTTAACCATGTAGCAACAGCTTCGGTCGAACTAAAATTAGCCTCCACCAACGCTCGATTTGTACCAGTGCGGATTACACGACTAGAAACTTTTCCCCCCAAAGCCGCATCAATGGCATCGAGAATAATCGATTTACCAGCACCGGTTTCTCCCGTCAATACATTTAACCCATATCCAAACTCTAATTCGAGTTGGTCTACCAGAGCAAAATTTTCGATTCGCAACAGAGATAACATCAAGCAAAATTCTCCACTTAAAGCAGATGCAAGTTAATCCCAATTACCTACAGAATAGGACATGCTAAAAACCTTGAACAGTTTAATACTATTGAACTATTTTAGCCTCTTCCTTGTTCTTTCTTCCTTCATTTAAGAGTAGTTTTACGGAAATTACCCCAGATGCTGATTTTTTTTAAGTACTACCATTAAATTACAGAAGCTAGTTCGTTTTTAGATAAGCTTTTTTGCTTTTTGTCCAGATATTGTCTTGTTGTTGTTACAATACTTAACATGGTGACTCCTGTGTGGTGGTAAATTCATGATTGTTAAAACAAATTCCCCGATTGCGGAGCAGGTTAATACTGAAATAGTCGGAAACGTCGGAAACAATAGTGCAGCCCTTGCTGTTGTGAGTTTACCAGCCCGTGAGGAAACTTCACCACACATAACGCGCATTCGACCGATAGTGCAATCCGAAGAGCTACATTACGATGCACAAAGCATAGCTGCAAATTATAAGCAACGTCCTTTCCAAGTCCTCAAACGGATTTTTGCGGTTCTAACACCAATTTTCAGTTTTGCATTTGGGGTCTGGTGGGACAATAAACGCGGAGTCGTAGTCAAAAATGACCCCCGTCGTGCAGTACAGTTTCGAGAACTGTTGACGGGATTAGGCCCAGCCTATATTAAAATAGGGCAAGCTTTATCTACCCGACCGGACTTAGTTCCCCCAATATTTTTAGAAGAACTTACCCAGTTACAGGATAAGTTACCAGCATTTCCCAACGAAGTCGCATATCAATTTATTGAAGAAGAACTTGGTCAATCGTATCAAGAAGTTTATTCCGAACTGTCTCCCCAACCTATAGCAGCAGCATCCTTAGGACAAGTTTACAAAGGAAAGCTCAAAGCAACAGGTGAAGAAGTCGCAGTCAAAGTACAACGTCCTGACCTACGAGAAAGTATCACCATTGACCTGTACATCCTACGACGACTCGCAGCTTGGGCACAGAAAAAAGTCAAACAAGTTCGCAGCGACCTAGTTGGTATTCTCGATGAATTGGGAGACCGGATTTTCGAGGAAATGGATTACGTCCACGAAGGAGAAAACGCGGAACGTTTTTTTGAGTATTACGGTAGCTTCCCAGACGTTTACGTACCGAAAATTTACTGGGAGTACACCAACCGTCGTGTATTGACGATGGAATGGATAAATGGTCTGAAATTAACTCAAATAGAAGAATTACGCGACCTAGGTATTGATGCGCGTCGAATGGTAGAAGTAGGAGTGCAGTGTTCATTGCGACAACTACTAGACCACGGATTCTTCCATGCAGACCCACACCCAGGTAACTTATTAGCCACCTACGACGGAAAACTAGCCTACCTGGACTTTGGCATGATGAGCCAAATACAGCCAGCGCAGCGCTATGGTTTAATAGAAGCAATAGTCCACGTAGTTAACCGCGACTTTGAAGGCTTAGCGAACGACTACGTAAAACTAGACTTTTTGTCACCAGAAACCGATTTAACACCAATTATCCCCGCATTTGCCAAAGTATTCGCAAATGCTCAAGGAGCAAGCGTCGCAGAATTTAACATCAAAAGTATTACTGATGACCTCTCCGAGTTAATGTATGAATATCCATTCCGCGTACCACCTTATTACGCTTTAATTATTCGCTCCCTGGTAACACTAGAAGGTATCGCAATTTATATCGACCCCGACTTTAAAGTCTTAAGCGAAGCATATCCATACGTAGCAAAACGCTTATTAACAGACCCAGCACCAGAACTAAGAGAATCACTCAAAGATTTACTGTTTAAAGAAAACGGTTTCCGTTGGAACCGTCTGGAAAACCTGTTAAAAAATGCCCGTAACAGCCACGACTACGACTTTGAACTAGTAGTAAACCAAGCAGTAGACTTTCTTTCCTCCGAACGGGGTTCATATATTCGGGAAAAACTGGTAGACGAAACCATCAAAGCCTTAGATGGGTTAGCGAAAAACACCTTACATAGGTTCACCTTCGCACTTTCAGAATTTGGTTTAGCTTCGGTTAAACAAACACCAGGAGCAACAAACGAACAACAACAAACCCTAGAACACATCCAACACATAGCAGGAATACTCCGAGAAACGAAAGGCTTTGACCCTGCAAAACTAGCTCCCCAAATCGCAGAACTAGTACTCAACCCTGGAGTACAACGCTTGGGACAGCAAATAGCTGGTCGCATAGCTCAAAAAGCGCTTACCAGCTTCATCCGCGAATTTTTAGCCGGAGAGCAAAAACAATTAGCCGTCAAAAATTAAAATAAAAAAAACCACCCCCAACCCCCTCCCGGCAAGCGAGGAGGGGCTACGAAAATTGACGAGAGTAGTGTTGATTTTTGATTTTTAGGAAATTTAGCATAAATCGTAGCCCCCTCCCCGTAAACGGGGAGGGGGTTGGGGGTGGGGTTTTCTGGACTGGGACTAACCATCTAACAGCCAGAATTTTCTGGATGTGAATGACCATTACCATTTTTATCGCGTTGAAGACTTTCTTCTAAAGCTTGAATTTGTTCTCGACGCGCTTCCAACTCCAACGAGCGTCGTGCGATATCTTGATTTTGTAAAGTCAAATATTGTCGGCATTGTTCAGCGCGTTCGGCTTCTTCTCGCAAAAATTCGGGTGTAATACCTGTACTTAAATAGGACTTTACTAATTCTAAAACCCAATTAGTAGCATCTTCTAATCTTTCAATATGACCACTAGGAGAAAGTTCAACTAAAACTAGTAAATTTTCACTAAAAAAATTACCTTTTCCTAACAAAATAAGTGCTTCTTCTGGTATAATTTCCCAAAAATTATCAGCTTTTTGACGTGCCAACAATCGTAGTTCATGTTGTTCTAAAAATTCATTTTTATGCACCTGAGCTAGATATAGCATAACTTTTATTTATAATTTACCTTTATATTTAATAGCTTTAACTTTTTGAATATTTTTGGTAGAAGCTATTACATGTATATACGTAAGTTGGGTCGAATAACGTATCCCAACCTACTATTCCCCACTCCCTAGACTATGCTAAATCGCGCAGTCGTTCCCGTAAGATTTCGGCTTGTTTTTCAGCTTCTGCGAGAGCATCAACTACTCCCTTTACTACATCAGGGGGAGCTTTTTCAACAAAACTAGCATTAGTCAACCTAGCAGTGAGGGATTTAATTTCTGCTTCGATTTTGCTGAGATTTTTCTCAAGCTTTGCACGCAGCGCTTCAACATCCACAACACCAGCAAGGGGAAGTAACACCTGCACAGTACCAATCACTCCAGCAATAGACTCTTCCTTGTTTTGTGGTTGTGTTAATTCTTCAGTTTTTGGCCCCTTTTTGTCAAGGCTAACCCCACTAGCTTTAAACAACTTTTGTAATAACTGTTGTCTAGCTTCAGAATTTAACAAATTCTTCCAGGCAAACCAGCTTGCATAACCAAAACCAACTATTTCAAACAAACTTCCAAATAGAGGAATATCATCAACAGTATCAGCGACAGCGTAACCTACTCGTAGCAGGTAAATTGCACCAATAATCTTAGCAAGAGTTGCCCAATCTTTTTTTGATGATTTTTTCTTGCTAGTAGAACTTATTGAAGATTTTTCAGCACGAACAATAGTTAAACTTTCTACCTTTGCTTGCTCTTGAATATAAACCTGTCCAGCATTAAGAATTTGCAATTCCCTCTCACTTTCACTTTGCAAATTCACCTTTACCTTCATCCCAGGTTTAACATCCGCTTCCGCACGCAGGTTTCTAATAGTGCGAATTGTACCAATTAATAAATCAAACTGCTCTTCCAAAGCATTATCAATTAGGTTAGACTCTACCTGCGGGTAACGCTGTAAAGAAATACTCTCTAAAGAGCCTTCAGGTTGCTGCGTCAGACTGTGCCAAATTTCCTCAGTAATATGGGGCATGAACGGATGTAGCATTTTTAAAATACCTTCCAGAACATAAGCCAGAGTCTGCTGTGCTACCTTTCGAGAATTTTCATCTGTTTTACCTTGCAACCTGGATTTGACTAACTCTATATACCAGTCGCAAAAATCACCCCAAATAAACTCGTAAATACTCTTAGCAGTTTCACCCATACCATAGCTATCCATATACTTATTAGTTTGCTGGATAACCTGATTAAATCGAGACAAAATCCACTTGTCAGCTAACTCAGTTGGATTTGGCTTACCCAACTGTTCAGGAGTTTGCCCATCAAGGTTCATCATTACAAACCGTGCTGCATTCCACAACTTGTTAGCAAAATTGCGCGATGCTTCCACCGAAGCTGACTCATTTTTTTTGCGGTCATAATCCAAACGAATATCTTGACCAGCACCAGCAACTTCCTTAACTAAGGTATAGCGCAAAGCGTCAGTACCGTACTTCTCAATCAATAACAACGGGTCAATACCATTACCCGCTGACTTAGACATTTTCTTGCCTTTTTCATCCAAAACCAAACCGTGGATATAAACATCCTTAAAAGGCATTTGACCAGTAAAATGACCAGCCATCATCGTCATTCTAGCAACCCAGAAAAAGATGATATCAAAACCGGTAACTAAGGTACTCGTAGGATAATACTTAGACAAATCAGCAGTTTCTTCTGGCCAACCCAAAGTCGAAAACGGCCACAACCCAGAAGAAAACCAAGTATCCAAAACATCTGGGTCTCTTTGTAGCTGAACATTTTCCCCAAACTGGGAGACTAATTTATTCCTCGCTTCTGCTTCATCTCGTGCAACAACAAACGGAGTTTCACCAGAAATCTCACCACCAGTTTCGCTGACAGCATACCAAGCAGGTATTTGATGTCCCCACCAAAGTTGACGAGAAATACACCAATCTTTTAACTTGAGCAACCAATCCCGATAAACCTTAGTCCAACGTTGGGGAACAAAATTAGGGGAATTTTCTTTATCGAGAAAATCTAAACTCTTATCAGCAAGGGGACGAATTTTTACAAACCACTGCGTAGAAATTAATGGCTCTACAGGAACCTTACCCCGTTCGCTATAAGGAACCGTATGTTTATAATCTTCAACTTTAACCAAAAAGCCATCCGCTTCTAAACGCGCAACAACATTTTTTCGCGCAACAAAGCGCTCTTGTCCTTGAAAATCACCAGCATTTTCGTTCAGACTGCCGTCCTTATTCATAATATTGATAAGGGGCAAATTGTGACGCTGACCCATCTCAAAATCGTTAAGGTCATGAGCGGGAGTCACTTTAACACAACCAGTTCCAAAACTAGCATCAACAAACTCGTCCCCAATAATCGGGATTTCCCGGTTCATTATTGGTAAAGTTACAGTCTTTCCAACTAAATGCTTGTAACGTTCATCGCTGGGATTAACCGCAACCGCAGTATCGCCCAACATGGTTTCGGGTCGCGTTGTTGCGACCTCAATGCTACCAGAACCGTCAGTTAATGGATAGCGGAAGTGCCATAAATTACCATTAACTTCTTTACTTTCAACCTCTAAGTCAGACACAGCCGATTGTGACTCCGGGCACCAATTAACTAAGTATTGCCCCCGATATATTAACCCTTCGTCATAGAGTTTGACAAAAGCTTCTAAAACGGCTTTGGATAAACCTTCGTCTAAAGTAAATCTTTCCCGCGTCCAGTCCACAGATACCCCAAGACGACGTAACTGATTAACTATTGTCCCCCCAGATTCTGCTTTCCACTGCCAAGCGCGTTCTAGGAATTTTTCGCGACCGACTTCGTAGCGATTTGTACCTTCTGCTTTAAGTTGTTTTTCTAGGATTGTTTGTACGGCAATGCTCGCGTGGTCTGTACCAGGTAAGTATAAAGCGTTGCGCCCTTGCATTCTGTTATAGCGGACGAGGCAGTCTATGAGGGTGTTGTCGAAGGCGTGACCCATGTGTAAACTGCCTGTTACGTTCGGGGGGGGGATTACGATACAGTAGGATTCTCCGCTGGCGTTGGGGTCAGCTTTGTATGTTTGGTTTCCTTCCCAAAATTTTTGCCATTTGGCTTCGGTGGAGAAGGGTTCGTATAGACTTGGAAGATTTGTAATTGTTGCGGTCATGCTGGGAAAGATAGGTTTAGTTCGGAAGGACTTTTTTAAATTTTGCCACAGGCATAGGAGACTATTATATGGAAACGAACCGCCAAGAAGCCAAGAACGCCAAGAGGAAAGAGCCTAGTTTGCAGGTGGACGAGTTGGCGTATGATGTAATTGGAGCTGCTATTGAGGTACATCGGGAGTTGGGACCGGGATATTTGGAGGAGGTCTACCACAATGCTTTGGAGATAGAGTTTCAGTTGCGAGGGATACCCTATAAATCGGAGCATCCAGTAGCAGTAAAATATAAGAAACGTGAAGTCGGTAAAGGTAGATTAGATTTTTTAGTTGGTGATGCTTTGATTGTTGAATTGAAAGCTGTTCAGGAAATTGCTCCTATCCACGATGCACAAGTCATTTCTTACCTTAAAATAACCAAACACCACCTAGCCCTTCTTATCAACTTCAACGTCATCCTCCTAAAAAGTGGCGGACTTAAACGTATAATCAACCCTTATCTATCTTCTTGAACCCCTTGGCTTCTTGGCTTCTTGGCGGTTCGTTAATTAATCTAATAATTATATGGATGCCTCTACCACCTCCCGTTCACCCTCATTATTTATCCCCACCCTCTACTTTGCCTCAGGACTACCATACGTCATCATCAACAACGTCTCCACAATCTTTTACAAAAAACTAGCCATAGAAAACACTCAAATAACCCTCTGGACAAGTTTTCTATATCTCCCCTGGGTCATAAAAATGTTTTGGGGACCAGTAGTAGACCTAAACTCTACCAAAAGAACATGGATACTCGCCACTCAATTTGCCATGTTTCTCAGCCTAGCTTTAATTGCCTTATCTCTACAACTACCAAATTTCTTTTTTAACTCATTAACAGTATTAACAATTGCTGCATTCATCTCAGCCACCTATGATATTGCCACTGATGGATTTTATTTATTAGCATTAAATCCCCCACAACAAGCTTTTTTCGTTGGAATTCGCTCTTTGTGTTATCGTTTAGCTGTCATCTTTGGCTCTGGGATATTAGTAATTTTAGCAGGCCAACTAGAAATATATTTAAAGAATATTCCTCTGAGTTGGACATTAAGTCTCGGTTTTTCTGCTGTTATTTTTGCTGTACTTTTTATTTATCACCGTTTTATTTTACCATTTCCTGAGTTTAATAATTCAGATGAAGTTAAAGATTCTAGAGAACAAGTGCCTTTTTGGACTATTTTTATTTCCTATTTTCAACAATATAAAATTGGTGCTATTTTAGCTTTTATTTTACTTTATCGGTTAGGTGAGGCGATGTTACTTAAGTTAGCTTCGCTGTTTTTATTGGATAAGGCAAGTTTAGGTGGTTTGGGTTTATCTACTACAGAGGTGGGTTTGGTTTATGGGACTTCTGGGGTTATTGCTTTAATTTTAGGTGGGATTTTGGGTGGGGTTGTTATTGCTAAATATGGATTAAAAAAATGTCTTTGGCCTATGGCTTTGGCTATGAATTTGCCGAATGCTTTTTATGTTTATATGGCTTATAGTCAACCTGCTATTTCTTTTGTTTATCTTTTGGTTGCGGTGGAACAGTTTGGGTATGGTTTTGGATTTACTGCTTTTAGTGTTTATTTGATGTACATTTGTAAGGGTGAGTTTAAAACTTCTCATTATGCTATTTCTACTGGGTTTATGGCTTTGGGGATGATGTTTCCGGGAATTATTAGTGGTTATATTCAGCAGCAGGTGGGGTATTTGGCGTTTTTTGTTTGGGTTTGTGTGTTGACTGTTCCGGGAATGATTGCTATGTTTTTTATTCCTTTGGATGATGACTAACCGCCAAGGAGCCAAGGAAGCCAAGAGAAGAGAAGAAAGAAAAGAGAGGAAGAGAGAAGAGGGGTTTAGGAAGAGTTTTTTTATGGGTTATGTTTTGGGGATTGATGGTGGTGGTAGTAAGACTGTTTGTGTTTTGATGGATGGTGAGCGTCGGGTGTTGGGATGTGGTTATGGTGGTGCTTCTAATTATCAATGTGTTGGTGTTAATGCTGCACGAGATGCTATTGTATCTGCTATTTTTATGGCGGTTAGTGGGGGTTTAAAGTTTACTGGTAAAATTACTATTTCTGCTATTTGTCTGGGTTTGGCTGGTGTTGGTCGTCCTCATGATTTTGAAGTGGTAAAGAGTATTGTCAAGTATTTGGAAAGTTGTGATTTATTGCCGATTAGTTGGGAGTTACAAGAAAATAATATTGTTATTTGTAATGATGCATTAGTTGCTTTGGTGGGTGGTGTGGGTGATGATGTGGGAATTGTGGTCGCTGCGGGTACTGGTTCGATTGTTTTTGGTAGAAATCATCAGGGGGTAACTAAACGTGTTGGGGGTTGGGGTTATATATTGGGGGATGAGGGTGGTGCTTATAAAATTGCTGTTGCTGGTATGCAGGCTGCTATGAAGTCTTATGATGGACGCGAGATTTCGACACGATTGATTGAGGATTTTAAGCAATATCTTAGTCTTGAGAGTATCGAGAATTTGTTGGAAATTGTTTATCGTCATGGGTGGGGTGTTAAGGATGTTGCTGCTCTTGCTCCCATTGTTGATAATGCTGCTGCGTCAGGTGATGAAGTGGCTAATAATATTATTAGTGATGCTGTTCAAGATTTGGTTGATGCTACTTTTACTGTGGTTAAGGCAATTTTTAATACGAGTGATGCTTTTGAAATAGTTACTACTGGTAGTGTGTGGCTGGGGAAATCTAAGATTCGTGAGAGATTTACACAAGCTATTTTAAAGAATCTTTCTTCTGTGAAGATTATTTTACCCAAATCTGAGCCTGCTTATGGTGCGGCTTTGTTAGCGTTGAAGAAGTTGAGCTAGATGTCATTTCCTTAAACTGCAAGATATGGTTTTTTTTAATTAAAATTTACTTAAAATTTTTCAGCAAATAAATAAATATGTATATGTATTATGTGTCGCTAACTTAAGTTACGAATAATGAGCAAAAAGTTTGAATTGACTTTTGGTACTGGTTTGATATAATACGGGCATAATTTTTAACTTATGAATGTTGTTAAGATAAAATAACTTACATTTTCTCACTATAAATCTTTATTATTAAAAGGCTATTTTTCGGCATACTTAAAAGTTATAGGTTAACTACAACTGTTGTTACGGTTACAAGTATGGCAATGAGTATAAAAAATAACTATGAATGGACAACTAATCGGTGGGCGTTATAAGATTATTCAGCAACTAGCGCGAGGAGGATTTGGTGATACTTTCTTGGCTTGTGATATTCAACTGCAGGAAAATCCTAAATGTGTTGTCAAGCTGTTTAAGCCGCTCACTACTGACTGTGAAGTTTTACAACAAGCTAAACGTTTGTTTGAGCAGGAAGCAAAAATTCTACAAACTTTAGGAAGTCACGACCAGATACCGCAATTTATAGCTCACTTTGAAGAAAATCAAGAGTTTTATTTAGTTCAAGAGTATATTGACGGTTACGATATTTCTGAGGAGTTGCCCCCAAAAGGGAATAGACTAAATCAGGCTGAGACTATTAAGCTTTTGCAAGAAATTTTGGAAGTTTTAGCTTTTGTCCACGAACATAATGTTATCCATCGGGATATTAAACCTTCTAATATTCGTCGTCGGCAAGATGGAAAAATTGTGCTGATAGATTTTGGTGCAGTTAAACAAATTACTACCCAATATATAAAATCTCAAGGTGAAACTGCTTTTACGATTCCTATTGGTACTCCCGGTTATATGCCGAGCGAACAAGCTGCGGGTAAACCAACATTTAGTAGCGATATTTATGCAATGGGAATTCTTGCTATTCAAGCTATGACAGGTATTATTCCCCATCAAAAAAATGGTAGATTACCGACAGACCCAAATACAGGAGAAATTCTTTGGCGCGACTTGATACAAATTCACCCTGAGTTTGGAAATGTTATAGATAAAATGGTGCGCTACGACTTTCGCCAACGTTATCCAACTGCAGAACTGGCATCCCTAGCACTACAAGGCTTATCATTGACTAGCTTTTTTGAACCACAATTACAAACAGATATTACTACTTTTCCTAACCCACAGGAGGATTTAGGACAGGAAGAAACATTAATTAAAAATAAACGTTATAGAAAATTTTTTAAAACTATAGGCACAATAGCTATTGCTACTATTACTATTACAGTTGGAATATTTACTTATATAAATCAAAAATCAGAGAATTTTTTAGTTTATAAAGACCCTACTAATGGATTCAATATAAAGTACCCTGAAAATTGGCAAAAAATAGATAAAGAGAACCCAGTGGCTCAGGAAGTAGTAAGTTTTTTACCCAAAGAAAGTAATAAGGATACGTTCCAAGAAAAGGTAACTGTAAGAGTCGGAGAATTTACTGGAAATTTACAAGATTCTATGAAGGAATTTGTCAAGGAAACAACTAATAATGTACCTAATTCTCAAATTTATTTTGGTAAGGCAAATGCAATTAAGTTGGGGAGGCAAGATGCTAATAAACTTATTTTTACTTCTCAAGAAGGTAATACAAAATTAACATATCTCCAAGTTTGGACTATCAAAAATAATCAAGTTTATGTTGTCACTTATGCGGCAGAAACAGATGATTACCAAAAATTTCTTGACACAGCAGAGAAAATGATTAATTCATTTGAAATTAATTGAGGGAGTCCCCACTCCCCACTCCCCTCTACCTAACGCTAGAATATCGCTCAATTAATCTGATTTTTTCTAAGGTACGCTGATAAAGTTCTTTGTTTCCTTGCTGATAAAAGAGGTCTACTGCTTGTTGCAAATCCGCGAGTCCTCCTTGTTTATCTCCTGTTAAGGCACGAGCCATTCCTCTTCTGTCGTAAGCTGAGGCTAATTTGGGTTCTAGTTTAATACCTTGGGTATAGTCTTCTATTGCTCCCTTTTGGTCTCCTAAGTCATTACGAACATTTCCTCGACTAAGGTAAGCAAGGGTAAGGTTGGAGTCGAGATGAATAGCTTGGTTGTAATCTTCTATTGCTCCTGGTTTGTCTCCCAGTTCATTGCGAACATTGCCTCGACTAACGTAAACAGGGGCAAAGTAGGGGTCTATTCCAATTGATGCGTTGTAGTCGGTTAGTGCTAGTTGAGTGTCCCCAAGACCATATCGGACAAGACCCCTGCTGTAATAAGCTTCGGCATATTTGGGATTAAGAGCTAGTGCTCGATTAAAATCTGCCATTACTTCATGTAGTTCTCCCAGTAATCTACGTGCGTTTCCTCGATTATTATAAGCACCAGCAAATTTGGGGTTGAGACGAATTGATTGGTTGAAATCTGAAAGAGCTGCTTTCAAATTTCTTTGATTCATCTTCACACGTCCTCGATTGTTGAAAGCGTTTGCGTTGTTTGGGTCTAAACGTATCGTTTCTTCGTAGTCTAAAGATGCTGCTTGCAAGTCTCCTAAGTAATAGTTTGCATTTCCTCGGCTTAATAAAGCGTCGATATATTGGGGATTGATTTGAATTGCTTGAGTGTAATCTGCTATTGCTTCTTTATAGTTTTTCATTTCAAAATGAGCATTTCCTCGGCTAACAAAAAGTTTGCTAGCTTTAGGATTAATTTGAATCGCAGCGGAAAAATTTTCAATAGCTCCTGAATAATCTCCCTTTTGATACTTGCTTAATCCTTTAACATAGAAGTCATCGGATTTTGGTGTATTAGTGACAGCCGCAACAGTTTTACTGGGAGTTTTATCAAGATTTACACCCAGCTTTGATGACATTTGTAAGAAAGTGTTGATGGCAATAGCAGAATTAGAAGCTCTTTTTACTTTAGCTATAGAAGGGTTGTCATTATAGACTTCAGGTGTTGCGTCATAACCTCTACCGTGAATTCCGATTACTTCACCTTTTTCGTTGAGTACCGGACCACCACTCATACCTTCCAAAGTGTCGTTGCTATAGACTAGGCTATATCCAGAAATATCTGGTTGGGAGCTATTAGCTGTTACTTTTCCCTCTATGAACCTATAATTAGAGGTTGGAGCCTCTCCTGGGATTGCTATAAAGCCTGCGACGTAAGATGTTGCACCTTCTGTGGATGCGTCTGAATTTCCCAATATGGCAATATCATAATTTTGCTTACTATTAAATTTTACGGATGCTAAATCCACATCCTTTAGTTTTTTCGCATCCGAATAATTGATGGTGTAGCGCTGATTATCTGGAGTGATTATTTCATATTTCTCACGTCCATCAAATACATGAGCTGCGGTAATAACTGTGTAAGTATCTTTATCTTTTTTAACAATTACTCCGGAGCCTTGGCTATTTGAGTTTTTCCCCTGAATTAACACAGTAATTCCTTTGGCAATTTTACCCACCTCAACTGAGGGTTGAGCGGCTGAGGTTTGAACTGTTGGTGATTGAAGAATTGGTGATTGAGCAGGAGTAATTTGCGGTTGCACAAAGGCGATTGATGCTCCCACTATAATGGGTGTCAGTTGATAGTTAAACTTTATCATTTTTATTTAAAACAACTTAAAGAATTATTCTGTGAATTCGCGATAAGATTTGCTTGCGAACTACTATATTTTATAGTATTTGAATTAGGGTAATTACAAACATTAAGACTTTCTGTATGTATATTTTCTATGTTGAAATATTATTCCTTTCCTTTCCTTGTAAGCTTCTGTCATCTGCCCTCTACCTTTATTTTGACTACTGCTGTTGAAGTTGTAAAAATGTACTTATTGGTACTGCCCAACTCAGACGAACTATAGTTTGATGTAACTTTTCATCAACTTGGGAACCATCAGCGTATATAAGGGGAGCATCCCACAAAGGATAAGCGTGCATTCCGTTTACACCGACAACACAACCTTGACGATTTAGTAATGGCCCACCACTCATACCTTTCTCTATTTGGTTGGTGTAGGCAATTTGGTAGCCACCTTCTAAAGCCTTATCTAGTAATAGTGATACCTGTCCAGCTGTAAAAATAAAGTCTTTGTTGATTGTTTCCTTCCTCTCGGTTGGAAACCCACCAGCAAAAACTTCATCCGTCACCGTCGGTGAAATACCAAAAGATGCCACTTTATAAACAATTCCAGTGCGCTGAAACTGCAAAGTAGCTAAATCTTTGTCCTCAAAGCGTTTGACATCGGGAGAATTAGCTACATATATTTGACCATCAAAAGTTTGAATGCGGTATGGTGGTTCACCTGCTCTCAGTACATGAGCATTAGTTAAGACTGTATAAGTATCTCCTTTTTTTTCAATCAAAATTCCTGAGCCTAAAACATCACGTGACATTACTTTAACCGTGATGGTTTGAGCATAATGCTGCAATTGCTCTATTGATAACTTTGTTGACAATTCTTGCTGTTGGTGTACCTCACAATCAGCTTTTTTGTACGCAGATACAAACTCGATTTTTGGTATTAATGCTAACAGGGTCGAAACTACCAGTGTGAGAACTAAGACGGAATTTTGTTGGGAAAAGATGGAAGCATAGAGAAGGGTAATAGGTAAAAAGAAGTACATAGGCTATTTATTAGCTTCTGGTTTTGTACTGTTCAAGTACTTAAATAGGTCAATATAAACGGGTTTTTTGCCTCCACTTTCATCTAATGCGTTGCCAGCTGCTAAAGCACGACGGTCTAATAATCTACGGAAGACTGCGTTCGGGTTGCTACCAGGTTTGAGAGTGAACAATAATGTTGCATCTGTGCAAGGAGCACCTTTTTGTATTGGAGCACAGATGACTGGTAATCCTCTAAGACTACCTGCTTGAATGTATCTCAAGTTACCATTATTGTAACTGTTCTGAAATCTTTGAGATACTTCCGCACAACGTCTATCGGGTGATAAACCATAACTAGAAACCCAACGAATTATTGGCAGTCTCTTACCGTCTTCGGTGCTGACAAAGGTCGTAGGTGTACCGCTACTATTATCGCAGTAAAACGTTGCATTTCCAGCTAGGCTAGCTTGCTGCGATAATGCAATTACACTAAAAGTTACTGTTAATCCCGTAGCAAGTAGAACAAAGGTCTTAATTTTCATATAAGTAAACGAGTACTCAGTACAAAGGTATTCATTAAGCAAACTCACACCAAATAAATGGGATAACTATTTCGCTTTTAACGCTCTGTTCCCAATAACTCTTTGGGACTCGATATTAGAAAATATGCAACCAAAGAAAAGTTCGTAACAAAACTTTACCCTTTGTAACCCGAATTTACCAATGCTTACCAATATTTATTTTATTTCCGGTCAAATAGTTGTTCCTAACTATTACCTGAACTGAGCTTGGCTTTTGATTAGTATACAATCACGAAATAGATTATACCAATATTATGGTGCTAGTTTGGCAATGTTTTGTCTATGAGAAAAAGTAAGAAAATGTAAGTTGTTGATTTTAATAATGTCTGTGGGATGAGCAGCTTTGTGGGATGGACAGCTTTGTGGGAATGGTCAACTTTGTGGGAATGGTCAACTTTGTGAGAATGGTCAACTTTGTGGGAATGGTCAACTTTGTGGGATGGGCTTCCAGCCCGTCCATATATATCTAAGGTATCTATTTAGGACATCTATTTAGGGTATCTGTAATTAGGGCGGGCAAGGATGCCCACCCCACAAGATGTATATATATTTTGATTGATTGATTATAGTTTCTAATAATTTCAGGAGTTGGATAAGGGTGGCAATACACGGACAAATCAAAATTGAAGCAATTGATGATAAATCGCCACATTTAGCTACAGTGAAAAAATTATGGCGAGCTAATTCTAAAACTCTTGGCAATTTTACTAATGGTGCTTTTATTGACTATGCAGCTAATCGTCAAATACTTGTAGCTTTAGACCCAGAAGTAGGGTGTATTGGTTATTTATTGTATAGGGCTTCGTCGTCTTTTAATCGTATTAGTATTGTTCATCTTTGTATTAGTCCGTCTTATAGAGGTAGAGGAATTGCAAAGCTATTGATGGATTATCTTAAAGAAATAAGTCGCGATAAATATAGTGGGATTGGCTTAAGTTGTCGTCGAGATTATAATTTAGAAACAATGTGGTCTAGTTTAGGTTTTGTTCCCAAAAATGATAAACCTGGTAGAAGCAAAGATGGGATGCTGTTAACTTATTGGTGGTTTGACCACGGTCATCCAAATTTATTTTCTATTGGTCATCAGGAAAAGCTGGAATCAAAGCTTTGTGTTGTGATTGATGCTAAGATATTTTATGATTTATATTCCGATGAAGCTTCTGATAGCGAAGAATCACGAGCATTGATTGCTGATTGGCTGGAACCAGAGTTAGAGTTATGTATTACGGATGAAATATTTAACTATATAAATATTATTGCTGATGATGAAGAGAGAAAACGTCAGCGTGAGTTTGCAAGTTTTTTTACTCTTCTAAGTTCTTTTCAGCAAAGTGATGAGACACAGCAAGAAGATTTAAAAAAATTTTTATTAGATAAAAATATAAGTATTACTGAAATTGATTTACGACATCTAGCCAGAACAATAGTTTCTGATTCTCATATTTTTGTAAGTAGAGAAGACGAATTATTAGAAGTAGCGGACGAGATTTATAACAATTTTAAAGTTTCAATTATTCATCCTAATTACTTGGTCGCAAGGTTAGATGAACTTCATAGAAAGCCGGATTATCAGCCTTTAAGATTAGCTGGGACTCACTTGGAGCAAGTTCCAGTCCAAAAGGGTAATGAAGATTTATTAACAAGGTGTTTTATTGCTGTAAATCAAAATGAAACTCAAGCTAAATTTCAGCAGCGGTTGCGTGGGTTTATGGCTGAACCAGACAAATTTGAATGTTCTGTAGTTTTAGAACAAAGCCAACCACTTGCTTTGGTTGTGTACGGTAGACACAAGAATCATGAGTTAGAAATTCCGATGTTGCGAGTTGGTAAAAATCCTTTATCAGCAACTCTTGCACGTCACCTTATTTTTCAGTCTATATCTCGCTCGTCTCATGAAGAGCGACATTTCACAAGAATTACTGACCCCTATTTGCAAGATACTGTTACTAGTGCAATTCATGAGGATACTACTTTTGTTAGAGTTGGGAATGATTGGTTGAGAGCAAATTTAGCGGTTGCAGAAACTGGGTCTCAACTATCAACACGTTTGACAAATTTGGCTTCTAAATTTGGGAAAGACTATAATTTTTGTCGTCAAATTGCGGAAATTATTAGTAGTGATACTGCGACCAGCGATACGCAAACAATGGCAAGAATTGAGCGGTTTCTATGGCCAGCTAAAGTGATTGATGCGGAAATACCCGTTTTTATTATTCCTATTCAACCCAGATGGGCAAAAGATTTATTCGATGAAGATTTAGCAAACCAAACATTTTTAGGAGCTAAACCTGAATTGGCTTTTAATCGTGAAGCTCTTTACTATTGCTGGAATAATTATTTCAAACAATTAATAGCTCCTTTTAGAATTCTTTGGTATGTAAGTCAAGATAATAAGAATTACTACTACGGTGTAGGTGCAATTAGAGCTTGCTCTGTAGTTGACGAAGTTGTAATTGGCAAACCGAAAGAGCTTTACCAACGTTTTCAACGTCTAGGAGTTTATAGCTTGGATGATATTTTGAAGGTAAGACCTAGTAAAAATGGTGATATTATGGCAATTCGCTTCAGTAATACTGAGTTATTTAAAAGACCAATAGATTATAATGACGTTCAGCAAATATTAAATAAAAAAGTACCGTTCCAGTCTCCTTACAAAATAGATAAAGACCAGTTTGAACAATTGTACCATTTAGGTATAACATAGAGATGAAGTATATAAAGGAGATAACAAGGAGATAATAATGCTTGTTAATATACTGTTATTATCCATCAAGCCGGAGTATGCGGATAAAATTTTTTCTGGGAACAAAACAGTGGAGCTACGTCGTGTACGTACTAGGCTAAATACTGGTGATTTAGTCTTGGTTTATGTGTCATCTCCAAAGAAAGCTTTGGTTGGCAAATTTGAAGTAGAGAGTATTAGTCAAATCAAGCTGGAAGAATCTGAGAATGACCTAAATCAATTTTGGCATCAAGTTAAAGATAAAGCTGGGGTTACTTCTAAGGAATTTGAGAGCTATTATGAAGGTGCATCGATGGTGGTTGGTATTTTTTTGAAAAATGTTGAGCGTTTCTCGATGCCGATTAATTTAGAATTATTAAGAGAAAAGTTTCCTAAGTTTTATCCTCCACAAAGTTACCGTTATTTGAAGGAGAGCGAAATGCAGATACTTGAGTCTATTATGGAAGAAAGTGTCGTTTAAGAAAGTTTACGTTTAGGCTGGAGGTTTTTCCGTAGGGTAGCCGTCAAGACGCTAAGAATAAAAATATTTTTATTATTATGGGTGATTTACTTAATATTATATCAGGGAGAATGAAAGATGAATTTTCTCAGCTTTTTCAGGAATTTTTGAGCTATTACCCTTACACTCCCATTGGACTGAGACACACAGCAGCCTATGAAGAACAGCGTCAACAGGGAAGAAGAAATTTTCAGGCGATCGCAATTGCGGCAAACTCCGGAGAAGAAGTTACAGAGCGAGTCCTGCTGCAACTGCTACCTCACCAGGATACAGCTAATAATCGCCAAAAAGGAGCCTGGATTCATGTTGTTCCCACTGTGACTTTAGACATGTTTGAAGAAGTGGAGGATACTAAGGCTGAGGATTTAAAAAACTTGGCTAAAGCGATTTTAAATTTTGTGAGTCGATGTAATGAAAAACCTTCATATTTATTAGATGCTTGTCAGAATTTTTCACAGTTATCTTATGCTGAAGATTTTCAAACGGAAATGCTCGCACCAATTTTGAATGCGATTAATAGTAATGAGTTTTTATTGATTAATCGGAAATCGCTAGTTGCTATCAATTATTTTATCAAAAAAGAATATACTCCAAGACTGATAGATTATCCTGCTATAAATTTAAATGGACGAAAATTAATTATCGAATTAGCTCCTTTAATGCGTCAATCAGGTGTCCCTGCTCTCCGAGAATATGACTTATTTGATATGTTCTGTCATTGGTTGGTGGGTATTAAGCAGTATGACTTTAATGACGGTTTTAATGAAGATTTTAATTATAACTTTAATCATGAATTTAATGATAAGTACAGTGCTTCATTTGATGAGTTTAACGAAGTTGATGGTGATTTTGAAAATAATAATTTAAATCCAGAGTATTCTTTGCTGGAGTTCGCTACGGATATTGCATTTGAAGAAAGTAAAATACAACGTTGGATAAATACAATTAATCGCAAAGGACAAGTAATTTTTTACGGTTCACCGGGGACGGGGAAAACATTTATAGCAGAAAAACTTGCAAGATATTTAATAAGTGGTGGAGATGGTTTTTCGGAGCTAGTGCAATTCCATCCAGCATATTATTATGAAGACTTTATCCAAGGTATCCGTCCCCAAAGTGAAAACGGACAGTTAAAATATAATCTTGTTTCTGGAAGATTTCTAGAGTTTTGCAAAAAAGCAGAGTCTTGCGAAAATATTTGTGTGCTTATCATCGATGAAATCAACCGTGCAAATCTAGCTCAGGTTTTTGGAGAACTAATGTACCTGTTAGAGTACCGCGATAGAGAAATTCCTCTTGCTGGTGGCGGTTTGTTTCGTATCCCTTACAATGTCCGTATTATTGGTACGATGAACACAGCAGACAGGTCTATTGCGCTGATTGACCATGCACTTCGTCGTCGCTTCGCATTTATAGAGCTTCGTCCCAACTATGAAGTGCTGCGATGTTACCACAGTGAAACTGGTTTTGAGATAGAGGGTTTAATTGGAATTTTGCAGGAGCTGAATCAAACGATAGCTGATAAAAATTATGAAATTGGTATTTCCTTTTTTTTGAAAGACACATTATTGGAAGATATTGAAGATATCTGGCAAATGGAAATCGAACCTTATTTGGAAGAATATTTCTTTAATCAGCCAGAGAAGGTGGAGGATTTTCGCTGGGAAAAAATAAAGAGGGGTTTTGAAAGTCGCAAAAGTTAAAGAAACCCCATCCTCAACCTCTCTTGTCACCGCATTTTAAAACCCAATGTATGTCTCGTCCCAGTTAAAGAAACCCCACCCCCAACCCCCTCCCCGCTCTTCGTGAGGGGGCTACGAAAAACTGATTAAAATAGTTTATTTTTGATATAGATATCATGATGAACCCAGCACAAGTAAGAACTATTGAAATAACTGAATATCAAGTGAAATCGTTTCCAAATTATGAGATATCAGAAATATTAGCCATCCAGCTATACCAAAAATATTCTCAACAAGTAGAAATAGAATTTCCTAACTATAAAACTGCTAATAAATGGCAATTAAAAGCTAAAGGATGGGTAGGCTATATTCCTTTGAGTCATGAATTCGGCTTGAGAATAAATCCGAAAGTACCGATAAAAAACCTTTTTGGGATGCTGGAATATGCTTATGAGATAAAAAGCTTTCGTTTTTTAGAAGGATTAATGGAAAGCGAAGATTTAGAAGAATTTTATAATAATTTGGCCTATATTTTAGCGCAAAAAATTTTAGAACGCTGTGGGAAAGGATTATATCGTACTTATTTATCGAAAACAGAACAGCTTGCATATGTAAGAGGACGGCTAAATTTACAACAAGCAATACAAAAACCTTGGGATACTAAGCTGAAATGTTCTTACGAAGAAACTACGACAGATATTTCAGAAAATCACATTTTGATGTGGACGCTTTTTATTATTGGTAGTAGTGGTTTATGCTCTGAAAGAATATCACCAACCGTAAGAAAGGCTTACCAAGTTTTACAGAGATTTGTGACACTCAAACAATGTAGTCAACAAGACTGTATTGAACAACAATATAACCGTTTGAATGAAGATTATCGAATATTGCATAATCTATGTCGATTTTTTTTAGAAAATACTGCTCCAAATCATGAAACGGGAAATCGAATGACGTTACCTTTTCTCGTTGATATGGCAAAATTATATGAATTATTTGTGGCAGAATGGTTAAAAATGCATTTACCGAAAAACTTTTACCTTAAGTTTCAAGAGAGCGTAAAAATTGGCAAAAACTTATTATTCAAAATTGATTTAGTGCTGTACGATTCGTTAACGCTTGCACCCCGTTATATTCTTGATACTAAATACAAAACTTCAACGACTCCATCAACAGAAGATGTCGCACAGGTGATAGCTTATGCGGTCTCTAAAGGTTGCCAGGAAGTAATTTTAGTATATCCAAGTTATTTGACACATCATTTAAATGAAACGATTGGTAATATTAGAGTCCGTAGCCTAACTTTCTCCTTAGAGGATAATATTAATCAAGCAGGCAACACCTTTTTAGAAAACCTCTTTTTTTCTGAGAGTACTTTAATTATAGAAAAATAGCTTTAGAAGTATCAAATAAATTTGAGCTTGATAAAAAATATACCAAAGTGTTGACATAAAAGTTATAAAGAACATATGAACTTATTCAAGTATTTCAAGTTAATATGATTCTCGCAATTAAGCATCAACAAACTATCAAAAAAACATAATCGATGCTTCCATGAAACGAGATTCAATATTTTATAAGCTTTTTCAGCAATCTCCCACCTTGCTATTTGAGCTTTTGGAAAATCCTCCAGCAAATGCAGGTAGCTACCGCTTTGATTCGGTCGCTGTCAAAGAGCCCAGATTTGAAATAGACGGAGTGTTCCTACCACCAGAAAATGAAGGTGCTGGTACTGTATATTTTTGCGAGGTTCAATTTCAAACAGATGAAACACTTTATGAGCGGTTATTTGCTGAGTCATCATTGTACTTCTACCGTAACCGTTCTAGATTTAGTGATTGGCAAGCAGTATTAATTTACCCATCCCGCAATATTGAACAAAGCGACATTCATCCCCATCGTTCATTACTTAACGGTGACCAAGTACATAGAGTGTACCTGGACGAATTAGGTGATATTCGTCAATTGCCTCTATGGGTGGCTCTGATGGTGCTGACTACAGTAGAGGAAGAAGAAGCACCAGAACAAGCAAGGTATTTGCTAACAAAAACCCGTCAACAAGTACCTCAACCGATGAGTAACGCCATAATAGAGGTGTTGACGACGATAATGGTGTACAAATTTGGACAAGTAAGTCGAAAAGAGGTGGAAGTTATGCTCGGAATCACATTGGAAGAAACTCAGGTTTACCGGGAAATTAAGGAAGAGGGACGAGAAGAAGGACGAGAAGAAGGACGAGAAGAAGGACGGGAAGAAGGACGAGAAGAAGCAACGCTTAATTTGGTTACTCGCTTGTTAAGCCGACGCTTTGGTGAACTCACCGAGGAAATGCGTACCCGTATTTCTAGTTTACCGTTGCCTGTTCTGGAAGAATTGGCTGAATCACTTCTAGATTTTACCAACTTAGCTGACTTGCAAAGTTGGTTGGAACAGCGATAAATTAAGCTATTAGCGCTTAAGACAAAAGTACTATTGTTTGTCTGAGCACTCAAGAGCGTAACCCACTCATAGCCCTTCCTGGGTGGGTACTGTTTTACTAAAACACCGCGATTGAGTATTGGGTTAGTAGTTCAAATTAAAATTAGTGGTTTACTATTGTGGATATTTTAATTGAGTCAACTAAAGCTTTTGAGGAAGACCTTGCAAAATTGAGCGAAGATGATAAAGCTGTAGTTATCAAAAAAATTAATGGCTGCACTAGTCTTTTTACTACGGATAAAGCTAACCTGTATAAAAAGATGCGCCATCTTAACCTACCGTCTTTTACTAATGGTTACGAATCTTCACTTTACGCACTAGGGGTTTCCGAAAAATTGATAGTTATTCTGACTGTTGACGAAGACCCAATTTTTGAGCAGGTCATATTTACTCTTTTTCGGGTAAGCAAACACGAGGATATTGACAAAGCTTATAAAAGTGTTGCGGAGTCATTGTATCAAGATTTTCTCCATCAAAACCGAGAAACCGCGCAGATGCTGTAAGTATTTATGACACAAACTCTTACTCTCTGCGATGAATATGGAATAATTTATGAAGCTATAAAAATTCTGCCTAATGAGGAGCTAAAAATTGCTTTTCTAGAGTCTTTGGCAGAACTGGAAGATAATGAGTGTCACAGAACAAGAAAGTTTCCGAAAACGAGATTGCATAAAGTGAAGGGTATCAAGCAAGCAATTTATCGAGCTGATATCGATAAAACTTCAGGTTGGCGTATTCATGTTCAATATATTAACGGACAAATTCACTTGAAAGATATTATTGAGGGTCAGAGACATGATGATGTGATTGATGTTATTAAGTCTAAAAAATCACGATATGAATAAAGACCTTCCTGTCCTTCGTGCCCTTCACGATTTGTTTCATCACTTACTAAAATGCCTCGTAAACCTATAGATGTAACAGATTTGAGAACGTTAGGAATAGACGAAATTAGTTTAGTCAAAGGACAAGGTAAATTTATTGTTGTATTAGTTGATATCGAAAAAGGTAAGTTAATAGGATTGGTTAAAGAAAGAAAAAAAATTGAAAATAAATTGAAACTAATAAAGCGAAGTGGATTTGGCTTTAGAAATTTCTGTAATTTTGAAATTAGAGCTTTACTTTCTTGGCACTATTCTAAAGATTTAGCACGTTAAGTACGCAAGAGCCAGAATAACAAGCATTCAAAAGCACACATTCAACTTGGTCAGCAAACAACTTAAATAATCCAGCCAAAGCCTCCGCATCAACTAACTTTAATAGACCATTTTCATCTTCAAAAACC
This sequence comes from Scytonematopsis contorta HA4267-MV1, assembly GCA_019359035.1. Lineage (GTDB taxonomy): Bacteria > Cyanobacteriota > Cyanobacteriia > Cyanobacteriales > Nostocaceae > Scytonematopsis > Scytonematopsis contorta. The sequence continues at coordinate 188,317 of JAHHIC010000013.1, read as the reverse complement.
AAACCTTCTTCCCCATCACCGCGCCCAGAGAAATGTATAATTTGTGGCTCGTATTCCAAAATAGCTCTATGAATATCTCTATAACGCACAGCTTCTGCTGTATACAATAAAAACTGTTCTCGATACTTAGAACGCTTCAATCCCTCTTTAATCTCGCGCATTTCCTCATCCAAACGCAACCTCGACGTACCGAGAGGATTTGCCGATAACAGTAAAATTCGAGTGTGAGAATTAGAGTTCATCCAATCAAATCCATTAAAACTTTCACCAATACACACTTAAGTATAGATTTTAACCCGTTTTTAACGGGTTTCAGCTTTGAGCCAGAAATTTATTTCTAGGCTTCTATTTCTAGGCTTCTATTTCTAGGCTTCTATTTCTAGGCTTTTATTTATTTGATTCCCTAATAAATCCTAAACAAAACTACTTTCTTATCCCAACACCATCAAAATAAATACAAACCCCCACCACCCAATTCCCATGAATCCTCGTAAATGGACAGTCATAGCAACCCTCACCCTCACCCTCACCACCCAAGCATGTCAAAAACAGCAACTAGCAGAAAAAGCTAAACCAGAAGAAAGAGAAGAACAAAGAGAATTAGCACCCGACCAACCCGGAGAAGAAGAAAACCTCAACAAAGAACTATGGGAATTCGTCAAAAAAGACACCCCCTACCCAACATTCCTAGCCAAAGCCCAAGCCAAAACCCCACAAGAAATGAGTCTCCCCAACGGTTGGAAAATTAGCCCAGCAGGAACTCAAATCGAAGTTGGAAGACTCCCCTACGAAGCCATAAACTACGCAGGAAAACTAGTAGTACTTAACACCGGGTACTACGGCAAAGAGCCTCAAAATATCTCTGTCATAGACACAAAAAACGCCAAAGTTATTAAAACCCTACCATATCAATCTCTCTTTCCCAGCGCAAAACAAAGCCCAGACTCCGACCTATATATCAGCGGAGGTTTTGACCAAAAAATATACCGCATCAACAAAGAATTCAATCCAGTACGGGAATATCCAATCAAAGGATATGCAGCAGGAATCGCACCAATCGACAACAAACGTTTAGCCGTAAACTATCTGGTTACACAAAGCGAACAAAAAAATTACACCCAAGGAAAGCTAGCCATCCTCAACACAGAAACTGGAGCTATCGAACAAGAAACTAACGTGGGATATTTTCCCTACAGCGTAGAATTCCTTAACAACAAACTTTATGTAATCCTTATAGGAGAAAATAAACTTCTAATTTACGATAAACAACTAAAACCCATCAAAACCCTAACAGTTGGGCAAAAACCACAGAATTTTTGCGTAGACGGGCAAAATTTATATGTTTTAAACACCGCATCCGACAGCATTTCCGTCATAGACACCAAAAAAGATGTAATCGTATCCAATATCGACGTACGTCACAAAGGATTTCGTTCCGGTAGTTCCCCCACATCCTGCGTTATAGAAGGAAATCGTCTCTATGTTACCCAAGCGGAAATAAACGCAGTCGCAGTATTTGATAAAAACAAAAAGCAATTACAAGGATTTATCCCTAGCGCTTGGTATCCCACCAAAGTGTTATTAAATCAAGGACAGATGTCCATACTGAGTGCCAAAGGTATCCATCTTCGCCGTCCCAACTTAGACGGAGTACAACCCATTACTTCCAAAGGTGGTAAAGGATACGTATTGAAATTATTAAAAGGTTCCGTCTCCCTTGTCCCGCAAAAACAAATTAATGCTTCCCTGAAAAATTGGACGAAACAAGTAGAAGAAGGTTCACCAATTTACAGCGCAAAAGAAGGATTAAAATTACCCATCCGTCATATATTTTATATAGTCAAAGAAAACCGCACTTATGACCAGATTTTAGGAGACTTAGAAAAAGGGAATGGCGATAAATCTTTAACACTTTTTGGTCGCGAAGTTACTCCCAATCATCATAAATTAGCATCAGATTTTGTGACATTAGATAACTTCTTTGTCAACGGAGAAATGAGTGTACTTGGACATAGCTTTACCACCAGTGGTTACGCGAGTCCCTTTTTGGAATGGCTAGGAAATGCTAAATATTCCCTGCGATATAAAGGCTATCCCTTTGGAACAGTTCCAGCTACATTCTCACCCGTTTATTTGTGGAATGCTTTGGAAGCAAAAAAAGTAGATTATCGCATCTACGGTGAACCTTATTATATTTTTACCCGTTCTTATCAATTAATAGTGGAAGCTTTTGGAGCAGATAGTCAATTAGCCCAGAAATTTTATGCTCAAAGTATGAGTAGTGCGGCAAAAACAGACAGAGGACAAGCAGCGACTGAAGTTTTTAAAGATTATTACGGTAAAGCTGACACACCTCAACAAGCACTGCGACTATTAGAAAATACAGAGTTTACTAATTCTTTGTCAAAAGTTTTCACGAACGACGACACCTTAGCAAAAGCATTACAAAAATATCCCAATTTTAGAAAAAAATTCGCAAAATACCTTTACCATTATCCATTCAATTATCATTATTACGACCTGAAATATTCCGATATACAACGCGCTCAAGATTGGAAAACAGATTTTGAGAAACAATTAAAAACAGGAAAAGTCTCGCAATTTAATTATATCTGGCTTCCCAACGACCACACAGCAGGAGAAAATCCAGATTATCCTAACCCTTATCAATTAATGGCTCAAAATGATGCAGCTCTAGGAAAAATTGTAGAGACAATAGCTAAAAGTCCGATTTGGAAAAATTCCCTGATTTTAGTAGTAGAAGACGATGCTCAAGATGGACCAGACCATGTTGATGCAACGCGAACAGTGGCTTTAGCTGTGAGTCCTTATGTTAAAAGAAATGTGGTTGTTAATGACCGCTACGACCAATTAAGTATGCTGAAAACTATAGAGCTAATTTTAGGATTAGACCCGATGAATATGAGTGATGGGTTAGCTACACCTATGTTTGGCATTTTTGATAAAAAACCTAATAATTCTGCTTATGTTCCGGCTAAACCTTCTGATTATTTAATAGATGAGGATAAATTGCTCTACTCAAAGATTCGTAATTAAAATCCCAACCAAAGAAACCCCACCCCCAACCCCCTCCCCGCACGCGGGGAGGGGGCTACGAGGGGCTACCATTAATAACAGAGAAAAAGTTGATTTTTTGTTGTTGAGATTGTTGTTTTTTGAAGTTAGCGAAATCTAGCTATTAATTCTTCCTTGGATAATTGCAGCAGTAAGGGAGTAAATTCATCTGGAGACAAAGTTAACAAAGGTTCAGTAATTGCTCTTAATTCTTCGTCCAGAGAGCCAAATCGATTACGCAGTAAGCTTTCTATAACTGCACGCTGTGTATTGCGTTCAACAAGCTGTGCATTGCGCTCAGCCTCTGCTAGCCTTTCTTCATAAAGCTGAGTTGCTTCCTGTCTTCCTTCCTGTCTTCCTTCCTGTCTCCCTTCCTGTCTCCCTTCCTGTCTACCTTCCTGTCTCCCTTCCTGTCTTCCTTCTTGTTTAGCCTGTGCTAATTGTTCCAAGTAAATAGGTGATAACCCCATAATAAAACTCCTATCCTCTTGATTTTTCTTCTTCTTTAATTCTAAAGTGGCCTTTAAGCTCAACAACAAGTCGATGGCTTTTGAGCGCAAAGGATTATCTTTGGCAAGTGCTTGAAGTTCAGCTATGGCTTGTTCTTGAACTTTGCCTTTACCCAAAAGCCTTAACCAAAGGGTTGCTGGAGTTGCAGGTAATTCATTAATTGCCACAATCGCTGTTCTGAGATAATCGCCTAAGAAATAAATCCCTGTACCCCAGTTTTCTTCATCTGGTTTTGCTTTAAAATCAAATCCTTCTAAAAGTGACTTTGGTACTGTAGGTGAGAGTATCCACAATCTTGGTAGCTCTACTTCTAATTGTTTTTGTGTCTTTTTATTTTTCTTTTTGTTTGCTTTATTTTGACGTGATAATTCGGCCATAACATCAAATAATTTATTGATACAAGCACGAACTTCTTCTGGTGATGGTGTATTTCTAAAAGGTTCAAAAATCGCATCCTCTTGAGCAAAGCGTCCTAATAAACCTAGCTCTGTTCTATTTATTCCTGGAGATGAAGGCGCAAAATAAACATCTATTTCTCTGATTTCTGCTGCTACTTTACGACTTGTTTCTACTGTTCCTTTTTGCTGTAGTAGTTCTTTAAGTATATCTTTTGCGAACTGGTCATAAGGAAATCTTGTCATTTGTTCACCCTGTAGTACATAAGCTTTGAAAGATAATAGTACAGGTGTGAATTTATTATCAATTAAAAAGTATACTTGGAAACATATATTTTAATTAATGTATCCACTCGTTTTTTAATGATTTTTTATATAGAACTCTAGTGTTTTGCTAAGAATAACCTTGCGAAGTTTACATACCTCGATTAGTAATAAACACGCAAATTATCTACGGCATTTGCTATATACAACATTTTGCGAGTACATAAAGTCCATCAACTAAAAAGCAAAACTATTGTTTTGTATTGTTTTATATTGTGGGGTGGGCATCCCTGCCCGCCCGACCATACTTCACTCGCTTAAAATCCACAGTAAAACAATCTCAGCTTGCCCATAATCTTAAATCCCCCACCAAAGCTTCCCTCTTCCTTCTTCCCTCTTTCTTCTTCCCTCTTTTAACTTCAATAGAATCGCTTTACCGAATATCCTCGGTAAAGTATACATTTGCCAAATACAAAGATTCCATAGATATCCATATTGTGGATAACATTTAATCAACAATAAATCTGACCATAAATATATTCTCATGCCTTTCACAGCACCATCTCTCACAATAAATCTAACTTGTTCTGGCTTAGGCATCGCATGACCAATAACTACATTTTTTTCATAAAATTTCGCCTGTACAAATAACCCTAACAACCTATCCAAATTCCATAAAGGAAGCCAGGTTAATGCACCTAATATGTTCATGGCTTGCGATACTTCACACAATGTTTTTTTTACTAGCTCTGTTTTCCAAACTCTGTTATTAAAATTTTCAAAATGAATTCCATTTTGGTCGGTTCTTTCCTTCCAAGGAAAAATTATATGACGAATATCTAATAATTTATCTAGAGGAGCAATAGGAACTTCTAGTAAACCTTTGTAGTTTCCATTTTGAAAAGGAAAAGGATTTTCTGGCGTTTTTTTACAGATTTCTAATTGTTCAATATCAGCATTAGCCTCCCAATCTTGCTTGATACGTGCTTCATCATAATAATTAATGTTCTCTATTTTTAGCCTGAGAACCCAACTTTCAGGAAACCTCTGAAAATACTTTCTGCTCAAATCCAAAATATCAGGGTGTGCAAAATCATCATCATCTAATGCCATCACAAAATCACTAGTAGCATTGAGTAACCCTGTAAACCTTTGGATAACTTCCCCTTTATAAGGACTTGTTAAAATCTTGACTCGGCTATCATCAATATTTTTGATAAGAACACCAGGGGGATAAACTAAAATAAACTGTACATCTCCCTTAATTTTTAATAACTGTTCCAACCAATAATCAGAATATTTTCCCAGGGTAGCGGTGACAATAGTCAACAAAAATTGATTACTCATGTGTTTGCATTACCCCCATTAAAATTACTTACTTACATCATCTTAAGTAAGTTAAATATTTGACACATTCAAAAGTCAGTTGACTGACGTTTTTATTTCGTCAGTTCTATAACCTTCACTTTTTCCTTTCCTAAATAATAACGCCAATCAAGCAGGCAATAACTAAAAAAAATTTCCTCCCTTTTTCGCTCTTCCCTCCCCTTACGCTATCTTTCCTCAGCGTACTCAGCATCTTCTACAGGTTATTTTTATTCCACTTCCATATTTATTTCCAGGACGACATAGCCATCTAGAGAAATAAATGTAACAATTAGTATTTTTTCCAATAGACATTTCAAGATAAATTGAGAATTAAACTTTAGCAGCCCTTTCTAAAGTAACGGCAGCCAGAGACTTAAATATTTTTCTACGGGGAAAAATTTATGTAATAAAACTCTATGACATGAAAATAATCAAAAGAACAGCCGATAAGCTCATAATAACCAACTTAAAAGACATATCGAAAAAAAGAAAACACTCGCTTTACACACTAATTTCCACATTGATTATGATGGTAATAACCTTTTGCCTATTACCATTTAGTAACATTCAGACAAAAATAATTGTACTTATATTTTCTTTTATTCTAATAATTCCAGGGATATTGTTAATTCGTATAAATACCAGCGAAGCAGACTCATTCATCATCAAAAAATCTGAAAATAAATTCACCCATAAAAAACTGAACCTCCTGAACAATACAATATATATAACCCAACATTCTCTAAAAAGTATTACCCATATAACCATCAAAAAAACTAGCAGCAATAGCGAAAGTCAAAACTATCAAATAAATCTCCACCTCAAACACAAAAAAATACTAGTTATCAACAATATACCCAAACCAACAACAGCGAAAAAAATCGCTAAAACCATATCAAAATATCTAAAAATACCCATAAAATACTAAGAACCTAACCCCTAACCCCTTCCCTACAAGGGAAGGGGAACAAGAAAATAAACTCTAAACCCCCCTTCCCTCATAGGGAAGGGGGGAAGGGGGGTTAGGTCTCTTTGTTTGACATAGCCAAAAGCGCCGACCCAAAAGCAGCCTCAGTATTAACCGACCCCATCACATCTACCCCCAAACACCTACTCCTAATCCTTGTCCAAGCATCATTTATCGCTCCACCCCCAGCCGTAAAAACCCGAACCAAGCCATCTGCACCCAACTCCTGTAAAAGTTCATACCCACGTGCCTCAATTCGAGCCATACCTTCCAACAACCCATGTAAAAATTCCACACTACTCCCCGGACGAGGCTCCATTCGTGGTAACAAACTCGCATCATTAATCGGAAAACGCTCCCCCACTCGTAACAAAGGATAATAATCCAACTCACTCACCCGTGACCCATCAATCTCCCCACTTAAGCGCCCAAGTTCCTCATTACTAAAAAATTCCTTTAGCACCGCACCACCCGTATTAGAAGCACCACCAGTCAACCACAAATCCCCCAAGCGATGGCTATAAATTCCATATCGCGCATCCTCAACACGAGTACGACTTAACAACTTCAAAGCCAAAGTTGAACCCAAAGAAGTCACCGCTTCCCCAGGGGACTTTGCACCGCTAGCAATAAAAGCAGCAATACTATCAGTCGTACCCCCACACACAACACAATCAGACGCAAAACCATACAGTGCCGAAATATCACTCCGTAATTCTCCAACAGGACTTCCAGGAGTTATAACTTTTGGTAATTCAATTGATAATTGCAACTTATCCATCCATTCGGGATACTTAAAAACTTCAACGTCGTAACCTAGCTTCAAAGCATTGTGATAATCGCTTATACCCAACTGTCCATGCAACAAAAACCCTAACCAATCAGCTTGATGAAGAAAATACCTAGCTTTATTAGCATCTGGTAGCTGCATCATCCACAACAGCTTTACAAGACTAGAAGTAGCGCTCAAAACAGTATGCTTAGCAGGAGCCACATCTCTTAAAAATGTCAGCATTTCCTGACCCCTAGCATCGTTGTACAGGAGGGGAGCACCTACAGGCTCCCCCATAGCATCGCATAACAACACAGTCGAAGAAGTTCCATTAATTGCCATTGCTCGAATATCTCGTCGCAGCTCCCCAGGAATCCGCTCTAAAAGTTCAAACAAAGCCAATCGCCAATGTAAACAACTCCCCGAAGCTCTAATATCAAAAGGAAAGCGCCCAAAATGGGAAATACTGCCATTTTCATCAATTACCGCACTTCTAGCCCCAGAAGTCCCGAAATCTATTCCCAGATACAACCCCATATCTTTTCCGACCCATTAATTATCTAAAAAATCTAAAAAAATTATTGCAACTTGTAACAACCTATTCCCCAAATAGGGCAAAACAGTCAATCATTTGTAAACGAGCCACTAAAAATCTATCCAAAACTGGGAGGATTTAATCCATGAATATTTCCGATACTCAAGTCTACATCGCTTTAGTCGTAGCACTAGTTCCAGGTCTTTTAGCTTGGAGGCTAGTAACAGAGCTTTACAAATAAGCTTTAACATGACACGATTGTAAAGCCAATAATCCTGGCAGTTCATGGGGTGTTTTCCTATTTTCATTGCGGTCGTGAGCCGTAATTACTTTAGAGATGACCTTAGTAACTGCCAGGATTTATTTTTTACATACAGCAAATAAGTGTAGCTATTTTCAAAAAATAAAGTAATATTGCAACAAACCGCGACCGTCATCACATGAAACTAACTCGTAGTTCATAATTTGTAATTCATAATCATGTTTTGCAACGGGATTCAAACCCCCTATATAAAACAAGTTCTTTATAGAAACGGGGTATCAAACCCGCGAAAATTAAGAAGTACGGATTAGTGTCGCGAATATATTACATTGCTCCCCAACCACAAAGCGAGGTTCCTTTAGTAATTATGAATGCGTATCAACCATCCCAACACCCGATAGAACAGCAACCAGTACAGCAACCAGTACCAAAACGTCGTCAAACCCCTAGACCCAAACGTCACTTACGCCAACGTTCATATCAAATTATGGCTTTAGAAACGACAGCCAAAATGGGTGTAAATTGTGCGATTACAGCAGTAGCCATATCCGCCTTAGCACAACTATTGCCATATCATTGGTTACAGCAACAAAAACTGCGAGAAATCCGTACCGAAGTCAACCTGATAGAAGCTAGAGTCAATCAACTTCAAGCAGAATTTGACCGTAGCTTCGACCCCCGTCAAACTAGAAGCATCATGCAACAACAAACAGCCAGACGCGACCCAAACCTGCGTCCGCTAGTAATAACCCCAGAAGCCTCAGATTCCGGAGATTCCAAGGAGTCTCCTTAAGCACAGTCTGCTTTAATTTCTGAGTACACCATAATATTTTTGTTGTATAAAATAGATTCAGGGATAACCCCACCTAACAGCTAATAGTTAATAGCGGTGGAGCCTCAATTTGTCTGCTATTTCTAGTTATCATCTATTAGCTCGTTAGCTAAAAGTAATAGTTTTTGACTCTTCCTAGTTATTAAATTCAGTTACAAAACAGGATGCAGAGGGCTAAGTAACTCGTCTAACCAATCTTCCACCTGCAAACGCAAACGCCAACCAGAGCCATCCAATTTACAGAAATCATTTGTCAATTTATCTAAAGCTTGACGATAATCAGCTATCGCACAATTCCAGTCGCCACTTAAATGATAAGCTCTGCCTCTCTGAGCTATTATATTTGATTCAAACTGACCAAACAGTAGAGCCACTTCAAAATTATAAATCGCTTCTTCGTATTGACCCAAATCGCGTAGAGTAATTCCGCGATTCATCCATGCTCGCACATGACTAGGGTTTAAATCCAGTGCCTTATCATAATCAGCGAGCGCAGCATTTAATTCCCCACTAGCTGCGTAATAGTTAGCACGATTGTTATAAGCACTAGCCAAATTAGGGTCAAGTTGTATCGCAGTATTGTAATCAGTACAAGCTTTTTGCTTCAAACCGCTCTGAAAATATATGAGACCACGATTATTATAATTAGCCGCATTTTCTGGATGACGGGCAATAAGTTGGTTTAAAAGTACGATACTGGTTTGGTAATCACCCTGTTCAGCAAACTTCAAAGCATGAGAACGTAAATCGTTGTCTTTCAAACCTAAAAAAGACTCCTGACTACGGTAAACTCGATACTGTCGCGGGCTACTTGTTTTCTTGGGAACAACAAGTGAGGGTAGATTTTGCTCGTCACCAGGTACTTCATAGAAGTGACTTTTCATATCCTGACTGCCTCCGCTGTAAGCTTCTAAAATCAATTTATAGTTTTATTTGTTTCAGTAGTGGTGCCTTTGTGGCATTTATAAAAGTGTCTATAGTTACTTCTATCTACCAGGAGAGGTTAAAATCGCCTCTTATACAACAACTAAAAGGCTGGCTTGATTGATACTAGTTATAATTCAACCCGCTATTTGATGGATACATCCGCCCAAAGGCGAATTCCAGAAAAATTACTGTCGCTTTACAAAAGTATTCAAGTCTCTTCGCGACAACTTGATAGAATTCCAAGAGATAAGACGACCCAACTCCCATTCCCCCAAGAAAAAATCCTTATGCCAGCAGCACTTTCCTATTCCAACGCGCCAGACCTTGCATCAGACGATTATGTAGTTCTTGGCTTAGCGACCTGCTTTCTTAAGGCAGACGGAGAAGTCACTCAAGTAGAAGTAATAGAACCAATACCATCAGCAGCTATAGAAGCACTCTTCAAAGGTATTCCTACCTCCTATAAAATGGCTGTCGGTGTAACTTTAGGGCAAGTACTTGATGGCGAAAACCTGAAAAAACCTGCAGGATTCCCTGAAGATGCTCACTTCGGCGACGATTTTTTACTTAGAATTTTTTCAGCTGCTCGCACCTACAAGCGCAAAGAAACAGCAAAATCCTTGATTCCCGAAGGTACATCCTACACAGAGTTTAAATATTCTTTAGAACGTAAGCGCGTATTAAACACCGTACGAGTCGTCACCAACGAAGATAACGTAAAACAGCACTCTCATACCCATAAAGTTCTTTAAATGACTGTTGAGTGTTGAGTGTTGACTGCTGACTGTTGAGTGTTGAGTGTTGACTGCTGACTGCTGCTGATGGATTTGTAATTTGGGGTTGACTACGGTTATTCCGTCAACCGTCAACCGTCAACCGTCAACCGTCAACCTTTAATTAGCGATAATTATTGAACTGCAAAGCAACAGGTAAATCTTCTTGTATATCCTTTTGCTTCAACCGTTGGATAACGGTTTGTAGCTCATCCTTACTTTTAGCAGTAACCCGCACAGCATCACCTTGAATAGAAGCTTGAACCTTTTTAAATTCGTCGCGAATCAACTTAGAAATTTTCTTGCCAATCTCTTGGCTAATTCCTTTTTGAAGTTTGATTTCTTGACGAACGCGATTACCACTAGCCGACTCAATAGTGCCAAAATCAAAGATTTTTTGTGAAAGGCTGCGCTTAGCCGCTTTTTCCCGGATAATGTCTTGCACGGAATTGAGAGTAAATTCGCTGTCAGTATTAACAACAATACTTTCTTCACTCAATTCCACAGTCGTTTGGGTGTCTTTTAAATCATAACGACCTTTCAATTCTCTGTGAACTTGGTCAATAGTATTAACCAACTCTTGACGGTCAAAGTCACTAACAATATCAAATGAAAAACTGGAAGCCATAATCAATGATGGATTGGTAATTGGTGATTGGTAATTGGTAATTGGTAATTGGTAATTGGTAATTGGTAATTGGTAATTGGTAATTGGTAATTGGTCATTATCTATCACCCATCCCCCATTACCCATTACCCATTACCCATTACCCATTACCCATTACCCATTACCCATTACCCATTACCCACTACCCGTTAACTTTTATAATACTCAAGGCAATAAGAGTGAATGAACTAAGGGAACCAATGGCGAACATTAAGGAACGCAGTATTGGTATATTCAAAATGTAAAAAATTGAGTAAAGCAACCTAGCTACAACAAATGCGATAGCAGCCCCTACTGCAATAGGCGAATTTATTCCTGTAACAAATGCCATCAGTGCTGCTGCACTAAAAATCATAAAATTCTCAAACGAGTTCTGGTGTGCCCAGGTAGCACGTTGGGCGTAAGCTGGTAGTTTATCGAACATGGCACGAGGTGCAGAAGTATCATATCCCACTTTCATGCGACCATAGCCTACTACCAAGAATGGTACGTAAATTAAAACTGCTGCGGCTGCTATCGAATAAAGAAAAATTACTGACACACTCATTAGTCCTTCAAACAATTTTCAATTATGGATTTTAGATTTTAGATTTTCTAATTTTAGATTAAAAAGAATTTTTAATTTAAAGATTTTAGATTTTCTGATAACTGAATTATATGGTCTTTTTTTTATCCAAAATCCGAAATCCAAAATCCGAAATCCAAAATCTAAAATCCAAAATCTAAAATTCCTAGTCAAAGTAGAATAACGTCACCAATTTTCTTTGTTCTTCTGCGTCTTTACAAGTTTGCAACAGAGTGCGACTCTCGTGAAACGCAAAGCAAATTAGTTGTTGACAACGAGAAATAATCTCTTTGTTACATAGGTAGCTTGCTTCAGCAAGGGACAAATTATCATTAGCAGGATTTTCCACTAAATTCATCACCTGTTCGAGCTGTTGGCGGGATTCATGGGGCTGGCGCTCCAGACTTTGGGGTAGAATCACCGTCAACATATCTGGATTAGCTCGCATAGCTCCTTTTATAGCGGCTGAGTTTGTCCCCGCAGCGCCTGACGTGAGGATGCGATTGCCTGATAAAACCAAGGCATAGGTCATCATCTCAATCAGGTTTTGATGAGTTATAGGGACATGGCGGGAACCCAACAAGGCGATTCGCTTAGAACCTGTTTGCTGGATTGTCGCGAGTTCTTGCGCTAATGTGTCGAGGTTTATAAGGTCTATTGACTGGCTCAAAGATGCACAAACACAGATTAAACGACCATGATATTTTAGCAGACTCAGAGTTCTGGCCAATCCCCCGTTAGGCGTTATCGTTGTTATGGGGAATAGGGAATAGGGAGTGGGGAGTAGAGAGTCGAAAGTTGGGAGCTTAAAGTTGAGAAGAAGTTATTTTGATACTTGGCATGAGCGGTCGAACATCTCGTTATAGCTTGATTCCTATGACTACACTAACGCCTTTAATATTCCATAGTATTCAATTATATTTCAAAAAATTACAGAGTTGATTCTACAAAATATAGGTATTTTTCTTACAAAAGCCTATTAAAACAGCCCTTAATTATTTTTTAAGATACGCCATTATGCAACCAATTGAATACCAATCGTTTATATTCAATTAATTGAATATAAATTAACTTTTAGTACATTGGTATGTACGGAAATGCTTATTTTTGATGGTCGGGTCTCATCGTAGCCCCCTCCCCGCGTGCGGGGAGGGGGTTGGGGGTGGGGTTCTTTTTTCACCTTAAGGTAAAGCCACAGCTGGATTTAAACCCAGTTTAGACAATAGACGGTCAACGTCAAAATACTCACTCATTAACTGACGTAAGCACTGAACCTTAATTGGCTCGTGGACACGGACTTGACCAAATGTACGGTCAATAATTTCCACAGTAGTTAACGTATCCAAATCTACAGACAAAATGGGGATTTCCAGTTCTTCAGCCCGATTAAGGATAAAAGAGGGAGGTGGCAATTGTCCAGTTAGGATAAGACATTGAGTAGAAGTTTCCAAAGCCGCTTGTTGAATTTCCACCCGGTCACCTCCTGTCACAACTGCCATATTCCGGCGTTTGCGGAAGTATTTAACGGCAGCATTGACATTCATTGCCCCAATTGCCAAACTTTCTACCATTAAATCTAAGCGGTCACTCCGACAAAGGACTTCGGCGTTTAATTGGTGTACCAATTCACGAACGCTTACACTACGCAGCAATTCGCTTCTTGGTAACATAGCCATAACGGGAATGCCTTGTGCTTCCAAAAACGGACGCACCATATTATTTACTGCTTCGAGCTGTTCTGCTGGAATATCATTCAAAACAACACCAAGCAGATGGTCACCCAAAAGTTGCTTGGCAGATAAAAGGGCTTCCACAGATAACAAAGATTGGTAACGATTTACCAACAAAACAGATGCCTCCAAAAGCGTAGCAGTTTGCAGCAAAGACAAACCAAACAAATTGCCTTCGGTCAAATCTCTAGGGCTTTCTAATAAAACTAAGTCACCAAAAGGTACTTGTAAATACTGAGAAGTCAACAACTGCTGATAATCAGTTTTATCAGTTCCTTGTAATCTCTGTAGCAACGCTTTTTCATTTAAAAGAAGCATTGTGGGTGCTGTACGGTTTGCAGAAAGATTGAGACTTTTTGCAATAAACTCAACATCTTGCTCAACAATTGTCCCAGATGATGCGCTCAAACAATTTCCCAACGGTTTTCCGTAGGCAATATCCAACCCTTTCTGCTGCAACAGATGAAACAAACCAAGCAGCGTTGCCGACTTACCACTGTAAGCTTCAGTGGACCCAATCAGAAGATATTTTGCGGATTTTGGCACACATGCACTCCTAATTGCGAATGTGAAGTATATTACCTTGCGTTAACTAGCGTGAATTGAGGACACTTGCATTTGTATAAGTTGTAAGTGCCCAGCACGACGGAACTGGAAAGTAATTGGTTTTTATCGTGAACAACCTTATGTGTTTACTAATTCTAGGTCGAACTTTGCAATAAATTCGAGGGTAGATTAGCCTTTGTTGCTGTCATTTGTAGTACGAAGGAAAAACAGTTACAACGCTAACTGTCGTTTATTACAAGGAATAAAGCTTTTTTAAGTTTTGGTGCGCTAAAATCTGCACTTTACCATAATAATGCCTCTTATAATATCAAATTACTCGTCAATACGCAGCAACTTGCGGTAAAAAGTTTGGGAGAAATCAGTTACACGATAACGCTTATAGTTTTCAATCACTTCAATTAGAAAATTGACATACTCAAAACTAGCCATCATAATTTCGTAGGTCAATTCCGCATTGCCATCAAACTGTATTCGACAACGGGTTAAATCAGAAGGTAAGCTGGCAATATTCCAACTAGCGGCAAAGGGAATATTCTCGCTACCCTCAATTTTACGCTGTCCTTCCAAAACACCTTTTTGATAAAGACCGATGGCAAAAGGCAGAAAATTGCGTTTAGCAGAACCTTGGATATAAGGCAAGTACACATTCGCTTGCTGTCCAGAAGCGGGTTGAAGTTGCTCAAATGCCGACATAGTTTTTATCCCTTAAGTAGCTTGACAAACAGAGAATATTATCTTCCCCGATTAGTATTCCCCAAAAAAGCCCTAATCGCACATGCTAGTCTTTATCCCTTCTTCCTTCTTGCTAACATTCGATATCCAAAATGTCAGGTAGAATGGTGCTGCACAACTGAAGAGCCAAAACTGGGTGATGCTAGGTACAAACTGAAACCACGATACAAATTTACTTAAAAACTATCGAATTTTTCCTCGTTAGTTACAGGAGGTTGAAAAGTCACACCAATCTCACGGTAAGCTAAAGGTATCTCAAGGTTACACAGTTTGGTGTTACCTGATTCATCACAACTTTTACACATGTCAATAAATATCGGTAGTCACATTAAGTAAAATATGCCAGCGAACTCCTGGCCGGATAACAACTCTTACGACGAGTTGGAAAATCTCAACTCCTTGTTAGCCGACCTTACAGAAGAAGAAGAAAGCGAGGTAGAGGTTTTACAACCGTTGACCCTACCATCCCGATTCAAAAATCGTAGACGCAGAGCCGCTATAGTTCTAACTATAGTTTGGAGCGGTACTGTAGCCTTGCACTTGGTATCCTGGGGAACATTATTTGTACTGGGACTGACTACCGTCCTCGGATTTCATGCCGTAGTAATGGTCTTTGCCAGTCCTCGTCCTAAAACTGAGGAAATGAATGGTGAATATCCCTATGTGTCTTTGCTAGTGGCTGCAAAAAATGAAGAAGCTGTCATCGGCAATTTAGTCAAAAATCTTTGTAATCTGGAATATCCATCACAGAAATACGAAGTTTGGATAGTAGACGATGACAGCACCGACAAAACACCGCAGTTGTTAGCCGAACTCCAAGAAAAATACGATAACCTCAAAATACTCAGGCGGAAGCCAGAATCCACTGGGGGCAAATCTGGTGCATTAAATCAAGTTTTACCACTGGCAAAAGGTGAAATTGTCGCCGTGTTTGATGCTGATGCTAAAGTTTCCCAAGATACACTGCTTAGGGTAGTACCTTTGTTTCAAGAAGACCGGGTAGGTGCGGTGCAAATGCGAAAAGCTATTAGCAACGCCTCAACAAATTACTGGACAAAGGCACAGTCTGGGGAAATGACAGTAGATGCTGTTTTGCAACAGCAGCGAATTAACGTGGGAGGTATTGGAGAACTGCGGGGTAATGGTCAATTTGTGAGACGTAAAGCATTGCTAAGTTGTGGTGGATGGAATGAAGAAACCATTACCGATGATTTAGACTTAACTTTACGTTTACATCTTGATAACTGGGACATCGAACTCGCTTTTTATCCCGCAGTCGAGGAGGAAGGCGTCACAACAGCTGTAGGACTTTGGCATCAGCGTAATCGTTGGGCAGAAGGTGGTTACCAACGCTATTTAGACTACTGGGATTTAATTCTCAAAAACCGCATGGGCACTCGCAAAACTTGGGATTTGCTCTTGCTTCTTATAATTCAGTACATCTTAGCAATAGCTGGTGTACCGGATTTATTAATGTCTTTAGCGCGGCATCGTCTACCAATCCTAAGCCCATTAACTGGTTTGTCGATTTCTTTATCAATGCTGTGGATGTTTTCTGGCTTGAAGCAATTACGTCAAGAAAAGCCATCAAACTTTTTTACGTATGCTTCAATGTTACTTCAAGCAATCAGTGGAACAATATATATGACTCACTGGTTCATAGTCATATCTTTTGCTTCCATCCGTATGTCTGTTTTACCTAAACGCCTAAAGTGGGTCAAGACAGTGCATACAGGTCACACTCACGAATTATAGTTGACAAATGAGACTAAACATGTTTAGTCTCTACATTATTATTTTGGGCAATCAAACCTAAAATTCATCATCGCCTTCCACTTCATCGCTCCAGTCTGAAGAAGCAATTACCTCTGAAAGTTCTCCTGTTTCCCCAGAGCTATCTGTAATTCCAATTATTTCTCCTAAAAAGTCTCGTGCCAAACACCTAGCGGCGTTCATTACTTCTTCCGCTTGTCTATCAAGAATTTCTGGTTGTGGTTGTGGTGTTGGTATTGGGGATATACCGTTTTGCTGGTTATAAGTTTTAGTTCCGTTACCCTCATTATTTGGATTGCTGTATTGCGGTTGCCGTATTTCTGCTGCTGGTGCTGGTGGCGATGTCGGTGGTGGAGATGGTGGCAAATGTTGCACATCAGATACGTGAGGTGCAGCTTGGTTAATTGAGGGTGGCTCGATTTTGTTTGTTGGGGGGTTTGTTGAGGGGTTTGTTGTGGGATTTGTTGTGTGATTGCTTATTGGGTCAGTTGGTTTGGTAGGTTCTGAGGGTGGTGCTGAATAATGATTATTATTGTTATTTGGGTTTGTTTGCAACGTTCCTTGAGGGCGAGTAGAACCGTTGCGTGGTGCTTCTCTACTCACCCCATTAGGGTTTGAAGAATTTGCTGATTCTAAGTTGACTTGAATATCTGATTGAAAAGTTATTCTAAATGCTCCTGTTATTGCATTTAAATCAGATTGTACTTTTTTTTGCCATGCTCCTTTTATAGCAAGTCGAGCCATAGTTCCATCAAAGTATACTAAGTAGCACATTTGACGTAGCATCTCGCGTGTAGATACAGGCTGGTAATTGGATAATACTTTTTGCCAAATTCCAGTTAAATCAACTTGTGGCTCCTCTGGGGGTGCTTCTTGGGGAGTTGGGAGTGGGGAGTGGGGAGTGGGGGGGGGTGAGAAAGGAGTAGGGAGTGGGGAGTGGGGAGTGGGGAGAGATGAGGGTGGTGCGGGTGTTGGAAGAGTTGAGGGTGGTGTAGGTGGTGCGGGTGTTGGGGGAGTTGAGGGTGGTGTGGGTGGTGCGGGTGGGGGAGTTGGGGAAGATGAGGGTGGTGCGGGTGTTAGGTGGGATGAGGATGTTGGAGGATGGTTTGATGTCGGTCTGGATGCGTAAGTTTGGTTGTTGCTTACTGTATTTGAAGAAACTTGATTGGCTTGCGGTAATAATCCCAATAGGGTTACTTCCAACCATAAACGTGGTTGAGTACTATTTTTTAGCTGTACTTCTGATGTCCTTAAACGTTCTTGTCCAGCTAAAATCGTTGTTATTTCTAAACTTTTGCTTACGTGACACAGTTCTTTCCAAGTTTCCTGAGTATAAGCTACCAAATCGTGGCGCGTTGGTGCTGTCCTCGCAATCAATAAATCTCGGTAAAATGCGGCTAAATTTTGCAGAATCACCAATGGTTCCCTACCCCGGTCAAGAACTTTGCGGGTGCAATCTAAAACTTCTTCCGCATTATCGCTGGCGATCGCACTCAATAACATGAGTAAATCGCGTTCACTCAAAGAGCCAACTAAATCCCAAACTCTATCGGGTGTGACTTCTTCGACCAAAAGTGCTAATTGGTCGAGTAAACTTTGAGCATCTCGCAATCCTCCCTGAGCTAGTTGCGCGACTAAGGTAACAGCTTCAGGGTTAATATTAATACTTTCTTTATCAGCAATGGTTATTAAATGTTTGACCATTGACTGCAAAGGGATGCGTCTAAAATCGAACTTTTGACAGCGAGATATAATGGTGGGTAATACTCTTTGCGGGTCTGTTGTGGCGAGGACAAAAACTACATGTTTAGGTGGTTCTTCTAGTGTCTTCAGTAGCGCATTGAACGCCTGGGTACTGAGCATGTGACAGTTATGTACTAAAAGCCCATTTGCTACGAAGTTATGGTTATCCTCAACTTCGATATCATAAACTCGTTCAACCCCAGCGAGGTGAACAGATTCGACCATTTCCAAACTTGTAATCCATTGCTGGGATTGAGTAAGGTTGTAGGTCAGCCAACCATTTTCTGCTAGTCTTTGCTCCCATGCACAGGTAGCAATATGTTTTGTTTGTTTGGCTTCGTGTATAAAACTTTGCTGCTGTTGGATATCCAATCTTTGTAAGCCAAGAGGCAATAAGCTGATTTTCTTGAGCAGAATATCCTTCCGTGTGTAATTGAATTTTTGGGCTTCCTTGAGGACTGAGACTAAGTGAGCCATCGTCAAAATACCACCAAGCAAGTCCTTCTGGTGTAACTTCATTGAGCCAAGCAATTGAGACAATTTTTTTATCCCCATTCGGCTTAACGATGTTAAAAACCTCTCGAAGTTGGGGATGGCATTTTGTATTACAGGTAACAGATTTATTACCGTATCCGTGGCTAATGATAAGTCGTTGTTTTGGCTGTAGGGCTTGTAAGCGATGAGCTTTGTATTCCGACCATTCCTGTTGTGTTTCCCCATGAGTCCAAGCCAACCGGGGAAAACGGCTGTGTTTATTTGGGTAGCCGATGGAAGAATCTCCCAAGAGAGTTCCGTAAACAAGCCCCAAGGTTTCAAAGGACAAAAACTCAGCGGATTGAAGGTAATTTTCTGTCCTTTGCTCCCAAATGCCGTGTCCTTTTTTGTATGGATGTCTTTGCCAGTGTGACTGTATACTTCCGATTCCTTTTCCTTTGTTTTGTAAAAAGGCAGGGACATCAAGTTTTTCTCCACAACCACAGACACATAAGGGGCAAATTTGTTCTGCTTGTGCGAGGATTGATTGGAGATTATAGGTTTTTTGCCCATAGGTATTGCCTTTAAACTGATGACCTCTGGCAAATTTCCGAATGCGTCCATCTGTGCCAAATTTGTAAATGAGAACACCGCATCCGCATTCACAGGGGATAGTATCCTCATTCCTTCTTTTACGTTTTCTGCTGCTATCCATCCCTGGTCTGTTCTAATTAAATGATTGCCCGTGCATCTAATTTCACGGTTATTTGTCTTAATGATAAGGGTTTGTTTTTCACCCTGGTCTAAGTGCCGAAGAACTTTTTTGTACTCCCAGTTTCCCGTTGAGTTGTTGTAACTCAAAACTTTTTTCCCTTTAATTTTAGGGTCTTCGATTTTGAGCAATCCTTCGCTAGTTAAAATTAGTGAATCTCCTGTTAGACATTCATCAACCACGTAAACCTTATAGCGACACTGTACGGGAGCATATTGAGCGCGTTCTATAATTTCGCGAATATTATCGACCCCAGTGTTGCTAGCAGCGTCTATTTCAATTACATCAAGAGTTGAGCCATCGCTGATTCCTTGACAAACCTTGCAAACGCCGCAAGGTTCAGCAGTAGGTCTATCTGAACTCAGACAATTGAGAGATTTTGCGAGAATACGAGCGCTAGAGGTTTTTCCAGTGCCTCTAGGTCCTGTAAACAAGTAAGCAGGAGCGATTTTAGCAGTGCGAATAGCCTGGGTCAGGGTAGTAGCAATAGCCTCTTGCCCCACTAGTTGGGCAAAAGTCTTTGGGCGGTACTTGTGATGTAGTGGTTCGTAAGACATAGATATGAGATTTTGACGCCCGATTCGTTTCGCCCAATTTGGGATTTAATTATTTTAAACTCATGGATGTAAATTATAAATGAACTTGGGGTGCAAATGTACCAACTTTTATTAAGAATTTTGCTAAGAAATTTTAGTAAAAACAGAAAACCGAAAACCAAAATCCAAAATCCAAAATTCTTTAGTGGAAACTAACCCGATAGTGCTACCACATAGCTACAATCTTAAGATACGCAATACTTAAAGGAGCAGTGGATGCTCAAACGCCTGTTTCAGTGGTTCAAACAGCTTTTTCAGGGTCTGTTCGGTAAAAAAACTACTCGTCCTCGTCCGCAAGGGGATGTCCAAAAAGAACCTCCCCCTCCTCTGTCGGATACGGATCTAGAATTTCTCTTTAATGAACTTCTGGAAGGGGTATATCAAATGAGGGGTCAAACTTGGGCACTGAAATGGCTGAATAATTTAGAAAAGCGCGTCCCTACTTCTCGTTGGGTAGAATGGTTGCAGCGTTTTGGCAACAAACTGCTAGCGTCTTCTAGTCCAAATAATGAATTAGCCACTCGCTTAGTGCAGCTGGGTGAATTAGGTGTGGGTGAAATTGGTGATGTTGCTTACGATATTGGGATGCAAATGTTGACCCGCAATCAACCCGAACCAATTTGGGAGTATGCGGAGCCAGATTCACAAGAAAAAAGTTTTCAAAGCCTTCAAAACTCAGAGAATCATCAAAATCCCCAGTACCATAACTACGGTGAAACTTTAAATGGGTCACCACAAGAAAGTACCCCAATGCCAGCAGACGGGGAATTTCAAACCGTCACTCTGGAAGAATTATTCGACATGATGCAGCACGATGGACAATTACGGCAGCTCATAGCCCAACAAGTGGGAGTGGAAACAGACGACCCTGAAATTATTATGCAAGTATTGGTTGACCAATTACTAGCAAATCAACAAGCTGATGAAGGACAAGGGTAGGAGGGGAGTGGGGAATGGGGAATGGGGAATGGGGAATGGGGAATGGGGAATGGGGAATAGGGAATGGGAAATTGGGCTAATTTAACACTATTTTATTTTGCCGTTATCACAGCTGCGACAAATACTTATACTTGCAAACATTTGTGCTATTTCTGGACTCACTTCCCACTCCTCAACTCCCTCAACTCCCTCAAGTCTCCCCACTCCCCACTCCCTACTCCCTACTCCCCACTCCCCACTCCCTACTCCCTACTCCCCAATTTTCTCTACCTCTGGTCTAGGAGGTTTATTTGGGGAGGTTTTAGTATTGCCGTGATTTAGGAGAAATATAATAGTAGACGCTAAAATCAACATTAATAAGAAATTCGGTCTCATACCAACGAACCGCAAATCCCGATGTTGTCCACATACCTTGCAATATGAGATATGCTCTCTGTAAGGATTTTGTTCAAATTTACAGGGAGGAGTCTTATTAGGTCCATCAGGATTGTCGTGATAGAAAGGACACCGATGACTCATAGGTTATAAATTTCTGGGATAAATTTTAGGTAATTACTGCGACAGATATTTGTACCACTACTACTAACACCAAACTCCTCACTTCCTTGCTCCCTGACTTCTTACTTTTTGACTCTCTCTACCTTTGTTCCAGAGGTATTATCTTTGTTAGTGTTATTTCCAGCTTCTGGACTTTGCTGGTTTACAAGGTATAAAATAGTTGCAGCCACAATCATCATGAGTAAAAAATTCGGTCTCATACCAACAAACCTTAAATCTCGCCACTGTCCGCACACAGTGCAATAGGAGATATGCTCTCTATAAGGATTTTCTTGAAATTTACAAGGAGCGCTCGCACTAGGTTTACCTTTAGCGTCCTCGTGGTAATACGGGCACTTAAAGTCCATACAGTGTATTGTTTTCCTTGATTTAATAAGGGATAACGGAAGCGGTCGTCTTAACTTCTTCTACACCTAGCCGTTTCTCAATTCCCGATAATCAATCAGAACACACTTTATTCGTCAATTAGAGACACACTATTTAGTTTTTTATCCGTAAATATGCTTATTCGGGAAGTTAGATTTCTCATCATACATATATTGTATATACAGAGCGACTTCCTTAATGTGATGTTATATACCTTTAAGTGATAAACTAAAGTTTTGTAAATTGTATTATTTGCGACGTAAAAGGATAAAAGCTTATCTAAAGGTGCTTTTTATACTAGAAAAACGGAACTACGGATGTATGATGTATTTTAAATAAAAATCGCATTTGTCTTGCTTTTTGTCTTCCTTCAAGACAAAAGCGCTTTGTTAAGTTTAGCGTTGGTAGGGTATTGGGGTGATGATTATACTAATGGAATAATTTAATTTCATTATAATATTGTGAGATGTTCCAATCCCATATAAAATTATTCCGCCAAAGTCTATTAAAGCGTAATTACCGATTTTCTGGCACGACGACCGCTAAAATCTCTAATCAAAACAAAACCCAAGTAGCAGCAAATGTCCAATCGGCGAGTTCAGTGGCTAAAAAAGTTTTTTCTGTCTCCCTTTGATAACCAACAGAGTCACGACAGGAATGTAACAGCACAATCAAAGGTGACGCAACCGCCACCGGAGTTAACAAACGCGGATTTGGAATCTTTGTTTAATGAGTTGCTTGAGGGAGTTTACCAAGCACGCGGACAACAATGGGCGCTAAATTATCTGCAACGGATGAAAGACCGCATTCCTCAACAGCGTTGGTTGGAGTGGTTGGAAGCTTTTGGTGAAAAAATGTTAACTTCGGCAGCACCAAATTATTTGCTGGCTGAACGAATGATGCAGCTGGGTGAGTTGGACATTGGGGAAATAGGTGAACTTGCCTATGAATATGGTATGGAGTTGCTTTCGCGTAACTTTAGTCAACAGTTTTCCTCGTCAGGGGAGCAATTTGTTGAGACTACTACCGATGAAAGATTTTCTACAAGCGGTGACATCGGCAATTTGCAGGAAGTCGTATTTGTTGATGAAGCCCAAAATTCACAACCAATGACGCCACAATCGACGCAAAACTGGGAACAGGGTTTAGTAATAGAATATAATGCGCCCACATCAAATAATTATTCCCCCTTAGAATCGGAGTTTACAGTAATTGATGACGAAGATAAAATACTAGAGTATTTCACACAAACATCTGAAGCGGCTGCAGCTTCCGAGTCGTTCCCACCATTACCACAAACAGGTTTTACGGGAACCATTGGCACTGGTTTTGTGCTGGATTTTTTAACGCCGTTGCCATCATTTATTACCCAGACGTCTACGTCTTTACCACCATTGCCGCAAACTGAGTTTACAGGAATTAACGAAGGGGTTATAGAATCTACTGTGGAAGCCGCCGAAAGTATTACAAAAGCTGCTCAAAAAGTTAAAGCGGCTGCATCACAGGCGGCAAATTGGGATGCTAGTCTAGTTTCATTACCGCCAAACTTAGCTAACAGCCTAGATGAATTGTTGGTGAGGCTGCACCAAAGTGTAAATTTAGTCCAGCAAATCGCTGTAGATTTGGGAGTTCAAGGAATTCATGTACAAGAAAATACACAAATAAATACACAAGTAAATAAGCAAGTAAATACACAAGTAAATACACAAGTAAATAAGCAAGATAGTAAAGAATTTGCCACTATTACAAATATTGTTCTAGACCCAGCAAGAGCATGGTTTTATCAAGGTCTAGAGCAAGTTAAAAAAGGAGATTTACAAGCTGCAGTTACTTGTTACGATAAAGCGGTAGAAATTGCTCCCGATAATTACGAGTATTGGTATAGTCGGGGATTGACACAGTGTTATCTGGGAGAATTTAGAGAGGCATTATCATCTTATGATACTGCTGTGGAAATAAAACCAGATTCCCACCAAGGTTGGTATTACCGTGGTGGAACTCTGAGTGAATTGGGACGCTACCAGGAAGCAATTTTGTCTTTTGACCAAGCTCTAGAAATTAAGCCTGATTTTCATGAAGTTTGGTCAAGTCGAGGTGGAGCGCTGCTGGAGTTAGAACGACATGCTGAGGCAATTTCCAGTTATGATAAAGCGCTGGCTTTTCAACCCTTCGACTCAGACAGTTGGTATCAAAGAGGTGTGGCATTATCTGAGAACGGACAACAGAATCAAGCAATTACCTCTTTTGAAAGAGCAATTGAAAACCAACCAGATTTTTATTTAGCTTGGTATAATCGCGGACTAGCTCTCTCTGGAATGGGACGAGATGGCGAAGCTGTAAGCTCCTTTGAAAAAGCTATAGAAATCAAACCAGATTTTCATGCGCCTTGGTATTTTCGCGGGAGTCTTTTGTATAAGTCAGGTCAAATTGAGGACGCACTTTTATCTTACGAGCAAGCCACCCAGTTAAAACCCGACTTTCACGAAGGTTGGATAGACCGAGGTGTAGCACTTTCTAATTTAGGACAACTAGAAAATGCGATTATTGCTTATGATAAGGCTCTGGAAATTCGACCCGATTTGCATTTAGCTTGGTATAACCGAGGTGTAGCTTTAGAAAACTTGGGACGACGGGAAGAAGCGATTGCAGCTTACGACAAGGCATTAGAAGTACGGTCAGATTTGTACTTAGCCTGGTATAACCGAGGTGTGGCATTATTTTATTTAGGGCGATATGAAGAAGCCATTGCTTCTTATGACCGAGCATTATTAATCAAAGCAGACTACTGGGAAGCTTGGTTAGGTCGGGGAAGTGCGGTAGGAATTGCGGTTAATTATAATACCAGTGATAGTTTTGCTACCAATATCTCTAGCAATAATCCAGCTCTGGACTTACGGGGAATAGAAGGTAAATTAGCCAGCTATGAAGAAGGATTAAGATATGTTAGCCAAGATACTCACTCCGAAGGATGGGGTCGGTTACATTTGGCTATGGGTAGTACTTACTATGAAATTGGTAAAAGAGAATTAGCACCGAGTGAATCTTGGAACACAGCACAAGCACATTTAGAAGCAGCGCTTTTAACTTTGACACGAGATGATTATGTGCAGTTGCATTTAGAAGTATTACAAAATTTAATCATAGTACTTTTAGGATTAGGGAGAGTCGCATCAGCACAAGATTTACAGCGACGCGCTACAGATATATGGCGACAATTGTTAAATGAAGCAAGTACCCCTGAAGAAAGTAAACAGCAGTTCGCTTTAAAATTTGTTGGTATCGGACAGTTAGCTGTAGATATTGCGATTAATACAGGCGAACTGTTGTTAGGCTTAGAAATAGCTGAACATTTAAAAAATGCCAGCTTTGCTTGGCAGCTTTTAGGATGGACGGAAGAAATTTATTCTCCTAGTTACGCAGAAATTCAACAATTATTAAATCCGACGACAGCAATTGTTTACTGGCATATTAGCCCATATGGATTACGTTGTTTTGTAATTAAACATAAAGCGACAGAACCAATTCCTATTTTTACACCTGTCCTTAATGTTGGGGAAAATGATGATTTGCCTCGACCAGAACCAGTAAAACGCTTGGTTGAATTAGAAGATTGGTTGAAAGACTGGAATCATCAATATTTAGAATATCGTACTGAAAGCGAAGAAAAGCAAAACAAAAGCAACCATTCCTACAGAAAAGAAATGGAAATGCGGCTGTTTAATCTCAGAAATATTTTAAATATAGAATCTATTTTAGGAGAACTGGAAGGGATTAATCAATTAATATTAATTCCTCATCGCGATTTACAGAGATTTCCACTTCATGCGTTGTTTAATCTGGCGACATCTCAAGCACATAAGTTAAAAATTACCTATTTACCCAGTGCTTCCCGTGGCTTATTGTTGCAGTCTGAATTGCAATTGGAATCACAAAATGCAGGTAGAAAATTATCATTTTTGAGTGTGGAACATCCTAACAGTGTAACTCACCCATCAATGCAGTTTGGCAAGTTAGAATCTGAAATGATTAGCCACATGTTCGATAATCCCGAACGCATTCAGGGTTTAAAGGCAAGTAAAAAAAATGTGGAAGATGCTTTAGCTGGTAATTATAATATATTTCATTTTGTTGGACGTTCAACAGATAATTTGAGTTATCCTGAACAATCGGAATTAGCATTAGCAGGGTCAGACAAACTTACCTTACAAGAAATAACTCAGAAACAATTGACAGCTTATAATCTAGTTATTTTGTCTGCTTGTGAAGTTGAAATAACTGCTAATCAAGTAATTAGTAATGAGTATGTCAGCTTAGTTAACGGATTTTTAAACCAAGGAGTAAACCATGTGGTCAGCACCCTATGGACTGTCGAATCGGCTGCTAGCGCTTTGGTGATGATAGAATTTTATCGGCGATTTTTACAAGGAAAATCCCCTGCGGTTGCATTATCTGAAGCAACTGTTTGGCTAAAACAATTAACCGCAGGAGAGCTAACAAAATGGTATGAAGATTTACTCAATCAATTACCACCCGAAGGATTGAGAATTAAAGCACATCTTGCAGCCGATTTGTTGCGAAGCCGCAAAATTCCACCAGAGACAATGGTTTATAATCACCCTTACTATTGGGCTGGCTTTATAGTTACAGGTCGGTAAATAACAGCAGTTTTTTAGATAGACCACACAGACCTAACCCCCCTACCCCCCCTTCCCTACAAGGGAAGGGGGGGAAATAAAAGACAAAATTACGACATCCAAAAATGTAGAGACGTGATATATCACGTCTCTTAATATCACGTCTGTAGTTTTATTAAGCCCAATAGATAAAAACAATCAACACTCAACAGTCAACAGTCAACAGTCAACAGTCAACAGTCAACAGTCAACAGTCAACAGTCAACCGTCAACCAGCATTCGCATTAGAACCAATGAAAATTTCTAACAAAGCAGCAACATCACTGCGACTCAGTTTTTCTTTGCCATCAGCGATAGCATCAAGGGTTCCGTAAGCTAAGGTTAGAGGAATTTGGCAAAAATCTAAGGCTGGTCCCACAGGTAGGGAGTTAGTATAAGCATCAGCCATTTCTAAATTACGTCGTGCGTAAGCCAGCATTTTTTCTGAATCCCAACCCTTAGGAAAAAAGCTAACTCCACGGGTTAAATCTTCTGCATGATTTCTCAGGATATTTACAGACTGTAGACCCCGACCAAATCCAATTGCATGGGTGCGGTTAGTTTGAGTTCCATCATACCAAGCCCATAAATCTGAAAGCAATAAACCTACTGCTCCAGCAACGCCAAATGTATAACGGTCTAAATCTGATTCTGTTTGAATTTCCCAATTATTATCCGCCCAAGATGCCATTCTATCAGCCATCGCAGCCGTCGCATCCCAAATTCTGGGAGCAATTGTTTCAGGAGCTAGTATGGCCCATTCTCTAACTCTAAGAGTTACTTCTGGCAAACTATTTTCATATTTACTAAATCCTTCAGAGAAGGCATCTAGCGCAAAACCATCAACTGCAGCTTGTAATGTAAAACTAATATTTCTTAATATTTCTGCTTTGCTGGAATTATCTAACTGCGGATTATCCTCAACTTCATCAATTGCTCGCATACAAAGGTATGCTGATGCTACTGCTTCTTGTAAGGGACGCGGTAAACGTACAATCGGTATATAAAAAGTTCGACTAGTCTCTTTTAATAATTCTAATGCATCTCTTCGTAAATCCATTTGTTACTATCCTCTAATTTGGAAAAGTACGGAGTAAGTAAGTGATGAGTGCTAAGTGATGAGTGCTAAGTGAAAGTAGGTTCAAATGATAGAACTTATGCAGCAGGCTATCTTTGTAAAGAAAGATGATTTTAGCAGTTTTTGTGTAAGTACTAAATCAATTATTTTCCTTACCTCCTAGTGTATACACTTTATTGGGGTTATTAATCTTCCCAAGTGCAGTTTGTGACCAACTTAGCAATTTCTACGTATTTTTAATTAAAAATTAATAATTGTAGAGGCGCTAAAATTTTATGACCAAACTATACTCAAATAGTTCATCAAAATTTCATATAAAACTATACTGTTGTTTGTATTCTGGTCTACAAATTAAATTTTTTAACCTGATTGAATATTCCTCTTACAAAAGATTTGTTCATTCTATCATGTTAAAACTGTTCCATTGCAACTCGTTGTGAAATTTATAAACGAGTTGTTTTGTTTGTAACTGATAGACAATGAAATGAGCTTACGTTAAAGATTTCAAAAATTCTCCGTGAAAAGCAATATACTAGATGTTAAGATGTCTTCCTTATGCAAAAAGTTCCGAGACTGAACATCTTATTCATTTTCAGCAATACTCTGCTTCTGAATAACTGGAAAACTTGTGCTTGAGTCAAGCTAATACACCCGTAAAATTTATGCATCAAGAATCAAAAATTAAAACAACTTCTGGATATTATACGGCCATGTCTACAAAAAATTTATGTAACTGTGCCTCTTTGATATTCGATACACAAAACGCTACCTGATGCGTCTTCACTTGTAGTTAAGTAATAATTTTAGCTTGCTAATAGTTATACACAAAAAAATATCAGTATACAAAGAGGATTATTGATAGTAATACTGTTATACAAAGATTGCATAGTTAAAATATTTACCAGAGTCAAATTATACAGGTGAAAAGAATAATAAATCTCACTTCAGCCTATTAAGGCATACACTATATTGTTATTTTGAAAACTACCAAAAGAGATACTTAGTTTACGACGTGAAACAACAAACAGTATTTTGAAAGTTACTATGGTTACATTTTTTCAAACTTTGTTTTCAGGATGTGAAGTGAACGTATGGTAGATATTGGACTCGGACTAACACTTTTAGCTGTAGTAATTTGGGTAATATTACTGACTTTTTGGGGTCAGTTCTGGCAGATAGACCAACTTCTAGAAGCACCTCCCTCATCCCAAGCACACCCCACTCCTAACTCCCCACTCCCCACCATCTGCGCGGTAATTCCAGCTCGAAATGAGTCCGACGTTTTGCCTGTAAGTTTACGTTCGCTTTTATGTCAAGACTACCCAGGAACATTTACTGTGTTTTTGGTAGACGACAATAGTACAGACGGAACTGCCAATGTTGCTTGTGAAACTGCTTGTTTATTACAGAAAGAGGAAAATTTACAAATTCTTCAAGGAAAAGCCCTTCCTTCGGGTTGGACTGGTAAACTTTGGGCTTTGGAACAAGGTATTCAAAAGGCAAAAGAACTATCACCCGATTACATATTGCTCACGGATGCAGATATTGAACATGATGTTGGGAACTTATCTCGATTAGTTAATAAAGCTGTGGAGGAAAATTTAGATTTAGCTTCTGTGATGGTGAGACTTAGATGTGAAAGTTTTTGGGAAAAACTTCTGATTCCAGCTTTTGTTTTTTTCTTTCAAAAGCTTTATCCCTTTCGCTGGGTAAATAACCCAAACAAAAAAACCGCAGCCGCAGCTGGGGGTTGTATTTTGGTTAAAACGGAAGCTCTAGAACGAATTGGTGGAATTCAAATTTTACGTCAAGCTTTAATTGATGACTGTTCGTTAGCTTTTGCTATTAAATCAAGCAAACCCTCATCTCCCATTTGGTTGGGGCTAAGTTCTTTGACTCGCAGTCTTCGTCCCTATCCGGACTTAGGAACAATTTGGGATATGGTTGCTCGGACAGCTTTTACACAACTTAATTATTCGCCATTTTTACTCATGGGGACTCTGGTGGGAATGAGTTTGGTTTATCTTGCTTCTCCTTTGGGTTTTATTTGGGGAATTGTCACAAGTAACTGGTTAGTTGCTGCTTGTGGTTTATTTGGGTGGCTTTTGATGAGTTTGGCTTATTTTCCCATAATTCGCTTTTATAAATGTTCGCCTGTTTTTGCTTTTTGTTTGCCTTTAATTGGGTTTCTTTATACTTTAATGACTTTTGACTCGGCATTACGACATTGGCAAGGACGTGGTGGTGCTTGGAAAGGAAGGGTTTATCAACAAGGAGGATGAAGTTGCGGGTGATTAAAATCGCGGCTACATAAAGAAAAGTCATTTCCATAGGCTGCAAAAAGTTTATAAAAAGAACATTAAGCATCAGTCATACCAAAAGCCAGGGAATAAATTCCCTGTCTAAAAGCTGAAGTCCTCTAAAAGAGGACTGAATAATATATCAGAAAGAAAATACTCCTAAAAAAACTCATTTATTATTAGTCTTCTTTAGAAGACTTTAGCTTTTAGACAGGGAATTTATTCCCTGGCTTTCGGTATGAACGGTACTTAATATTTTATTCATAAATATCCCTATTAAATTGCCATATTCGTGAATCAATACTTGAAAACATTATGGACAAACAGTTACATTATCAAAACTTCCACCCTGAAGTAGAGAATTAAATGTACCTACATTATTAGAGTTAATAACTGTCTGGAAAGTACCGCGATTTGCTTCCAGTCGATAACCAGTATTACTATTATTACCCGAAAAGGTTAAACACATGCCTCGATTAGAATTTGTTGCAGCAGTAAAAGCAGGTAAAGCCGTAGTTTGTTGTAATGAGTTAAATTGGTAATTACCAATCATTCGACCGTTTTCGTTTGCTTGAAGGAATACATTATTGTTCGCTGTATTAGTGATGCTGCTATTACTAATAGTATATGTGGATGTAGCAGTACCATTACTTTGAGCAAAGAAACCTTGACCTGCTGTATTGCTCACATTTGTTCTATCAATAGTGTAACTTTGTTGTGCTCCTGCATTGGCTTGGATAAAAATTCCTTGTCCACCCTGACCGTTATCTTGAGTAATATTATTAACTCTGCCATTTGTAATATCAAATTGTTGTCGCACATTACCATTAGCTTGAATAAAAAATCCTTGGCTTGCACTACGGTTAACTGTGGGATTTGTAACTGTGAAAGTTTGTTGTGATTGACTTGCTTGGTTATTGGGGTCATCATTCACTGCCACAAAAATACCTTGACCTGCGTTATCAGTTACTGTTGGACTATTCAAGGTAAATCGTTGTTGCGCTCCTTCTCCTGTGGCTATAAAAATACCTTGACCACCTACTAATAGAGGTTCACCTGGTCTAGGATTAGGATTAACACCTTTTTTTGTACCGCTTACTGTAGCTTGATTGACTTCAAATTCTTGCTGTACTCCTCTACCAGACCTAATAAAAATTCCTTGGTTAGTATTATTAGTTGCTGTAGGATTATTGATAGTGAATTTTTGCCTTGTATTATTATCTGTTTGCACAAAAATTCCTTGAGCAGCGTTATCACTAACTGTAGGATTATTAATAGTGAAATTTTGTTGTGCGCCATCATTCGCAGCAACAAAAATACCTTGACCCCCTTCACCTCTACTGTCTTTTGCAATATTACTAGCTGTTGGTCTATCAAGCAGAAAATCTTGTTTAGAATTTCCATTAGCCTGTAGAAAAATGCCTTGACCATTGCCACGAAGGGCTAGTAATTGATTAAATGTCAGATTTTGTGTTGTTTGTATATTAGGGTTTTGTGGGTCACCATTTGCTTCAGAAAACAAACCTTGACCAGCGTTATCACTCGTTTTTGTATTATTTAAAGTAATATTTTGAGTCGCTCCACCACTGGCTGAGATAAAAATCCCTTGACCACCTTGACCTTCGCTATTTTTGCTTGTGTTGCTAACCTCAGTATTTTCCATGACCGCAGTTTGTCGGCTGTTACCGCTTCCTTGAAAGAAAATACCTGCGCTGTTGGCTCCTGTGACAGTGTTACCTGTACCATTTATTTGCTGTTGAGCGCTCCCTGACGCAAGAGCAAAAATTCCTTGGCTACCGCTATTGCTGACACTGTTTTGGTTAAGGGTGACTTGTTGCTGGTTATCACCAAAGCCTTGGAGGAAGATACCTTGACCACCAGTACCCGTAATAGTGTTACGAGCGACTAAATTATTTCCTGTAACACCGTTGAGGCTTATTCCCTGTTCTGTAACGTTGCTAATGCGGTTGTCCAATATATTTACATTTCTGACAGACGATGCTTGAATCCCGCTACCTGTGATATTTCTCAGGTCAAATCCTCGCAGAGTGGTGTCATTTCCCATCGTTACTGTGCCGTTAACTATAGGAAAAATTCCTGTTCCCGACCCAGGTAAGGCTACTCTACCTATTTCTCTGGTGTCAATTTCTTGAATAAGCGCTGTAGATAGGACTGATACTGTATCTGGAATTCTAAATGCGGGGACTCCTGGGTTTCTGCCGGAGTTTACATATACTATATCGTCTGTTTGGGTTACGTTTAATGCTTCTTGTACTGTTCCTGTGGGTCGCTCAAAAGTGCCGTCACCATTTCCTATACCCAAATTTACGTGACGAAATTGCCAAGGTTTACCTGTTCTGGGGTTTGTGGCTGGAATATAATCACTTATGGTGAAATTTCCTATTGTGATGATGGGGTTGCGGTTTACGTAATCACCCATGCGTGCCAAGATATCTGGCTTATTTGGCTTTTTGCTAGGACTTCCACCTACAGAAAATCCTAGCCCTAGGTCTAATATAATACTTGTATCGAATAAGGGGTCTTGTTGTATGGTCAAACCCACAAGTAAATTATCTGTTGGACGAGCTTGCAATCTGGCTCTAGCGCCAAAAACTGGGTCTGTACCTTCTCCTGTGTAGTAAAGAAGACCACCGTAAAGGCGTAAATCACCTTCACCTAGTTTTGCTATGCGAGTGCCTGCTTCTATATCTACTCCTGCTAATGCTCCTTGAAAGCGTCTTTCGATGGGTCTTGCGTAAAAGTTTTTCCAAAAGCCCCAATTGCCTATAGATTCTGAAATTAATTGACTTCCACCACTTGTGGGAAGATAACCATTAATACGAGCGTCCCAGTCTTCTCCCAGTCTTTCGATACCTAAGCCTAGTTGTTGGTAAGTTTTACTACTGGTCTGACGGGTGTCGAATGCGATGTAAGCTCCCCAAATTTCTTTGGTGGTGGTGTTGGCAAAACGCTGTCCTAAGAGTACATTCCAGTTCTGGTAGGAGTTGTCAAACCATGAGAACCTTCCTTGTATAAATGTTACGCTCTGACCGGGGTTTTGGATGATGGGGAGGAAGCCTTCTATACCTATGTATGGTGTGTCTGAGCCGGCTCCGTTGGTGGTGTAGCGACCGCGAACGTCGAAGCCTGCTGTTGGTATGTTTGTTAAGTTATCTTTTGGGGTTTGCGCTGCTACTCTGGGTGGGAGGGCTAGTGTTAAAAATATGCAGAATATAATTTTTATTGTATTTTTCATAACATAATATTTGGAACAAATTATAAACTGCTATTAGAGCAAATTTGTTCACAAAAAACATGATTAGCCTTATACAACGAGCGTGAAAATACTTGAAAATTTTATATAAGGATAAACGAACCGCCAAGAAGCCAAGGACGCGAAGAATGTAGAGACGTTACATGTAACGTCTCTACAAGGGTGGGGTGAACAATTTTTTTGTTACTTTTTCTAATATTTTTAGACCTTTTAGGGAACCCTGTATTAATCTTGTTGCGGCTATGGGTTGACGTAGCATGGCTATGGCTAGGGGTAATGGTTGGATTTTTCCGGATGGACTGATGATGTTACTCAGGTCGGGAATGTTGTGGTTGCAGTCGTCACTGATTACTCTTAACATTGCTACTGCTGTATTTGTTTGATTGAAAAATGAAAGTGTTGTAAATCCTTCCATGTCAACTACGTCGGCTGTTGATTTTTGAGCTAGTTGTTGCTTTTGTGTGGCTGACCAAATTACACTGTCGCTTGTGAGAGCTTTTACTGATGATGCTTTTTCTCCTAGGCGTTCGTGAAGTTGTGCGGTGAAGTTGGAGTTGCATTTTTCATGTAAGCTAGTACCTGCTCTGTCCTGATAAATACAGTTTTCGTACAATACAATGTCACCTGCTTTGTAGTGGGGACTTAAGCTGCCGCATAAACCCATTACTAAAATTTGAGACGGTGTTTGATTGCGTATTTCCTCTGTGTCAATCCATTTATGTAGGTATTTAATTAATGCTTCGCTTCCCACTGGGATGGCAAATACTGTTGGGGTTGGGGTGCTTATACGGCTTAAACCTCGACACACGGCTTTGTATTCTGCTCCTTGAGGAACTAAAATTTTTACACTTTCTGGCATAATTATTATCCTAGAGTCAATATGCCTGAATTCATATCTACTGCTATTATCCTATATTTATATCAAAACAATTAACTTTACATTTTTGACTTATATCTTCATGATTTTTAATACCAAGAGCGAATTACTATACTTTAGGACTTATAATATTGTCATGATTTCGCAAAAATAATGACTAAAAATCTTGATTCACAGCTTGATTCATCAACTTCAATTGACAATAGTGGTATAGTAAAGCCTGCTTCAGAACTATACTCGATTTTTTCTCAAGTCGAAATTTTAGAGATGATTCACGCATTAGAATTTAGACGAGAGTTACCTTTAAAATATTTTTATAAAGGTAGAGGTGCAAAAATTTGGGATAGTTTTTATTTAAAGTTTATTATCCCTAATTGGTATCGTAGGTCAAATGTAGAAATTAATCTGTTAAAGGATAATTTTGAGTATATAAATCATAATTTTCCAAATAATAGCAAACTTAATATTATAGATGTGGGTTCTGGAAATTCATACCCTGTTAAAGAATTTGTCTCTAAACTTAATAAGTTGGGTAGAGTTAATAAATATATTGCATTGGATATTAGTGAAGAACTACTGAATATTTCAAAAAATAATTTTCAAAAATGGTTTCCATCCATTAAATTAATTAGTGACACTATTGATATAGAAAATAGTTGTATTCCTAAAATATTGTTAAAGAATGAAGATAATCTTAAGGAAGGAAATATTCATAATGTAATTTTCTTATTAGGAGTGACTATCGGCAACCTTCACAATAGAAGTCATGCACTGAAAAACTTGAAAAATAGCATGAATGAAAAAGATTTACTTGTGTTTACTAACGAAATTGGTTGTAACTCAAAATGGGATGGACTGGTAAGGGGTGGTTGTTATTATCATGCAAAACAAATATATGAATGGGTTAAAAATACATTTGCGATTAAGTCTGAAGATTGCGAACTTATAAGGAAATATGATTCTCAAATTGATAGTGTTGTTGCTAATATTAAATTTAGTCGTGACTACACTATCAATTTTAAGTTTATGGATGTAGATAAAACTATTAAAATATCTTCAGGTGAGGAGATTACTATTTGGAGACATCATAAATATGAAATACCTGAGTTAACACAGGAAATTGAACAAGCGGGGCTAAAACTTATACATTATAAAACTAATAAATACTCATCCCATATTATGGCTATTTGCTCCGTTGATGGGTAGATTAAATTAAGCTTCCTGTGGAATCCAAATTATAAATTCAGTTCCTAGACCTAATTCAGAAAAAACTTCTAGCTTTCCACCATGTTTTTCTTCGACAATTTGCTTCGCTATAGCTAATCCTAAACCTGTACCTTTTCCAACAGCTTTAGTAGTAAATAAATTGTCAAATATTTTTTGTTTAATCTCTTCTGTCATTCCCTTCGCATTATCAGCAATTGATATTTTGATGTAGTTATTTTCGAGTGAGCTTTTAATTATAATCTGATTAGGATTTGCCTGGATTTCCCCAAAGCTGCGTCCTATATTTGATTCTTCTAATGCGTCAATGGCATTTGCTAAAATGTTCATAAATACTTGATTTAGTTGACTAGGGAAACACTTTACTTGGGGTACAGTATTATATTGAGTTGTGAGTTGAATCGCTGGACGTTGTTCATTGGCTTGCAGTCGGTATTTTAAAATTAGTAGGGTACTGTCGATACCTTCCTGCCAGTTAGCGGTAATTTTGTACTCGGTATCGACTCTGGAAAAGTTGCGAAGGCTATTACTAATAGTTTGGATTCGCTTTGTTGCTCCTCGCATCGAGTCGAAAATTTTGGGCAAATCGTCACAGAGATATTCTAGTTCAATATCTTCGGCATGTTCAGTAATAGTAGAACTCGAATTAGAGTATTCCTCTTGATAAAGGTGCAGGTGTCCTAACAAATCTTGAACATATTCGCTGCTATTGTTGAGGCTACCATTGAGGAAACCGAGAGGATTGTTGATTTCGTGAGCAACACCTGCAACTAAGTTACCCAAAGCGGACATTTTCTCACTTTGAATTAGTTGTATTTGCATCTGTTGCATTGACGCGAGGGTGTACTTAAGTTCTGCCTCTGCTTGTTTGCGCTCAATTACTTCTTGTTCTACTTGAATTTGGGCGTTCCGTAAGTTTAAATGTACTCTAACTCGTGCTAGAACTTCCTCAACTTGAATCGGTTTGGTAATATAATCTACTGCACCAAGTTGTAAGCCACCAACTTTGTTGTCAATATCAGAAAGGGCAGTCATAAAGATGATGGGAATATCTTTTGTATTGGGATTGGATTTGATACGACGACAGGTTTCAAATCCATCAATTCCTGGCATCATTACATCTAGCAAAATCAAATCGGGTTGAATGTGGTGCAGTTTTTCTAAGGCTGTTTCTCCGCTTTTGACCACAGAAATATTAAATCCTGCACTGTCTAGTACATCAAACAACAGACGGATATTGTTAGGAGTATCATCAACGATGAGAATTGAGTTGGATGGCATTAGGCACCTTGTGGTAAAAATAGTGGTTTGCGGTTCAATGAATAAAAGCAATAGTTATAGATAAGGTTCAATCAAAGCAGCAATCCCGTCCATGTCGAATTCATCTGCAAGATTCAGAACTTTATTAGCAAAGGGGCTATATTGGGTGTCTAGTTCCTTAATTTGCTTGGCTGCTGTTTGGATTTCCGCTACTCGGCAACGTTGGACGGCAGCATAAAGAGGTTGGAGGTGATTAATTTCTGGTATTGCCCAAATATCAGAATCTGATTGAGAACTTGGGGTAAATTCTGGCTGGATTGTTGCAATTTCTTCATAAATCCAATTCAATTGCAGATAATGCTGAAGTTGATGCAGCAGTTCTTCGGCTTGCACTGGTTTAGGGATAAAATCGTCACAGCCTGCTGCACGTGCCTCCTGACGGTGAAATTCAAATACACTGGCTGAGGAGGCAATGATAGTTAGGTCTTTGAAAATTTCTGAAAGACGTATTTGCTTAACCATTTCAAAACCATTCATAACTGGCATTGCTAAGTCTGTAATTATTAAATCGGGATGGAGACTGTGTACTTTATCTAAACCTTCTTGTCCATTTACAGCTTCTATTATTTCAAACCCAATTGGCTTCAGTAGATTACTCATAACGGAGCGATTTTCCCAACGGTCATCTACTATAAGTAATTTGTACCGATAATCACCTCGATACCCTATTACTGTACCCAAAGGTGTAACTCGCGAGGTAATAATCCAATCTTGTGCTTCCGGGAATTCCACTTCAAACCAGAAGCGGCTGCCTTGATTTAGGCTGCTTTCCACCTCGATTGTACCGTCCATCATATTCACGATTGTTTGACTGATAGTCAATCCCAATCCTGTACCTTCTGTTTGTTTTTCGACTTTACCGACTTGCTCAAAAGGTAAAAAGATTTTCTCTAGTTGTGCGCTTGTCATTCCGACTCCCGTATCCTCGACTTCAAAGCGGAATTTCCAGATGGGAACATCAGTAATGTCGGGATTAAGGACTGCGCTAACGCGAAAAGTTACGGAGCCGATGTCAGTAAATTTAATCGCATTACCTAAAAGGTTAATCAAAACTTGTCGCAAGCGCTTTTCATCTATTTGTACCCCTGTGGGTAAATTTGGGTCTGCAATATAAATAAAATCAATATCTTTTTGTTCTGCTCGGATGCGGGAAATTTCCACTACACTTTGCAGAAAAGATGGCAAGTGTGTATCTTTGGGGTGAATTTCCATTTTTCGTGCTTCGATTTTTGCCAAATCCAGCACGTCGTTAATCAGCATCAGTAAATGTTCGCCACACTGGTTAATAATATTGACGCCCTTTTGGTCGTTATTGTTCAAAGTCCGCGAGCGCTGCAAAATTTGAGCATATCCCAAAATCCCGTTCAAAGGAGTACGTAATTCGTGGCTCATATTCGCCAAAAATTCGCTTTTTGCCTGATTAGCTCGCTCTGCTAATACCTTTGCTTCGTTCAGTTCGGCGGTTCTTTCCTGTACTCGTTGTTCTAATTCATTCTTAGCTTGTCGGAGTTGAAGCTCAGCTTTTTTATTTTCGTTGACAATCGCTAATGTCGCAAAAGTAACCAGTGCTGCAAATGCCATAAATGATTGCAACAAAAGCATTGACTCGAATACAGATTTATCAGCAAACGAACCCATCTGAAATTTAGCAGCTGTTAATACCGCTATTTCCACCAGCAACAGCAACCCAGTTGCCACCCGCGCTCCCATGCGAAATGCCGACCACAGCAACGGTACCAGTAAGAAGTATTCCAGAGGCGATTTAGTAATAAAAAGAATTTGACAAATCAACCCTAGTATTAAAATAGTCAGCCCCAGTTCTGGTAATTGCCGCTTGTTAAACCTTACTAAGTGCTTAGTTTGCGGTGCCCAAGCCAGAATAATTGGAGTCAAGGTAAATAGGGTCGCAATTGTCATGACGTACCATTGCCGCCAATAGTCCCAGTATACCTCCCAAGGCGCGGCTCCCCCCCAGCAGGTGAGCGTTATCCCAATGGTGGTATTCACTAAGGGACTTGGTAGGATAATGAGTGCGTACTTAAATATATTCTGCACCCGCGAGAAGAAGTTACCTTGGGGAATCCAGTGTTTATACAGTAAAGGAACAATTAGCGAATCAACTGTAGAACATGCTAAAAATAGCACACTAACAGCTAAAGTATTTTTTGGATAGGTCGATTGCCATAGAGTAAAGTTAGCCAGCAATTCACTAAAACAAATAGCCGGAAACAGGCGATAACCAAATAGTAAAATAGCCGCTAAATAAACTCCAGTGGAAGGCCAAATAGGGGTCATTCCCTGTTCTAGGGCAATTGAAGCGGATAATTTACAAAAACTAATATGAATCGCTGGAATCACCAAAAAGGCAATTAGCAGCGTGCGGTCAACTTTAAAAGGTAAGTAACGAGTAGCTTTAGACAGCAACATAAGCGGACACTAGCATTAGGTTTTTGTATATTCATAGGCTTTTATCTATACTTCCCATATTGATATAGCTAATAACACTGCTCGCACAGTATTTTTTGTTAAGAAATCACGGCTAGGTAGGTAGTGTAGCTTAAAATTCTTATTTGGAGAATTTTTACTATTTATTTCATTTCTTTATCAGGATGTTGACATTAACGCAACGTAAACTGGCAAATCAGAATGCATCTGTAAGCTTTACCCTCGCGCTAACCGCAGAAGAACGAAAGCGCAGTCGTCATCGCTTTGAAGCAGAAAATGGAAAAGTGGTATTTTTGCGCTTACCTAGAGGAACGGTGTTGCAGGATGGAGATATTTTGCAAGACGAAACTCATGATGTCAGCGTCAGAATTACAGCAAAATCAGAGCTAGTAATGACGGTTTCGGCTCATACACCTTTGGATTTATTACGAGCAGCTTACCATTTAGGAAATCGTCATGTTCCCTGCGAAATTACAACTACTCATTTAAGGTTATCGAACGACCCTGTTTTACGCACTATGTTGGAACAACTTGGGTTAGAAGTAAAAGAAGAATTTTTACCATTTCAGCCAGAAACGGGTGCTTACGGACATGGACATGGACATAAACACAAACACGAACACCGACACGACCACGACGACCACGACCACGAACATAAACACGAACACGACCATCACTCTCACTGATTATAGTTTTTTAGCATGTATGCAACTTGCTAGTCCCGCTTTACCTGTGGGTGCATACAGTTATTCCGAAGGTTTAGAGACTCTTGTAGAGGATGGTGCAATAGTACTGCCGCAAACCCTAAGACAGTGGTTGGAAGATTCACTGCGTTATGGTGCTATCCGTTTAGAAGCTGCGGTCATGTTACGAGCTTATCGGTCTGCAAAAATTGCTGATATTGCTGAGCTTTCTCGCTGGAATCTTTGGTTGTCTGCTTCTCGTGAAACCGAAGAGCTAAGAAATTCTAGTTGGCAAATGGGGCGATCGCTAATTCAGTTATTGAAAAAATTGCAGCCACAAATAGCTCCTCTTGCTGATGGGGTCGGTAATCCTTGTAATTATGCTGTTGCTTTCGGTATTGCAGCCGCTCATTGGGAAATAGGAATAAATTTTGCCTTGCTAGCATATCTACATAGCTGGGCCAGCAATATAATTACCGCTGGGATTAAACTAATTCCCTTAGGTCAAACAGTCGGACAGCAATTACTACTTGAGTTACAAACTTTACTTAGTCATACAGTAAGTGAAATTTTAAATTTAGAAGACGATGACTTAAATTGCTGCACTTGGGGATTATCTTTAGCCAGTATGAGACACGAAATACTTTATACAAGACTATTTAGAAGCTGAATTGTAAGTTCAGTCAACAGTCAACAGTCAACAGTCAACAGTCAACAGTCAACAATCAACAGTCAACAAAAAAATTATGAACGCTTTTAGAGTAGGTGTTGCAGGTCCAGTCGGTTCAGGGAAAACAGCTTTGGTAGATTCGTTATGTAAGGGAATGCGTGATGAATATAATATTGCGGTGGTAACTAATGATATATATACCCAGGAAGATGCACAATATTTAGTCCGCTCTCAAGCTTTATCAAGTGATAAAATTTTGGGAGTAGAAACGGGAGGTTGTCCCCACACAGCAATTCGTGAAGATGCTTCGATGAATTTAGCAGCAATTGAACAGTTGGAAGATAAATTTAAAAATTTAGATTTAGTCTTTTTGGAAAGCGGTGGAGATAATTTAGCTGCAACTTTTAGTCCGGAGTTAGTAGATTTAACTCTTTATGTAATTGATGTTGCAGCTGGAGACAAAATTCCTCGTAAGGGAGGACCAGGTATTACTAAGTCAGATTTGTTGGTGATAAATAAAATTGATTTAGCTCCTTATGTGGGTGCATCTTTAAGTGTGATGGAACGAGATGCAAAAAAAATGCGGGGTGACAAACCTTTTATTTTTACTAATTTAAAGACTCAGGAAGGATTGCCGTATGTGATTGAATTTGTTGCAAAATATATAGGGAAAATTAGCAACGGATACTGAACAGATGTAACGGATGGGTTATCTATGGGATTCATTTGTAAACGGGAGCTTCTATATCTCTTGTGGGGTGGGCATCGCAAGCCCCGCCCGAATATGCAACTTAAATGTAGAATTGCTTAACTATTAGTATACATCTGATTCAATTTGCACTTTTTGGACTGCAATAAACTTAAAAACATTTGCGTGAAGCTCAACATAGTCATTGAAAAAATACTTTTCTAAATCATTAATATCAATAAATTGATAGTTTTGATTTTCAAAGTCTAATTTTACTTGTCCTTCGACTTTAATTAATAATATATTAGAGCGACTCTTCTCATTACCATGACCAATATAATCTAACTTTAAGCCCGTATCTAATAATATATCCAATACATTAACATTTAATTCTTCATGAATTTCTCTTGTAATAGCTTCTTCGATGGTTTCATCAGCTTCAACTTTACCACCAGGTAAATGCCATATATTGGGTAAAAATTTCTTCACCGCACTTCTTTGACAAATTAGTAATTTCTTTTCGCAATTAACAATAATCACTGCGATATTCAGCCTTTGTATACCGTCTATCTTAGCCTGGTCAATTAAATAAGAAAATTTCGTTTCTTGTCTCGGCATTTTTGGCATCTACTCTCCGGTAAAAGCTCTGGTTGATGGCGTTTTTTTCTCACAAAGACACTAAAACTGTATCATAAAATAAATATTAATAACCACAAAACAATAATGAACCATCATATATTAAAAGCCACAAAAGAAACAGTACATCTAGGAGGCTTTTCCCATCAGCTTACACCAGCACTCACAATAGATTCAGGCGATACTATTGATATAGAAACTTACACAGGCTACTACATTTACGACAAAGCACCACAAGAATTTATCACAGCAGAATTCCTTGACATTTGCCAAAATTTATCTCCCCAACTTAAAGTCGCAGGGGGACCGCACTTACTCACTGGGCCAATTTACATACGCAAAGCCGAACCAGGTGATATTTTAGAAGTAAAGCTAGAAGCCATTGAACCAAGCTTACCAATAGGTTTTAACGCGATTCGTACAGGTTGGGGAGCCTTACCGCAACAATTTACCCAACCAGCCTTAAGATTTATCCCCCTCGACCTTAAAAATAACACTGCAGAATTTCCCAAAGGGAGCAATATCAAAATACCCCTAAAACCATTTTTTGGTATCCTGGGTGTAGCTACTCCCCAACAAGACCGAAACTCCGTCCCTCCCGGTAGCTACGGTGGAAACATTGACAACCGAGAATTGCAAGCAGGTTCCAGAATATTTTTACCTATATTCGTTCCAGGAGCCTTATTTTCTATTGGAGACGGACACTCAGCACAGGGAGATGGAGAAGTTAATGTGACAGCAATAGAAACCTCAATGAATGGAAAGATTCAGCTAAAGATTCGTAAAGATTTGCAACTACAGACACCAATTGCCGAAACACCTACAGATATTATCACAATGGGGTTTGGCGAAACTTTAGACGAAGCTTTGGAGGTTGCATTAAATAATATGATTGATTTGCTGAAAAATTTTGCAAACTTATCCCCAGAAGATGCTTATGTCTTATGTAGTTTAGCAGTGAGTTTTCGCATTACCCAAGTAGTAAACAGTCCTCAAAAAGGAGTTCACGGAATGTTACCAAAATCCATACTGCCTCAAAACCTACAAATTTTTCCCTAATCTCCCCACTCCCAATTCCCAATTCCCCACTCAGCACTATGCTTCCAACAAATTTGCTTCTTCTAGTTATCGGCGGATTATTTTCTGGTATTCTTGCAGGATTATTG
The DNA here is from genome assembly GCA_019359035.1 of Scytonematopsis contorta HA4267-MV1. Classification (GTDB taxonomy): domain Bacteria; phylum Cyanobacteriota; class Cyanobacteriia; order Cyanobacteriales; family Nostocaceae; genus Scytonematopsis; species Scytonematopsis contorta. The sequence continues at coordinate 145,121 of JAHHIC010000013.1, read as the reverse complement.
GGTATTGGAGGTGGTACTATTTTGGTGCCCATGTTAGTCGCATGGGGATACACTCCACTACAGTCAGTGGCTACAAGTAGTATGGCTATTTTAATTACAGCCATTTCAGGTAGCATACAAAATTGGCGCATGGGATTCTTTCGTCCGCAACAAGTACTTTTACTAGGATTCCCAGCAATAATTACAGCACAAATTGGAGTCTTTTTAGCAAATCGAATTCAGCCTTCGATACTACTATTTGCCTTCGGTTTATTGCTTTTATTGAATATTTATTTAGTCGATTTACGCAAACAATTGACAGCAAAGAACTCAGAAAACCAACAACCTATATTAAAACCCGTCATAGCAAGAATTTTGACAGGTGGCATAGCGGGTATACTTGCTGGCTTATTTGGTGTTGGTGGTGGTGTGATAATGGTTCCCTTACAAATATTATTACTTAACGAACCAATCAAAGTAGCAATTCAAACCAGCTTAGGGGTAATAGTCATTACAGCAATTTCCGCTTCTATTGGACATGCATTAAGCGGCAATATATTATTTACTCAAGGATTAATCTTGGGTTTAGGTGGACTGGTGGGAGCGCAAATTAGTACTCGTTTTCTACCTAAATTACCAGACAAGGTAGTAAGTTTTATATTTCGTATGTTTCTGGCAGCATTATCAGTTTATATGTTTTCGCAAGCGTGGCATCGTTTCTAAACTGCGAACCGAAACCCCTCTCCAAACCTCTCCTCGTTAACGGGGAGAGGCTTAAGAAATGAATATCTTGATGATACATCACAAGTCGTAGCCCCCTCCCCGCGTGCGGGGAGGGGGTTGGGGGTGGGGTTCTTTATTTAGACAACAGCGCTGATTCTCTAGAAGCGAGTTTCGGTAAGCTTATATTTAATTCCTCACCAGAAACGACAGCCTCAAACAAAGCCTCGTAATCATTTAAACTTTGTTCAAAAGAATATCGTTCTACCGCAAATTTTCGTCCCTTTTGACCCAATTGAGTTGCTTTACTTGGATTATTATATAAATCTAAAATTGCCGAAACCAAAGCGGATGGAGATTCAGGCTTAACAACAACACCCCCACCACTTCTTTTAATTGCCCGTGCAGCCGTTCCTTCTTTAGGTACTGAAGCAATTATAGGACGACCGCTAGCTAGCAACAAAGGAATTTTGGAAGGCATATTAAAAGAAATTACATTATGCTTTTGTAAAATCAAGCCTACATCAGCCGCAGCTAGCATATCCGGCAGTTGTTCTCGTGGTTGTAAAGGTAAAAGTACCACATTATCTGCCCCCTTCTTTAAACAGTATTCCTGTAAAATTGCCAGTGCTTTAGATTCCCCCGCGATGACGAAAGATATTTTAGGTATATGGCTTAGTTTGGCTGCGGCTTCGATTACTGTTTCTAATCCTTGTGTGAGTGCAATATTTCCGGAATATAACACCACAAATTTATCATCTAGCTTGTGAGTTGTTCTCCAAGGATTTCTATCTTTTGGTAGAGGTTTAATGAAGTTTATATCTACCCAATTTGGTATACAAACTATTTTGCTTGGTGAAACTCCTTTTTTGACAATATTCTCTACAAATCCATCCGCAATTACACTAATAGTATGAGCGTTTTTATATGCAAACTTTTCAATAATTTCTAAGATGCGTATCATCCATTTATTTTTTAATAGTCCCACACGGATAGCTGCCTCTGGTAATATATCCTGTACATTTAGTACTACTGGACATTTATATAACCGACTCAGTAAAGTTGCTGGTAAAGAAACTAACAATGGCGGAACTGTTAATAAAATTATATCAGGACGCCAACCATTAAAAGCTTGAGGAAGACTGCTGAATACAAAGCTTAACTCCAATAAAAGCCTATCAAGTAAATTTGGTTGCGATTTGATGCGGAGGTAGCTTCGCTGAATTGTTACACCCTCTTTTAGCTCCGTTATGTAAAATTTACCCTGGTATCCTTCGTAAATTTGTCTTTCTGGATAATTTGGCATACCCGTAATAACACGAACTGAATGACCGTGTTTGACTAGTCCTTCCGCTAATTCTGTCATTAAGGGAGCAATACCAATTGGTTCTGGATGATAGTTGTATGTATAAATTAAAATCCGCATGTGCTATTTTTAAATCCCTGGAGTTCGCTTTGTTTCAGCTTTTTTGATATTGCTAGTATTTGTTTTTTGTCATTTTTATCACTGGTAAATTTTAAAGTTGATATAAAGTTTTACGCCAATGTCATGTAGAATCAAAAAAGATTTTAAGTTTGCTGACTTGACGAATTATAGACTTAATTAGTTGCAAATCTAGCACTTAAAACAATGAGTGACAATACTCCACAATAAATGTATTTAGTTGTGGATATTGCTGGATATGTTGTATCTTCTGTGTTAATGAGGTTGTATCACACTTAGTAACAAAGAGAATGCAGGGTGAGAGATAGCCGTTTAAAATTCAGAAATACCTAGGTTTGCTTAAAATTTAGAGATATGACGTGTTTAGTCTCTACAGGGGTTTCACGCTTCGCAATTTGCACTCGTCTTGCCTGTATTGCGATAGATAACCCAAAAAACAACGAAAAAACTAGGGTTTCTGACAGCCTCAATCGACAGCCTCAACCCAATACACAAATATTTTTAATAAAAAAATACTGGTAAGTACTCAAGTACCCACCAGCAGTCTAGAAAGCTAAGTAATAAATTATTTCTTCATAAGGTGTATTTAAGACAGTCAGGGAATCATACCCGTTAGGAACGGTTAAAACTTTTAGTTGGTACTATTTCCTGACTCTCGGTTCTCTACTTCCCAATCCTTAATTGCCCTGATAGTACCCTTTCTTTGTACCAGTTATAGGTGCAACTCTTTCTTCCACTTTATTTTCGCTATCTTTCAAAAACTCTTTGGTGCTACGAGGCAATTCTTCATTGAGATTCAACTTTTCTTTCAGATTATCAGCTAAGTTTTCTGCACCTTTTTTAATGCTATTACCAGCTTTATCAACCTGCTGTTTACCTTTCTGAATATTACCAGAGCTACCATTTAAATCAGGTGTTCCTTTATAGTAAATACCTTCTGGAGTTTCTATTGTTTCTGCTAACGCTTGTGTATTATTGACGTAGCCGAAACCTTGAAACATGAAAAAGGTAAATGCAACTAATATTAACGCCAAAATTTTACGCATAAACAAACTCTTCCAATCATAATTACATTTATAAAATTACGCCCCAATCATTCACTTAGCTTCATCCATAAGAAATAGTTTTTTATTTCTGTGGTTATAAATGTTAAAACCACGTGAAACATAAACATGAACTGTAAGAAAAAGTTTTATAATATTAGCTCTATAAAAAATAGCTATGAGTCACAACGTTATAGTTATCGCTGATTCATTCTTAACTAGTAACCATGTAACCCATAATCTATTGAATGAAGTGGCTATAAAGTGAAATTATCAACAAGTACTATCATATATATAGTGTATTTAATTATCTTCATCCTCAGGATATAGAGAATTTATTTCTTAGGTCGTATATCTTTAGGAGTATATAAAAAGTTCTTCTTTCTATCGTCTTCACCGTCTCTGCGGTTCTTAAAATCATTCTTCACTTTGACTGAGATACTTATATCTTGAGTATGGTTAAAAGCTTAAGATACCTTTGATATTGTTATTTTGCAATCATAAAAAATGCAATCGGAGTTATCTATGACATCTGCTCAAATACAAAACCCTGCTAATAGTGAACATCTTCAAGCTTTAAAATCTCTAGATACAGATGAACAGCTTGCTTTGTTCTGGTTTATTTACAAAGAAATGGGTAATTCGATAACACCAGCAGCACCAGCAGCTAGCACCGCTTCTGAGAATATTGCAGATGGTTTATTTAACCAAGTTTCACAAATGTCCCACGAAGAACAATTGCAAGTTCAACGGGATTTAATCGAAAATAAAGATTCTCAAATTAGCCGTGAGTATGGTTCTTTGAGCGATACTACTAAGTTACTTTTCTGGTATCGCTTATCTCAAGGTATGGAAAACGCTACCATTATTCCTGTACCTGGCGATTATCAACTTTCCTCCGGCACTAACGAAGTTTTTCAAAGAATTAAACAACTACCTTTTGAAGAACAAATAACCCTTTTCCGTCAATATGTTTCACCTATGGGTGCTGAAGCGAAAGCGGGTGCTGAAATTTAATACAGCAGTTAGCAGGTAAATGAGGTACATAAGTTTAATGTCAAACTCTTGTGGGGTGGGCATCCTTGCCCGCCCGCTTGTATTTCACTAACTTGAAATTTGCTGTAATTGAATGTTCTGAGGTTGAATGAGACGTTACATCAGACGTTGAATAAGACGTTATATCAGACGTTGAATGAGACGTTACATGTAACGTCTCTACATGGTGGAATTTATTTAGAAAACGGTAACTGTTATGACTTCAACAAATGTTAGTTTTATAGACGAAGCTGCATCAAAGTTTGAAAAATTAGATGTGGATAGTAAATTGGGTGTTCTTGTATTACTTTATGAACAACTTGTGGATGAAATACCTGTTGGTGCGATTAATTTTGATTCAAGTCCACAACAAGCAACCAACTTATTAACTAATCTTCAGCAAATTGACCAATCTGAGCAACTGACAGCAATACGTGGTTTGTTGGAAGGTGAAGCACAGAATAATAATATTGCCATTGAAGACTATAAATCATTGGACAGCAATTTTAAATTGAGTTTTTGGTTTCAGTTAGCAAAAAATTTAGGTAAAGCAATCGTTGGTGTCCCCAGCGATTATATTCCTTCAGAAGAAGTTACCGAAATTTTGGACTTGATGGACTGTACAAACACCGATAACTATGTGACCTTTCTCAAGCGAGTTCTCTAATGAGGATGTTTGTAAATAAAATATCAAATTTTATTCATGTCGGAAGCCAGGAAGCTAGGGAATAAATGTTTCAATTTTTCTTGTGGGGTGGGCATCCTTGCCCGCCTCGGCTCATGTTGACACTGACGGCTTACCCGCCTTGGTTCATATTAAAACGGACGGTATGGAATGCAATCCCACAAGAAGTAGTTAGGAATTATTGCCTAGAAATTATTGTCCCATAAATTTGCTAGCCATTCTCATTGCGTCTGCGATATCTGTATCTCCATCTCCATCAGAATCTAAAAAACTATTAAGAACTGGATTACTTCCTGATTGTGGGTTTTGTGCGCTTGCCCCGGAATTTAAAACACCAAGTACCATTGGTACTAAAGATGGCAGCATTTGTTGAATCGTACCTGCATCAAAGCCAGTACGCGATGAGACTAATTGTACTACCTGCTGTAACATTGCAGGAGAAAATAAGGAATTAACAGCTTGGGGGTTAGGAGAATCACCCGCAAATTCATTTACTAAACTTTGTACGGCTTCTGGCCCTTCGGTCTCTCTTTTTTCTTGCAACGCTGTACGTACTTGACCACCAACAAGGGATAATACTGACTGCATAGCATTTGAGTCAGCGCCTGTATTTCCAGCTAGTTGTTGTACAGTGTTGATGATACTACCCAGTTGGTCGATGTTGCCTTGTTGATTAGGATTGGCTACAGCACCGAGAATTTGGTCAAAAAGTCCCATAAGTCTCTTTCCTTTGGTTAAAATTCCCTCCAAATTTTGACATATAGCCCGGTGGTTAATACAAGTCGTAAGTAAAAAATAAGCTTTCACTTTATCTAGCACGTAATCCTTGTTGCTTTCCTTTCCTTCTGCCCTCTGCCATCCGCCTTCTGCCTTCTTTTATTGCTTCCGCCTACTCCAAGCTAAAATCAAAAGCATCTGCGTACTATAATTTTAGCTAACCATGCCCAACATGCCTCCTCTGTCGCGCATCGTCACGCTGATTGTCGGTCTTATCGTTGTTTTAGGGTTAAGCCTGTGGCTGATTGACTCGTTGTCGCGACTTTACTGGCAGTTATCGTATTCTCCTTTATTAGGCAATCTACTGCTGCTGTTGCTAATTTTCCTTATTGGTGGCTTAGTTGCTTCTTTTGTTTATTATGTAATGATAATTCAGGCTGGAGAGCAACGCACAACGCGCAAAAAACGCAAAATTACTCCAGCACAAATTCCTGCGGTCAAATCAGAAGCGGCTTCTTCTACTATTAAAGCAGTACAGCAACAAGTATCCCAAATTCAAGATGAGGTTGCACGTCAAGCTTTGTTGAGTAAAAGTCGGGAAATTGAGGATAATTTAAGCCAAGGTGAAATTTTAGTCGTGATATTTGGTACGGGGAGTGCGGGCAAAACTTCTTTGGTGAATGCGATTATAGGACGTATGGTTGGTAAAGTGGATGCTCCGATGGGAACCACAAAGGTGGGGGAAACCTATTGTTTGCGACTTAAAGGTTTAGAACGCAAAATTATTATTACTGACACCCCAGGTATTTTGGAAGCTGGTGTTGCTGGAACTGAGAGAGAACAGTTAGCAAGGGGGTTAGCTACGGAAGCTAATTTATTGTTGTTTGTTGTCGATAACGATATCCGTCGTTCCGAATATGAGCCTTTACGGGTTTTAGCAGAAATTGGTAAGCGTTCTCTGCTTGTTGTCAACAAAGCTGATTTATATACCGAAGCTGACAACGAAATTATTATCGCTAAGTTACGGGAACGAGTCCGGGGTTTTATTTCTCCCAATGATGTTGTTGCTATTTCTGCGAATCCGCAAGCGGTAGAATTGGAAAATGGTGAAATTTACCAGCCTGAAGCAGATATCTTACCATTAATGCGACGCATGGCAGCTATTTTACGGGCAGAAGGTGAGGATTTAGTCGCTGATAATATTTTGTTACAATCCATGCGCTTGGGAGAAGAAGCACGTAAACTTATCGATGCTCAGCGCAGGCGTCAAGCTGATAAAATAGTCGAACGTTTTCAATGGATTGGTGCGGGTGTGGTTTCCGTAACGCCTTTACCTGGAGTAGATTTGCTAGCAACAGCCGCAGTCAATGCCCAAATGGTAGTGGAAATAGGTAGAGTTTACGGCTGTGAGTTGAATATGGAACGGGGACGAGAGCTAGCACTGTCTTTAGCAAAAACTATTGCTGGTTTGGGTATCCTTAAAGGAGCATTACAGCTACTTTCTACAGCCTTACAGTTAAATGTTGGTACTTTTATTTTCGGTCGAGCAGTTCAAGGTGTGACCGCTGCTTATCTGACGAGGATTGCGGGCAAAAGTTTTATAGAATATTTCCGTCATGACCAGGAGTGGGGAGATGGAGGGATGACGGAAGTTGTTCAGCGACAATTTCAGCTAAATCGTCGTGATGAGTTTATCAAAGTTTTTATTAAAGAAGCAATTGCGCGTGTGGTTAAACCATTGCAGGATAATTTAGAAGTAATACAAGAAGAAAGTGATACGTCACCCAAGTAATAATACGCATTCTCTACTAAATAAACAAACGCAAATTTAGTGTAAAAAATAAAGCATTTGGGTAACCGTAAAATCAGGATTTTAAAGATTTTACAGTTTATTTTAAAGTTTACTTAAAGAAACAAAAAATACCCTAAAAAATCAGTTACTACAGTGAATATAATAGGTAAATTGGGAACCTCATCTGCCTAAATTCATTTATATACCGGGTATTCCGGAAAACAGGGTTGGATTTAAGAAGAATTAGAAAGAGAGTGAAAAAGTAACCAACTCATGACTCACCACATAATCGGAAAAGTACTACAAGGGCGCTATCAAGTCGTCCAGAGCCTGGGTTCGGGTGTATTCGGGCAAACATATATAGCTGTGGATATTGAGCAACCTGGTTACCCCAAGTGTGTGATTAAGCAGCTAAAAGCTACCAGCTTTCAACCGAACCACTTGGAAAGTTTGAGGTTGCGCTTTCTCACAGAAACTGAAACCCTAAAACGGCTAGAAAACCACAAGCAAATTCCTCAGTTATTTGCTTGTTTTGAAGAAAATGAGCGATTTTACTTGGTACAAGAGTTCATTGACGGACATCCTCTAACTGCAGAACTGCCTGTTAATAAGCATTGTGGTTATCGTTGGAGTGAAAGGGAAGTTGTCCAATTTTTAGAAGAACTCTTGGGTATTCTGGCTTTTGTTCATTCACAAGATGTAATTCATTGTGATGTGAAACCAGAAAATATTATTAGACGAGCCAGTGATGGTAGGCTATTTTTGATTGATTTTGGTTCAATCCAGCCTGCTGACTTTGCTCTGCATGTGCAATTGCCAATTTATAAAGTTCCTGTTACTTCTTTAGGATACATACCACCAGAGCAGTTTATTAGCCAAACAAAGCCTAGTAGTGATATTTACTCTTTAGGAATGATTGCTATTGAAGCTTTAACAGGACAGACTCCCCTGCAATTAAAAGTAGACCCTCAGACCAATGAAATATTGTGGCGAAATGATAGCGTTCATATAAGTGATTATCTCACTTCTGTGCTGACGAAGATGATACGCTACGACTATAAAGACCGCTTCGGGTCAGCGAATGAGGTACTGCAAGCACTCAAAGAAATTCCATTAGAAGCGAATAATGATGTTATTGATGTAAAATACAATGTTTTGCAGCCAGCAAATCAATCACTAAACAATGACACAACCCGTAAATCCTCAAAAACATCACCGTTAATCACAGGGCTAAAATTTGGTTTATTGGCTAATTCTGTGGTCATGGGGTTAGGTGTATATTCCTTAACGACTACATCTCCTGCTTATTCGGGCACAGAAACCTTATTTAAAGCTACCGAAAAATTTCAGTCTGGGGATATTAAAAAGGCTATAGCGTTAGCACAATCAATTCCATCAAGCAGCCATTTGTATTCAGAAGCACAAGCGAATATTGAAGAGTGGGAGCAACAATGGAAAATTGCAGCAGAGAAATACAAAGCGACAGAAAAAGCCTTCCATGCAGGTCGGTGGTCAGATGTAATTCAAGCTTCTGCTCAAGTTCCCGATATTTTATATTGGCAAACAAAAACCGATAAACTTGTTGCACAAACAAAAATCCAAGTCCAGAAACAAACTAACGATTTACTTTCAAAAGCTTACGATAAAGCATCTGACAAAGACTTCAGTAGCGCTTTACAGTATTTACGTCAAATTCCCAAAGAAAGTTCTGCGGGTGCTTTGGTACAAAAAAAATTGGCTGAGTACGACAAAAAGCAGCACGCAAGAGCTTCGTTTTTATTACAACAAGCTTATAATAGGGCTGAAGTTGGTAACTTTGACGAGGCTGTGAGATTTTTACAGCAAATTCCTAAAAGTGCTTATGCTTATACAACTGCACAAGTCAAAGTGGCTGAGTATCAGGAAAAACAACGTCAGCAAGCAGCTAGCTTTAGGGGTACATCGTCTACCAACAGTGCAAGCAAAAATCAAAATGTCGAACCTCCTATTGGTTCTCAGGAAAATACTTCGCTTCCAAATTCATCCGGTGGAAATTCTTTTATTAATGGGAATTCTTCTACTAGACTTCAAGATTTTAAAATGGATAGTTATATGAATGAAGTGAATATTGGTAATCAGTAGTAAAGGTGCTATTTTTGTTTTTTCTGGATGGTTAAGCCTATTTGTCGCGTTTTTCTGTAAGTATGAAATATATAAATGATGTAGAGACCTTGTTTTTTTGGTCTCTACAATATTCATTTTTATTGTCATTGCGTTCACGGAGTGAACGCAATGACACTGTAAGCTTTTTGTGGGAGTACTGTTTGGGAAGTTCTGGTTTGAATCTAATAATAAATTATTTGTATAATATTTAAATTAAACTAGAATTAATTTATCTAACTATGCTTGTTTGGCTAAGAAAGCTGCTGTTAGGGAAATTACTTCTGCTATTTCTGATGGCTCCAATAAGCGAATTTTTGCAATAACTTCTTGTTTGATTTTTTCGTTTGTTGATGTACTTTGGTTATTTATTTCTGCTAATAATTTATTTTCCACCCCTTGACGATAAGCTGACAAAGTAATTTCACCATCTAAATATTGTTGTAGCGTTTTGGGATTTCCACCGCTTAATTTTGCTAGCCTTTGAAAGTTTCTAGACTCTTGTTCGGGGATGGTTTTTCCTTTTAACCATCGATATACCGTAGAAAATTCCACTCCAACAAATTCAGCTATGCTAGTTTGGGTCCAGCCATCTTGCAAAAGCTGTCCCATCAACTGAACCAGTCGATTTTGACGTGCTTGTATGAGTGATGGTACAGATGTGGCAGTCACAATTTTTACCTTAGTATTGTTAATATTAGGCAAATTCCAGGTGAAGCTAGCGATGTCTTCTGCTTCTGTTTGCAGTTGAACTAAACACTCTCTCACATGGGCTAAAGGGTTTATATATCTTATTTAAAAGTATAACTCTTGTGTTTACAAGGTTTTGAGCCAAATTTTAACAGAAGTCACAAGTTGACTTATATTCCCCAACCCAGTGCTGCAAAGGTTTTGGGTATTTGTCGGTTGGGTTGAGGCTTTGCGAAACCCAACAAACCCCCTAAAGAACTTATAAATCCCCAAAAATATATAAAAAAAATTAATAATAAAATCTAGGGAATTGCATTATAAACAAGATATGATGCAATATTAAGTATTGCACGTGCAATATTGCAGGGCATGTACAAAATCTCAACCAATAGAGCAGCTAACTCAACAGCTGATGTTGGATGAAGGATTTACAGCCATAAAAGGGGGAGACGAAAGTATCGATGGAATATGTAAACTCTACTGATAAATCCGGAACTTTTCAACCGTCTGTCGGCTGTGAAGAAAAGGAACGTAATGTAAACCAAGAGGAATTTGCGGTTTCCTCTATTCCCGATAATTCTGTGAGCCAACAGGCATCTAGCCAAATATCTAATCAACTATCTGAACAAGTATCGAACCAAGTAAATGAGGTATTTACTCAAGCTGAGGTTTTGGAGTTGGATAGTTTGGAGGATAGAGTACAGCGCGGTTTTCGAGCTTTCTGGGATATTGGACAAGCTTTGCGCCAAATTAGAGATAAGCGTCTGTATCGCCAGAAGTACGATACTTTCGAGGAATATTGTATTAATCGCTGGGAAATTGCTCGTCGTACAGCTTACCAATTGATTGATGCTGCTTCTGTTTATGAAAATGTGCGCCACGGCGCACAAATTGTCCCCGCTAATGAACGTCAAGTGCGTCCGCTTGTTGCACTAGCTCCGGAAGAACAGCAGAAAGTTTGGGAGGAGGCTGTTTCTACTGCACCCAATGGCAAGATTACTGCAACTCATGTTGTTAAAGTCGTTAAAGAATACCAAGAACGGAGCGGGAGTTGTCAATCTAAAGGTAAAAGAAGCAGGAATGTTTTAAAACAAGGACATTCGCTTAGTGTGAGGAAATTCACTCAAGAAGAAGATTCCCAGTCAGATAGAGCGTCATGTGAACCAAATGAAGTAAATTTACGAAGCTGTTGGAACTGCTCTCATTGCAGTCCAGAATCTGTAGGAGAGAAAGAAAAGTTTTATTGCTACAAGTTAGGTAAATTAAGCTTTCTGGAAAAAGATGGTGAAACGCGGGCAGCTGAATGTGATTTTTGGGTTAATCGTTCTTTGGAATCTGGACAGGTAGAACGAGCGCATGTTCCTTCACCAGAGACTATCGCTTTGACTTTACATATACCAGCCTACTTACAACCTTTGATGCAAGATACTGCTAAAGGCTGCGGGCTAAACTTAGTGGACTGGGCAAGTAAAATATTGGCTGAGGCTGTTTTCGCAAGTCATTCTGCTTACGAAGTCTCTGTGAGTAAGGAAGTGTTTGATACTTCCAGAGAACCTGTTACGGTCTAGCTTCTGGTTGCTTGAGTGTTGTTCGGATATTTCGTTTATGTAATATGAAATATGATAAATTAAGTAGTATGAAGTAACTTCGAGAAAACGATTATGCTAGGGCAAAATGAGCCTGTAGAATCAGCCTTTCCCCAAAAACAAGAAGCACAATCAATTAAGCAGCTTCTTCAGATTTTAGCTGAGGATTCGCAAGCTAAGGTGCTAGGGAGCAATGGTGAGCAAATTGTGATTCCAGAATCAGTTTGTAGAGTTTTGCATCAGGTCGTGCGTGCTTTTGCTTTGGGACAGTCAATTTCGATAGTTTTCCAAGAACAGGAAATGACGACGCAAGAAGCTGCAGATTTTTTGAATGTTTCTCGACCTTATTTAATCAAGTTATTGGAGCAAAGGGAAATTCCATATATTAAGGTGGGTTCTCATCGACGGGTTAATTTATTGGACTTAATGAAATATAAAGAAGAGAGGGATAAAAAACGACGGGAGGGAATGAAGGAACTCAGCCAGTTTCTTCAAGAAGAAGGCTTTTACAACGAAGAGGACTAAGGGCTAGAAAAGTAATATGGCTTGTTTGTCCGTTGTGTTAGATTCCTGCGTTATTTATCCTATGCCTCTATGTGATACCTTATTGCGTGCTGCTGAGGCTGAATTATACGAAGTTCATTTTTCACAAGAAATTTTAGATGGTGCAACTCGAAATCTTGTTAAAAAAGGCAGGATGTCAGAAAGTAAAGCTACACGATTTCAGGAAATTATCAAAATTAACTTTCCAGAGGCAATAGTAGAAGTACCTGAAGAGTTAGTTGTAAATATGACAAATCATCCAGGTGACCGTCATGTTATTGCTACAGCGATAATTTCTCAAGCTGAGATAATTGTCACGTCTAACTTGAAGCATTTTCCTCAAGACTCTTTAGAAGCTTATAATATTAAAGCTTGGCATCCTGATGATTTTTTAGTTTATAACTATAATTATTTAGTATGTTAATATTTAATATTATAAATATTTTAGCTGTTTCAAAAACATAGTTTTGATTACAAAGTGGAAGAACTAATTAGTTAAACCCTCTCTTATGATTAAGAGAGAGTTTTTTGAATAGAGATATATTCATTAATAAGACTTAGTAAGATTTTTTTGGTTTTCTAGAAGATACTAAGAAGTTAAATATAATAGTTGTAAATATTGTTAGTAGAAAACAGCCATAGAAGACACCTTGTATTCCAAAAATACCGTAGATAAAACCTCCAAGTATTGGACCAACTGCTCTTCCAAATGATTGAACTGTAACGTTAAGAGCCATAAATCCAGAGCGATAACCGGATGGAGCGATACTAGCTAGCATTGCTTGTAAAGAGGGGAAAACTAATGCTTGAGAACTGCCAAATAAAACGCAGGGAAATATTAGAAACCAAGGATTATGAATAGTGGGAATAATTAATGTAGATAATCCACAGAGAACAAAACCGATACAAACTAATTTTTTTTCTGATATATTTCGTGCTAATAAACCTAACTGGGAAGCGATTATAGCAAAGGCAACTGAATCGAGTGAAAAAATAATTCCAATTTGTGTACTAGAAGCACCTAAAACTTTTCCCGCATAAATGGGAACATAGGAGTAGGAAACACCAAACTCAACAATGAACATCGAGAATATTGTTAATAGTAAGCCAAATACTTTAGGATTATTAATACTTTTTAGAGTATTTATAACGTATGATTTTGTGTTTATTTTTTGAGCACTAGTAGTGTTATAATTCTCAGGTAATTTCAAGCGTGTTGCAATTAAAAATGCGAGTGGAATTGCAAATGCTGATAGCAAGAATACATATCTCCAACTTAATGTTCCTAGCATTCCACCAATTAAAGGATAAATAGCAGAAGCTACACCAATCATTGCAGAATTAAGTCCCATGACTGAAGTCAAGGCTTTTCCACTATATAAATCGCTAATTAAAGCCAACTCTACAGACTCCAAACTTGCTGACCCTAAACCCGATAAAAATCGCCATTCCAGCAAACTACGAAAACTATTAGCAGACGCACATAAAATTCCACCTATTCCAAACACTAATAGCGAAGGAATTAAAACTTTCTTTTTACCAATACGGTCGGCTAAAGTTCCGAAAAATAAAGTACCAATAGTAGTCGGGATTAGAAATGCTGTCATAATTAACCCAACATTTGCGGTGGGAATTCTTAAGTCCTGGGCAATAGTTGGTAAAACTGGATTAATACTGACTATACCAAGAATAGAAACTAATGTTATGCTGATTATCAGTAAAAGTTTTCCATTAATCTGGATATTACTGGGATTATGAGCGTCGAATTTCGTGATTGAGGAAGTCATTGTATTGATGTCCTAAATAGTTAATTATTTCCGGTCTTCGATTTACTTCTTTTCGATGACCTATTGCTTAGTAGAGGAAGAAAGAAGATGTTTATGCAGTTGTAAGGGAAAAATCTTGAAAATCCTAATTTTGCGGCAACACAGCCTCTTCACCCTTCCACGATACCGCTGACGAAAAGGGGATGAAACTAGGGTTAGCTTGGTTGGGGCTAATAATACTGTGAGATTTTCTTTGCAATAGTTGTCTATATATAGGAGTTGTAAAAATCTCTACTCTTTCTTCCCTTGGCTATCTTGGCTACTTGGCGGTTCGCACTCCGTGAACGGCACACTGCGCCAACACGGATAATTTAGGATTGCTATATATGCCTTTGAAGATTTTTCATCTGCAAATGCCCGAACATTGCATAAACCAAAATCCCTCCCCCCTATGAAATAACATGAGCGAAAGAGAAGCTGAAACACAAGCAGCAACAGACTTTCGCTCCACGAAATCATCAAAAATTCCACAAAAAACAACACTAATTCTCAGAGGTATCAAATCATGGACACCAAATTCATGCTGTCAACTGCTCAACTTGCTAACATCGAAACTGGTAAAAAAATTACAATCTTAGGTGCGGGAATTGCGGGTTTAGTCGCAGCCTACGAACTAGAAAAACTGGGTCACTCAGTCGAAATCATCGAAGCAAGTCCTCGCGTTGGCGGTAGAGTTTGGACACATCGGTTTGGTAATCAACCAGACGCACCTTATGCAGAGTTAGGTGCAATGCGTATCCCCGGTTCTCACCAACACACTCTACATTACGTTGAAGAAATGGGCTTAAGCGATAGACTTTGCAAATTTGTTACAGTATTTGAAGAAGAAAACGCCTTTATGAACATGTCCGGAAATATCTTCCAAATGAAAGACGCAGCAAAATTCTTCAACACCCGTTATCCAGAAATTTTTACATCTAACTACAGCGAACAAACAAAATTATTTGCAGCTTGGCTAAAAACCATCGTTAACACCATCTCCCCTGGTAGCTTACGCGACAGCTTAGACCAAGATTTACGCAATCACTTAATGGATGAGTTGGAAAGATTAGACTTAACACCTTATTTTAACGAAGTAGGCGAAACCATTAATTTAAGAGCATTTGTTCAAGATAACCCTGGTTTCCGCGCTCGTTGTAGCAAAGCTTTGGACATGTTCCTAACCGATATCGTAGTTGAAACCAGCGACGATTTGTTACAAATTAAAGGCGGTACTCAATTATTAATCGACCGCTTGGCACAATCTATCAAAGCTCCTATCTACACCAATCAACCAGTAACCGCTATCCGCGTCAAACCTAATTATACTGAAATCGACTACTTAGTAAATGGTGTAAAACAAACCCGTCGTTGCGACTACGTACTCTGTACAATTCCCTTCTCAGTATTGAGAAAAATTGAACTTGAGGGATTTGACTCTAGAAAAATCGATTCCATCAACAACACCGTATATTGCCCAGCTACCAAAGTTGCTTTCCACACTAAAGAAAACTTCTGGGCAAAGCAAGGAATCAGAGGTGGCGCATCTTTTAGCGGTGCGGGTGTTCGTCAAAGTTACTACCCCAGCGTTAAATTTAACCCAGAACGCGGAAGCGTAATGCTCGCAAGCTACACAATTGGCGATGACGCAGACCGTTTAGGTAACATGACCGAACAAGCTCGCCACGAATATGTAAAAGAAGTAGTCAGTAACGTTCACCCCGAATTGCAAGAAGCTGGTATGATTCAAGACGTAGCATCAATCGCTTGGGGTAATTATGAGTGGAGCGCAGGTGGTTGTACTGTACATTGGGGTGAAGAAAATCATACCATCCAATACTTAGAAGCAGCTAGACCTCAAAACACCTTATTCTTCGCTGGAGAACATTGCTCTAAATACCCCGCTTGGTTACAAGGTTCTATCGAGTCAGCTTTAGAAGCTATTTACGATATCGTCTCTCATGAAACTGCTGATACTACCGTTACTTACTCCTTCGCGAGAAAGCAAAATGCTAAAATTCAAAACCGCGAATTTGCGATGGCTGCTTAATAAATAATACAAACAGAAATTTTTGATGATGATTAATTTTAATGGTATCCAAGGTGTTCTGGATACCATTTTTATTTGGGGTATTTTCATCAGCCAAGAAAATCGCTACCTTTATTGTCCATCGCTACAGAGCCTCTTTGCGGATTGAATTATTTGCCTTAATTCGTCACCAGAAATAATTACAGATTCGGCTTCATAACAAAAACCAGACGCTGAAATTACCCAAATTTCGTTTTCAGTCACATTAACTTCTTTAGAGTTAGATATATGCTCCGGTAAATCCCAAGCTTGCATTGCACGAAAAACGTAAATATTAACATCAGCATAAATATCATCAATTCCTTCTCCATTGTTATTATCCTCTTGGCTCTCACAAGGCTGAAAATATCCTTCTCCAACATGAACTCTAATTATAAAAGTTGCATTTTTTTCCTGTGCATAAAGCTTAATCTGTTCGTGTATGAGTTTAAAGCGCTCCATCCCGACATGAGTAAACATTTTCTCTTCGGGTCCAGCAATATCTAACCCAACCGTCCATCTTTGTCCAATTGTTGAAAGCGCTTTTGTGTCATCTTTTATTAATAATTGTTCTGGGTTAGATGCTTCTGTGACTAATCTTTGAGTATTTACTAAGGTAAGAAAACGAATATCAATCTTGTTTTCACAATCAAGCATTTGCCTAAAATTATCAAAGGAGACGCTTCTTGCTAGACTCCCCTGTAGTTCTGCGTAACTGATATTCTGGCGTAATAAATTTTTGATTACAGCTTCAAGAAATCGTTTTTGATTAACGCCTTGTTGCAGATAGCGACGGAATGAATAAACTAGATTATAGTCAGTACCATTGCGTGCAGAAAGTAAGTTTATGACAATATTTTGTGCTGTTTCTACATCAATTACTGGTAATTCTTCATTATCACTAGTAATTATTTGTTCTGCTTGCAGTTGCTTTCTTAATAAATCTCCTTTTAAAGAATCATCCTTAAAGTTAAGCCAAATTAAGATTAAAACTCGCACATAGTCTTCTTTGTATCCCGTAACATCTAAAAGTTCTTCGGGAGTTAGCACGCCATTATAGTGATTATGTATATCAATTCCTGGGTGATTCGTACGCAGTACCCCTTTGATAATAACGCCAATAAGAGTTTTTTCTATTTTAAAATAATATGCCTAAAAAATAACCTTTCTTCGCGCTCAAGCATTAGCCAACATGAAGCTCGCATCATATATATAGCGATTACCGTTTGGGTTAAGTACATCGCATCATAACTGCTCGGTTAAGAATATTTGTAGGTTGGGTTGAGGAATAACGGAAACCCAACCGAAACGTTGTATTTGTTGGGTTTCGTTCCTCAACCCAACCTACGTATTTTTGGATTTTCGGGCAAAACCTTCCAAGTATTGCGACCAATTTGGTTAGTAACTAGCAACTTGGGTTAATACATGTAGAATTTCTGAGTGCATAAACAGACATTAGATACCAGTATTAATGATGGTAACGAACTAGATTGAAAACTATTTGAGAATTTAAATGAGGTATACATGGCATCGAATATAGCTAATAATGGATTAGACCAGGGCTTGAGTCCCTATGCTGCTTTGCAGAAAAACTCGTTAAAACCATTAGAGATAAAAATTAACAGTGGTAGCAGCTGTAGCAATATTATCAGTGATGCAATGCAATCCACTCAAGCATCATTGCAAGAGTTTGCTGCAAAGTCAGATTTTGCTGCTTCAATGAATACAGCTTTTGGTAATAGCGACGTATCAAAGCTCCAACAAAGTTGGTTGAAGGGAAATTTTGGTGATTTACCCCAAATTAATATATCTGGGGAATTAGAGTCAATTGGCGGTTCGGGTGCTTATGCCAGTAAGACTGATACTATTTATTTATCTCAAAGCTTTGTAGAGCGCAATGCTCGGAATGTTGGAGAAATTAAAAGTGTTTTATTAGAAGAAATTGGACATGCGATTGATTTTCGCATTAATCAGCAGGATGCAATTGGAGACGAAGGTGCTATTTTTCAACGAGTAGCTCAGGGATTTTCAATTTCAGACAGCGAATTAGCCAGTTTAAGAGGTAGAAATGATTTTACCTCTTTGGTAATTGATGGGAAGGAGCTTACAATTGAGCGAAGTAGCGTGCAGTTTTCAAACACTATCGATTTATCTCCAGGAACAGGGTATACCAAAAAGCCTGGGGAGTGGAATAATAATGAATTCCCCCGGACGTTAGCTGGTGTAAATGGTGGAGCTGATATTGGTGATTCACCCTATGAACGGAACGCTTTTGCTGCTTCGGGTACAGATTGGTTCGAGCAAAACTTATATGACCAAGAATTGAAGACTTTAACACGCAGTTTAGCTACAGATGGCTTGAATCGCAAGGATATGATTTCGATATTCGAGTCAGTAAAAGACTTTTCTGTAGTTGATAACAATGAGCTTACCGACCTCAATACACTGTTGAATAATAGAGTCGGTTTCTCAATGACAGAAGATGTACGATGGTTGACAAACCAGGTTGTTAAAGGCTCCGCAGTGGATATGAGTTCTAGTCAGTTTCAATCAAGTCTTGTTGACAAATGGTTTTTAGGAAAAGTAGCTCCAAAAGCAAACTTTTATGACAAGAAAAAGAATACAACATATGATTTAAATTATGTGGAAGTCAACGGTAATCTTTTTGGTGACTCCGGGGAAGCAAAAATTGGTGATATTGACCAAGGTGCTTTTTTAGGTGATTGTTCTTTCCTTGCTGCTTTAGGTGCTACTTTTGGTCCTCAAGTTAATGATGGAGGCAATGCTGTAAGTAATGTTATTAATAACATGATTATCGACAACCATGATAATACTTACACGATGAAATTCTTCAAAAATGGAGCTGCCGAATATGTTACTGTTGATAATCGGTTAGCAACTTATAATGGTAAGTTATTTACATCAACAAGTAATGCTAACGAGGTTGATGCAAATAATGCTAATGTTCCGCTTTGGATGCCTTTAGCGCAAAAAGCCTACGCTCAATGGCGTGAATCTTGGGGAGATGGTAGAAGTGGTTACAGCATAGTAGGTAACGGAGCCAGACCAGAAGAACCTCTTAGTTATGTTACGGGGCATAACGTTACTCGGAACATCGAATTCACTTTTTCTACTTTAGATAATGCCTTAAAAAATGGTCAAGCTATTTCAACTGCTAGAGTATCGCCAAATAATACCGACATCATTATTGGTCTGCACGCTTATTCAGTGACTGACGTTTATGTTAATTATGATGGACAACAAAGGGTAGTCGTCCGCAATCCCCATGGTGTTGATGGTGGTTCGATAGCTCGCGGTGACAGTAAAGATGGATTTATTGACTTATCTTTTGATGAATTCCGCCAGCAAATGGATTATGGAGTTGCTATTGCTTAGGGATTTACAAAAAATAAATTATCCCATCTTGTAGTGCGTATCCGTAAGCGGACGCTAGCGCAAACGCGCAGCGTGCCCATAAAGGCTTGCGTCTCGCTCGCTGCTAATTAAAAGTGAGCAAGATGCTCACACTACAAAAAAAATTGGGATATTTTTTTACTTGGAAGCTGCCCACTTGTATCCTGCTTACTAGAAATCTGCTGTAGTTGATTATTGATTATTGATTATTGAGAATATTGACTATAAATCGTAGCCCCTCCCCGTAAACGGGGAGTCACCGTTAGGGGTGGGGTTTGTTTGGTTGGGACTAATAATACTGTGAGGCTTTTCTTTGCAATAGACCGCTATATATACCTTTGAAGATTTTTAATCTGAGGAATGCCCAAGATTTGCATAAACCAAAATCCCTCACCCCTAAGAAATAACATAAGCGAAAGAGAGGCTGAAACACAAGCAGCAAGACACTTTCGCCCCACGAAATCATCAAAACTTTCACCACTAACAACACTTATTCTAAGAGGTATCAAATCATGGACACCAAATTCATGCTGTCAACTGCTCAACTTGCTAACATCGAAACTGGTAAAAAAATTATAATCTTAGGTGCGGGAATTGCGGGTTTAGTCGCAGCCTACGAACTAGAAAAACTGGGTCACTCAGTCGAAATCATCGAAGCAAGTCCTCGCGTTGGTGGTAGAGTTTGGACACATCGGTTTGGTAATCAACCAGACGCACCTTATGCAGAGTTAGGTGCAATGCGTATCCCCGGTTCTCATCAACACACTCTACACTACGTTGAAGAGATGGGATTAAGCGACAGACTTTGCAAATTTGTTACAGTATTTGAAGAAGAAAACGCTTTTATGAACATGGAAGGTAATATCTTCCAAATGAAAGACGCAGCAAAATTCTTCAACACCCGTTATCCAGAAATTTTTACATCTAACTACAGCGAACAAACAAAATTATTTGCAGCTTGGCTAAAAACCATCGTTAACACCATCTCCCCCGGTAACTTACGCGACAGCTTAGACCAAGATTTACGCAATCACTTGATGGACGAGTTGGAAAGATTAGACTTAACACCTTATTTTAACGCAAACGGTGAAACCATTAATTTAAGAGCCTTTGTTCAAGGCAACCCTGGTTTCCGCGCTCGTTGTTCTAAAGCTTTAGACATGTTCCTCACTGACATCGTAGTTGAAACCAGCGACGATTTGTTACAAATCAAAGGCGGAACACAACTTTTAATCGACCGCTTGGCACAATCCATCAAAGCTCCTATCTACACCAATCAACCAGTAAACGCTATCCGCGTTCGTTCCAATTATACCGAAATCGACTACTTAGTAAACGGTGTAAAACAAACCCGTCGTTGCGACTACGTACTCTGTACAATTCCTTTCTCCGTCTTGAGAAAAATTGAACTCGAAGGATTTGACTCCAGAAAAATCGATTCCATCAACAACACCGTATATTGCCCAGCGACAAAAGTAGCATTCCATACTAAAGAAAACTTCTGGGCAGAACAAGGAATAAGAGGTGGCGCATCTTTTAGCGGTGCGGGTGTTCGTCAAAGTTACTACCCCAGCGTTAAATTTAACCCAGAGCGCGGAAGCGTAATGCTCGCAAGCTACACAATTGGCGATGACGCTGACCGTTTAGGTAACATGACCGAACAAGCTCGCCACGAATATGTAAAAGAAGTAGTCAGTAATGTACACCCCGAATTGCAAGAAGCTGGTATGATTCAAGACGTAGCATCAATCGCTTGGGGTAATTATGAATGGAGCGCAGGTGGTTGTACTGTACACTGGGGTGAAGAAAATCATACCATCCAATACTTAGAAGCTGCTAGACCTCAAAACACTTTATTCTTCGCTGGTGAACATTGCTCCAAATACCCAGCTTGGTTACAAGGTTCTATCGAATCAGCTTTGGAAGCCATCTACGATATCGTTTCTCACGAAGCTGTAGATACCACCGTTACTTACTCCTTCGCGAGAAAGCAAAACGCTAAAATTCAAAACCGCGAATTGGCGATGGCTGCTTAATAAATAATACAGAAATTTTTGATGATGATTAATTTTAATGGTATCCAAGGTGTTCTGGATACCATTTTTATTTGAGTTTTCTCATATTGTTCGACCAATTTGCATAAACCAAAATACCTCCCCCCTATGAAATAACATAAGCGAGAGAGAGGCTGAAACACAAGCAGCACAATCACTTCGCTCCAAGAAATCATCAAAAATTCCACTAATTACAACACTAATTTCCAGAGGTATCAAATCATGGACACCAAATTCATGCTGTCAACTGCTCAACTTGCTAACATCGAAACTGGTAAAAAAATTACAATCTTAGGTGCGGGAATTGCTGGATTAGTCGCAGCCTACGAACTAGAGAAACTAGGTCACGAAGTAGAAATCATCGAAGCAAGTCCTCGCGTTGGTGGTAGAGTTTGGACACATCGGTTTGGTAATCAACCAGATGCTCCCTATGCAGAGTTAGGTGCAATGCGGATTCCCGGTTCTCATCAACACACTCTACACTACGTTGAAGAGATGGGCTTAAGCGACAGACTTTGCAAATTCGTTACAGTATTTGAAGAAGAAAACGCCTTTATGAACATGGAAGGAAACATCTTCCAAATGAAAGACGCAGCGAAATTCTTCAACACCCGTTACCCAGAAATTTTTACATCCAACTACAGCGAACAAACAAAATTATTTGCGGCTTGGCTAAAAACCATCGTTAACACCATCTCTCCCGGTAACTTACGCGACAGCTTAGACCAAGATTTACGCAATCACTTAATGGATGAGTTGGAAAGATTAGACTTAACACCTTATTTTAAGACAAACGGTGAAACCATTAATTTAAGAGCATTTGTTCAAGATAACCCCGGTTTTCGCGCTCGTTGTTCTAAAGCTTTGGACATGTTCCTAACCGATATCGTAGTTGAAACCAGCGACGATTTGTTACAAATCAAAGGCGGAACACAACTTTTAATCGACCGCTTGGCACAATCCATCAAAGCTCCTATCTACACCAATCAACCAGTAACCGCTATCCGCGTTCGTTCCAATTATACCGAAATCGACTACTTAGTAAACGGTGTAAAACAAACCCGTCGTTGCGACTACGTACTCTGTACAATTCCTTTCTCCGTCTTGAGAAAAATTGAACTCGAAGGATTTGACTCCAGAAAAATTGACTCCATCAACAACACCGTATATTGCCCAGCAACAAAAGTAGCATTCCACACTAAAGAAAACTTCTGGGCAGAACAAGGAATCAGAGGTGGTGCATCTTTTAGCGGTGCGGGTGTTCGTCAAAGTTACTACCCCAGCGTTAAATTCAACCCCGAACGCGGTAGTGTAATGTTAGCAAGCTACACAATTGGCGATGACGCTGACCGTTTAGGTAACATGACCGAACAAGCTCGCCACGAATATGTAAAAGAAGTAGTCAGTAACGTTCACCCCGAATTGCAAGAAGCTGGTATGATTCAAGACGTAGCATCAATCGCTTGGGGTAATTATGAGTGGAGCGCAGGTGGATGTACTGTACATTGGGGTGAAGAAAATCATACCATCCAATACTTAGAAGCTGCTAGACCTCAAAACACTTTATTCTTCGCTGGTGAACATTGCTCCAAATACCCAGCTTGGTTACAAGGTTCTATCGAATCAGCTTTGGAAGCCATCTACGATATCGTTTCTCACGAAGCTGTAGATACCACCGTTACTTACTCCTTCGCGAGAAAGCAAAACGCTAAAATTCAAAACCGCGAATTGGCGATGGCTGCTTAATAAATAATACAGAAATTTTTGATGATGATTAATTTTAATGGTATCCAAGGTGTTCTGGATACCATTTTTATTTGAGTTTTCTCATCATATGCTTCCATCATTTTCCTCTCTTGTTTCGCGCTCGTGCTACCAGCAGAGATTTAATTTTCCTTTAAGAATTAGACATTTGGGGAGCAGGTTTTGAGGTTGACACGCAGAAAATTACGTATGACTCTCTGATAAATATTCGCTCTCCTCAAAATCGTTCGATGGAAATATTAGACCCTATCATAAGAGAAAGAGTGGCATCCATTATTATAGAACTACTAGGTGGAGTATGGCAGATTTAATACAACAAGAAAAGCTTTTTGTCCAAGACGACGTTACCACTCGTTTAAGCAAGATAGCTGCGTATAACCAACAAATACCTCCCGAATAAACATCTTCGCGCTCATGTGCGTATTTTATCGCTAACTCTGTTTTTCCAACACCCCCCATCCCAGCAACAGCGGATATTGCATGTGATTTTGCTCGTAAAGCAGAGAGTGAATTTTTACCAACTCTTGAGAGCGTCCGATAAAATTCTTCGTTCCTTGGGGAGGAATGTATTTTACTGGTTCAATTTATCGTTGTGGTTGATGAATTGTCTGTAACCCATACCATCGGCAGTTTTCACGCGAATATAGGGATAATCATTACCATTTAATAGATTACATGGTAGTTTCAGGGCTATATTTTTTGATTATTGTCAATTAATTTAAAATAATAATGACTATATATCAATGCATTCAGGAATTTGTGATAATGATAATCCCTATATTTGTGCTGATTGTTTGCAAGAGAGCGAATTCTAGCGTCAACTGCGAAGAATAGCACCTGATAAAATAAAAGGTGGGGAGATGATTTTCTATTTTAACGGTTGCTTTCTATCTAGCGAACACAGAAACGGTTAACTGAATAATCGCTTTTGACCAAGACTGCATAATTTTTTCTGTTAACTCTACTGTAAATACATCAACTATTAACACAATCATCATCAGGAGCAATCAAATGTCTACCAATAACACATCCGCACAATTAAATTCTCAAGTGTCCGACTTAGTTGAATTAAACGATAGCGATTTAGAATTAGTAACAGGTGGAAGTGGACACCACAAACATAACAAACGCGAACATTACAAACACGAACACAAACACAATAAAAAACACCAACCTATCGTTATTATCATCAAAAAGCACAAATTTTAATCATCTCAAATAAAAACTGCATAATTTGTTTGTGCTGTACCTATAGATAAGTATAGAAGGCATTCAAGCAATGACCTTTAAAAACACAGAATTATCTGTGTATCACACAAACAACTATAACGAACCTATATATTTAAAATACGGGGACTTACCCCAACTCAACCCAGTCATAACGGCTGGGTTTTTGAGTTTTTGTTGCATTGGACAGCATTTCAGACATTTTTAGTTACCAAAATAACCCGTAAAAGTTCTCAACTTACTGGCAACAGCAATGTATCCTCTATCTCAAGACGCACCTCTCGACTTACGTAACGACTGCGATTGAGGCAATTAATTAGTAACTTGTTTGCATTGCCGCCCGTGCCTATTCATATCATTCCATGCAATCCCACAATCAAAATTGGGCTTTTTTTATACAGACAGCAGAAACTGCATACTTAACAGTTCGTTGGCGATATTTTAGTGTAAACACCTCTTCCCAACTTAATTTGTTAATAAAATGAGTGTAGAAATCGTCTGGAGGTGCTGTGATGGCTTCACCGTTTCCGGGGATGAACCCCTATTTAGAAAATCCGTTATTTTGGTCAGAAATTCATAATTTGCTTATAGCAGCTATTTTCCGGAAGTTGAACCCTCAGTTGCGTCCTAAATATAAAGTTGCGATTGAAAAGCGTGTATACCAGACATTTGATGAAGATTCGCTTTTGGTTGGTGTTGCCGATGTCGCAGTACAGAGTACGCAAAAAACACCTTTACCACAAAAAACAAGTACTGTTGTTGTATTACCATCAGTCGAAGCTGTGACAGTTGATGTGACTATGCCTGAAACTATCAAAGAAACATATTTAGAAGTACGAGATGTTTCGACACAAGAGGTCGTAACTGTAATTGAAATTCTTTCTCCTAAGAATAAGCGTCCAGGGGAAGGACGAAATGCGTATACAAAAAAGCGGTTACAAGTGTTAGGGAGTTATACTAATTTAGTTGAAATTGATTTATTACGAGATGGTAAACCAATTCAGCAAGTACAAAATAACTTTCAAACTCATTATAGAATTTTGGTCAGCCGTACGTCTACACGTCCAAAAGCTGATTTATACGCATTTAATTTACAAAATCTTATTCCTTCTTATTACTTACCTTTACGTGAAAGTGATACTGAGCCTTTACTAGATATGCAAGCGTTAATTAATGAATTATACGATGAAGGTAATTATGATTTAGTAATTGACTATACTCAAGAACCTGTACCCCCACTGTCACAAGAGAACGCTATGTGGGTTGATGAGGTTTTAAAGGAGCAGGGATTGAGGTAAGTAACAAATTAAAATCAAGGGATTGAAAAAAGTCTCAAAAAAGCTGACACTAAATAAATCTACATATAAAAAGAAAAATGGCAACTTATTTAGTAACTGGTGCAAATCGAGGAATTGGCTTGGAATTCTGTCGTCAATTGAAAGAACGTGGGGACACGGTTATTGCTGTCTGTCGTTCTGCTCCTGACGAATTAAAGGATTTGGGGGTAAGAATTGAAGCTGGTGTCGATATTACGAATGATGTTTCGGTAGCCAATTTGGTTGAAAACATTAAGGATTTACCTTTGGATGTTTTGATTAATAATGCTGGAATTTTGGAAAAAGTAACTCTGGATAATTTAGATTTTGAAAGTATCCGTCACCAGTTTGAGGTAAATGCGATTGGAACTTTAAGGATTACTCGTGCTTTACTTTCTAATTTAAAAAATGCCTCGAAAGTAATTATCATGACTAGCCGTATGGGTTCTATTGAAGATAACACTTCGGGAGGCTATTATGGTTATCGGATGTCTAAGGTCGCTGTATCTATGGCTGGAAAATCTTTGTCCCATGACCTTAAACCCAAAGGAATTTCTGTTGCTATTTTGCACCCTGGACTTGTACAAACTCGTATGACTGGTTTTACAAGTTCTGGTATTACTCCAGAAGAGTCGGTTAAAGGATTGTTAAAACGAATTGATGAGTTAAATTTAGAAAATACGGGTACTTTTTGGCATAGTAATGGGGAAGTATTACCTTGGTAAATTTGTTATATAAGGGATTTCAGGTAAGTTAAGTATAATTGGAATTCAGGTGAGTGAAATATAATTGGAATTCAGGTGGGTGAAATATAATTGGGCGGGCAAGGATGCCCACCCCACAAGAGTATTGATATCAAATTGGTGCTTTGTATTTACTCTTCTTTACTTTCTGATTGGGATGTTTGTAATTGTTGAACTACATCAAGCGTTAAGCCAGTATATTCTACAACTAATTCAACAGAAGGTTCGAGGGAGAGTTCTTTGGGACTCAATTTAGTCAAGGTTATTGGTTTACCTAATAACCAAGTAGCGAAATCACTAGGAAAATTTTCTGCCAAAAACTTACAGGTGTTATCAAACATGAAAAAATTTTATCGTCTTTTATGAGCAGTACTACATGCTTAAATCAAGGCTAAATATATCATAATAACAATCTAATAATTAATAAAACCTTTCCCAAAAATATACACTGTACAAAAATACTTAATTTTTATTGTATAAATTTTCAAACATAAGTGATGTTTTTATACAGTAAAAGTATGCTTATTTTTTAGCAAGCTATTTATTCAAACTAAAATCACAAATTCCAAACCCCATGATACGAACATTAGCAATTACAGAAGCAATTACTAGCTTGACGGATGCAGAAAACCGATTTGGTCTCACTCGTATTGAAAATGACCAGTTTTTCCCAGAATGGTATGAAGCATTACCAGAAATTACCGACGAGGAAAAAGTTTCTTTAGATGTTGTAAGACGTAGATATCTTTATCACCGTTCTGAAGGTGATTTGCTGGAGGGTACAGTTATGCTGTTATTAGTATCACCAATACTTGCACTTGCTGGATTTTATGACCCACCTTTTAGAATTAAGGCTGAATCATCAGTGGAACTGGTACTGGATGATGGGGAGGAAATATTACGTGGCCGTATTGATGTTTTAGTTCTGCAAAATCAGTTTTGGGTTATGGTGTTAGAGTCTAAAAAAACAACTCTTTCGGTTTGGTCTGCATTACCCCAAGGTCTTGCTTATTTAATGGCTAATCCTCACCCCGATAAACCTGTATTTGGTATGCTGACAAATGGGGACGACATTTTATTTGTCAAAGTAACTCAAACAAATATACCTCAGTATGACCTTTCAAGAGTTTTTGCTCCGTTTACATCGGCAAAAGAACTATATAGTGTTTTCCAAATTATCAAGCGTATTGGTGAAATTATTATCCCATAACTCTTAAAGGTAAACAATTTTAATCACTAAAGCTGGTCTACCTTTTGCTTGACTTAAATGTTTGACTTCAATCGGAGAATGGAAATGGAACAATAACAACATCTCCTCTTACAAATTCTTCCATACAGCATCTTCCTCTGGTCTTAACCAATCTTTTTGTAGGGATGATTCACTCATAATAGTGATTTCTCGTATTTCTCGTGCCTGATGCTTGGTTTGCAAAAACTGGACAAAATCTAAAATTTCCTGCAATAAAGGTTCTGGTAATTTTTCTATTTCTTGTGTAATTTGTTCTTTAATTGTCATTATCTCACCTTGTGTTTACAGCATCTTAATTTAATTTTAGGTTTGAATGAAGCACAATTAAACTTATTGCTCAGCTTAAGTAGTTAAAGTCCTCTCAATGCGACGGTCGGGAATGAGCCACATGACTGCAACCAAAACGTAAAGTCCACAGGAAAACCATGAGTTAACAAAAGAAAGTAAAATTGCCAAGGTATAAAATATTATTGATATTTTGCCCTTGAAATCTCGACCGAGTGCGGCTGCTAAGGCAGAATCTTTACCATGATAAGCAATGAGGATACGAGTAAGAATAAAATAAGCGAGCGCGGCAAAAAATAGTATTACGCCATAAAGTGCAACTGGTATTGCAGCAAAGTTATTCTCACCCATCCATCCCGTAGCGAAGGGAATTAATGATAACCAAAACAGCAGATGCAAGTTAGCCCACAGGATATTTCCATTAACATGTCGAACCGCTTGTAACAGATGATGATGGTTATTCCAGTAAATACCGAGGTAAATAAAACTAAGCACGTAGCTTAGGAATACTGGGATTAATGGACGCAGTGCAGCTAAGTCAGACCCATGTGGTACTTTTATTTCTAGTACCATGATGGTGATAATAATAGCTATTACACCATCACTAAACGCTTCTAGCCTCCCTTTCCCCATCTTCTATGTACTCCTTCTTTACTAGAGTAATACAATAAGTATAAGTATTAAATAACCATAATTTGAGATTAATCAGGGGAATATTATGGTAAGTTTATTTGACAAACTTGGTGGTACTGCTGCTATTGACTTAGCAGTTGAGAAATTCTACGAGCGAGTTTTGCAGGATGACCGAATCAAGCATTTTTTCGCAAATGTGGATATGGTGAAGCAACGGGCACACCAGAAAGCTTTTCTCACCTACGCTTTTGGTGGGACAGATAAATATGATGGTCGCTACATGCGAGAAGCTCACAAAGAATTGGTGGAAAAGCATGGTTTACGTAGCGAACACTTTGATGCAGTCGCAGAGGATTTAATGGAAACCTTAAAAGAAATGGGGGTTTCCGAAGAACTCCGAGCTTCAGTTGCGGCGGTCGCTGCTGCTCCCCAACATAAAAAAGACGTCCTGAATCAGTAGCAAAAGACAGGTGGTTCTAAAAAATCGCCAAATTTTAGAACTACCCATAGTTGTTTCAATACTGCTCGGTTAAGAAAATTTGTAGGTTGGGTTATCCGAAGCGGACGCTACGCGAACGTGCCTCAACCCAACCTACGTATTGTCTACTTTTTAAGCAAAACCTTCGCAGTATTGATAGTTGTTTGCGGTTCGCAGTTAAAAGAAAAGCAGCAGAAACCTACACAAGTTAAATTTTCTTAATAAAGAATATTACAGCCTTTCCCCGGACACAAGGAGAGGTTTGGAGAGAGGTCTTTTTGTCAACTTTGCGTATGAAGCAACATTCTCTAAGCAAATCATCAATTTTTGAGCTAAAACTTCGACATTTGGCTCACCGAGCATACCTAAATGTGTCCCAGGTACTTCGTGAATTTCTATTCCTTCCCTAGCGAAATCCTTCCAACCTCGGTGGTTTACATACTGACACCATCTCAAAACTTCTTTGGTAGTAAATAGAGTTACCTGTCCAGAATAAGGTTGTGGTGAATAGTTCGCCATTGTCGTCTGCTTCATAGCCTCGATAAACTCCATATTATATGGGTTTGAATCTTCAGAAACACTCTGGTCACACCACAAATCATATTTGCTGCTAGGTTTACCAGTAATAGCAGCCTGAAACCAATCTAGTTTAGCCAGAGCATAATCATATTTATCTCGCAGAGATAATTGTAGTAGAGTACGTAAGTAAGCATAAACTGTACGAAATCGCGAGGGTTGACTAATATACAGTTCGGGAGAGTAGGTATCAAACATTGCGAGTAGGTCTACCTTTTCACCTTGAGCAACTAACTGCCGAGCCATCTCAAAAGCAATTGTCCCTCCACTAGAGAAACCTGCCAACAAATAAGAACCATTGGGTTGAACTGTTCGTATTTCTTGAATGTAGTGAGATGCCATCTCCTCAACGCTACTGTGAAGGGCTTGTTTACCATCAAGTCCTTGTGCTTGCAGTCCGTAAATAGGTTGTTCAGAACCCAGGTAGCGAACTAAGGTTTGGTAACCAATCACATTTCCACCAAGTGCGTGAATAAAAAATAAAGGAGTTTTAATGCTACTACTATCGCTACTACCAGCTTGGATAGGTACTAAAGAAGACCAAGAAATATTATTTTGTTGATTGAGAATAATCGCTAATTGTTCGATTGTCGGAGCTTGAAACAGGGTAGCTAGGGGAAGTTTTTGAGCAAATATTTTTTCTACTTGTGCAAATAATTTCACTGCTAGGATTGAATGTCCTCCTAAATCAAAGAAATTATCAGTAATTCCAATCGGTTGTACACCCAAAACTTCTTCCCAAATTTCTTTCAATTGCTGTTCTACCCTATTAGTCGGAGCGATAAAAACTTTTTCATAGTCTTTTTCAAAATCTTGTCTTATTTGGTCGGGAACAGGTAATGCACGACGGTCTACTTTAGCATTTTGTGTTAATGGGATATGCTCAATCGTCATAAAGACAGAAGGTATCATGTATTCTGGCAATTTCTCTTGCAGAAAACGTCGCAATTCCTTCATTGAAGGTGCAGATTGCTGATTTACTACAACATATGCCACCAGTCGTTTATTTCCTGGCTCATCTTCCCGTGCCATTACTACTGCTTCTTGTACAGATTTGTGTTGTGCAAGGACAGTCTCAATTTCTCCTAGTTCGATGCGGAAACCACGAATCTTTACTTGGTGGTCAATTCGACCAAGAAATTCAATGTTTCCATCTCCTTGATAACGGGCTAAGTCACCTGTTTTATAGAGTTTTTCTAAACTCTCAAGTGAATTTTTTATATCATCTTTTATCTCATCTTTTGTTCTTCTAACTTCACCTTTTATAAAGGGGTTAGGAATAAATTTTTGTGCAGTTAGTTCAATTTGATTTAAATAGCCAGAAGCAAGACATTCTCCACCGATATATAGCTCTCCAGTTACACCAACAGGACAGGGATTGAGATAAGAATCAAGGATGTAATATTTTGCATTTTGAATTGGTTTACCATAGGGGATACTGACCCAATGAGGTTCGACTTTCTCTATTGGATAGTAATTAGACCATACTGTTGCTTCTGTGGCTCCCCCCAGACTAATTACTTCCACACCAGGAAAAGTGGTTTTTAGCTGGTCAGGTAGTGTTACAGGTATCCAATCACCACTCATAAAGACTAGTCTTAGTTGTGGATTAGTAGCTGCAACTTGAGGGAACAGAGGAGCTAGTTGTTGCAGTGCTGGTGGAGCTGAATCCCAAAATGTGATTGGTTCGTGACAAAGGATGTGTAATAAATTTTCCGGTTCGCGAATATCATGCTTAGACACAACTCGAATGGAACCACCTGCTGCAAGAAGACCAAAAATGTCATAAACTGATAGGTCAAAACATAAAGATGTTATAAACAAAACCCTATCTGTTTCATTCACTTTAAATGTCTTGTTAACCCATTCAATCAGGTTAATGACGGGTTGATGACGAACAACAACTCCTTTGGGTGTTCCTGTAGAACCAGATGTAAAAATTACATAAGCAGTATCATCTGAGCTTCCTGATAAAACTAAATTTTCTGTTGAGAGTAATTCTAATATGCTACTATTCCATACTTTTACATTGCCATATGATTCCCCAATAGATTCATCTAAACAAATTAAGTGCTGTAGTTGGGGAAGCTGGGATTCTAGCTGTTGAATATTAGACAACAGAGTAGTTTGCGTGACTATGCAATTAATTCCTAGGGAGGAAAGAAGTAATTGAATGCGTGCTTGAGGGAAACTTGGTTCTAAGGGTACATAAGCACCACCAGCTTTAAGTATTCCTAGGACTGCTGGAATCATCTCTAATGAGCGTTCCATATAAACCGCAACTAATACACCTGCTTTTACTCCTAGTTGCTTGAGGTGATGTGCTAACTGGTTTGCTTTACAGTTTAGTTCTCGGTAGGTTAGTTGCTGATTGTCAAAAACGACGGCAATAGCATCTGGTGTTTTTTCTACTTGCAATTCAAATAGCTGATGGATGCAAAGTTGTCTATTATAGTCGGTTTCTGTCTGATTCCACTCCATCAGCATTTGATACCGTTCATCTACTGTTAACAGTGGTAATTCTCCTAGATTTTGCCAAGGTTCAACAGCGATGCTTGATAATAAAGTTTGAAGATGTCCCAGCATTCGCGAAATTTTGGTATCATTAAAACTTTGCTGGTCATATTTGAGCTTGAGAACAAGTTCTGACCCCCGTAAGCAAGCAATGTTAAGGGAAAGTTAGTCTGCTCTTCCAGCCGAAAATGCAAATTTTTCCATCTGCTACCACGAGATTGCAAGACAGTATTTAAGTCTTGATTTTCAAACACCACGATACTGTTAAATAATGGTGTGTTTACGGTCATCTCGCTGCAACTTTGAATATTGTATAAAGGAGTATGCTCGTAATTTCGCAACTCAACCCATTGCGACCGCAATTCTTTAAGCCAAGGTATAAGTGATTTATCGGGTGATACACAGAAGCGTACTGGTAGAGTATTGATTAATAATCCCACCATCGACTCCGAACCAGCTACAGATGAATGACGACAAGCTCTAGTTGCACCAAAAACAACATCAGTTTCACCGCTATAGCGACTGAGCAACAAAGCCCAAGCACCCTGCACAATAGTATTAAGAGTTATTTGATGTTCTTGTGCTAAGGACTCCAACATCTGAGTTATTTTCTTTGATAGTCGGATTTCTTGCTGTCCAAAACCGCTTTTGTCACTAGGGATTGTATCTACTAATAAAGGAGTTGGAGCGCTAAAGCCTTTAAGTAATTTTCGCCAATAGTCTTCAGATTTAGACCAATCTTGTTGCTGTAGCCATTGAATATGGTCTTGATAAGAAGGAGGTTGTGGGAGATATAAGTCCTTTCCACAACAGAAAGCATCGTAAAATTTGAAGACTTCTTCCAAAACTATAGTAAAAGACCGACCATCTAATATCGCATGATGAAAAGTCCAAACTAACTGGTAGGAAGATTCGCTAACTTTAAACAATGCTAGACGCATCAATGGCGGTATATTTAAATCAAAATCAAGTGTACGGTCGCATTGAAGATAAGCTTCTAGTTTTGCCGATTGCTCTTCGTCCGACAAACCACACCAATCTTGCAGTTCCCAAGGAATTTCCACTTGTCGATGTACCCATTGTAGTGGTTCCCTATTGTTGCTTTGCCAATCAAAGCTCGTTCTTAATACCGGATGCCTTTTTGTGACTCTGTTCCACGCTTGTTGAAGTGCTGAAATATTGAGTTTTTCTTGTATCAAAAAAATTATCTGTTCTATATCCACTCCAGATTGTTGAGCATACAAACTATTGAAGAGCATTCCTTGTTGTAAGGGTGAAAGTCGGTATGAGTATTCCATATATTCTGCTTTATGGCTAGTTATGTTTATAAATTGTTTTGAACGACAAGTTGATTTTAAATGCTCAGTCAAACTAAATTAGTCAAACCACAACAGTAGATGCACTAGTATCAGTTGCCCTCGGCAACAAATGGTATAAATTGTTTCTAGTATATATTAGGTAGCGCTTTTCTTTTTAACTTAATTATGAAATTAACAGTAAATTAAAAGAATTTTTATACAGATAATATGAAGAAGCAATATCTTTCTTAAAGATTAGCCAAAGCTATACAAAAGGTATACATTTTATATATACCGTTGACAAAAAAACTTTTATTTGATAATATATATAACCAACAATTAAGGAACTATTGGTACAACAACAGCAGGTGGAGAAGAATTAGGATTTTGTGCTGATGGGGTTGAATTTGCTGATGTATTAGGAGATGATGTATTAGGAAGAGTTCGGTTAACTTTGAATTCAACTGAATTTTGTGAATTCAAGGCATTTTGTGCTTCATTGCGAGCATTAATTGCTTGTTGATAATCTGGCTTTAACTTAATTGCGCGGTCATAAGATTTAATAGCTTCTTGATAGCGCTTTAAACTCAATAAAACATTACCTTTAGAAAACCAACTTTCTGGATGGTTATTCCGATAACGAATTGCTCTATCATAGGAATTTAGAGCATCTTGATATCGATTCAAAATAAAAAGTGAATTTCCCCGATTATACCAAACCAAATAATTATTACGTCTGAGTTCAATCGATTTATTATAAGATTCGACTGCTTCTTCGTAACGTTTGACTTGATGTAGTGCCCAACCACGACTAGACCATGCTTGAGAGCTACTAGGATTATATTTAACTACTTGACTAAAAGATTCTACTGCTTCTGGGTAGCGTTGCAAAGTAATTAAAACATTGCTTCTAGAAGACCAAGCTTGGTAATAATCTGGCTTATATTGCACAGCCTTATCGTAAGCATTAAATGCATCTTGATAACGCTGCAAATTAACCAACGCATTTCCGCGATTATACCAAGCTTTTTCATAACTTGGTTTAATTTCTATAGTTTTATCATAGGCTGCAATAGCTTCATCATAGCGTTTTAAACTATGCAGTACCAAACCTTTATTATACCATGCTTCATGAAAGTCTTTTCTGAATTCAATGGCTTTATCAAAAGATTTTATAGCATCGTCATATCGTTTTAAACTACTTAAAGCATTACCCCTAGCATTCCAAACATCTGGGGAATTATTTTCTAATTCTAAAGCTTTATCAAAAGAAGAAACAGCCTCAGTATAACGCTGCAAATCATTTAGAGCCAAACCACGTCCCATCCAAGCTTCTAAGTAATCGGGTTGGATTTGGATTGCTTTATCATAAGCAGCAAGCGCTTCTTTATCTCTATTTAATTTATATAATGTTTTACCTTGACCATTCAAAGCTTGGGCATAATCTGGTCTAATTTCCAGTGCTTTTTCGTATATAGCAAGTGCTTCCTTATAGCGCTGCAAATCCTGTAGAGTATTTGCTTGGTTATATAAACCAGTAGCATTGACTGAATTAACTGCATTAAAAGTAAAAACTGAAGCTATTGCCCCTAAACCTAGTAAGGTAAAGCCTAACAGCAATTTTTTCGGGTTAAATTTACGAATTTTAATTTTATTGAGAGAATTAACTGGCTGTGGATTAATTAAAGCGACGGTACTGGGATTGGGAGCTTTTAACTCCTTTAGTGCTTGCAAAACTTCCTTAGCTGAAGGGTAACGTTGCCGAAAATCGTAACGCACCATTTTATCGATAATTGCAGCTAAATCTGTATCCACTTGAGCTTGATTTTGCCAAACGATTTCATCAGTATCAACATCCTTCGTCAGTTGTTCTGGAGGTAATCCCGTTAACGCTTGAATTGCAATAATTCCCACAGCATAAATATCGCTACTAAATCTGGGATTGCCGTTTGCTTGTTCGCTAGGGGTATATCCTGGAGTCCCAATAGCAACCGTAAACTTGGATTTTCCTTGGGGGGTAACAACCTGAGTAGAAATTTGTTTGACCGCACCAAAATCAATAAGAACTAATTTACCATCTTTGTCGCGTCTGAGTATATTTCGTGGGTTAATATCGCGATGAATTACGTTTTGCTCGTGGACAAATTCTAAAATCTCCAAAATTTCTACCACAAGTGTAATAACATCCTCTTGACTCAGGACTTTCCCCGGTGTTAATTCTTGACTGAGGTCGTGTCCAACAATAAATTCCTGTACAAGATAAAATTCTTGATTTTCCTCGAAGTAAGCTAATAATTGAGGAATATTTTTGTTAGTACCTAGACGATAAAGGACTTGAGCTTCCGTGTCAAATAAACGCCTAGATGTTTGTAATGTTTCCGGGTCGCTAGCTTGCGGCTTTAGCTTCTTGACCACACACTGAGGAGTACCAGGCAATTGAGTATCATTCGCGACAAAGGTTTGACCAAATCCTCCGCCCCCCAAGTGGCTAATAATTTCGTAACGTCCAGCAAGTGTGTTCTTGTGCATTTGCTTTGCTTAGTTTAGTGCGGTGCGTGCTGATTTTAATCTTGCCATATGGGAGGGGAGTGGGGAGTGGGGAGTGGGGAGTGGGAAATGGGGGAGATGGGGAAGATGAGAAAGTTACCAATTACCAATTACCAATTACCAATTACCCATTACCAATTACCAATTACCATTTACCAAATGACGGATTTTTGACAAAAAATGATTCCTATTAGTGACAACGTTTTTCTTTTTACTCGCAAAAGACCAATTGTTACTTATTCTCTGATTGGTGTTAATGTTTTCCTGTTTCTCTGGGAACTTATACTGGAATTCAATGGTCAATTGGGAACTTTTGTTAATACTTGGGGTTTGGTTCCTGCACAAATTAGCGCTGCTGCCTCTAATTTAGTCGCTGGTAACTCTGCGGCTGGAATACTATTTTTTTGGCGTTCGATATCTCTTGTTACGGGGATGTTTATTCATGCTAGTTTTAGCCAAATTATAGCAAATGTACTTTTTTTATGGGTTTTTGGTCAAACTCTCGAAAAAGTTCTTGGAGGTGGGAGGTTTGTAGTTTTTTACTTGCTTTGTGGGATTATGACTGGGGTTGTGCAAATTTTGGCGGAGCCTAGTTTAAATGTACCGCTAATTGGAGCTAATGGTGCAATTGCTGCGATTTTGGGTGCTTATATACTAAAGTTTCCAAAAGTGAAAATTTATACAGTTATACCGTTGCTAATCGTATTTATTCCAGTGGATATACCTGCTTTTTTATATATTTTTTTGTGGCTGTTACAACATTTTATTTTCTGGATTGGTAGCCTAGAAATCCCTAATGGTGCTAACTCATTTAGTCTTGGCTATTGGTCTCACTGTGCTGGTTTGGTTATTGGCGCGACAACTATGGCACAGTTACAACGTCGTTAGTTAATACCATTTAGTTGATATCATATTTTACAATACAAAAACCCGGCCATAATGACCGGGTCTTTGTAGGGGCAAATAAACTCCCTAGGTTACATATAAAGTTTGGCTATAGTGGAATTGTCGTTCTATTGATGAATACAACCTCTACTGGGTCTATTCCGGACAAAATCCAATTTTTGTTTGGTTCATTTTCCAGCGTATCTTACACATCAATTTGTGTTCCTGCACAGTCTACTAACAGAAATCAGAAGTGTCAATAGGGTTTCAGGCATTATCAGCTTTAGTTTGTAAATTAGAGCAGGAAAAAGGGGATTTTAGCCACGTGTAGTATAACCAGGCGGGCAAGGATGCCCACCCCACAAGAGTTTAGAGGTATACTCAAAAAAATAAACCTATAAATGTTGTGAATAATTAAATAAATCAATAAATAAATAAATCAATAAATAAATCAATAATTAATTAAACAAACAAGCAAACAAGCAAACAAACAAGCAAACAAATGACAAGAAAACTATTTACAGGGCTAAAAACACAAGTTTACGAGCATCCATTTGACCGTAAAGCACTGATATCATTAGAACGCACTCCTGTACTACCCACGTTGCTAAAAAAAGTCAACGAATATGGTATTGATAAGTTACTACAGATGCAAATAATTGGTAGTGAGTTCAAAGTCACTCCTCGTAACTTTCCAGACCTTCATGATGCTTTTATTGAAACTTGTAATATTCTGGATGTTGCCCCAATCCCAGAACTTTACTTATTTCGCGGAACCGGATATATTAAAACCTATGCTATAGGAGTCGAAAAGCCAGTAGTCGGCGTAAATATAGAGGGGATGGAATGGCTCTCCTGTGATGAATTAATGTTTCTTTTTGGGCACGAAGTTGCTCGTATTAAAGGTAAATATCTAGCGTATCAGCAAATGGCTTACGTTATGCCCGTAGTGAAAAACATAATAGGTACAACAACGCTTGGTATAGGTGGATTGGCGGTAAATGGGTTAGAAATTGCGTTATATAATTGGATGATAATGTCAAAATTTACTGCCGACCGTGCTGGTTTATTAGCTTGTCAACAGATAGATATTGCTATTACAGCCTTAATGAAATTAGGAGGTTTACCAGATGAATATTTGAATGAAGATACAATCAATGATTTTGTTATGCAAGCTCGTTCTTTTGAGCTAGGTAATCTTGATAGTTTAGGTAAACTAACAAAAACTTTTAGCTTTATGGAATATAATTTGCCTTGGACGGTAATGCGAGCATCGGAACTTTTGAAGTGGGTTGATTCAGGTGACTATGAAAATTTGCTCAAGGGAAAAGAGCCAGAGATTCATACAGTAGAGACTGAAGATACCGAGAAAAGTGAGAAAGACGAAAAGGATGATGAGGACTGGAATTTTCTGACTGGTTGGGATAAAACTAACCAAAGTTGACGTATTTTTAGGTTTCTCATTTGGTACATATAGTTATATTACCTTTCATCTCTAATGGAACTAATTAAAATGCCTAATATTTTTTTTATATCGCTTAAATAATATTCCTCCAAATCAATATTAATAATATCTCCCTCTAACTGCAAAAAACGCCAGTTAGTGCCTGATGTTACAGTTCCATAAATAGTAGAAATTTCATTACCTTCCCTTTCGTTAAAAATTCTTGCTGCTAGCATTTCTGCAACACATTGCCCTAAACCACCATTGATATTTTCTTTCTTCGCCTCAACTATGATAATCACTGGAGCGCTTAAAATTAATAATTCTGGCGATTTACTAATAATAAAATCACAATTACCATTTAATCCACGTTCGTTATCAACACTAAAATCAATTCCTGAAAATAAAGAAATTTGATTATTTTGCTGTTTTCTCAGTTCTATTAAAATCGGAGAAATAATCATTTCAGAACGAGCTTTTTCTGTATTACTAGCAATTGCTAAAGGAATATTTTGTTCTATGGTTTGTGTGAGGAAATTACTCGGCTCAACTTCAGGTTTACCCGAATACATACGGGAATTATCAATAACTTTTAAACCAAATTGCTTGATAACTTTAGCTAAAGTAAAATCACTGTAAGACATAGGATTACCCTCTTTTTTACCTATTGCAAGAATATACTCTCCTAGAATATCAAGAGTTAGCTAGTGTTGCTAGATAAAATATTAATCAATAAAATTTGGCAGGGTGAAAGTAGCCTTAATGTATTTTTAGCATAACTTGAGGTGAATGCAGGCAGTTGACTTTGATACTGTTTTTATTTTTTTGGTATTTTTGTACTTTGATGTTTTTTAGTCCTAGTTGTAAAGTGAGCATTATGAAAAGCAATAAGAAGTTCATCATTCTTAAACACTTTTTTGCATCACCTTACCCTTCCTCTGGTAAAGTAACTTGTAGCATCTGCAAAATAAACAATCCAGACTCTTTCGCATATGAAAGTAATTCACGGCACCTGGATACCCGATACATCTACTGACTACATTCAGCCCGGTTCCTTTTACTTATGGGTCGAAACTCCATTCGTAAAAGAAGTTGCAAAAAAAAAGCAACAAAAAATCCATCCCACACACTTAGAACAAGAAGAGCTAGTAAACTTTTTAATCCAAGAATTAGGAATCAAAGAGTCATCCGCGACATTACCACAACGTATATCTGCTAAATATTTTGCCCTTCCAACAGCGAATAATCAACCTCTCCCTTCACCAGAATTAACCAAATATTTGGAAGTTGAAATACCTGAAGAATACGATGGATTTGAATATTGGCAAATAGACTGTTATGAAGCAGCCATTTCCAGCAAAACAGATAGTTCTCGAACATCAAAAGTAACTAATGTAATCAAACAACTCAGTGATATTCACTTTTTAGCTTTATACAACTCCGCTGAAATTCAACTTGGTTCTGACCTATTATTTTGGTATCACTATACTCAAGCTTTTAAGCAGGTAATTCTCAAAGACCAATATATACCAGCGTTAAAATATCGGCAGATGGAAGCAGTTGTTGCCAAGAAAAAAGGGAAGCAACCAAATCAGGTCACAGAAGCATTTGAAATTTACCCTAGTTGGGAAATCGTTTCCGAGCAATACTCATATAATTTAAAAAAATATATCGAATATATGCCACTTATTTGTGTGGCTGGTTCTCCAACATGCAATAACTCTGTCGATTTTTTTGATAAAGAAACCCTATTACGCCACTTTAGCGAATATCTCCTCAGCGATATAGTCACTCATACACCTTCAACAACAGCTTTTGATAAACAAATAGCCGAAACACTTATTGAGCATTGTTTTTCCTCCCAGAGGTATAACCCAAAAATAAACAAGATAAAGTTAAATGAATATAAGCAATGGTTAACCTGGAAGAATAAAATTACTCGTAGCCAAAACGATTCTCCCTTTAATCTTTGCTTTCAATTACACTCTGCTCCCCCCGATGCAATAGATAATTGGCAAATTAAATTTTTAGTCGCTAGTAAAAAAGACCCCTCTCTAAAATTGGCTTTAGCTGACTATTGGAGAATGAATTCTAAAAACAAAGCGGGAGTACATAAAGAATTTGGTAAAGATTTTGAGACAAACTTGTTATTAAATTTGGGGTATGCAGCACGGATGTATCCTAAACTTTGGCAAGGATTAGAAACAGAAGAGCCTGAAGGAATGCAGCTGTCTCTAGAACAAGCGTTTGATTTTCTCAAGGAAAGTGCTTGGGTATTAGAAGATGCTGATTTTAAAGTGATTGTACCCGCTTGGTATACTCCTGCTGGTCGTCGTCGTGCAAAAATTCGCCTAAAAGCATCTTCTAGCAAAACAGCAACGAAAGGTAAAACAGATAGTTATTTTAGTTTGGACTCTTTAATTGAGTATGAATATCAGTTAGCTATCGGAGACCAAGCAGTTACTTCTCAAGAATGGCAGCAATTAGTTAATGCAAAAGCTCCTTTAGTCCTTTTCCGTGGCCAGTGGATGGAATTAGACCGAGATAAAATGCAGCAGTTGTTGGAATTTTGGCAATCCCAGGAAAAAGATAAAAAAGAAATGACGATGCTGGAATTACTGCAACGCAGTGCGGAAGTTGGGGACGAGTGGGAGATTGAGCATGATGACTTTTTAGAAGAAATGATGTCGAAGTTGCACGACAAAAGCCAGTTTGAGCCGATTTCTGAGTTACCTAATTTACAAGGAACACTGCGGGAATATCAGAAGCGAGGAGTGTCTTGGCTGCAATATTTGGAGCGATTGGGATTAAATGGTTGTTTAGCGGATGATATGGGATTGGGTAAGTCGATTCAGGTGATTGCTAGGCTTTTACAGGAAAAAGACGAGAAAAATACTGTAGCACCTACGTTATTAGTCGCACCCACCTCGGTTGTAGGTAACTGGCAAAAAGAAATCGCCAAATTCGCACCCCACCTGAAAACAATCGTACATCACGGGGGCGATCGCAATTTGGATGTAGCTGAATTTAAGGAAAACTGCTTGCAATATGATGTGGTGATAACCTCGTTTACCCTAGCTCGCAAAGACGAAAAGCTATTTAATAGCATGGAATGGCAGCGTCTGGTTTTGGATGAAGCGCAAAATATCAAAAATCCCAAAGCAGCACAAACCAAAGCCATCCTGAAACTTTCAGCTAAACACCGACTAGCGTTAACCGGAACCCCTGTAGAAAACCGCTTGCTGGATTTGTGGTCAATTTTTAATTTTCTTAATCCCGGTTATCTGGGGAAAGAAGCGCAATTCCGCAAATCCTTTGAAATCCCGATTCAAAAGGATAATGACAGAGTAAAATCCACTACTCTGAAGAAGTTGGTTGAACCATTAATTCTACGTCGGGTGAAAACAGACCAATCTATTATCAGTGATTTACCGGATAAAGTTGAACAAAAGTTATACGCTAACCTAACTAAAGAACAAGCTTCACTTTACGAAGCAGTTGTCAAAGATGTAGAGAACAAACTTATTGAAGCAGAAGGAATTGAGCGTCAAGGTTTGATGCTGTCTACACTGATGAAACTAAAACAAATTTGTAACCATCCAGCACAATTTTTACAAGACGGAAGCGAATTTTCTAGCGAGCGTTCTCATAAACTAAGTCGTCTTGGAGAAATGGTAGAAGAAGCGATATCAGAAGGAGAAAGTTTGCTGATTTTTAGCCAATTTACGGAAATATGCGAAAACATCGAGAAATATATTAAACAGTCTTTACACTGTAATACTTATTATTTGCATGGGGGAACTAGTCGTCAACGTAGGGAAAAAATGATTTCGGAATTCCAAGACCCTGAAACAGAACCATCAGTTTTTATACTTTCACTCAAAGCAGGTGGTGTTGGTATTACCCTTACTAAAGCTAACCACGTTTTCCACTTTGACCGTTGGTGGAATCCTGCTGTTGAGGAACAGGCTACTGACCGTGCTTTTCGTATCGGTCAAAAAAAGAATGTTTTTGTGCATAAGTTTGTTGCGATTGGTACTTTGGAGGAAAAGATTGACCAGATGATTGAAGATAAAAAGAAAATTTCTTCTTCTGTGGTAGGGAACGATGAGTCTTGGTTGACGAATTTGGATAATGAAGCTTTTAAGCAGCTAATTGCATTAAATAAGGGTGCAATTTTGGAGTGAATATAGCGATTCTCTTTTTAATTAAGTATACAAAGGGCGGGCAAGGATGCCCACCCCACAAGATGCAAAGGGGAGAAATATTTTTTATGAGCAAGTTTAGTCGTACTTGGTGGGGTGAACGTTTTATCACAGCTTTGGAGTCTTTTACTGATAATAATCGATTACAAAGAGGACGCTCTTATGCTAGTGGTGGTAAGGTTAAGAGTTTTGAAATTGACCTCAATAATGTAACTGCGAAAGTTAGAGGGTCTGTGAATCCCTATTTTGGTGTTTATAAGGAGCCTACTTATAATATCTCTATTGAAATTACACCAATTGCTAAAGCTCGCTGGAATGAAGCAATCAATAATCTTTCTTCTAAAGCTAGCTTTGTTTCTCGTTTGTTGTTGAATGAAGTTCCAGAAAATATCGAAGATGCTTTTTCGGAGTTGGGATTGCATTTGTTACCCCATAGCCGCAAAGATTTTAAAACGAAATGCTCTTGTCCTGATTCAGCTAATCCTTGTAAACATATTGCTGGGGTTTATTATTTAGTTGCTTCTCAGCTTGACCATAATCCTTTTTTATTATTTGAATTACGGGGTTTATCTAAGACTGAACTTCAGAAACAACTTGCACAAACTCCTTTAGGTAAAGCTCTTTCTGAGGAGTTAAATGCTAAAGAGGTTGCAATAGAAGTTTCAAATTCATTATATACGCAGCCAGAAAAACAAGAGGTTGCTGATAAACCAAGCGTGAGAGAGTTTTGGTTGGGTACTAAGCGATTA
This sequence comes from Scytonematopsis contorta HA4267-MV1, assembly GCA_019359035.1. Lineage (GTDB taxonomy): Bacteria > Cyanobacteriota > Cyanobacteriia > Cyanobacteriales > Nostocaceae > Scytonematopsis > Scytonematopsis contorta. Next base: position 101,494 of record JAHHIC010000013.1, on the reverse strand, counting down.
CCCCAAACAATCGATGTCCCTACAGTTGGTAGCGTACCAGCTATTTTAATTAAAAAACAGGGAGATTTTCCTAGTTTCTGGGAGGAGGATAATTCTTTTATTGAAGTAATGGAGGAATTATATCAACGGGTGAGAACTAAAAATCAAAATTTGATGTAAATACCTTAAATCTCCCTTCTTTCTTGGCTTCCTTGGCTCCTTGGCGGTTAGTTAAAAAAGAATTAATAGCGAACCGCCAAGAAGCCAAGTTAGCCAAGAGGAGAAAAAGTATATATTTATTGTCTATTTAGAACTACTATAGAAATTAAAATTGTAAGAGAAACTTATAAGCTATAAACTTACAATAGATGCTGCAACTGAATTTGAACATTGTTATTAGAACCAGCAACAAAAACTGCCGATTCTACAAAATTTGGTGCTCCAGTGCGAATCTTGGGATTATTGGAAAAGCCAAAACCTTCTGTGGGGATACCAAGGAAGTTAGTATTGAGATTACCATCACCATTAGCATCATGAAATACTGCTACAGCATAGTTTCCTGCCTTTAAGTTGTTCAGATTCAAATTTACAGCAGTGTCTCCCACCTTAACACACTGGGACTTAAGAGCACGTTTGCTGTCGCTGGGGAAACCTTGTCTAGTAGAAAATACACTAAAGCAAACTTGACCTTTTTGATTTTTCATGCCATTAACTGTGATAGCCAAATTACTATTTATGCTGGCTTTTGTCTGTGGTATTAACGTAAAATTTCCTAATATTGATAGAAATAGAAGAGCGACTTGAAACCTTTTATTCATGAATTCCTTTAATTTGTTAACCTGTATGATGTCAGAATTAATAACTAATGCGATAACAATAGTTAATCGTTTTATTGTGAGCTAGATATATTGCTTCTATACTAATTAAGACGACGCTAAAGTCCAACTAGTTCCAAGATTTTAGTCACTATTTATTTTTTTGCTCATCAGGAATCATTAAATAACAGCTTTAGTTTCTATTTGGCAAGTCTAATTAGAAAAAGTGAGAGATTACATGATGTTTGATATACATTTTCGCTATACTTGTTATAAATTAAAGACTATAACCAACTCCTAAAAGTAGTCCCACATCAGTTTTATTTTCTCCAAACCCGATATTTACACGACCAGTTGCAGTAAAGCGATTAGACAAGGCAATATCTACACCAGTAACCAGCAATGGGTCTACTTTAAAGTCATTTGAAGTATTCAGATTTACCCCACCACCAATAAATGGATAAGCAACTACTTGCTCCGAGTCAATATTTCTGATGGGTGTACCAACAGTTAAAGCAATCATCAAAGCTGTGTTGTCACCAAATACAGTCGCATTGTGGAAAGATATATTATCAGTGAGTCCTATTCTGGTGAGAATAGCCAACCCTCCATCACTCAATCCTGTTTCTCCGTTGCTCAAACCAATACCACCTCCAACACCAATATAGCTACGTCGAGCTGATGGCTTGCTATTTTCTTGAGTATCTTGAGCAATTATAATTCCTGCTGACATAGGCTCTGTCATCAATTCTGTTGTCAATGATTTTTGATAATTAGTATTAGCTTTAACTGGTAATGCTGTAGAAAGTAAAGCCGTAATACCCACTACAATTATTGTTGTCATATTCATCTGCACAGTCATATACTCCTCGTAATTTAATTTATTGCTAGTAAAACATGTCCGTTGCTAAAAAATATCAGCAGGGTCAGCCGAACGTAATTTCTGCATGGCAATCCCTCCAGAAATAATACACATTATTACAGTCAAAATTAAAACTAGCAAAAATTTATCCACAGTCATAAATAATGGTAAGTTTGTGGCATTGCGAGTTAATTCATATAAAAAGTTAGAAATTATAAATCCAGGGATATAACCCAAGATAGCTAAAAGTATAGCCTCTTGAAAAACTACATTTAATAAATAAATATCACTATAACCCATAGCCTTTAAAGTCGCATACTCAGGTAAATGGTCGGCAACATCACTATATAGAATTTGATAAACAATAATTACACCAACTAAAAATCCCATAATTACACCGAGTCCAAAAATAAAACCAATAGTGGTACTTCGTTCCCAATAATTTTTTTCAAAAGCAATATACTGTTCACGGGTGAAAACTTTCACATCTTCTGGTAACAGAGAATTTAGTTTGGTCGCTGCCACATTAGCATCACTATCAGGTTTGAGAGTAATTAACCCAATACTAACTTGACCTGCTTGTACTCCAGAAAAAATTCTCAGGAAGTTTTGGTCGCTAGTTATCAAACTACCGTCAGCAATAAATGATGAGCCAATTTTGTATAAACCGGAGATAGTAATTCTGCGTCCTTGTAATTCTGTAGTTACGGGTTTACCTCCAGCTATTTGAGCTACGACTTCCTGATATTTTCCTCTAGAGGAACGGTCAAATAAAAGAGTGTCTGGATACTTTATTAAATCTAAATTTTGTTTGACTTCTGGCAAATTAAATGCTGATGATGTAGGATTAAAACCTATAATAAGAATTGATGATTCTAATTTTGTTTGTGGATTTTTCCAATTTCCTAAGCGAATATACAAAGGAGAAACTGATTCTACTTCTGGTAAATTATTTGCTTGAAATAAACGACGTCGAGAAAAACTATTTGCTAAAGCTATATTTTGCGCTTGGCTACTAAGCATAACTAAATCTGTTTTTAATAGTGTGGGTAAGCGAGTATTACTATCCAACAAAGCCGACTGAAAACCTATTTGCATTAACATCAACAGGTCTGCAAAGGCAATACCGGATAGTGCAACCAAAAATCTTCCTTTTGCTTTAATCAGTTGGCGCCAAGCTAGTGGAGTTCTAGGTTTAATAATGTTTTTTATCATATATTAATTTCCACTATTAATTTCTACGTTTACTTGTAAATTTGTAAAATTAGCAACTTTTTTACTAGATTGTTTATCTAAACTAATTTTGACTTCTATTACTCTCGCATCTGTTGCAGCAGTTGGGTCAGTACCTAGAACATCTTTTTTAGCAATTTGTAAGCCAATTTTATCTATATTTCCTGTTAATTCTCCAGCGAAGGTATTACTGGGACTAGTGATTTTTGCTGTTTGACCGGGACGAATTTTGCTAATATCACTCTCGTAAATTTCCGCTACAACATACATTTGCTCGTTCTGCGCTAATTCAACTATTCCATCATTGCCAGGTGTTTCTCCTGGACGAGATAGTACTCTAAGAATTTGTCCTGCTTTGGGTACGCGAATGTATGCTAAATCTAATTCTGTTTGAATACGTTTAACTGTTGCCTTCGCACTATTTACTTCCGCTTGTGCGTTTGCAATATCTGTTGGACGTACTTCTGTTGTTTGATTGAGGGTTCCTCTGGCTTCGTTGATTTGCTGTTGTAGAGTTGTAACAGTTTTTTCACGGTTGGCTTTTGATTGCCTTATCTGAATACGCAAAGTTCCGATAGTTTTGTCACGATTGGCTTTCGCTTCCTGAATCTGTTGTTGCAAAGTAGTGATTGCTCGATTTTGGTTTGCTTGGCTTTCCACTAGTTGCTGAGTAGATGTTTCGACTATCAGCCTTCTTCTCTCTACTTCCTGGCTAGAAATCACTCCCTCCTTAAATAAGCTCTCGAAGCGTTGTACTTCAGTCTGAGCATTTCTTTTCTCTGCTTCTATGCGAGCGACTGTTGCTTGTAGTGTTTGTCTTTGACCTATGAGTTCAGCTTCTAAACGATTTACTGTTGCTTGTTGAGTTACTATCTCACCCTGTAGTTGAGCTTCCAAACGGTCTATTTCCGCGTCCTGGGTTTGAATCTGTCCGGATAGTTCGGCTCGCAAACGAGAAATGCTAGCTTGACGGGCTGTAATTTCTCCCTGCTTTGCACCAGCTTTAACTTGATTTAAGCGAGATTGAGCAACTTCAACAGATGAAAGAGCTTCAACAAGATTGGCTTGCAGTCTGTCGCGAGAATCTAAGATTGCAATCGTCTGTCCTGCTTTTACTTTGTCACCTTGTTCAACCAATAGCTGTAAAATGCGGCTTCCGTTTCCACCTGGATTGGAGGGTGCTGATATTCTAATTACTTCACCCCTCGGTTCTAATCTCCCTAGAGCATTCACCTTTGGGTTGTTTGGTACTTTAGAAACTGTTACAGGAGAATTATTATTTGTTTGAGAGCGATTGAAATATAGTACCCCTGCTCCCATTGTTATAATTGAAGCAATTCCCAAAATTATTAAGGTGCGGGATAAAGAAGTTGGAAGCGATGGAAGTTTACGCAGTTCTTTTTGTTGCACTGTCGCTCCTAATAATATCGATGATTTCACATAAAATTTTGTGGGGTGGCACGTCCCTCCCGTGCCGCCCACTTGCAATACTGCGAAGGTTTTGAGATTTTGTAGGTTGGGTTGAGGCTTTGGGAAACCCAACATTCCGTTGTATTTGTTGGGTTAAGCGCTCCGCTCCACCTGCGGTGAACGTTCCTCAACCCAACCTACGTATTTAAGTATTTTGGTGCTTAACCGACAAGTATTGCGCCCACTTGTACTTCACTAACTAGAAATCCGCTGTAAGTTACGAGCCTAGTAAATAATTTAGGTTAATCTGAGTTGTTGTATTTGTTTCTGTAACCGTAAAAACCGTGTCGTCGAACTTAGGAGCACCAAAGTATATGGTTGGATTTCGAGAAAATCCAAATCCTTCGGTTGGGATTCCCAAAAAGTTCCGGTTTAATTGTCCATCTCTATTTTCGTCGTGCATGACGGTGATGGCATAATTTCCCGGCTGTAAATTTTCAAACGTCACTTGTAATGGAATATCCGTAATTTCTACGCATTGACTTTGCACTGCGTTAACGGCATCTTTGGGAAAAGCATCTGCATCTGCAAATATGCTTATGCATACTTGCCCCTTACGATTTCGCAACCCATTTACTTCAACAGTCAGAGTTGTAGTTAAATTTGTCGTCGGACTGGATAACATAGTGTAAACACTTGTGACAGATAGCGATATTTTCTCATGTGGTAGATGTGGAATTCAATGAAAATTCCAATACCTTAGGGAGTGAATTATGCCAAAAATTTGTTTTCTTGATAGTTAATATCTACTCAAGTACTCTTCTTAGCAGGGAGTTTAATTGCTTGCGCTCCTCATTAGAAATCCCAGAAAACAACTCTTGTTCTACAGCTATAGAAATTTCTAGTCCTTGCTTAAGAACCTCCAGTCCTTTTTCTGTGATTGTAATGATATGGTAACGACGGTCGCGGGGATTTGGGGAGCGTTTGGCTAGTTCCAGCTTTTCTAGGTGGTCAATAAATTGCACCATCGAAGCTTTGTCTACACCTAACTGCTGCACCAACTCAGTTTGCGAACTCGGTCCATCGGAGTCAAGCAAAAAGAGAATTCCAAAATGCTTGACATGAAGACCCAGGCTTTCTCCTAAGGCATCATCGAACAAAACACGCGCTCTGTCGGCCACCTTGTTCACAAGCATACTCGTCACTTCTCGCAATGCGGGGTGCAATGGTTGAAATTGGGGACGATTTTGGGAATCTTTTTTCAAACTACCTTTGGCTTAACTTCTTCTTTAGATTAACACGTTAGTTTGCCAAGTGTATAGTTAATTTATAAATAGTTTGCTTTACTAACTATTGTAGATTCTGGGGTAAGGTATAGAATTTAGCTTATGTTATTAAAAATACAATGCCCATATATTAACCTCTGTGCGTATGGAAAAACTTGCCTTGTTTACTTGTCGATAAAGCATATGCCAAATTTTCGGCTGAGCCACTTATCAAATTTGGTAAACTACTGGTGAAGTGTACTAACTTCTTCAGGGTCAACAAAGTCCTCAAGCCCGGTAATCCCATGCTAAAACGGATATACATCGATAATTTTCGTTGTCTGGTAAATTTTGAACTTGATTTTGATGCTATTAATCTGTTTTTGGGTTCCAATGGTGTAGGTAAATCTACTGTATTTGAGGTTTTGCAGAAAATCCAGTTATTTATCAGCGGGGATAGCAAAATTGAGACAATTTTTAAATCCGTAGACTGTACTCGTTGGCAAAGCTCAAAGCTACAAAGTTTTGAGTTAGAGATTATTGGTAACGATGGTATTTATAAATATGAGTTAGGGATTACTTGCGAGAAAAAAGATAAAGTTCGGGTTGAGTATGAGCGTTTATGGTTTAATAATCAATCTTTACTAAAGTTTGAGTCAGGTGATGTTCAAATATATAAAGATGATTATTCTAAAGATTCCCAATTTTCGTTTAATTGGTCACAGTCTATTTTCCCTTCATTGATGACAAAAAGTGATAATTCAAAATTAACTTGGTTTAGAGAAAGAATGGCACGTTTTATTATTGTGCGAGTCATGCCAAGTTTAATGATTGACGAGAGTATTCAGCCAGAAATTTATTTGACGAGTCAGATGGAAAATTACGTTTCTTGGTATCGTTATTTTTCTGAAGACCAAGGTAAAGTTGCGGAAGTTGGGGATATTTTAAGGGAAGTTATTGATGGGTTTAGAAACTTCAAGTTTGAGAGAGTCAGCGAACAAAGTTTGGTGTTAAAAATACGTTTTTCATCTGCAACAGATAGTAATAAATTTATTGATTACCGTTTTGGTGAATTATCTGATGGGCAAAAAGCTTTAATTACTTTGTATACGCTTATTCATGGTACAAAATCATCAGACTATACTTTGTGCATTGATGAGCCTGAAAATTTCTTAGCATTGCCAGAAATTCAACCTTGGCTAGCTCAACTTTATGACCTTTGTAGTGATGGAGAACTTCAAGCATTATTAATTTCTCACCACCCTGAGTTAATTAATTATCTTTTGGCTTCACCTATTGGTTACTGGTTTGAGCGTAGAAGTAATGCTCCTGCAAGAGTTAAGCGAATTGGTAGCGAAATACCAAATGATTCTGCGCTACCAGTTTCGGAATTAATTGCACGGGGATGGTTAAATGAGTCAGCGTAGAGTTCAAATTATTATTCTTTGTGAAGATAGACAGCAGGAGGTTTTCGCCCGTTTTTTTCTAAAAAAGCGAGGTTTTAAAGGTTTATTTCGAGCTAGAATTTGCCCTCCTGGTAGTCAATCTGGGGAGCAATTTGTACGCACTCAGTATCCAGCAGAAGTAAAAGCATATCGTCAAAATCGAAACCGTGTATCAATTGGATTAGTGGTAATAATTGATGCAGACAAAAGCACACTACAGGAACGACTTGATTGGTTAGCTCTCACCCTTGATGAGGATTCTCAAGAAAATCGCCAAGCTGATGAGGCAATCGCAATATTTATACCTAAACGAAATATCGAGACCTGGATACACTATTTACAGGGAGAAAGTGTAAATGAGGAAGAAGCTTACTCAAAGTTTCCAAATGCTGAGGCTTCTTGCAAACCTGATGTTGAAAATTTAGCAGAACAATGTCGTTCTCAAAACCTAACAAAAAATGCACTTCCGTCGCTTCAAGCAGCTTGTGGAGAATTGCAACGACTATTACAATTACTAGAGTCGTAAAAAAAGCATGAAAACTAACGCAGTACGCATTCTGGATTCTTTGGGTATTTCCTACGAGTTAAGAGAATACGAAGTTGATTTAGATGATTTATCTGCTGAGTCTGTTGCTCTGAAGGTTGGGTTACCACCAGAGCAGGTGTTTAAAACTTTGGTAGTAAAAGGCTTAAGCACTGGAATTATTTTAGCGGTCATCCCCGGAAACACTCAGCTTGACTTGAAAGCATTGGCGAAAATATCAGATAATCGTAAAGTAGAAACTGTTCCGCTGAAAGAGGTTCAACCTTTAACGGGATATATTCGTGGTGGTGTAACGGCACTGGCTTGCAAGAAGGATTATCCGGTTTATGTGGATGAAATAATAGAGGTGTTTGATGTTATTTCTGTATCTGCGGGTAAACGTGGAGTACAAATAATACTAGCACCTGCTGATTATTTACTCGCAGTTAAAGGTGTTGTGGGTGGAATTTCGTTGGATAAAATGTGAAAAATAGTCTGAGCGATTTCAAATCCATATCATAAATGATAGTTAACAAAGGCAATAATATAGATATACTATATAGAATGGCAATTCCTCTGAGGATTCTGGTAAATGACAGCATCAATAGAGCAAGGTATTGACAAAATTACGCACATCCCACCATTAGAAAATGGAGATAGACTAACTCGTCATGAATTTGAGCGTCGATACGCTGGGATGCCACATATTAAAAAAGCAGAATTGATAGAAGGAATCGTTTATATGGCATCCCCAGTCAGGCATAAAAGTCATGGTAGACCACATGCGGCTATTATTGCTTGGTTATCAGCTTATTGGTTGGCAACACCTGGGGTAGAGTTAAGCGACAATGCAACAGTTAAGTTAGACGCAGATAACGAACCACAACCGGATGTTTTACTTCGTATCCAGTCAGGTGGTAGTTCGCGTATTAGTGAGGACGATTACATTGAAGGCTCACCTGAATTAATTGTAGAAATCGCGGCAACTAGTGCAGCTAATGATTTATACGATAAGAAAAAAGTTTACCGTCGCAACGGTGTGAAGGAATATATTGTTTGGCAAACTTTAGAAAATCAAATTAATTGCTTCTGCTTACAAGATGGTGAATATATATTGTTAGAATCCGATGCAAGTGGTGTAATTAAAAGTCAATTTTATCCGGGTTTGTGGTTAGATGTGTCAGCATTAAAGGCAGGAAATATGTCGAAAGTTGCTGCTGTTTTACAACAAGGTTTGAATAGTTCGGAACACAAGACTTTTGTACAACAATTAGCGCAGGATTAAAATAATTTGTATTGCCTATAGTATGGTAACCTGATTAATTGGGTCTCTACATGGTCTGAGTTACTTACAACAAATTTCAAGTTAGTTAAATAAAGTCGGGCGGGCAAGGATGCCCACCCCACAAGAGCTTGACATTAAATCTATGTACCTTTTTCAACCTGCAAACTGCTGTATATGTATACTTCGGGTTATTTCAGATTTAATCAATTATCGAAATATCTACCGAAGGTCGCAACTTTGTACAAACTGATAGACATTCATGAATTTCATCATTCAAAAATTTATCAAATAATTTTTTATCTACCTGAGTATCACGCTCTAATGTAGGAAAAACTTGCTGACATAGAATGTAATCAAATCTTGGCGCCCATTTTCTTGCTCCCAGTCGCGCTGTTGTGGAGCAATTATCAATCATAAAAGCAACACCTCGGTAATGCATGTAGGGATTAAGAGAGTCCACGCTTTCGATAATTGATTCGTTGACAATCTCTGAATAGAAATGACCTTTTTCTTTAAGTAAATTGGCTTGAGCAATCATTGTAGCAATATAAATACCCGCAGTCACTGGATTAATGAAAATTTTATCGAGTTCTCTATTAGCGCGAATCTTAGCACCAATTTGCCACATATCTGTACCATCAATGCTTTTCATTGGATAGCGCTGATGTCGATTTTCAGCATCAATGACACTTTTGATTTCGCTTCCGGAAGCCACATCATCATATATTTCCATTAAAATTTCATAAGCTGGATGATAAGCAGCAGAGTAAGCTTGTTTAAAAGTTTCTTTGTCTACTTCATTTAAGGATTCATAAATAGATAAAATTCCTTTTTGGGAAATAATTCTTGTGATGGAACCTGTGATAGATTCTACTGAGTTAATAAATGCACTTTCTTGACAATATCCACGATGGATAAACCAACGATAAAGACTTTCGACAATTCCATAAACAGCACCAAGTAAAATTCCTCGTTCTCCAAAAATATCAGATTTATATTCTGACTCAAGTGTAGTTATAAATGTCACAGGAGAACCTATGGCAATAGACCATCCCAGTGCGTAGTCAGTTGCTTTTCCGTTGATATCTTGATGAATAGCAAAGCTAGAATTAATACCAGCCCCATTAACTTCTTTACCTTGCTCGTAAAGTCTCCTAATAGAAGCTCCCATACCTTTGGGACATACAGCAATCACGTTAATATTTTTAGGAAAAGACCCACCAAAAGTGTTTAAATATCCTAGTAAAAAACCATGAGATAAACCAAGTGTACAACCTGGTTTAATAGAATCAAAAATTTGTTGATAATTTATCGCTTGTGCAGCATCAGAAATCAAAAGAATTGATAAATCAGAAGAACTGATGACTTCATACATTTCTCCTAAATTACCATCAGCTAAGGTAAAACCAGCTTTTTCGGCTAATGGGATAGAAGATGAATTTTTTCGCAACCCAACTTTTACCTTAATATCAGTTCCCATCAAAGAATCTCTCAAATTCTGTGCTTGAGCAGAACCTTGGGATGACCAACCGATAACTCCAATTTGTTTAATTCCTGTAAATGCTTTCGGTAAAAGCGAAAAAAGATGACGACCTCCCCGAATAATATATTCTTGCGTATCGGCTAAAAGAATTTCTTCTTTCTGGAATGTAGTTGTGCTAAAGTTCAAACTCATAAAGCGATTAAGAGTAAAGTGTTGTGTACAATTTATGCGCTTGGTAAAACTTTATGTCCTAACAATCACTCTGTCCAACACATTTTTCATAACTAATTAACACTTAAAAAGTTCAAATGGAACTCAGACATTTACGATACTTTATTGCAGTTGCGGAAGAACTACATTTTGGTCGAGCGGCTGAAAGACTTCATATGGCACAACAACCACTAAGCCAACAAATTCGTCAATTAGAAGCGGAAATCGACGTACAATTGTTCCACCGCACTAAGCGTCGAGTAGAATTGACGGAGGCTGGAAAAGCTTTTTTGCAAGAAGCACGTCAAGTGTTGCAAAAAGCTAATCAAGCGGTGGAAGTTGCTCAGCGAGTTGCACAAGGAGAAATGGGACATCTAGCTGTAGGTTTTTCTGGCTTCGCAACCTATAGTATCTTGCCCAAAATTCTGCGGATATTTCGGGAGCGCTTCCCCCGTGTAGAATTAGAACTGGAAGAAATGACAACCAATGCTCAATTGCTGGCTTTGCAAAACCGTCAAATTCATCTTGGGCTGATGATTCCCCCTATACATGACACTTCTCTGAGCGTCGAGGTAATTCTACAGGAGCCATTTGTAGCAGTTTTGCCAGAATTTCATCCCCTTGCTCAATACCCAGAATTAAATTTATCTGCACTAGCTGATGAATCTTTTATTTTAGTGTCGCGTAATTTAGAGGCTGGTTATTATGATTTATGCATTAGTTTGTTTCAACAAGCAGGTTTTAGCCCCAAAGTAGTTCAGAAAGCGAATCAAAAGCAAACAATTCTTGGTCTTGTCTCTGCTGGTATGGGTGTTTCTCTTGCTCCCGCATCTATCCGTAATATCCACAGAGCAGGAGTTGTTTATACTAACCTCAACCCGTCTGTCGCAAAGGTGGAGCTTGCTGCTGTTTGGCTACAAGATGAGTTTGTATCTAGACCAATTTTGCAAACATTTGCTGAGGTTATTAGAGAAATTCTCTGTCAGGACACTGTGTGTATGTTAGATTATTAATAACTCAGATAAAGTCAACTCATGCAAAACCAACCGGAAGCAAAATCTGAAAGAATAGATATCCGCGCAACTCCCACGGCAAAAAATTTATTACAACAGGCTGCTGCTGTTTCCCATAAAAATGTCAGCGAATTTTTGCTGGAGCATGGTTTAATAGCTGCGTCTGAAGCTTTGACAAATCGTCGTTTGTTTGTGTTGGACGACGAGCAGTGGGAAGCTTTCTGTTCAGCTCTAGACCGCAAACCCCAGGACAAGCCAAACTTACGTCGCTTGTTGACAGAACCAAGTGTTTTTGATTAATTTATTCTTTTAAATAGTGCTTTATATTGAAAAATTATCGGCTACCCATGACCTTCAAGATTTTGATTGCGGTAGTGACGATTTAAACCGTTTTCTCCTGCGCTATGCTTTGCAAAACCAGCAATCTAATAGCGCTCAAACTTATGTTGCTTGTACTGACAACCGAGTTCTTGGCTATTACAGCTTAACTGTAGGTGCTGTTACTCATGAAGAAGCTCCTACTCGTGTCACCAAAGGACTTGCAAAACATCCTATTCCTGTCATGATTTTGGCACGTTTAGCTATTGACAAACAAGAACAAGGAAAAGGAATTGGTAGGGGTTTGTTGAAGGATGCATTACAACGAACATTCCAAGCCGCTGATATTGCTGGTATCCGCGCACTACTTGTTCATGCGAAAGATGATGAAGCAAAAGTATGGTATCAACAATTTGATTTTGAGCCTAGCTCTACTGACGCGCTACATCTATTTTTGCTAATGAAAGATATTAAGAAGATATTACAGGATACGCAAACTTAGCGAACCGTTATAAACCGGAGGTTTTCCCGCAGGGTAGAAGCCAAGAACGCCAAGGAAAGTCAGATTTTATAGCGGTTCTCAGTTGAGTCAGGTACAGAGAAAAAAATAACACTCTTGTGGGGTGGGCATCGCAAGCCCCGCCCTTGTGTATTTAACCCAACCGAGAACCGCTATATACTCTTCCTTGTCTTGGCACCCTTGGCTCCTTGGCGGTTCGTTTATTTATGCAAAGCTAGGTTGATTTTTTATTGTAAATAATGAAACAAATAACATATTTACTATTGTTATTGAATAACTAATTTAATAATTTATTTATAATAAGTTGGAATCGATTAATGTAAATAATCCAATCGATTAGCCTGCAAAATATGGAATTACGAATTAATAGTTGTGTCTAGCATTTACTTTTTAAGTACATATTCTCATGCATATTATTTTATTTTTTGAAATTTCGTTAAGAAATATTACAGATTCGTATCAATGTGAACATTAAGAAATTTTAAAAGACGGCATCATAAAATGAGTTGGATAAGTGGATTCTTCCAATAAAGGAATAATAGAAAGCGCCCCAACAGAAACAGAATAAGTTTGTTGTAGCTTCCTGTGAACGAGCGTCATGGTATGAGTTTTGTGTTGAGCAATTAATGAAGTTAAGGAAATTTAACTAAGGTTCAGGAGATATATTCAGGAGAAAACAATGCTAGCGATGCTCGATAAATTACTTCCACATTTGAATGACCACGGTTTACCCTATCCAGATACAATTCATCCGATTATAGTTCACTTTGTAATTGCGATGGTATTGTTTGCATTTTCCTGTGATGTCCTTGGGATTATTACCAAAAAATCTCGGTTTTTTGAGGTTAGTTGGTGGAATATGGTTTTTGCGACAATTTCTATTTTTGTCGCTATTATTTTTGGTCAATTAGAAGCAGGTTTAGCCAAGCCTTATGATGTTGTACAACCTGTCTTAAATTTACACACCTTGATTGGCTGGTCGCTGTCAGGAATTATAGTCGTAATTACAGCTTGTCGTTATGTAATTCGTTCGCGTAATCCAGAAAAATTACCAATTCCTTATCTTGGTTTTGGTCTATTACTAACTGCTTTGGTGTTTTTCCAGGTGTATTTGGGAGACGAACTAGTTTGGGTCTATGGACTGCATACTGTACCAGTTGTTGAAGCAATCAAAGAAGGAATTTTACCATGAACAGTGAATTAATTGACCAAGTTGGTACACATTTAGGCGCAAATGGATTACCTTATTTAATACCGATTCATCCTAATTTAGTGCATTTGACTTTGGGCTTGTTTATTATTGGGGTCACCTGCGATGTTATTGGTGTAATGCTCCCCCTTGGTGAACCAATCTTAAAATATATGTCAGTACCCGCAACTCGTGCTAACTTCTTTGATGTTGGTTGGTATAACATGGCTGCGTCTGCGGTTATTACCTGTTTTACAGTTGCAGCAGGTTTTTATGAAATTATGCTCGCACAGCCATCACCAGTAATTGAAAGTGCTTGGGGTATTCCAGCTATGGATACAATGATTTGGCATGGTGTTGGTGGTGTTTTCCTCTTTGGATTAATAATTGGTATGACGGTTTGGAGAGGTTTACAACGTTACATTTGGCGTAAAGAAGAAGATAGACAAGTACAGTACGGCTATTTGTTATCAGGTTTCGTAATCATGTTTATTATGTATCTCCACGGAACATTGGGAGCGCAAATGGCTGCTGAGTTTGGTGTACATAATACCGCTGATTATTTATTGAGAGTGGGTGAAAATCCTAGTATTGTTTTGAAGTAGTTGGATGTTAACTGTTAACTGTTGACTGATGACTGCTAACTGTTGACTGATAACTGCTAACTGTCAACTGTCAACTGTCAGCCATTGAATCATCTTTGTTGCTATGAGAATTAGAGTTTGGAATGTTTTGACAATTGCTCCTGTAGCTTTTGTTATCGTTAGTATCAGTCTGTGGATGGGGAAGCAAGCTTATAGTTGGTTTCCGGTGGAAGCTGCTTTTGAGTCGCATCTGGTTGACGAGTTATTTAGTTTCTTGGTTGTGCTGGGTACATTGATTTTTCTTGGGGTTACAAGTACTGTTTTGTATTCGATTTTGTTCCACCGTGCTGCAAAGGATGATATGAGTGATGGGCCTCCTATTGAAGGTAATCTCACTTTGGAAGTTATTTGGACAGCTATCCCAGTTTTGTTAGTTTTTTGGATTGCTGGTTATAGCTATCAAATCTATAATCAAATGGGGATTCAAGGTCCAATGGAAGCGGCACATTTACATATGATGGAGTCTGCTGAAGCTGCACCAATGGAAACTGGAGACGCGAAACCCATTGAAAGTATAGATGTAGTAGCTAAACAATGGGCTTGGATATTTCACTATCCCAATAATGATGTTACTAGTACCGAACTACATTTACCAGTAAATCAGCGGGTGCGTCTTGCATTACAATCGGAAGATGTACTGCACGGATTTTACGTTCCTGAATTTAGAGTTAAACAAGATATCGTCCCTAAACAAATCATTAACCTGGAATTCACACCTATTCTTGAAGGTAAGTATCAGCTAACCGATTCACAGTTTAGTGGTACCTATTTTGCCGCGAATGAAGCATCTGTGGTCGTTGAATCTGAAGATGATTACAATAACTGGCTTAATACTGCAGCAAGTCAAACTCCTTCCCCAGCGAAAAATCAAGCTGCTGATGAGTACAAAGAAGCTTCGGAATCATCCTTCAAAAACGGTTGGGAAACAGTTATACCTGCTGCTCCTCCTGTAGTTAATTACCCTGGTTAAATGTTGACTGTTCACTGTTAACTGATGACTGTTCACTGTTAACTGATGACCATCAACCGTCAACCGTCAACCGTCAACCATTAACATTTAACAATGACAGATACTCAAGTAAAAAGTAGTAATGTGGTGATAGAAAAGCAACATCACTACTTACCCCCAACTACCTGGAAAACCTATTTCACCTTTAGTCACGACCATAAGGTGATAGGAATCCAATACCTCGTAACCGCTTTCGTTTCTTTCTTAATTGGTGGTATCTTAGCCATGATTATTCGGGGTGAGTTAATTACCCCGGAAGCTGACCTTGTTGACCGTACTGTTTATAACGCTTTGTTTACAATGCACGGTACGGTTATGTTGTTTGGGTGGACTTTTCCTTCACTAGAAGTGTTTACAACGGTCAAATAAAAACGAGGCATATGCATTAATCTAAATTATAAGTAGTACAAGCCAGCACAATTAAGATTAACTGATATTCCAGTTTGTGACAGTAAAATGTCCGCCACAACTACTTTTTACAGGGAATATACTCCATAGTATTTTATTACTAACTAAGGCGGATAAGTTTCCAGCATCTATTTTTTGGTGATAAAACCCGCTTTTGTCCAGGGCTAAAAATACTACCTGTAATTGTACATGCGGCGAGACTCAATATTTTACAAACTGTTTCAACAGTCCCCTACTCTATTATTTGAACTGTTGGCAAATCCTCCAGCAAATGCTAATAGCTACAGATTTGATTCAGTAGCTGTCAAGGAACCAAGGTTTGAAATTGATGGGGTATTTCTACCACCTGAAAGCGAAGAAAGAGGAGTTATTTACTTCTACGAGGTACAGTTTCAGACGGATGAAACACTTTACGAGAGATTATTTGCAGAGTCCTCTTTATATTTTTACCGCCACAGCTATAAATTTAGCGATTGGCAAGCAATCATAATTTACCCATCCCGTAGTATCGAACAAAGCAATATTTACCCCCATCGAAACCAACTTAATGGAGACCAAGTGCATCGAGTGTACTTAGATGAGTTAGGGGATATTCGTCAACTACCTTTATGGGTTGCGCTGATGGTACTGACTACGGTAGACGAAGAACAAGCACCACAAGAAGCTAAGTATTTGCTTGAGCGTTCTTCTGTTGGGCAACCCGAAACCGTAAGTCGCGCCATAATGGATATGGTGACGGCAATAATAGTATACAAATTTGAGCAATTAAGTCGAGCGGAGATTGATTCTATGTTAGGAATTACACTAAAGCAAACACGAGTTTATCAAGAAGCTAAAGAAGAAGGACGGGAAGAAGGGCGGGAAGAAGGACGGGAAGAAGGACTAGAAGAAGGAAAAAAAGCACTTATCCTACGACTGTTGACAAAGCGGTTTGGACAATTGCCTGAACAGGTGAGTCTGCAAATTTCTAGCTTATCCTTACCTGCTGTTGAAAATTTGAGTGAGGCTTTGCTGGATTTTGGTAGCTTGGCTGATTTACAAGCTTGGTTGGAAGTGCAGTAAAAACAATAATCGGCACCGATTAATTGAGTCGGTGTCAAATAACTATATAAAACCCAAAAAACACATATTTCCCTTTTGGGTATTCTGATAAAATACAAAAATTCTTTGATTCCAGTCAACAGTCAACAGCTAACCTAATTAACAACTGCTGATAACCCCACAAGACAGTATAATTTATTTCTTGTAAGTCCTTAAGGTCGTACAGAAGCGGTAATATTTTCAGTTTGCCGCTAACATTTATTATTTTTTCTCTGGTAAACAGCATAATCCGATTTACCCTCCTCTAATAAGTAATATAAAGAGTTCCAACTTTAATTTCCGGCTAGACAGGGAGGGGTGCGGTGTCAGGATTATCTACAAGTAAGCAATTACTCAAAGGATTAGGAATTGTCATTTACAGTACTATAGTTCTACATAGTGGTAATGCCAAAGCTCAAATAACACCAGACGCGACATTACCCAATAATTCCCAGGTTAGATTACAAGATAATACCCGATTTATTGAAGGTGGAACCCAGGCTGCTGGTAACTTATTTCACAGTTTTCAAGAGTTTTCTGTTCCCACAAATAGCGCAGCTTATTTTAATAATGCTACAAATATTCAAAATATATTGACACGGGTAACAGGTGGGTCGGTATCTAATATTGATGGTTTAATTCGTACTAATGGTTCAGCTAACTTATTTTTGATTAATCCCAACGGAATAATTTTTGGTCAAAATGCACGGTTAGATATTGGTGGTTCATTTGCAGCAAGTACAGCAAGTAATCTCAAATTTCTTGATGGTAGCGAGTTTAGTGCTACGAATCCCCAAGCACTCTCTTTACTGAAGATAAATGTTACACCCGGAGTTCAATGGGGAGCTTCTCAGACAGGAGCAACAATTAGTAATGCTGGAAATTTATTATCTGGTCAAGACTTAACACTAGTTGCGGACAAACTGGATTTGCGAGGACAACTACGTGCTGGAAAAGATTTAATACTACAAGCTACCGATACAGTTAAAATTCGTGATAGTGTAGCTCAGCCTTTTTTAGCTATTGCAGGTGGTAATCTCACAATTCAAGGAAGTAAAGGAATTGACATCTTGACTATTAATAACCCATTACAGACACCGTTTGTAAGTGGGGGTAATTTAAGCTTAATCAGCGATGGTGTTATTTCTGGAAATGCTCGTTTTGCTAGTAATGGCAGCTTTTCCATCCGCAGTATATCGGGTAAGATGGCAAATTTTGCTAGCCAATATGAACCAGTTATCAGTAGCAATGGAGATGTGGATATTGCTGCTAATTATAATGGCGCAT
Source organism: Scytonematopsis contorta HA4267-MV1 (assembly GCA_019359035.1). Classification (GTDB taxonomy): domain Bacteria; phylum Cyanobacteriota; class Cyanobacteriia; order Cyanobacteriales; family Nostocaceae; genus Scytonematopsis; species Scytonematopsis contorta. The sequence continues at coordinate 83,516 of JAHHIC010000013.1, read as the reverse complement.
CACTATTGGTGGAATCTAAAGGTAACATTCGCCTACTTGGTGATATTAATATAACTGCTGGGAATAGCGCTCAATTGCCTTCAGGAGCAACACCTTCATTAATTTTGCGTTCGGGGCAAAGTAATTTAGCTTACGAGGAAGCTAATTTTGATAAAAAAGCTGCTAATGGTGATATAAATTTCCCAAAGGGAATAACAATTGCTGGAAATGTTGTTTTACAACCATTCAATGGTTTGGGAGGAAACGTAAGTTTATCTGCGGGGATGGGTGATATAAAAACCCAATTAATTAGTACTAATGGGCAAACTGTTGAGTTTTCTGATAAAGATGCTAACGGAGGGGCTATTAGTATTGAAGCCAAAGGTGGTAACATTACAACTGGCGATTTGTACTCTTACTCAAACTCCCAATATGGCGATGCCAGCAATGCTGGTACAATTACGCTTAATGCTAATGGCTCCATTAATACGGGCGCACTAAACTCTTATTCAACTTCAAATTTTGGTAATGCCTCAAATGGTGGTGCAATTAACCTAACAGCTCGTGATGACATTACTGTCACAGGTTTTTTCCGCACCCTATCAAGCTCTAGGTCTGGTGGTAATAGCGCAAATGGTGGAGCTGTTAATGTTCTTTCCTCGTTAGGTAGTATTAATGCCCAAGACTTTATCTTTTCTTGGTCAAGCTCTGATTCTGGCAATAGGGCTGGTAATGGGGGAGAAGTTAATCTTCGTGCGAAAAACGACATTACTACACGCCGCATATACTCTCAATCAACTTCATTAGGCAGAGCTAATACGGGAAATGGAGGTGCAATTAGTTTCGTTTCCACTAATGGAAGTATTAAAACAGAATATCTGTATTCTTTTTCGTCTTCTCAATCAGGTAATGCCGGAAACGGTAGCGAAATTAACTTAAGTGCCAAAGGTGATATTACCGGATTCCAATTTTTTTCTAGTTCCTCTTCTCAATCTGGTAATGCCTCAAATGGTGGAGCAATTAGCTTAAGTAGCAGTAATGGTAATATTAATGGCAATCGTCTTAGTTCTGGCTCATCTTCAAAGTCTGGTAATGCTGGGAATGGGGGAGCAATCAACTTGCTGGCATTCAACGGCAGTATAAATAACACAGATTATATAGCTTCTACTTCTTTCTCTACTTCTGGCAATACTGGAAGTGGAGGTTCTATTAATCTTAATGCTGGGGATGTCAAAAGGACTGGCTCAATTTATTCTGTTAGTAAAAGTGGCTCAGGCGATATTACTATCACCAGTAGCGCACCTTTTACCTTAGATAAAAGTGTAATAGCCAGCGATACTTTTGGTAGTGGCAGAGGTGGAGATGTTTTAATCACCAGTCCATCTATTAGCCTTACCGAGGGTTCGCAAATATCTGCTTCTAGTCACAGTAGTGGACGAGGAGGTAATATCACCCTTAATGCTGCGGAAAAAGTAGAACTTAGTGGTACAACATTTTCAAGACTTCCATATATAAGCTTTTCCCAAACTATAGCTGGTATTCCACCAAACACTTTTTTGGGTGGTTATATTCCAACTGGTAATCCCTACGAAAGTTTGCCAAACGAGACTTTTTTTCCTACTGGTATATTTAAACTCGGCAATCTACAGGTAATGCTGGTAATTTAAGCATCACAACTGGACAATTAATTGTCCGTGATGGAGCTGCTATAGCCACCACAACCTTTGGACAGAATAGTAATGCAGGTAATATATCGGTACAAGCTGATTCCATCTATGTTGATAAAGGCTCTATATTGAGCGGAGTATCAGGAGGAGCCAAAGGTGATAGTGGTGCAATAGACTTACAAACTCGTTCTCTTTTTTTAACAGCAGGAGGAGTTGTACAAACACAGACTCTAGGAGAAGGAAAAGCTGGAGATATTCGGGTAAATGCAACTGATACTATTAATTTGTCTGGGAACGGTAGTGGTTTACGTTCCGGTAGTGGCGGTGAAAATACACAGTTAAGTACTGCAAGCGGTAATATTGGTCAAGGTGGCAATATCAGTGTTACTACAAACAGGCTCTTACTTAATGATAAAGCAGTTCTAGATGCACAAACTAGAACTAATTCCGCAGGAGGTAACATCACAATTAATGCCAACACCTTGAGTGCTGTAAACTATGGACAAATCCTGACTTCAACCTCTGGCAGTGGGCAAGCAGGAGACATTAATATTAATGCCAAAGAAATACAATTATACGACTCCAATAGTGGTTTGTTTGCCCGGACAAGTAGTACAGGTAATGCTGGAAAATTAAGCATTCAGCCCCTTAGTAACGAGGGGACTTTGAAGGTTAATTTTACTGGTGGAGCGCAAATATCTGCATCTACGTCTAGCATTGCTAAGGGAGGAAGCTTAATTATAAAAGCCCCTGAATCTATCAGCATCACTGGCAATGGTTCCATCATCTCAGCGGAAACTACAGGACAAGGAACAGGTGGTGACTTAACATTAGAAACAGGTAAGCTGACAGTGCAAGATGGCGCACAAGTAACCGTAAGTAGTAAAAACTCAGGTCGTGCAGGTTCTTTAAATGTAGATGCGGACTATATTTATTTGGATAACGGAAAAATAACAGCCGACACCTTGGGAGGTGGGGGAAATATTTTATTGAAAACCTCCTTGTTGCAAATGCATAATGGGAGCCAAATTTCTACTAACGCCAGTGGAAAAGATATTCCTGGTGGTAATATTACAATTGACGCAAAAAATGGTTTGCTTGTTGCTTTTCCTCTTGAAAGCAATCGCATTAGTGCTGATTCTACAAAGTTTTTGGGAGGTAATATAAAAATTAATGCTTTAGATATCTTTGGCTTTCAGTTACAAGCGCAACGTCCGGATGATAATACTATTACCGCAACAGGTGCCAATGACCAGTTGAGAGGAACTGTTCAAATTAATAAACCTGAGGATACTAGCAGAGGAGTAGTTAAGTTACCACAAAATGTAGTTGATGCTACTAGCTTACTTAACCAAAACTTCTGTGCCCGTGCTTATGAAAGCAGTTTTATTATCACAGGACGCGGAGGTATAGCTCCTTCTCCTTTTGATGTACTTGCTGGAGAAACAACCTGGGAAGATTGGCGTCTTTCACCATCTGTTGGGGGAGAAAGAGGGGAAGGGGAGAGACTATCCCAGGGAAATGAGAAAATTAATAGTACTACTGCTAAAGTACCTTCAGAAATAGTAGAAGCACAGGGTTGGGTAATAAACAACAAAGGTCAGGTTGAACTCATCGTATCTACACAAAATGTAACTCCTCACAGTTTAAAAAATCACCCAAATGGGTGTTTACCTACTTTTGGTAATTAAGTATTAGTGCTTGAAGTTTTTTTACATAAAAAATCTAAGTAGTAATGTTTTTGTTCGGTATTAGGGGTAATTTATAAAGTACACATTAAGTCCAAAGAATTGATGGGTTACGGCGCTTCATATAACTTAAAGAGCTTCCAACTAGATACTACAAATGCGCCTAACCCATCCTACGTGAATTTAACTTTTACTTTATAAATGACCTCTTAATAAAAGTATTGCTTTTTTCTAAAAATCCTTCTAATTTATTTAAGTGCAGCCAGATAAATTTTCAGACTTTTAAAAAGTCCAATTTTTAGCAGTTTACAGTATGTTTGGGGTGTTTTATGAAATTAGGATTTTTCCAAGGGATAGGAATTTCTATAGGTAGTACAATTATCTTTACCAGTAATTCGGCACTTGCTCAAATCACTCCAGACGCGACATTACCCAATAATTCCCAGGTTAGATTACAAGATAATATAAGATTTATTGAAGGTGGAACTCAAGCGGGTAGTAACTTGTTCCATAGTTTTCAAGAGTTTTCTGTTCCAACCAATATTACAGCACATTTTAAGAATACTACAGATATTCAAAATATACTAACGCGGGTAACGGGTGGGTCGGTATCAAATATTGATGGGTTGATTCGTGCTAAAGGTAATGCTAATTTATTTTTGATTAACCCAAGTGGAATTATATTTGGTCAAAATGCACGCTTGGATATTGGTGGCTCATTTTTGGGTAGTAGTGCCAGCCATATTAAGTTTGCTGATGGTAGTGAATTTAACGCTCTTAAACCACAAGAAAAACCTCTGTTGACAATATCCGCTCCTGTAGGATTAGGTATGGGAATTAATCCTGGAGATATTAAGGTTTTTGGACAAGGGTCGGGAATTGATTATGAAACAATAAAAAAAGAACCTCGTCCGGCCATTGAAAGTAGTCTTGTAGGATTTGACGTTAAACCAGGAAAAACCCTAGCACTGTTGGGGGGTAATGTTCGTATTGAAGGTGCTGTTCTCCAATCATCTGCTGGACGTATCGAAATTGGTAGCGTTGGTAATAATACACTAATTAATCTCGTTCCAGTTACGGAAGGTTGGAAGCTCGATTATGAAGGGGTTTCTAATTTTACCGATATCCAGATGTCAGGCAAAGCATTAATAAACGCTTCTGGTGTCGGTGGAGGTTATATTTCTCTTAGGGGTGGGAACGTCAACCTCACAGGAGAATCAATTTTAGTCGCTGATACCTTAGGTAATCGTAACGCAGGTGACATTAGTATTGTCGGAAATACAGTAATTTTAAATCGTACTGACGCTAGCAATAATACCTTTGGTACTGGAAATGCAGGGAAAATACAAGTTATTGCTCGCGACTCTCTCAGATTTGAGAACTCAGGGGGTGTAGGTAATCATACATCTGGATTAGGAAATGCAGGGGAAATTACTCTTGAAGCAGACTCTATTATTATTAGAAATAAGAGAAGTGGTGCAGGTAGTAACACTTATGAAAATGCCACAGGTAAAGCCGGAATTGTAAACGTTAAAGGGAATTCTTTACTGATTGAAGATAATGCAGGTTTTGGTACTCGCTCTTTTAGCTCTGGTGACGCTGGAGTAATTAATCTTGAGGTTGGTGATATTATAATTCGTAATGAGTCTGGTATGGGAAGTGATACCAGTGCTTCTGGAAATGGAGGACAAGTCAATATAAAGGCAAATTCTTTACTAATTGAAAATAAATCTGGGTTTAGTAACCGTACCTTGGAAACGGGTGGAGGTCGAGGTGGTAATTTTAATATAAATATTAAAGAGTCTTTCATTGTACGGAATCAATCAGGTATTAGGACAGATACTTTTGGTTCAGGAGATGCAGGACAAATTAATTTAACGGCAGATTATTTGGAAATTAGTAATTCCAGTGGGATTAATGCAGCAAGTAATGGTAGCGGTAATGCAGGAAATTTCCAAATAAAAGCAAGAACTTTGGTTGTTAGCGGTGGAAATTTGGGAGTTGCAAGTAATAAGTCTGGTAGAGCCGGTATTTTGAATATTACGGCAGATAACATCAAGCTTGATAAGGGGAAAATTGTTGCGACAACTAACTCTGGTAATGGTGGTAATTTAATACTAGATGTTGAAAATTTATTACAATTAAACAATAAAAGTCAGATAAGCACCACCGCAGGTACGCAGCAAGCTCCTGGTAACGGTGGTGACATTTCTATTGATATTCCTCGTGGTTTCATCGTTGCTTTCACTAATGGAAATAGTGATATTACCGCAAATGCTTTTACAGGGAACGGAGGTAAAATAACAATCAACGCTTTGAATGTTTTTGGTATGCAACAGCTTACTAGAGAAGACTTATTACGTCAAAACAAACTTAAGCCTGAAGAATTATTAACAAATAACATTACAGCTTTTTCGCAACAAAACCCTACTTTGGACGGAACGGTATCTATTAACACCCCTGATGTAGACCCCAATCGGGGAGTATCTGAATTACCAGAGTATATAGTTAATGCTGCTGCTTTAATTAACGAAAACTTCTGTGCCCGTGCTTATGCTAGTAGCTTTATTATTACAGGACGTGGTGGTATAGCGCCTTCTCCTTTTGATGTATTTACTGGAGAAACAACTTGGGAAGATTGGAGAATGAACCCAGTTGCTCGCAGAAGTGAGGGGGAAAAACTAAGCGAAGGGAATGAGAAAATTTCTACTGCAACTAAAGTCCAAAATGAAATTGTCGAAGCTCAGGGATGGGTAGTCAATGAAAAAGGACAGGTAAAACTTGTTGCTTTCACATCTAATGTAACACCTCACAGTTTACCAAGTGTACCTCTTGAATGTTTGCTAAATACTCCTAATTCAAAGCGTTGATAGAACTGATGCTATTGATTTCATCGATAAATATAGCCGATTGGGATGCTGCTTGAATTGCAGGAAACCATACTTTTGGTAGAAACGGACAGCATTTTCATCTATTGCTTCCACTACTAGGGCTAATGATGCAACCTGCTTTGTTGCGTCCAATGCTTTTTTGAAAGCGTCGATAAGAATAACTTCACCTAACCCTTGACCTTGAAAATTATTATCAACAGCAAGACTGCTTACGTGTATAGTTGTCCAAACTGTCGTTTCCGCAAGAAAATTCTGAGCGATTATGCTTTTTACTATCCAGCAACTCAATCGTTAGCGTCATTGTTTTGCATCACTTGCTTGTAATGTAAAGCCGCTGCGATAATAGCGTCATTCGGTTGTGCTGGGTTTAAAATCGCTTCAACAAAAGCTTGGCTATCTTCAATTGTGAGTTTTAGCGTTTGGTGCTGTTCAATTACCTTACAAGCTGCTTGTTGGACGCTAGCAATGACAAAATCCGTTAAAGTGACTCCTTGTAAGTCAGCAGCTGTTTGCCATAGAGCTTTTATCTCTGGTTTAACGCGAGCTTCCAGTCTAGCCATTGATTGCGGGGTATTAGGACTGCTAATAATACGTTTAAATAGGTTTATCTTATTGTAATACGGCATTTTGCCGTATGAATGAAAAAATTATCAAAAATTTCCAAAGATGTAGAGAGCGAATTAATTCGGTCTTTACGACATATATGACTCACCAAAGAAAGTGTGACGCTCTATGTATTGTTTGCAGCTAACAGAAAATTTATTCCTGAAGATTAATCTTTAGTTATCGCTGCATAATAATTATGAAGAAAGTGAAGGAAACATTGCCACAAGCGTTACTTAGACTTGGCTTGTTATATCAAAAGATTAAGCACCTCGATGTTGAAACCAAAAGTAAAATTATGGAGAATCCAGAATTAATAGGCGAAAGTGAATCCGCAAAGCTATTACTGCATCATGCGAATAAGCGTGACTTTGATGACATCGCGGTTTAATATATTTACGTACATACTTAAAAATATTTTATTTTGTGACTTTGAATTGAGCTTGCTAAAATTCCTAGTATTTTTTTTTACGTCGTTTAAATAGTATTCATCTAAATCAATATTGATAATATCTTCTTCTAGCTGCAAAAAACGCCAGTTAGTACCTGATGTTACAGTTCCGTAAATAGTAGATATTTCATTACCTTCCCTTTGATTAAAAATTCTTGCTGCTAACATTTCGGCTACGCACTGACCCAAACCTCCGTTAATATTTTCCTTTTTAGCTTCAACAACGATAATTACGGTTGCATTTAAAATTAACAATTCTGGAGAACGACTAATAATAAAATCGCAACTACCGTTTTTAACGGGTTTTAGCTTTTTTTTTAAATTTTGGTAATGCTACCATTACCAATTTATTTTTGCAAAGCTTAAACAATTAAGCATATTATCATGTAAAATTCGTCACATTCCCTTGGAAATACGTTCGTTGAGAAAATCTATGAAAACTTGAACTTTTAGAGGAATATACGAACGATTGGGATAAATCAACCAAGCTGCGGTGTTAAAATCTGTTGCCGTCACTTCGTAATCTGGAAACACATTTACGAGTTTACCAGTCCGTAAATCTTCGTCAATCAGCCAGTTCGGGAGAAGCGCTAAACCCATCGCAGCCAGCGTGCATTCTTGAAGTGCAAGGGCATTTGAAATAACGGTGCTTCCGCTGACAGGAATTTCGCTTATTTCCTTATTTATAGCCCTAAATATCCATCTCGTTCTAAAACCCGCAATTGGGAAAAGCAAACAGTTGTGCTGCTCCAAATCGCTTGGTTTTTCTAGTTTATGATACCGCTTCAGATAATTAGGGCTAGCACAGACATAATAGCGAGTTTGCATGAGTCGCTCGGCGATTAATGTGGAATCAGCAAGTTGTCCCAGACGCACAGCTACATCAATTCTGTCAGCAAACAAATCGACAACAGTATCTGTGAGCAATAAATCTACTGCTAATTCTGGGTAAAGAGATTGAAAATTAGCCAATAGAGGAACAATACATTTAAGTCCAAAGGAGACAGAAGCGGTAGCACGGAGTGTTCCTTTTGGTTTTCCGGAAATATCAGTCGCTACATCTATCGCTTGCTGCATCTCCTCGACAAGTGGCTCGATACGCTCAAAATAAACAGTACCAGCCTCAGTTGGAGACAGTTGGCGCGTTGTTCGTTGAAATAGCCTAACACCAAGTTCCTCTTCTAACCCTGCGATAGCACGGGAAACCGAAGACGGGTCAATATTGCGTTCGCGTGCGACTCCAGCGAAGCTACCCTGTCTCATTACCTCAACAAAGATTTGCAGTACAGATAGTTCCATTGGTGAATTATAATCACTAATCTATTTATAAATATATTTTTTAGTGGTCTTACTACATTAACATAAATTGATTAATGCACAAAATGCACGAGATTAATTCGCAGTTTTATATTTATTGCTTTTTTTGCAATCGTTATAGTGAAGTCAAGTCAGTATTTAAAAGACCATCCACAAAGACAAAATATACCTTGGAGTTAAAATTATGAGCCGAATTGCAGTTCTGGGAATGGGAGCAATGGGTTTTCGCGTCGCACAGAACCTTCTTAATGCTAGCCACGAAGTGATTGTATATAATCGCACAAAAGATAAAGCGATGCCTTTGCTTGAACAAGGTGCTATTTACGCAGCAACACCAAGAGAAGCAGCCGAGCAAGCAGAGATTGTTATCAGTATGGTGACAGATGATGATGTATCGCGAACACTTTGGCTAGATAAAGAAAATGGTGCGGCTTTGGGACTTAGCAAAAATGCGATCGCAATCGAGTCAAGCACGTTGACCGTTGGTTGGGTGAAAGAATTAGCAAAAAAAATTGAGAGTCAAGGAGCCGTTTTTCTTGATGCTCCTGTTGTTGGCTCCCGTCCGCAAGCGGATGCAGGTAAACTCATCTATTTGGTGGGAGGTAACCCAGAAATCTTGTCACAAGCAGAAAATATTCTCTTGTCCGCAGGTGGAGCAGCCATTCATCATGTCGGTTCCATTGGTCAAGGGATGGCAATGAAACTCGCAGTTAACGCACTTTTTGGTATCCAAGTTGCAGCATTGGCGGAAATTATAGGAATGTTGAGTAAGAACGGAATTGAACCAGCTAAAGCGATGGAGTGTCTTGCTGAGTTACCCGTCATCAGTCCAGCAGCTAAAAACGCAGGAAATTTAATGTTAGCGCACAACCATACACCTATGTTCCCAGTTAATTTAGTGGAAAAAGATTTCCGCTACGCAATTCAAACAGCACAAGCCGTTAAAGCTCTAGCTCCTGCATCTACCGTAGTCCGGGAAATTTATCAAGAAGCTATTACTAAGGGGTATGGTGACGACAATATTACAGGTGTTATCCAACTTTTTATTTAAGGCTGGAGTAAGCTAGCACTCCCGTTAATAGGTGCGGGCGGGGCAAGAGAAAGCCCACCCCACAAGATTGAAGAATTTATTTTTTGGAGTTCTCTTGACTTAGAGCGCACTCTAGGTTGTAAAGTCAAGAAATGACCAGCGATATGTTTAAATTGATATTCACAAATAAACGCTATTTTTAGTCCTCTTCAGAGGACTTTAGCTTTTAGACTCTTAATTTATTCCCTGGCGATTATGACACACACTTCATAAGTGAAAGATGTCAACTAAGGGAAGCGAATCAGCAAAACTGTTACCGCAACATGTCAATAAGCGCAACTTCGACAACATCGCCATTTAATATTTTTACATACTTAACAAATGTCTTATAAAGTTCTTTTTTAACTCCCTCTGGCAAAGTTTTAAAGAACTCGTAATCTGAAAATGATTCCCTGAGTTGATTTACCACAAAATTACTAATATTAATATTGTGATTACTCTTCTGTTGTAATTGCTGAATTTTCAGCATCATTTTCTCTATTGCTTCCTCTATAATTGAGTCTTGAGGTAACCTTTGTAGACTCTCTAATTTGTTCTTTAACTCAATAATCTCCGGTGTGTCCTCGACATTAGATTGACCGTTGACAGTGTAATTCTTTAGTTCAATAGCCTTTGTCGTCAAAGCATTGTCAACAGCATCAATGATTTTATTGAGAGATGTTGCTGTCTTATTACTACAAGCTGTCTCACCATAAGTCCTTCGTCTTTTACAGCGAATTGGGTTCGTTGATTTCTTCCCGTGGAGATAACATTTATATCCGCAAGATGTACATAGAATTTGTCCAGCCAACAAGTAATTTGCTGTTGCACCGTTGAAGTTTTTACCCCAAAGCCGTTGATTATCGTTGATTCTTAACTCAACATCTCTAGCAGTTTCCTTTGAAATTAAAGCTTGATGAGTATTTTCTCTAATGTCCCATTTATCCGGCTGGCAACGGTTATTTTTAATATTATAAGCAGTATGACCTTGCAGCACTGGGTTTCTCAGCCAACTTCTTAAACCAGTCGGCGAAAATTTTACATTATATTTTTTAATGAAATACTGAACAGTATTTCTCAAAGACGCTTTGTCTAATAAATAATACTCTACGATTTCTGCCGCAATCTGCCAATGAGTTTTACCACTCTTATCATTCACCGTCATATCCGGTGCATATTTCTCATTGATTCTTGCATAACCGAATGGTGGATTAGGACAAGCTTTGTTTTGTTCTCTCGAATAAGCTAAGCCATGTTTTATTCGATTTTGCAACAACCTTGACTCAAACTCAGCCAAACCAGCCATCTGATTCACCGAAAACCAACCGAACGGGGACGATGAATCATCTATCGGTGCGTCCAAAACAACTAGTTTTACGTTTAACTTCTCGAACAGTGCCATCGTTTTATGTATCGTTATCACCGACCGTGCTAACCTGTCGATTCTTGTTATAACAACCTCTGTTACCTGACCTTCGCGGCACATCGTCAACATTTTATTGAAATTCTGTCTCTTGTCAGATTTTCCGGACTCAATATCCGAAAACACCATCATTGCACCAGCTTTGTCTATCCTCGCTGTTTGCTGCACCAAAGCATCTTCTTGCTCTCCCTTTGAGACACGGACGTAACCTACACGCATCGATTTGCCCTAAACTCAATGTCAGAGCAGTCTATCATATAATTGACCCTTGTTTACTCTTCACTAGTGGGGCTAGCCAATTATCTTGTACCTTTAATGATTGGGGCACGAGATATGGCATTTCCTCGCCTCAATGCCGCTGCGTTCTGGATGATACCAGTGGTAAACGTGCTCCTATTAGCCAGCTTCTTTATTCCTGGTGGACCCGCTCAAGCTGGTTGGTGGTCTTATCCTCCTGTTAGTACCCAAAACCCTACAGGTCACCTTATAAATGGTGAATTTATCTGGTTACTAGCTGTGGCTATATCCGGTGTATCTTCGATAATGGGTGGCGTTAACTTCGTTACAACAATCGTACGAATGCGTGCGCCAGGAATGGGATTTTTTAAGATGCCTGTATTCGTATGGGCTGTATTTAGCGCTCAAATCATACAATTATTTGGACTACCTGCACTGACTGCTGGAGCAATAATGCTATTGTTCGACCTTAGTGTTGGTACAGCGTTTTTTGACCCGGCAAAAGGTGGTCATCCGGTTTTGGCACTATCCAATATATTGGGGAGTGGGGAGTGGGGAATGGGGAATAGGGAATAGGGAGTAAGGAGTGGGGAACGCACTACTTAATAACCCCATAATTGCCGTGGTGGAATACTAGTTTATACAGTGTATAATATTTTATGCTGAAATTACTGATTATTTTTATTCTAAGTAATTATCATCAGAAACCTGCTGCAAAGGAATTGAGGTGACAATTATTGTGACTTTTAAATTGCCTGATTTGGTTAGTTTTGAGCCTTTATATTAGATTCCTTGCTTGTTGTTTACTTACGATTCGCAGAACGAGCAAAAAATTCTCTTGTTACAAAAATTAATTTTAAGTTTATGTAAATATTCGCTTGTGTATAAATATAACTGTTGACGATGTGATATAGTTATCATATGAATTTACGATGTAAAGTAAATAGCTATCACTTAGCAGTTGACTTTAACTGCGGATTCAAACTTTGCGCTGCTTCGGTCTTTAACAAAGCAGAGATTATCTTAAACTTTTAATGACTCAGGCTTAGACTGAAGGGTGCAAGCGTTCCAAACAAATGCTGTAGATTTGTTTAATTTTTACAAAAAGCAAATTTAATACTTTTTGAGACGTAATGCAAAAGCAAAAGCGTCCGATAGCTGGATATAGATATCACTAAGGTGAAGCTTCGCGTTAGCTAAGTCTGCCCAATACTACAATGGCTTTGAGTATTCGTAGGTGGAGACTATTCCGGCTATACGGAACACTCTGTGAATGTGTTTGCGTAGTGTGGCGTCTTGCCATAAATACCTCAACCTAATCAACATATTTCAAAATTTAAAATTGAGAATTAATGGTTAATAACTCCTTTATTTAAATCTCAATTTTGAAGGTTGAACTCGTTTGGGTTCTTTATAATCGGTACAGCTGAATGTAGACAAAGTGGCACAAGCTCTAAAATTACTTTTTGTTACATTTTTATTAACTTTAAAAGCTTCTATCACTTTTTGTTTTGCATTTTGATTTAATACTTAATTTTTAGTCAAAAGAAGGGTATACATCCTTGTTTACAAAACAATACTTAAGCGAGCAAATCGCTACTAACTTAGACAAGTCGCTATCACCAAGCGAACTTGACATCTATTTAAAGTCCGTAGAAATTATTCAACCATCTTTTTCTTGCAAATTTTGGCAAGCAACAGATGCGAATCCTGGAATTTATATAGTCTTGGCTGGAAAAGTCAGGCTTCTAGACAATGTAGATAACTTAATCGCCACTTTTGGTATGGGGTCGTCATTTGGTGAAGTCACTCTGTTTCCTGGAGACGGATTCTTGCCTTACACAGCTAGAGCGTCGGCAAACTTGCAATTGTGCTACGTCAGAGGTGATACGCTAAAAACTCTATGGGAAAAATATCCATCAATATACGCTCGCTTACTAGAACGTGCAGAATTTTGGAATTTACTGCTGTTGTGTTTTCAGAACTACCAGCACAATAATATTTCTTTTTTGGGAATGCTCGAAGCACTACCCTTATTTCAACGTCACTCTTTAGAAGTGGGATTATTGAATGCGAAACTATTTCAAAATACTAAGTTATTGATACTACAACGAGGAGAGCTAGTACATTCTGATGCAAGGAAGCTGACACCTGGGGATATATATGAAACCAAAAAATACGAAACTACTAAAGCGGATAGTTGGCAAGTAAAGCAACCAACGGTCGTCTACAGCCTGAGTAACTCTGATTGGCAAACAGCTATTACTCACTGTCCTAGTTTGGCAGAATTTATAGACGAGCAAGAGTGCCAAATAGATGTTGAGCAACACAATTATCCCAGCAATCAGGAGCGGAAAAAACAAGCTTATCAAAAAAATGTCGTTCCCTTTCCGTTGACAACATCAGAACTAAAACCAAAGCCGAAGCCAAAACCTCAACGTCTTTATTTTCCCAGTCCTAAGGTGAGAATAAGACACTCTTGGCAACGTCTAGTTAAACGCTATCCCTTCTTCGCACAACAAAGCGCTTCTGATTGTGGAGCTGCCTGTTTGGTAATGATAGGTCGTTACTGGGACAAACAGTTATCTATTAATATGGTGCGAGATTTAGCTAACACCAACCGTAGTGGGGTATCGCTCAGGAGTCTTGCTTCTTCAGCGGAAGCCGTCGGATTTGCGACCCGACCAGTCAAAGCTAGTCTTGATAAGCTAGCACAACAGCCTCTACCCTTGATAGCTCACTGGGAGGGTAAACATTACATTGTTGTTTACGAAATTACTAAAAAACGAGTAATTGTTGGTGACCCTGCTATAGGTCAACTCACTTTGACAAGTGACGAATTTCAAGCTAGTTGGAGTGGTTATGCATTATTAATACAGCCCACAGCCTTACTTAAAGAAAAGGGGGAAGCCAGTCAGTCGTTTTGGAAGTTTATGGAGTTAATTGCACCTCATAGTCGCGTGTTGCTGGAAGTGTTAATTACTTCGGTGTTGATTCAGGTTTTTGGACTAGTAACGCCCCTATTTACTCAGCTATTATTAGATAGAGTGATTGTCCAAGGGAGTACCCTAACTTTAAATGCTGTTGGAATAGGGTTAGTAATTTTTAGTTTGTTTCGTGTGGTGATGAACGGATTGCGGCAATATCTTTTAGACCATACCGCTAATCGCATTTCTATAGCATTACTAGTCGGCTTTATTAAACATACTTTACGACTACCATTAGCGTATTTTGAATCGCGTTACGTTGGCGATATTGTTTCTCGTATCCAAGAAAATCATAAAATTCAGCGCTTTCTTACAGGAGAGGCACTGTCAATAATTTTGGATTTACTAACAGTATTTATCTATCTGGGATTAATGTTTTGGTACAGTTGGTCTTTAGCATTGCTTGTGCTGCTGATTGTACCACCATTCTTTACCTTAGCTTTGGTAGCAACGCCTCTGTTACGTCGTATTTCCAGAGAGATTTTTAATGCCACGACCGAAGAAAATAGTTATTTGATTCAAATTCTTACAGGTATTCGCTCTATCCGCTCAATGGCAATAGAGCAGACAGTGCGTTGGCGTTGGGAGGAACTGCTAGGACGTGCGGTGAAAAAAAGCTTTGCAGGACAGGTTCTTGTTAACCGCTTTTCTCTTTTTAGTTCTACTATTGAATCGCTTCTATCAGCGGGATTACTCTGGTTTGGTGCTTATTTGGTGATTCAAAACCAACTAACAATTGGGCAATTAATTGCTTTTAACATGTTGTTAGGCAATGTAATTCTTCCTTTTCAACGGCTCTCGGTGTTATGGAATCAATTACAAGAAGTTATGATTTCTGCCGAACGCATTAATGATGTTTTGGACGCGGAGCCAGAAGAAGATTTAAAACACCAAACCCGCCAATATTTATCGTATTTGAAGGGTCATATTCGTTTTGAAAATGTTACATTTCGTTATAGTAATGAAAGTGACATTAACGTGCTAGAAAATATTAACTTTGAAGTCCTACCAGAGAAAACTGTGGCTGTTGTGGGACGTAGCGGTTCTGGAAAAACAACCCTTTCTAAGTTGATTTTGGGTTTATATCCTGCTACTGAAGGAAAAGTTTTAATCGATGGTCAAGATATAACTAATATTTCTCTCAAATCATTACGAGAGCAAATAGGTGTTGTAGACCAAGATACTTTTTTGTTTGGTGGTACAATCGGAGAAAATTTAAGCATCGCTCATCCACAAGCAACTCAAGAAGAGATTATTACTGCTGCACATCTAGCTGGTGCGGACGAATTTATTCAACGATTACCGATGGGCTATGAAACCCAAATTGGTGAAGGTGGTGGAATGTTATCAGGGGGACAACGGCAAAGATTAGCTATAGCTCGTGCTTTGCTTGGTAATCCTCGTTTGCTCATTTTTGACGAAGCTACTAGTAGTCTTGATAGCGAGTCGGAGCGAATTATTCAAAATAATCTCAAAACTATTTTTAAGGGACGAACAACCATAATTATTGCTCATCGTCTTTCCACCATACGTAATGCAGACCTAATTTTAGTTTTAGACCGTGGTGTATTGGTTGAAAGCGGCACTCATGACGAATTAATCAAAGCAAGAAGTCATTACTGCTACCTTAATCAACAACAGCTAGCTCATACAAGCTAGATAAAACCAAAAACTTGCAAAATCTAACAAGGAACTTCAATAAAAAGACTGTAAGCAAACCAATTAAGTATATGAAGGTATTGAGGGTTCATCTATAAAACTATTCTAATAAGAATTACTAATCTTTTTTCTCATTGCATCTTGGGAGTCAAGCTATGCCGTACTCATACCAAAATTCATCCTCTGCGTTCGTTGACACAGGACAGTACAAGTATAAAAGTTACACAGAATATAAACAAAAGGAACATAAGTATACAGAAGATAAGCATATAGAAGATGACAATAGTACCAATGATTTGTTTTATGGCACTGAAGAACTGCTGGATACCTTACCACGTCCTTGGAGTCGCTCTTTGTTATATCTGCTTATTGGCTTTACGATAATTGTTTTACCTTGGATAATGCTATCAAAAATCGATGAGACTGGTAGTGCTAGAGGTCGTTTAGAACCACTAGAAACAACGTTGAGATTAGACAGTATAGCCAGCGGAAGTGTGACTGTTGTTAAGGTAAAAGAAGGCGAAACCGTAAAAGCAGGACAGGTCTTGCTAGAGTTAGAGGCTGATTTAGTCCGAAATGAACTTCAGCAAGCACAAGCAAAGTTGGAAGGTTTGCAGCATCAGCACTCACAATTAGAGCTACTCAAAAGCCAACTCGTACTGACAATTAATCAGCTAGAGCAGCAAAACCAGGCTCAAGAATCAGAAAAGATTGCTCAAGTTAATCAACAGCAGCAAAATCTTGATGATAAACAAAGTACTTATAATCTACAGAAATTAGAAAAACTATATCTCGTAGAACAAGCACAGCATAACCTCAGTTCCAGTCAGACTGCTGAAAAATTAATCAATAGTCGTTTAAACAGGGATTTAACTGAACTTCAACGCTATTATCCACTAGTGCAATCTGGAGCAATTCCCCAAATCAAAGTTGTGGAACTACAAAAAATTGCAGAAGAAAGCCAAAGATTGCAGCTGCAAGCAAAATCTGCTTCCCAACAAGCACAGCTGCGTTTGCAAGAAGAAAAAACTCGTTATCAAGCGGTTATGAATCAAGCTCTTTCTGATGTTAAACAAGCGAAACTAAGATTACAAGAGCAGCAAAGCAGTTATCAAACCGTTGTTCACGCAGGTAAGTTAACACTACTAAAAAATCAAGAACAGCTCAAACAACTGCAAACACAAATTTCTGCAACGCAATCGGAAATTGCTCAAACTCAAACTCAGATTGCTTCCATTAACCTGCAACTACGACAACGAGTAGTACGTTCACCAATTGATGGAGTGATTTTTGCATTACCTATCGAAAAAGCAGGAGCTGTAGTGCAACGTGGACAAATGATTGCTCAAATTGCACCGAAAAATAGTTCTCAAGTACTAAGAGCCGAAATGCCAAGCCTTCACAGTGGTTTCTTACAAGTAGGGAAAAAAGTCAAAATCAAGTTTGATGCTTATCCATTCCAAGAATATGGAGTGGTATCTGGACGGGTGATATGGGTAGCACCAGATTCTAAAGTTAAAGAAACTATCCAAGGCAAGATAGAAACTTTTGAGTTAAAAATCGCTCCAGACCAGTCTTATATCCAGACTGGAAATAAATCAACTCGTTTAACTCCGGGTCAAACGACGACAGCAGAAATAATTATCCGTCAACGTCGCATAGTTGATTTAATCTTAGACCCTTTTAAGAAGCTGCAAAAAGGAGGTTTAGAGCTTTAGTGAAAATAAATTTTAAATTATTTACACTTCTACAGCTTAGACAAAATATACAGTATAAAGTCCAAAATCCAAAATCTAAACTATGAATTTTCATCATGGAGGAAATGCATCATGTCAAACGTTTTAAGTATTTCTCATCAAGACATCATTCGCCATATTAGATTTGAATGTCAGATACCAAATGTGCTTGAAGCGATTGCTGCTCGTAAAATTATTGCAGATGCTGCGGCTAGTAATGGTATTAAAGTAGAGTCAGAAGAGCTTCAGCAAGCAGGAGATAACCTGCGATTAGCTAAAAAACTTGTAAAAGCTAGTGATACTTGGATATGGTTAAAAACACATAATTTATCACTTGATGAATTTGAAGAAATAGTTCACGCTAGTGTACTTACTGCAAAATTAGCGAATCATTTATTTGCCAAACAAGTAGAAACCTTCTTTTTTGCACACCAACTTGATTATGTTGCAGCAGCCACCTATGAAATTGTCTTAGATAGTAAAGACTTGGCTTTGGAATTGTTTTATGCTCTAAAAGAAGATGAAATTAGTTTCCCCGATATTGCGCGTAAATATATTCAAAATCAAGAACTTACACATACATGGGGGTATCAGGGAATTCGCTGTCGTAAGGATTTTCCACCTGTTATTGCTTCCTCTATTTTCGCTGCCAATGCACCCGAAATTCTTAAACCTATTGAAACATCTCAAGGAGTGTATCTAATTTGGGTTGAGAAAATCATTCACCCAAAGTTAGATGAACAACTGCGTGCCCAAATTCAGCAAGATTTATTTGTAGCTTGGTTAAAACAACAAAGTGAACAACTAAAAATTGTAATTAAAGAAAATTTGGATAGTAATTATTCAGTAAATCAAAGTAACATCAAAGTAAATGCTGACATGAATAACTAAAACTGCTAAATAAAATATCTCCTCAATGCCCTATAAAGTTTGTTTGTAGAGCTTTTTGGCTTTATTTATTAAAGCTAAAAACTTCAAAAATAGCAATATATAGGTTTTTTGTCATGCTTAATAATAATCTATTTTGTCTCTAAAGAATACTCAAAAAAATAATAAAAAAATATTGAATTTGATTGTACAAAACATTTTTTTTGCGTTAGATTATAGATGTCGGTAAAACAAATAAATTTAGCGACGAACCAATCAATCTTTTTACAATTCCCAGGAGAATCTTATGATTATTTCTGATATCTCTCACTTAGAATCTGTTGCTGAAGAGAATAGCGTGGTAGGTGGATTAGCAGTTGCAAACTCTTACGCGAATGCATATGCTAACGGTCAGAACTTTGCTGGCACATCGACTAGCACGTATACCAATGCTTATTACTCTCCTAGCTACTACGGCTACTATTACTATCAGCCATCAAGCTATACAGCTAACTCAGGCGCTTCTTCCAGTTCGAGTGCTAATTAAAGTTAGTTAGCAGCCAATCGACAAACTCTGACAATCAAAATCGCTGAAAGTTTTTTAATTACTTTCAGCGATATACTTCTTTTAAAAGAGGGCAACATGAGTCAATTGAAAATTACTGACATAAGTTTTTTTGAAAGTGAGCTTTCTAGTAGCAATCAAGTGCAGGGGGGAAGCAGAACTGTAGCAAGTGTATCAAACAGTTTTAGCGCTGACACCTATGCACAATATTCAGGTTCCTGGTTTGCTTACAACGATGGTAGTGGATACAGAATCATAGCTAATACTTACGCTAATGCTGGTGGTGCTGTAGCTGGTGCTGCAAGCGGTGCTGCATCTGATGGGACTGTATATACTTCAAGCTATGCAAATGCAACTGCACGTTTTTAGGGTGTTTGTCATTTGCTGAGAATACAAGGTGCAATCAAAACTACCATGTGAAATGACTGAAGTAGAGACGTTACATGTAACGTCTCTACAGACTTTATGAAAAATTTGTATTTTAGTGATTTGTTTAAAGTTTTAGTAAAATAACTGTAACATTTAGTAAAAAATAGGTTACTGATGAAGGCTTCGTATTATTCTTAACTGTGAAAAATGCTTGTGTAAAAAGTAAGTTTTTTCTTTGAGAAAATAGTATTAATACAGACCCAATGAGTAATCATTTAAATTTTTCTAAGATTGTTTCACTAGTTTCTACATCACTGGTGGCAAGTTCTGTAGTCATTTCATCACCTTGTTATGCTGCGACTTTTGCTTTATCTCAATCAACGTTCAAGTTTGTAAATTTTAATCAAATTCCTGAAGATATTTTTACCAATGGTAATACCAACACAGTTACGTTAGCTAGTAATGGAAATGGGAATGTTACAGCGAATGCGGATGCGAATGCTCTTTTTGATACAGCTAGGTTTAAAGCATCAAATCTATCTAGGAGTACTGCTTCGGGTACAGGTAAACATTACTTAGGATTAGCAGAAAGTGTTGCTGACCTCAAAGGAATCTTTAAGATTGCTGAAAATACTACTTTTTCTTTTGACTTCACTGCTGATTTAAACCTAGAAGCATCAATAGATAACCCTGCAGTGGAGAGCGCAAAAGCTAACGGGAACATATTTTTCGGTTTATTCGATGCTGATACAAATACTCTTTTTGACTTCTTTAGCCTAAGAGCAGGATTAAATACGTCAAACAATAGTGATTTTCTTAACTTTGATACAAGTGACAAAGTTACTGTAAAAGATTCAATTACTATGATAAGTACAGGTAGCAAAAAAGAATCTACACAAGCTTCTATTCAAGGTTTTTTTAAACGTACTTTTGCTAACAAAATTAATTTAGCTCTTGTGGAGTTTAAGAGAAATGAAGCAAGAGTTACAGTACCTGAATCTTCGGGTTTGATAGCTTTGCTTTTCTGTTCCGGGGTAGTCAGTATTTCACTAAGACGCAAAAAATGAAAATGAATAATCAAACAATATCCGGTTTTGGTGCTATCAAGCTGTAATTTTGTAAAGGACTTCCAAATTAAACCAACATCCACCCCCACATAAGATTGGATAATTAATTTGTTGGAAATCCTTAGCCACTACAACTAGTCCAAAACCAAACATCTTATGCTATCGACTATCTACGGCTATGCTCGTGTCAGCACAGAAGACCAAGCTGTTGATGCGGATGCATTAATTAAACAAATGCTCCGACTCAGAGATGCAGGAGCTACACAGATATATTACGATGTAGAACGTCGCACCAGTGATAAGCGCAAAGGATTATTACAGCTAATCAAGGATGTCGAAAAGTTAACACCTGGTCAAGTCAGTAAAGTTATTTTTACGCGATTGGATAGAGTTGCAGCATCACCAATAGTTTTTTATCAATTAATAGATGCACTTAGAGCTAAGCAAATCCGAGTACAAGCATTGGATGACCCATTTGATTTAGATAGTGTGGGTGGAGAATTATCTGTTGATGTCAGGTTAGCTGCTGCAAAGCATGAAATCAAAATGCTATCTTTACGGGTAAAAAAAGATATCGAAGTTAGAAGACAGCAAAATAAACCTCATTACTTTGCACCATTTGGTTATAAAGTTACTGGTGAAAAATATGACAAATATACGTTAAATCAAGAGCCAGTGGTATGCTTACTAAAAACAAAACAAGAATTAACTGTTGCTGATGTTGCAAGACTGATAGTAGAAACTTATTTTAATATTGGTACAGCAAACGCAACAGTCAAAGAATTACATAAAATATTTGGTATTAGCGGAATAAGTAATAGTAAACAAAATGAAGATTTTTTAAATGTAATTACAAAATCAGAAGAAATAACATCAGACACAGTGAATAAAAAACGAAAAAGCTGGACAAACAAAGCTGGATTGAGATGGAGCGGTGCAGGTTTACAGACTTGGTTATTAAATCCTATTTTAGCTGGAGGTACACCATATAATGTAACTTACGTGGAAAAAGGTAAAAAACATGTTAAACCTTTTGAACAATGGCAGATTATATGGGGTACTCATGATGATGAAGCATTAATAACTATCCCAGAAAGAAACCGAATTATTCAGATGACACTTTATAATAGAAAAAGTCGGTGGGGTAATCGTGAGGTAAATAAACCAAACAATATTTTTTCTGGATTAATTAGGTGTGCAAAATGTGGTGCTAGTTATTCCATACAAGCATCAAAGTATAGAAAAAAAATCGGTCGTAATGTTAGCCATTTTCAGTGTAACTATTACAAAAACGAAGGTTTATGTGACCAGCGTACAATGATATCTGATATTAAAATAGAAAAACAGGTGATTCAATTCCTTGTTAAAGAAGCTGAGAGACTAGCTAAACTAGGAGAAGAGAAAGAATTTTATAAAGAAAGTGACGAAGTTACTGTATTGCGACAGCAATTAAATCAACTTGAAGTGATAACTGGCAATAATCCAATCATTGAACAAGCTAAAGATGATATCAGAAATAAAATTACCGATGTTCTCGCTACATCAAATGCTGACCAGAAAAAATTGATTATGGCAAAAGAAAGAATAATAGCAGCCTTTTCTGACCCGGAATTTTGGAACTCAATAGAAGATAGTACCGACAAAAAGAAATTACTGAATGATTGTGTAAAAAGAGCTGTGGTAGATGCTACTAATATTATTTATGTAGAATTAAAGACGTGAATTAAGCAGTTTTTTTGACATTTATTTTAGAAATTTTGCCAGCAGCTTTCCTGCGTTCATAATTTTCTACTAGACGCTTAACCAATTGTGCTGTCGTCTCTGATTTTTGTTCATTACTTAACATTTTTATCTACTCAAAACATATTTTTAATCTAGCTAGATAAAAAAAGTTTTTCTGTAATCAACTTTTCTTTTAATGACTTGTAGCAAAATTATTGTAATATTTACCCAACAGCGAACCCATCATATTGGCGCAAAAATGTTGAGTGATAAGCTAAAACAATATCTTGCTTGGGTACGCCTAATTCTACTAAAGTATTCGCAACACCATCTTCTGTACCATCATACTGAATCCAAATTTTATCACCAATTAAATCGATGTGTATCAAGTCTCCAATACGGTCATAACAATCCATACTCAATGCTTGATTTGGCAACCCAAACAAACCTAATTCGATAGCTTCTACTTTTGAGTTTAAAGTAGTACTGGTAAAAAAAATCTCATTAAATACACTTAAATTATTTTTACACTGGAATTTCAATCACAAATTCTGTACCCATACCCACAACAGAATTACAAGTCAATTTTCCACCGTGAGTTTCCTCCACAATTTGACGAGCAATAGCTAGTCCTAACCCAGTACCCTTACCAACTCCTTTTGTAGTAAATAAGTGGTCAAATATACGCGCTTTCACACTTTCTGGCATTCCACAACCGTTATCTTTGATACGAATTGACACCATACCTTGGTCGCTAGACACTTCAGTTAAAATATTAATCAACAATGAATTTTCTTTAACTTCAGCAAATATTTTTTCTTCAACTGATGTATCTAACACATCAATCGCATTAGCAATAATATTCATAAATACCTGATTTAATTGACCTAAAAAGCACTTAACAGGCGGTAAATTACCATAATCAGTAATAACTTCAATTGCTGGGCGTTTGTCGTTAGCTTTGATGCGGTATTTTAAAATCAACAGCGTACTTTCAATTCCTTCATGAATATTGCAAGTGGTTTTTTCTGAGCTATCAGCTCTGGAAAAAGTGCGGAGGCTTGTGCTAATATCCCTAATACGTTCTGTCGCTAGATTCATCGAATCTACTAATTTCGGTAAGTCTTCGGCAAGAAATTCTAGTTCAATTTTTTTTGCATGTTCGATAACTATGGGTTGTAGCTGGGGATGATATTCTTGAAATAAGCGTACGTGAGCGAGTAAATCTTGAGTATATTCTTGGATATTGTTCACACTACCTACAAGAAATCCAACTGGGTTGTTAATCTCGTGTGCGACCCCAGCAACTAAATTACCCAGTGTAACCATTTTTTCATGCTGTATTAATCGTAAATGTGCTTTCTTAAGATTGTTCAACGCTTGAGAAAGTTCTGCGGTGCGCTCTTCTACTCGCAACTCTAAAATGTCTTTTTGTCGCGCTAATTCTAAATTTGCTTTTCGTAACTTTAAATGCACCCCTATTCGCGCTAATACCTCTTCTTGTTGAAATGGCTTTGTAATGTAATCAACAGCTCCTGATGCTAAAGCTTGAACTTTATAATTTGTATCTGTAAGTGCTGTCATGAATATAATGGGAATATCACAAGTGTTTGGTTGGGATTTTAATTGCCTACAGGTTTCAAAACCATCTATTCCCGGCATCATCACATCTAATAAAATTAAATCAGGTGGATGATTGTTAACTGTTTCTATTCCTTGAAAGCCATCCATTTCCAAAAGGACTTTATAACCTGTTTTATCAAGAGCTTGATATAGTACTTCCAGATTAGTTGGATTATCGTCAATTATGAGGATTATTTGAGAAAATTCAGAGGTAGTCATAACTGTGGATTCTCTTAATTAAATTTTACTAAATTTTCAGGACTACTTCATCGACTTTTCTAGAAAGTGACGAATTTCCTTAATATTGAAACTTTTAGCTAATTTGCTCAATTTTTCTACAAACGGTTGATATCCCTCGTTTATTTGAGCCAAGTTATCCAACTCTTCCCGGATACCTCTAAAGTACCCAGTTTCCACATGTTCTAACAGTCCTTTTAACTCGTCAATAGACGGTATAATAACACTTGTTTGGCTTGTAGATGCTACGGAAGAATTTTGCATTGCAGTATTTTCATATACCCATTCAATTTTTAAATGCTTGCGTAAAATCTCGTATAATTCCGAAGCTTGTACGGGTTTTGCCAAAAAATCATCACCACCTGAGTCCAAGCTCTTTTGACGGTCGATTTCAAAAACACTAGCTGAAGAGACAACAACTATCGCATCCCGAAGTGCAACATGAAGACGCAATTGCTTGAGCATTTCCAATCCGTCCATTACAGGCATCGCTAAATCAGTAAAAGTTAAGTCAGGCTGTTCAAGTGAAATTTTTTCCAAACCCTCTTGTCCATTGCTGGCTTCAATCATTTCAAAACCAAGGGGTTGTAACAAATTTACAATTACTGACCTATTAGACCAATGGTCATCGATAATCAAGACTTTCTGCCGTTTACCTGTATATCCGGTGATTTTGCCAGCTTTAGTAACAGTATTTGCCTCTATCCAATCTTTAGCTAAAGCACAGTTAATATTAAATGAAAACTCGCTACCAATACCCACTTGACTCTGTGCTTGAATAGAACTACCCATTAATTCAATAAAACGCTGGCTGATTGCAAGTCCTAAGCCCGTACCTTCACTTTGGCGTTTTTTATCACCTACTTGTTCAAAGGGGAGGAAAATTTTCTCTAACTGTTGCTGACTCATACCAACACCTGTATCTTGAATTTGAAAGCATATATCAGCTGTATCCCCAGATGTCGCTCCCATTTCTAAATTCACTTTCAAAGTCACACTACCTTTATCAGTAAACTTAATTGCGTTACCAAGCAAATTAATTAAAACCTGTCGCAAGCGTTTCTCATCCGCAACAATTCCGACTGGTAAATTATCTGACGGTTGATAGATAAAATCAATACCTTTTTGTTCAGCTTTTATACGGCACATTTCCACAACACCCTGCAAAAATGAAGGCAAATGTAACGCATTCACATGTAATTCCAGTTTGCCGACTTCGATTTTAGATAAATCTAGCACATCATTAATTAGTGTCAGCAAGTGGGAACCAGATTGGTAAATAATATCAATACCGCGTTTTTGTTCTTCCGTCAAAGAAGTACCAGCAAGAATTTGCGCGTAACCTAAAACTCCATTGAGTGGGGTACGGAGTTCGTGGCTCATGTTTGCCAAAAAATCACTTTTGGCTTGGTTTGCTCCGTCTGCTGCTAATTTAGCTTCCTTGAGTTCATAAGTTCGTTCTTCTACACGAATTTCTAATTCTTCGTTGTTTTTAGCTAATTTTTGATTCGTTTCTTCTAATTCTTGATTAGTTTTTTCAATCGTATGGAAAGAATCGCGCAACTGAGAAGCCATGCGATTAAAAGATTGAGCTAATCCGCTAAGTTCATTGACTGGGGGTAATTCTACTTGTTGATTTAACTCACCCGCAGCAATTAATTCCGAAGCTTGACTCAAACGTAAAATTGGTCGCGTAATCCAGCGAGAAGTATAAATACCCAAAATTGTTGCCAGAATTAATGCTCCCAAACATAATAAAATAGTGTTGCGAGTATTGGCGTTAATTTCTGCCATAAAATCTGACTCAGGAACCACAACCACAACCAGCCAATCTAAACCCCATTCATCTTTCCAGGGTGTAATTTGTATAAATTGGCGTTTGCCGTCAATAAAAAAATCAAGCTGCTGAGTATTATTAATTTTATTAAAAGCACTAAAACGCTGTTTTAAATATTTAGCAGATGCTTGAATTAGAGGGTCTGAACTATCTGTAGCCAGCAATCGTTTTGGCTTGTCATCAACCATACGAAATGGTTTCTCAGTGCTAGAATTGGCTACAATTAAACCATTACGCTCAACAATAAAAGTTTTTCCCGAAGGACTAACATTTAATTGGCGTAAAAAATCACTCACCTGCGAAAGCCTTTGGTCAATTCCAATAACACCAATCAGCTGATTATTTTTATCATAAATTGGGCGATTTGCTGATACTGACAGAGGAAAAGGTTTAATTTCCCATTGATACAAAATCCAAGTAGGCTTTCCTAAACGTACTGTTTCCGAATACCAAGCTTCTTTATCAAACTCATAGTTCTTATATACATCAAACAATTTGCTTCGGTTACCCTGATTATCTGTTTTATAAATATAATTATCTCGATTCCCTTGCTTTGCTGGAAAGCTTGCATTAACAACAATATCATCATCTGTGTAATATCCGGAACCTGCAAACTTGCCATCGGGAGCGCCAAAACTAATATACCCAACGTTAAATAGCTGCATTTGCTTCCAAAAATATCGAGCCATCCCTTCTAAATCTTGGGCATCTAACAATTTAGTATCGAAAGCATCGCCATTTATCTGAGCAAGATGACGCGCAGTATTCAGTTGGCTGTCTAGATGTTGCTCAATGCGACCGCTGACTTCGTCTTGCAACCGAGTTGCCAAATCACTAACAGCTTTTTGCCCATTCAGCAGCGATAAATACCCTGTTAAACCAACAGCAGCAAAAATTTGCAATACAAAAGGAACCACTAAAATCAGTCGCAAAGGAATTTTTTGTGTTCCAGAATTATTATCATTATCTTGCAGCCCTAGCACAAATTTTTCCCTTTTTTCCTAACAGTATATGAATGTAATGTTAGGTTACCCAAATAAAATTCAATTTGAACAATCTTGCACTTTAAATTTCATAGCCCCCTCCCCGCGTGTGGGGAGTCTCCGTTGGGGGTGGGTTTCCTTTGGTTGGGACGAGAAAAAGTATTGTAAATATTATGAAAGCTTACTTTGGAATAGTTCTATAACATGCTCCCACGCATCAGATGCAGCTTGGGCGTTATAACTACTACGTTGGTCGCAAAAAAAACCGTGTTCTGCATCGTAGCGAAATACACGATGGTCTATGCTATGTTTTTTTAACTCGGCTTCAATGTGTTGATTTTGTTCCTGTGGAATAGATGAATCCCTCGTACCAAAAAATGTGTAGACAGTACCTTTAATTTCAGATGTACGGTTAATAGTTGGAGAATCCCCACCAAAACTAGAAGTCGCAATTCCACCACCATAAAATGATGCAGTCGCTTTGATATCTGGTAATGTTGCAGCCATGTAAGCAACGTGACCACCAAAACAGAAACCAATTGTACCTATGGTGTCAGCTTTGACATTAGGTAAAGTCTTTAAATAAGCAATCGTAGCCTCGATATCACTCAATATTTCACCAGCCTTAGTCTGTTGCATATATTGAACACCAAGCTGGATATCCTCTGGACTATACCCAACATCAAAACCGGGAGCGACACGATGAAACATTGCTGGTGCAATAGCTACGTAACCAAGTTTTGCAATTCGTTCGGTTACGTCACGAATATGACTGTTGACTCCGAATATTTCCTGAACAACTATAACTGCTGCAAATTTTCCCTCAATCGAAGGGGTTGCTAGGTAAGCATCGATTTCTAAGTCTCGTGATGGTACTTTGACGTAGGTACTACTAATTTCAGTATTACTCATTGGAGATGCAAAACGTCCTAATTATATGAATCCCGCAATAAGTTTACTCAATTCTGTGGCAAAAATTATAGAACAAATAAACTACTTAGCAAATTGTTGATATTTATCTTAACTACTCCTTTTGTGGTAAGCAAATGAATAAATATTGGTGTAATGTGATTTTACTTACTTGTTGTTGTGTTTTAATTTGTCACAATATCTTTGAGGGTTTATTGATAAGATTTTATATTATTACTCTCTCTAAATAATATCAATTGTCCTGTTTATTACAAAAATCATTAAAATTATGCCAACTAATCTAATTGTTTTAATCGCCGCGTTGATTGTTGCATTCATAGTCTTTAAAGCTTTACTTAATGTTGCGAAGACAGCTATTAGCACAGTTCTCAGTCTTTTTCTTATCGTAGTGATATTATCAGTTTTTGGCTTTACTCCCCAAGATTTAATGCAAGAAATAATGAATTTACCTCAAATTATTGAGCGTTCAATAACGGAGATAAGAAAATTGTTTGGGTTTTAAATATTACAAGATAACACTTATAAGTGTAGGATGGGTTAGGCGCATTTGTAGTACTTAGTTGGAGACTCTTTAATTTCAATAAAGCGCCGTAACCCATCACTCATGTAGACTTAATATTTACTTTATAAATCACCTATTAAAGGTTATAGCTTTGATAACACCTTGTGTAATAGTAGTAAGCAGGAAAATCACTCACAACAAACATAGGAGTAATCAAAATGGCAATATTTAACAAAGATATTTTTGGATTGGCAAAAGAAAATAACTTTTTCCGGCAAGAAATATTAACAAACGAACACAGCCAAATTGTCTTGATGAGTGTTGAACCAGGGGACGACATTGGTGAAGAGACCCATGATGTTGACCAAGTTTTAGTATTTGTCGAGGGTGAAGGTGAAGCCGTTTTGAACGGTGAGCGAAGTACAATTCAAGCTAACACCCTGGTTGCCGTTCCTGCTGGTACGTTGCACAACTTTATTAATACTGGCTCAACAGCACTCAAGCTCTACACCGTTTATTCCCCACCGGAGGAAGAGCCAGGAACCCTCCACAAAACAAAAGCAGAAGCGGTTGCTGCGGAAGCGGGTTAATCTTGCTTAAATTTGGTGACTAAATCTTACTCCCCTTCCCTTGTAGGGAAGGGGTTGGGGTTAGGTCAGCTATACTACACGGGAATTTCAATCACAAATTCTGTACCCTCCCCCACAACAGAATTACAACTCAATTTTCCTCCGTGAGTTTCTTCCACAATTTGACGAGCGATAGCTAATCCTAATCCCGTACCCTTACCAACCCCTTTAGTTGTAAACAAGTGGTCAAATATATGTGCTTTCACATCTTCCGGCATTCCCAAAGCATTATCTTTAATATGAATTGCTACTATTTTTTGCTCACTAACTACTTCAGTGTAAATACTAATTTTCAAAGGACTTTTTTGAATTTCAGCAAATGTTAGCCCTTCAATAGATGTATCTAACGCATCAATCGCATTAGCAATAATGTTCATAAATACTTGATTTAATTGTCCTAAAAAGCACTTTACAGGTGGTAAATCACCGTAGCGAGTAATTACTTTAATTTCTGGACGCTTATCGTTAGCCTTGAGTCGATATTTTAAAATCAGCAGCGTACTTTCAATTCCTTCATGAATATTACAAGCAAGTTTTTCGACAGTATCAGCCCTAGAAAAAGTACGCAGGCTAGTACTAATATCTTTAATACGTTCCGTTGCCATCCTCATCGAGTCCAACAACTTTGGTAAATCAACAGAGATAAATTCTAAATCAATTTCTTCTGCGTGTTCAATAACTTGAGGTATTGGGGTAGGATAATACTGTTGATAAAATTCAGCATGAGCAAATAAATCTTTTATATACTCTTGAGCATTGTTAATACTACCTTTAAGAAATCCAACAGGATTATTAATTTCGTGAGCAACCCCTGCAACTAAATTACCCAAAGTCGCCATTTTTTCGTTTTGCACCATTTGCAATTGTACTTGTTTTAATTCTTGCAAAGCATTTTCTAGTTCTTCAGCTTTCTGCCGCAATTGATTTTCTGATTCTAGTAACGCTTTCTCCGATTGCCTGCGTTGAATACCCAAAGCAATCTCACTTGCAGCAAATTCCAGTGATTCTAAAGTTGATTCGGATAAAATTTGACGCGCAAACATTGCCAACACACCGACAACTTCCCCATCAACCATCAGAGGGTATCCAGCAAATGACAGCATGTTTTCTCGTTTTGCCCATTCCTTATCACTTATACGGGTGTCGTCTTGAACGTGATTAGTTAAGTGAGGTTTACCCTCTTGAGCAATTAATCCAATTTTGAATTGCCCAACAGAAACCCGACCGTGGAAACCATTAATATGAGTGTACATCCCCGCACTGGCCTGTAGTTCTAACATTTGTTCTTGCCAATTCAACGTCCAAATGCGAGCAAATGCTGCGTCTAAATGCTGAACAACAGCTTCACTACAGTGCTGGAGAGTTTCTTGTAAACTATAATTTTGGGTAATGATACGGTCTACATCTGCTCTAAAATCTGTCAACCTTGCTCTTTCTTCTAAACAAACCAATGAATGTTCTAACTGCTGTGCGTAATTTTGGGACTGTTGATAAAGACGAGCATTTTCCAGAGAAATAGCTGTTTGGGCACATAAAACTTGAATAACTTCTAGCCGTTGACTAGTAAACACACCTGTGGTAAATTTGTTCTCTAAGTATAACAACCCAATGAATTTACCTTGATTTAATATCGGTGTACACAAAATACTTTTGGGTTGTTCCTGCATTAAATATGGGTCACCAATAAAATTATTTTGAGATGTTGCATCATCCAGCACAACATTTTTTAAGGTATGTTTAACATAATTTAATATAGTAGTAGCAATAGCTTCGTTTGCTTGATATGGTGCAGATAAAATTTTAACCCCTTCATGTATAGTAGCTATAGTTTCAACCACAAGCTTACCATCTTTAACCAATAGCAAAGCTGCTTTTTTAGCTCCTGCATTTTCCATCACTACTTGCATCAAAGTAGAAATTAACTTATCTAATTTAATTTCGCTAGACAATGCTTGTGAAGCCTTGAGGATGGAAGCAAAATCAAGATATTCCGAAGTGCTAGTCTGTGAGTAAGTATTTTGAATTGTTTGATACACAGATGAAGATTGAGCACTTGTTTGAAGGTGGGTTTCGTTCAATGCAAAGTTATTTTGCTTT
The DNA here is from genome assembly GCA_019359035.1 of Scytonematopsis contorta HA4267-MV1. Taxonomy (GTDB): domain Bacteria; phylum Cyanobacteriota; class Cyanobacteriia; order Cyanobacteriales; family Nostocaceae; genus Scytonematopsis; species Scytonematopsis contorta. The sequence continues at coordinate 52,381 of JAHHIC010000013.1, read as the reverse complement.
GCTTGAAAGATAGGGGTCAGCAATTGATAATAACGCTTTTCTAAATCATCTATTTTTGCTTTTGTACCCCAAATAGCATAGCAGTAATAAGCTTCTTGCATATAAACTTGAGCAATATTCTCTTTGCCCAAATCGAGATAGAATTTAGCTATTAATTCATTGCAAAGCCCTTCTTCTGCGATATAATTATTTTGTTTAGCCCCAGCAATGGCTTTATCGTAGTATTCAATTGCTATAGTATTTTGCCCCAAAACTCTATACCGTTCCGCTTGTAACAAATTAAATTTATGCTGGTGATTTATGGGAGCATGATGTGCCCATTTTTTGAGCTTTTTCTCATTATCAATAACACGCTTGATGATTAACTTACGCTCAGAAATTGTTGCATCTGCGTAAATTTGTAACCGTGCTAATGAATCATAAAAATAATGTAAAAGCGTGGGGAGTAGGGCAACACATGCATCAATATATAGTATAGCAGAATTTGCATTCTCTACAGATTCGCGATATTGCCCAAATAAGTAATTAAGCTGTTGCTGAGAAACATAACTAAAAAATAATCCCGTAGCATCGTTTGCTGCTTGCTGTGCAGGAATGCTTCTCCTTATGCAGTAACTCTCACCAGACAAGTAAGCTGGATTTTGAGAACGTCCCAATAAATTTAAGGTTACCTGGTGATAAATTTGCAAATATATTGAAGCATTTTTCTGGTTGAAAGAAGCAATTGCCACCAAAAAAGAACTAATTGCAGCTTCGACTTCCAATAAATTCTGTCCTACCCAATATCGATTGTAGGAGTACACAACGGCTGACCAAGAAGCATATTCGACATCACCCGTTTCTAAACCACTTTGGTAAGCCGTCAACAGTGGTTCAATAGTATTAGTCAAGCTATCGCGCCAATGGCTGACAAACGCATAGGTCATAAATAGAGTTTTAGCTCTCAACTCTTTAGCATTGAAATTTTCCAGTAAATTCAAAGCAAGTTGACCAAACTTATACCCTGTTTCAATATCCATAACCACACCGCACAGAATTAGTCCGTACCAAGCATAAGCAAAGGCTGACAGAGGAGTATTACCGTGTAATACAGATAAATTAACTCGCTCAAAAACAAGTAATGGCATAAGTTTAGGAGCAGCAATATAAGCAGCAGAAGCAGCACTGGAAAGAATACGCATCGCAGCTAACTTATTAAAGTCGCTCATCTGAGGGAGATGAATCAAACTTTCTGGTGATTTTTGATTTAGCAATAACTTAGTTTTACCTAAGCCTAATAATATTTCTACCTGAGTGGGATTTTTTGGAAGTTTAATTCCAAGCTGCTTAAGTACCTCCAGCGCAATATTAACAGCATCTTTAGGAGAACCTTGGGCAATTTTTGCTTGGATTTGAATTTCATAAGCAGTGATTTTATCGAGCTGGCTCTTTGCTTGACTAAATATAGTATTAGTCAACTCTTCCATCCGCTCAAATTGGCTACACAAATAAGCTACCTCACCAGCCAAATCGTATAGCGCAAGTGTTAGATTGTATTCCTCTTGCCAGCAATTTAAATCTAAACTGCAAATACCAGCATTGGAAAACATCAAAGCTGCTTCAAATGCCGATGAAGCCTTCGCTGTTTTACCAGCTTCTAAATTCAAAGCAGCTAGTTCATAACGTGCTTGTTTTTCAGTAATTAATGATTGTCCTAAGTTCAAATAGTTAACGATATCAAAAATCCGTTCTTTACGTTGGCTTTCGTCACAGCTTTGCAATAATAACTGTCCAATTTTTAAATTAACTGATTCCTTTTCTTCCTCCGGAATCAACCCATAAGCAGCTTGTTGAACTCTATCATGCAAAAACTTATACGTTACATCTGTCTGCGTAACTAAATTATCCTCTGTTTCTCGTCCCACATAAAACTTGTAAATATCACTAGAAGGTAAAATTAATCCTTCCTGCAAAGCCTTCCATAAATAAGTTGCAGCTTCTATTTCTCCTTCTTGCAAAATAATAGCTAAAGTAGCCAAATCAAACTGATTTCCAATACAAGCGGCTAACTGCAAAGCATATTGAGTTGATTGAGGAAGTTTTCTTAACTGAAATGTCATGAATTCGACAACATCACTTGTGACTATTTGTTGAGTTACGTTTGTGATATCGCATTGCCAACATGCATCTTCCAAATTAAACAGAATTAACCCATCTTGATGTAAAGACTTAAGAAACTGTGTAGCAAAAAATGGATTGCCTTCAGTTTTTTGATACACCAGTTGAGCAAGAGGTTCTACTATTATCTCTGAACAATTAAGCGTATCAGCAATTAACTTATTCAATTTTAATTGACTAAGCGGTGCTAATGTAATAGTATTAGTAGTTGTTAAATTAACCTGATTAATTTCTGATAGAGTAATCATCAAAGTATGTGCAGCAGAAACTTCGTTATCCCGATAAGCTCCTATTAATAATAAATGTTTCTTTTTGGACTCACTCATCAATAACTGTATCAATTTCAAAGATGCCAAATCAGCCCATTGCAAATCATCTAAGAAAATCACCAAAGGATGTTCTTTTGTCGTGAATACTTGAATAAATTTTTGAAATAATAAATTAAAGCGATTTTGCGCTGCTGTTCCAGAAAGTTCAGTTACAGGTGGTTGTTTTCCAATAATTTGTTCTAATTCGGGAATCACCTCAATAATTACTTGTCCGTTATCACCTAAAGCTTGTAAAATATTCTTCTTCCAGGTTGATAATCGCTCATCACTTTCGCAGCTCAATTGCTCTACTAAATCACGAAATGCTTGGACAAAAGCAGAAAAAGGAACATTACGGTTAAACTGGTCAAATTTACCTTTAATAAAATAACCCTGTAATTTAATAATAGGCTTATGGACTTCGTTAACAACAGCTGTTTTACCAATACCAGAAAAACCTGCTATCAATATAAGTTCTGCTTGACCTTTATCCTCGTCTGCAACACGGTCAAAAGCTTCTAGAAGAATTTGAACTTCCTTTTCACGACCATAAAGTTTTTCGGGAATAATAAATCTATCACAAATATCCCTCTGTCCAATTGCCCAATCTTCAATTACTTGTGTTTCCTTAAGCTGATAAAGACATTTTTCTAAATCGTATTTTAGCCCCAAAGCACTCTGATAGCGCTCTTCCGCATTTTTTGCCATTAATTTACAGACAATGGATGAAAGCACCCTTGGAATTTTAGGATTAATTTCATGCATCAAAGGTGGTTGCTTAGCAATATGACAATGCACCAATTCCATTGCATCAGCCGATTGAAACGGTAAATTACCTATAAGTAATTCATAAAAAGTTACACCCAAAGAATAAAAATCAGTGCGATAATCAATCCCACGATTCATTCTTCCAGTTTGTTCCGGTGATAAATATCCTAACGTTCCTTCCAACACATTAGGACTTACCAGAGTTTGAGTTTCCCGTGGGAGTAGAGACGAAATACTAAAATCAATTAATTTAACCTGTTTAGTTTCTGGATTAATGAGTATATTAGCAGGCTTAATATCTTTATGAATAATGCGGTTACGAATAAGAATATCCAACGTATCACATAGAGAAATAGCGATTTGCAAAAATTCCAAATGTAGAGACGTTACATGTAACGTCTTCGTCTCCGTCTCCGTCTCCGTCTCCGTCTCCGTCTCCGTCTCCGTCTCCGTCTCCGTCTCCGTCTCCGTCTCCGTCTGCATGTAACAGGTAAAATATTCTTTTAGCGAAATACCACCAAAATCTTCCATCACCAACGCATAACCATGTTGATATAATTCTAGGCTATAAGTTTGAATAATCCCCGGTAGATTAAGATTTTTAGCAATAGTATACTGGTTACGAAATTGCACCAGTTCGCTGAAACTAGGATAATGATTTTTCAGCAGTTTAATTACTACAGGTTTTCCATCAGTTTCTCGATAACCCCTATATACAATAGTTCTAGAACCATCGTAGAGTTGTTCAGTAACTTGGTAACCACAAATACTGACTTTAGTGTTAATCATACTGCTAATCGTTTTATAGCTTTTAAGTTAGTATTCCCAGTTACAGTGGAATTTCAATCACAAATTCTGTTCCTTCATTTAAAACTGAATTACAACTCAACTTACCACCGTGGGTTTCTTCGATAATTTGACGCGCTATTGCTAATCCCAAACCTGTACCCTTACCAACTTCTTTGGTGGTAAATAGGTGGTCAAAGATACGTTCTTTTACATCTTCTGGCATTCCCGTACCGTTATCTTTGATGCGAATTACTGCTGTTTTTTGGTCGCTGGAAAATTCAGTTAAAATTGTAATTCTCTGAGAATTGGCTTGTATTTCAGCGAATACCTTGCCTTCGCAAGCTGCATCAAAGACATCAATTGCATTAGCCAGAATATTCATAAAAACTTGATTCAATTGTCCCAAAAAACACTTGACAAGTGGTAATTTACCGTATTCTGTAAGAACTTTAATCGCTGGACGTTTATTGTTAGGCTTGAGGCGATATTTCAAAATCAACAGCGTACTCTCAATCCCTTCGTGAATATTACAAGCAACTTTTTCGGCTGTGTCCGCTCTAGAGAAAGTACGTAGACTGGTACTAATATCTTTAATACGTTCTGTTGCGACCCTCATGGAACCCATCAGCTTTGGTAAGTCCTCGCTCAAATATTCCAAATCAATTTCTTCGGCATGTTTAGTAACTTCTGGAACTGGATTGTGGTGATGTTGTTGATAAGATTGTATGTGGTCAAATAAGTCTTGAATATATTCTTCAGCGTTGTTGATACTACCTGTAAGAAATCCAATCGGGTTGTTAATTTCGTGAGCTACCCCTGCAACTAAATTACCTAAGGTTGCCATTTTTTCGTTTTGCACCATTTGCAATTGGGTTTGTTGTAAATCTTGCAGCAATTGCTCCAACTGCTTTGCATAATCCCGCGTTTGTTGAGCGTAATCCTGGGATTCTTGATAAAGACGAGCATTTTCTAGCGATATAGCTGCTTGAGTGCATAATAGCTGGATAATTTCTAAACGTTCGTGTGTAAATACGCCAATAGTTAATTGATTTTCTAAATACAATAACCCGATTAATTTACCCTGATTTAAAATGGGAGTACACAAGATACTTTTAGGTTTTACTCGTATTAAATATGGGTCAGCGATAAAGTCATTTTGTATTGTTGCATTATCCAATACAACCGTTGTTAAGCTGCGCTTGATGTAGTTTACTAACATACAGGGGATTAATTGGCTGTTTTCAAATGGCACAGACAGTAGCTTAAGACCTTCATCAGTGTTGGTTATGGCTTCAATCGCGAGATTCCCATCTTTGGGCAACAACAAAACTGCTTTTTTTGCACCTGCATTTTCCATCACTACTTGCATTAATGTAGATACTAATTGTTCTAATCTAATTTCACTTGATAGAATTTGTGAGACTTTGAGGATGGTGGCGAAATCAAGAGCTTCGGAAAGACTGGTGCTGCTAGAACGAGTTGTTTGAATACTTTGGTGAAGAAATGACGACGCATCAAGGGTAGAAAACCTGGTCTCGCTGAGGTGGAAGCGACTACGTTTTGTTTGCAAGATAGGAGCAAGGAGTTGAGGATAACGTTTTTCTAAGTCATCAGTTTTGGCTTTAGCGCCCCAGTGGGCATAACAATAGTAAGCTTCTTGCATATAAGCTTGAGCCACCTTTTCTTTACCCCATCCAAGGTAGAATTTAGCTGCCAGTTCATTGCCAAGTCCTTCTTCTTGGATGTATTCGTTTTCTTTGGCTCCGGCTATTGCTTTATCGTAGAGTTCACTCGCTTCTACCCATTGACTCAGCACTCGATACCGTTCTGCTTCAACTAAATCGAACTTATGCTGAAAATTCATCGGAGCATGGGACGCCCATTGCTTCATTTTTTCTTGGTTTTCTGCAATTTTATCGACCGTTGGCTGTCGCGCAAATTTTGAAGCATTTGACATTACTGCAAGTTGTGCCAACGAACTATAGAAATAAAAGGTGGGAACTATAAGCATTCCAGTCACCCCATCTAGATGTTCTTCTGTCTTAAGTGCTGTATCAACTGCTTGGTCGTAGTAATCAAATAAATACGTAAGCATTAACTGATTAAGGTATAATTTGCAGAGTGCAGTTCTGTGATTTGCTTGTTGGAATTTAGGCAACATTATTCTGGCATCAAATATGTCACCAACTATAAGAAAGGGATTTACAGTGTTGCCCATCAAGTTGACAACACATTGCCGGAACATGGAATTTAGTTCAGAGGCAGTTTCCTGCTTCATTTTAGCGAGCGATGCTCCGTAATTTGCCATTTCCCGGTCAAGGCTTGACAGTTCTTTCCCTAAAAAGTAGGAATGCTGGGAATGATAATAGGCAGAGTAGCTAGCCCACTCCAAATCCCCTGTTTCTAGTCCGCTTTGATACGCATCTTCAAAAGAGTGTACAGTTTCTCTAATATGTTCTCGCCAGGGTTTTACCAAGCCATTAACCATATATAAGGTCTTTGCTTTCTGTTCTTTAGTGCTAGCAAGAGCCAATACCTGTAAAGCCAGTTGACCAAATTGATACCCAGATTCAATATCCCCTACTAATCCGCACAAAATAGTTCCATAGTTGGCATATGCAAACGCAGACAAGTCGGCATTACCATGCTGGATAGATAGATTAACCTTTTTAAACACCACAAGCAGCATTAGTTCAGGCGCTGCTAAATAGGCAGGAGAAAACATTACTGCCAAAATTCTCATCGCTGTCAGCATTTCAGGATTGGTCATGGGAGGTAAATTAACCAAATCCTTAATGCATTTATCACCTAAATTTAACTGCGTTTTCACCAACTCGCTTTGAATATCCCCTTGGTTGGGTTTTTCTGAAAATGTTATTCCCAAAAGTTCTAAAACGTCTCGGCCAATTTGGAGCGCACCAAGGAGTTTGTTCTGTGCAATACAACTTAAAATTCTGATTTCATACACCTTAACTTTATCCAAAAGCGAGCGTCCCCATTTTAAGACGGTCTCAGCTTTTTGCTCCACCTGCTCAAATTCGCCGCTAAGGTGAGCGACTTCAGTGGCTTCGGTATACAGAGCAAGTATTAATTCATAATGAACCTGCCAACTGTTGCTGCTTAGCAAATCAATACCTGTGTTCAAATACCTAGTAGCAACCTCATAAGCGGTCGCAGCTTTTGCCTTGCGTCCAGCAATCAAATTCAACTGAGCCAGTTGATGGCACTCAGTTTCTTCTGCGGTTGCATCCAACCCATAATTAAACTGGTTAACTATCCCAAAAATTTTCTCTTCTCGTTCTTCTATAGGGGTATTACTTAGTAACAGTTGACCAATTTTCAAGTGAGTAGACTGCTTTTGGTCTTCTGGAATCAGAGAATATGCCGCTTGCTGTACTCTATCGTGAAGAAATTTGTAGCTCAAAACCTCCGAAAGAAAAGCAGCATCATGTGTTTCTCGACCGACGTAAAACTTATAAACTTCACTAGTCGGTAAAATCAAACCTTCCTGCAATGCCTTCCATAAATTCGCTGCTGTCTCACTTTCCGACTGTTCAGACACAACTGCCAATGTTGCCAAGTCAAATTGGTTACCAATGCAAGCGGCTAATTTCAATACGTTCTGCGTGGAATATGGCAATTTTTGCAGTTGCAGCGCCATAAATTCTACAACATCATCTGTTAATGCTAACGCTTTTATTCTTGAAATATCGCACTGCCAAATCCCCTCATCCAAGTCAAACTGAATCAGCCCATCTTCATACAGCGCTTTGAGAAATTGTGCGCTGAAAAATGGATTACCTCTAGTTTTTTGATACACTAGTTGAGTTAATGGCAGTGCAATTTCTACTGGACAAATAAGAGTATCAGCGACCAGTTGGTTTAAACTCGCTTCATCCAGTGGTGCTAATGTAATCGTGTTAATTATCGCTGCTGATTTGCTAATCTCCTTTAAGCTTAACATTAAGGGATGAGCAGCAGAAACTTCATTATCCCGATAGGCTCCAATTAATAATAAATACCCATCCTCTGACTCGCTTATTAATAACTTCATCAACTTCAGTGATGCCGAGTCTGCCCATTGCAAATCATCTAGAAAAATTACTAGAGGATGGTCTTTGGTTGTGAATACTTGAATGAATTTTTGAAATAATAAATTAAATAGATTCTGTGCTGCATTCCCAGAAAGTTCCAGTGCTGGAGGTTGTTGACCAATAATTTTTTCCAGTTCTGGAATCACTTCAATAATGACTTGACCATTATTACCCAAGGCTTGTAAAATTTTGTCTCTCCAAGTTGACAATTGGGTATCACTTTCGCTTAACAATTGTCCCATCAAGTCGCGAAATGCTTGAACAAAAGCGGAGAGAGGAATGTTACGATTAAACTGGTCAAACTTGCCTTTAATAAAATAGCCGCGCTGGCGAACAATTGGCTTATGAATTTCGTTAATAATTACCGTTTTCCCAATTCCAGAAAAACCTGCGACTAACATTAGTTCGCTGTTTCCCTGGTAAGCTTTTATGTCCTTAGGACGGGCTACGCGACCAAATGCTTCTAGTAAAGTTTTAACTTCTTTTTTTCTACCATAGAGTTTTTCGGGTATAATGAATTTTTCACAAATATCTCGTTGTGCAATTTGGAAACTCTCAATTTTGCCAAAATATTTGAGTTGCTGCAAGCAAGTCTCTAAATCATATTTTAAACCTAACGCACTCTGATAGCGGTTTTCAGCATTTTTCGCCATTAATTTTGCGATAATGGATGAGAGTACGATTGGAATTTCTGGATTAATTTTATGCACCAAAGGTGATTGTTTAGCAATGTGACAATGCACCAACTCCATAGCATCATCCGATTGAAACGGTAATTCTCCTGTCAGTAGCTCGTAAAAAGTAACACCCAAAGAATAAAAATCACTACGGTAGTCAATTCCGCGATTCATTCGTCCTGTTTGTTCCGGTGATAAATATCCTAATGTTCCTTCCAACACATTAGGGTTCATCAGGTTTTGAGTTTCTCGTGCTAGTAAAGATGAAATACTAAAATCAATTAATTTAACTTGTTTCGTTTCTGGATTAATAAGTATATTAGCAGGCTTAATATCTTTATGAATAATGCGATTACGAATCAGAATATCTAATGTATCGCACAGAGAGATAGCAATTTGCAAAAATTCCAAATGTAGAGACGTTACATGTAACGTCTCCATATAAGAGGTAAAATATTCTTTCAACGAAATGCCACCAAAATCTTCCATCACCAACGCATAACCATTTTGATATGGTTCTAGGCTATAAGTTTGAATAATTCCAGGTAAATTGAGATTTTTGGCAATTGTGTATTGATTGCGAAATTGCAGCAGTTCACTAAAACTGGGATAATGATTTTTCATCAGTTTAACTACCACAGGCTTTGCGTCAATTTCTCGAAAGCCCCTATATACGAAGGTTCTTGAACCATTGTACAACTGCTCATTTAATTGATAGCCATAAACACTAACTTGATTCGTAGTCATAATGTAAAATTTTTTTGGACTTTAGTATTTAGTATTTCCACATATAAAATATTATTTATCGTGGAGGATGAAATTTGCATTCGATTGTTGCAGGGACTTCAACCTACGAGCAAAGCTTCGCAGACCAAGCTTGGCTTCCTCGTCCTTGGTGACACTTATATTGTTCCCCAACCCAAATAACTTGCCACCCATTCCTAGCGCGACGCATTTCAACACGATTTTTGATTGCGAATAAAGAATCATCTGCCAAACCTTCTTTAGTGAGCATGATGATTGCTGTATCGGGTCTAGAATATGTAATTGCAATTTGTTCGCGTCGCCTGCCTTCTTCTTCTCCCTGATATCCAAATAATTTTACGGCTGTTTGATTAGGGGTTAAGCCAGAAATTTGCTTTTGAGAAATAAAGGTGTTGATGTTTATTACTCGGTAATTAGCACGAGCAGAAGTTTGGGCTATTGTTGCACCAGGGACTAGGATAGAAGCGACAGCGGTTAATAAAATTATTTTTTTAAACATAATTAAAATATTATAAATTTTCTTGGCGCTCTTAGCGTTCTTGGCTGTTAATTTATTTATGTCACTTTTTTACTGCAATTGAGTTCGGTAAAATCCACAAACTAACAATAAAAATAGCACAGAGAACATTTTTGTAGAGTACGCTTTAATTATTTTAATTATTGTAATTATTTTAATAATTGTAATTATTTTAGCTGGATAGCATCAAAGGGGGTCATCCGGTTCTATTCCAACACTTGTTTTGGTTTTACTCTCACCCAGCTGTTTACGTTATCATTCTTCCTGTATTCGGCATCTTTTCGGAACTTTTTCCTGTTTACTCCCGCAAACCTCTATTTGGTTACAAAGTAGTTGCAATTTCTTCCATTATTATTGCCGTAGTTAGTGCAATTGTCTGGGTACACCACATGTACGCTAGTGCAACCGCTCCTTGGATGCGACTAGTTTTTATGCTGACTACTATGTGCGTTTCTGTACCAACAGGAATTAAAGTTTTTGCTTGGGTTGCAACCCTGTGGAAAGGTAAAATCCGTCTTACAACCCCAATGTTATTCGCTTTGGGTGGGCTAATAATGTTTGTTTTTGCTGGTATCACCGGGATTATGCTCTCCTCAGTACCCGTTGATATTCATGTAAACAATACTTATTTTGTGGTTGGCCACTTCCATTACGTTCTTTATGGCACAGTGACAATGGGGTTGTACGCAGCCATCTACCACTGGTTCCCCAAAATGACAGGACGGATGTACAACGAAGGCTTCGGGAAATTACATTTCTTCTTGACTTTTATCGGCACTAACTTAAATTTCTGGCCAATGCATCCGTTAGGATTGCATGGTATGTTACGTCGCGTTGCTTCCTATGCACCAGAGTATACATTTTGGAATGTTGTCGCTTCGATTGGTGCATTTGTCCTAGGAGTGTCTACGCTACCCTTTATCTTTAACATGATTACTTCGTGGGCAAATGGCGAAAAAGCACCCGATAACCCTTGGAGAGCTATTGGTTTGGAATGGTTAGTCTCTTCCCCACCCCCTCCAGAGAACTTTGATGAAATTCCATATGTACTTTCTGAACCCTATGGCTACGGTCTTAACCACCCTCTAGTTATTTCTCAGAAACACCCAGAAGCAACTCCCGAATTGGAAGAAGTTGTTGACGGTTGACGGTTGACGGTTGACGGTTGACGGTCAGCAGTCAGCAGTCAGCAGTCAGCAGTCAACAGTCATCAGTCAGCAGTCATCAGTCATCAGTCACCAATAATCGCTTTATGGACAGTTCAGTTAATTCGCATCATTTACAACATAGTCCCCATCATGGGGTAGAACATACTCACGATGAAGAAGGTAACAGCCGCTTTGGGTTTGTTGTCTTCCTACTATCTGAAAGTATCATTTTCCTTAGTTTTTTTGCAGCATATATTGTTAGCAAGTTAACTACTTTTGATTGGTTACCCCCTGGTGTTTCTGGATTAGAAATCAAAGAACCAGGAATTAATACTGTAATTCTGGTTTCTAGTAGCTTTGTGATTTACTTTGCCGAACGGGAACTGAAACGTCATAACCTTTGGGGTTTTCGTAGCTTCCTAATCATTACAATGGCAATGGGTAGCTACTTTTTGTACGGTCAAGCTGTTGAATGGGGTGGTTTAGCCTTTGGCTTTACCTCTGGGGTATTTGGGGGAATGTTCTATCTATTAACAGGTTTCCACGGGTTACACGTTTTTACTGGTATCCTGTTGCAGCTGATTATGTTAATTCGCTCTTTTATCCCCAATAACTACGATAAAGGTCATTTTGGTGTTGATGCTACTTCTCTGTTTTGGCATTTTGTCGATGTTATTTGGATTATTTTGTTTGTATTAATCTACGTGTGGCAGTAGTAAAGGTACAAAATCTTCGAGGGAATAGCTAGGGAATAGCTAGGGAATAAGCCAGCGAATAGCCAGCGAATAAGCCAGCGAATAAGCCAGCAAATGGCCAGCAAATGGCCAGGGAATAAGCCAGCAAATAGCCAGGGAATAAGCCAGCAAATAGCCAGCAAATAGCCAGCAAATAGCCAGCGAATAGCCAGCGAATAAGCCAGCGAATAGCCAGCGAATAGCCAGCGAATAGCTAACGAATAGCCAACGAATAGCCAACGAATAGCCAACGAATAGCCAACGAATAGCCAATAAATAGCCAATGAATAGCCAATAAATAGCCAGCGAATAGCCAGCGAATAAGCCAGCGAATAGCCAGCGAATAGCCAGGGAATAAGCCAGGGAATAAATTCCCTGTCTAAAAGCTGAAGTCCTCTTCAGAGGACTATTTGATATATCAAAAATATATATTTGACAAAATTTCAATGCTACCAAAATGTTTTTTCTTACTAGTCCTCTTTAGAGGACTTTAGCTTTTAGACAGGGAATTTATTCCCTGGCTTGCGAGCTTGGGAGAGTGTCAAAGATGAAAGAGCAGAGGAATTACTTACTGTAATTGATAATTATAAAGAAATCTATATAAAGTTATCACACATTTTTGATAAAAAATTTACTAAATGCTGATTTGAAATTATATTAAATTGATTAAATTGTAATGGTCGCATTAAAAGAAAATTTAGTTAATCAAATGATGGAATTAAAATTCTTTATAGCTTTATCAATATTATCTGTGGGGAGCATCGCATCTGCATTAATTCCAGCAAATGCTCAGAATGTAACACCAAGAAGCCCTGCAACTACTCCTGCTAATAATAATTCTTTAATTGAACCTGAAGCTTATATTCAAAACGGTAGTTTAATTTTATCAAAGAAAAGGGCTGGTAATATAATGAGAATTGTATATAGAAACCCTACTGATAATACTCAAACTGCTGTTAATGCAACAGTCAATAGATGTGGTCGGGCTGTTATTCCTAATGCTTGGCTTATTTTTTCCAGTGGGGGATTAAGACCAGTATTTAACCCTAACTTCACCGTAAATGCCCCATTGACAGTAACTGAACGTAATTCTACCAATACCATAAATTCAACCTATCAAGTACAACCAGGACAAATCCAACGAAATGTAACACAAACTTTCCCATGCATTACTCAGTAATATTTAATACACTTTAAAATTGGGGTAAAAAAAATTACCCCTGTAGAGACGTTACATGTAGCGTCTCTACATTCTCCCTATTAGGTTGCAACTTCTGCATATTTGTTGCAGTCATTTTTACTTGATTGCCTTATGATACCAGACAGAAGTTTTGCACCTAGACTATGACAAACAATTTGAAGAAGTGGTGTGCTGATTTATTTACGTGGAAACCGAACCTAGGTAAAAAGCAGCGATGGGTTGCATGTTTAATCACATTAGGAATGGCGCTAGCAATAGTGTCAGGGCAGATTTTATCTTATCCCACTTACGCGCAAAATATTTTTAAACCATCGAAAACAACAGAACTGCGAGGTGTCTGGTTAACCAATGTTGATAGCAATGTTTTATTTGGAAGCTCACAGTTAAAGACAGCTTTGCGACGTTTAGACGATTTGAATTTTAATATTGTATATCCCACCGTGTGGAATTGGGGTTGGACGTTGTATCCTAGCAAAGTTGCTGAAAAGGTAATTGGACGTTCTGTTGACCCAGAACCGGGTTTACAAGGACGCGATATGCTCAAAGAAGTTGTTGAAGAAGGACACAAAAGAGGCTTGACCGTTATTCCCTGGTTTGAGTTTGGCTTTATGGCTCCTGCTGACTCGCAATTAGCCAAACGTCATCCGGAATGGTTAACAAAGCGTGGTGATGGTACGCAAATTTGGAAAGAAGGCATACACGAGCGAGTTTGGCTAAGTCCTTTTCGTCCAGACGTGCAAGATTTCATGGAAAATCTCATAGTCGAAATCGTCCAAAACTACAATATTGATGGAATTCAATTTGACGACCATTTCGGTTTACCCTCGGAATTTGGTTATGATGAATATGCTGTAAAGCTATATAAACAAGAACATAACGGAAAAACACCCCCAAAAAACCCCCTGGATGCAAAATGGGTAAAATGGAGAGCAGATAAAATTACCAACTACATGAAACGGGTATTTAAAGCAATTAAAAAAGCCAAAAAAGATTGCTTAGTCTCCATGTCCCCCAACCCACAGAGATTTTCTTACGAATTCTTTTTAGCCGACTGGGAAAGATGGGAGCGTATGGGGTTAATAGAAGAACTCGTTTTGCAGCTTTACCGTGACGACATGAGAGTATTTATCAGCGAGTTAGAACGTCCAGAAGTTGAAGCTGCACGTAAACACATTCCCGTCAGTATAGGTATTTTAGCTGGTTTGAAACGCAAATTTGTACCAATACAGCAAATTCAAGCCCAAGTCAAAAACGTACGCGATCGCAATTTTGCTGGAGTATCCTTCTTCTTCTACGAGAGCTTGTGGAACATAAGCACAGAGCAACCCCAACAAAGGCAAAGAGGCTTCAAAAGAATATTTCCAAAAGCCATATCCCATCCAAACTTGATTAGGAGGAAGTTGGAAAAACAATTAGCAATTAATTAAATACAGCAAATTTCAAGTTCATTAAGTACAAGCGGGCGGGCAAGGATGCCCACCCCACAAGAGTTTTGATATTTATTTGGTGTATTTCATTTACCAGGGTATTGCGAATTGCGAATTGCGAATTGTTTTACCCAATACCCAATTTTCCAGCTAAAGCGGGAGTAAGAGGTAACAAAGTAGCTATCATCAAAAACAGAGCCAAAAGCCCCAAAGCCGCACGTGCATCATCGGGTTCTGTAATTTCGTTTAAGCTAGGACGCTCCAAATCGCGTTGTAAAAACAAAATCACAATAGCCCAATACATTGCTAACGGATTCGCTAAACTTATCAATCCCAGTAAAACAACAGTAGCAAAAGTAGCTCTCCCGGCAGTTTTACGACCGTAAATAGCCTGAACAATACGCCCACCATCTAATTGTCCAGCAGGCATTAAATTAATTGCGGTAACAACTAACCCCAACCAACCAATTATTACCAAAGGATGAACATCTACTATGGAAGATTGTAACGCTGAACCGAGGACGACTCGCGCTAAACTTCCGACCAAAATAGACCCTTGGAAAAATTGATTTGGTAGTTGAAATATACTTCCTTCGTGCGAAAGCAATAAACCAGCAATTAACATCAATAAAGAAACAATCCCCCCAGCAGCAGGTCCCGAAATCGCAATATCAAATAAAGCTCTACGATTTGGTAGTAGCGATTCAAAGCGGGTAATCGCACCAAAAGAGCCAAGTTGTACAGCTGGGAGAAAGAAGGGAAAACTTAAACGGACTTGGTAACGACGAGCTAGTATCCAGTGACCGATTTCATGAGCCGCTAAAATCACAAAAAGTCCCACAGCAATGGGTAACGACTGATTATATTTTTCTGGAGTAGAAAAGAAATCAAACCCTAAAAGTAATCCCGACGCTTCAAAACTTGTAGCAATAGTTGCAATCAGTAAAACACCTGCAAAAGCTTTTTGAGCCAAACTTGACGGACGTGGGTCAGTAGTGCTGGGTAAAACAATCATTACTGGTCTAGCGTCAGTGTTTTCCACTATAAATAAACGGTATTTATCACCAAGCTTAGACCGTAAACTAGCAGTTAAGCGGTCGTGAATTTTTTCTGGGTCTTCACCCCGCAAATTGCCTTTGAAAATAACTCCTTCCTGATAGGGAATAGTTTCCGTGGCAAAAAATGTATCTATACCAAAAATACTTTTAATGGTGTTTAAATCTTCTTGTGGTATTCGCAGTATTTCCGGTAGCTGCTCTCCAGATACTGGCGTTTGGTTATTATTTCCCTCCTCAGGGCTTTGTTGTTTCAGTTGAGCTTCCAACCTTTCGGTTGCTTTTTGGCGCAGTATGGCATCTTGACCGAGTGAGCGTAACTGCTTACCCAACAAAACATAAATAGCAGTGGAGATAACCAACAAAAGAAGTATACCAGCTATATTGATATAAATCCCGGCAGCAAACAACCCAAAAAACAACAGCCAAGGGACCATCAACGCCACAGACTGTAACCAGGCTAAAATTCCCAGTTTCCCAAAACGTCTGGAGCGGTAAAAGCCCCAACCTAAAATTCCAACAACGACGAGTAAAATCGACGCGATAACAGGAGTTTCTGAAGAAATTAGCATCGCCCAACCTTTAGTTTTGCTATGAGTACGCCTTGATTGCTAATTTAAGTTTAAAGGACGTAGGCATTCTTGGCTCATTGGTTGGGCTGTTATGCCTACTATTTAAGATGTTATATTTATACTTAGTAACATTCCAGGGAGTTCAATGACGATGATTCGTTAGTAAAACAAGCACACAAATCATTTGAGTCGCTGCAATCGGGCTACATGCTCGAAAAACTTTCATTGTCTGTTTGTTTTATAACCATTAGGAGTCATTGTGAATATTCCTACTTCGTATCTGGAAAAAGTTCGTACTGTTTACCCAAATATTTCCTTCGACCACCTGGAATTTAATCAAGATGGCTTAGTTAATGATGTGGTAGTTATCAATAACGAAATCGCGTGTCGCTTTGCCAAAAATGACTGGGGAAAAAAAGTTCTTTCCCATGAAGCTAAAGTGTTGTCAGTCGTGCAAAAATATGTAGATTTAACGGTTCCACGCTTTGAATATTTAGAGGAAGGTTTTGTAACCTACAAATATATTAAAGGTGAACCGCTTTCTCGAAATACCTTGTTGAAGTTGAGCGAGAAATCACAAAACCGCATTATTTCTCAGCTAGCTATATTTCATCAACAATTGCACAGTATTCCCGGTGAAGTCCTTGTTGATGCTGGAATATCTTCCTCAGATACAGTGCGCTCACGTGAAGATTGGTTGTATTTATACAAGCAAGCGGAGGAAATACTTTTTCCTCATTTATGGCGTCATCAGCAAACTTGGATACATGAACTTTTTGCTCCCGTAGTTAAAAATGAACTCGACCTCAGCTATAAACCCGTACTTATCGATGGTGACAAATCGGTGTATCACATCCTGTTTGACCCGATTACAGAAAGTATTAGCGGTCTGATAGATTTTGGCACAGCTGGTTTAGGTGACCCAGCATGTGATATTGCTGTACAGCTCGGTAATTATGGTGAAAGTATTGTATGGCGTATGGAAAATAATTACCCGATGTTAGCAAACGTCATTGACCGAGCACGCTTTTGGATGGGAACGCTTGAGCTTCAGTGGGCAATAGCTGGGATAAATTATCATGATATCTCGTTATCCTTAGCACACATTGGTTCAGCTAAAGATGTTTTACCTATAGGTATGCGGCAAAATTAGGGAGCATCCTAAATATTAAAATAGAGGTTTTTTGTTGTGTGATGTAAGCCTCTATTTTATGCAA
The DNA here is from genome assembly GCA_019359035.1 of Scytonematopsis contorta HA4267-MV1. GTDB lineage: Bacteria > Cyanobacteriota > Cyanobacteriia > Cyanobacteriales > Nostocaceae > Scytonematopsis > Scytonematopsis contorta. Next base: position 34,952 of record JAHHIC010000013.1, on the reverse strand, counting down.
GTAGGAAGCAAGATGCTTTATGTAAGTAGGAAGCAAGATGCTTTATGTCATTAGGAAGCAAGATGCTTTCACTACTTTTTTATAATGGGGATGCCACAAGATTAAGCCCTTGACCGAAATTCTTTTTTTATAAAAATTTATTGTAGCTGTATTCATAATAATTACAATCAACGCAAATATTATAAAGTTTCTATGTATGTGTATATTCTTACTTAAGAGCTACACGTAGAAAACATATACTAAGTATAGTGAAGCAGGTATGGGTGTAGCTCCACATTAAGCATAATTACCTCAATTGTGTAGGAAGTTAAAATATTTTCTACATTAATTGTGTGCTTCAAATAATCTTTTAAAAAGCGCTGTTAAGCCTTAGATTATTTCATCTGTGGCATACTGGCTTCAAAAATATTAGCAGTTTATTGAACTTATGAGCAATTTTATTTATTTACCAATGAATTGAACAGAGTTTCTAGTTAATTATTTGCAGAGTAAAATTCTGATTGCGGGTAAAGCCTATTTCTGAGAAAAAGGTTCTAAATCATTTTGAAATCAAATCTCAAGCTTTTACTTTATCGCATTTACATTTTACTGAATAGTGTTGTAGGTAAAATATTTGCTAATTATTTTAGTTAATAAATAGCTTGATTATGGTTTCAAATATGACATATTGCACATTATTTTATTTGCTTGTAACTTTCTACACTTTATTTATTCTAAGGAACTTTTATGAATCCCGCAGGTAGTTTTGATGTTAAACCAAACGCAATCAGAAGTATTAAAAAAGTGATATTACCATTTGTATTCTATATAGCATTTGCTGTACTAAGTTGTTTCGTTATTCAAAGTGGTGGCTTTTTGGGAACACTTTTTGGAATTATGAGTCTCATTTGTTCTATCAGTGCTATAACTATTTTAATATTCATAGCTTCTTTAAAACATCCTGCAAGTATGGTGTTGACTCCAGAAGGAATACAACGCTCAGCTTTTGGGAATTATTTGATTTGCTGGCAAGATATTAAAAATATTGAAGTGGCAAATATGGAAATGAGAAAGTACGTAGGGGTGCAATTAAAGCCTGATGCAATTAATTATTTGCCAATTAACGTACAAAAATCAATTAGCTTTAATAAAAGTTATTTTGGTTATGATATTTTACTAAGTGAGCTTGAGCTTGACCGTCCAGTAAATAAGTTCATTATATTGTTAGAGCAATATCGCCAGTAAACAATAATGTAGAGACGTTACATGTAACGTCTCTACACATGGGGGTGTTTTATTTACGCGCTCAGAACTCGCTTACGAGTAGTCGCATCTCCAACCTTCTGGAAGATACCGAACTCAACTTGTTCCTCTTCTAGTTCTGGGTCAATACCAGCAAAGACATCTCGGAAGATAGTCCGACAACCATGCCAAATATGTCCAAAGAACCAAAGTAAACCCCAACATGCATGAGCAAAAGCAAACCAACCACGGGTACTAGTTCTAAATATGCCATCAGAGTTTAGGGTTACGCGGTCAAATTCAAATATTTCCCCTAATTGTGTACGACGAGCATATTTTTTGATTTCTGCTGCATCAGTAATTGTTTGACCATTAAGTACACCACCATGAAAACTGACGGTTACACCAGTTTGCTCAAAACTATTTTTGGCTTCAGCCCTTTGGAAAGGAATATCCGCACGAACGATGTCATTATTATCAGTTAAAACTACCGGGAAGGTTTCAAAGAAATTTGGCATTCGACGCACCGTTAATTCTCGACCTTCTTTATCTTGAAAGACGGGATGACCTAACCAAGAAACGGCAATTCCATCTCCTTTGTCCATTCCACCAACTCTAAATAGACCACCTTTTGCGGGGCTATTACCCACGTAGTCATAAAAAGCCAACTTATCTGGAATAGATGACCAAGCTTGGTCAAAGCTTTTACCTTCATCTAACTGTGTATTAACTCGTCGCGTAATTTCTTGTTGAAAATAACCTTTATCCCACTGGTAGCGAGTCGGACCAAACAATTCAATTGGAGTGGTTGCTGTTCCATACCACATTGTGCCAGAAACAATAAAAGCTGCAAAGAAGAATGTCCCTAAAGCGCTAGCTAAAACTGTTTCAATATTACCCATTCTCAGTGCTCTATAAAGGACTTCCGGTGGTCTAAAGGTGATATGAAAAATTCCACCAATAATACCGACAATTCCTGCTGCTATATGATGGGCTACAACACCACCAGGATTGTAAGGATTAAAACCATCTGGACCCCATTCCGGTGCAACACCTTGAATATGACCTGTCAGTCCGTAAGGGTCAGAAACCCACATTCCGGGGCCAAAAATACCAGTTAAATGAAACGCACCAAAACCAAAACAAAGAAGACCTGCGAGAAGTAAATGAACGCCAAAGACTTTGGGTAAATCGATAACTGGTTCGCCCGTTTTACTGTTTTTAAACAATTCTAAGTCCCAAAAAACCCAATGCCAACAAGAGGCTAAAAATAGTAAACCCGATAAAAGAATATGGGTTACAGCAATACTTTCAAAAGTCCAAAGGTGAAAATCCGTCACTGGTTCACCCGTAACACTCCACCCACCCCAAGAAGTTGTCACACCTAAACGTGCCATAAAAGGTAAGACAAACATTCCCTGACGCCACATCGGATTTAATACTGGGTCGCTAGGGTCAAAAATAGCTAGTTCATACAACGTCATCGAACCAGCCCATCCTGCTGTCAAGGCTGTGTGCATCAAGTGTACAGAAATTAGTCGTCCAGGGTCGTTGAGAACTACAGTGTGAACGCGATACCAAGGAAGTCCCATTAATTATGTTCCTTTTTTGATGGTTGATGGTTGAGTTATTGTTCACTACATAGGTAGAAGGAGGTTGCTTCGTCGTTCCTCCTCGCAATGACAGTTAACAATTAATCTAGAGGTTTCATAGATAAAACTGGTTCTTCTTCGCGGTCAAGTCCCCGTTCAAAGCCCGCAGCACTTGCTCTTGCACGTCCAGCGTGCCAAAGATGACCAACCAAAAATAGTAAGGCAAAGGTGAAGTGTGCTGATGCAAGCCAGGTACGTGGCCCGACAAAGTTGAACTCGTTTAGTTCTGTTGCTAACCCACCGACTGAATTTAATGAACCGATGGGAGCGTGAGTCATATACTCGGCTGCTCGACGAATTTGCCAGGGTTGAACGTCGTTCTTTAGCTTATCCAGGTCTAGTCCGTTGGGACCACGCAATGGTTCTAGCCACGGTGCTTTAACTTCCCAAAAGCGCATGGATTCTCCACCAAAAATTATTTCTCCACTGGGTGAACGTTGTAAATATTTCCCTAAACCGGTGGGTCCTTGTGCGCTTGCTACATTAGCTCCTAAGTTTTGGTCGCGTACTAAAAAGGTTAGAGCCTGAGCATTTGAAGATTCAGCAACCGTCGGCCCGTAAAACTCACTGGGATAAGCGGTGTTATTAAACCAAATGAACATTGCAGCGATAAATGCTTGACCTGCTACATTACCCAAACTTTGGGAAAGGTAGGCTTCACCAGACCAAATAAAGACTTTGTGAGTCCATTTAAAAGGCTTGGTAACAATGTGCCAAATTCCACCAGCAATTAACAATCCACCGACCCAGATATGACCGCCTACTAAATCTTCTAGGTTATCAACACTAGCAATATTACCTGACCCACCTGTAAAACCTTTGACCAAATAACCAAAGATAATTCTTGGGTCAAGAGTCGGATTGCTAACAAGTCGGACATTGCCACCACCAGGCAACCAAGTATCATATAGTCCACCCCAATACATCGCTTTGCAAACAAACAAGAGTGCCGCAACACCTAAAGCAATCAGGTGAAATCCCAGGATGCTAGTAACTTTATCCTTATCAGTCCAGTCAAAATTAAAAAAGCCAGCCAGCTTTTCTGGCCCTTTGAGGGAATGATATAACCCCCCAAAACCTAAAACAGCAGAACCAATCAAGTGAGTTACAGCAATAGCAAAAAACGGAAAAGTATTAACGACTTGACCCCCATATCCAACACCAATGCCAAGAGTTGCGATGTGAGGCATTAAAATCAAGCCCTGGTCATACATCGGTTTTTCTGGGATGTAGTGAGAAACCTCAAACAACAACATCGCACCAGCCCAAAAAGCTATTAATCCAGCATGAGCTACATGCGCTCCTAAAAACCGACCAGATAAGTTTACAAAGCGAGCGTTTCCAGCCCACCAAGCATATCCGGTTGATGCTTCATCCCTACCTTCAGCAGCTGGTGGGCTTATTCTTCTAATTGAAGTATCTAAACGTGTTTCCATTTTTGTTAATTGTTGACGGTTGACTGTTGACGGTTGACGGTTGACTGTTGACTGCTAACTAAAGAGCATTTCCACGGGGTAATACTTCTTCTGGGAATTGGAAATGTTCGTGGGGTTGGTCTTGTACTGACATCCAAGCTCTTGCTCCTTCATTCAACAAGATATTCTTGGTATAGAAAGTCTCAAATTCTGGGTCTTCAGCCGCTCGTAATTCTTGACTAATAAAGTCGTAGGCTCGCATGTTGAAGGCTAAACCTACCATACCAATAGAACTCATCCACAAACCTGTTACAGGTACAAATAGCATGAAGAAATGTAACCAGCGTTTATTGGAAAAAGCAATACCAAAAATCTGCGACCAATAGCGGTTAGCCGTTACCATTGAATAAGTTTCCTCAGCCTGTGTTGTACTGAAACCACGGAAAGTATTAAACCCAAAGGTATCTTTAAAGATGGTATTTTCCACTGTAGCTCCATGTATTGCACATAACAGCGCACCACCTAATACACCAGCAACACCCATCATATGAAAAGGGTTAAGAGTATAGTTGTGGAAAGCTTGGAAGAACAATAAAAAGCGGAAAATTGCAGTCACACCAAAACCAGGTGCAAAAAACCAGCTTGATTGACCCAAGGGATAAATTAAAAACACTGAGACAAAAACTGAAATCGGGGCAGAAAAAGCTATGGCATTATAAGGACGAATTCCCACAACCCTGGCAATTTCAATTTGTCGTAGCATGAAGCCCATTAAAGCAAAGACACCATGCAAAGCAATAAAATTCCACAACCCACCAATTTGACACCAACGGGTAAAATCACCCTGTGCTTCCGGGCCCCATAAAAGTAAGAGAGAATGACCCATACTATCAGCAGGAGTCGAAACCGCAGCGGTCAGAAAATTACAACCTTCCAGATAAGAACTAACTAAACCGTGAGTGTACCAGGAAGTAACAAAAGTAGTACCTGTAAACCAAGCACCAAGAGCTAGATAAGAACAGGGAAAAAGTAAAAGTCCAGACCAGCCAATAAACACAAAACGGTCGCGTTTTAACCAGTCATCAACAACATTAAACAGTTCCCAAGCAGAACTTTGATTAGGTCTGATTGCTATTGTCATAACTATTTATCCATTTTAATTGGTAATTGGTAATTGGTAATTGGTAATTGGTAATTGGTAATTGGTAATTGTTTAATTACCAATCTGTACGTCCGTTATTTTGAAAATAGGGAGGACCCGGAGAAGCAAGGGTTTGAATAATATGGTCAAAATAAGGAGCAACTTCCGCTCCATCTTCATCACTCAAAACTGCCAAAGCTTCAGCTTTAATACAACGCACTGCTTCCACCCAATTAAATATGGGAATACCTAAAGATTCATACATTTCCTTCATGCCTATAGTTCCAATATCGGCTAAAGGCTGTTCATTCCCAGCTAAAACACAGTAGGCAACTAAGCGGATATACCACCCTTGGTCACGTTGACAGGAATTAGTTTTACGAGCATTCCCACTATTACTGGGGGTGACGGGACATACTTTCCAAAACTTTTGACTAGCTCTATCGACAATCCTATTTTGGTTTTTTGCCAAAGTAGTAGCAATGCGAATTCGTTTATCCCCCGTGTGATAAAAACCTTGAATCATATTAATTTCTGACGGAGTAGGATAACGCATTTCCTCATCAGCATTTTCAATTACTTGTTTAACTAAGCTCATAGGTTTGTTGAATGTTGATGGTTTACTGTTGACTGTTGACGGTTGTTCTGTTTGTAGTAGCGCTTCAGCGCCTCTTTTCTTTTATTAGGCTTTTTTGCGCTAAAGCGCTACTACGAACCTTTTTAGTTGTCGGTGCTTAGTAGCTGATTTTCCTCCACATGTTCAGCTTCTTTGTGGTTTGGTATATCCTCAAAATTTTCAGGCTGAACATAAATTAGTTCTGCCTGCAAATATTGGTTATGACGGTGATGGTTACTTGGAACAAAAGAGTCCAAATCAGGTTTAGATGAAACCTCTAAACTTTCAGGTTGGGATGTCACATAAGCATCTTTACTTAATCGCATCGTCAAACCTCGTGGTGTAACATATCGCTCATAAGGAACCGTATCTTCCTCAAAAACTTCTATGTACTCCGAACTATCAATTATTTCATCAATCAGGGCGTAAAAACCCTTGGTCGCACAAATATCATAGTAATGATTCATTTCCTGTCGTCCATAAGTCGGACGACCTAATAACCGTCGATGAATATATTCGATTGCTTTGGTTACATACAACTTGTCCCAATACAAACTGCGGAACAAATTAGATTTTGCCAGCTGCCGAACAAATTCCCTTACAGTAATATTGCCGCTTAATAACTTAGACTCAATAGAAGTTATACGTTGTCCATCAAAAACATCGCGTCCAAATACTTGCTTATATGCGGCATTAATTACTACCGATGCTACATGACCCTCTAGATTGGTGTTTTTTTCACGGCTCTTTTGACTTTGGTCTAATCTGACTATTCTTCCCAAAGAACCAGGTACTTTACCAAAAGTCTGATTACCATTGTGAGAGTCAACATCACAACTAATCAAAATACGGCGATTGTCTTTACCAAAAGGAGCGGGATTGTGTGGAAATATAGTGGTTTGTTTTTCTACAGGGAAAATAGCCCCGAACTGAATTTCTAGCGGGTCATTACCTGCCCCATAGGGATGCTGATTTGGTAAGGGTTTTTGATATTTACTAAATAGGGTGACAAACTGAGGAACTTTTTTAACCGGAGCACTATATTTAAATAAATCAATCTGTGGTGCCCAGTTGCGGCATTCTTGCGCCTCTTGACCCAAGCCACGCAGATATGGCACTGTTTCTTCACCAAAATAGTCGGTATATTCTGCGGAATCAACTAAAGTATCTACTAGCTTAGGAAACCCACCTTTAGTAATTACAGCAAAATATTCTTGAAACTCCTCAAGGGAACTCAAACCTCGCCCCAAAAAATGACGCATTGCTAGTTCAATAACGCGACTAATAGTAAATGGCTCATAGAAAAGTCGCAGATAAAGACGAGATTTTCCTAAATTGCGAATAAACTCCTTCATGGAAATTTGTCCGCATTTAACTTGAGACTCAAGCTCTGTGGGAAAGAAACCATAAGTCGCAGTTACATCGCGCTCAAAAACTTGACGATATGCAGCTTTAATTACGGCTTGTTTTTCAGTTTCTGAGAATCGCGACTTCATTACAAACTTGGTACGCACTTCTGAGGAAATCGCATAACTTTGTGGTAGAACTAAACCTTGTTGTTCATTAGAAACCCCAAATCTCAATTGTGCTGATGGTTTTTCAGCAAGGTATTCGGATATTAATATGTCAAAATTATGGACAATAATTTCTTGGGACTCAGCATCTTCTTTAAAATAACTGAGTGCTTTCCATCGCATATCTTTGAGGGCAACAACAGTAGCAACTGTCACATCTTCCGGAATGACACCGCGCAAACCTCTAGCATTAACAGACAAAATACTCGTATCACCTGCGACTATTGCAAAAGTGATATATCGTAAAAACCATGCTAAATCGCGCATTGAACGTTTCATTCTCGTTACTCCGTAGCGCGAGACATTAATGAAACGGAAACCTCCAGGAAGGGGTTCTCGGTCGCTAAAAGTCATCTTTAACTTTTCCCACCAATCGGTAACAGGATTAGAAATGTTTGATGCTTCAAGCTTGAGACGTTCTCCAATAGGAAAAACGCGATTTCTTCTTGCTACTGTCAGATAATCTTCTCCAACATAATAATCAGAACCAGGTAATCCTACTGGGTCTTGAGGCTTTTCCAAATAAGACATTAGGGAGCTACCAACAAAAATTCGGCTTGCTCCCGCAAATACTATTTCGTCACCATGAAGACTTAAAGTTTCGGCTATTTCCAAACGTTTATTCGCAGAACGAAAAAAGCTTTCTAACTCTTGAAGTTCAGTATTTCTGAAAAAGCGGTCTTGTTGTTCCGCTCGGCAAATAACTGACATCGGTAAAGTTTGATATCTTTGGGGGTTTGTGACTGGACTGCCACCGCTTGCATTAATACTCATTTTTATTAATTTTGAGTTTCGAGGGTTGGATTTTGGATTTTTGAGGTTTAGATGTTGAGTTTATTAAGGTATTAAACCTTGAATCAAATAATCAAAATAAGGTGCAACTTCTACTCTGTCTTCTACAGTCAAAAGTTCTAAAGATACTTCTTTGATACTTCTAATCGCTTCCACTAAATTTGGTAAAGGAATTTCCAGAGACTCGTACATCTCTTTGACTCCATTAACACCAATTTCTGCAAGTGGGTCTATATCCCCAAGAACAATAGAATAAGTAATCAAGCGAATATACCAACCTAAATCTCGTAAACAAGAAGCTCTTCGTCTTCTACTGCCGCTATTACTTGGAGTATCCGGTACACGTTCCCAAAAGCGTAAACTAGCTTTGTCGATTATTTGTTGCTCGTTTTCTGTCAAAATGGTAGCAAGCCCTAATCTGTTAGCCCCACCTTGGTAAAATTGGTGAATTGCATTTAATTCACCTGTGCTAAGATAGCGTGCTTCGCGGTCTGCTGTTGCTATTGATTTGGTAATTATGCTCATTTGAAATACACAAGGTTCTGGTGAAATACACAAGAAATTTAATTGGGCGGGCAGGGATGCCCACCCCACAAGAGTTATGATATTGAATTGTTAGCTTAAGCCGGAAGCTATGTAGTCGAAATAAAGACCCATTTCTCTACCTGCGTCGGCACCTACAACGCTTGTGACTACTTCTTTCATGGCTTGCACTGAGCGTATTGTTGCACCAATTGGTACACCAAGTGAGTTATAGGTTTCTCTTAAGCCATTGAGAATACGTTCGTCCAAAATTGAGGTATCACCTGCTAGCATGGCGTAGGTTGCATAGCGCAAAAAGTAGTCTAAGTCACGAACGCAAGCTGCGTAACGACGACAAGTGTACATATTGCCACCAGGAGCAGTTATATCTGTATAAAGCAGAGATTTTGCTACTGCTTGGGTTACTATTTTTTTGGCGTTTGCACAAATTGCTGTTGCAGCTTTTGCTCGCATATCACCACTATGAAAATAGTTTTCTAGTTTGTTTAAGGCTGAGTTATCTAAATATCGACCTTGAACGTCAGAAGAGTTAATTAAAGTGGTTATTGCATCTTGCATGATTTTATCTCCTTGTTAATAAATGGGAGTGGGAAAACAATTCGCAATTCGCAATTCGCAATTGGGGAGTGGAGAAGAAATTACTAGGATAATGCTCTAATTATGTAGTCGAAGTATGGTGCTACTTCTTGGGTGTCTTCTTCATTCATGAGAGACATTGCTTCTTCTTTAATACAACGCATGGCTTCAACCCAATTTCTCAATGGAATTTCTAGGTTGTTGTACATTTCTTTGATGCCGATTGTTCCTATTTCTTCTAGGGGTTTTTCGCTTCCTGCTAATATTGAATACGCAATTAAGCGAATATACCAGCCTTGGTCACGCTGACAGGATGCTGTTTTTCTTTCGTTTCCACTGTTGCTAGGAGTGTTTGGACACCGCTCCCAAAATTTCATGCAGGCGTTTTGGACTATTCTTTGTTCGTTATCTGCTAGAGTTTTGGCGATACGGATTCGCTGTTCTCCTGATTTTAAAAAGTCTGTAAATACTCTTAGCTCTTTGGGTGCGGGATAACGAGATTCGCTGTCTGCACTCAGAATCAATTCTGTGACGACGCTCATTATTTTTTCTCCTCTGAAAAATTGTGATAGAACTTACGCAAGCTCTACAAAATCTTGGCTTCTTGGCTTCTTGTTGCTTATCGATAAATCAGACAAACTACTAACTGATGGAAGGTGATGGCATTACGAAAGAAACTGGAGATGCTTCACCACTCGCAAGGTCTAGTGGGAAATTATGGGCGTTGCGTTCGTGCATTACTTCAAAACCAAGGTTGGCTCGATTAAGAACGTCTGCCCAACTGGGAAGTACGCGACCTTGAGAGTCATGAATTGAGTTATTAAAGTTGAATCCGTTGAGATTAAATGCCATTGTGCTGATACCTATTGCTGTTGCCCAGATACAAATTACTGGCCAAGCTGCTAGGAAAAAGTGCAATGAACGACTGTTATTAAAGCTAGCGTATTGGAAAATTAAACGTCCAAAGTAACCGTGTGCGGCAATTATATTGTAGGTTTCTTGTTCTTGACCAAATTTGTAGCCATTGTTTTGGGATTCTGATTCTGTTGTTTCCCTTATTAGGCTAGATGTTACCAATGAACCATGCATTGCACAGAACAAGGAACCTCCAAGAACTCCAGCGACTCCTAACATGTGGAATGGATGCATCAGGATATTATGTTCGGCTTGAAACACAAACATAAAGTTAAAAGTACCGCTGATACCCATTGGTAATCCGTCAGAAAAGCTGCCTTGTCCAATGGGGTAAATCAAGAAAACGGAGGTGGTCGCAGCTAGAGGAGCGCTGTATGCAACGGCAATCCAAGGACGCATTCCTAATCGGTAAGATAATTCCCATTCGCGTCCCATATAGCATCCAAGTGCTGGTATGTAGTGGAACGCTATCATCTGGTATGGTCCGCCGTTGTATAGCCATTCATCCAATGAGGCTGCTTCCCAAATGGGGTAAAAGTGCAATCCAATCGCGTTGGATGAAGGAACTACGGCTGCTGTAATAATATTGTTGCCGTAAAGTAATGAACCTGCTATCGGCTCCCGAATACCGTCGATATCTACGGGGGGAGCTGCGATAAATGCGGTAGTGAAAACGCAGGCTGATAGTGAGAGTAAAGGTATCATCAAGACTCCAAACCATCCTATGTAAAGACGATTTTCGGTGCTTGTGACCCAGTTACAAAAACTGTCCCAGGTCGGAAAACGACTTACTGGTTTTTGAGAAACTGTTGTCATAATTGATGAATGTTGTTTGCTGGCTGATGACGGTTGACGGTTGACGGTTGACGGTTGACTGATAACGGATTATTTCGATTACGGTTAGCAGCGAACAGTTAACAGCCAAAAGTCAACAGTCAACAGTTAACAGTTAACGTTAATTGTTTAGAAGCTTAGTAACAAAATATGAAAAACTAATGAAGATTCTCATTTTATTTACAATACTTTACATTTTCTATGTTCTTGCTTTTACATTGCTAATTTCTCGACGGGTGGGTTGTAAGGGGAATACGTCGGGTTACTTGATATCTTCTGGGTTTATTGCACAATGTGAGTAAACAAATTAATACAATATTTAATTAACTAATATAAACTTGAAGCGCAAGAGTCCAAAGTAAACTAGGAAGCTCGGAAGCCAGGAGATAACGATGAAGCAAAGAAAGAAGGCAATAAGCAAAGAAAAAAGCCAAGAAGCCAGGGAATAAATTCCCTGTCTAAAAGCTGAAGTCGTCTGAAGACGACTACAATGGCTTTGTTAAGTAGGTCAAAAAAAATTCATAATTTAATATATGGCTACAATTAGCTATTTTGCCTGTATCTGATGCTAGTCAAACTACCTTTGGTGCATGACTTGTTATGAAAAGCTTTTGTCCTGACCAACTTTTTAGCGCTGGCCAACAAAAAAGATTATCTGAACTAATGAGTTTATGGCGTTCTGCACGCGATTTGGGTGAAAAACTTTCGTTAACTAGCAACAATTAGAGTTGGAAAATCTTGTTGAAGCTGAACTGAAAGCTGCTACAGCTCGCACTGCCTCTATCGTTCAATAATTTAGCAATGAATTCTTTTAAAAAAGAACCGCACCTGTTCTTTTATGGTAGTCAAACAGAACAGGTGCGGTTAATTTATGTCAAACTAAAACTGAAAAATCAAAAACTTGGATTATGCTGCCCAAACATCGTGGGTTTCTTCAGCAAATTGAGCTGTTTGAGGTTCTTGAACTACTGGAGAAACTTCGGGTGTTGGTGTAGTCTCAGCGGACTCAATTGCTGGAATATCTTGAGTTGTAGAAGCGGTATTAGCTAACAAGTTAACTTTTACAACTTGGTTACTTGCTTTGCTTGCTTTAGGCAATGTCAGAGACAAGATACCATTTTTGTATTCAGCTTGTACCTTGTCGTTTTGAATCGCAACAGGTAGTTGAATTACTCGTTGGAACTTGCCGTAGGTAAACTCGGAACGGAAATAACCTATTTTTTCAGTTTGATTGTTGTCGCTCTTTTCACCGGAGATGACAACTGCTTGCTTGGTGACACGAACATCTAAATCTCTTGCATTGATACCGGGTATTTGTGCGCGTAAAACCAAAGCTTCATCTTTATCTTGCAATTCTACTGCTGGTTTGAAAGCTACCATTTGTGGTTGACGTACTGTTGACATATCTTCAAAAATTGAATCCATTACTCGACGCATTGCTTCAGCACTACCTTGACCTAATTTTGAATTTTGAATTTTGAATTTTGAATTGATTTGACGTTGCCAACTGATAATAGCCATATCTAAGTTTTTCCTCGATTGCTGCGACTTCATTAACCTTTGTTACTTATATGTATATTTTGCCAATTCTATGTAATCGGGTAGTGAGGTAAACCGGATGAGTTGAGGGGTGAATACCGGGTAAAGCGCTAACTAGTCATTCTAGCTATCATCCTAGATTTGAATGCTGCCATCCTCTCTGGTGTTGCCTCGGTTGCTTGCCAACTGGGACGTGACATCAAGCTATCACACCAGGTACTTTAATGAGATTCACATATTTTAGAGACGCGATAAATCGCCGTCTCTACAGCCTTAAAAACCCTATTATTAGTCCTCTTTTAGAGGACTTTAGCTATTAGACAGGGAATTTATTCCCTGGCTTATATGGAATAAACAACGCTATATATATTATCTTGATAAACACCCTCTTAGCTGCTAGCTAACCACTCCGTTGCTTTTTGACGAATAGCTTCTATTTCTTCTTCCGACATCCTATCCAGGTTTTTGAGAATAAAACTCATCCTTCCTTGAGTTTCCAATTTATCGCGATGACGCTCAAGAAAATTCCAATAAAAGAAATTAAAAGGACAAGCTTTTTCACCAACACGTTCCTTATTATTGTAAGAACATCCTTTACAATAATCACTCATCTTATTTATATAATTAGCAGATGCAGCATAAGGCTTCGATGCCAATACTCCCCCATCCGCAAACAGACCCATCCCAATAACATTGGTTTGCATCACCCAATCGTAAGCATCAATAAAAGTTGCGTGAAACCAATTTTCTACTTCTTGAGGTGAAAGTCCAGCAATAAGAGCAAAATTACTCAACACCATTAACCTTTGAATATGATGCGCGTAACCCGTATTTCTTAACTGAGTAATAACTTGCCGTAAACAATTCATCTTTGTTTCACCCGTCCAGAAAAACTCAGGTAAAGGATGAGTGTGGTTAAACCAATTTTTATCTCGATAATCTACACTCACATAATGATAAATACCATGCATGTATTCCCGCCAACCTAATACCTGACGGATAAACCCTTCTACACTATTTAATGATAGTTCTTTGTCATAATATTCTTTCTCGGCTGCTTGAATTACTTCTAACGGCTGGAGTAATCCTATATTAATGTATGCCGAAATCATCGAGTGCCACATAGTTTCTTCTCCCGTAACCATTGCATCTTGGTAGGGACCAAAATCTGGGAGACGATTTTGAATAAACCAGTCTAATACTTCTAATGCATCACTTCGCGTTACACCCCAGTGAAATTTTGTTAATTCCCCAAAAGTGGGAATGCTAAGAGAATTAACATACGTAATTACTTCTTGAGTGATTTTATCTGGTTCAAACCATTTTGCTTCTGGAGTGTTTAGTTTTCCCTTTGGTGGTTGACGATTAAGTTTATCAAAGTTCCACTCTCCCCCAACAGGTTGTTTACCTTCCATTAAAATATTAAAACGTCGCCTACCTTCTCGATAAAAATCTTCCATTAATAAGCGTTTGCGTTTTCCAGCCCAATTGATAAAATCTTGGCGATTCCACAAAAAATGATTGTTGGGAATAAAATTGATTGGACATCCCACATCTTTTATAGCATCAGCGAATAGTCGGTCATTAGGCGTCATCACCCGCAATTCAGTAATTCCCTTTTCTTTCACCCAGTTTTGCAGGGGTTCTTGGAAATTATCGGCCATTTCATATGTTACTGAGTATTGCTTGCTTTTTAGTTCCTCAGCAAAATGCCGCATTGCTGACCAGACTAATACTAGTTTTTGCTTATGATAAGGACGTATTTTTACATGATTTAATGACTCGATAAAAATAACAGGCAAGTTCTTGATGTCACTACAACTTTGCAGTGCTGCTTGTCCTTCCCAAAGTTGGTCTCCTAATATCCAAACACCTACCGTCATTTGTCCACCCCAAAAATAAATTTGGCTAAAAAACCTCGTACCTCTGACCTCGCAGGCTAGCATATTTTAGGCTACACTTACAGCATCGTGCTCAAAGATGCTAAATTTTCATGTCTCGGTTCCCCAAAGGATTTATCATGAATGAGTATCCTTATTAGCAAAAGCAGGTCGCATGGATTGGAAGTCTATAAGCAACAATTTTTACAGCACTATTAAAGTAATATCCACAGTATTCATCACAAGTGCAATTGCACTAGAAATATTTAATATTTACGCATTATTCACTAATAGCAAAATACCAAGTAGCGTAAATGCATTTCTTTGGATTGGGCATTTTGCAATCACGGCTCATTTTATTGAGGCAATAATAGCAGCTTTTTATGCACCTTCAAGAGAAAAGATGCCTATAAAATATGGTATTTATACTTTTTTTGTTGGTACAGTTGGTTTGCTAGAACTATTTCGCAAAAATGATGAACAAATTATAAATAAACAATAATTATATATTTTACAAAAGCCATTTTACTCTGCTTCTTCCCAGCTTTTAGGTTTGTTAAATTAATATTTTCGCATAAATCCATAAGTATTATTAATCTCCTAACTAGTTACAGAAATTTTAAAAAAAAGCACCAAGAGTAATAAAATAGTAATAAAAATCTCTATTGCTACGGGATTACAGGCTGGTATGATAAGTAAATAATTATGATAAGTTACAAGTAAATTTACGGGAAGTAAAATCCTTTCTAAAATTAAAAAATATAATGTTTAAGGAAATATAAAGTGGAAAGTCGAAAATTATTTGTTGTAGCGCAGAGAACATTTATCGTAATCGCTGTATTGGTAGGCAGCTTGAATTTAGGTCTGATGGCAATTAACAAAACTAATGCTTCCCAAACATCTGAGAAAGAGACTGAAAATTCAAAAGCGACGACTGCCGAAACCGGAGTTTCACAACGCATGGTAGCTTTTAAACAAACTTTACTTGCGAGTTGGAAGCAAGAAGCAAAATCAAAAGGATTATTACCAACCACACCACCACAGTTTAGGGGAGCAACACTTAAAGAAGCAAAACTGGCAAAAAGTGATAAGAAAGTTATCGCGCTTACTTTTGATGATGGACCAGTACCGAATTATACTGAAAAAATACTTGATACCTTGAATAAAAATAATGCCAAAGCTACATTTTTTGTAGTAGGAGGAAACCTTCAACTTTACCCAGCAATTGGTAAAAGAATTGTTGATGAAGGTCATACAATCGCGAACCATACTTGGCATCATTGGTATCATCGAATGAGTCCCAAAGTAGCAGCATCAGAAATAGATAATACTAGTGATTTAATTTTTAAAACTACTGGTGTGAAAACTAATTTATTTCGTCCACCAGGAGGAATTATGAATAACGGTGTTGTAGCTTATGCCAGAAAGAAAAAATACGTAACTTTGATGTGGTCAGTTGACTCAATCGATTTTAAACAACCACCAGCAGAGGTTTTAGCTAATAGAATTGTCAAAGGAGCAACACATGGCGGTATTGTACTTATGCATGACGGTGGTGGCAAACGTCCTAGAACAGTAGAAGCTTTGCCAAAAATTATTAGTAGATTAAGAGCAAAAGGATATAGCTTTGTAACTATTCCAGAACTTCTAGAAATGCAAGATAAACAAGAGAAAGAAGAAAAACTAGCAACAGAAAAAAAACAATAATCACATACACACCTTGTGGGGTGAGCTCTGAATACAGAAAAGCTAACCACCCCCGGATAGCAGAAAATTACCATTCTGTCCATTTTTCATTAATCCAGCAAACTCATCAATGCTTGAAAGTCCGTTTCTGCTTTACGTTCAGAGTTCCGTAACTCCGATAGCTGACGCTCCAAAGCTTCGACGACGTGAGTCATATTACTTTCTAATGCAATTTTTAGCTGAGTTTCTTTAATTTTGATTTGTTTATATATATTGGTTTCAACCTGCGTGGGGTTATGATGTTTGGCAATCATATTAGTACCTCATTGACAAAACATAGTATACCAAACTACTTAAAGATTTTTCTTTCTTAAGATTATTTTTAATTTTAGTTACTCAAAAACTTTAATACCAGTAACCGCACTTGTATGTAACAACCGAGACACTTGAACCAACGATAGGTATAATAAAGCTCTAATTCTCTCTAATGATTAGACCATTAAGGTAAAGATGCTACTTGAGGAAAAATATCTTTTAATCCTTCCGAATGAATTCTAATCAGAAAAACAGTACTACTTTATTAACATGGACTTAATCACAATTATATTTTTATACAAATAAATCCTATGACAACATCAACTTCATCTCCTACTCGTGGTGAACTAGAAAGAACTCTCTCACAGCGCATCCAGGCTTTATATGCGAATCAGTTTGCACATACACCTAATAGAATTACTTGCCAAATATTTGATGATAAATTGGCCATTATAATAGAAAATTCCATCACCCAACCCGAACAAATTTTGATAAATGAGGGTAAAGAGGAACTTGCCGAAGCAGTACGCTCGCAATTGGATGAGGCTATAAAAAAACCATTAAAAGAGTTAATAGAAGAAATACTAAACGTAGCTGTGCAGGATTTAATGTCAGATGCCACCTTAGAGACAGGTAGGACAGGTATTATAGTAGTATTATCGGAGACACCCTCCTCTCGTCAATCGGCTGCTAGCTCTAAATCTAAAGGCAAACCATCAGTAAAGGGAAGCAGCACTAAATCATCTAACGTAAAGGAAGATAACGACGAATAATGTCTTCTAAATCTTCTAATTGAAATGGCTTGGTGATATATTCATCAAACCCTGCATGTTGAATGCGCTGTTCGTCTTCTTTCATTGCCAAAGCTGTAACTGCGACTACGGGAATTTTACTAGTCAAAGAGTCTTGCTTCAGACATTGCAGTATATCAAAGCCGCTTAAATCCGGCAACATTATATCCAAAAGTATTAAATCTGGCTGGAACTCCTTGGCTATTTGTAAAGTTCTCTTTCCATCACTCTCACCAATAAACTGACAATTAAATGAGTCCACGATGTAATCAATTATCAGTAAATTATCTTCGTTGTCTTCTACCGCTAAAATTAAAGGCGCTTTAGAAGTACCTTGTAACCTAGACGCACATGAAAGTCCTAAATCCATAGTCTACTCCGAAAAGTTACATTTACATAAGCGCACAAAAATACCAATCACAACAGCTATAGCCTCTGTGGTTGGATTGTACTGCGGGTGGATGTATTTGCTCGAAGGTCAAAGACTATCAAATCAATTACTCTCTGTTCATGCATTAGTCAGAAGAAAGAGTTTTTTAAGCTGATAGGGGAAAGAGCTATATACTATTGTAAACAACATAGCATAGATTTTCAACAGGCTCTACTTTATCCAAGTAAATCGAAAAGTTGTACCTTTCCCTACTTGTGACTCAATTTTAACTTTTCCGCCTTGATTTTCTATGATTTTCTTAACAATAGATAAGCCTATACCTGTATTGTCGCTCCTGTCACGAGATTCTAAAGTTTGAAAAATTGCAAATACTTTTTCTTGATATTCCGCAGCAATCCCAATACCATCATCAGCTACTGCAAATTGATAGAATTTGCCCACATCTTGAACAGATATTTTTACTTTGCCATCCGGACGGTTGTGATGTTTAATCGCATTGCTAATTAAATTGGTAAATACTTGTTGTAAAGGCAAACGTTCGGTGACTAAGGTGGGCATCTCCTCCTCGATTTCAATAACGAACTTTGGGGGAGGAGCTATTGAGTCAATTATCTCAGTTAATAGTGAGCTTACGGCTACCTCTTCCGGCTGATTTTTGATGCGTCCGACACGAGAGTACTCTAAAATCCCATTAATTAAAGCTTCCATCCGATGTACCCGTGACCGTAGCAGATTCATCTGGTGTTTTGTATCTTCCGTTAGTCTATCTTCTAAATCTTCTTCTATCCATTCCGATAGATTGGCAATAGCTCGCAAAGGTGCTTTCAAATCATGAGAGGCAACATAAGCGAATTCATCAAGCTCGCTGTTACGTCTTTCTAGCTGTGCGGTTGTTGTTAAAAGTATAGTATTAAGTGTTGCTAGTTCACTTGCTCGTGCTTCTATTATTTTTTCATTCTGCTTGCGCTCGCTAATATCTTCAAAGGCTACACCCAAAAGATTATTTGGTAGAGGAAAAGCTTTCACCGCAAAAATAGTTGCTTGTATACGGTTATCGTCATAGTTAATATTTTCAAAAATTTTTGTTTGCTGAGAAACAACTACTTCTGCGTAATTTTCTAGTAATGAATGATGCTCTTCTTGTAACATACTGGGGAAGCACTCACCCATTAGGTGACCAATTTCTGCTTGCAAATTTATTCCGGAAATATTACAGGCTGCGGGATTAGTGGCAACGAGTCGAAAACTATTAATATCATCTTTGTCTTGCAAATGCCAAATACAACAACCAAGAGGAATATTTTCAATTACATCTTTATAAAGCTCCATTTCTACTCGTGCTTCACGTTCGCGCTCAATTAATTTATCTTTATCACAATTAGCTGCTTCCAGTTGAGCCGTTCTTTTTATCACTCGCTCCTCTAGTTCTTGATTGAGTTTTGCTAGTTCTGCTTGAGCTTGTTTACGTTCATTTATTTCTGATAATAAATTTTGATTAGCTTCTTCCATTTGTGTTGAACTAGGTAAAACCATAATTTTAGGAATAAGATAAACTAACGCAGTCGCAGTTGCAAAGGAAATTATGGCTGTTACAGACCGAATGTACCCAGAAAGCCAGTAGTTGGGATGCCATAACGTCCAGATGTCCATTAAATGACCGATTCCGCAAAAAATAATAAAAGCAGCAAATAGTAAAGGTATCCAGTTAAAAGGAATATCTTTTCGCTTGCGGACAATATGAACAATTGTTACGGGAATAGAGAAATAGGACGAAGCAATTATTGCATCACTAACCAAATGTAACGCGACTAACCCTGGTTTCCATAAGTAGCACATTCCATGAGGCATGAATGAAGCAGCAGCTAAGATATTTTCTGTCGATATAAACATTTTTACTCTTTTATTTTAGATATTTGTAGGTTGGGTTGAGGAATAACGGAAACCCAACTTTTGCTCTCACAGTTTTGCTTTTCGTTTCCGGTGGCATAGAAATTATTCGCTCACGCAAAGTCGCAAAGACGCAAAGGAAGAAATAATTCTAAAGCAAACAGGTTTGATATAGGATGCTGATTTTCAATTATATAATGTTGGCATCCTAAATGATATGTCAAGCTAAAAAAACCCGTTTTCACAAGGAAAGCGGGTTTATAACTGTTCTAAGTTATCTTCAAAAAGTTATTTATATTTATTCAACAGCAAAAAAATTATAGCAGCGATAGCACTGAATTATAACAACATTATCAGTGATACAAAATGAAATAGTGTTTTGCTAGCAAATTTTGACAAGAGATTACTTTACAAGAAATTACGATACTATTCCAGTACGTAAAGCACGCACCGCTGCTTGAGTGCGGTCGTCAACACAAAGTTTGTTCAATATGTTGCGTACGTGGGTTTTTACAGTACCAACAGTCACATAAAGACGTTTGCCAATTTCTGCGTTGTCACAGCCACTGACAATCAACTCTAGTACTTCTAGCTCTCGTGTAGTTAAAGGGTAATTTTCAACAACTTTTTCAATTTCTGGCTCAACTGACTGAATTGTTCTGCTTTTAATACCTTTTTTGGCAATATTTTCTTCTGCTTCTTGACGTATTTGCCGTAAAACAATATCAGCAATGGTCGGGTCTATCCAAGAGTTGCCCTCATAAGTTGATACTAGTGCATCTGTTAATTTATCACTTTCAATATCTTTCATGCAATAGGAATCAGCACCAGCACCTAGTGCAGCTAAAACTGACTGTTCGCTATTTTGCATAGTCAATACTAAAAGTTTTGTTTGCAATTCTTCATTTTCTGCCTGTAATGCTCTGTACTTGCGGGTCAATTCAATACCATCAAAATCTGGTAGACCAATATCAACTGTAGCCACATCTGGTTTCAGCATCTGTAGTAGCTTTAAACCCTCCGTAGCATCAGCAGCTTCTCCCACTACTTTTATATCCTCTTTCTCTTGTAAAGCGGCTTTTAAACCAATCCTTGTTAAATTATGGTCTTCAATGACTATTACTCTAATTTCACTCATGATTGATATCCTTTCCCAGAAGTGTATTTTCTTCCTTCCATCATTAAATTAATAAAGGATTTTATAGTCCAAGCACATCAATCTCTAGCCATAAGCAATTCGGTATGGCTTTAGTCGAGGGAAATAATTTATTGAATCATTGGTTATAATAAGATTTCTTCCTGCATCTTTCTCTAGGTAGAGTTTTGTAATTGAAAAAGTTGTACTGAAGAGTCTTTGAGAGCAGAGTGTTTAACAAATATTCTTATAAGTAAGAGTGTAAACTTCTAAAACAAAATATTAAATAAGTCAAAATAAATCAACAATTTCTTTATTATACATATTTAATTATGAAACACTTACCTGTACCTGATAATCCTGACCGCCTTAATTCCAACAATCAAAATCTCCAGCGTGAATTGGATAACATGAGACAGCGGTTACATGAATCTGAATTTCGCTCCCAAAGTATAATTGAGTCGATACCGCATATCGTTTGGTATGCAGATTCTACTGGTGCTATTACTTATTTTAACCAACAATGGTTTCAAATTACAGGTTTAGAAGCTGCGGTTTCTTTCGGCAATAATTTTTTACAAGCTATCCACATAGAAGACCGTGAATATGCTCGTAAAACTTGGCAACAAGCAGTACAACAACAGCAAAATTATGAAGCTGAATTTCGTCTCATACAAGCAGACGGAAGCTTTTTTTGGATTTTGGCTTCCGCTCAACCAAGCTTTGATATTCAAGGAAAACTAATTCAATGGGTAGGGACTTATACCAATATAAATAAATTTAAAGAAACTAGCAATAAAACTGCACTAAATATTATTGATTGCGAGCTATCAAAAACAGAGTTAAGTGAGAGTGAAGAAAAATTTCGTGCTACTTTTGAGCGAGCTGCGGTTGGTATTGCTCATGTAAATCTAGATGGTAGGTGGTTACGGGTTAATCAAAAGGTTTGTGAAATTGTGGGTTACAGTTCGGAAGAAATGCTTCAGCTAACTTTTCAAGATATTACCCATCCCGATGATTTAGAGGAAGATTTAAATTATGTTAGAAGATTATTTGCCGGAGAAATTGATTCTTTTACAATGGAAAAACGCTATATCCATAAGGATGGCTCTATCGTCTGGGTAGAAATTACACCCACATTATGGCGTGACGACAATACTCATGAACCTAAATATTATATTGCTGTAATTGAAGAAATTGCAGAACGCAAAAAAGCACAAGATGAATTAAAAAAAAGGGTAGAAGAATTAGCACAAGTAAATATGGTCTTAGCAAGAACAGCCGGATTATTAGGAAAGCGTAATCAAGAACTTGACCAATTTGCCTATGTTGCATCCCACGATTTAAAAGCACCATTGCGAGCTATAGCTAACTTATCTGAATGGTTAGAAGAAGACCTCGCAAATAAATTACCAGAAGAAAATAAGCATCAATTCAATTTATTACGAGGAAGGGTATACCGCATGGAAGCCCTTATCGACGGATTATTAGAATATTCCCGCATTGGACGCATTCAACACGTATTAGAAAGCGTCGATGTAGGTAAATTGTTAACAGAAATTATTGACGAAATCGCACCTCCAGAGAATTTCATTATTGAAGTTGAAGCGGGAATGCCAGTGTTTTTTACAAAAAAGTTGCCACTACGTCAAATTTTCAGGAACTTAATTAGTAATGCAATTAAACACCACAATGGTACAGTTGGTCATATAAAAATTTCTGTTAAAGAGCAAGATAAATTTTATGAGTTCTCCGTAACTGATGATGGACCTGGAATTGCTCCAGAATATTACGAAAAAATATTTACGATATTTCAAACATTACAAGCTCGCGATAAGAAAGAAAATATTGGGGTAGGGCTATCATTAGTCAAAAAAATATTGGACAATGAAGGCTGCTATATCAACATAGAATCGCAGTTAAACCAAGGTACTAAGTTTACTTTTAACTGGCATAAATAAATTTAAATTAAATTAATTGAATTAAATTATCTAATTAATATAGAAATGGATAGGAAATTATCATTTAAAAGGTTATTTGTAAAAACAAAAAAATTGTGGGATAAAATACCTGTAAGACATCGAGGAGCAATTATTACTGCTATTCCCGCAGCTTGTTTATTCACAACTTTAGGAGGATGGGTTTGGTCACGAGAAAACACTTTTAGAGTTTATCAGCAAATTGACCAAACCAAAACTATAATTTTAGACAGCAATCAGTTACTTAAATTACTCCTAGATGCAGAAACTGGTAGTCGCGGTTATAGACTCACCCGCAACCTCGAATTTCTCCAACCCTATAATACAGCTACTAAAGAAATACCTTCTAGCCTCAAAAGTCTCCAAGGAAAAATATTAGATAATTCCCAATTAGCAAAACTGCAAAACATTGAAGCTTTATCTCAACAAAGATTGAAAATTTTAGAACAAAAAAATACAGATGTAAAGCAAAATTTACTAGCTAAGCCCGTTGCCGAAAATGAAAGTTCCCTCAAAGAGGGTAAGCTAATTATGGATAGAATTCGGGCTGAGATTAATACTTTTCAACAACATGAGTGGCGCAAACTTGATATTTATCGACAGTATTTAAACAACATTCAGGATATAAATAGTAATATTTTATTAGCCTCGGTCTCTATTAGTATTATTAGTTATTTAGGAGCTATATACCTTTTTAGTAAACTCGACTGGCAAATTAAAGGACAAGAGTTAAAATTAAATCAGAGAAATAATTTGCTCCAAGGAATAGTCGAAAACGTAGTTGATGGTATCATTACATTAAATGAACAAGGCAAAATTAATAGTATAAATCCGGCTGCTTCGAGAATGTTTGGTTACATATTACCAGAGATAGTTGGTCAAGATTTAGAGTTATTAATTTTAGATGATAAACAGCAAGAAAAGCTGCTCCCGTGGAAATTTACCAATGATAAATCTTGTTCTCCCTTATCAGTTTTAGGACATGGTAAAGTCGGTCAACCCTTTCCGATTGAAATATCTATTAGTGACTTATCTCCTGGAAATCAAAAAATTGTTATTATCAGAGATGTTACAGAGCGTCTTAGAGCAAAAGAAAAATTAGAAGCAAATGTGAAAGAGCTATCTCGAATAAGTTTAGTTTTGGCTGATACAAACGAAACTTTAATTGAACGTAATCAAGAGCTAGACCAGTTTGCTTATATTGTCTCTCATGACTTAAAAGCACCACTGCGAGCAATATCAAATCTTTCTACGTGGATAGAAGAAGACTTGAAAGATAAATTACCTACAGAAAGTCAATATCAAATGCAACTTTTACGTCAAAGAGTTGCGAGAATGGAAGATTTAATTAATGGTTTACTAGAATATTCTAGAGTCGGAAGAGTGCAAACTAAGTCAGAATTTGTCAATGTTGGCATAATGTTAGCAGAAATTATAGACTCTCTAGACCCACCGCCTACATTTATCATTGAAATAGAAGCAGAAATGCCGACTTTAACAACAAAAGCTTTACTGTTAAGGCAAGTATTTACTAACCTTATTAGTAATGCGATTAAACATCATAATCGTCCTGATGGCCGCGTAAATATTTCAGTTAAAGACCTAGGTGAGTTTTACGAATTTGTGGTTGCTGATGATGGTGTTGGTATTGACCCGGAATTTCATGATAAGATTTTTACTATCTTTCAAACACTGAAATCCCGCGATTCAAAGGAAAATACAGGTATAGGATTAGCTATTGTAAAGAAAATTATTGAATCAGAAGGATGCATGATACGCTTGGAATCACAAGTCTCTCAGGGGTCTACTTTTCGCTTTACTTGGCGTAAAATTATTTAATAGTTTTCACACTCTACAACTTTCTCTAATACAGCAAAAACCCCTCCCAAAAGTAAATTGCACCTTCCTCTATCTTGTGGGGTGGTTTTCTCTTGCCCACCCTTGCCACATGTAGAGACGTGACATTTCACGTCTTTACAGCCAGCAAATAACCCTTAGATGTATAAAAGTTATGCCGAAAGGAAGATATTTACACCCCCCAGACTCTAACTTGTGAGTAAAGACATTTGTGCAATAGCTAATTTACAATATGTAAAATATTAAATAAAGTTGAATTTTATTGACATGATGACATAATTAGTAAACCAATCTCCAGTTAAAACCATGTCAGACAATAGTAAATTAGTTAATATCTTGTTGGTGGAAGATGACGAAGTTGATATCATGAATGTCAAGCGGGCATTCAAAAAAGGTAATATTTCTAATCCACTTTATGTCGCTAATAACGGATTAGAAGCTTTAGAAATGTTGCGGGGTGTTAATGGTCAGCCTTCTATAATCCCACTTGAGCGTCGTTTAATACTGCTAGATTTAAATATGCCGAAAATGGGAGGTATTGAATTTTTGCAGCAGTTGCGAGACGATACGGGATTAAAATCCACACCAGTAGTTGTATTGACTACTTCTAATGAAGATAAGGATTTGGTTGGAGCTTACAATTTTAATGTTTCTGGTTATTTAGTAAAACCGGTAAGCTTTTCAAACTTTGTGGAAATTATGTCAACTTTGAATAAGTATTGGTCTATTTCGGAAATGCCTCAGTAACCTCAATAATATGTTAAAAGTTCTTATAGTTGATGATGATGAAGTAGATAGAATGGCGGTACGTCGTTCTCTTAATACATCAGATATGAATATAACATTATTGGAGGCAAGTGATTATCTAGAAGCAATGGATTTTCTGGAAGATACCTCGTTTGACTGTGTTTTTTTGGACTACCGTTTACCGGGAAAAGATGGTTTAGCTTTAATACAAGAAATACGCGCAACAGGAAATAAAGTTCCTTTAGTAGTTTTAACTGGACAAGGGGATGAACAAATTGCGGTTGAGTTAATGAAAGCTGGAGCTTCTGATTACATTACAAAATCTCGAATCAATAGCGAGTTACTATCGAAAACTATCAAAAATGTTGTTCGTATTTATAAAGCGGAAAGCCAAATCGAGTTGTTTAATAAGCAATTAATAGAGACAAATGAACAACTAAAACGTAAAAATGAAGAGTTAGAAGAAAAGCAACGACAAATCCATCTACAGAATATTAAGCTACTTGAAGCTGCTGAATTAAAATCAAAATTTTTAGCTACAATGTCACATGAGTTAAGAACGCCGTTAAATGCTATAATGGCGTTTTCTCAAATGTTGATACGTAAAACAAAAGAAAAGCTCTCAGCATCGGAAGCTGATATGTTGGAGCGTGTTTATAATAATGGTAAAAATTTATTAGCGCTAATTAACGATATTCTTGATTTATCTAAAATTGAGGCTGGAGGTTTACAGCTTTCACCAGAAGAATTTGATATTGCCCAATTAGTGAAAATGACGACAGATGAATTGCGTGCATTAGCTGAGCAAAAGCAAATATCATTAAATATATTTTTAAATATCCAAAGTTATAAAATAATTAATGACCGTACACGAGTAAGACAAGTATTAGTTAATCTAATTTCAAATGCAATTAAATTTACTGAAACTGGTGGGGTTACTATACAAATTAATGAAATTTATCCCGACCGATTAGTGATAGCTGTTAAAGATACTGGTATTGGTATTGCTTCAGAAGACCTACGACATATTTTTGAACCATTTAGGCAAATTAACCAAAGTAACTCGCGTCCCTATCAAGGTACGGGACTGGGTTTAGCAATTACAGACTCTCTCGTAAAAATGATGAATGGCTGTATTTATGTGAAAAGCGAGTTGGGTAATGGTTCAGAATTTAGCTTTGAATTACCGCGTTCCCTCTAAAACTAATAAAAAGCAGAGAATAGAAAACCATGAATTTAACCAAACCAAAAAAAAAAGACCGCATTCTGGTTGTAGATGATGTTTATGATAACTTACTTGTTGTCGAAGCTATCCTCGAAGATGAGGGATATGAAATAACTTTAGAAGAAAATAGTAAAACAGCTTTAGCAAAAGCTTTGGAATCACCACCCGACTTGTTGCTGTTGGATGTGATGATGCCAAATATCGACGGTTATGAATTTACACGTTGTATCCGTGGAAACACGTCACTACCATTTATTCCTATTTTATTAATTACCGCTAACGACCAATCCAACGTTGTTCAAGGACTCGACGCAGGTGCTGATGACTTTATTAGAAAGCCTGTAGACCCCGACGAACTTCAAGCACGAGTCAGGTCTCTTCTTCGTCTTAAGCACAGTATCGACGAACGCGACCAAATGGCAAGCTTACGAGAAGATTTTGTCTCACGCTTCACCCACGATTTGCGGATACCTCTTGTTGCATCCAACCGGATATTAAAAATGATGCGAGAGGGTAAATTTTTTCAAGTATCCTCAGAACTGCAAGACATTTTCGACAACATGATTAGCAGTAATCAAGACCTATTGCAAATGGTAAATACTATGCTAGAGGTCTACCGTTACGAAGCTAACTGTAAAACTTTTAGCTTTGCTCCTTGTAATATCCAAGACTTATTGCGAGATGTGTCACAGGAATTAAAGCCTCTGGCAGAAGAAAAAGGAATAAGCTTAAACCAAGATTTAGCAGGAGAAACGGAGATTGTAGTTGTTGGGGACAGAATAGAATTACGGAGAGTATTAACCAACATCCTAGGTAATGCTATTAAATTTACAGATAAAGGCAGCATAGATGTGAAATTGAAATTAACTCCCTCAGAGACAGCATCAGTTGCAACAATTGAAATAAAAGATACAGGACCAGGAATACCCCAAGAAGAACAAGCAAAATTATTTGAGCGATTTCGTCAAGGAAAACACCAGCGCTCAGGGAGCGGCTTAGGATTATACTTGTCGCGCTGTATCATTGAAGCACATCAAGGTACGGTTAATGCGATGTCAGAATTAGGGAAAGGTAGTTTGTTTACAATTACGCTGCCGATATCGAACTGAAGAGACCTAACCCCCCTACCCCCTTCCCTATGAGGGAAGGGGGGGAAAGAGAGGGAAGGGGGAACAGAACTATTCTTCGATTAACTACAATACACATAAAAAGTTTAATCTTAGCCCCCCTTCCCTCATAGGGAAGGGGGGTTGGGGGGTTAGGTCATCATGAGGCTTTTGACTGACAAAAAAATTTCGGAAGATAGATTAAATAACAACCTAAATGCATTCTTAAGTCATAGTCAATAATCAAACCTGTGTTAGATGTGCCTCTTATGTAAAGCTTATTAATATTATTAATATCATCACTGAGATGAAATAACAATTGCAAGTCATACGATTAATATTTCTCATAAATTAATAATAAATAGAGGCTTTTCCTATGGCTAACGAAGCTGGTAAAACTAATACGAGTAATACACCAGATGAACATAACGGTGGACACGTAATTACCTTTTTAGCAATGGTGTCAGCAATCACTTTTCTGTTTTTATCAATGACACCCAGAGAGCGTATATATAGTGGGGGTGTGAGAACAAGTGAAGTAATGGAAAGACCTACCGAACTCATAGGTCAAACAGTAACAGTTACCAGTAATCCAGTCAAAAGAGTAGGTTTAAGTTCTTTCACAGTAAGTGATAAGCAAATCTTTGATAATAGACAGCTTTTAGTTGTAAACGCAACTGGTAAACCTTTCAATATCCCTAGCGATACAGCCACTCCTGTTCAAGTAACGGGAGAATTACGTAAGTTAGTAATTCCAGAAATAGAGAGAAAATATAACCTCGATTTAAAAGAGCAGTTTTATAGAGAATATCAAAACCAACCAGTTATAGTTGCCAGGTCAATAGCGTTAGCACCAGAACGTTAGAAGATAACTTATTGTTCAAAAAAATAGAATGCCAGGGTGCGTAGCAGAAAAAAAATTATAAGAAATGAGAGAAAATAAGGAGGAAAATAAATTGAACCGTCATTCATGCCCTTGCTGCGGAGAAACATTGCTACGCCACATACGCAGTCAGAAAAATTATTTATTTTGCAGACATTGTTGGCAGGAAATGCCATCATGTAGCCGAGAATCCGCCCGTTTAAATAGTAATATATCATTAAAAAATCATCTGACTGATTTAGTTTCCACTAACAGATAAAAATATTCGTAGGTTGGGTTGAGGAACGTATGCCGAAGCGGCACGCTGCGCGAACGCGTAGCGTCCGCTTCGGATAACCCAACACTTCTCTACTCAGAACGAAACCCAACACTTCTCCACTCAAATGTTGGGTTTCGCAAAGCCATGACGAAGCGTCACGCTACGCGAACAACCAAACCTACGAAAATTATACTTTTTTATAGCCCCCTCCCCGCACGTGGGGCTACCGTGAACGCAATGACGGATATGTGTACACGGTTCCTCGGTGTGAGACAAACTATACACAACCTTAATCCTAAGGATAACTTCGCTAAGCCTTTAGGAATAGCCAGTCAAGTATATTTTTTACTCTAAAGTTTGATGTGCTTGCTTAATAAATCATTAGAAAATGCAGTCATACAACGCTTAAATAATAATTTGCTACAGAAGGAAGTTCCATGTCTAGCTCTATAGAATTTAATTTATTTGCCCCCTACAACAAAGCAGTATCTTTAGTGGGTTCCTTTTCCGATTGGAAAGATGTACCGATGTCCAAAGGAGAAGATGGTTACTTTCGCGTTACCGTAGACCTAGAAGATGGTGATTATCAATATAAATTTAGAGTACAATCCAGAAGTTGGTTTTTTGAAGAAGACCAGTGGGTAGATGTCACAGACCCTTATGCTACTGATATTGATGGCATGAGCGAAAGCGAAAATAGCATCGTACATATAAAAGAAGGTCAAAGAATTATAGACACTTACGTTTGGATGCACGACGATAAGCCATTACCAGCAGACCATGAATTAGTTATATATGAATTGCATATTGCTGATTTTTCTGGTGGAGAAGACGACCCTCATTTAAGAGGTAAATACAAACACACAATAGAAAAATTAGATTACCTATGCGAGTTAGGAATTAACGCAATTGAATTAATGCCGGTGAAAGAATATCCCGGTGATTATAGTTGGGGTTACAACCCTCGACATTTCTTTGCCACAGAATCGAGTTATGGTTCTACAGCGGACTTGAAGCGATTAATCGACGAGTGTCATGGAAGAGGCATTCGAGTAATTATGGACGGAATTTATAACCACTCCGAAGCTTCTGCACCATTAACTCAAATTGACCATGACTACTGGTATCATCATGAACCTCGCGACCCTGATAATAACTGGGGACCAGAGTTTAATTACGAACATTACGATGAAAATTTAGATACATATCCAGCTCGTAAATTTGTTGGTGAAACTGTCCGCTACTGGGTTAAAGAGTTCCACATTGATGGTATTCGTTATGATGCAGCACGACAAATAGCCAATTACGATTTTATGCATTGGATTGTTCAGGAAGCTAAGCAAACAGCAGCTGCAAAACCTTTTTACAATATTGCCGAACACATCCCTGAGACAACTAGTATTACTAATGTTGATGGTCCAATGGATGGCTGCTGGCATGATAGCTTTTATCACTGCGTTTTAGAACATATCACTGGTGATACTTTTGACCTTGAACGTCTTAAAGATGTCTTAGATTGTAAGCGTCAAGGCTTTATGGGTGCAACTAATGTGGTTAATTATTTGACTAACCATGACCATAATCATATTATGGCAGAATTAGGCGACCGCCAAATTTTAGATGAAGAAGCTTTTCGTCGTGCCCGGTTAGGTGCAGTACTGCTAATGACTGCTGTAGGAGTTCCCTTAATTTGGATGGGTGAAGAGTTTGGAGAATATAAATATAAGACTCCTAGCCAAGCGAAAATTGACTGGACTTTACTAGCAGGTGATTCAAATCGTGGGTTACTCGAATACTACAAAGGTTTAATTCATCTTCGCAAACAAAATCACGCTCTTTACACCGAAAATATTAATTTCTTCCATGAAAATCCAGAATCGAAAGTGATTGCCTATACTCGCTGGAATGATGAAGGTTCTCGTGTGGTAGTTGTAGCTAACTTCTCAGAGCAATTTTTGGCAGGATATACAATTCCTGATTTTCCAGAAAATGGTACTTGGCACGAGTGGACGGGTGATTTTGATGTCGAAGCTGGTGACAACTCTGTCATGATAGACTTGGGACCTTATGAAGCCAAAGTTTTTGTTTGGCAATAAGGGACTTCCAAATTAAAAAAGCTCTAATTACTTCTTATGGGATGGGCTTAAGGAAACTCCAAAAAATAAATTCTTCAATCTTTCTTGTGGGGTGGGCATCCTTGCCCGCCCGCGCCTATTGACGGTATGGAATGCAATCCCATAATCAATTAAAATTGGTGATTTTTTTATTTGGAAGTCCCTAAGCACCCGTCCCAATACTGCAAAGGTTTCCTCAAAAAGGAGATAATATTACAAATATCTGCTTACTGGAGAGCATCAATTAAGTAGTCGAAGTAACTGCCAACTTCACTAGAATCTTCTCCAGACAACATCGAACTAACGATGTCCTTCATGTTACGGACACTTTCGGCAACGGACTCAATAGGAGTACCCAAGGACCTGTACATTTGGCGAACACCAATGACTCCTATCTCTTGAATTGGCGTAACATCTCCAGCCGCAACACTATAAGTGATTAAGCGGAGGTAGTAATCCATATCCCGCAGGCAAGTGGCAGTCATTTCGTTGCCATAGGCATTTCCACCTGGAGAAACAAGGACTGGACGCCTTTGGAACAGTTGGTTTCCAGCTTGTTTCACAATGCGGTCGCGGCTTTGTGTCAAAACTTGCACAAGGCGTAAACGACGCTCACTACTTTTAACATATATTTTGATTTGATCCAGTTCTCCAGGACTGAGATAGCGAACCTCGGCATCCGCATTTACAATCATCTTCGTAATAATACTCATTAGTGAATTCCTGAAAGGCGGTAGTGAAATACAATCGGGCGGTAGTGAAATACAATCGGGCGGGCAAGGATGCCCACCCCACAAGAGTTTTGACATTTATTTGCGTTGGCAAAAATACCTGTTCAAGCTGAGGTTGAAAAAGTTGCTATAAGGCTAGTTCCAGACGCCTTATCTTTCCTGACTTATATGTTGCAACATTTTTCAGGTATATAGTGAAGTTCAATTTTCTATAAGCCAGTCAACAAAACAATTAAGACTGGTTGGGGCTTGCCAAAGCTACGAGCTAAACGTTTATTGAGTTTTTGTGGATACTAAGTAAATCTTAGCCCAGGCTTATCCATCACCTACTTTTTGAATTCGGTGGCGTAGTTATTCAGCCTACCGAACTCTTCAATCACTAAACCGCTTTTTACAACTTCTATTTTTTGGTTTCATGATTTTATATAGATTAAATTTAACACATTTATTACAAAACTGCAATGTTTATTGCCAAATAAAATAAATAAATGATATAAAATTACCGGAATTACCTTATATAAAATACATTCAAACAGCAACTGTTTGAATGTATAAAAATGATTTTATCTTTTTCAAAACCATTGTAGAGACGTAGCTACGTCTCTACATTAGGATTCATACAAGGGTTTAGCAATACCTTATTTGCTACCTTTGTATCAAATTTACGCAGGCATCAACACTGTGTCGATGATGTGGATAACACCATTATCAGCAGCAACATCCGGTGTTGTGACTGTGGCATCATTTATCTTTACACCATTATTCGCGTCAATTTTCACATCTTCGCCTTCAACCGTTTTAGCTGACTTCATTTTAACTACATCAGCCGCCATCACTTTGCCGGAAACAACATGATAGGTGAGGATTTTTTTGAGCTTTGGAATGTCCTTGAGCAGTGCATCTACTGCACCTTTGGGAAGCTTAGCAAATGCCTCATCGTTAGGTGCGAAAAGGGTGAATGGACCTTTTCCCTTAAGAGTATCTACTAGACCGGCAGCCTTGACCGCAGCAACTAGCGTACCGAAAGAACCAGCTTTCACAGCAGTATCAACTATATCAGCCATTTAATTTCACCTTGTTTTCTGTAATCTGCTAACAAGAGTTAGCATGACACCTCGCTGTTAGAAATCATGTTTTAGCAAGCGTTTGAAATGTATAATTTATGTATAGGTTCTACTAAAACATTCCAAAGGTACAGCGAGTCTTTTAAAATCTGATATCACTTGGACTAGAGTCATTAGCTCATACATAGAAGCCGAAAACTCAATATTCATGGGGTTTTTACGGAATTTTTTCCACAAGTTTACCTGTAATTTAGAGTATGAAAAACTTTTGGATTGGTTTAATTTCGATAAAATTACAGTCAATCTCTAACTTTTGTATGATTTAATCTCTGACTTTTGTATGATTTAAATAGAGCAGAAGATATTCATCATAAGAAAGGCTATAAAATCCTTAATATTCATAAAAATTTAAGTTATGACTGTTTAATATGAGTTTTTTGTCTTATGGTCAGGCGCTCGCTCCAAGCATCACACATTGGAATTCAACAGGCTAAAAAAATGTTTGCCCTCAAGGGGTGGACTCAGGAAAATTTGGCGTGGGAAGTCAGCTTAAAGACTCGACAACCCATTTGGCGGTTTTTCTCTGGACGTCCGGTTGAGCGTCATATATTTCTGGAAATTTGTTCCATATTGGAATTGAATTGGCGGGATATCGCTGCCCACCCCCCGACCGAATTTTCCGAGGCCGGAGAAGTTGTTCAGGCTCGTGTCTTAGATATTGATGCCTTGGTGCGAGAAGTGCGATCGCAACGCCAGGAAAAAATTCAAGACCAGTGCGGTATCTTGCAATTATTGGATATCAGCCGTCCTGTTGGAATCGATGACATATATATTGATGTAAATATTCTGGAAGACATCCCAAGCCAACAGTGGTTAGATATTTCTAACCTACAAAACCTTGAACCAAATGAATTTGAACGCTTTGGCTTAGGTGAGGTTTCTCAAAAACAAATACCGGGTATGGAGGCAGTAGAAACTTACTCCAAGCTCAGGGTGTTGGGTAAACCGGGGGTAGGTAAAACCACCTTTTTGCAACATCTGGCTATTCAGTGTAACCGAGGCTTATTGGCGGCAAACCAGGTTCCTGCTTTCATCGTACTGAGGAATTTTGCTGAAGAATCACGGGGACGCGGTGAGTTCAGCTTATTAAACTACATTCGCTCCTGTTTTCTTACTTCTGGTATTTCAGAAGAGTCAGTGATTGAAACCTTGCTTGAGAAAGGTAGAGTATTGCTATTGCTTGATGGGATGGATGAAGTTCTTAACAAAGAGAGCAATGCTGTCTTAAGAGAAATTCGTAGATTTTCGGACAAGTATCACAAAAATAGGTTTGTGGTGACCTGTCGAACGGCGGCTAAAAAGCTCACGCTCCGAGGCTTTACCGATGTTGAGATTGCGCCGTTTACCCAAGAACAAATCCAAGCCTTCGCCCGAAAATGGTTTGTGGCATTCACCAAGACAAACGCTCAAGATGGGCAGGCACAGTCCGTTGAGTTTATTCAAAAGCTGGACTTACCTGAAAACTGGCAATTTCGCCAACTGGTCATCACACCTCTGTTTTTGCATCTTGCCTGTTGGGTGTTCCACGGTCAGGAAAAATTTCCAACTAAGCGGACTGATTTTTATAAGCAAGGACTAGATATTCTTCTGGGAAAATGGGATGAAGCTAGAGGTGTTGAACGGGATAACGTTTACCGAGGGTTTTTATTACCACAAAAGCTCAAGTTGTTGAGTCAGATTGCAGCGGCAACGTTTGAAGAGGGTCAGTACTTCTTTGAGCAACGGGTTATCGAGCAATACATTGGTGACTATATTCGTAATCTACCTGAGGTGGAAATGGAGCCAGAGGAACTGCAACTAGAAAGTGAAGCGGTGCTGAAGGCGATAGAGGCGCAACATGGGCTACTGACAGAACGGGCACGGGGAATTTTCTCCTTCTCCTATCTAGGATTTCAAGAACCCACATTCCGCACCCTAGCTGTCACAGGTTCATTAGTACTTAAGCAATTATCGTTAGATAGTACTATCA
The DNA here is from genome assembly GCA_019359035.1 of Scytonematopsis contorta HA4267-MV1. Lineage (GTDB taxonomy): Bacteria > Cyanobacteriota > Cyanobacteriia > Cyanobacteriales > Nostocaceae > Scytonematopsis > Scytonematopsis contorta. Next base: position 55 of record JAHHIC010000013.1, on the reverse strand, counting down.
AACTATCGCTTTAAGTTATATTCTCAAATATTTTAAAGCTTAATAATAATTAATC
>JAHHIC010000012.1 GCA_019359035.1 Scytonematopsis contorta HA4267-MV1 | reverse complement strand
AATATCATCTGAGATAGGTAAATAATGTGACTATACAGGCAACGTCAGTGTTTTTTTACTCTTCATATAGAGAAAATAGTCAGTAAAAACACTTCTGTGACAGTTTGGGTGCGGAATGTAGGTTGTAATATTTACTACGATACTGCTGCTACCCACCACAGGTCATCAGTTACAAAGGGAGTCGGATATACGCAGTATAGCTACTGTCACAATTGCTAAATTGGCAGACAATTCTCAGGTTGTACAGCAAAAACTTAAAGCATTACTGCAAAATAAAAATGCTAATCATTTGCAACGTACTATGGCTGCGTATACTTTCAACTATTTAAACAACTTTTCTGAAGAAATAGTACACTATAGCGGGAATAGCGTGCCGCCTCGGAAGAAAGCGAATTGCGAATTGCTGATGACGCTATTAAGTTGTAATAAATTGTTCAAACTCATCGAGTGCAAGACTTACTCCGACAACTTTAGCGCGTCGGACATATTGTGGGATAATGGTTACAACGTCGATATCAGGAAAAGTAGGAGAAGTTGAAGTCTCTATATATTTACCGTTTACTAAAATATTTATTTTTAGTAATGGTGTGTCGTAAACCCATAGTTCAGGAACTCCCAAAGCTTTATAAGCATCTGTTTCAGTTTTGGAAGTGACATCTGTTTCGAGTGCAAGGTCAGGTGGTGGGTCTATAGATAAGTCTATTCGTTCTTTACCAATAACTGCTTTATAATTTTGGATGTAGAAACAATCATCTGGTTCTATACCAGCAGTCATACTTTGGCGTTTAAAGGTAGTTGACCCTAAAGGTTCCCATGCAAGCTTTTTGAATTTAAGTAAAATTTTGACCAAATCAGCTAATATTACCTTAGTTCGTTCGTGTTCTGGTAGCGGCGCCATAATTTCCAAAATACCATTTGCATAAGCTATTCGTGAAGAACGCTTTTCTCCAAGTTCATCTAAAATAGATTCAAACCTTTGCCAAGAGACAGGTTGAAGGGTTACTTTTTGACCGGGTTCTATTGTTAAGTTAATTACAGCAGTTGACATTGCTCACCCGCTTTGGTGGAAAATTTAATATCCAGGTTTACTTTATCATGTTTAGAGAAGCCCACAGAATAATTGTTCTAATCTTGTCATGCTGAGTGTAGCGTCAGTGTAATGTAAACTCCGTTTACACTGCGTTCATAATGACTAAAGTGTATTTTTTCGTGGAGTTCTCTTACTAAAAAGATTAGCGATATTCCACCAACACAGGGTATTTCGCGTAGCTGCTGGTAAACTTGACCCAATTCCTCTGAACTTGCTTTGTTGGAATTATGGCTTGGTTTATCAGAGTTTGATTTGCGTTTTTCCAAGTTAAATGATAGCAATTTATCAGGGGCTAATTTAAGTAAGGCAAACTTAGAAGGAGCAAATTTAAGAGGTGCGTGCTTGAGCAATGTAAATCTTAAGGAAGCTTTAATTAGGGATACAGATTTTACCGATGCTACTTTTTTTCAAACAATTATGCCCGATTGAAGTATTAGAAACTGAGAAACAAAAAATTATTTACATGAAAATTAATTTGATTGTAAAATTACATACTCACCTTTGTTATGTGGTTAAGTTCTGAAAATAAGTAAAACAGTTTGATTGTTTTTGTAAAGTTGCTTACAGGCATCAAACCTATTCATCTACTATTTCCATAATTCTGTAAATGGGTTTCAAAAATTCTTTGGCGAGGTTTCTCCTCCTAAAACTCCTTTGCTAACTGATTATGAGAAATAAATGGAGAATAGTCATCAAGTCATTTTGACCATATTGAATATGACGAGTACGATATATATTTTGTGTCGCGACAAAAGTTTTCTCTTCAGTCCAATCTTCTTTCAAAGATATATCATTTTTATATTTATTCAAGCGCTCACAAATCAAATTAACACACTCAGTAACTTTACCATCAATCACAAAACCTAGCATTGCAGCATAGTCATGACCAATGCTATAAGTACCATCTACAAACCGCATCACACCTTTTTTGATATAATCTGTTGCCAAATTTCTATCTGGTTCTGTGCTACTAACTCGCTTACACTCTATACCAAAGTAATCTTCAAGGCTATTACATGAATAAACCATTTTGAAGTCTATAAAACCATCTGGCTTCAAGCTTTTGTCGGAACGTCTTGTTGCTGCTTCATTCTCAATTCTTGGTGGTCCATATATACCTCGACGCTCCTTTTCAGCCCACATTTCATTATGCAAAGCTCCAGCAATTGTATCTTCATCACATAGATTATTAATTTCTGATTTTTGGCATATTTGAATCCAAGCACCTTGGATAATATTAAAAACTGTCGCAATAATGTCGTATCGTTTAATAAATGATGGTTGTCCGATAGCACCTGAATCATCCAATGGCAACATATTTAACGATTCCTAAAATGTTCAGCTAAAACAGTATCGGCGTCATTTAACCCAGATGAACGACTCCAATAACGCAGTTGAGTAGGTTTCATAATATACAAATATTCACCAACGTAAATTCTTGCATTTTTTCGGGTAAAAACACGGTCTGCTAGTGTCGGTGGTAGTTGTTCTGCGATACTTTTAAGTACAGTCTCTAAATCTTTAGCCTCAACAGTTTGTATAACTTGCTCGCGACCTGGATATGGCACTATGCTAAATTTAATTACCTGTAATGGTGTTTTAGGTATACTAAATATATCAGCTACTATACTTCTAGAGTTGAGTGTCTTAAGAAATGGTTTAATAACATTAATAAATTGTACAGTGTAAACTTCTAAATCAGCAGCTAATGGTAGCTTGAATGCTTTTTCTGATTTTTCATTCCGCATATAAAAATCTATCGTTATTTGTGTAGCATCTTCAACTAAAACACGTTCACTATCATCTAAACCGTATAGATTAAATACAGCTTCATCAAGTTGTTTTTTCAAGTCCTTCTCTACAGATTTGCTGGGAGATTCGCGTAATTTACCTTCTATTTCAATAATTTGATTAACAAATGTTTGGTTCTGTTCGCACTTGTTAGGAATAGGAAGTTGTACTAAATCCTGTGTCATAACTTTTTTACGCTCTACACCCCATGATGAAGCAGTCATAAAAATAAAGTAGCTTGCAATTGATGAGTTAATTACTCCATTCAAATAGTAAGCTAAATGGACTAAATTTTTTGATATTGTTATCCCTGAGTAACTTTTTGTATAAACAATATCTTCCTCACTAAAGGCAGCACAAATACCATCAGACTCTACTTTTTCTGAAATAATAATCAAAGGAGCTTTGTAAATTTGACTATCTCTGGAAGATTCTAATTTTGTATACGGCAAAGTCTCTAATTCGGTAGTATCGATTTTGTATCTATTCATTTGACCAGAAGGGAGCCATTTTTTACCCAGTAATTCTTCTGGAATTGCATATTTCTGATTTCCAACTTTAAATCCATTCTTAAGTGAATTTTCTGCAATGTCTTCTATTTTAGGAAGCAACCGTAATTTTTGAATCAAGTATATATCTCTAGCGCTACCCCAAGTAGCAACTTTCAAGGTATCTGAGTCGAAAGCTGCATTAAAAACCGGAAGTTTTTTAATATGCTCTGCTCCAATTTGAAGAATACCATGTAGCCGAAAATCTATAGAAGGTTCTGGACATACAAAGTAAAAACAATCTTGTTGTTCTGAACGTTTACCTTCTGCTATTAAAATTATTGCTGGAGCTTCAGAGTTAGGAAATAAATCATCTCTATAGAGCTTAGATAAATTTACCATAACTTTTGGTTTATATCTCATCAACAAAAATTCTTTTGCTTTTTTAGCTGCTGTGTCATTACTAAAAAAAGGCTTACCATGCAAAATTAAACCAATACAAGTTTTATCCGTTGCGAAGTCACCAATACGCCATAAAAATGCTTGGTCTTTCGGTGTACCAAAAGCTGTAGGGTATCCATCCGGATAACCCAAATCAGGACGCTTGCGCTTACAATACTGCTCTGCTGATTTACTTGATTTAGATTTTGTCCAAGGTGGATTACCAACAATTGCACTAAATTGTTTATATGCAAATTGTTCTATTTTATTAAATTCTGCTTTTTCATCAAAAATATCATTAGCAAATAAATTATTACCTATCAGCTTTTGAAATTTTAAATCATCTGTTAATTGACGATTTTGTTCTAACTCATAATCTAATTCCAAAGCAGTCAGGTAAAGACTAAAAGCAGCGATTTGAATTGCTTGCGGATTAATATCTACACCGTAAATTTGATTGTAGAGAGTTTCGCGAATTAAATGACGAGTGGGTGCTTCTCCATTAGCCCAACGTTTGACAACTAATTTCCGCAAAGATTCAACTAAAAATACACCTGAGCCACAAGCTAAATCTAAAACTTTAGCATTACTATCAAGCTCTTTAAATACTTCAGAAAGCACTAAATCAACTAAATTTATAGGTGTATAATGGGTGCTATTTTCTTTTGCTGATTTGGAATCGCTTGCATAAATAAAACTTTCATAAATTGAGCTAATCAATTCTATAGGTATAATATTAAAGTCGTAAGCCCGCCATAAACGTTGTTGACCCGTTGCAATTTCTTCTACACCACCTATTAAACTTTGTACAACTTCAAGATGCTTTTTGTCTACAGCACTTCTTTCTTCTGGGGAGATAGGAAATAAATCTCCATTAAAAATTGTCTGCAACCACTCAAATAAATCGTAAATTGCATTTTTTTCATTTAGTAATTCATTAAATGAGCATACTCCAAAACGATGACTAAAAAAATCTGGACTTAAAATACCCCTATCTTGCAGATAAGCAACAAAAATAGAACGTATTAACAGAGCATGAGCAAATTGACGCTCTAATTTTTTTTCTTTTGTTAATTTCTCTTCAGCTTGATTCAAATCTTTTACAAGCACTGAATCTACTCTTTGTTTACGGTCAATTTGCTTTGCTTTTTCCCATTGCCAAAATTTACCTGATTCAATTTGCATACGACTAGCAAATTGATTCATCTGATTCAAATCATGTTCTGTAGTTTGAAATCTCTCAATTAAATGTCGGCTTATATCATTTTCATCTTGTTCTGTGGGTTGAGAATAGCAATTATAAAGTAATACCTCCGAAGCTGTAATCACCCATAGCATTGGAGCTAAACCATGATTCCATGACAATTTATGTAATTTAGCTAATTCTCTAGAACTAGGTTTATTTAATATAGTAAAATAAATACAAGGTGAGCTAGATAATTCATAGATGGCTGTAGCATTAATTTTTTCGGTATCAATTACAGCACTATATTTAATACGTTTTTCTAAATATTTATTATTATTGCGAATCTCTTCGCTTTCTGTGACTCCTGTAGTTGGTACACCATCATGATAGAATCCAGTATGCGCCATTACTCGCTGATATGTTTCATTTACAGCTATATTAGAACTCATCACTAGTTTCTCCCCATAATTATTATTCGTATTTCTCTTACCTCTTGACAACAATTCCTGTCCTTTTATCAAAATCTAAAACATGATGCTTTTCTGCTTCTCTGGCTAATTCTGTAATTACATCTCCGATTTCTCCAATTTCATTAATTATAACTTGACCTTTATTTTTACCAGATGTTTCTAAAACCATCAAACCGAAATCTTGCATATTTTCGATTAAATAAAGCTGGGAATTAACAAAAACAAGACGATGTTTGAAAAAAGAATATTCATAATTCCTTGATTTTAAAAAAAGTAACACTTTTCTAATCTCTTGTAATGAAAGCTTCTGTCTTAATCTTTCAATAGTTTTTATTTCTAGAATTTGTTGCCATTTATACACCACTTTTGGGTGCAGAGGATTCCCAAATTTTTCTGGTATTACTAACCCTGTTCTGTCTAAGTAACTTAGTCTGCCAGAATTTGTGCCAGTTAAAGCAATGGTTTCTTGTCTAGTAAATCCACTAGCCATTTTCGGTTTTGTACTCCATCGAAATACAATGATATTTTGTTTAAATTTTACCTGACTTTTTAAACACTTGTTTTAAATATACCTCAAAACAAGATATTTTTAAATTTTTAGGACCAATGGTAAAGTTGGAACATTACACTGGATTGAGAACCTCCCACCAAGCAGCAATAGATTTTCCAGTATCAACTACCCATAAACCATCTGGTTGCTTGTAGTAATCCAAAATCTCTCGCTTGCTTCTTAAAGTTGCTAACTGTTCTAATTGTTCTTGGGTTGGTTGAGGAAATTCTCGTTTGGGTTTATTCCAAGTTTCAGGTTTTATACCTTGTTTGCAAGCTTTAACAAAGACTGCTTCAGGGGAATCAACTTTTTTCCAAGTTCTAATTGCTTCTTTAACGTAGGCAATTGCACCTGCTACGTTTTCCCAATGGTTAACCACAGCTGCACGAACGGATTGGTTAAGTGAAATCCCACCTACACAGGGTATTTCTCGCAACTGTTGGTAAACTTGACCCAATTCCTCTGAACTTGGTTTGTTGGAATTATGGCTTGGTTCATAAGATGACTCTTCTTCATAGCCATAATGGTTATGAGTTGTCGATGGTTCTACTGCTTGACTATAGTTTTTTTGTTCTACTTCAACTAAAACTAATTTTTCTAAATTATCGTTCGGCGTGGCGGCGGAATTTTCACTTAATGAGTCAAAGCCTTCATTCAAGGTTGTAACCTCTTGGCTTATACCCTTACTCATCTCGTCTAATTCGGTTGCTGATCCGAGTGCCAACTGGGATGATTCCCAAGCCTTAACTTGTTGTTCGAGTGCATTCCAGTCCGGCTCAAGAGTTTTTTGACCAGCAGCAAGCTGTTGTTGTGTCTTAGAAGTTTTAGGATTTGAAATTTGTTGGTGTTGTTCTACATTGTACGTTGAATGTTCAGAATTGAACTTTCGATGTTCTAAAAGCCTACTTAGAGTGTCAATGTTGATTTTATACTGCCAGGTCTTATCTTGTTTGTTGCCTGGGTTCTTTTGTTTGGATAAAATACCTAGTCTTTCGAGTAAATCGATTGCTGCTCTAATAACATGCAGGCTGTGTTCCCCCATCAAGTCAGCGTAAATGTTTTTCAAGGGCTGGTACACCCAAGGAGTACGATGGGTTTTGAGTTTCCATTTTGTCCAGTGCTTGAAATACTCGATTAACTTGGCAGCGCAGAAGTTGTTTTCAGCAATTTCCAGATATTCGCGTCTGAGGATAACGAGTATTGATTGTTTTTTAAGTGTAGTGTCCATCATTGGTTTATCTGTGTTGCATTTGATTGATATGAGAAGATTTGAAATCCACTCCCAGTAAGGGAGTGGTACAAGTTTTTACTCAAAACCTTTTCGTTTCTTAATTTCCCTTAATTCCCACAGCAGCGAGCGTTGACTTTGACGAAGTATTGATTCATATGCTTCTGGAGAAAGCCAAGAACCGTCTTCGATTTGCATATAGTCTTGAGGAACTTGCTCTTGAGGAGTATCCGAAGGCAATGTCCAAGGATGCTTTGGTTTGGCAGGTAGTAGAACATTAAGACGCTGTTCAATTCTCTCTAAAAGTTGATTGGCAGGAATAAGTGCCCTCTCAACAGCAGCGGTGACGATAACAGATAATTTTTCTTCACTCATCACTAGCTCAGACGCTGTGCTAACTGGAGAATAACCAGTTTGAGACCAAAGAAAAACCCTCATCCCTGCCTTAGCAATCATTCGATAATTGTTGACTGCAACTTGTTTACCTTTATACTCTCTTGCTTCCAGTGCGTAATATTCCAACACCGCGTGGCAAACTTCATCAATAATGAACGCGCTTTTTTGAGCTTCGTTCGTGAACAACCTCCAGTCAACACCAGCAAATGGTTTTAGGCATTCTGCAAGTTCATTCGTGAACGGGTCAGAATAACTTATTTGATTTAGCAGTTGCGTAATTGCTGACTTAACTGTGCCACAAAACTCAGCTAAAACTGTTACCGTCATTCCGCTAACTCCATCTTCAAAGCGAGTACAATAACCTTGGTCATCTGATTCATTCGACATCACAGTAATCGCATCATTTTCAGCCATAATTTAAAATCTCCAATATTCTATGGAAAACGCGCAAGTTGTGTCTGTACCTAACAGTGATTACAAAAACTAGGCAGCGTTACGCAATGACAATCCACTAACCGAGATAATTTTTTGTTGCGCTTGCTTTGCTGTATCCAGGCGGTAACGAACACACACGCAGCACGGTTGAGCTACCCACTTTCCATCACCAACAGCACGATAAAAAGTACCAAGCAGTTTGCAATCTAACCACACGCGATACAGCGTGCCAAAGTCAATATCTAAAATCGCATCAATCTCATATTCTGGGGCAATCTTGTTTGCTTGCTCCTCGATGTACTGCTCCAACTCGATTTGAGCTAGTACTTGAGCATCAATCCTGGTTTGGTGCATAATAAATGAATCTTATTACTTCTTTTTGAGTAAAAGCGGTTTTGTTTTCTAGGCAGGAACCGCTTCGGACTTAGACTAAACCTCTGAAACTAGAGGGTTAAACATCGGCGATCGCATTTTGAGTGGCATCAAAAGTGGTCGCTTTTGTTTTGTCTGAAAATTATTCTACGCTTTGTGTAGAATAAAATCAACATCTCATGTTTATTTATCATCCTATGACGTATAGAATAATTTTAGGAGTTAAACGCCAGAAGTTGAATAGTAAACTTGAGGGGATGAATTATGGAAACAGAAAAAGTGATTCGATGGAAATTAAACGAGGTTATGGCACGCAAGCGAGTAAGGAACAAAGACTTAGCTGAAGACTTAGGTATAACTGAGAACTCCGTGTACAGGCTTCGCAAGGTAGATGAAATGCCGCGTCTTTCACCAGAGAGGCTCAATGGTATTTGTAAAGCTTTAAATTGTCAGCCTGGTGAACTCCTAACATACGAACCAGATGAAAGTGATGATAAAGTAATTTCTATTGCGGAAGCTTCTTGAGTTTTGGCGATTTATATTTATGTAACAGCCTCCATTTATTATCAGTTAAAGCTTCTATGGATTGCTCAAACTGACTCGTCAACGGGTCAGAATCACTTATTTAATTTAGCAGTTGCGTAATTGCTAATTTAATTTATTTAATTTATATATCAAAAAATGATAAAATAATGGCAACGGATAAAATTAGAGTTTCAACATATATCGACCAAAAGCTTAAAGAGCTTGCACAGATTGCAGCCACTTACCACAGTCGGTCACTTAGCAACTATATTGAGCATCTAATTAAGCAAGATGTAGCAAGAGCAGTAAGAGATAATGAAATAGAAAACGAATGAACTCTGTATTTATTAGTATAAAAAATCATAGAAGACGCTATGACAAATGTTATTAGCTTATAACTATAAAAATGAAATTTTGCTGAATTAGGCTAAACCACGAAGAGCGAAAGTAAATTTACTACAAGGATATTTTTTATGGGTGAAGCAAAACGTCGCAAGCAATTCCTAGGAGAACAGTACGGTAACGTTACCGATTCCATTAAAATCGCGAAAAAGATTAATGATGCTAAGTTACCATCCAGTTTCCTACCCGATTTAGGATTAGAAATTGCTGCCCAAATTGGTCAAGCACCATTTAAATTAACTGTGTTATCTATGGATTCTTACACGTTTATTGTAGACCAAGGACGCTCAATAACTTGTGTCAGTTTTAACCCGCGAGAAATTGTACTAAAAGCTATTGACGGTAGTCAAACAACACCTCTTCTTATGAGGAAAACCACAGGTACTATTGAAATTGCTACTGTTGAAAAAGAAAATTCTGAAAAATTGTTATCAGCTTTAAAATCTGGTTTGGATGTAAAAGCAAATTGGGAAAAGCGTTTCTTCAGCAGAAATCCAGCAATGAAAGAATTAATTCTCCCAATTCACCTACTACCTTATGAGGAAACTAAATTGGGTTTTAGAAATATATCTAGTATGGTTATTTAGTTCTCCCGGTTCGTCGATTTTTTTGAAGTTCTAAAAATCATTTAAAAGCATATTTTTCCATTATCAATGAGTCAATTATTAAATTACTCAAACTCTTCCATAAAATCGCGTACGACTGCGGGGGGATTCGTCTTTTTTTATACTTGCTCGCGAGGAAACTTAACTTGTTATTTTAGTATTCCCAGTAAGCAAACAAAAACCTCATATCAGCAATCAATTAATGCTAGTAGATGCATGTCTATAGAAATCCTATTTAATTTTAAAATATACATAGGGTGCGCTAGCGACAGCATAACGTTGCAAAACATCAATTACGCTTGATGGTTTATCACTATCAATTTATCCTACAATTATGCAGCGCCAAATAATGTTAAGTGCTGATGCTTATGAGTAAAAAATATTAAAAGGTTATGTTGTTAATTATCCTGATTCCCACGACCAAGCCAGGGGGTTAAGCAAAGACTTCTCCATAATAATAGTCGCAAGGGATGGGATTTTTCCAGCTTGAGAAATACGGTCGCGTATATACTCAAAAAAGCTGATTCCCAATTTACGAGTAGTGGCGACAAGGGACATAAAAGTGTCCCATGCTTTAGTACCATCTGCTGTTTGAGTTGCGTAACTGATATTACGTCGCTGCACCATAGTTCTAGCTGCTAATTCCGCAGAATTATTATACAAGCTTCTTGCAACAAGGGTTCTAGCTTTTCTTTCTTATAGATTTCTTGCTCATTAATTTTATCTTTATTATCTTCATCATCTCCATACTGTCCGTACTTTCCCGGTAAATGCCCCACTTTTAAACCTGTTAACTTGGTGACGTGGGATTAGAATCCGGGTTTACTCTGACAGCGAGAGCGAATAATGCTCCTACTATTACAAGTAGCGCCATAACTACAGTAAATTTTATTTTTGGGTAAAGGCTATAAGATATGCGGTCGTAATGCTTATGAAAAATGGGGTTTTTGTTTTATCTTTATGTCATCATGCACTTAATATCATTTAATTGCAGTTTTTTCTCGGATATCTCTAAAACTAACTGATTTACCACATTTTCAATCTCTTTATAAGACTTACAAAACATTAATTTTTTATCCATTTCGGTTAATTTATGATGAAAGCTATCTTCTTCGTCTTTCCCTTCTTTCAATTTTTTTTCCAGTTCCTCTCTTAACTCATAATGAATATCTTTATATTCGGAATTAGTATGAGCTGACTTAAAATTTCCTAAATGATGTCCTGCTAAATGGTCAATTTCTCGAATCCAAAATTCTAATTCTGGATCTTCTAAAGCAGCATAAAGAATTTTGACTATATTTTCCTTATCTTCTTCTTGTAAGAATAGCAGAGAACATAATTGGTAATAACTTATTTTATATTATTGTAATTTCTCCGTAGATTCTTCGCAGTTTTCTGTGTTGGATTCTTTATCAATTTCTACAATAATAGTCCCTGAAAAAGTTCATGTTCATTTTTTTGTTCCTTTAAAGCCTAAATTCTGAGCATAATTGTAACCATTCACATCCCCCCGTCAGCAACCAGCTAAGAAGCAGCAGGAATAGATAAAGGTAAAAAACCTTTACGAGACATGGAAACAACTGTAGCGTAGATCCAAAGCTTATGATAATCGCATTTTAGCTTTGACTCTATTTTGCCTAATGCTTGTCCAAGCAGGGTTAACCCAAAACTTAGATAGTAATTGCTACAGGATTATGAACGTTTTGGCAGTTTCAGAAAGAATTGAGCAACCTTAGAACGTTAACGGTTAAAGGTGAAAACATGAAAAGCATGAATTTACATCGCTTGAGATTACCGTTTTTATTAAAAATACTTCTAATTTCTACGATTGCTACTCTAGTTGTTGCAGTTATTGAGCTTTTATTAGAGCAAGCTTTGTTTCACTCATACAGAATGTATATAATATGGGACGCATTGATGAACGAAAATTCATTAGGTTCTCATTTAATCCCTTTGACTATGGCTTGGGGAGAGGGAGCATTAGCTATTGATATAGGTAAGCGGCAACCACTGAGAACAATATTTCATACTTCCAGCTTATGGATATTAGTTCTATGTTTGCATTTAGGTATTTTTGTTAAGATTTTACTTGGTACACCTCAATTAATTATCAATTATCCCAATGCAATGACATCGACTGGCATTGTAATCGGGGTGTTTGTAGCAGGAGAAAAATACTGGACAAAACGTTGGTAATAATTGGAAAGTTTATGCTGAAAAAAAGGAGTTAAATATGTATTCCCTGCGCCAGCGTTTCACAGCTATTTTTCTTATAGCGATAATTTTTGTAACGGTATTTATTCCACAAAAATCCCTTTCTATTCCCCCATTTGACTCGGGAAGCTTTTTTGCTTCTGCTTTGAATGCGATGTTCGCAAGAGGTATTGGTGGGCTAGAATCGAATATTGCAAGCAGTCTTGTACTCAAGCCTTCAGATTTATCTTATAAAAATGGAACGCTTTTTACCAATATTGAAAGTAAGATAATTCCCATCATAGTTAGTCCGAAGATAGTGCGCGAAGCAATAAATCTAGTGCAGCAAACTAAAAAGCGAAGTTTTCAGGTATCTCAAGACCAACTTGCTGGGAATGATGTTACTCTTTATACAGACGAAGCCTTAAGGAATACAGAAATCGGGAAAGTATTTTTACGTGCGGATAGTGAATTTGCTTCGATGGCGTGGGGAAATGAAGAGTTACTAAAGAAAACTCCCGAATTAAAGCGACCAAATTATGTAGTTAGTCAGTTACTTCAAGATAAGAATTCCTCCTACAGTAGTCTATTAAAAAATTGGGCATTTCCACCTTTAAGTTGGCCGCAAATAATTTTATCCTTTAATCCAAATCCTGATGAGGTCTCTGACTTAGTCAATTTGGAGTATAAGCCACAAGTAACATTTCTTTCACCTTATGGTGATCCCGTTCAAGCAACACGAGAAGACCAAAAACTTGGTGAAATTCCTTATGAACAGTTAATTCAAGATGTGAAAGCTCGTCCGGGCGAATATCGAGAGGTATTACCTCTTGTAAATCAAGCTGCATCTATAACTGCGACAATGGGTCTTGTCGCCGCAGCTTGCCAAGAGGCAGAATCTTGTAAACATTTGCAATACCAATCCTGGATGACTAGCTTACAGCCTAAAAATCTTATAAATGTTTGGAAACAAGAAGATAATAAGTTCTCTAGACCAAGAGATTTTCTGGGGATAATGTCCAAAATTAAGAGCATGGAGCTATTAAAATACCAGTGGATAGAGCATAGTCTTGAAATTTTTGAGTCAGAAAAAAACCCATGGGATGCTCCCTATAATGCTGTGTTACAAGGTATAAAGCATAAAAAAGTTGCCGAATCCATTGAAGCAACCAGAGAGCGTACAACTTTAGGGAGAAATAAAGCAGAAAGCAAAGGAGACACACATAATTTTTTGGACGGAGTAAATGATGACTTGAATAGACAAATTGGAGAATCTGCCGTTTCAGTTGCAAATAAAGCACAGAAATTGGCAGCAGAATACTTCAAAGATTACCAAAAAGTTCCTCAAAAATCTTCTATTTTACAAGGAGCTTTAGCTGTTGTTGATGCTTGGAATGGAGAATGGAATATAGCGGAAGAAGAACTAAAAAACGCAATTGAATACTCTTCTCATCACCCTATAGATAGCTCCGAGGCTATAAAACTGGGTTATGCTGTAGCTTCAATCATGCAGAGTGATAACAAAGAAGAAATCAATACGAAAGGAAAGTGGATTGAGTTCCGCATGAATTATTTACAGCCTCTGGCACTGAGGGAATCCTATAATTTGGCTGATAACTACCTTAAAAGCTGTGAAAAAAATAAATCAGAGCAATTAAGATGCAGTGGTGATAAAGTGTTACTTAATTGGGAAGCTTATACAATGCGTGCTGGATTGTATGAAGAAAATGTAAAAGGCAAAGATATCCCCTGGCTGTATGGGCGATTTGCATATCTTGTAGGAGTTAAAATGCTTAATGATAAGCTACCAGAAAAAGCAAAAGACCGTCTAAGATTTTTATCCTCTTACGCGAAGATGGCAAACTCTTGGCATGGCTGGAAGCTACATAGATTGGAAAATGACTTGAGAAAAAGATTAGAGAAAACAGAGTCAAAAGTGGTCTAGCACTGTAAACTTTTCCAGAATAATTAATTGACGTTGCATAAATACGGGATTAACTAGTGACTGAAACTATCTATTAATAATTGGTTCATTATTGGGTAAAATCATCCCATAATTCAGCAACGCCAAATTTAGCTTTGAAGTAGAACCGATTCGCAGACAAATTGGTAATGTTTAATATATTCATCCAGAAGATACAATAATAATTTTCGCATAAGGTGGAAGATGGTTAAGCGACAAGTTACTCAGCAACAAAAAATCTTGATTCTGGCTGCAATCCCCCATAATTTGCACTTGGATAAGGAAATTAGAGAAATCTCCGAGTGTATTCAACGCTCCGTAAGACGGGATATGTTTGAGGTTGATGTTCGGACTGCTGTTAGACCTCAGGATATTCGCCGTGCGATCGCATCCGAAAAACCCACTATTGTTCATTTCTGTGGACATGGCTTAGAGGATGGTAGTTTGCTGCTAGAAGATGATGCGGGAAAAAACAAGGCTGTTTCGCCAGAGGTATTGGCATCTCTTTTTAAGTTACACACTGATTATGTAGACTGTGTACTATTAAATACTTGCCACTCTGTTAAATCTGCCTCTGCAATTAAGGAATATATTAATTACGTCATTGGAATGAACCAAGAGATTCAGGACAAATCTGCAATTCAGTTTGCTCAAGGCTTTTACGATGGATTGGGTTACGAAACTCCAGAAAATCAGGATGTATTTCAAAGAGCTTTTCAGGAAGGTTTAGTCGCGATTAAACTAGAAAACCATTCCCAAGCCAAGATTCCAGTTCTTAAAACAAGAATAGATATAGATAAATCACATAAACTAATGAATATAGCTTTACTGCTCGAGTTAGCTAATTCTCCCAACGATACAGATGCTTTGGATGTACTCCAAAAGCAACTTAAAAAGTTATTGTATAAAGACAAAGCCTTGACTGGTGAAGTAGCTGCTCCTCTAGCAAAAGACCCAGAAGTAATTTCAAAGGTTGTTAATACTTTTAATCAAAATATTACTGGAAGTGATAACGTGGTGCAGAATGTTACAGGTGACAGCAATAAATCAATTGGAAAAGTAAGTGGCGATGTAACTATAAATTAGTGTTATTTGTTAACTGAGTAAGCGAAAGTAAAAAAATATTACTCAACGGATATAGACTGATTTCTGTAAAGCATCTAGAGACTTTAATCAAGTTAATTTTTTGGCCAGGTGTTGGGTAAAATTCCCTAAATTATGAAACTTATAATTATGTGAAGTCAAAAAATATAATCTTACCTGCTTAAATAATTCTTATATTATGGAAAATGAGAAAATAATTTCAGGCAATGAGAATGTTATTCAGAATATTTATGGTGATAATAACACCACTGTGGGTGTGGTAGAAGGAAATCTTACTATCAATAAAGTCTTTGAAAACCTTAAAGCCCTTGAAAACCTTCAGGCTAGTGGTGATATTATAGTTGGAAATATTACCCAGATTTATCAAATTATAAGCAATTTGGATAATATACCAAAACCAACGGGTTTTCCTCAAAATATCCCTAACAGTAGCACAGATAAATTTGTGGGACGGGAAGGGGAATTAAGCCGTCTCCATCAACAGTTACAATGCAATAATGAGGTAGTAATTGCTGCACTTGAAGGTATGGGGGGAGTTGGGAAAACCGAACTGGCAATCCAGTATTCACTATTACATTTGCAATTGCGTGATTATCCTGGTGGTATCTTTTGGTTACGAGCAACAGAAGCGGATATTGGTTTACAAATAGTAAACTTTACGCGTACAGATTTGGGTTTGCTTCCACCAGAGGATTTGGAGTTACTTCAACAAGTGCGTTGGTGCTGGAAACACTGGCGTGACAAAAGTACGCTGGTTGTCTTGGATGATGTCAAAAATTACAGCAATATAAAACCATATCTACCCCCGCAACCATCCCAGTTTAAGGTATTAATTACTACTAGGTTGAAATTGTCTTTAGCTGGTTCTCTATATTTGTCAGTTTTGCCAGAATCAGATGCGCTACAATTACTAACTCAACTGGTTGGAGAAGAGAAAGTAAATCACGAGTTAGAAAAAGCAACAGAGCTTTGTCAGCGTTTAGGATACTTGCCCCTAGCATTGCAATTAGTGGGGCGTTATCTCAAGAAACGTAAGATACTCTTGGCACAAATGCTACAACGCTTGGAGGAAAAAGGGCTAGGTCATCCTTCCTTAGTGGTCAAAGAAAATGACCCCACTTGGACTTTAAATATTAAGCAAGGAGTTGCAGCTGCCTTTGAATTAAGTTGTGACCAATTAAGTAAGGAAGCCAAGCAGTTAGGTTGCTTACTAAGTTTATTTGCTCTGGCTCCTATTCCTTGGTCACTGGTGGAAACGGTGAATACTGGCCAAGAAATTGAAGAGTTGGAAGAAGCGAGAGACGATTTAGAAGATATGCATTTGCTTCAGGGTAATGAAACCTATCATCTACATCAGCTTATTCGAGAATTTTTTAAAGAAAAGTTGGCACAGTCAGAGCAGAAAAATCTACTTCAAAATTCATTTTGTCAGGCAATGATAGCGGTTGCTAAACAAGTTTCTGAGTCGTTTACTCAGCTTAAGATTCAAGCGATAGCTCCTACTATGCCTCATGTGGCAGAAATACTAAAAAATAGAACAATGCTCGGAAACAGTGCTTTTATAAGTGATGATGATTTTTGTTTACTTTTTGTGGGTATAGGCAGATTTTTTACGAACCAAGGCTTATATAAAGAAGCAAAGCTGTGCTATGAAAATTATCTATCAAATGCAAAAGAACGCTTTGGGGAAGATAGCTTAGAGGTGGCTTCTAGCCAAAATAGCTTAGCTAATACCTATAAAGATTTAGGTTATTATGATGATGCGGAAATATATTATCAGCAAGCTTTAAATTTAAGTATAAATAAATTGGGAGATAATCATCTTGATGTAGCCACAATTATGAATAATTTGGCATTGCTATACTCTCAGCAAAATCCTATTAAAGAGGAAGAGAAATACAATATAAATTTGTATATGCAAACAGAAAATCGTTATCTGGAAGCTAGAAATCTTTTTCGTAAATCTCTAAAAATTAGACAATTCCATTTGAGGGAAAATCACCCAATTGTGGCTCAAAGTTTGAACCATTTAGGTACGTTATATGCAGGACTAGCACGCTATTCTTGGCGGTATTATAGTTACACAACAAAAGCTGAAAGACTCTTAAAGAAAGCTTTTGATATTAGAAAGCATACTTTAAATGTAGAACATCCTGATATTGGAGAAAGCTTAAATAATCTAGCCTGTCTTTATACAAAAATGTATCGATACAGTGAAGCAGAAAGTTTCTTTTTTCAAGCCTTGGCATTAAACAGACGTTTGTTAGGAGAAACACATCCAGTTGTAGCTCTTGGGCTATGGAATTTAGGCGAACTTTACGTAGCTCAATACGAATACAATAGAGCTAATTCTCTATTTCAGCAATCTTTAGAAATACTTCATAATTGTCTAGAAAATGACCATCCTCTTATAGTTTCCGCTCGTAAAATACTTGAAGAATTACGTTATAGAATGGAATAAAATAAACCTAATTTTGTAATTAAAACTTGAAACTGTTGCTACAGTAGCGAACTACTAAATTTTGTGGAAGCAGACCCTGGCGATAGAGGTAAAGGGCGTGACAGGTGTTTTATTGCAGGCATTGCTGATTCAGGGGATGATTTTGCTGATTTTTGGACGAAATAATTATACTTTCAGCCTCTAGTTAATCCCACATTTATGCAGTTTTTCTGCAAAGTAACTACCCGAAACTAATTCGGAATTTTGAGCCTTTATAGCTAGATTTTTTGCTTCTTGCCATTGCCACCTAGCAAACCCCGCAAACCCAGAAATCACCAACAAAGCACAAAGCAACCCAGCAATAATACCCCTCCGCAACCTCTCCCTCTGCTTCCTTTCCCTTTCCCGCAACTCCACACCCTTCTCAATAAACCATCGCTGCGCTTTACTAATTTCCTCACCTTGTTGCTGTAACCAATCCTCTGCCAAAGCTAAGGGCGCACCCCGCAATAAAGCTCCATTATCCTTATTACTATCTATCCATTGCTGCAAAGCCACCATCAACCCTTGTTGCCAAATGCGAAACTTGCGCTTGTGTTGCATCCATCCCCGCAACCGTCCCCAATGGCGAATCAACGCTTCATGGACGACTTCCACCGTTTCCTCATTCCTCAACTCATCCCGATTCGTCACCACCAACCGCTCCGAAGCCAAGCGCGTCACCAAATCCCAATTATCTCCCCCCACTTCCTCACTCGTCGCTAACCTGCGGGTATCTTCCGTACCTTCCCCCGGTTGCACCAACTGAATAAACACCCGTTGGGCTTTTTCACGTTCCGACTCGCTCAAGTCTTTATAAACCGTCTCCGCATAATTAGCCAGCGCTTGCTCCACACCACCAATTTTCTCATAGGCTTGATGGGTCAACCTTCCCGCATATTGCTACTTCCACAACTGAGTCAGGGTAAATTCCAATAACGGCAAACGCCCATCCCCATCTTGGATATCATCAATTATGGTATTACATAAACCCTCCTCAAATTCAAAACCTAATTGTGTCGCGGGGAGCGTAATGGCTGCTTCTAATTCCTCCCGATTCATCCGCACCACAGGTTCTAGTTGATACTGTTGCAACGCCCGCCCAAAGGGTTCATAATCATCCAATGCCCTAGATAGAAAATCCGCCCGTAATGTTAGTAATAAGGTAAAAAATGGTGCATTATTAACCGCTTGTAGCAAACCATCCAAGAAAATTTTGCGTTCATTCGCATCCGTACAAAGAGTATAAATTTCCTCAAATTGGTCGGCTATCAATAGGATTCGTGGTGATGGAGAAGAGAGGGGGGTGAGGTGGATGATAAATTTTTCTAGAGTTGTGCGATCGCGTTTCAAATTGACATCCAATTCCAACTCTGCCAAACGTCGCTCATCTTCTGGTAAATTTAACGCCGAAACTAAAGCTACAGCCAAAGCAGCAAAGGGATTTTTACCAGGACGAAACGACAAAATCAACCAATTATTAATATTATCCTGACTCAATTGCGGAATTAACCCAGCAAACACCAGTGAAGATTTCCCACTTCCCGAAGCACCAACTACAGCCACCAAAGGTCTACTATTAACAGCAGCAACTAGGCTCGCAATTGCCTGATTTCTACCAAAAAAGTACTCAGCATTCTCTTCCTTAAATGCACTCAAACCTTGATAGGGACAAAAAGAAATTATCCCCAAACTTTGCCAAGTTGGTGGAGTTTCCGTCTGATTTTGGACAATTACAGGAAGCCAGCTAGCACAGGGAAATTCTGACTCTAGTTTTTGTAACTCTAACCGTGCATTTCTCACAGATATATATAGAGACTTTCCAGCAGTAAACTCTTGCAGAAAATACTTCAAAAATTCCTGTGCAACTCTATCTAATACAGGTTGACGCATGACAATTACTTGGGGAATATACAATTGTTCTAATTCGTAAGCAATCCCCAAACCATCGCAGGAATTAAAAAATGCAATTTGCAAGCGTCTTTTTATTGCTACTTGTAAAGCATCCCGCAATTCTGCCATTGTCAAACTTTCATTATCTTTTAAATAAATTCTTCCCTGCATTCCTTGAGTTTGTGAATGTCCAGAGAAAAATAATATATCCCAACCAATATCATCTTGCAGGTAATTATTTAAGTCCTCTAGTGATGGTTGCTCTAATAAAATAACTTCCGCATTCTGACCGCAGAATTTTTGCAACAGGGCTTTATCAGCTTCTATATCAATATTTGAACTATCCCCCAAAATAATTAAAATTATAATTTTTTCTCGATAAGCGCGCTCTCCCCGTTCTGCATTTGGCGAACTTAAAGCCACTTCTATTCGTGAGAATTGAGTAAAAACATCCCACAAATGCCAAGGTAGCTGACGTAATTCATGGCAATCAGTTGTAATAATTACTCTGATTTCGTCTTTTGGATTTAAGTCTTTAAGGGAATTGACAATTGGACTGAAATCTGATTTATTTAGCCATCCATTAAAACAATCAAGTAAATTTCTTGATTGTTGCTCGCAATCTTGATTCAAAGATTTTATTTCGACAGTGCGGCTTTTAAGAGATTTTACCCTAAATAGTCCGTATCGACTGCAATATATCTCCTGCCAATTATTCAATAATTGAGGTACACTATTATTTTCCGGTAATTTAAACGTCGCAGTCCGATAAGCTCGCTCTCCATCATCTGCCACTTCTAAATTTACTTGAAATCCCGATTCAAAATTACCATCAAATTTAAGGATAACTAGCTTTTTCATAAGTTATGCAATCTAATTTATTTAATTTATATATTTATCGATATTCTGAGTAGAGACGCGACATATAGCCTCTTTCACAGGAGCTACGCGCTTTGCGTCTCTACATTATTTATTTTAAATTTTTACATGTATTAGTATCATACAACAAACTCCTCCGTCACTTTAGATTCGCCCAAAATTATCTCCACACTAAATTTTTCATCTACTTCAGCAGCCAATTCAATTTCCAGCCAATTATCTTTTTGTCGAGAAATAACAGCATCTACTTGTTCGCCATTTTCATCAATTACCACTAATTTTAATGCTGGAGGTAAACAATAACTTTCAAGAGGGTGAATTTGTACCACAATATTAATTTCTGACTGACTTTTAAGTTTCTCCTGGCTTTGCTCGTTAAGTTTGACAATTAAAGCAACAGATGTACCATTTACCTTTAAGCCGATATCAAATTTCTTTGCGAGTGTAATGCAGAAATTTCTCGCAAATCTTAAACTTAGTTCTTGCGGGTTAAAAATTGACTCAACAGTTTGCCATCCTTCTGTAATTACTCCCTCTATCCATTGACGAATATTGACTTTTGTATTTGCTTTTGCTGCTTGTTCTTTCGCTGTTAAATAATCAAGTAAATCATCCACAGATTGTAATTGACTTAAATGAACCTTGGCTAATGGTTGAGTAGTAAAACCTAAAATTGTTGCCGATTTTAAAGATTGATTAAATTGCACAGCAACATAGGCAATTCTATCTGACCTTACTTCTGTAGGAATTTCTAAATATTCCGCATCAGGTAAAACAGGACGACATTCAATTTTGCCGAGATTTTTTACTTCTAAATCAGCCAAATCAATTAAACTTAACATCCAAGGATTGTTGTCATTATCACTAGACCAATTAGTTTCCCAACCCATGCAGCTAAGGTAATTGTTTACTGCATAAATAGCCAAAGTATTGAGATAAATTTGTTTCGCTTTCTCAGCATTGGATATTCCTTTTCTTCGTTCATCAGCTATTTCGTGGGCTGTAATACTTAGAGGAATTGTAAAAGATGTTTGTTCGTGATAGGCGTTCATAATTATCCTGAATATAGTTGTGCAAGAGTGAGTATTTGTGGTCTACTGTAAATAATTACGAAAATAATCGATGATTTTACGTTTTTTTAGACTGCGTTGATATAGCTCAGATAATCTTGGGGTCGAATGACCTAATTGTTTTGATATATCTTCCCATTTTTTCTCATCTAATCTCATTAATATCACTATCTGTAAATTGGCGTTTTTATCTTCTCCAATATAAGTATTTTGTAAAATACCTTCTGGGTCTTCTTTGACAAAATTTATAACTGCTGATACTTCAATTTCATCATCAGTTGCAGAAATTGATTTTTCTTTGAGTTCATCTTTAGCTCTAGATAGCTCTTTGCTAGTAGGCTTGTCTGAGTCACTGCTACAGCTATCCAATTCATCAAGTGATAATATTTTGGGGCGATTTCTCATTTGCCTTAAAACATCTTGAAATCGCCATTTTAATATTTGATTAACCCAAGCCATAACCCTATATTCTGGGCGATAATTATCGATATTTTTGCAAATCTCCACATATGTTTTTGCCTCAGCTTCGTGATAAATATCTTCAAAATATGGTAAATTCTGACATTGTGTAAACCTTTTTAATTTCTTTGATTGCTGTATTTTTGTAATTAATTTATTCAAGACTTTGCGACGTTCACCACTTTTAGCGGGACACTGTTGTGCTTCCCACACTAGCTGACGCAGTTGCAAGTCTAAAACATCATCCATCGAAATCTCCTGCTGCACCTCGAATGCTTGGTATTTTGTTGTCATCATAGATACATAAGATACTGTAATTTGGGATTTGGGATTTTTGGGTGTACGAACGCAAGTAACCTAGTTGAAGCATTCAAATCTCCCAGCTATCGAGTTTTAACCGGGAATCTATAGACTCTCATTAATGCATAATGATTCCTCCCCAACCTCTTTAAACCCTTCTACGAAGGAGATGGTCAGCTTTTACGCAGTTTTTGGGAAAATTTTTGAAAATTGTTTTTGTAGTATGAGGTTACAGAAGCGACAGCAATCGCAACACATCTCCAAAGGATACCATGTAGAGCAGGAGGTTATTAGTCAATGGCTGTAGAGCAATATCAAGAGTATATTAAACATCTTATGACGAACGCCAAAAGCGAGCTTCGATGCCACGAAAATACGAAGAGTATGAAGTGCAAACAGTTTTTGACGAACAACAAGACCATTATCAATTACTTTACGTCGGTTGGAGAGGAAATAAACGAGATTTTGGTTGCATTTTACATCTTGATATTAAAATCGTTACACAATAGCTTATCTTCTAGACTAACATTAGGGTTATTTTGGAGATAGTCGTGTAGCCATCTGCAAGCTTTTTTCAGTAAATCATCAAGGTCAAAATTCCACATAATTATTTCTCCTTCATTACTTACACAGGCAAGAGTTTTGCCATTGGGACTAAACATCATACTGTTAATCAAACCATTACTTTTTAGTTCCAGAGTTTGTAGTTCTGTACCATTTTTACTCGTTTTTACAGCTTCTATCAACGCTTCAAGCTCTAAATGTGATACAAAAAGTTTCTCAACGGTTAAATTACCAGCAATCAAATGAGCGCTTGTTTCCCTAATTAATGCTTCTTGCAACTCACGTTCTTTTTCTTTCCTCTCCCTCTCCCGAAACTCCACACCCTTCTCAATAAACCATAGCTGCGGTTTAATAACTTCTTCTCCCCGCTTCTGCAACCAATTCTCAGCCACAGCCAAAGTCGCCCCCCGCAACAAACCCCCATCATCTTTATTACTATCCACCCATTGCTGCAAAGCCACCTTCAACCGTTCTTGCCAAACACGAAACTCCCGATTATCATCCATCCACCCCCGCAACCGTCCCCAATTGCGAATCAAAGCCTCATGCACAACCTCCACCGTATCCTCAACCAACTGATTCCGGTTCGTCACCAACAAACGCTCATTAGCCAATAACGTTACCAAATCCCAATAATCCCCCACCTCATCACGAGTCGTCAACCTTCGCGTATCCTCCGTACCTGACCCCGGTTGCACCAACTGAATAAATACCCGTTGCGCTCTTTGTTGTTGCTCTGCACTCAACCCAGCATAAACAGTTTCCGCATGATTTGCGATCGCCTGTGTCACTCCACCAATTTCTATATAAGCCTGGTGTGTCAACAACCCCGGAAGTTGTTTTGCCCACAATTGCGTCAAAGCAAACTGTTGTAAAGGTAAACTACCTTCCCCCGAACCCACATCGTCAATCAACTTGTTGACCAAACCTGACTCCAACTCGACAGAAAACCTTGCCGCAGGTTGAATAATTGCCCTTTCTAACCGTCCTATAAATGAGGAGCGGGGATTCCACCGATACGAGAGGAGAGTAGATTAAGGGCAGTCAAAGTGCCCTCTAAACTCTCCGACTTATCATCTTTGAGTATAATAAAGATTGTTAGCATAACGGTAAACGGGCGGTACTGTATGAAATCGCCAAAATCTTTGCAATTGTTAAGAGAGCCTGACGAGCCTGATTCATGGCGGTTTGTATTTCCTACCTGTGTCAGGGACTTTGATGAGGTTTACGACAAAATTCAGGATAACTGGGATTACACTGACTCTAAACCAAGCAGTCAGATAGCAGAGCTAGAAAGTCTAATTGAACGCTGCCCTGATTACCTTGATGCTTATAATTTGTTAGCAATAATTCTTGAAAATACTGGTAATTTAGATTTGTCAATCCAAGTCTGGGAACGAGGCTTTGATTTAATTAGGATGGCAATTCCACCTGAATTTGATTTTGATAAGCATCAAATTAATTATTATGTACTATCTAACCGACCTTACTTTAGGATTTGCTATGGATTGGCTGAGGCTTACATCCAACGTGCAACGCGATTAAACAATAAATATAAATTCTTGAAAACTTGGAACTTTACTAAAGCTGTGGATATTTTTGAGAATTTAATTAAGGTTCATTTAAGCGATAATGTAGGTGCGCGAATCAAATTAGTCCAATGTTATTTGTCACT
Organism: Scytonematopsis contorta HA4267-MV1; assembly: GCA_019359035.1. Lineage (GTDB taxonomy): Bacteria > Cyanobacteriota > Cyanobacteriia > Cyanobacteriales > Nostocaceae > Scytonematopsis > Scytonematopsis contorta. Next base: position 4,121 of record JAHHIC010000012.1, on the reverse strand, counting down.
TAATAGATATAAAGATGTTTTAAAATTAGCTGCTAAATACCCTGATGGTGCATCGGCAGATGTTGAATATGCGGCTGCTTTGGCTGCTATTAAGCTAGGTGATACTCGCAAAGCTAACAAATATATCGATAAAGCAATTCATAGTGCTCCATTGATTGCAGAAATTTTGTTACTTAGTTTACCCAAACAACCAAAAGCATTTCATGAGACTAATTTAATAAGTGGTAGCGCTTTTGAGGCTTATTATTACTGGTTACATAATCATTTATTTTGGGATAAAAAAGTACTTTCTTTCTTGGAAACAAAGCGAGATTTAATTGAGCAAGTAAAAACTAATAATCGCAACAATTGGGGTAGTGCATTTCCACCTAACGAGCGCGATGAATATCCAGCAATCTTTAGTTTACAGGCTAGCGGCGTTTGTTAACTTGTTACCCTTATTTGCTCATCAGCTTTAGCCTTGAGTTAATTTCGTTTAAATCGAATTTTAACGGGTCAAAACCATCCTCAAAGTATTCCATCCTTTCTTCATACTCAGGATGTTCTGGGTCATTCAGTATAGACAATAACTCTGCATAACCCCAAAGACCCCCACAATCTTCGGGAGGGCAAGCATTTTTCCCTGTTACGCATACTGGGTAGGTTGTATTCTCTGTTGCAGGCAGAATTTTTTCTACCAAAATTTCATGTTCCCAAGAATCACCAAAATCATAAGTATAAGAAAATTTTGCTTTTTCTTGGCTACCAATCATTTTACTCAATTTAATAGCTCTTTCATCACGTAGGTCATTGTACGCAGTCACTATTCTTTAAACTTTACTCCTAGGTCAACACCCAATACCTCTTCTATTTTCCTAAGAGTTTCTTCCGCTACACCACCTAAAACAGCTTCAGCCTCTAATTGATACCAATAATTTCGCGAAATACCAACATTTTTAGCAAGTTGAGTCACTGAACAATTGCTGGACTCCCTTGCTCGTTTTATCCGCTCCCCTAAACCAGGAGCGTCCACCTCTTGTTTAATAATTCGCCTTACCTTCACATTTAAATCGCTATAAAACTTAACTCTACAAGTATATGTCAATTGTCAACTAGACAGTTGACAACTGTTAATTAACAAGTTTACAGTAGGTACATGTAAAAAGCGACCGTGCTAGTCCTGAGAAAACCTTCATCGGTCGCTCTACCCCCTGATTAAAGGAGCCTTCAAATTATGGCACAACTGCCGTTAAACAATATTATTGAGCAGATACAATCAGAAATTGAAGTTGATTTCCAAGGTAAAGGAAAAGCTAGTATTCGCGCAACAGCTAGACTTGCAGGTGTAGATGACAAGTCTTTGAGATTGGCCTTTGAAAGTGCGGAGCTGACGCCATCGACTTTAGCTCAAAAGCTTTTAGCACAAGGTTTTGATGCTGCGGAGCTACAACTGATGTCAAAAACTGGAATTCCAGATTTAGCTATATCAACCGTACTTGAGTACTATGCTCTCGATGCTGGTAGGTATTGTAAAGAGCAAGCTAAGTTGGCATATAAAGCTTTTGCAGCAATAGGTATTCGTAGTTGGATGCAGCAGATAAAAGGCTGGCATCAACCAGTTTCTTGCCCTACCCAAAACGAGCAGACCCCTACTTTAGAGCAAATATCTCAACTTCTTGACCTAACTTTAGGCAAAACCGACCTTGACCCGAAATTAATAGCAGGAGTCAAAATCAATGCGATTACTCATTACTATCCAGCACTTAAATCAGCAGCAGAAATTGCTAAACCTGCCTTGGCAATTTTAGTTGAGGATGAATTATTATCACCAAAACAACTGGGAAGGATTTTAGTTGAAAAAACTGGTGAGGTTTGGTCATCGCAAAGAGTAAATAAGTTACTTTTAGCTCGTGGGCTACAAACACGTAATTCTGAAAGTAACAGTCCTGCTTACTTGCCAACCGATAAAGGTAAGACTTTTAGCAAGCTTGTGCTTAACACTGCCCAAGGTCGAGATAAAACAGTTCAACATTTACGTTGGTTTAAAGAAGTGTTAGGAGAATTAGAGTGTAATAATTAAAACAGTTGAAAACACTTGAGCAAATTTCGCTTAAAACTCAAAAACCCAGTCATAATAACTGGGTTTGAGTTGGGGTAAGTCCCCGTGCTTTAGTATATAAATTGATTATAGTTGGCTTGTTTTTAAATGGCACAAGCGCTTTTTAAATAATTACGGAGTCCAAAATATTATGTTTCTCCGTAAGCTCTAATTAAGGGTCTCATAATTATTTATAGGTTCAGCTGCATCAAATTATGCAGTTCTGTGAGAGTACCTGGAATTCTTGAATCGTAATAAAAACTCAAAACCCAACCGTGATGGCTGGGTTTAGGTGGAGTAAGTCCCCGTTCTTTTAAATATAGGTTCGTTATATTTGGCTTGTTTTTATATATTACAAGCACTTTTTAAATAATTGCGAAGAAGTGAGTGTATTAGGTTTCTCCGCAGTGGTGTGGTCTGTGTATATTATATCTATAGGTTCAACAACACTAGATTATGCAGCTTTATGATTAAATTACTTAAATATCTGAAATGCTTTAACCACAATGAAAACCTTTAGGCCAATATAGCTTTAATATTTACTAGTACATAGATTATTCTTCATCTTGATTTAATTCTATCCAAATACGTTCAATTTCTTGCTCAATGCTCTGATAAGTCAATTCTTGATTTTTGTTAATTAATCTATCAATAGACATCATTTGTAGCATAGCTTTCTCAACAGCCATACCCTCGGTAAAGCGTTTGACTTGAATAAAGTCTTTAAACATACCGCGAATACCGCTATCTAATTTGTAATTAACGCGGTCGATTGGTCTTTCTCGTCTAGGTCTGCCCACAAGTCTAGCCATACCATTACATTTAATTTACATCTTTAGTTTATCTCTTGCGAACGTACTATATACATACACTACACCAATTTTTCCAATTTTATACAGATGAAATACATATAATATTCTGAATGATTTTAGGCACGCAGATAAATATATCGTATGTATTTAAAACATATAATATACATACGATATTAACAACCTAGTTTTAATTGAAATTTCAGACAAATTGGCTTTTATGGACGAAAAGCAGAATTACAGTTCCATGTCACTGCCACGAGATATATATAGCTTCTGCCGTGCAACAGCTACAACAGTAGGAGTATCATACTCCGTAGCCCTTGTACCAAGTTTCAACTCCTCATACAAAGGAACACCATCCCCATCTCGGTCACTCCCCAACACCCTAGAAACAATATGAGCAGGAGCAAGCTGAGCTAATCGGGTTATTGCCCCAGATAAAAATTCGTTGGAAACATCCGCACCATCCAAACGAGCAATAAATCGGTCTGCATCAATCGCTGTCCAATTCGCAGGATTTCCCCCACCAGTTGACTGCAAAAAATCATCTATTATATATTTTTCAGAATCAGAAAAAGTTTCCGCACAAGCTCGCTTAATAATCGATTCTATTTGCTTAGCAACCATAAAAATACCAAATACTATTTTGATTATATGTATTACTCTTTAAGTAAGAATAAATTTATTTATCTAAAAAGTAAATTTACTATAAATAATCTGATTGATTAATAGTTTTAGTCTAATTTTATATGATTAATACTGACAACTAAAATTAAAAACGTTATCATAAATTTATCGCATCTCTCTTACACTTTACACCTGATGCTCTCTCTACATTCTTCGTAAAAGGGAGCATTTTATGAATTTATATAACTGTGTTCATCGAAAAACCACTACTTAAAGCTAACGCCTTATTTTACGAAAATAAGAGTAGGTGTTTTTCATTATGTCCACCAAAACAGAAATTTATAGCCAAATAGCAGCAGAACTAGACAACGCAGGCAAACTGAAAAATATTGTGATTATCCCTGCTCAACAAGCTGATTTACAAGATATCCCAGACAACATTCATCCAGAAGTCAAAAAGGCTTTAGCGCGTTCTGGGATATCTCAATTATACTCCCACCAAGTCGAAGCTTGGTCAGCATATAATAGAGGAGAGAATATCATATTGCAAACCCCAACTTCCAGCGGTAAAAGTATATCCTTTCTACTTCCAGTTATTCATGAAT
>JAHHIC010000011.1 GCA_019359035.1 Scytonematopsis contorta HA4267-MV1 | reverse complement strand
CTCTCCTCAAAATGCAATTACCATTGTCATAAAAAGTACTCGTAGTTCTTCTTTTGAACTACATCTTGTACTAACTTTTTTTGAAGTATATCGTGACCGTTTGGTCAAATTATGGTTCAAATCACAGCTGTTGCCTCTGCGAGAGAGGGGAAAAATGCTCCTTCTTTACTCCCAAAAGTCAGAAGTTGCGAATCTGACCAAGATTTTTTAAATACAGCCTAAAGATTGTTACTTTATCCCCGACGAATCTGTGCTGTTATACCACTCGTTTGGTGACAGCGAGACTTGTGAAAAATCTGTGTCTATATAGCTGAATGCTTTTGTTCCATAAAGTTTAAATTTCCAGATTTTGGTTACTATTTTTTACTATTACGCTTTTATTTTTCTCTTAACAGGTGGTGCGCCGCAGGCGCACCCCCCCCCTGAACGGTTACAATTTTTATATGTGGAAATTACGTAAGTAATAATTTTAATTTTTTAAAATTAAGATGCGCTTGCCCTAGGTTAAAGGTAACGTATCTCCAGACGACCCAACCCTAAAAGAGTATTGGGAAAAACGGCACCAAAAACACGGTAAATCTTACTGGGAGAAGAACACTAAACACTATTTAGTAGCCCAAGCCCAAAACTGGAAATGCCCAATTTGTGGTCAACCCCTGCTCAACGGCGAGGAAATCGAAACCCATCACATAGTACCTGTTGCTCAAGATGGTCTAGGCGACATAGAAAATCTTCAGCATATACACGTAGCGTGTCATAAACAAGTACACTCAAAATCCAAGTTGAAACGAGGCTTGAAGTAAGGCTTGAGCCGTGTGAGTGCGAAAGTCTCATGCACGGTTCTTAGGGGAGGGGAGAGAGGTAACTCTCAAACCTTACCCGACTAGCTCCCTTCGACCTCACCTATCCTGGCTCAATACCTAGTACAGACCGGACAAAAGAGTTGTTTTAAGTGATTATACTATCGCAAGAGTGACAAAACCTGGCTAAAGCACGTAGTATTACGTAGTGTATGTTTAATGCACATTTTAAGCACAAAACTCACTTATGCAAACAAGGGAAATCAGTATAGAGTCAGAGCAAGGTTAAATCACAACCTTGTTTAACAATTTGGAGATGAAAATATGAATCTCAAAATTTATTCTGTTAGAAATGTCCAAATCAAAAAATATCCAAAATCTTCTTTATTGGAGAGCGTAACTCTACTTACGTCTACAGGTAAAATGCCCGTCCTACAAGGCAGAGAATTTAATTTTTGGAAGTTCTTTAGAAAAGCATTTTTCTGTATATCTATTTCGACTATTGCCGGATTGAGTTATTCCCAATCTGCAATGGCATTTGATTTTGACGAAGCCTTTAAGACGATTATTTGTAGAGCGTTTTCTTTTGAAAGCGGTCAATGTAGAGAAAAAGTTAACACTGGAACGGTAACTCCGCAACAAAATCCCATCACCGATACCGCTCCTAATTCGCGAGTTCCTAACTCTAATTCAAATTTTAACTCCGATTCTTACTCTGGTTCTAACCAGGAAGAGACCAATGAAAACAATTCTTCAGAGTCTTCACAAAGTAGTGAGTCTTATATTTTTCAAAACTCAAACGATACATTTCCCAATCGCAAGTAACCAAAGTTAGCCTTCTAGCTAAAGTCAAAGCACCAATCAGGGGGATATATACATTGTTAGCACTAAATCTGAACCTTCACAATCGGTCGCCTCCTAGTAAATTGCACGAGATTTGCTTACAGAATATCAATTTATCTAACTCGTTCATTCATTTTTACTAGGAGTCTCAAATGACTAAGAAATTAGTACCAGTTCTGGCATTGGCAGTTTCGGCATCGACATCTTTGGCTAATTTGTCTTCGCCTGGGTTCGTACCCACTTCTCTCACGGGTGGTATGCAATTATCCCAAGTGGCAGAAGCTGCTGAAGCTATACGTAGAGAGCCGCAAAAAGACTATCACACGCGTGGAGAAATGGTAAGGGTCGTCGCTAATTTCCGACCAAATGTCAAAGTCATATTCTATGAGAGATATAAGGATGAGCATACCAGACAAATAGTTGAGAAAGTTTTATCAGAGGTGACATCTAATGCTGAGGGAGCCGCAAGTATAGATTACAAAGTTCCACTAGAAGGAAATAAAGATGATGTACACATCATTGCCAAAGGACCGAACCGAACTCGCGAAATTCGTATTCCTATTGGAGCAAGTAAGCCCCCTGTTGTGATACCACCAAAACCAAGCGTGACTTATCCTCTCAAGATTTCTTCTCCTACAGACAAGGTTGGTCATAAGGATTACATGCAGTCTGATGTTAGTCTTTCGATTAATCCTGCTAATGGTGCCGGTATACTATATGCAGTTACGAAAACTTGGACGACTGATAAGTTGACGGGATTCACCGGGGGTGTTGAAGTTGCCCTAATAGACGCTAAAGAAAATATACTTTATGTTAGTGAGTTACGTCGCTGGGGGGTTAATGGTCGATTTATTCCAGGTTCCAGTAGTGCAAAAAAAAGTACGTGGAATGAGTCTGTTCCTGCGGATGTAATGAAGAATGCAAGAAAAATTGCGATTGTTCACCGACATACTCCCAAGAACAGATTGATGAAAATGTTTGCCAACATTAAGGAAGTTGTTGAGTTCATCAAACCATTTATTAAATTCTTGGCGCCTGCTTCGGGTGGTAGTAGTGGTGGTTAATATATCGGAACCATTGCAAATTGAGCAAAGTTGATTAATTTATTCGGGATTAAAATAGTTTATTGATATTAGTAGCTGTACCATTTATTGATTAGTGCAGCTATTTTTTTGCTTATTAATAGCTAGGTTTTACCAAGTGAGATTTTATTAAGTCATTTATACGAACATGGCGAATCAATTATTTATCGAATTCGTGAACTCTTAACTCTTAACTCTTAACGGGCAACAGTTTCCTGTTCCTGTTCCCAATCGGGGTCTAAAACCCCATCTTCTATAAGTTGTTTGTTTGGGTTGGGGTTAAATCCACATACAATACCAGTCTGTTAAGAGTTAAGAGTTGCCTGTTGCCTTTTAATTATATTTTATGACGTAAAGGTGCCTCTTTCACATCCTTATAGGCAGGCAAGGCGGATGGGGAATTCCGCGAATACGTTAAAATGGTTGATAGCGCACTGAAAAATTAAAACCATTATCTTGTAGCGAACGACCTCCGCCATTTGTTCCAATCAATGGAATACCGTAGTCCGCACGCAATGCTAAACCGTTAAAAGGTTGCCATTGTAACCCCAATCCTAAGCTGGCAAGGGTTTGAGGGTCGGGATTACTACCGCGATTATTCCAAACTGTACCAAAGTCAAAAAATGGTACTAGCTTTAATATTTCTTCCTTTGATGTCAAAGGAATACGAACTTCTACCCCTCCCATTACTCCACTATCTGCAACTAGTTCATTTTGACGATAACCGCGCACTGTTTCAACCCCCCCAATACTAATTTTTTCTGGCGATAGTAATGAATCACCTGTGAGTTGAGCATTTAGTTTGGCAAGCATTAAAATACGGGGAGATAGTCGTTGTACCCATTGAAATTGCCCTAACCAGGAGAAAAAGCGTCCATCTGTACCTGTATCATTCAATGTGGCATCAAATGCGCCTATTCCCAGACTAAATTGTGAGCGAGCAGCTAAAATGCTTGTAGTATTACGTTGTGACCAATCTTGAGAAAAGCGGATAACCGTAACTTTTGATTCTCCATTTTCGGGGCCTTCGTTAAACGAATAGGGAATATCATCGAGTATAAAGGTTTGACTACGCCGTAAATCTAATGCTAATGATAAGGTAAATTCGCTGTCTGGTTTGTGAATTAAAGGTTGACGGATACTAAAAGAAAGGGTTTCAGCTTCGCTACGGATACCTAGCTCACGAAATTGACTTTCAATAATTCGGTTTTCATTATTGCTATAGCGGACGCTAAGTTTTCCATCTAAAGCATTAATAGGAACAGAATAACTAGCATCGTAGATATTTAGACCTTCGGTAAGAGCATATTCAGCACTCAATCTATCGCCAAACCCTAATAAATTATCATGAGCAATAAAAATACTCCCTTGTTCCGAACCAACACTGGGTGATTGATTATTTGCAAAAACAATTCCAGCGTGAAATGCAGGCGCCTCAGTAATTATTACCTGTAAAATATTGTTACCGGGAACGCTGCCAGCTGTTAATTCAGCATTAATTCGTTCAATTAAAGGGTCTATTTGTAATAATTGCAGCGCTTCTTCCAAACGCTTTTGATTTAAAGGTATTCCTGCAAGCCGCTCAATCCGCGAACGCACGTAACCAGACTGCAATCTTTTTAACCCAAAAATCTTTATGTCTTCGAGTTCACCCTCTACAACTTGGATTTGCACAACACCGTTAGCCAGATTTGGGTTGTCAAGAAGAAAGGCGCCACTAGTAATGTAGCCGTTATCAACATACAGTTTGGTAATTAACGAGCGAAGTTCTAATAACTCCTCAAATGTGACATCTCTATTCTCATAGCACTTTTTTAACTTAATTATGTCATCTCCTAAAACAGAGTACCCATTAACTATAATCTTTTTAACAAAGAACTTTTCACCACTAGGAAAAGTTGTTTCTGGTGGCTTTTGCTGTTGTGGTGACGGAATTATTGGGATAGTCGGCACCGCTGGTGTAGTCGGAACCGTTGGTGATGGTAATGGTTTTGGTATAGTTTCTTCAACTCTACTAGGAACTTCGGGGGAGATTGTCACACCAGATGGAGGCATCGATTGTGCCAACACCATCAATGGGGTAATACTATAGCACCAAAGCAATATTAAAAACAGCTGCGTAAACCGGAGGTAGAAGCCCATGATTTTAAAATTTGACGTAGAAAGATTAGTAATGGATTATGAACGGATGTAACAGATGGTAGCACCATAGCTCGGTTCGCCTGTCTACATTACCAGTAACTCCAGCATTGAAAATACCAAGAGTACCTAAAATTTCAGAACTATTTTGACCTGTTACGCGCATTAAAATATTTTGAATGCTATTACTGGGGTTCTGAAAGTAGGCACCTTTAAATTCACCGACATTAAATTCTTTGAAGCTATAAAACAAGTTTACTCCACGTATCACTCCAGCATCAATCATATCCACTGGTAAACTAATATTATCAAGAGGCATCGCACTAGAACTTTCGGTGTCTAAACTACTACCAGGAATTATTTGATTTTGGGAAAGGGTGGGTTTTTCTATTAACAATACATTTGCTCTAATATGTTTAAGCACAAAATTAAATTTTCTTCACACCACAGTTTAAAATCTTGATATAATTTCATTTTGTTTAATAAATTGCTTTAAATTTTGTCACTTTCTTTCCAGGTAGATGGTTAGGAGGGAATAATCCATCTTATCATACATAAGTATTTAAAATTTTACAATTGTAAATCTTAATTAAATGTTGGTGCGTGACGCTACTGGTCTTATAATTTTATTCAAGGTTTGTTCATGGTATCACGCACCCTACACATGAAAATTAAAAAACGATTAATAATAACAATTTTCTTCTCAACAAGTTTGGTAATATTTTTATCGTTCGGACAAGTTATATTTGCACAAGCACCAAATGCTAGTGATTTGGTGGAGCGGGGTGTTAAAGATTATAATGCTGGAAATTTTAGCACTGCGATAAAGCACTGGCAGGAGGCTTTAAGTCAATATAAATATAACTCATCTGACACCGCTGTTATTAATGAAAATTTAGCACGTGCGTATCAAGAGTTGGGAAAAGAGAAAGAAGCTATTGAGTCACTGTTGGCAGCCATCAGTAATTATAATGCGGTAAATAACAAAAAAATTACCATTAGCCAATTAGAAAATTCATTACGAAACATTAACAGTAAATCTGATGGTGTTGAACTTCTTGCACTAACCGCATGTAACACCGCAGTTGGTGACGACCGTACTACACTAGGATTAGCAGGAGTCGCATTACAAGTTGGTGTTAAAAGCGCTATCGCATCTTTATGGAACGTTGAAGATAAGTCGATATCAACATTGGTAAAAGACTTTTACACTAATTATCGCAACGAAGGAATCAGTATTGCCCAAGCATTACAAAAAGCCCAAGTTAAAATGATTGAAGACAAAGCAGATGTATATGACAACCCCGCATATTGGGCGCCAATGATTGTCATTGGTAATTGGCTTTAAAACGTAGCATTTATATTATGTTCGGTTGATTACCAGAATTAACCATTTCGGTAGAGACGCGATTAATCGCGTCTCTACAATGTGTTTATTTTAATTATCTGAAATCTTCTGGAGATACTCAGCTCGTTGTTTAATGTTTTCGATATTATCTGGAGTCCCCATTGATATTTCTAACTGCGCGAGATTTTGAATTAATGTTGACGCAGCTGGACTAATTTTACCATTATTCGTGACTTCCAAAGCTTCTTCAAGTGCTTCATACCATAGTTCATTTTTATTATTGCTTGATTGAGCATTTACAACAGTAAATTCTGCACGACTAACAATCACGTCGTTTTCGCAGTCGGTAGCAACTTGCCAGAGATATGTTTTACCAACCGTAAGTTCAGCATATTCATTAGGAAGTTTTAGTTTGTTAATACCTACGGTTGATATTATTTCTTTCTGTTCACCAATTTGTTTAGCAGTTTTATCTGGCTTAATTTCAAAAAGTCTAAATCTCACAGGTTGAGAATTTGACATATACCAAACCAACATTGGACGTGTCGAAGCGGTTTCACCAATAAACTCCTGTGGTGCCAATTGTGTCATTGGTATAGCATTACTAACGGGACACCCACGCGAACCAGCCGAACGAAAATTTCCGCGTGCAGGTTTACGGTTGTGGGTTGAATATTGTACGCGAGCTAGGCGTCTGTGGTTTTAACTGAGCAAATGCAGAAAATGGAGTAACAAAAAAAATCATTCCCACAACTAATACTCGCAAAAATGAAAAATATGGATGGTTCATGATGGCTGTTGCTGATTATATGGTATTTTATTCTATTTACACATAAACTCGGTTTTTATGCAAAATATTGAAAACTTTCCTATGTGATTACTGTATTGAAAAAATGTCAAAATCTAAGTCTTCAACGACTACTTGAACCAGCTTCATGCGAATCTTCATAAAAATTATAACTATTTAATAAGCGCCTAACTAAGTGTACATATAGTTCCACGAGGAGAAACAGATTCACGTCGAAACTCACCTCCTAATCTTTTAGCTATTGTTTTAGAATGTTTTGTACCTTTGTTTTCAAGCTTGGATTTAATTCCGCAACCGTCATCCTGAACACATAGCTTATATCTACCCTTAGAATATACACCCGATGCTTGAATGCTCTTTACTCCTTGGGCATGTTTACCAATATTACATAGAGCCTCCTCTAAAAAAAGACATATTTCACGTTTTTCTTCCATACTTATGTGTTTATCATCAATTGGGTCAAAATTAGGAATTTTAACTTTTAATGTTTTAAAATATTCAAAACCATCACGTTCTAATGTACTTGAGTAAACTTCATATAGTAAATTATGAAGGGGTCGGCTAAGTTCAAGTATTAATCCGCTTCCTAATCGTAAATTTTCTTCCTTTGCTCGAGCTTGAAGTTTTAAAAACTCTCCTATTTCTCGAATTTCTTTGTCAATTTTTTCAATGAGTCCCAGCAATTGCTCGTAACTCATATCTTTTGTGGTACGCATGTTTTTTAATACATAACTAAGGTCTTGCAACGGGCCATTATGAATTACGCTAAAAGCATATTGAACTGTATCTTGACGCTCTTTAATTTGCGAACACAAAAATTTATCGTGCTGGTAAAATGCAAACGCACTCAAACCAACTCCATTTACAGCTAATACAAGAAAACTAGGTGCAACAGGAATCCATACACCCCATTGCCATAACATTATATATCCACAACTTAACAGCAGTACTCCAGCGATGCCAACACTAAACACATTTTTCCAAGCAGATTGAGTCAGCCGTCCTATAATAATAGGCAGAAAACCCCAAATAACTATCCATGTATATTCTCCTGCATCTCCCCAACTGTGCAACATCGGGCGCCTATCAATTACAGTACTGAGGATTTGACTGATAACATGAGCATGATACTCGACTCCATAAATTTGACCTTCTAATTTTGGTGTTGGTAGAGCATTTGTATAAAAAATATCCGCAGCACTCGTGTTTTGATTGCCAATCAATACAATACGACCGCGCAATAAATTTATATCAGCTTTATCATTTAAGACATCGCGTAACAACACAACATGAAATGGTTGAGAACTATTTCTAAAATTAATCAAAATTGATAATCCACCATCATCAACACCAACGTATCCACCAAAATCTTTGGTGATACGAGGTAATTCAATTTGATTAAACATTATTGTGTCAATGTCGTTTTTGCCTGTGCCTACATTAATTCCATTCTTTTCACAATACTCAAAAACTAACTTTAATGCTAAGGAATCTTTATTTTCTGTATGATTTTTAGGATTAGATGTATGTAATAAATAGCGTCTATTCTTACTGTCAATATCATTAGCTAAATCAACAAATCCAACTTGTTCGGGTGGTAAACTTCGAGGTGGTGGAGTTTCTCCGGGTGATAATATCTTTTCAATACCGATAATATTAGTATTTTCCTGAAATACGCGCGTAAGTTCTTCTCCACCAGGTTGTACAGGTACATTTTTAAAAAGGTCTAATCCAATTGCTAACGGTTCATAGGTTTCTAGCTTGGTAATTAGCTCTGCTATTTTCCCATCTGGAACCGGATACTGTCCAACCGATTGAATATCTTGTTCATCAATACCCACAATTACGACGCGTTTATCGAGTTTTTCTTGTGGACGCATACGTATTGGACTTTGGACAAAATATGAGACTAGTTCGCGTAAGATTTTCGCGAACTAGTCCTTCCGTATTACTTGTATTTTTTAGCCTCTTCCATTAAATCTGCTGACCCTTGTATTAAGATATCTATGGCTCGTTGCAGCCCTTCTATTTTAGCCCTTGCCACTACTTGCTCCACAGCTTTTAAGTAAGCTTTGCTACCAGCTTTGCCAAGATGCTTGTACTTAGTGTATTTCCCTTCAGTCTTTGTAGGAAAAATCTCTTCAGACGCTTGTAATTTGTAGTACCAGTATGTACTTCTTCTTCCTTTTGCCAAGTAGCGTACTATCCAACAGCCACCCGGAGCGACTATACCACTTGCCTTAATTTCTTTAATTTCTTTCTCCAAGCGTTCTATCATACTAACCAAATTGTCAGTACGTATGGCTAAATCCTGAATTCCAGATGGCTCAACATGTCCTGGCATAAGCAAAAAATAAAGTTGTTCGCGAATGATTTACGCGAGTCATAATTGCTACTTCTAGATATATCATTAAATCTGATTATAAATGCTAAAAATAGTTTTTTAACTTGGATTTACACTAATATGAGCGTCAATTAATGTCACAAAAATAGCTATCAGTCTCTAAATACATAGTAAAATCTAAATTCCTATATATTGAGGGTGCTGATAGCCATGACAAAATATAACAATCAATTAATAGCGCAATTTCGGTCGTTTAGACAACAATTGAAGAAATGTTTCACGTTGTGTGGAGATAGCATCATAGACTTGCTTGACGCGCTTGCTGGTAATATTGGGGTAAGTTCAGTAGCAGAGTTATCTTTGAGTCCTTTGTTTGAAAGAACTTATAACTCTCTTTATAAAGCTATACAAGAGTCGTTTAATACATCAAATCCAGATAGAAAAAAGAGAAGAAAATTACTTAGAAATCTAACTCGGACGGTCGCTTCCGTTATTCCTAAACCGGATAAACGTCCTTTTTACTTAATAGCACCGGATACAACTCCTCATCCGCGTCCCTACTCAAGAACTATGCCAGAAGTAGGGTATATTTATCAACCTAATACGGTAGCGGGAAATAAACCCATCAATATTGGACATAATTACTCTATAGTCTGTGCCTTGCCAGAAAAAAATGGTTCTGATAGTGCATCTTGGTCGATTCCCTTATCAGGAGAAAGAGTACCAATTGAGTCAAGTGGTGTCCGGGTTGCTAGCAAACAAATCAAGACTTTGATGTCTGATAAATCACTTCATTGGCACGGAGAATTAACAGTACTAGTCGCGGATAGCACTTATAGCCAACGTTCATTTTTATTTCAGCAATGCAAGCACAAAAATTTAGTTGTGGTAGCTAGGGTACGTAGTAATAGAATCTTCTACCAGTCTCATACCATACAACAAGAAGCAAGTAAGCGCGGTTGTCCCAAAAAGTTTGGTGAACGCTTTAATCTAGCTGACGAAAGCACTTGGCATCCAAGTAATGAGACTGTACAAACGAAACACACTACCCGTAGTGGTCGCGAATTTGCGGTAACGATACAAGCTTGGCATCAAATGTTAATGAGAGGAACTAAAAAAGAACAAATGTATCGTCATCCCTTTACTATAAGTGAGAATTAGTGTTGCGGATGATACTGGCAAACTTGTCTGGAAGCCAATGTGGCTGATTGTCATGGGTGAACGACGTGAAGAAATTTCACCCCTTGTAGCATATCAGAGCTACAGAGAGAGGTATGGTGTAGAACATATGTTTCGCTTTGGTAAGCAACGTTTGTTAATGACAAAGTTTCAAACTCCTGAGTTAGAACACGAAGAAAATTGGATACGATTGGTATTATTAGCTTACGTACAGTTGTGGGCTGCAAGAGAGTTAGCTACACAATTACCTAGACCGTGGGAGCGTTATTTAAAACAAAATAATGATTCTACCCCCACCCCTAGTACAGTTCAACGTAACTTCCAAAGAATTATTTCGGAGATTGGTAAACCAGGGCATTCTCCCAAAACCCGGGGAAATTCGACCGGTCGAGCAGTAGGTCAAACTCAAACTAAACGAGTTAAGTGTCCTGTAATTAAGAAGAGACAAAAATCGAACAAGCCACAACAGCAAGTTGCGTAGTTTTGCTTGAAATACGGTTGTTTTACTCAGTAGAATTCAAGACTGAGATAGAAAAGTTACATCTTTTTATAGTTCGCGAATGATTTACGCGAACAATTTCTTTTTGTCCAAAGTCCAAATACGTAACATTGTATCAAAAAACATATATTCTAATGATTGGAGTCCTCCAGTCATTCGTATTAATACGATCAGAATCAGCACCATAATACCTGGACGTGCATCAAGTGACCACAATCCTAATTCTTTACGAAATTCTTTACGAATGCGATTCCAGATTTTCATTTTCATAAATCCTCATGGTAAGTGGGAAATCCAGAGACTTTAGTCCTGGGAGGGAAGCGACTCAAGCAATTTTAATTGCTGTGGATGTTCGCGCTTGATTGTAAGTTTTGAATTTACAATCAGACGGAATCGCGTTTTGTGTTAATCGTATAAAAAAGACATCGACCGAATTTAATTATGCGTTGTTTCAAACCCTTGTAGGGACACAACATTTTGTGTCCCTACAATCTTTTCTGGAGATGTCTAAAGTGGTTAGCTTTTCGTAAGTTTGCTCAGTCCCTTTAGGGCTGAGTCAGTGACCTATTTTCCCCGTATTAATCAATTAAACCTTCTTCACGAGAACGAATCTCGGTTTGAATTCGCACATTTTTACCATCCAGTCTACAGTCTTCAGGATATACCCCTAAAACATCTTGAATTTTTGTCCAATATGTACGTACTGTTCGTTCTGCTATAGACATACGCTCTGCAATTGCTCTGTCTGTCAAGCTTTCTTCAAAAGCTAACCGTAATACATCCAACCATTCGGGTTTCCACTCAATCTCTGTTTTAATATCTTTTGTATAAGTGGCGCCATGAAGTGCTAAATTAGCTCGCATTAGCATTTTTTCTTCGGATAATCTTTTATCTGCAATTGCGAACCCACCCTGATGATTGTCAATTTCGTGTCTAATTTTAATTAAAGCCCTTACATAACTTGTTTGCACCATAAAATTTTGCTGAGGGTATTTTTCGAGCAAGGTTTTTAAAAGATTAATTCCCGTAGAAATTTCTGCTGTCTCCGAGCTATCACAGGGAATTGACAAATCAATTACAATCAGTTGAAACTTATGAGGAGATTGAAGTTTAAAAAGTATTTCTTCCCCTGTCTGAGCTGTAAGAATATTAGCTCCTGGATAATTTAGGCTTAACACTTTGACAGTGCCAGTCAAAATTAATTGATGGTCATCAGCCACTAGAATATTTAGCTTTTCATCCACTGGTAAGTACCCATGATTTAAATATTTTTCTAAATTAATAATTATCATATTTTGACCTGTATTCATTAAAGTTAAATATTTTTTAAGTTTTATGGGGTAGATATAGCGAAGACGACGAAGTATTTCTACTGCTGGTATTGAACTCCGAGCAATTATAAGTTGCGTGTCTAATTCTCGTAGAGAGCCTAAAGCAATATGGAGATGTTGAATGTATTCATTTTTGCTACGCCTCTTGTAACCCTCCGCGATATTTGATGCGACAGAAACCGCAGAACGCCTGATTCGACAAAATTACTTTTAATTCTTAAGAAAAAATTGTACAAGTTTGTGCTAGTTTAAAGTGATGGTAAATATAAAGTAACTTTTTAATAATCGCCGTTAAACAATCAAGTTATTAGCATGATTAAGAATCAAAGTTTATTTCCCAAGCTTTTATTTTGCTCTTTAGTATTAATAAGCACTCCTGTTCGTTCACAAATTATACCTGACGATACTTTGGGAACAGAAGTTTCCTCACCTAGTCCAATTGTCGAGAAACCAGGCACCTCTCTATACTTAATTAACGGTGGTGCTTTGCGTGGTAATAATCTTTTTCATAGTTTTAGTGAGTTTAATATCAGAAATAGGCAAGCGGTATATTTTGCCAATCCTGTAGGTGTAGTCAATATATTGACGCGCGTAACTGGTACTAATGCATCGAATATTTTAGGAACATTGGGTGTAGATGGTACTGCAAACCTATTTTTAATAAATCCCAATGGTATTTTATTTGGTAGGGATGCTTCTTTGGATTTACGGGGTTCTTTTGTCGGAACAACTGCAAACGGTGTGGAGTTTGGTAACCAAGGTAATTTTAGTGCTACTGACCCTGTTAGCCCTACGTTATTAACAG
This sequence comes from Scytonematopsis contorta HA4267-MV1, assembly GCA_019359035.1. GTDB lineage: Bacteria > Cyanobacteriota > Cyanobacteriia > Cyanobacteriales > Nostocaceae > Scytonematopsis > Scytonematopsis contorta. The sequence continues at coordinate 16,886 of JAHHIC010000011.1, read as the reverse complement.
TAAATCCTTCTGCATTATTGTTTAATCAAATTAATCCAACCGTTGGAATTGTGAATACTTCTGTTGCTCCAGCAGGATTTAGCCCTACGGGTATGAATGTATTTGGGTTGCGCGTACCCGATGGTGAGAGTTTATTGCTGATTGGTGGTAATGTCAGCATGAATACAGGGTCGGTTGTGGCAAATGGTGGACACATCGAATTAGGAGGGTTGTTAGAAGCGGGAAATATTAGCATTCAAACTAATGGGGATAAACTGAATTTGAGTTTTCCTTCGGGGATACAACGGGGAGATGTTGTTCTTACTAATAGGAGTACAGTTACAACTTTTACTGATAATAAGGGTAGCATTGCAGTAAATGCTCGAAATATTGGCATTTCTGGGAGTAGTGTGATTTTTGCGGATAAAGTTTTGGGGACAATTGATAGTCAAGCAGGTGACATAACCTTAAATGCAACTGGTGAAGTCAATATTATCGGCTCTGGAAGTGAAATTCGTAATTCAGTTAAAGCAGATGCAAAAGGCAGTAGCGGAAATATTACCGTGAATGCAGGCTCTTTCAATTTAGGGGAAGGTGCAGCACTTAATACCTCGACTTCTGGTCAAGGTAACGCAGGAAATGTAGTCTTAACCGTAAAAGATACAATTTCTATGACTGGTGGTGATATTTTTAGCAGAGTAGAAGCAGGGGGTGTGGGTAAAGGAGGCAATATCGAGATTAATTCTACAAATTTATCTATTAAAAATGGTGCCCAACTAGTAACTAGTGTTCTTGAAGCATCGAATAATCGATCCCCTGGTAAAGGCGATGCCGGAAATGTTAATGTCAATGTTTCTGGGCTGTTTGATATTGCTGGCAAAGCAGAAACATCTTTCAGTGCGCTTAGCAGTCGAGTACAAACGGGAACAGAAGGCAATGGTGGAAATATTACCGTGAATGCAGGCTCTTTCAACTTAGGAAATAATGCTTTAATCACCGCCTCAACTTCTGGTCAAGGGAATGGTGGAAATATTACTGTGAATGCAGGCTCTTTCAACTTAGAGGAAGGCACTGTAATCACTGCTTCAACTTCTGGTCAAGGAAATGCAGGAAATGTGACCCTAACTGTAAAAGATACGATTTCTATGACTGGTGGTGATATTTTTAGCAGAGTAGAAGCAGGGGGTGTGGGTAAAGGAGGCAATATCGAGATAATTGGTGCAAATTTATCTCTTAAAAATGGTGCTCAACTAGCAACTAATGTTCGTGAAGCATCGAATAATCGATCCTCTGGTAAAGGCGATGCCGGAAATGTTAATGTAAATGTCTCTGGACTGGTTGATATCACTGGTAAAGCAGAAACAACCCCCAGTGGGATTCGCAGCCAACTGGAAACAGGAGCAGAAGGAAATGGTGGAAATATTACTGTGAATGCAGGCTCTTTCAACTTAGGGGAAGGTGCTGCACTTAATACCTCGACTTCTGGTCGGGGAAATGCTGGAAATGTGACGTTAACTGCGAATACGATTTCTATGATTGGTGGTGAGATTGCTAGTACAGTAGAGGCAGGAGGTGTGGGTAAAGGAGGCAATATCGAGATAATTGGTGCAAGTTTATCTCTCAAAAATGGTGGCCGATTACTAACTGGTGTTCGTACCGCATCCAATGACCTACTAGCAGGTAAAGGTGATGCGGGAAATATTAATGTCAATGTTTTTGGGCTTACTGATATTACCAGTAAAGCAGAAACATTTTCCAGTGCGATTAGCAGTCAAGTACAAGCGGGAACAGAAGGAAATGGTGGAAATATTACTGTGAATACAGGCTCTCTCAACTTAGGAGATAACGCTGTAATCACCGCCTCAACTTCTGGTCAGGGAAATGCAGGTACAATTAAAGTTAATGTAACTGATGTTTTCACTACGAATAGTAACAGTTCCAACCTTCTCACTGGCTTGTTTGTTAACTCTCAAAGTTTAACAGGTACTGCTGGGGATATTGTCGTTAATTCACCTAAAATTACTCTTGACAATGAAGCTAAATTCAGTGCCGAATCCGCATCAGGGGACGGCGGAAATATCAACCTCGACACTAACTTACTTCTAATGCGTCGTGGTGGTCAAATTACCACTAACGCTGGTACTAGACCAAAAGGTGGTAATGGTGGCAACATATTTGTAAACTCAACTTTTATTGTTGCCATTTCAGAGGAAAATAGCGATATTTCTGCAAACGCCTTTAGAGGAGCGGGAGGAAGGGTAGAAATCAACTCCCGTGGTGTTTTCGGTATAGAAGCTCGTCAACAACAAAGCGATCGCACCAGCGATATTACTGCAAGTTCGGCTCGCGGTCCCCAAGGCGTGACAATTATTAATGCACCCGAGAATAGTACACTTCAAAACAGTCTGACCGAATTGCCTACAAATGCGATTAATACAAATGCTCTAATCGCCAATAGCTGTATCGCTCGTGCTAATATCAACCAAAAAAATAGCTTTACCATTACGGGTGGTGGTGCTTTACCCAATCGTCCTGGAGAAATGTTGGTGTCACATTATTCTACCGATAAAGTTCGTGGCGTCGAAAATGAAAATCCACCCCATACCTGGAAAAAAGGTGACCCAATTATAGAACCCACTGGTATATATCGTCTTGCAGATGGAACATTAGTCATAAGTCGTCAGTGTGAGTAGAGAGAAAAATTTTCTATTCCTTCATTCACTGTTAATACTGAAAGACTAACAGTGAATGAAGGAATAGGGATTGAGAGAGGTTTTTTAAATTCAAAATAGTCGATAACGCACTGAAAAATTAAAACCATAATCTTGCAGCGAGTCACCACGACCATTTATTCTAATCAAGGGAATACCATAGTCTGCACGCAATAACAAACCGTTGAAAGGTTGCCATTGTAAACCTAATCCCAAGCTAGCGAGGGTTCGCTGGTCGGGATTTTCGTTCCGATTATTCCAAACTGTACCAAAGTCAAAAAATGGTGTTAGCTGTAAAGTGTTAGTATTTGATGTTAGAGGAATAAGCGCTTCCACCCCTCCAACTACTCCATTATCTGCAACTAATTCATTTTGACGATAACCACGTACTGTTTCAACTCCTCCTACACTAATTTTCTCTGGCGAGAGTAATGAATCACTTGTGAGTTGAGCATTAATTTTAGCCAGTATTAGAATGCGGGGAGATAATCGTTGTACCCATTGAAATTGTCCTAACCAAGAGAAAAAGCGTCCATCTGTACCTGTATCATTTATTGTGGCGCCCAAGATACCTATTCCTAAATTAAATTGCGAGCGTGCAGCTAAAACGCTTGTAGTATTGCGTTTTAACCAATCTTGGGAAAAGCGAATAACCGTAACTTTTGATTCCCCATTTTTGGGACCTTCGTTAAACGAATAGGGTATGTTATCGAGTATGAAGGTTTGACTGCGCCGTAAATCTAATGCCAACGATAAAGTAAATTCATTGTTCGGTTTATAAATTATAGGTTGGCGGATGCTGAAAGACAAGGTTTCGGCTTCGCTGCGGATACCCAAATCACGAAATTGACTTTCAATAATTCGGATTTCATTATTACCGTAACGGACGCTAACTGTTCCGTCTAAAGCATTAATAGGAACAGAATAACTAACATTGTAGATATTTAGACCTTCAGTGAGAGCATATTCAGTACTCAACCTATCGCCAAACCCTAACAAGTTATCGTGAGAAATAAAAATACTCCCTTGCTCTGAACCAACACTGGGTGATTGGTTATTTGCAAAGACAATTTCAGCATGAAATGCAGGTACCTCTGTGATTGTCAACTGTAAAATACTGTTACCGGGAACACTACCAGAAGTTAATTCAGCCTTGACTCCTTCAATTAAAGGGTTTATTTGTAATAATTGTAGTGCTTCTTCAAGACGATTTTTATTTAAAGGCTTTCCAGTAAGACGCTCAATCCGCGAACGCACGTAACTAGACTGTAATCTTTTAATCCAGAAATATTGATATCTTCTAGCTCACCCTCTACAACTTGAATTTGCACAACACCGCTAGCTAATTTTTGGTTGCTAGGAAGAAAAGCAGCACTGGTTATGTAACCTTTGTCAAAGTAGAGTTTGCTAATTAGTGAGCGCAGTTCTAATAACTCCTCAAATGTTACATTTCTACCCTCATACTGCTTTTTTAACTTGATAATTTCATTTTCTAAAACTGTGTATCCCTTAACTTGAATTTCATTAACTTTGAAACTTTCACCACTGGGAAAAGTTGTCTCTGGTGGTTTTTCGAGTATTGGTGATGGAATTATAGGAGTGGTAGGCACCGCTGCTTTAGGAGGAACAGACGGTGATGGTAATGGCTGAGGTATTATTTCTTCAACTCTCTCAGGAATTTCTGGGGGAATTGTAACTCCAGATGGCGGCACTGACTGTGCAAATACCGTAAGTGGAGTAATACTGATATAGGAAAGTATTATTAAAAACAGATTTTGAAATCGAAGATAGAAGCCCATTGGTTATATTATGCTAACTGTGTACTTTTTTAAGAAGTATTATCATCATTTATATAAAATACTATAGTAATTGTGTCTAAAGATAAAAACTTACACTCTTGTTTTATGTTTTACTGTATACTTCCTAAAAAACTTTATATTTGGTGCCACTAATAACTTACAATCCTAAAAGAATTTATAAAAATCATTTTGTATTCCTTGTAAAAATATGAAGACCAACAGACGACCAATAATAACAATATTCTTTTTAGCCACTTTAATAATATCTTTATTATTTGGACAAGTCGTATCTGCACAAGTCCCCAATAGTAGTGATTTAGTAGAACAAGGAGTCAAAGACTATGGTGCTGGAAATTTTAGCAATGCGATAAAGCGCTGGCAACAGGCATTACCTCAGTATAAAAATAACCCATCAGTCACTGCAGTTATCAGCGAAAATTTAGCGCGTGCGTACCAACAGCTACGACAAGACAAAGAAGCTATAGAATCGCTATCAGCGGCAATAAGTAATTATAATGCGGTAAATAACATCCAGCAAGTCGGACGAATGAAGTCAGAACTTGCCCAAGTTTACAGTAATTTAGGACAACCTCGCAAAGCAATCGTGCTTTTATGTGGGGAACCGATAAATAAGTCGCAAAGCTCAAAAAGTCAAAAAACTGAATCGGGAAGTAAAAAAAACGAATGTACTCCTGAAAGTGCTAAACAAATTGCGACTAAATATAATGATAAGAATGGTTTAGTAGCAGCCTTGGGAATTCTTGGTGAAGCATATCGACTAATTGGAAATTATGACCAAGCGATTATATACTTAAACGAAGCGCAGCAAGTTACCTCAGAAGATAAGTTTTTAGTATTAAATAGTTTAGGAAATGCATATAAAAATCGCGCGCAACTGCAAGATTTACAATCTGATTCCGCAAAGCAAGCTGGTCTTTCTGAAAAAGAAAAGGAATTGACTGAAAAATCAGTAACAGATTACAAGAAAGCTCGCGAATATTTTCGGGACAGCATAGAGCTTGCGCGTCAGCAAAAACAAGCTTCGGCAGAAATACGAGGATTATTAAATTTAATTAAGTTGAGTTCTCAAGCAAGTAAGGTACAAGTTATCGATAATCAGGCTTTTACAAAGACCTATACAGATGCTTTAAAAGTTCTCGAAACCTTACCAGATTCAGCGACAAAAGTCTACGGAGCAATCGATTTAGCATATTTACAGCGCAATGATAAAAATGATAAAAGAATTTCACCTTTTACGCACTGTCCTCTAGATCTGGTTTTTTCAGATGACCAAGCATCTAGATTACTGAATCAAGCTTTACTGAGTAGTGAAAAATTACGAGATAATCGTTTGCAATCTTATTCTGATGGCGCCTTGGGTCATTTTTGGGAATGTCGCAATAATTATAAGCTGGCATTAAAATATACCCAAAGGGCAATTATTGCAGCAGATAAAAATCAGAGCGCAAAAGATAGTTTGTATTTATGGGAGTGGCAAGCTGGACGTATTTTAGATAAACAAAAGAAAGAGAAACAAGCTATTGAAGCTTACCAACGTGCATTTGATATTTTAGAAAAACTTCGCAGTGATATTTTGACAGCAGAACGAGATGTACAATTTGACTTCCGTGATGTCGTTGATCCATTATACCGTACATTGGCACAATCAAGGCTCGAACTACTCTCGAAAGGTGCCGTTATAAATCAACAACGCGAAGAAGAATTATCAAAAGTAGTAGATACCATTGATGCTTTAAAGCTAGCAGAATTGCAAAATTATTTTGGTAATGATTGTATTTTGAGTGCTTTAAGCCCTAAAAATGTAAGTGAACTTCTTAAAGAGAATAGTACAATTTTTAATGATATAGCTTTCTTGAGTTCGATAATTTTAGATAGCAAAATAGGTATACTATTACAATTGCCCAACCAAATCACAAAATTTAAATGGATTGAAGACCCGTTACAACAAGATACAACTAAAATAGTTGAAAGCGGTAAATTTAAAAAGACAATTGAAAAGTTTCGTAAAAGCTTAACTAGAGGCAAAGAAGAAACAGAATATGATAATACATATGCAGCCCAACTCTATGATTGGATAATTCGTCCAATATTACCAGATATCAACCCAGATAAAATTAAAACTCTAGTATTTATTCAAGATGGTTTTTTACGCAGCATTCCAATGGCAGCGCTTTTTGACAAAAAAGATAATCAGTATTTAGTACAAAAATATGCAATTGCCACAACTCCTAGTTTACGATTTCGCACACCCAAACGAAGCACACGCGATACACAGAGAGCGCTTATTTTAGGTTTAACGCAAGAAGCAAAAATTGACGGAAAAACTTTTCCAAGGCTTTCTTCAGTTAACAGCGAAGTACAAGCTATTAGAAATCTATTCTCTAATTCTTTAGACCTCCTCGATGATAAGTTTATCCTTAAAAATTTTGAAGATAGCCTACAGAAAATCACATACTCTATTATCCACGTAGCTAGTCATGCTCGATTCGGTATTATTCCCGAAGATAGCTTTATTGTTGCAGGGAAGAATGATAAAATTACCATTAGCCAATTAGAAAGCTCATTACGAAATCTCAACAGTAAATCAAATAGTGTTGAACTTCTTGCACTTACCGCATGTAACACTGCAGTTGGCGACGACCGTGTTATACTAGGATTAGCAGGAGTCGCATTACAAGTTGGTGTTAAAAGTACAATTGCATCTTTATGGAAAGTTGATGATAAGTCGATATCAATATTAGTGAAAGACTTTTACACTAACTATCGTAATGAAGGAATGAGTATTGCTCAAGCATTACAAAAAGCCCAACTTAAAATGATTGAAAACAAGAAAAATGAATATAATAACCCTGCATATTGGGCAGCAATGATTATCATTGGTAACTGGCTTTAAAAAATAACATAGGCAAGATGCCTATGTTTGTTATACTGCGAACGGCTTAAATATAGAACCCCTCTCCAAACCTCTCCCCGCAACGGGGAGAGGCTTAAAACCGAATTTTTGGTGCTTAAAAAGTAAAGTTACTAACCGTTTTGAGTATACATTAATTTTAATTATCTGAAATCTTCTTGAGATACTCAGCCCTTAGTTCAATATCTTCTTTTTCAGCATCTTCGATATTTCCTTGCTCCCCCGTCAATATTTCCCATTGTGCGAGATTTTGAATTAATGTTGATGCTGCTGGACTAAGTTTACCATTACCATTACTTGTTACTGTCAAAGCTTCTTCAAAGGATTCATACCATAGCTCATCTTTATTATAACTTGATTGAGCATTTACAACAGTCAATTTTGCACGACTAAAAATCACGTCATTTTCACAGTTAGTAGCAATTTGCCAGAGATATGTTTTACCAACCGTGAATTCAGGATATTCAACAGGAAGTCTTAACTTATTAATACCTACCGTTGCTGATATTTCTTTCTGTTCACCAATTTGTTTAGGAGTTTTATCTGGCTTAACTTCAAAAATTCGAAATCTCACAGGCTGAGAATTTGACATATACCAAACCAACATTGGACGTGTCAAAGCAGTTTCACCAATAAACACCTGTGGCGCCAATTGTGTCATTGGTATACCATTACTAAACGGACATCCACGCGAACCACCTGCACGAGAATATCCACTCGCAGGTTTACGGTTACGTGGATTGAATTTTATACGCGAGCTAGGCACCTGTGGTTTCAACTGCACCTGTGGTTTTAACTGAGCAAATGTAGGGAATGCTGTAACAAAAAAAATCATTCCCACAACTAATACTCGCAAAAATGAAAAATATTGATTGTTCATGATGGCTGTTGCTGATTATATGGTGATTTATCAAATTTACTCATAATCTCGGTTTTTATGCAAAATATTAAAAACTTTTTTGTGTAATTACTGTGTAAAAAATTACGTTGAAAGTTCATGAGGAAGGTTGATAAAATAAAAATCGATGGTTTATAAGTTAAATGACTAATTATTTTTCCGATTCTTTATAAAACCTCTAACTACTTGGTAGGGGTCCAACTAAGTTCACATATAGTTCCATGAGGAGAAACAGATTCACGTCGAAACTTACCTCTTAATTGTTTGGCAATCATTTTAGAGTTTCTTGTACCTTTGTTTTCGAGCTTTGACTTCATCCCGCAACCGTTATCTTTAACCCACAGCTTATATTTATTATTAGAATATACACCCGATGCCTGAACGCATTTTACTCCTTGGGCATGTTTACCTATATTGCAGAGAGCTTCCTCTAAAAACAAGCAAATTCTGCGCTTATCCTCCATACTTATATATTTATCATCAATTGGCTCAAAATCACGAATTTTGACTTTTAATGTTTCAAAATATTCAAAATCATTGCGTTCTAATGTACTAGAATATACTTCATATAGTAAATTATGAAGTGGTTGGGTAAGCTCAAGTATTAATCCGCTTCCTAAGCGTAAACTTTCTTCCTCCGTAAGTGCTTGAAGTTTTGAAAACTCTCCTATTTCTCGAATTTCTTTGTCAATTTTCTCAACGTGTTCCAGCAATCGTTCGTAATTCATATCTTTTGTACGCATGTGCTGTAACACATAACCAAGGTTTTGCAATGGTCCATTATGAATTACCGCAAAAATATATTGAATTGTTTCTTGACGTTCTTTAATTTGCGATCGCAAAAATTTATCGTGCTGGTAAAATACAAACACACTAACATAATTTACAGCTAATACAAGAAGACTAGGTGCAATAGGAATCCATAAACCCCATTGCCACAACATTATATATCCACAACTTAACAAAAATATTCCAGCGATGCCAACACTAAATACATTTTTCCAAACAGATTGAGTTAGCCGTCCTATAATAATAGGCAGAAAACCCCAAATCGCTATCCATGTATATTCTCTCCCATCTTCCCAACTGTACAACATCGGGCGCTTATCAATTATTGTACTAAGAACTTGACTAATAACATGAGCATGATAGTCAACTCCATAAATTTGACCTTCTAAGTTTTGTGTTGGTAGAGCATGTGTATAAAATACATCCGCAGTACTCGCATTCAGATTGCCAATTAAGACAATACGACCCCGCAATAAATTTCTATCAACTTTATCATTTAAGACATCGCGTAACGACACAACATGAAATGGTCGAGAACTATTTCGGAAATTAATCAAAGTCCACAATCCACCATCATTAACACCAACGTATCCACCAAAATTACTAGTGATACGAGGTAATTCAATCTGATTAAACATGATTGTGTTGGGGTCATTTTTGCCTGTACCTACATTAATTGCGTTCTTTTTACAGTACTCAAGAACTAACTGTAATGCTAAGGAATATTTATATTCTTCTCGATTTTTAGAGTTTTTAAGATTAGACGTATATAATAAATAGCGTCTAATTTTAGTGTCAATATCATTAAATAAATCAACAAAACCGACTTGTTCGGGTGATAGACTTGGAGGTGGTGGAATTTCTCCAGGTGGAAATATTTTTTCAATACCAAAAATGTTAGTATTCTCTTGAAGCACGCGGGTGAGTTCTTCCCCACCTGATTGAACAGATACATTTTTAAAAATATCTAATCCAATTGCAAGCGGTTCATATGTTTCTAGTGTTGTAATTAGCTCGGCAATTCTCCCATCTGGAACTGGATATTGCCCAACCGATTGAATGTCTTTTTCATCAATACCTACAATTACAACACGTTCATCGAGCTGTTCTTGTGGACGTAGACGTAACAGTGTATCAAAAAACATCCATTCTAAGAATTTGAATCCTCCAGTCATTCTAATTAATATGACCGCAATTATCATTATAATACCTAGAGGTACAACAGGTGACCACAATCCTAATTCTTTACGAATGTGATTCCAGATTTTACTTTTCATCTAGTTTTCCCCGTATTAATCAATTAAACCTTTTTCACGGGCACGAACTTCAGTTTGAATTCGCACATTCTGACCATTTTGCCTACAGTCATCAGGATATACCCCTACAACATCCTGAATTCTTGTCCAATATGTACGTACTGTCCGTTGCGATTTATACATTTTTTTTGCAATTGCTTCGTCTGTTAAACCTTTTTTAAAAGCTAACTGTAGTACCTCACTCCATTCGGATTTTAACTCAATCCCCGTTTTAATATCTTGCGTGTGAGTAGCGCCATGAAGTGCTAAATTAGCTCGCATCAGCATTTCTTCTTTGGGCAATCTTTTATCTGCAATTACAAACCCACCCTGATGATTGTCAATTTTGTGTTTAATTCTAATTAATGCTTTTACATAACTTGTTTGCACCATAAAATTTTGAGGAGGGTATTTTTCTAGCAAATATTGTAAAAGCTTAATTCCTTTACCAATTTCTGCTGTTCCTCCGCGCTGGCTAGGAATCGATAAATCCATTACTATCAGTTCAAACTGATGAGATTTAATTTGAAAAAGTGTTTCTTGTGCTGTCTGAGCTTGAACTATATTAGCTTCTGAATACTCTTGCTTCAGCACACCCACAGTTGCATCCAAAATTAATTCATGGTCATCAACTACCAGAATGTCAAGTTTTTCATCCATTGGTAAACACCTATAATTTAGCTGTTTTTCTGAGTTAACCAATATCATATTTTTGCTTCTGTTTACTAAAGTTTACAATTTCTTAATATTGTTTATAAAGCGTTGTTGAATCAGTAATGCTTTATAAAAAAGCTCCTCCTTCAAACTCCAATTCAGACTAATTAGAAAGTCATTAACTGTACTTGTAAAGTTATATACTTAATCTAGTTGGGAATCAACTTTCTGTCTATGCACAAAAGTGCAAATCTAAATCGTACACATTTTATACTGACATAAACAAATAGACGATACAGTTATGTGCATTTTTATCAGCATAAAAAGTAAACCATACATTCGTAATCTTCATCAGGCCCCAAATCCATCATACTCCGACTCTCATAAAAATCCTCCGCTCCTGGTAACGAGTGTAACCCCACACGACCCTCATAGCCTAACTCTATACTGCGATTTTGGGCAAACATCAAAAGTGCCGAACCAACACCTTTTAATTTTGGTGGACTTTGCACTTCTTCTCTATTCCATGGGGCTGAAACAAGGCCATCTATATATACTAATCGCTTGGAAGGTGTTATTTGCGAACCGTGCATTTGAGTTTCTATCATCATCAAACCTTCAGTTTCTCCCTGGTACTCAATAGCATAACCTTCCCGATTAGCTTGTTTATTAATAATAGACTGAAGTTTGAACTCCCAATCCCACCATTTATCTCGTTGTTTGTAGGATATCAACAGTTCTTTCCAAAGTGAAGTATAGTCAGTGGCATGTTTTTGAGTTATTCGTACAAAGTTTGCTTCTATTATAACATTTTCTAAACAGTTAACTAACAGCACTTTACTTAGCATAAATGCACCTTTTCTTCACTGTTAAAAACAAATATATTGGTTGGCTATACTTGGACATTACTTTTTACAGTAACTTTGAAAAGTAGTTCATTATAGCAGGATATCAGCTTGTCGTTTAATTGCGCGTAATTCTTCTAACTAGTCGGCTATAACGATATATTATAACTAGCTTGAGCCTTGAAAATTAAGCTGTTGAGTCGTCTAGCCGTCCTCACGAAAACAAAAATACTACTGATAATAATTTTAGCTAGACATCAAAATAAATTCTTTTTCGTTGTGCTTAAAATCTACACAACGAGCTGTTTTGAGCAAAATATACTCGTAAATCTTTTCCAATTTAATTGTATTACTTATTACTCAAACCTGCCCAAAAGCTTGTGGATTCAAGATAAAATTGGCAAAAAAAATATTTTTCTTTTTTCAATTCAGCCTAAAAGTACCTTTATTCGGTACAATGATGCCAGAGGATTTTGTATCTCGCTGAACAATTTATTCGCCAGCAGTCAAGTCCTCACAAAACTTAATAATTGGAAAGCAGTCTACAAACAAAATCAGGCAGCTACCAAAGTAACCACCTGACAATGTTTATTCTGTTTTTCCAAGATAGGAGCGGAGTCCACACACTTAAAGTACAAAGATAAAGCGTCGGAAACTTTTGAAATTACTTTAAGCGCTGCCCGGACTGTCGCTAGTTCACTAGATTATTGTATCGTACAATATGCAAGTGGGCTAGATTTTTATGGGAAATTTTTGGAAATTAGAGAACAAATTTTTACAATCTTCCAGAAGCATATTTTTCCGTAAAAATCTAGTCTAATAACAGTGAACGCAGCAAACCGCTCCAAAGCCAAACTCTACAGATGCTTTTGGAGATTTTTATGTTTTCTGAGAATCAAAATCATTCTTCCCTACAGCAGCGCTTATTAAATGGACTTGCTGGTTTACCGTCTGACTGGCCGCTGACACCTGTCGGTGGAGATAAAAAACCATATCTGAGGAATTGGCAGAAGCAACCACAAGAGCGAGAAATTATTGCCAATAACATCAAGTTAGGTGTAACGACCTGCAATTATAAACGCCCAAACCTGCAATCAAAGCATTTTCAAACCAGGATTATTTGCAATTATAATTACGCTTCAACCAGAATTAATTGCAACTGAGCCAGAATTAAATGCAACCAACCTGCAATCATCGGTTTCAACCAGGATTATTTGCAACTATAATTGCTTGCATTTTTGTTGCGTTTTCAATCTGCTCAAAGTGGCAGTCCCTGAGCTAACATTTGCTCCTGTAATTCACGCGAACGTGCTGGGTCGAGTTGCCCGCGAAACAGCAATTTAATTTCAGCGGGTTTTGCATTAAACTGTTCCGCCAAGCCCTTCACGTCGTAGCCGTGCCGGGTTAGAGTGGGTTCCAAATCGTCAATTTGCTTGGATAAAACGGACTCAATAATCGCACTTGTAACAGGTTTTTCCCCAAAAAGATATGCAGCCTCGAATGCAAGTGTCAAATGTTGCTCGATTTGCAGTGGTGTTCTTAAGCGCATAGCGAGTAGCTCAATGGCTTCCGCCGACAATATGTCACTTATTTGCGTATCTTCAGTGGTGCATTTAGATACCAACCATTCAATATATTCTCTTTGACTCCCAACAATACCCTCCAAGGAAAAGACCGTTGCCCGATACCCAATTTCTTCCATAGTTGGACGGCGTAAATCATTTTTCAATTTGGGATGACCAGCCAGCACTACTGAGAGCGTACCACCAGCATCTTCAACTACCTCAATTAAGCGTTTGAGTCCTGTCAGGGTACTGTAATGTAGGTCGTGAGCCTCATCCACAAACAGTGCCACGGGCTTTTTGCCTTTTCTAATCAGGTCACGTAGTTCTCGTTCGCGTTTTTCTCCAAGAGAAGGTATTTTTATTTCCTTATCTGTTGATAAATCGTAGAATAAAGCAGCAATTAGTGTTGGTAGCGTTGCCCGGTCTTTATCTACAGAAAGCGATTTCGAGACTAAAATCTTGCCTTCTTTCTCCAAAACCTCAAACAAACGTCGTAAAGTAGTTGTCTTGCCACACCCAATAATTCCCGTGATAGCAACTAGCTTTCCTGAATGAATTGCGACTTTAATGTCCTTGAACATTTGTTTTTGGTGTTCTGTCTCGTAGTACCCAGCCTTGGGGAACTCCCTAATCAACCGAAAATGTTCCATGACTTCAGTTAGCATTTTGTCCCCCTCTGTTTAAGTGAAAATACTGCCGGACTCGTTCAATAATCACTTTTTTATTCAAAGTCTCGGTGAGCAATGCATCAATAAATGCCAACTGTTCAGTAGACAATTTCGCCAACGGTTTGGCAAGATAATCCGAAATCGCCCTTTTCGCAAACAATACAGTGGGATAAGTAAATTCTTGAAACGGGTCTGGGTCGTTAAAAGGCGTGACAGTCGGCGCCAATTCCTTGTACTTATCCACCAAAAATTGTAAGTCCGCGTTTTTGTCTAAGGCTGTCCGTGGCAAGCCCAACTTTTTAGCCAAATCGGCAATTTTATCTGCTCGTTCTTCAGTTTTAGTTTTCTTGAATTTACGGTAGCGATGCAAAGGGATGGGACCATCAACTGGGTAAAATGGTCCATAGCGCAGGTCATCTTTTTGTACGTACAGTTCGTTGTCAAACAAACCCCACCATAGCACCACAGTTTCGCCTGCTAGGTCAGGTTCTACCTCATAAGCCACACCCTCTACAGATACCCTAGCGTCAGAACCTACTTTTCTTCGTTGTGGCTCACGGGCATAAGTACAGAATCGTTCCCAACTACACATCGAGCGTAAACCAGACTTTGGTACATTCCGTAACCAATCCTCTGTCCGCGAATGCGGTTCTATGCGGTGCGGTTTATCATTGTAATGTAATAAATATTGCCGCAACCACAAGTTCGCTTCAACGTCGCTTTCTGGTTCGTGAAAGTGATACAGAGTCTCGTGAGCTTCTTTGACCGTTCGGAACGGTCTTTCAACTTTCCCCTTAGAGCGAGCTGTTACCCGACGACCGTCTTTACCAGCAGGCATGTGCGTGACAAGATTAATTCTCAAGCAATCCATCACGTTTTGAAATACGTGGCTTTTAGAAATTGGCCCATTGTCTGTATAAATCATCTCTGGAATCCCGTGAAAGGGAAATCCGTCGGTTGTTTTCGCCGTCATCGCATTAAATAAAAAACGCAACGCAGCTTCGACATCCTCACCATAAACACAGTGGTATTCCTGGTAACATACACCACTACGGTCATCGACAATGCTGTACAGCATCAGTAATGGATTACCTCTACCCGGTTCCACCCATGATGGCTGTTTTACATGTTTTAAATCAGATGGGCTAAGGTCAAAATGCCAACATTCATTGCTATGAGTCGCTTGGAAACGTACAGCAGGCGGTTGCCGAGTCATACTAACAGTGTCATATCCCCAAGTTTTTAGGTAATAATTGACAGTGCTTCTAGTCAATGTGCCTTTGGGTGGTTGGATAAAACCATCAGGTGTCTCCATCCCAAATTCTTCTAACAGTTCAATTGCCCGTACTGTAGAGACATGTCGCCCTTTTTTGTTACTAGTACGGATTTTCATCGCCGCGATGACCTCGCAGTAACGTTCCATATCAGTCATGGAAAGTTTTCTAGGCGTTCCACTATCTGAGCGGTTGATGGATTTTGGGCGTGATGAATTACGCAAAGCGCGATAGAGTGTATCAGTTGACACACCATAAAGTGCTGCTGTTTCTTCAATAAGAATTCGACGCTCTTGGCAACGACTTGGCAAACCGTCGAGGCGGTGGCGTAAATTGATTAGTGCCTCTACCGGGATTTGCTTATGTGGCATGTTAAGTGTTTATATCGTCAATGTAGTTGTAGAGCGTTGGTTTAGAAATTCCCATCAACTTACATATTTCAATAATTGTGTATTGTCCTTCGGTATAAAGTTTTACTGCTAATTGACGTTTAGTGGGGTCAAGAGCTTTTGGTCTGCCTCCTCGATGACCACGCGCTCGCGCTGCTACAAGTCCAGCAGTAGTGCGTTCACGAATTAGATTGCGCTCGAATTCTGCCAATGCGCCAAATAAATGGAAAATCAGCCTGCCGCTGTTGTTTGTGGTGGTAATGGATTCTTGCAAACTAGAAAGCCCAATTCCTCGTTTATCTAAAGTTTCCATCGTTTCAATCAGGTCTTTGAGCGACCTTCCCAAGCGGTCTAGGCGCCATACCACTAAAACATCACCAGTACGTGCGTAATCAAGCGCTAGTACAAGTCCAGGTCGAAGAGCTTTTGCTGAGCTTATACGGTCTGTGTAAATTTTTTCACAACCAGCTTGCTGCAAAGCATCCAATTGCAGGTTCAGATTTTGGTCATCTGTTGAAATTCGGGCATAGCCTATCAACATACTTGAACCCCCAACAAGTAAATAAACTCGTTACTTAACAGCGTATGTTGCCTTTGATATAATTACCGAGTTTCGTTACTAAACTTGACTCCGTTCCTGGTTTTGTAATATGGGTGGTTTAAATGGGAAAAAAACGGTCGTTTATTTTACCTTATAGTTGCAATTAATTCTGGTTCAAATTCAAATATATTTTTGTAAAGTTGAAGCATTTTTTGAACAAACTGCCAAACTACCTTTTGACAAGTAGGAGCCGTTAGTTGCAAATAATCCTGGTTGAAACCGATGATTGCAGGTTGGTTGCATTTAATCCTGGCTCAGTTGCAATTAATTCTGGTTGAAGCGTAATTATAATTGCAAATAATCCTGGTTTGAAAATGCTTTGATTGCAGGTTTGGGCGTTTATAATTGCAGGTCGTTACACATACTAGCTCATCAGTTTTAAAGCAGACGATGTGTTCCGTCACACTCAGCGCTAAGGGCACGCTTTGATTTTTGTTTGAATTTTGAATTGTTTTGGTCAAACGAACCTATTGATTGAGTCAATTGG
>JAHHIC010000010.1 GCA_019359035.1 Scytonematopsis contorta HA4267-MV1 | reverse complement strand
AACCAGATTACAACATCAAGATAAATTTTTTCAGAGAAGAACATTATCAACTATCGACATGCTACGAAAGAAGAAATCAAAGTCAATCCAAGTTTAATCTCATAGTATTTGTAGGGGTATCCATTATCATGATTCCTCTACTTTTACAAACCCTTGAACGACTTAAACCACTAACTCCAGAACAACAAGAAAGAAGATTAATTAAAGAGGGATGGATTTGTGATGGCTATTGCAAATACTAAGGAGACAAATGAAAGCTAAATATGTTCGTGACCACGTTTCAAGTTACGGTAAAAATATATCCAAAGCCACAGAGAAGAAGTTTGGTATTACCAAATCTCTAATAGTTTTGGCTGCAATGGGTGACGAAAAATCACTCAAACAGATAGGAGATATGGGTAAGACTGGAGAACGCTTGCAAATGGCTATGCCCATTATCCGCGAAAATCTCAAGGATTATATTGATGGAACCAAGGAATATAACACAGCCCTAGCTGATATTTATCGTACTGGTGGTAAAGCTGCATCCGCAATTGATAAATCTGCTGGTGACGTAACTCTAGAAAACACCAGATTCCTGAACCAAATTGAAGAATACAAACAGCAATTGTTCGCCAATTTGGAGAAAGAACAAGGGCGTCATAGTGATGCAATAGATATTATCGAACTGCAAGCCTGGATTGATTCCCAAATGGTAGATGTAGAAATGCAAGCTAAGTTTGAGGGAATATCAAACAAGCCACTTTTAGCTCAGATGAAAGCTGACGATGAATACGAAGAAAAGAAAATTCAACATATCTTAGAAAATGGCTCAGACAGTAATTTAAGCTTAATTCCCCGCAAACAGTTCTCTACAAATCCTGTTGTCAAGCTGTGGAATAGTGTTAGAGAGATTTTCTCTTAGAGTAATAAAATTGCTGCTGTTCATCTATCAATCAGCAGCAATATTAATAAATTAATGCAATGCTATGTTACCAGAATTTGAGTCAGATGATACACCACAATCAAATTACCCAATTGAGGAAGATAGTAGTTTTACACCAGATGAAATTGAATCAATCCAAAAATATAAGGAGAACTTACAAAAGAGATTAAATAAAAACCAATCGGTACTCAAGGGGATAGAAGCTGGCTTTTGGGGTCTTACTTCATATTCGATTGCTCGGTTTTTAATCCTAACAATTGGAAACCAGGGAGTAGGGCTAGCAGTAGCTTTGAGCGTTTTAATTAACAATATTACCAATAGAGATTGTCTGGATGCTTTTAATTTAGATAGAAAAGATGGGGAGTGGAATATAGAAGGTATGGGTAAATTAATCAAGTTTGGTTTCAGTACTTTGGTTGCCTGCTTTATTATTTGGAATGCGACAGGTGACTTATTAAAGATGGCTGACAATTCAAAAGAAACCTATAATGCATTACAAAATAAAGTAGAACAGTTTAATGACTTACCCGACAGCCAGCAAAGAAATATCTTTATAGTTGTTGTACTTGTGGGGTTAGGGGGAATTTACACAATTATTGATTCCCTGGATAGGAGGTAAGCATGAAAATACCTTACTCTGGCTTATCAGTTTCTTCTATAGTTGTAGCTTTATCGTCAGCACTATATTTGGGTCAATCTACAAGACCTTTTGATGTAGTAATTGTTAGATTTTGCCCGACAACTATTAATAAAGGACAAAGACATATCAAAAACCGTGCGGATTCCCAAGCAGAATTAGATAAGAAATATTGTAGATACGAGCATAAATTACTAAAAGAAGTATGGGAACAACAACAGTTTGAAGCATCATTACCAATTCCAGAATCATCACTCCAGTTAAGGAACATTCCTAAAACAAAATCAGATGTGAAGTGGTTTATCATAGCCCCCATCTCTTTTGGATTAGGATATCTAGCTTGGAGTAAGAAGTGTGAAATCAATGAAGAAAATGCCCATTGGGAATTAGAAGGGTACAAAACCAGCATCAAGCTTACTGGAGTAAGGGCTAGAAATGAAAGAGATTTCAAATCACAAACTATTAATAGTAACTGGGATAAACAAAGGGTTAAATCTGGTTTTATTCCAGTAGACGCGATTAAGGATAGGGCTAAAAAACAAGAGGAAATACAAGATAAAACCCATGCATCAGCACTAAAACAGCTTGATTTGGCTGATTCGGAGATGAATAAAACTATTGCAGAAAATATCAGAGACAAGAACAAAGCGGATAAGGAAAGTGAGAAAATGTTAAAGAAAAATAAGAGCAATGATTTAGAAACGTCTAACAACCCAGAAGGTAACATCCAAGAACGGGTAAATCAACTGATAGAAGCATTAAAAAGATGGGAGGATGGTTGGTTATACACAATCATTAAAAATAACAAACCTTTATGGCTGATTGGTTCCCAAGGAAGCGGTAAGACCAACACAGCTTCTTGTATTGCGCTAGTTAGAAAATATTGCTTTGATGCTCCAATTTATCAGCTAATTGACCGTCATGCTACTGGAGAAAACTGGAAGGTATGGCAATTACTGGATGCACAAATTAAAGCAGAATCAGAAGAAGAAATAGGACAAGCTTTAGAGGATGCTTGTGAACGCTGGTTAGGCAGAATCAAAGAAGTACCAAGACAAAAGCAGCAGCTAATTATTGACGAATTTACTAACCTTAAAAAAATACCATCCTGTAAAGAACCAGCTATGAGATTTTTCTCTATGCACCTGACAGACACCAGAAAAGCGAAAGAGTTTTTTATAGGGATTAACCACTACTTTACTAATGAAAGCACCGTAGAAGGTACATTTGAAGCACGTAAAGCTGGCACAATTCAAATAAAAAAGTTTTCCGCAAATGGAGAAACACCATTACCAAGAGTACAAATTGTACATGGGTTGGTTGATACCAGTGGGAATGAATTGGAAGAAGTTGAGAAAACACTCCCTAGTTGGTTTGAAGCAGTACAAATATACAGACACTTTAACGGTAGACCAATCGACGAGGATGGATAAGTAATTAGTATACTAAAAAGCTTTTGCTATATGACTGGCTTATATTCAGGGATTTAACCTCACCGGGTCAAAAAAAAAGTAAGTCAAAAACGAAGTCACAGACAAATGAAACAAGGGTATTTAGGACATCAAAATTGAATTAAGAGTGACATCAAAAATGACTTACTGTACCCCTTGATTTTGACCATAATTTTGACCTTGATTTTGACATGGAATATCAAAACATAACCAATTAGATAAAATAAGGGTGAGAAAAGCTGTTTTCCATCCGTTTGTCAGTTTCCCAAACAGATAAGAAATAGCAGAAGCCTGGTCTATGTTAACCAGACAGCAATTAACAGCATTCTGGTTTTTAAGGGATAATAACTGGTGATAGTATTAATTATCTAGAGGTAGAAAATATGTATATTCAACTTAAACCCGAACATGAGCAATTTATTCAAACACAAATGGCTAGCGGTAGATATGAAAATGCGGATGATGTTATCAACGAAGCCTTTAAGTTATTAGAAGAAAGAGAAAGAAGGTTGGAGCAATTGCGGCTCCAAATTGCAGTAGGAACCGAACAAATTGCACAAGGACGAGTTACAGATGGTGAGGTAGTTTTTGCTCGCTTGCAAGAAAAAATACGTAAGTTTGCAGTTTCTTACAATTAGTGACTGGAATTATTGTTTTACTATGTAAAATTTTTGATTTTCTTTGATATTAGGCTCAACACTAATAGCAATATTTGTTTTTTCTGTAATTGTAAGTTCTGTATGTGTTTTTTTATTTAATTCAATTGTCAAAATAGTTTTTTTGAAAAATTTACCTTCTATCGTTTCAACAATAAGTATATCTCCAACTTTTATCGTATAATTTTCAATTTCAAACGCCAATATTTTATTGCCAAAAATTTTCACTACGTTTTCTATCTTTTGAAATGTATAAATTGATTCTTTTTTTATAAGCTCCTCAGACAATATTTCAAAAATAGCTTGACAATATTTTTCCAAAAATTGGATATAGGGTTCCAATTCAGATATATCTAAAATATTATCTAATGTCTCTGAACCGTGAGCAATCTGATTTCTCCTTTCAACTAAATCGTTGATTTTATTGTATAAAATATCTGTATCTATATTTGAAATGTTTGTAATTCCTCTATCATTTTCAAAATACTGAATTAGTGTTCTATTTTTTTTTAATTCTTCATTTAAGTTCACATTAATCATCTCAAATATTTTGACAATTTGTTTATGTTTTAAATTACCTGATAAAAGAACAAATGCTTCTGTATTGAATTTGTAACTTGCAGGATTTACGATACATTCATTCAGTTTTTTTAAAACTTGTTCTTTTGTGAGATGCTGATATTTAGCACTTTCTCTACTAGCAATAGTGTTTATTAGTTTTAAAGAAAGTTCAAAATGATTGTTTCTAATTTTTTCATCTATATTGTTATAGTCTATAGCTAAAACTGCAAGTGAATCAAGATATTCTTTAATCCAAATTTCTATATGCTTTTCTAGTAAGCCATAAAGCGAAATAATAGATGCTTTGTATTCAAATATCTTTTTATCTGTTCTGAAACTTCTATGATGGTCTTTTAACTTATTTAACAAGACTTTAATTTCCTCACTATCAGTCGGTGACACAGCATAAGCCACCATATTATCCACATATTGAATATGTTTAAAATATTCTCGTACTTGATTTATTTCTTTTTTGAAGCTCTCCAATGACGTTGCATTCATAATTTCTACCTAAGTTTATGAGAAAAAACCTTGTAGAAATTCCTGGAAATATTTTATGCGTGCTTCTACATCTTTTTTGTTATTGTATCTACCATCAAAAAGGGGTCTATTATTCTCTTCTTTGATGTATAGCAAGTCTTTATCTGAGTATAGGCTGCTCCGTATGGATTCGCTATGATTGAGTAGAATTTCCTTTTTGTCAATATTATTTGCAACCACCTGCATCATTGAATCGTAAATAGTTCTTATTGGTGTTTTATTGTCACGCCTTTCTTTTGGTGGTATAAAAGCTGCATCTCCAAAGATTGAATAAACCAAATCAATAGTTTCATTAAAAAGATTTTCAAGATTTTTTATTGTTGAGTCTGGATAATTATTTGCTTGTTTTAAATAGTCATCTAAAAACTTATCCACTGGAGATTTAAAGTTAGCTATATGGCGATAAGCAAAGAATCGCAAAACCAATTCGACATCTTCCATTTTGCGATAAGATTCACTTTCAAGTAATTTTTCTTCTCCTTCGGATTCTAAAGGTAGTTTCCACATTTTACGGAAAGAGTCATTTTCAGCAAGCTTTATACATAATTGATTAAACTTGCCATTGCGTAGGGCATTTCTTGTTTCCTGTGGAGTTAGTTTCTCTCCACCACTATTCAATCTTTCAAAAACTATTTGCTTAAGAAAATCAGCTTCTTCTGTGCTTTTTGCTGTCTCCTGCAGCAATATAATAGATGATAAATAACGCCTATCTATCCCTCTTTTAACTTGTTCAGGTAAATTTGTACAATTTCGACCGTTAAGTTCTCGCCAATATTCCAATCCTTCCAAATTAAATTTTCCTTTGTAAAAATCATAAATAGCTGTTAGCCTTTGCAAGCCGTCCATCACTTCATAGATAGAGTAATCTACTTCATACAAAAAGATAGGTGGAATCGGCACATTCATTATAAATGATTCTATCAAACGAGATTTTCGAGTATTGTTCCACCTTTTCCTGCGCTGGTATTCAGGATTTAGGATATACTTTTTACTGTCAAGCATAGTTTCTATGCTATCAAGTGGGTAGCGAGCCTGTTCCGTTACAATTCTTATCTCTCCCTTTTTGTATTTTTCATTAATCTCATCGTCTGAAAGAGAGACTTGAGAAATACCTGACTTATCTGGGAAAACAAACGTTTCGCCTGAAATTAAATAACTATTTGCTATCATGCTGAAAGCTCCAAATTTTGTGGTGATATTTTTTTAATAGACGGCACTGCACATGCACGGATGATATTGGCGAAACATTTCTTAATACTTCCAAAGCTTTCATAAGTCCAATATAACTCTTTATAAAGGCAAAAGTAACTCAGCTGCTATGTGTAACCAGACCCGACTCCCCAGTCACCAATGTTAGCGGAACCATCGCGATTTCCGTTTTGTTTTAGCGTATACACAAAAATAGCGCTCCCGACCTTTGTTTGTAGGCGTTTCATTATAAGACTATAAGCTTATAGAAATAGCCACCCTTATTACTAATGGTTACACAGAAAGCTTTGGATTCAAAACTATCCTTGAAAACAGTAATTCTATTGTACTATATTAATATAATATATTTATATAAAAATTTTAAAAAATCTAACTAAAACTTATCAATCATCTAAGAAATAAATTATTGAGCAAGTGATGTGCGTAGTCTAGCCACTGGAAACCCTTGATATTAAAGGGTTATAATTTAGGAAATAAGAAACAAGAGAGATTTTTTTCTTAACTGAAATTTTGGCTTAATAATTCTTGATATTTGTTTTACTTTTTACTTTAATTATGAGATAATAGTATGTTTTTCTGAAATTGGTTGTTTGAATTTGGTCTGGTACACCAATAAAATTATCCTACCCGACATGCGGACAAAAGTTTAAAGCATAGGCGCTAGTACATATGTCAGTTTGACGAAGGGGTTGGTAGGGTCGGTGAGAGAGTTCCAAAGTGTTAGTAGGTTAGGGTTGTATGTGGTAACACTCACCTCGACTCTACCCCCTCGGCGGATACCCTTATTCAGTTAACCATCTCAGGGATGATGATTAGGATTATCGGTTAGTAACCCAAGAGCTTGGGCAATAGTGCTTAGGCGGTCGTCAGATGTAAGAAAAATCAAGGATGTCGATTGCTCAAGAGCGAAAGCGGGTTGAATCCTTAGCACTGATGCCAGCTGTACCGCATCATAAGCTCGTAGAGGATATTGCCCGACCAGTTGACCCGCAGTTTCTGCTAGGTTGGCATCGAGTTCAATGACTTGGTACTGATTATTCAGGTCAGAGCGAAACCTCTGAATAATCAAGGTTCTATCGGCGTTCGTCAAACTACCTTCCCGTTCTCTCCTCGCCAGCGCACCTCTGACTTCTACCCAGGTAATTCGGGCGATGAACAATGAGTTGCCAGTCTGATCTGAGAGCGTCCGTATCCAGGCACTACCAGTTTCCGGCACGTACCGTTTCACGAGGGCGCTGCTATCTACGAAGTAGGCGGTCACATTAAACCTCGTTCTTCAATAATGATTTCGGAGAGTGGCTTGCTCGGTAATGCCTCTAGTCTTTGGGTTAGTTCACGCCACGCTTCTTCTCTTACTGGCTCAATATCGCTGCGATGTTGAGGAGGAGTGACCAGTCCCGCTGCCACTAGGGACTGAATTATCTGTTCGGTGTCCGGAGATGCTTCTTCCGTTAAAACTTGCAACCGCACAGTTTGCCCATCAGCTAGGGACAAAGGATTTTCGGGGCGCAGCATCCCGTTAGTGTAAACAGCAGTAATAATTTCTGACATAGTTAGCGCACTGTTAAACAAAGCGTTGTGACTCCGCTCGTGACGTTTTATTGTTCGTACTTGTATTTTATCTCGGCTCGATACCATGTTGAAAAAAGTATTAATACTGAAGATTAAGTTGCCTTTAGGTTATCGATGAAACAATGATTTCAGCTTTATGGTGAGAGAAGTTAAGTTAGATTCAGTATTTATTTGCCAGAGGAAAAATCAGTATGAATGACACACAAGAAACCCGTAACTTCCTCATGTCCCCCTACTGGTTGCGACATATCAACAATCACGGAATCATGTAATTCGTAGCGCACACCTTCGGGACGCCACGCGGTAAATTCTTCAAAGGTTACTAGTTTGGGTAGGGCAATTGTCATAGTTACAACCTCCACATATATTTGACTTTAGCATCCCTGAAAATCAGTTCCCGATAAATTATGTTCATGAAGCCACTTGTTGTTTAATTAATACCAACAATAAGGCGATATAGAAGAAGAGTGCAAATTATTTGACTCATCAAAGCGATTAGTATTATTCCCCTATTTTATCGCTGGCATAATCGCCAGCGAAGGCTATTCTATCCGTACAAATAAGGAAGTACAAGTTTAAATAAGACATAGCTATTTAAGTAACAACTTTCTACGATTGCTGGCTGAAAAGCACTATCAGCCCATATGAACAACAAATCTTCGTTAGCTTTTCAAACCATTTATTTTTGGTTTTGGGCACCTTACAAAACCACCAACGAAACTTGAATTACTTTCGAGTAACGCACAAAACCAACACTACACCAATATAATCCCAACGGTAATTCGAGTAACATTGAGGCGTGAAACCTTTACTCTGTAGGAGCTACAGCGACTTAAATACAGAAAC
Organism: Scytonematopsis contorta HA4267-MV1; assembly: GCA_019359035.1. GTDB lineage: Bacteria > Cyanobacteriota > Cyanobacteriia > Cyanobacteriales > Nostocaceae > Scytonematopsis > Scytonematopsis contorta. The sequence goes on along the minus strand of JAHHIC010000010.1, from coordinate 4,879 downwards.
AAATATATAACGCGCTCACCCGTGTGTAAAAATTACCCCCCTTAAAACCTACATATTGCAGGAAATTAAGAATTTTCCTTTTTTCGCGCTACTTGGGTGTCAAGCAAGTGACACCACCTTCAACTGAGTAGAACCGACCAGTACAACAGGTTATGTTTGTATGTGTTAATTGATGTGGGACTATATGTATGGAAATTACTGCTGTTGAATTGCGTAGAAGACTTGAGCAAGGGGAGAAAGATTTTGAGGGGATTAGGATAAAAGAAGATGAAGTTCTTGATGGTATTAACTTGAGAGGAGTTTATATGAGTGGAGCTTACCTGTGTTACGTCTCCTTGATTGGTGCCGATTTGAGTAGCGCTCATTTGAATGGGGCTTCTCTCGACAGAGCTACCTTGGATGGAGCTGATTTGTCGGGAATCCAACTGCGTGGAGCTTCTTTGTGGGGAGCTAGCCTCTGTAACTGTAATTTGTATAGAGCCGAATTGATGGGGGCTGAGCTGAGAAATGTTGATTTGAGGGGTGCTGACCTCAGTTATGCCGAATTGAGAGGAGCTAAGATGACGAATATCCTTTCGGAAAGGGCTAATCTGAGCAATACCGATTTGAGCGGAGCTATGGATGTTTGTCTCCGAGGAGCTATTTTCGACAACACTATCATGCCTGATGGAAGCGTAAGGAGTAATTGATTCTTGTATTGACACATCTTCCAAATTTGAAGTAGCTAAAAGTGCCACTCCTAATCGAGGATTTGTATGTCTATCTAGCAAACGGTTTCTAACATCATCATCTTTCACTTCTGAGAGGAATTTATACTCAAAATCTTTGGCATCTTTATCTTTATTGAGCCTTGCTTCAAGTTGTCTAGTGGACATATACATTCCATCTGCCCAATTGTTCCACTTTTTACCTTTGATATTTAGATTTGGCATGTAGACCACTTTCGCGTCTGTAGCTTCATTCGATTAAAATGGGTAAATACATTATTTTTAAAATTGAATCAATGTCAGACCCTGGATGGGGTATTGATTACTTGCTCACACTGGGACATAACCCAAAGCTGCATTGATGCATGGGGATTAGTACCAATAGATGCTACAACACCGTTATATAGGAGTAATAGCTAACTTATCAAAGCATCCAACTGTGCTAATAACTTTTCAATCCGAGCCTGCTTCTTGGGATTATCCCATGCTTTCGCCTTCTTAAACCGCTTAAAAGTATCATCAATCCTTTCTTTTAATGGCTTGTCGGAGCTTTGCTGCTGCTCTTCGGATTGCGGTGTTATAAGTTCAGATATCCGTTGCTTTATTTGTGACAGTGACAAACTCTCATCTATCGCCTCTAAGAGCAATTTCTTCCTTGTCTCAACCAATTCTATAGTAGCAATTGCCTTTGCCTTAGAAGCCTCCAACTTACCTGCCCGTAAAACCTCTAAAATATCATCGGGTAGGTTGAGCAAAGGTAAGCGATTGCTGATAAACGAGTCAAGTTTTATATTACCTAACTCCGTCAACACATCCAGAACTAGCTTAATTTTCTCTTCACCAATAACGTTATTGGCATTGGGAGCAAGCCTACCACGCAGTTGGTTTTGAATATGGTGTAATAGTGGTGGAACTTCGTTAACTGCTACTTCTAATTTAAGAGCCAACAACCGTAAAATGCCATCTGCTTCTTCTAAATCAGTTAGCCCAGAACGCGCAAAGTTTTCGATTAAAGCTATCTCTAGTGCTTCTTCATCATTGAGTGAGCGGACAACAACAGGGACGGATTCTAGTTCAAGAATTATAGAAGCACGATAGCGTTTTGCCCCTGCCACCACCTCATATTTTTCGCTGTCTGCAATTGGGCGAACAAGGATTGGTTCGATGATGCCATTCTTTCTACCAGTTGCCACAATTTTGGCAACTTCTTCTTCATCAATAAAGTACCGCAATTCTGACTTGGGTAGTACCAGGTCGCTGAGGGGTATTGATGTAGGAGCGACTGTGGTATCGGTATCATCCCTGTAGATAAATTCTTCTACTTTTCTTCTAGTTCTTGGCATTGGGCACCTTTAACGCTTCTGTAAATAACGATTCAAAGTCAATAATTGCACGTTTGGCAGTTGCTCCACTCATCCCCCAAACAGAGGTTCCTTGCCCTGGTGCGTCAGCAATTACTTGCAAGTCATATATTACCGTTTTAAGTAACGGAAATCCTGTATTTTGTTCAGCTAATGCGCGAATTGCATCTTTAAGCAGTATAGTACCTTTCTTTGCGTGATTGAGGAATAAACCAACATGGGGCAACCCACCCCGCAATTCCCTAGCCTGACGTAATATTCGTAGCATTTTTGATGTGCTGTGCATGTCCAGTCCTGCTGGTTTGCAGGGCACTAAAGCCAGGTCACATCTAGATAAAATCGCTTTGGTGGTTTCGCTAAGACTCCCAGGTCCATCTACCACTACATTGTCATACTGGGTAGCAAGTTGAGGCAGTTCGTCAAATAAATCATCTGGGTCAATCATCGTTTTGCACGACAATTGCAAGTCTTTCATCCAGTTAGTGCTACTTTGCTGGGCATCAGCATCTACAACAATCACCGTGCCGCGCTTGCTTAACCAGTACGCAAGATGCCCAGATACCGTAGTTTTACCTGACCCACCCTTTTGGTTCGTCAACCCAATTATCATGGTATATCCATCTCGGTCTTTTCTTAATCATAAAGACTTATGCACTTTTATTACACCGAAAATTTGCACTTTACCATCTCAATCCGTACCAATACCAAATATTAAGCGACAGCGTTTAATTGTCGTCCAAGTCTTATTGTCCAATAATAAGGAACAAGACTTAAACATAAAGATAACCCACGCTCACTTCCTTGTCGCCCTCAATCAGTATAAATGTATTGATAGTCAATGCTTTAAAACGGATAGACACGCATATGGGATAATTTTTATTGGTATCCCCAAAAGTCAAACCCACTCAAGATAAACCAAACTTATTACTCACGGTTCGCTCATTTTAAATTGAGTTAGAAAAAAGCCGAACGATTTAATAAGGCTTTCCGGCTATGGTTCAAGCATACTATCACCTCAACTTTATGCTTAAGCATAAAAATAGAGTTTTTAGAGCAGGGTGGTAGTTTAAGGTAAATTTAGGTAAATCGCTAAAACCATTACGACATATAGATTTTATGATTTTTGGCAATTTCTCTAACTCCAAAAAAAATGAGCGAACCGGGAGTAATTATCAAAAAGCGTAACCTTTTTAATTTTGATATAATTTAAAAAATCTTACAGAACTTTTAAGAAGACATTATTGTGTAATACTAAAAATCTAATTGCATATCTCAAATTTTAAACCCTGTGAAATTGAATTAGTGGGTTGGCGTTTTCCTCGCAATAGTTACGAATAATTGCCGACCATCTGTATAGAAAACGACCAAAACACTGATTCAATTTCACAGGGGCAGCCATATCTCACCCCATCCTTGTCACCCACAGACAACCCTTTAAAGAATAAAAATAAAACGCATTATGTTCTCACCTTTTGTGTGTAAAGTCAAGCCAAAATAAAGATAATTTAAGCGAAAATTTCAATTAAGAAGAAAATTAGTCTCGTTTCTTATTTCTTAAATTAAAACCCTTTCATATAGAGGATTATAAGAGCCTCGTCCGCGCAGGTCTGTTGCTGAGCATAAGTTAGATGGCGCCTTCCCCTCTTGTTATACAAGCTGACAAGTAATAATTCCGTAAAATTTCAAGTGTGTCAGGTCGAGGGTAGGCTGTTGACTTTGATGGTTTTTTACACCTTTTTAGTACTTTTCTACTATGTCGTTTTTTCCCTTGAAAGTTTACTGAGTACAGGGTTTCAGGCAAAATAGTAGAACAGTAATTGTGCATGAACGACTTCCCGAAAATAGCATCAAAGTCAACACCCTATCCCCTCTTTCGTAGGGAAGGGAGGTTTAAGTCTCCCTCCGCTACGTCAAAACTACTCACTGCATGTTTGCGTCAGCATCCGCTACTGATATAGGGAAGGAAGAGGCAATCAATACCTCTCCCTTCTCATCAAAGCTTAGTCAAAGTCAAAGCCACACTCAGCTTTGACATCCACATTGACCTCCTCAACTTTGACATTGACATTCACATCGACCTCCAAAGATTTGGGGTGTGAATGATTAGGTCCCTGGTGAAGAGTCATCGACAACAATACAGGGATAATCGAGTTTATTAACCAAGTTAAAATTTTCATGTTTCGCTTTCAAGAGTGTTTAATGAGAACTCAGACCGCCGGGTCGCCAAACTCTTGAGTCCGAGTACTCTACTTATAGCACAAGATTAAAATCAAACACGGCAAAATTAACCATTTTTAAGTTTTTTTATAAAAATGGTTACATGGTTCAAAATTATACATTTAGATGACAATGTATAATTCAGTATAATTTTTTTTCTTATCATCTACGCATCCAGAAGTATGAGATAAAACTAGTAATACAAGATTCCTTAAATGTTAATCTGATTTCTTTTAAAGAGTTGGCGACCCGGCAAAAATCAGATAACCTCTTGAAAGCGAATTTATGTTTTTTAGACATACTTCGCGGTTTTTTTTTTGGAACTCATACTACTCTTCGCTTTTATTAGAAGCGAATTTATGTTTTTTAGACATACTCCTGGCTTTCTTATATTATAAAGCATTGCAAAGCATTGAAAGAGCCTTGCATAACAAAAGACAGTTCATTTGCGTGTCACTTACAGTTTACTTTAATGTTGCTAAAAGGTTATTTATGGGTTATTTGTGGTCTATTTCAGAAGAAATCTTCACTTATAGGTCATTTCGGACTCACTTGGGTGTCAGTTGTAGGTCATATCTGCTATAATGAGGTGAG
>JAHHIC010000009.1 GCA_019359035.1 Scytonematopsis contorta HA4267-MV1 | reverse complement strand
GCGCTTTGATCTAAGAGGTAATGCGATTAGGAGGCGCTTTGATCTAAGAGGTAATGCGATTAGGAGGCGCTTTGATCTAAGAGGTAATGCGATTAGGAGGCGCTTTGATCTAAGAGGTAATGCGATTAGGAGGCGCTTTGATCTAAGAGGTAATGCGATTTAGTATGTTGTAAAACTTTGAAAATGTTGTGAGAAATCCGGGTTTAGGAACTGAACTTTTAGAGACGTTGAGAAAAAGAGCATAGTTGTGTGATTAAAAGAAGCTTAAAACTTTCTGAAGAAGGAAGGAATGCAGTTAGGATAAGTATGATGCGTAGAGGCTGGACATCACGTGATGTAGCTGAGAAGTTAGGGCTTTCAATGAGCACTCTAAAGCGATTTGTTAGTCAAAACGCAGTATCAGTTGAATACTTCAGGAACATCTGTGAATTACTTGAAATAGATTTGGAATCTGCTGTAGAAATGGGAAGTGAGGTAGAAGAAGAAAATAGCAATAGTAATACACTTAATTTTTCTCATACTAAAGACAATCTTCAGGAACTGGAGTCACAAACTAAATATGCTATTGCCGTAACTGGTGTTTTTACTGAAGAACAAAGGCTACAAGTAGAGACAACTGCTTTAGCTTTAAAAAACCTTCTTTCAAATAGTCAAATTACTTTTTCAACCAGCGACCAAGCTAAAGAGCACTAGGCTTTATATCATATCTATGCTTCAGACCAGTCAAGGTGGCGTTAGGTAAAGAAGATGATTATCAATAAGGAGATGTATTATCAATAATTACTTTAATTTATTAAGAATAAATTTAATCAAATGTTTGCAAAAAAGTATTAACTGAAAAAATAATCATCTTATGAGATTTTTATTAAAAATATACAGATAAGTAGACAGCAAGTTATCACTATTCTTAACACTTTCGGACAGCTTCATTAACTTTGACCTTGATAAATATGAAAATTATTGGGCTTAAAGCTAACATACTTTAAGCTCTTTTATTCAGATTTTATTAGCTTTCAATATTCTGATTTTATAGCTTAAAACTAACAGACTTTAAGCTCTTTTTATTCAGATTTTATTAGCTTTCAATATTCTGATTTTACAGCTTAAAACTAACAAACTTTAAGCTTTTTATTCAGCTTTTATTAGCTTCCAATATTTTGATTTGGCAGCTTAAAACTAACAGACTTTAAGCTCTTTTTATTAGCTTTATTAGCTTTTATTAGCTTTCAAGGCTGCTGATTTTATAGCTTATAATTAACATATTTTAATCTATCTTTATTCAACTTTTATTAGCTTTTAAGATTTCTGTATGGCAATGTTATTTCAGTGTGCAATCTGTACATAGTATAAAAGTACTAATAGACTGACCACTTTTCACTTTTCACATCTCATGAAATTTTTGCTAAACCAGGGCGGGATATTGAATCAACTGTGAGAAATCCGGGCTAAGTTTTTCCTCTAAGAATTCAACTGCAAACCTTGTAATCACAAAAATTTCCAGCGATTATAACCACTGGAAGCTTTTGTTGATAAATTTTATAGCATTACTTGTATTAAGTAATGCACGATAAATATAAAGTTATTTTTTATTTTTACTCCTTGTATGTAAAATGTAGGCTCCGAAAGAGCCACTTAATAAAGTAATTTGAGGCGTGAGAATCAACGGGATAACATCTTTTACAAATTGTTTATCGACTTCGGGGTTACTAATGGCAATTCCTACCATTAGAAAAGTCGCTGTAAGAGTACTAGCTGACAACCCAACTATACAAGTTAGTATTTTTTCTTTGGTGCGTTCTTGCTTTTGAACAGCCCAAGCGTATATGGCTTGTCGTGTTCTATCGTTTGGTTCTACCTCCTTAATATAGTCACTAATATCTAACATTCCATCAATTGACAAGTCTGGCTTATCATCTTGAATATTACTTACCAAAGCGTTATTATTAGTAGCCTGGTTTTCGCTGGAATTGTTAGAATTAGAGATGTTTTTATCAAATTGGGAAGGCATTTTAATTGCTCCGAAAGTAGGGTGAACGTATTCCTCCAACGCTTCCCTTACCTAAAAATAACTTCTCGAATCTCATCATCAGATTTTTGAAGTAATACTTTAGAACCTTTTTGTCTCTCTTGCAACAAGTAAGCTTCTGTCGCAATAGCTTTACGCAAGGCCTCGTTTTGAGTTATGCCTTGAGATTCAGCAAGGAACTTTAGCATTTCAGTCGCATCTCCAGTCAAGCTGATAGACATGCGCTTGGCTGTATTTATAGCGTTGGAAGAATTCTTAGTATCCATAGAGTCAACCCATGTATTATTTGAAGCGGTGTTTTGTCCCGTATCAGGGTTTTTACCAGTGTTTATGTTCTGTTTTTTCATGTTTCTTCTACTCCTTTTTTACGCTTGTGCGACTTTGTAAAATATAGAGAGGAATTCAGGAAAAACCATAACCTTTTGTTGCTGGTATGACTCGCTGTGTTCCGGCAAAAAATCGAAAATATCGAGTACTGCTAAAAATAAACTAGCAAGCCGTTTAGAAATCCAATCCTTATAGGCTTTCCTCTGAGGAGGTATACAACCAGCCAAACAAGCAGCTGTTAAAATGTGCCTTCCTAGGTCGGAAACCACTATAGACCAGTCATTACTCTCATGATCTATAGACAATATAGACACCATACATGTAATTAAATATACATATCTTGACATGTATCTTTGATTGAAGTTTTTCATCGCTATTCCTTTTTTGGTTTGTTGACTAATAACAGAGTCACTGCCCAATACTGCTCGGTTAAGCTCGAAAATACGAAAACTCGTAGGTTGGGTTGAGGAACGAAACCCAACAATAACCACAAAGTTGGGTTTCCCAAAGCCTCAACCTAACCTACAAAAATCCTTAACCGAGCAGTATTGTAACGGAATCGCTGCCAAGCGATATACATACATATATATAGTAGACCATAAAAATACAAATTGGTGTAGATTTGGTGCATCTTTGATGAGATATTCTTTTCTTCTCGACTCACTACAAGGAGTCACTGCACCAAAAAAGGTTGGATGTACGTTAAGTCCGAACGGCAAATTGCTAAAAGTATTATTAGGCAAGGCTTTCAACCCAATGCTCTGGAGGATGTTTTTTACTACTAAAAGACACTAAACGCCAAAAAACCATTTTTTTTTCAATTGCCTGAAACGCTTACTTAATATGAGTTTTAGCCTTTTTAATATTTTCGTATGCCTGCGGCACAGCAAGCTGTACGCGCAGCGTGTGCGTTCCAATTGTGCGCGTACAAAAAATCACAATCAAGATTGTTTTTCTTTTTTACGCGACGACGGAATCGACAACTTCTGTACAGCCAAACGGGATGTTTCTTCACTTCGCCTATCATATTTAGATGTTATTGCGGGAGAAGAATGACCAGCAAGCTTTTGAACCGTAGAAATATCAACTCCCGCATCCAACAGGTCAGAACAAAAAGTGCGGCGAAAGTCGTGGGGAGAAAACTTATCTACACCAGCTGCTGCTGAACGCCGATTTAATATCTTTAACACAGAATCCGCACACAGGGGACGCGGTTCGATTGTCCCCCCTTTCCTGACATGACATAACAGCGGCCCGGGTTTGCGTCCTCGCACATCAAGCCACGCTTCTACCAAAGTTACCGCGTCTAAAGGTAAATATACTTTTCTGTATGAACCTCTTTTTCCCTTGTGTATATCTAACTCCCCAGCAGTGGGATTAAAATCTTTAATTTTCAGATTTATCACCTCATTGCGTCTCAAACCCCCACCTCGTAAAATCGCAATCAGTGCCGCATCTCTTATATCAATATGACTTTGTTTTTCATCTAAACAAACATCCATTAATGCAGTGATTTCTTCTTCACTTAAAGCCCGACCCCGGATGGACGTACTAGGGGTATCAATTGGTTCCAAATCTGTGGTGCGGACATAATCCTCAAAACTCATCAAATCCAACTTATAGGCTTCCTTTAATACCCTTTTCAAAGCACAGAGCATTTTTCTCGCCGTCGCTGGTGCAAATTTTTTCCTCAAAGCTGACCGCACTGCCGCTGTATGGGCATACCGTAATTTAGACCAGTCCAAAGTTAGTGCGTCACACTCGTCCGTTGTTAAGAGTTTGGCGATTGTGTCCAAAGCATGACGCATCGTAGGAACAGACCCCTCACTTAACCCATTCAAATATACTAGTGCCGGGTGTAAATTGGCTGGCACTGGTGACGAAAGTTTAAGATTAATTGCACCTGATGATTGAGTTATCTTAAGCACTTGTATAGTTGGAACAAGGGTTCTAGCGATTTATAAATTCTCTCATGAATCAGACCACTACACACCAATTCGATTGGGGTTAAAAGCGTAGAAAAAAGTTGTACACATATAAACATTCGGATGTTAAAATATTTTTATTATTTACAAACAAGCCAAAAGTATTCTCTAGAAGACCTGATTTTTCATAAAAATCATTCCGGTCAGTCAGCCACCAACAAGTACCAAGAATCAATCATTATCAATAAGACCCGATAGTTGACGACGACTCATTATGGGCAGGTTGCCCCAACAAGCACCAAGAATCAATCATTATCAATAAGACCCGATAGTTGACGACGACTCATTATGGGCAGGTTGCCCCAACAAGCACCAAGAATCAATCATTATCAATAAGACCCGATAGTTGACGACGACTCATTATGGGCAGGTTGCCCCAACAAGCACCAAGAATCAATCATTATCAATAAGACCCGGTAGTTGACAAGGAGTCATTATGGTCAGTCAACCACCAACAACCACCAAGAATCAAGTCTTATCAATAAGACACGATAGTTGACAACGACTCACGTAAGCCAAGCAACCACCAACAAGCACTAAGAACCAGCCATTATCAATAAGACCCGATAACTGACAACGACTCACTACAGTCAACCACCAATAACCCTATTTTACCGGATAGTAAAGGCTATCTTTTTCATTGAAACGCCAAGCGTATTGGCTATTATCCCGCTCCCTACACCAGGCTTCAAATTCTTTTTTATTAAGTGTTGTGCGTTTTTCTACTATTTCTGCGACTTTTGTGTTTAGCCTTCTCGCTAAAGAAATCTCATCAAAAGGTTGAGGTTCAGGTGGTTGGGAATTGTGCAAATAGGGGTTACCAGACCTATAACGCGATTTAGAGGCATTAACACTTTGTTGTACAGCAGTTAACACCCCCTCAAATTGCGCCAACCGATTAGTCAAAGCTTCCAATTTTCCTTCTAAATTGTCTAGCCTCTTTTCATGGTCGAGATTTACGCTATGGTCTCTGACGCTTTCTGCCAAACGAAAAAAATCTTCTTCCAATTGGTACAAACGTATATCTACACTCACTTCTGTACCCCGCACATCGCCCAAAATGTGGTGTAGTCCTTGGATTACCAAATTGGTGGCTGAAGTTTTACGTTCAGCAGCAGCGGTGCGAAGTGCATTGGCCAAGGTTTTGGGAAGTTTAAAGTTAATTGACTCGCGTTCGATTCGTGCCATATTCCACACCCTGTTATATACACCCAGTATAGAGTCTACATTTTTTGGCTCCGGGAGCGCAATTCAAGTACGGAGATTGGACACGCACTTAAAGGACAAATAAATATACTTTTATATGTTGGAATAGCACGCTTCATCAGAAAAAAATTCTGATGAAGGCATCAAACCCCTATCACCAATCAATCCTGACTACGAAGTCACGACAGCCTTAAAAAACTTGCATATTTTTCTTTCTTATTTATGATAAGTCTCTGTCCCGCTCCACAACTTTGACTCACTCGCGTAGAGGACACCCAAACCCTATAAAATAACATCCGTTTTATTTTAAAATGTATCGACCATCAATTAAGCTGTTAATTGAGTGACTCCTGTCACATCACATAATACGAATTGTAGCATCCACCGTACCATCAACATCAGGAATATTAGCCGCATTGTTTGAAACTTGATACTTTTTAGTGTGCTTTTACCGGAATGCGTGACTAAATTATGAACCATATCCTGTCCAAAAGTTTACGTAATTTATAGGGTTACGGCTCTTTGGGTAAAATTTTGGGACAAATTATGGTTCAAATCACCTGACGGGTCAACCATCAATACAGAAAAAACCTCAACGTTTAATTTTCTGACCTCACCTCTGTATCTATTACCTGAATCAAGTATTACCAACCAATTTTTAAAACCTGAATCAACTTATAAAAACCTGAATCAAGTTTGAAATATCCAGATTAAAAGCACCAATTCAGGAGCAGCATCCAAGGGGGATAAGCACTATTAAATTAACAATATAGTACTAAGTAATTACTAACTTTATTCAAATATTATCAGCCATAATGTTAATTAATAATTGATTAACAGCTACAAATCAATAATCAATATTTAATCGAAACGAAAACCCGCATCCAAATTTAGTTTTGCTGTTGATAGAATCCTTGCTATTGGGTTATCATCATCAGAGTCGTCGTCATCATCTGAATCGTCTTCTTCACCCTCATCTTGATTATTAGTAGAAGCAGGTGCAGGTTTTTCTGGGTGCTGTTCTTCTGTATTACGAGAAGAAATTGAACCAGGTCTCATAGCAGCCTCTCCCCCGAAACCAGATGGACATTCCAAGACAACTTGAGGTATTAGCTCAATATTCGCTAAACGCTTTATCCTAATTATTTGTAATTCCAAATCAGTTATAGACTCCAAAGCAGCTCGTCGTAATTGCTCCCCATTTTCCCCAGAATCAAGCAAATAAGATGGCAAGTAATAAGCCATTACTGCCTTCAATACATCATGACCAGCACCTGAATGTTTTTTCTTAAGGTACTCAATAACCTCTCCTTCTAAAGTAGTTTTTTTTCTCATTACAGTCAAAATTGCCGAACTTTTTATATATTCTTTACGAGGCATATTATTCACACAATAAAATATTTACTCACTCAACCGAGATATGAGCATTTATTAAATAGTTCATATACTTAATAATTTACTACGCTCCCTTAATATTTTCCGTACAATATTGTTGTTAAAATTACTCTTTACTGCTGATTAGACTAACTCCCTACTCCATCCCTACCTCATCCCTACCCCATCAGAACCCCGTCCCTACTCACTTTAATCAAATTTATATATTGATTGACCAAAACAATTGTCAAAACCAAAAATCCATCCCTACCTCATCCCTACCCCATCCCCACCCCACACCCAGTATTTCCCAAAAACGCGATAGACCCCGACAAAAAGCCAGAACCCCGTCATATGTATGGCTAGACCCCCGTTGTGCTATATTGGTCGTACCCCATATGGATTGGGTAGCGAGCAATGCCAGCGTATTACATATATTGCGTAAAAATCATAGATTGTCGCGCTGGCAAAGCTCGCCAAAGGGGGACACCCCCTTTGGAAACCCCCAAATCCCGGTAGGTAAAAAGTATATTGATGTCAGGAATACTAAGCGCGGTTATTATTACTTACTTATAAGTCTACGATTAAAAAACTTCTCTATATATATAGATGGCTAAGAAAACCACAGACCAAAAAGTATTTCCAGCGGGACGCAAGCCACAGCCCAAACCCAAGCGAACCAGCCTCATCAGTTTACGGTTGACCGAATCAGAAAAAGAGGACTGGGAAACCAAAGCAGAAGCCTATGGTTTGGGGAATAATCTCTCCTCGTTTGTTCGGTACTGTGTCGAAAACAAGAATATCCCAGCCCCAGCAAATGCAGTTAACTTAATGCTGTATGGAGAAATAGGAAGAATTGGGAATAACATCAACCAAATCGCTTATGCCATTAACCGCGCTGTCAAAATGGGGGACAAGATTGATGTTGACCCCCGCGACGATATCGAATCCCTAAAACCATTGCTGTTGGAAGTTAAACAAATGCTATTGGGGCTACCCAAACGAGTTGAGACCACAGACCAGGAGTCAGCCGAGTGATTGGGAATATCACTAAGGGAAACGGCTTCTACGGTTGTGTGTCCTATGTCCTGGGGAAACCAGACGCCAGGTTGATTAATACTAATATGGCAGGAGAAACGCCAGCTGTCCTCGCGTGGGAGTTCCGTCAGTTTGCTAATCAAAACCAGCGTGTTAAAAAACCCGTACTCCACCTGTCGTTTAGTCCAGCCCCTGGTGATAGAACCCTTGACGAGTGGGAATTGTGCCAAATAGCCCAAGACTTACTTGATGGGTTAAAACTGTCGAACAACCAATTTATTTTGGTTCAGCATAATGATACAGAATTTGATGGGCAGGTGCGACCACACGCCCATATGGTTATTAATCGGGTAGCCTATAATGGCGATTGTAATGACGATTATTTAGACTATTACCGTACAGAAAAAATATTGCGTCAAATTGAAAAGGAATATAACTTAATTGTCCAACCCAGTAGTTGGGAAGTTGAGAAGAAAAAGGCTTACCCCAGACATATTCCAGATAATTCTGTCTCGGAACCAAATATAGTTGAACGGTTACAACTCGCAATAGAAAAAGCAGCAGCAGATAAACCAGAAATGCCTGTATTTGTAGCCCGATTGTTAAAAGAAAATATTCAAGTTGATTGTAAGTTTACCCGTACTGGTAAACTCAAGGGGATAAGCTACTGCTTGGATGGACAGCCGTTTAAGGGTGGAGACTTGGGTAAGTTATATACACACATTGGCATCCGAGAACATTTAAAAGTAGGCTATCAAGAGGAATATCAAAATCCAATTGATTCACTTATTGTTAGTTTTAAACGTGGACGTAAAATTGATGATAGGTGGGTTAATCATCTTGAAAATGTGTATTATGATGAGTCCAAGCAAGATTCTGACTCTGATGGAGATAATAGTCTAACTACTGAAGAATTAAACACACCAGATAATTTACATCAAACAACGTTACCAAGTTCCGTTTTGGTGACAACACAATCAAATAAACCACTTGACAAAAAACAAAGCAAAGTTTTGTCTCAGCCCCCATCCCCAATAATTGAAACAGCCGCACCAGTTCCACCACCCGAAAGTATTGAGAGTATCCCTGTTACACCTGTAGAACAACCCGAAAGTATTGAGAGCATCCCCGCTGTACCAGTTCCACCATCCAAAAATGTTGATAGCACCCCCGCTATACCTGTAGAACAACCCGAAAATATTGAGAGCATCCCCGCTGTACCAGAACAATCCAACCAGCCAGAACAAGTTGAAGACAACCTTATCCAGCAGCAATACGCAGAAGTAATTGCCACAACCGTACGTCTGTTCTGGGAGAACCAAAAGCCAGACCGAGTTTTGAGGGGCAGTACTTTTGACCTGGAGATGGACAATTCCACAATTAAAATTAAGCGTAAATCGGGAGAAGAAATTGCTCTTATCCCGCTGTCTCCTGACCAACAGCCACAAGGGATAGCCCTAAACCTGGAAGACCTTAAGATATTCCACCAATTGCAACAGTTATTAGACAAGCATCAAGCCAAACAGCAGCATCTGCAAAAACGCGATAAGCGGAGCTTAACGCCTTTGGCGTATCACGATTCGGGACTTGAATTGTGAGTCATATTTACTCGGCAAGTACGTCAATTACCTGGATTCAACTTGAAACACTACTTGCTTAAAGTCAATAATATATTGATATACCCAGATATGTTTGGAAATATGGCTACTGTTTACTTGAAAGACGGAACTAAAGTTGAAATACCTATTGAAGAACTGGCAGATTACCTCGAAAAGAACCGAGACAATATTCAGCCACAAAAACGACTGCGTCGCGGTCCAGTTCGCGAGAAAATCGCAACAGAAGAACCCGCTGCCTAGCAGTACAAAATCACTGTTACGTTAATTTGTTCTGCTTCGTAATTCCCCTGCTCCAACTGTTCCTGGCTACGAGCAAAAAACACGTCACATCCCCTAAACAGTTTGTACTCAGTTCTTGGGTCATCCGAAGGGCTGGGGATGTACTCTTGCTCTGTACCCAACTCCACATATACCCATAACCCCTTTTTCCCTTGTAGTAACCCGTCAACCCAGCTATCTGATGCGGCTGATTCAAAATCCAAGCGCGTGACTTTTACTCGCAATACCATAGATGCCCCAAAAAAATTCCCAAAACATAATCAAAATATCTTGAATGGATAGTTACTATCCCAAAAAAGAAAATTTTTCAGATAGTAAACTGCATTGCCCCAAGTTTATGGGGTTTTACTCTTAGTCCACTCGCGTGCTATTGGTGTCACATCTCCCTATAAATAGTATTAGGGATTTTGTTGCACATTTTTTGTATCATCGTCTGATACAAAACTAGATTTACGACTATCCCTCTCATACCATTTGTCGAATATCTCCTTACGTCCATCCTCAAGAATTGGGGAAAAAGATTTACGTTTGCCTGAACCGGACTCTTCTTTTTCCGGTGAGTCATTAACCGAAAACTCCACTAAACCAGACTCTTCTTTTTCCGGTGAGTCTGGTACATCTGATTCCACCAAAAGGTCAAGATGCAAGCAGTACAAACGTTCGCGCTCGTCGTTTTTGGTGCGTCTCCCGGTGTACTGTAGCCTTACCCCAAATTGGTTAAGCAAAGGTTGAATGCGCTGAATGGGGGTAGTACGTACGGAACCATGTTTGGTGTGTCTGGTCATAGGAACCTTAACAGAAGTCAGGTCTTTTATGTCGTTCTGTCCCACTTTTTCTAGGAACTCAGAAATTCGTACCAAGTCAAAGTGAGTATTATAAAATTCATGACCCAGACTATAACTACGTATTAGTTGTGCAATCCCAGAGGCTTCCAACAACGCCAGATGCCCAATTAGAGATTTTTGATTCAATGTGGGAATCCACAAAGTACCGTTACCTTTTGCCAGCAACGAATTAATTAATTCTTTGTCGCGGTCAACTAAAAATTCTTTACCCGTTGTGCAGTAATAGTGCAGTTGTAATTGCTTGTACCAGCCCAAATCATCTTTTTCTATTAACTCAGGGGTAGTATCAGTTAAATAGCGCTTCTCTATTTCCCACTTACGCTCACGCCATAAATTATCTTGAGTTTTAATTTTAGAATCCTTACTTTTCTTGTACTCATCCTCACTAGAAAAGCCCTCAATCTCAGATATTCCACAGCGCTCTTTATAATAATTATACTGGCAAAGAAATTTCATAAATTCCTGGATATCCTTAGATGGTACAGCATCCGCATTAATCACAGTATGCCCCTCCATTCTTAAATACTCCAGGATAAATTGCTTGTACATCATCATCCCCAAATTATGTCTTGCGCCCATTTTCTCCCAGCAACGATAAAAGATATTTAAATCCCTACTTTCATCCTCATCTTCATTTAAATCAGGCTCCCAATCCTTATCAGCAGCTCTTAATTGCTGCATCAATACTTTAAACTTCTTCTTTTCCGAAAATTTAATATGTGATGCTTTAATTCCACCGCTACCAACAAATGAACCTGGTAATCCAAACTCAGTCACATAAATGTGTCGTGGTACGTTCTCCCTGACTCGCGCTAATACCTGTAAAAACCCATTTACAGATTGAATTCCACTACCCATAGCCCACACAGAATTAAAATGAAACTCTTTTTCTTCATAATATTTTGACATCTCTAAAGACACACCAGTCTCTATTGATGGTGAGCAAATTACTATTTGGTAATCCTTCAGAAATACATTTAGATTACCCATACAACCAAATGCCGGATGATTTTCATCAATAATTGACTCTCCATCAATTCTGATAATCTTTAAGTCCGGAAAATTCTTACGCATATAGGACTCTAGATTTTTAGTTGACCAGCGAGACTTAGCTTTTTGTGATGCAGTAAATACAAATACTTTTTCACCATTACGAATAGCTGACTCTAAAGAACCAAGTAAAGCGTCCTCACTCTTGTAATCATAAATCTTCCAGCTTTTATCTTTGCCTGGTCTCCAGTGATTTTGTACTAGAGATAAACTAATATCATACCCGATAATATCTCTAATCAAATTGATAGTAATATCCGATAAATCAGCATCAGAAATTACTATTTTACCCCCATTCGCAATCACACCCCGTAAAAGAGTTCTAAGCTCTCTCAATATTGCAACTCTATGCTCGTCACAAGTAGAAGAATTAAGTAAAGCAAATATACTCTGCTCTACTTCATCAAGCACAACAAGTTTTGCATTTACCCAATGTTCTGCTTGAAATCTAATTTGAGAATTAGGATGTAAAGACTCAAAACAAGCCACAAACCCATAATGTGAAGCCTCCCGTGAAGCTTCTATATCATTTTTAATTTGGTTAATATGCCAAATACCCCATCTGTTAGCCACGTCCTCACCTAATTGATTGCGGTGATTCAGCACAATTACAGCACCATCTGAGTTGTGTACATCCTTAATTACGGGCTTAATTACTTCTGTTTTTCCAGTACCTTTGACAGACAGTAATCCTATAAGTTGAGCATCAATTTTAGTTAAGTCAACCTGCTCACCCAAGTAGCGACAATTCACATTAATATCCGCAGAGTAAGTCAGTTTGTAAAGGTTGCTTATCTGCCAATGTTTAAAGCTTTTAGCACTAGCTATAATTTTCTCGACTTGCTCAATTCCATAGCTAAAATGCACATCATCAATACCTTTACCCAAAGTATTAGACCAACTACAAACTTTAACTTCACAGCCCTGTTTTAAAAACAATACCCCGTATACACTACGAGAATTATTTACTGACTCAATAGTTTTGGGCTTTTCGTCCTCGTCTAGACAAATGTAAATTGGATTTCCAGAAAATATTTTTAACTCTGGAATCAAATATGGTTTCCCTATCCTTCTGCCATTTATTCTAGGTATACGATAACCAGCAGTATGAGAAGAAATCCCCACCGCAACAAATCCAGCAGACAACACTGACGCTGCTTTTTTAACACCTTCGACAATATTTACTGGCAATTTATTCTCTAAAACCCAAGGCCAAAACTTATCTTTTTCAGGTGCTTCTAATCCATAACGGTCAGCTATTTTCTTACCAATACTTGGAGGTACACGCAAGTAAAATGCTCTTGTGGGTATGCCACCAGGATGCTCGTATTTACGCGGTTTGTTCTTCTTGAGGTCTATTCGTGGGTTATCTGGCTTACAGCAGCCCCATTCCATCTCAAGCCAATTATTTAGCGGGTCTAGTCCACTAAACCACCAACCTGAGCCATAAATGATGTGGTCGTATTGATATTGGGTTTTTCTAATATCCCCCAAACTAGCTACACCAGGACTTGCTTCTAAAATCTCAGATGGGGCTAGTCTCGCTAGAAGCGCGTAACCCCCTGTAGATTCAATATTTAAATTTGATATCTCGTCACTAATAGCGCTAGAACGCCATTCTTCTAAGTGTTTTGGGTCAATAGCAGTTTCGCTATATAAAGTGTCTGCTGCCCAATCTGAAATTTGTAGGTTTTTTGTAGTATCTTTCGACATTGCTCGGCCTCCTTGTTTTTTTGCTGGGAGCCGATTAGCCGCTATTTGTCAGAACAATTCGTGATTCGCACAATGAGTGGGAAGATGTTTTTGTTAACGAGCTACGTGTACTGTTATCATCTTGGTTTTTTCTTCCAAGGAATAAAAGTGATATTTACATAGCGTGGGCCATCCTCGTCTTCTCTCGGATAGTAATATGTCCTAGTCGGTCTTGCGTGAAAAAATTTGTGAATTTGTCAAAGTGGGTAGCGCCAGGAACTCGAAAATCTGCTAGCTTTTTGGTTAGAAATTTTTAGTTTTGATTT
This sequence comes from Scytonematopsis contorta HA4267-MV1, assembly GCA_019359035.1. Lineage (GTDB taxonomy): Bacteria > Cyanobacteriota > Cyanobacteriia > Cyanobacteriales > Nostocaceae > Scytonematopsis > Scytonematopsis contorta. The sequence continues at coordinate 3,104 of JAHHIC010000009.1, read as the reverse complement.
GTGTTTCGAGTTTGGGTACTTCTGACTTTGCGCGTTTTCAAGCAAGACGAGAACATAAATAGTTGCGAATTGCCTCTGACCTAAGCACTAATCAACTTTCCTCTTGTGGCTAGTAGTAAATATGAACTGCACCAGTTGCTGAAAAACTGGCTAAGCAGAATTTTACAAGCTGGTGCGAATCATTGCAGCTTGTAAATTTTTGGTTAAGTTTTGTAGCAATTTCCAGATGCATACTCCCTCCAATATTTGAGTATCGAAGCGATTGGAGGAGTAATCCGCATTACATGAGCTATTTACGTAAATAATGGTCTATTTACGGCAATCTTGCAAAAAAAGTTTATTTTGAGAAAGATGTCGTAAATTTTGATAAACAACTCCATGCCGCACACAACTTGTAGTAAGATTGTTGTGTACAGTGAATACGGGGTTACTCCAAACGCTGTCCAAATAAAAGCAAAATCAGAAAAATGCTGGTTGCCGCCAAAACATTTGCTGATTAAGTTCTCAAGAGACGTAGTTCTTCTGCAACACGGATAGAACCAATTGGGGCAAAGTTTATTAGTTATCATTTGCCCTAGCATTTTTACAACATAATATCCTCCTAAAATATTGAATAAATTGAAAACGGTTACCAAGGTGTAATTATATTGCTTCGTGGTGCAAGCGTGGTGAAGCAGGAATATTTTACTAGGTAATCCGACCTCTTAATTTATAACGGTTAATGGACTAAGAAGAATCTTAATTTTTGTCAAGAACATTTCCCACCTGGAATAATGTGGGAATTTTTTGCTGCCATAACGCCATCCCTTGGATAATTGACTGCCCCAAAACACGCAGAACATGCATCACTATTTGGACTATAGGGCAGTTTGGTAAATGGGAACGCTATTGGCAGTGGTAATTATGGCAAATTTTAAGGATAATGCGTGCAAAATTCATTTATCTCCTTTCTTGTTTCTTGATGATGGGTTTTGATTTTGAGCCTCTTGGCTTATAATCCATTCCTCAATCAGCTCTCTAGCCTTTTCACTCATGGCAACTCCAGTTTGAGCGCAGGCGACTTTAAAGCGGGTTCTTGTCTCCGAGTTCAAAAAAACTCGGATGAATACGTCATTAGCTTTATCGATGGGCATCTCAAAATATATTGAACTCCCATTGATTGTGCCACCTGGGCAACTATGTTCAAAAGAACCATTTGTACTACATGTACCATGTAGTCTTATCTTACCATGCAAATTGATTTGCACTGCGGTCCAAAAGTTTATGTTGGCAAAGTGCCTGCTAGTTTTTGGTACAAATTCCCCTTGTCGTCAGACTTTTGCACGGGACGCAACTAGCATCCGCATTAATTTACCGTCGGTTGCGTTGGGGAGCAGTACTAAAGTGTGCATATGTTTGGGTAGCGCTTCATAGCGTCAGGAACTACCAGGAAATATGAAAAACAATCACGCACGCTAAAACGAAAGCGAGCGAGAGCATCCCAATTTTAGGATAACTTGTGGTGATACGATAACTTTTGTTGATGCAAGCAAAAAACTATGGCAGATTTTTTTTTGGAAAAAGCTGAAACGCTTATATAGTAAGCAAGTGCAATTTATTTAAATAATATTTACTGCAAATTGTGGCAGTTAAATTTAAATAGAATGCTGGCATGTTGCAATGCCTGCACCCTTGATATGTCACAACATCAAACCCTTGTAAACACTCTTGTTAAGGCTGTTGCAATCTTCTGTATAATACAAAATATAATCATATTGTAGTACGAACGGCAGAAGTACCGTTTCAGTTACGAGTTATGTGGCAATATGACATACATGGCAGAAAGACGCCAAAATTAAGATTTTTCTGGTTTTTGGCGTCTTTTCTCCAAAGCTTCCTTCATCAAAACAACCATCATTTGGCTGACGGTTCGGCTTTCCTCAACAGACAACTTCTCGATTTCGTTATAAATTTCAATCGGTACGACTATACTAGTTTTTTTGCTTTTATCCGGATTGACGGGCATCCCTATCTTCCATGTGCTTCACTTATCAGCCCTGCCAATTATCGCACAAGTACTTTGTCCAAAAACTTTATAGCCCATAGGTGAAGATTAGTGCTTCACTCATCATCACCTGTGCTAGTATTAGTTTGTCGCACAATACGACAGATATGGCACTCACTTTTAATGCACGATTGAAAGCTTTTTTTGAGCTTAAATACGGCAAACCAATTTCAGATAGGTCATGGTACAGAATTAAATCTGACATCAGAGTTTTAGGGCTGGAAGTAAGCCTCGAAACAATAGATATGGCAGCAGATTTAAAGAAAAAAACCATGTTCCTAAAATTGCCGTTGTTCATACTTATGGAACAGTATTTAGCGGCTATAAACGACACCAAAAATATAGTTGTACATGGTGAGGAATGCTTCAAATATCTTCAAAAATTAACTGAAGGTAAGGCTCACAAAACAACTATTATTAGGTGGTTTTCTGCCGTTGAGCCAGTGAACAATCGACATTTTGACAAAAATAGAAAATACACAGGTAGAGAATTAATACCTGTAGTTTTAGCTGCAAGATTATATGTCAAAAAACACTTGCACAAATCAAGTAAAAAAGCAGTAAATCCCGAAACGGTTAATATCAAATTCCAACAAGTTGCGTAAGTAAAAAGGAGCAACAAAAATGACTACCTACACCAAACGTATTCAATCAAGATTATCACGCTTTGGTATCAATAAATCTCTGCCAGAGATTAGAGAAGTGTACGCGGAAGTTGTTGCGGATATTGAGAACCCTACATCCGAAGAAATTGCAGCCGTAGTAGAAAGCTTCCTATCATCCAAACAGGAACCAGCGTCAGAAACAGAAATTCAACCAGTAGAGGAAACTACAGAAATTATTGAAGTAGAAAATCAAATCCAACCTGTAGAACAGGCAACATCCGAAGAAAGCACAGAAAATCAAACCCAATCTGTAGAAATCCAACAAACTGAAGAAAATAGCACTTTACTACCAGTTGAAGAAAACTACACCCCCGAATCATCATCAGATTTAGTCATATCCGACCAAGAGAAAAATTTAGAAATTAACCTCCAAGCTATTGAATTGGGCTTTGCTC
>JAHHIC010000008.1 GCA_019359035.1 Scytonematopsis contorta HA4267-MV1 | reverse complement strand
TGATTGACGGCGTTAAAGCTAGAGGAGAAAAAGCTAACTACAGTACGCAACGTGTCAAATTTGACTCTAACCGTTCAGGTTAACTTTTCGTTACATAGTTATAAATTTTCCCGCCCACCTACTTACTATCGATAAAGTTGTTCAGACGCAGGACACCTTGAACAAAGGTTTTACAAACTTCGAGAGTGCAACATCAGAAAATATAAATCAAGCGCTAGAAAAATCAAAAGAAACATTAAAACAGTATTTGGCAGAACTAGCAGATAATAATGACAAGAAGTTAGAACAACGTTTAGATGAAACACAAGAAGTTTTTGATTCGTTGCAAACTCAATTAAGAGACACTATAAATAAAGTAGCTCAATCACTAGAAAAATCACAAGAAAAGTTAAATCAGTGTTTCGCAGAATTAGCTGATAATAATGACAAAATATTACAACAAAGATTAGATGAAACACAAGCAATTTTTAATTTATTGCAAACTCAATCAATAGATACTATAAATAAAGCATCTGAAGCACAGGGAAATTTAGAAAAAAGTTTTGCTTCTCTCGCAGATAGTGCAGACCAACGTTTACAGGAACGCTTGGATGAAGCAAAAAAAGTGTTCACTTCGCTACAAGCTCAATCGAATGATGCTATTAGCCAAGTCACTCAATCAGAGGCAAATTTTAAACAGCGGTTTGAAGAATTAATTCTTAATAATGATAAACAAATTACAGAACGATTAGATGAGACACAAAAAGTTTTTAATTCACTGCAAACTCAATCAGATGATGCTGTAAATCAAATAATCCAGATACAGGAAGATTTAAACCAGCGCTTTGATGAACTAGAAAAGATAAATTTAGAACATATACAACAAACTCAAGAAACTTTAAATCAGCAATTTAAAACTCTTGAAACTTCGTTTGAGTCGAAATGGAAAAAATTTCATCAGCAAATTTCTAATGAGATAGGTTTATTTAAACAAAACAATAATAAGTTAAAACAAGAATTGGAACAAGAAATTACTGAATTACAACAAAGCTTAAACAGCCAAAGACAAGACATTCAAAAACAAATCACTAAATTACAACAAAGTTTACAATTTGAATCAAACTCACTCAATAATTTTCAGAAAAGCGTAGCACAGCAATTTGTAAATTTGCAAAAAGATACAAAATATGTACGTAATGTTGCATATGCTGCTATTGGTGCTGCAATTATTGCGATAGTATTACCATTTTTGCTTCAAGCAAGGAATGAAGTAAAACAACCTACGGTTGAATCGCCTCAAATATCTAAACCAGCTAGACGATAGATAATAGTGGTTTGCAAATAGCATTAGGTCAACATTTTTTAGGCAATTAAATTGTAAAAAGGAGTTTTATGGCAAGACACTGTTCCCGTTGTTTTCGCGAAGTTCGCGCCAAACATAAGAGATTATGCTATGAGTGCCGTCAAAAGAATGAAAAAAAATCTTCTAGCTCTAGTTTTAACCTCTCTAGTTATAGAATTTCTAGTACTTGTGTATGTGGCAAAACAATAAAAGCTTTCGGTGAAGTATTCTGTTACGAATGCCGACGACGAATGGGCTTGACGTAGCAAACGCGCTAGGTATGTCGGTAACCCAATTTTGATGTTCTGCCATTACTCAAAGCTGTATATTTTGTTTATAAGTAACAGTAACCGTCCGCAAAGAAGCAGTCGCAGAAGTATTTTGGGACTGTTTTACATGCAATAGTGACATGTCCATAAATTGCAACAAGGAGTTGACTTAAACGAAGCTAATATTTTGTGGATTGATGGCATTTCCAGAATTGAGGATGTTATTTTGTGTAACACTACAATGCAAGATGGCACTATTAGGAACGACAATTGCGTTTAAATGCTAAGAAGGGACATTGATGTTGAGGAACTGTTGGAAAGGTATGCGACTGGCGAAAGAAATTTTGCTGGCGTCCGCCTGTCAGTTTTTGACAATAGTTTGCGTGGTTGCGACTTGAGTGGAATAAATTTGAGCGGCTCCACACTTTGTGCCTACTTGGGTGATGCTAACCTAAGTGGGGCTGACTTGAGCAATGTTCATATGCCCGAAACAAACTTGGATAGAGTTATCCTGGTTGGTGCTAATTTAAGTGGAGCTACACTTTGGCAATCTGGTTTCAAATATGGCAATCTTAGGGGAGCCAATCTCAGCGGAGCCGATTTGGGTATGACAAATTTTTATGGGGCTAACCTGCACAGAGCTAACTTGCGCGAAGCCAGATTGGATGATGTTTTGTTCAATGATGCTGATTTGACTGAAGCCGACCTTAGTTACGCTATTATCGAAGGTTCTAGCTTGCAAAGAACTAATTTGATGGGAGCTAATTTGGCGGGAGTAGAGTTTTTGCGAGTTTCCTTACTCGATACCATTATGCCTGACGGAAGTATCCGAAGTAATAAATTTTGACTTGTCATTCCCTCAGTTACTCACCTAACCGCTTGCAATGACTCTCAAACCCAGAAACAATATTAATGTCCTCAAAATCGAAAAAGCGCCCATAAGTGCCAATCGGTGAAAAGGAGGGAGCTTTTCAAGTTCTTTTTCCAAAGTGTCTAAATCGTTAAATTTTAGATTCATCTTACAGAGTTATACTTTAGTAAGCTGGCAGGTTAAAATGCAACTGTATAAATTAATAGTATCTGAATTAATAGGAAATCAGGAAAATGTAGCGAATCAGTCGTATTACGTTTTTAGAGTGCAGGGTCTTGCTAAAATATGCTCTGCATAAGGGATTTGCAAAAAATAAATTATCCTATTTTGTAGTGCGAGCGTCTCGCTCGCTACTAGCCAAAAGTGAACAAGATGCAAGCCGTTAGCGAAGCGTGTCCCCTTGGGACATAGCGGCATCCTGCGCGAACACGCTACAAAAAAATTGAAATATTTTTTTACTTGGAAGTCCCTAACAGGTCAAAGTCTCTAATGAGTTAACAGAGAACAGTTTTTTCTGAAGTATTGATGTTAATGTCAGAATTAGAATACTCTACTCCGCTTGGTTCCCTACACATATCCTCAAGCACAATGATTATGGAAAAGCGAGAAACGTTACGTGAATTTATCCTCCGCTTGAAAAAACAAGCAGAGGAGTACAAACTAAAACAGAGTTTGGTTAGCAGCGAAAAGAAAAGATAATATCAATTACTTCGGGTGCGTCTACTGTAATTCTTTTTACAAACTCCCTCAGAAATCTTTTCTTGTCTAAATTGTTCATTGAATCCCAAAAAGTATCACCTGAAACTAATTCTATCAGAGCAGATATTTTCATAAAGTCCGGAACAGAGACATCCGCATTTCTTACTAAATAATCGATTTTTTGTTCTGTTTCGAGTATTGCTTTTTCTATAATCTCATTTGGTTGTAAAGCTCTCAGTGAGTTTAATGAATTCCGTAGACTAATCAATTCTTCTGATTCAATAAATTGAGGCACGGATTCTAACTCGACACGTCTGTTAATAATCTCAGCCAATTCTACTGCTTTTACGTTCAACAGTCTTTTAATTCCAGTATCTATTTTCTTGTCAGATATCATCGATTTATTATTACATCTTCCATCTTGAAAGTTTGAGCATTGATACCACCAATTTTTAGTTAAACTGTTTTTATTTGTGTATTGGGTAGTTCTATTAAAACCACCTCCGCAATGACTACATTTTAAAATATTTGTGTAGGGGTTTATTTCCTCATTCTCGCGCTGTCCCGACCAACGGTTGTTTGTGTTATTTTTTATAATCTCTTTTATTTCTTCATGTTCTACACGAGAAATTATTCCTTCATGAGTTTCCCAGAGAACTTTCCATTCAGTAAAGTGTTTTCTTTGTCTTCGCTTTCCATTGTCAAAATAATCATAAGTATCAGAAGTAGTTCCACCCGCATACACTGGGTTAACTAATATATTGCGGATTGTTGCCTTGGAAAAATAGAGAGGGATTTGAGCAACATGTGTAGTGCGGTATTTTGTCGGTTTATCATCATCAATAGTTAATACATTTAATGATTTTTCCTTCATGTTTCTTACAGACGCTAATATTCCAAAAAAATCATGGATTAGTCTACAAGTTTTGCTTACGGATTCAGCCTTAAAAAAGGTATCAAAAATCAATTGGGCAACTTCAATATAACTAAATTCTTTTTTTGTCGATAACAAACAAACTAATGGTTGCTTGTTTGGGACATAATAACCATTTTCCACAATGTAACCAAAAGGAGCGCGGTTATTAGCTTTCCCCTGTGATTTTCGCACGTGGATTTCGGTTTTTACTCGATGAGACAACATCTTGATTTCAAACTTAGATGCAGCAAGGAGCATATCAATTGTTAGCTCACCACCCAATGACTCAGCATCAATAGCTTGGTCTAAAGAAACCAGATTTACTTGCTTGGACTTTAGTACCTCTAGCAATGAATAAAATAATCTAGAAGATGAGCCTATACGGTCAATACGGGTGAATTTTAGAGACTGTACCTCCGAAGCTGCCGAGTTTTTCAAATCTTCGATAAGTCGGTTTAGTCCGTCTCTGCTTTCTGTCGTGCGTGACCTAACGTCCCAGTATATTCGCGAGCAGCCAGCGTCTTTAAGTCTTTGAATCTGCTTCCCTAAAGCATCACCATCTAGGGTTTGTTCCTCTGTAGAGACACGGGCATATCCCCAAGATACAGAATTGTCGCCTTTCATGTACGGAGCCAAATTTCTTTGCTAATGGTAGTGACAGTATACCATTTTTTTATTGATGACGTAAATTACAGAAGCCAGGAATTCACTAAAGATAAAATCCTGGAAATGAAACCAGAGTACGACCAAGACAAACGTCAGGAAGTACACGCGGGTATTGAGAAATTTAGAGAAGAACTGAAAATAGCTAAGCAACAAGTAGTATTTTCTAAGAAGAAGGTTGAAAATCCCAAAGTTTTAGTTGCGGTTGCAACCAAAGGAAGCGGATTAGTAAATCAACACTTCGGTCATGCTAAAGAATTCCAAATTTACGAAGTTGACGGCAACGAAGTAAACTTTGTCGGTCATCGTAAAGTCGGAAATTACTGCTTAGGTGGTTATGGTGAAAAAGCTACTCTTGAAGGAATCATTGAAACCATCTCAGATTGCAAAGCAGTTTTAGTTTCAAAAATTGGTGATTCTCCCAAAGAGAAACTCCAAGAAGCTGGAATACAAGCATTTGAGAGCTACGAAATAATAGAAAAAGCAGCTTTGGAATTTTACGAGCAGTATTTACAAGAACAAGCACAAGCAGAAGTACAAGTACAAGAGAACAAAGACGCAACTCCAGTTCTCCGGTAAAAAGTGTTGAGTTTTGAGTTTATAATTCAAAACTCTTCCCCCATCTCCCTATCTCCATCTGCCCACTCCCCACACCCAACACCCCACTTTTATGGCTTACAAAATCACGAGCAAATGTATATCATGCGACCTGTGTATTGATGTATGTCCAACAGGTGCAATCAAGACAGTAGAAGGAAAACGTTGGATTGACCCCAATCTTTGTACTAACTGTGTTGGTAGCGTTTATACCGTACCTCAGTGTAAAGCCGGCTGTCCTACATGTGACGGATGTGTTAAAGAATCATTGGATTACTGGGAATCTTGGTTTAGTACTTACGACAAATTAATAACTAAACTTACGAAAAAAGAAGATTACTGGGAACGTTGGTTCGGCACTTATTCACAAACTTTTCAACAAAAATTAAATGCACATAGTTAATGGGTAATTGGTAATGGGTAATTGGTAATCGCTGATATGTTACTATTACCAATTCCCAATTCCCATTCCCCACTCCCCACTCCCCACTCCCCACTCCCCATTCCCTACTAAAAAACCATGCAAGGAAATTGCATTTATCTCGATAATAATGCCACTACCAGAGTAGCTCCGGAAGTAGTGGAGACGATGCTACCCTACATGACGGATTTTTACGGCAATCCCTCCAGTATGCACAGCTTTGGTGGACAAGTTGGTAAAGCTGTGAAAACCGGACGGGAGCAAGTTGCAGCCTTGTTAGGTGCGGATGATTCGGAAATTGTGTTTACTAGTTGTGGTACTGAAGGAGACAATGCTGCTATCCGTGCAGCGCTCCAAGCACAACCTGACAAACGTCACATCATCACTACTTCTGTTGAACACGCAGCAATTTTAAATGTTTGCAAGCAGTTAGAATCACAGGGTTATCATGTAACTTATTTGTCGGTTAATCGTCAGGGTCAGTTGGATTTAGATGAGCTAGATGCTGCTCTGACTGGGGATACCGCTTTAGTGACAACGATGTACGCTAACAATGAAAGTGGTGTGATATTTCCGATTGAAGAAATCGGAATGCGTACCAAAGAGAAGGGGGCTATTTTCCACGTTGATGCTGTCCAAGCTGTGGGTAAAATTCCCTTGAATATGAAGTCCAGTACTATCGATATGTTAACTCTGTCGGGACACAAGCTTCATGCTCCTAAAGGTATTGGTGCTTTGTACTTACGACGTGGTGTTCGTTTTCGTCCTTTGTTAATTGGTGGACACCAAGAACGCGGTCGTCGTGGTGGTACAGAAAATGTTCCAGGAATTATTGGTTTGGGTAAAGCAGCTGAATTAGAAATGCTATACTTGGAGCAAGGGTCTAAAAAGCAAAAGAAATTGCGCGATAAGTTAGAGCAAATTTTAATTGCTACGATTCCTGAATGTGAAGTGAACGGTCACCCCACGGAAAGATTACCTAATACTACTAACATTGGTTTTAAATATATTGAAGGTGAAGCTATTTTGTTTCATCTAGACAAACACGGTATCTGTGCTTCTTCTGGTTCGGCTTGTACCTCTGGTTCTTTGGAACCCAGCCATGTACTAAGAGCAATGGGTTTACCCTATACAATTTTGCATGGTTCAATTCGTTTCAGTCTTTCTCGCTATACCACAGACACCGAAATTGATACTGTAATTGAAGTAATGCCTGGTATTATAGAACGTCTCCGTGCTCTCTCCCCATTTAAGAACGATGATGCTGCTTGGTTACAGGAACAAACTTTGGCACATCGGTAAGGGGTAAGGAGTAATTGGTAATGGGTAATTGGTAATAGGTAATTGGTAATAGGTAATTAAATAAAGAAATTCTCAATTCCCAATCCCCAATTCCCAATTCCCAATCCCCAATTCCCAATCCCCAATTCCCAATTCCCAATTCCCAATTCCCAATTTCCAATTCATTATTCACAATTAGTAATTGCTCATGTGGGACTATAGCGAAAAGACTCTGGAATTGTTTTACAATCCCATTAATCAGGGAGAGATTGTTGATAACGGCGAAGCTGGTGTTAAGGTTGTTACTGGTGAAATAGGTAGTATTGCCTGTGGAGATGCCTTAAGGTTACACCTCGCTGTTGATGTGGAAACCGAAAAAATTATTGATGCTCGCTTTCAAACTTTTGGTTGCACTAGTGCGATCGCATCGTCGAGTGCTTTGACGGAAATGGTCAAAGGTCTGACTTTGGACGAAGCTTTGAAAGTATCCAATAAGGAAATTGCTGATTATCTTGGTGGTTTACCAGAAGCAAAAATGCATTGCTCGGTAATGGGTCAAGAAGCTTTGGAAGCTGCGATTTATAATTATCGCGGTATAAAATATGAGCATCATGACGAAGATGACGAAGGTGCTTTAATTTGTACTTGTTTTGGTATCACAGAAGGCAAAATTCGTCGGGTAGTGCGCGATAATAGTCTTAGTGCAGCCGAGCAGGTAACAAATTATGTGAAAGCTGGTGGCGGATGTGGTTCCTGTTTAGCGGCAATTGATGATATAATAGTTGCAGTACAGAAAGAATTGACTCTCGCTGAAAGTTCTTCTGATAAAAGTAATAATGTAAAAGATAATATGAGTTATGCGACTGTAGGTGAGCAAATAGCTACGAAACGGCTCACCCCAGTACAACAAATTGCACTAATTCAAAAAGTACTTGACGAAGAAGTCCGACCTGTTCTTATTGCCGACGGGGGAGACGTGGAACTATACGATGTCGAAGGCGATAAAATCCAAGTAATTCTTACAGGTGCTTGCGGTTCATGTCCCAGCAGCACAGCAACATTAAAGATTGCTATCGAATCCAGATTGCGTGACCGTATTAGTCCAAACATTGTAGTCGAAGCTGTTGAAACATTAGTTTCTCGTTAATGGGTAATGGGTAATGGGTAATTGGTAATGGGTAATGGGTAATTGGTAATAGGTAATGGGTAATGGGTAATTGGTAATGGCTAATAGTAAAAATACAATCACCAATTCCCAATTCCCAATTCCCAACTCCCAATTCCCAATTCCCAACTCCCAATTCCCAACTCCCAATTCCCAATTCCCAATTCCCAATCACAAATTCACCACAACAAATATTATGTGTAACCCAAATGTTTTATCTTTTGAACGCTCTCCACCAATTTGGATGACGTTCAAAGGGCGGTCGCAGTCATTCTTCATTCGGACTGTAACGCTGAAATAACCTCTAGACAGACCAAACCAACCAAAAATTGCAGGAGATAAAGTCATCATGACGGACGAAAAAATTAGACAGATAGCCTTCTACGGTAAAGGTGGTATCGGTAAGTCTACTACTTCACAAAATACCATTGCAGCAATGGCTGAAATGGGTCAGCGAGTTCTGATTGTTGGATGCGATCCAAAGGCTGATTCGACCCGCCTCATGTTGCATAGTAAAGCACAAACAACTGTATTGCACTTGGCTGCAGAACGTGGTGCAGTAGAAGACTTAGAACTAGAAGAAGTAATGTTGACCGGTTTCCGTGACGTTCGTTGCGTAGAATCTGGTGGTCCAGAACCTGGTGTAGGTTGTGCTGGTCGTGGTATTATCACCGCTATTAACTTCTTGGAAGAAAACGGTGCTTATCAAAACCTAGACTTCGTATCCTATGACGTATTGGGAGACGTAGTTTGTGGTGGTTTCGCAATGCCTATTCGTGAAGGTAAAGCTCAAGAAATCTACATCGTTACCTCTGGTGAAATGATGGCGATGTACGCAGCTAACAACATCGCTCGTGGTATTTTGAAATACGCTCACTCCGGTGGTGTACGTTTAGGTGGTTTGATTTGTAACAGCCGTAAAGTTGACCGAGAAATCGAGTTAATCGAAACTTTGGCTGAACGTTTGAACACCCAAATGATTCACTTCGTACCTCGCGACAACATTGTTCAACACGCTGAACTTCGTCGTATGACCGTTAACGAGTACGCTCCTGATAGCGCACAAGGTAACGAATACCGCGCATTAGCGAAGAAAATCATCAACAACACAAACCTCACCATTCCTACACCAATGGAAATGGATGACTTGGAAGCTCTCTTAATCGAGTATGGTATTTTAGACGACGATACCAAACATGCTGAAATCATCGGTAAGCCTGCTGAAGAAACAGCAGCAGCTAGCGCCAGCAAAAAGAAAAAGAAATAACTAACACTTAGCTAAATTCAAAATTCAAAACGCAAAATTCAAAATACTGAATTGCCACCTTTGAATTTTGAATTTTCCTCCCCCCTGCACCGAAACCCACCAAAAGCAAAGAAAGAAATAAATAGAGGCGAAAAAATATGACACCTCCAGACAATCAAAATACTCTTGATGAACATAAGGAACTAATTGAAGACGTTCTTCAGGCTTATCCCGAAAAATCTCGCAAAAAACGCTCCAAACACCTTAATATATACGAAGAAGGTAAATCTGATTGTGGTGTTAAATCTAACATCAAATCTGTTCCTGGTGTAATGACTGCTCGTGGTTGTGCTTACGCAGGTTCAAAGGGCGTAGTTTGGGGACCGATAAAAGATATGATACATATTAGCCACGGTCCCGTTGGCTGTGGTTACTGGTCTTGGTCTGGTCGTCGTAACTATTACGTAGGTAAAACTGGTGTCGATAGTTTCGGTACTATGCACTTTACCTCTGACTTCCAAGAAAGAGACATCGTGTTTGGTGGAGACAAAAAACTCATCAAAATCATCCACGAAATCGAAGAACTTTTCCCTCTCAACCGTGGTATCAGTATTCAATCTGAATGTCCTATCGGTTTAATTGGGGATGATATCGAAGCAGTTGCTAAGAATACATCCAAAGAAATTGGTAAGCCCGTAATCCCCTTACGCTGTGAAGGTTTTCGTGGTGTTTCTCAATCTCTGGGTCACCACATTGCAAACGACGCTATCCGTGACTGGATTTTCCCCCGTTACGACCAAGCGAAGAAAGACAATACTCTTGACTTTGAACCCGGTCCTTACGACGTAGCTTTGATTGGAGATTATAATATCGGCGGCGACGCTTGGTCTAGCCGTTTGTTATTGGAAGAAATCGGCTTACGGGTGGTGGCGCAATGGTCTGGGGATGGGACAATAAACGAACTTATTCAAGGTCCAGCAGCTAAATTAATTCTTATCCACTGCTATCGGTCTATGAACTACATTTGCCGTAGTTTGGAAGAAGCATATGGTTTGCCTTGGATGGAATTTAACTTTTTTGGTCCTAGCAGAATTGCCGAATCGCTTCGTGAAATCGCAGCTAAATTCGACAAGAAAATCCAAGATAACGCAGAAAAAGTTATCGCTAAGTACCAATCAGTGATGGATGAGGTTGTTAAGAAATATCGTCCTCGTCTCGAAGGCAACACCGTAATGCTTTACGTTGGTGGTCTACGTCCCCGTCACGTTGTCCCCGCATTTGAAGACCTGGGTATCAAGGTTGTTGGTACAGGTTATGAATTCGGTCACAACGACGATTACAAACGTACTACTCACTATGTTGACCAAGCGACCATCATTTATGATGACGTAACAGCATACGAGTTTGAAGAGTTCGTTAAGTTCAAGAAGCCTGATTTAGTTGCTTCTGGTATTAAAGAGAAATATGTCTTCCAAAAAATGGGACTACCTTTCCGCCAAATGCACTCTTGGGATTACTCCGATTATGCTCAGTCCTGACTGGAACCCAGTTTTGCAGGAAAAAAAATTAAATAGTCTATTCTTAGCCTAAATCTCATTTTGATATATGAAGAAAAGTTTTTTGATTTAAGGCTCTACAGAGGATGGAATTTATATATATCAAGCTTTTAACAATTGTATTATATTAATTCAACTTTATTTTACACCAAAACTGTAAATATAATAACTTTTTCACTAAATATTTTTAGTCTAAGAGGTCATTAATAAAGTGAAATGTAAATTTGCGTAGGATGGGTTAGGCGCATTTGTAGCACTTAGTTGGAGGCTCTTCAAGTTGCATGAAGCGCCGTAACCCATCACTTTTATAGCTAGCCAGCCAGCCAGCCAGTGACTTTAGTCACTGTCTAAAAGCTGAAGTCCTCTTAAGAGGACTAAAACATATATTAAAAACAAATATTTTTACAAAATTTGGATGTTTCCAAAATTTTTATTATTAGTCCTCTTACAGAGGACTTTAGCTTTTAGACAGTGACTAAAGTCACTGGCTGGCTTAATATTTTATTTATAAACACTGTATCAGAGATAATTTGTATATTTTTACGTCGTGAATAATTTTTGGTTGAAAAGTGGGAATTATAAAACTAGGCATACCATATGACTTTTCCTATAGAAACAACCAAAAGCTATGATAAACTACCGTTCGCAACTCCAACTTGTTATTGTTCTTAGCTGTGTGCTAACAGCAAATGTATCTCAAGGGCAAATAGTACCAGATACTACACTACCGACAAATTCTACAGTCACGCGAACAGGTAATATTTTTAGCATTAATGGCGGTACTACTGCTGGAAATAATCTTTTTCACAGCTTTGAGAGATTTGATGTACCTACGCAAACAGAAGCTTTTTTTAATAATGCTTCCAGTATAGAAAATATCTTCACACGAGTAACTGGTGGTACTGTTTCTAATATTGATGGTGTTTTAAGAGGAAACGCCAATGCAAATCTTTTTTTAATTAATCCTAACGGAATTATCTTTGGTGCAAACGCTTCCCTGAATATAGGAGGTTCGTTTGTTGGTACTACTGCAGATGCTATTGGGTTTGGTTCGGGGAATATTTTTAGCGCTTCTTCAACAAATCAACAACAGCCACTATTGACCATCAACCCGTCTGCTTTAGTATTCAACCAAATTAACAAACAACCTATTATCAATCGCTCTAGCAACTCTGGTACAGGGTTAAGAGTGCCAGCAAATAGGAGTTTGTTACTTGTGGGTAGCGGAATTTCTTTAGAAGGTGGAAAGCTGACAGCTCCTGGTGGTCGAGTCGAGTTGGCAAGTATTGCCGGAAGTGGAACGGTAGAGCTTTTAGGTAATAACACGAACTTGCAATTAAATGTGCCAACGTCTATTTCACGAGCAGATATATCTCTAAGCAATGCAGCTTTAGTAAATGTGATTGCACCTCCTGGTGGAAGTATTGCCGTAAATACCCAAAATTTCAATCTAACGGGAGGAAGTATTCTGCAATCAGGGGTATTAGGGACGGGTTCTACAGATTCTCAAGCTGGAAATATTGAAATTAATACCTTAGGAAAAATTAACCTAAATGCAAGTGGATTCTTAAATACATCAAGAGTCGGAGCTGTGGGTAACGCTGGCAACATTAACATTAATACCAATTCGCTATATGTGACAAATGGTAGTTTCTTGTCTGCCGCTACTTTTGGAAGAGGAAACGCTGGGAGTATTAATCTTAACGCAGGTAATACAATCTCTTTTGATGGCATAGATAATAGTAACAACCCTAGTATTGCATCTACTGCTGTGGTTGCTAGAGCTGTTGGTAATGCTGGAAATATCAATATCATCACAGATTCATTGTCAGTAACAAATGGCGCTCTTTTATCTACTGCCACTTTAGGACAGGGAAATGGGGGAAATATAAATATAAAAGCTAATACAGTCTCTTTTGATGGTTTCGCTTCTAATGGCAGCCCAAGTTTTGCATTTAGCGGTGCAAATCAATTAGGAGCAGGTAACGCTGGCGATATTAACATTAACACTAACTCACTCTCATTAACCAATGGCGTTTATTTGTCCGCAAGTACTCTTAAAAAGGGAAATGCAGGAAACATAAATATCAATGCCAATACAGTTACCTTGGATGGGGTAGGTAAAAACGGAGATTCTACTTTTGTATCAAGCATTGTGGGTGCAAGAGGAGAAGGTAACCCTGGTAGTGTAAATATTACGACAGGGGCACTATCTGTGACAAATGGCGCTTTTGCATCTGCTTCCACTCTGGGAAAAGGGAACGGGGGAAATGTCAATATACGTGCTAACACAGTGTCCATTGATGGAGTCGGTAGTAATGGTAGCTCTAGTATTATAACTAGTGCGGTAAATCAGGGAGCAGTAGGTGATGGAGGTAAAGTCAACATTACAGCAGACTCACTTTTAGTGACAAATGGCGCTCGCTTGACTACTATAACTGCAACAGGGGGTAAAGGGGGAGACATCAACATTAATGCTAATAAGTTGTCAGTTTTGAGTGGTGGACAAATTTTGTCCAGCAGCTTTGGTGATGGCAAGTCAGGTGATATTACCATCAATGTGACTGATAATATTACAGTTGCTGGCAGGGTTCCAGATAATAAAAAACCTAACTCTCGTATAGTTTTTAATGTAGGTCCGGCTAGTGCGTTATCTGCAAGTACAGTTGGAAAAAATACCACAGGTCAGGGGGGAGAACTGCGAGTTACGACTAACACATTACTTGTACAAGATGGGGCACAGGTTAGTGTTAGTGGACAGGGAAGTAGAGGTTCAGGAAATCTTAGTGTTAACGCTAATTTAATTAATCTAAACAATTCTAGTAGTCTCAGTGCTGAAACTAGTGCAGGTGATTATGGGAACATAAATATTCATACCCGCGACATCCACTTGTTTAATGGTAGTAAAATTACTACCAACGCGACAGGCAATGCTACTGGTGGAAATATTAAAATTAACACCGACACACTAGTTGCGCTAGAAAATAGTGATATTACCGCGAACGCTCAAAAGAGTTTTGGTGGTAATATAAATATCAACGCTCAAGTTATTTTTGGAACACAATACCGCGAACAACTCACCCCAGAAAGTGACATTACGGCGACTGGAGGAGAACCGTCCTTAAATGGTGTGGTCAATATTAACCAAATTTCCACTAGCCCCACCCCAGTAGAAACCGAGTTGCCAGAAACACTCTCTGATGGGAGCAACCAAATCGCTACTAGATGCTCCTCTGTAAGCGAAGGTAATAATTTTGTTGTCTCTAATACTGGTGGGTTACCTGCTGACCCCACAACAGCATTAAGAGGAGCTAGCGTATGGTCAGATTTACGACCAATAAGTACTGTAAGAGTAAATAATTCACAACAAGCGACTCAATCTTCAATATCTAATAATACCTCGTCAATTGTTGAGGCTACTGGCTGGACGCTTAATAAAAAAGGACATGTGGAACTGGTAGCTTCAATTGGTAATCAATCTGCAAAAATGCAAAACACCGCGCTATGTGCAAGTAAATAAAATACAAAATACCCCTTCTTTCTTATCTTGGCATCTTGGTCCCTTGGCGGTTCGTTACAGTTCAAACCGCCAAGATTCCAAGGAAGTCAAGTTTAAAGAGTTTATCACAAATTAAGGATGTTTAAGAACAATTTAGGGTTGCTGTATTAGTATAATGATAGTGCTTAACTATGCTATATATAAGACAGCTAGCATCTACATTTTTACTTTTTGCAAATATTCATCAAATTTACACTTGTCTTCAATAATTGAGACCGCCTTACTGTTTTATTATTCCATATTAGAGCAGAAATTATCATCAAATTTGCTGATTACAAATAATTAAACAGATACACCTACTTTGATTTGGTTAATTATCAATTAAGTTAGGTTAAAAAATCAAGCTGCATCTTAACTAGTTCTTAATTAGCTCACAAAAATTATTGATGGATGTAATAGTTGGATGTGAAAATAATTTGAAAGATAGTGCATCTATAAACTATTACAATACTTGGATTGGCAAAACCTGAAAATAATTCAACAAAGTAGATAAAACAGAAATCTATGTCAACAATTACTCAATGGACTTTTAATTCTTCAACACCAGATAGCGCAAGCAACACAGGTACTGTAAACCCTGCTGTCGGTACAGGAACAGCTAGTTTAGTGGGAACAAACGCAACTTTTGCAACTGGTTTGGGAAACGAAAGCGATAACTCTGGTTGGAACACCACCAGTTACCCTGCTTCCGGTACAGGGAATAAAACAGAAGGAGTTCAGTTTAACGTTAGTACCGTCGGTTCTACGAGTTTAGTTTTGAATTTTGATATTCGTCACAGTAACACATCGGCGAATACTGCTGTTGTACAATACTCAGTTGACGGAACTAATTTTGTTGATTACCAGACATTTACCGTTAACCAAGGTGATACTTGGTATAGCCGTAGCGTAGATTTTAGCTCAATCGCAGCGTTGAATAACAACCCCAATGCAGCTTTCCGGGTTGTTTCGGCTTTTGACCCAACTACTGGTAACTACCGCGCATCAACTGCTACTTCTACCTACGCTGGTACAGGTACTTTACGGTTTGATAATGTTAGCTTAACTAGTGGGACTGCGACCATTCCCGATAATAATTCTACAGCTACTCGTATCCGTGATATTCAAGGTACTAGTCATACCTCCCCATTAACAGGTCAAACTGTCAACAATATAGAAGGTATTGTCACAGCAGTTATCACTGGTTCCAGTCGCGGTTTTTGGATGCAAGACCCAAACCCCGATAATAATAATGCTACGAGTGAGGGAATTTTTGTCTTTTTGGGTAGTTCGTCTATCGCAACTCCTACTGTTGGACAATCGTTGAGGGTAACAGGAAGAGTCAACGAGTTTCGTCCAGGAAATAGTCCAACAAATTTAACAACCACTCAAATTAACGCTACAGTTTCTGGTGCTTCTGTAAATCAAATTGCTTCCTTGGGAATAATTACCCCTACTGTTATTGGAACCGGAGGTCGAATTCCACCTAATGCAGTAATTCAAAATGACTTTACGAATGGTGGTAATGTCGAAACGAGTGGTGACTTTGACCCAACAACAGAGGGTATTGACTTCTACGAAAGTTTAGAAGGAATGCTCGTCCAAGTCAATAATGCTGTTGCTACCAGTCCCACAAATGATTTTGGTGAAATCTGGGTACTTCCAGATAATGGAGCAAACGCAACAGGACGTACTTCACGTGGTGGAAGTTTAATTTCTTCCAATGACTTTAACCCTGAACGCATCCAAATAGACGATACTTTATTTAGCTCCGGTACTTCTCCTCAAGTAAACGTCGGTGCTACCTTCAATACAATTACAGGTGTCGTTGACTATAGCTTTAGCAATTACGAAGTTCTCCCAACTTCCCTCAACGTTAACTCACCGGGTAATCTCACCAAAGAAACAACTAACTTAGTTAGCGACCGCAACAATTTAACTATAGCTGCATTTAACGTTGAAAACTTAGACACCAACGACAACGACGGGGACAGGGATGTTGCAGATGGAAAGTTTGCAGCGTTAGCCAATAATATAGTTAAGAATCTCAAGTCTCCCGACATTATTAGCCTAGAGGAAATCCAAGATAACACAGGTTCTACAAACGACGGTGTAGTTGACGCAAGTCAAACTTACAATAAATTAATTCAAGAAATCCAAGCAGCAGGTGGTCCGACTTATAGTTTCCGTCAAGTTAACCCAGAAAATAATCAAGATGGGGGTCAAACAGGAGGAAATATTCGCGTTGGTTTCTTATTTAATCCAACAAGAGTAAGTTTTGTAGACCGTCCCGGTGGTGGAGCGACAACCAACACTACTATTAATAATGTAGCCGGAGTCCCTGAACTTTCCGCAAGTCCTGGTAGAATTGACCCAACAAATTCTGCATTCACAACCAGTCGCAAACCTTTAGTCGGTGAGTTTCTCTTTCAAGGTCAAACAATATTCGTTGTTGGCAACCATTTTAACTCCAAAGGTGGTGACCAGTCCTTATTTGGTCCTAATCAACCCCCAACATTAACTACAGAAGCACAGCGTAGACAGCAAGCACAAATAGTTAATAACTTTGTCGATAGCATTTTAACAGTAAACCCAAATGCGAATATAGTCGTCTTGGGAGATTTAAACGACTTTGAATTTTCTGAACCGCTGAATATATTAAAAGGAACACCCTCCGGTGTAGGAACTCCTGTTCTGCAAAACTTAGTAGATACCCTACCAGCAAGCGAACGCTACACCTACAACTTTCAAGGTAACGCACAAGTTCTCGACCATATTTTGGTAAGTAATAATCTATTAGGCAAATTAAACGGTTACGATATCGTTCATATTAATTCTGAATTTGTTGACCAACAAAGCGACCACGACCCAGCTGTTGCAAGATTTAATTTTGCACCCCAACCTAAAATTACCAACTATCAATTTACGAATTTACCTAAATTAGGTACTGCTAGCAACGGTCGAGATATTTTCTTGGGTGGATTTTCTGGATTATCCTTACTCGGAATTGCAGCTAATGGAAATCTCAAATTTATCACCAACACAGATAGAGGTCCAAACGGAGAAAATCAAGGAAATTTACGACCATTTTTCTTACCCAGCTTCCAACCAGAAGTTATTAGCTTTGAACTAAATCAATCCAGTGGAGAAATTTCCATCACCAACCGAATCGGATTATTCCGTGAAGATGGCAAAACACCACTAACCGGACTCCCCAATATTCAAGCAGGAGCTAGGGGAACAGCTTATACTGATGAAGTTGGTGTTGATTTAAACGGAAATACCTTAAAAAATGACCCACTTGGTGCGGATTTAGAAGGTATTGTAGTTGCAGAAAATGGTGATTTATGGATGGTTGATGAATACCGACCAGCAATTTACCATTTTGATAGTAGCGGAATATTAATTGACCGTTTTATTCCCGTCGGTGATGCAACAGATTCTACTAAAAATGATGGAACTTTTTACGGTACACCAATTTTACCAGCAGTCTACGCACAAAGACGTAATAATCGTGGCTTTGAAGCTGTAGCGTTGGAAGGTACAAAGCTTTACGCATTTATTCAGAGTGCTATTGATAACCCCGATAACGGTGGTGATACTGTTTCCAGAGCTTCCAATAACCTAAGAATTTTAGAATTTGATATCGTTAGCCAAAAGGTGACAGGAGAATATCTTTACCTTTTAGATGATGTTACCACGGCTGATAAAATAGGTGATGCGGTTTCTTTAGGTAACGGTAAATTTGCAGTTGTCGAACGGGATGACAACAGCGACGCAAACGCCAAAAAGTTAATTTACTCGATTGATTTAGCGGGAGCAACCAATATTAGTAATTCCGCAAATTTAAATTTACCCGCAGGTAAAACTATCGAACAATTAACTCGTGCAGAACTAGTAGCAGCAAATATCAACCCCGTCAGCAAAAATCTTATCGTCAACGCTGCTCAAGTTGGTTATACGGGAGTTGACAAATTAGAAGGATTAGCACTGGTTGCTCCAAACACTCTTGCTTTAATTAACGACAACGACTTTAATGTTGCGGGAACCAATACTCCAGAAAAATTAGGTCTGATTCAGCTACCGGAAAACCTCCCTGTTGCAACTTTACAACCAACACAACTTGGAACTGCTAGTAATGATTCGTTGTTTGGTACTAGTGGTGATGATGTAATTGATGGTCGTGGGGGTAACGATATCTTTTACGCTGGTGAAGGCAATAATATTTTATTAGGTGGTGCTGGTAACGATATCTTTTATGCAGGTGCTGGTAACGACAAATTTACAGGTGGTGAAGGAAATAATACCTTCTATGGTGGTGAAGGAAATAATATTTTCTTAGCAGGAAGCGGTAATGATGTCGCTTACGCAGGTGTTGGAAATGATGTGTTTGCTTTAGGGAATGGTAACAATACTATCTACGCTGGCGAAGGTAATAACCGTGTAACTACAGGTAGCGGTAACGACCTAATTTATGCAGGTGCAGGTAGAGATGTGATTACAGCAGGTGATGGTAATAATACCATTTATGCTGGAGAAGGCAATAACCAAGTAATTACAGGTAACGGTAATGACCTTATTTATGCGGGTGCAGGCAATGATATTATCAACACAGGCGCAGGAGATGATTTAATTTATGCGGGTGAAGGAAATAACAGAATATCTGCTGGCATTGGTAATGATACTGTTTATGTGGGCAGGGGTAGTAACCTTATTTTCCTCGATGGGGGTTTAGGTTCCACAACTATTTATGGTTTCACTTCTAATGACCAAATCAGTCGCGGTACTGGTTTAACAGAGAACTCTGCGTTAACGGTGGCTATTAGCGGTAA
Organism: Scytonematopsis contorta HA4267-MV1; assembly: GCA_019359035.1. Lineage (GTDB taxonomy): Bacteria > Cyanobacteriota > Cyanobacteriia > Cyanobacteriales > Nostocaceae > Scytonematopsis > Scytonematopsis contorta. The sequence goes on along the minus strand of JAHHIC010000008.1, from coordinate 11,840 downwards.
TGATACTTTGATTAGTGCTGGTAGCGATTTGTTAGCAACTTTGAAGTGGACGCAGCAGAATAACGTGAATATCGTGTAATAAACACCCACTGTAGAGACGTGAAATTTCACGTCTCTACAAATTACGACTACATAAACCTCGCTAACAATTCCTCACGGGACAAGCTTGACAACTGCAAAAGTAAAGAAGCATACTCCTGCGGAGGTAAATTTAGTATCGGCTGGACAATTGTTGCTAACTGTGGGTCAACCTCACCAAATCGAGCCAAAAATAAGTTTTCCAACAATTGGCGTCGTTCCTGTTCCATCCCTCGTTCCATCCCTCGTTCCAGACCGCGAAGCTCAGTTTCTTGCTCCCACTCCAAGTAAGCTTTTGATAAGTTCATGATTAATTCCCTCTCTTCCAAATCAACTTCGTTACTTACTTCCATACTAATCTTCCAAGTCGCAAGTAGTTTTAAAGCAGCAGAGCGTTTACTATCTTCTTTGGGTAGAGCTATTACCTCATCAATCGCTTGCTGCTGAATCACTCCTTTACCCAAAATTCTCAGCCAAAGAGTTTCTGGGGTACGTGGTAATTTGTTGATTGCGATAAATCCTGTCAGAAAAACTTTTGACGGAAAATAAATCCCTGGTAGCCAAGCTTCATCCGGAGTAGCAATCAATTTATTAAGCAGTTTATCCGAGATAGAACTCGCAATTATCCATAATCGTGGGAGTTCATCCTCTGGAATGCTTTCTTCATCTTGTTTCGCTTCACGCTGCAAATATTCTTCTAAGTGAGACAGCTTTCCAAGACAACTACGAATCTCTCTTTCAGTTGGTTGCTTACGATATGGTTCTAGCAGACAAGGAGTTGCTGCAATTCTGGATAAGATACCTAAGTCTTGTCGGTCAATAGTTGGCTGAGTTGATGGGGTAAACCAGATATCAACATATTTTGCTTCTCCTGGAATCTCATAATTGGTCTCAACCAAACCTAAGGGAGTTAGAAATTCTTTGAAAAGCTGTTTGGAAAATTGGTCGAAAGGGTTTTTTGTCATTTAATTGCCACAGTGCGAATTGTCTGTTCTTATTCTCTGATGAGTAAAATATCTAAACTTACTTGATTTACAAATCTTGAAAAGAACATTAGCCAAATGTTCTATTTTTTACTTTAATTTTGTGAAGCATGAAATTTTTTTTCACTTTAATTGTTATTGTCAAAGTTATACTTCTTTAGAGGGATGCGATGTTTGATAGAAAGTGAATCAAACAAAATAAAACTCTCAATCAGTTAGCTTTAATTACGGAAAAAAACGCAATTAAAAATCTATATACTCCGAAGATAAATTTGTTATTTTAATAAAATTTTAGGAACATCTTAACCTGTTTGTGAGAGCCTGAGTATGGGTAACAGAATGCTTGAAAATTTCAATATGAAAAGGGTGTGTTTCTCCCAAAAAATCGCTTCAACACAATACATAATTAATTTATGACAATACTTAAGGGATTCGCTTTTCTACCAGCAGATACATTTGCTCCTGGCCCTCAATCTGGTCAAGGTATTGCAGGTAATGGTCGCACAGGCCCCTTCCCCGGACAACCAGTACAAGGATTTAGTGGTGTTCAGTTTGCTGACCAAAATGCTTTCTGGTTTATGCCGGATAATGGTTATGGTCAAAAGGGTAATAGTGCTGACTTTTTGCTGAGAATTTATCGGGTTGACCCTAATTTTCGCGGATTGGAAGCTGGTGATGGTAGCGTTAGCGTTAATGTGGAGAATTTTATCCAGCTATCTGACCCCGATAAAAAAATTCCTTTCTCTATCGTTAACCAAAATACGTCACAGCGTTTATTGACTGGTGCAGATTTTGATATTGAATCTTTCACTATTGCAAAAGACAACACTATTTGGATTGGTGATGAGTTTGGTCCTTATTTGTTGCACTTTGATGCTACGGGTAAGTTGTTAAATGCTCCGATTTCTACACCCAATATTAATCAGCTAAATACTCTGAATGGACAATCTCCTCTGGTTATTGGACACCGAGGAGCAAGTGGTGAACTCCCAGAACATACTTTAGCATCTTATAAACTAGCGATTGAGCGCGGTGCTGATTTTATTGAACCCGATTTGGTTGCTACCAAAGATGGATTTTTAGTTGCGCGTCATGAGCCTAATTTAATTAATACTACAGACGTTTCGAGTCGTCCAGAGTTTGCTAACCGTCGTACAACTAAAATGGTTGATGGTGTTGCAGAAGAAGGATTTTTTGCCTCTGATTTTACTTTAGCGGAAATTAAAACACTGCGGGCGATAATGCCTCAAGGTTTCCGAACTCAAGTATTTAATGGGGTGTTTGAGATTCCTACCCTTGAGGAAATTATTGGTTTAGTTAAGCAGGTCGAAGCGCAAACTGGACGCAAGGTTGGTATTTATCCAGAAACTAAACATCCTATCTACCACACTCAACTTGGTTTACCTTTAGAGCAAAGATTAATTGACACGTTGGTGAAGAATAATTTCACCGACCCCAAGCGGATTTTTATTCAATCTTTTGAAGTTGGTAATTTAAAAGATTTGAATAATAATATAATGCCCAAAGCTGGTGTTGATATTCCTTTGGTTCAGTTGTTTGATGCAGAGGATGTTAGATTAGATGGCTCGCTGATTGAAATTAAACCTTACGATTTTGTACTTAGCGGTGACTCTCGTACTTACGCTGACCTGCGAACTCCCGAAGGATTAAAGGAAATTGCTACCTACGCTGATGGTATTGGTCCTTGGAAGCGGATGATTGTTTCCGTAAAAGGTACTGATGCTGATGGTGATGGTAAAGCGGATGATGTAAATCGCGATGGTGCGGTTAACGATGCTGATAAAACCACTCTCCCCGCTACTTCTTTAGTCCAAGATGCCCATGCAGCGGGTTTACAAGTACATCCTTATACCTTCCGTAACGAAGGACGTTTCCTCGCAGCAGACTATAACGGCAATCCAGAGCTAGAATACAGACAATTTATTCAAATCGGTGTCGATGGCTACTTTAGTGACTTCCCTGGTACTGGCGATTTAGTACGCGACCAAATTACCGGACAGCTAGTGCGATCGCCTCAGAATCCTGACGTTTTACAAACCACTAAATTTAATACCCTAGATGGAAACGCTCCTCTTGTTATTGGACACCGTGGAGCAAGTGGTGAACGTCCAGAACATACTTTAGAAGCTTATAAAGTGGCCATTGCTGCGGGTGCAGATTTTATCGAACCCGACTTAGTGGCAACAAAAGATGGGGTATTAATAGCGCGTCACGAAAATGCTTTAGCTGTTTTAAATGCTGACGGTTCGCTGAATAACACCGACACATCAACAGATATTTATCTACGTCCAGAATTTGCTGACCGTTTAACGACTAAAGTCATAGATGGCCGTACAGTCAGAGGTTGGTTTGCAGAAGATTTAACTCTAGCGGAAGTTAAAACCCTAAATGCTATCGAACGCTTACCAGCATTACGGGGAACTAGATTTAATAACGACGGTTTAAAAATCCCCACCTTTGAAGAAATTATCGACCTGGTACAGCAATACGAAAAAGACACCGGACGCAAAATTGGTATTTATCCAGAAACAAAACACCCAACTTATTTTGCAACAGAAGGTAAACAGATAAATGGTAGCGCCATAAATACAAATTTGGGTGAAAAATTAGTCGAAAGCTTAGTGAAGAAAAACTTCACCGACCCCAGTCGAGTATTTATCCAATCCTTTGAAGTTGGCAACCTCAAACAACTTAATGATGTTATTATGCCAAAAGCAGGCATCGACATCCCCTTAATTCAGTTATTTGGTGGTGCTAATAGCAGACCTTACGATTTTGTCGTCAGTGGTGACCAACGTACTTACGGCGATTTGACCAAACCTGCAGAACTAGCAAATATTTCTAAATATGCATACGGTATCGGTCCCGACAAACGCTTGATTATCCCTGCTAGTAACGTTGACCGAAACAACGACGGCAGACCAGATGATTTAAACGGAGACGGTGCAATTAGCGATGCAGATAGAGTTCTAGGTCAACCAACTAGCTTGATAACAGACGCTCATACTGCGGGATTACGAGTACACCTTTATACTTTACGCAACGAAGGATTTTTCCTGGCTTCCGACTATAATGGTGACCCCATCAAAGAATTTAAACAGTTTATTGAATTGGGTGTGGATGGCTACTTTACAGATTTCCCAGGAACTGGATTTGATGCACGAAATTTATTTATTACACCAGCAGCAGTAGCTAACCTGGGTCGTTCCAAAGGATTTGAAGGGATGGCAATTAGTCCCGATAAATCTACTCTATATCCTTTATTAGAAGGTTCTGTAATTGGTGACCCCAGCAACGCTTTACGGATTTATAAAGCAGACGCAACAACTGGACAATTCCAAGGGTTGGTTGGGTACTACAAATTAGAAAATCCTAGTAACGCTATTGGTGACATAACCGTCATCAACGACAACGAATACTTGGTAATTGAACGGGATGAAGCACAGGGAAATGCTGCTCAATTCAAAAAAATCTACAAAGTAGACTTCTCCCAAAAAGATGCTAATGGCTTTGTTGCGAAAGAAGAAATAGCTAACCTGCTCAACATCCAAGACCCCAACGACCTGAACAAAGATGGTCGCAGCACCTATAAAATGCCTTTTCAAACTATCGAAGATGTATTGGTGCTAGATGAAAATACCATCTTAGTTGCAAACGACAATAACTATCCCTTCTCCGTCGGTCGTCCACCTGCTATTGATAACAACGAAATTGTCGTCTTACAGCTAGATAAACCCCTTGCGCTTGACCCCCGTGTTGGTCGTGCAGGATTAAATTTACCCACCACACAAATAAAAGGTACTAACGCAGATGATACCTTATATGGTACTGCGGCAAATGAGCTAATTGATGGTGGCCAAGGAAATAATACCCTCTTTGGTGGTGAAGGCAATAATATATTCTTAGCTGGTTCTGGTAACGATGTTGCTTACTCCGGTGCAGGAAATGATGTATTTAGCTTAGGTGGTGGTAACAATACTATCTACGCTGATGAAGGTAAAAACCGCATTGTTACTGATGCTGGAAATGACCTTGTTTACGGTGGTGCTGGTGACGACACCATGACCGTTGGTAATGGTAATAACACCATTTATGCAGGGGAAGGTAATAACCAAATTGTCGCAGGTGCAGGTAATGACCTTATCTACACAGGTGCAGGTAATGACCTTATCTATACGGGTGCAGGTGATGATTTAATCTACGCAGGCGAAGGTAATAATACCATTTCTGCTGGCACAGGTAATGATATTGTATATGTTGGTCGCGGCGTTGACAAATTTATCCTTGATGCTGGAGTTGGCTCTGTGACGGTAATTGGTTTTGGTTCTAGTGACCAAATTAGTCGCGGTGCTGGCTTGACGGCAAATTCTGCACTAACGGTAACTACTAGTGGTAATGATACTTTGATTAGTGCTGGTAGTGATTTGTTAGTAACTCTGAAGTGGACGCAGATGAATAACGTAAACATCGTGTAAAAGATGTCACAAAATTTTAATTTGTACAACTGATTTTAATGCACCTCTTGTGGGGTGGCACGTCCCGTGCCGCCCGATGTGCAAATTGAATACCCGATGTGCAAATTGAATACACAATAGTCTAGAAACATTTGCCTGTAGAGACGTTACATGTAACGTCTCTATGTAAAATCAGACGCTAACAAAAGAATCGCGAATATTTCTGACCCAATTAATCCCAGTTACCCGCATATTTTTACGAGTAACTTTAGCTACGTAGTTAAAGCGTTGCTTAGCACCAAAGAAAGAAAACTTATAATCTTCATCTCCTCTCAAAAAGTCATAAACTTTAAAATTATTTTCAATTGCTTTCTGAATACTATATGCCATCATCACCCGACCAGGAGAAAATTTAGAATAATCAGGATGATAGCCCGTCATATAACCGCAGGTCATTTTACGAAGGTAGTCAACAAACATTCCTGTTGCTGCAATTGGTGTTTTTCCATCCCAAATTACACTTAACCATAAACTATTATTCTCACCACATTTTTGAAAAAGACTGCGATATATATTCAATCTTGACTCAGGTTTATCACCCCATTGCATTTGCCACAGGGTTAATAAAGCTTCAATTTGGCTTTCTAGATTATCAATATCAGTTTCAACTAATTTAAATTGACTTTGAGCTTCAAATTGTCTCAATGCATGACGTAAATTTTTGCGAGATTTAGAGCCTAAAAATGTTTGTAAATATTCTTCCCAACTATCTGTTAAAGGAATATAAGGACAACTATTATATGTATTTTTTTCAACGGTAAACTGTTCTTCTGAGGAATAGAAGTATTGGAGGAATTTATCCATTCTGGAATCTAATACATCTCTCATCTCGAAGTATTCCCATTTCACTCGCTCTTTAATGTGCTGAGCAAAATGGTAAAGCGCTTCTTCTTCGTACTCAGGGGGACAAACAAATCCTGTATAGTCTGCGAAATCGTTTCCTCCCATGTGCAATATATCAAATATATTCAATCCATACTTTTGAACAGGACTAATTGCTAGAGGGAGGAATGCAACATAAGGTGAATCTTTATCTAGTTGAAGAGCAAGCACAAACCATTCATGAGGTGTCACTTCAAACCATCCACGTAGCCAAGACCAAGATAAGAAGATTTGAGCTTCTGGGTCAGCAGAATACACAGCATTCCAGGTTGTTTCTAACTCGTCGAATTGGTCGATGTCTTTTATCACCCTTACTAACATGACTATCTCCAAATTTTTTTATATGCCTTTATTAGTATAAATACTGAATCTTTTTTTACTTGTGAAGTTATTAAAAATAACTACAACAGAATGATAAAGGAAGTGTAAAATAATTTTCATTAAGATAAAATATTATCCTAAAAAGCTTATGAATAAAGAGTTACAAGTGTTTTGCCAAGTAAATTAGTTTTACTTTTAGAGTATAATATATACTCAGAAGATAAATATAATTTACAGTGATTTTTTTATCTCACGCAGAGCCGCAAAGGCGCAAAGGAATAAATTCGGAAACTTTAGTGTGGTCTAATACTAATTCTGTGTAAAGACGCACTGAATACAACTATGTCTAACTTTGCGTCTTTGCGGCTTTGCGTGAGGCTAACGCTTATAGACTATTTCCATTTTTAGTTTTTCAACTTCTAACTTCAACCTCTCGTTCTCAAACCTGAGTGTAGCGTTTTCCTCCCTAATCACTTCAACCTCATTCTTTTTACTCAAAGCTTGATTAATTGCTAACTTTCGCATATCCAGGGAGAACCACCGCTGATAAGTTTCTGTATGAATTTGCACGCTATGCCCTAAATTATCAGCAGCGGCTTTAATGGGTATGCCAATAATATGTGCCCGAATAGCCCAAGCATGTCGTAAATCATAAGGTTTAAAATCTAAGCCAATCTTACGAAACCACCAACTCACCCTTTGAGTTAAAGCAGTCATATCAGCATAGCTACTCTTATCTTTTTTATTAATAGCTGTCGTTAACATTTCTAAATACTTAGAATTTCTCAAATCGAACTCATCAATCCATTTTTTATATAAAGGTAAAGCTTGTCTTTCTCCGGTTTTACAATCCTTGTGAACCTTCCAAGTCAAATCTATATTCTCTTTACTCAACCACCAATCAATATCAGGACTAGTAAAAAGCTCCCGAGGTCGCAAACCAAAAACAGCTAACATTCCATAAGTCCACCTCCAAAGTTGCCAACTATCTTTCACATCTTGGTTAACTTGATTGCTACGGTTACTCAAATAAAACTCAAATTTCTGTATTCCGTCAGTTATTTCCACATCAGAAGGAATTTTACGAGAGTTTTTCTCAGGCATTTTTGTATATTTAGACAAATCAATTTCGATTTTAAATGTTATACAAAAAGCGGAAATAGCCCTAACTGCATTATATCTTGCCCACTCTTTATCTATTTTTTCTATTGAACTAATAAAATTTTCAGGGATAGCCAAATCTTGAGAATTAGTAAAACGCTTTGTGCGAGAAAAATAATAAAAAAAGGTATGCTCGCTTTTTGTAGTTCGTTTATGATTTTTAAAATACTCATCTTCAAATTTATCTAATAGTTCTCCTATAGTTGGTAAATATTTTGTAATATCTTTTTTAAGAGTATCATTACCTAAATATTTATTATTCCACTCAAAATTCTTACGAGCAATTAACTTTCCTAGCTCGTATGCTTCCTCCTCAGCAGTTTTTAATCCATCTAAATTAGCGGGAATATTTAAACTAATATTGTATTGTTTTCTTCCCGTACCATTTGTATCTTTATCTTCTGGTTTAATTGGTAAAGTAGCTCTTAGCTGTAAACTACCATTTGACTCTCGAATTGTTACCTTAGTTTTTGCAGACTTTAAACGTTGATTAACCTTCTCTAATTCTGCTAGTACTTTAGCTATCATGTGTCCTTTTTACTGTAGCGCTCTTTGATTAATTAGTAGAATAATCAAACACCCGAAAACTACGAACTAAGAGGTATTTATGAAGATAACATTAAACATCATTCTTACCATAAGCCAGTGACTAAAGTCACTGTCTAAAAGCTGAAGTCCTCTATAAGAGGACTGAGTAATACGTCAAAAACAGATATTTTACACAATTCAAAATTACTCCTAAAAATCTTATTTCTTCTTAGTCCTCTTTAGAGGACTTTAGCTTTTAGACAGTGACTTTAGTCACTGGCTTTTAATATACATGGTGCTTAATATTTTATTTATAAACACCCTCTAAAAATTACGAATTATATTGTTTAGCCTAAATTGAGTCTAGAAATAAATTTGTCGCCAGCAAACAATGTTTAACTTTTACATTGCTTACAATAAACAATAGACTATAAAAAAGTGCTAAAGCATGAAAAGGATTACTCCGGTCCTTACCACGGTTACGACGGATTTGCTATCTTCGCTCGTGACATGGACATGGCGCTCAACAGTCCTACTTGGGGGCTTATCGCAACACCTTGGAAAAAAACCAAAGCTGTAGCTGCGGCTAAGACCACCACAAAAACAAAAGTTGCTGCTTAATAACTAAGTGCTAAGGACTAGAGCCACATAAATCCTGAGAGTCATTAAAGTTTATGTGACAGACCGATAGAGTTATAGGAAATAAAGGTTAGGGAATAGGGACTTGGAGTAAAGATAATTGACTCCTCACCCAAATCCCTTACCCAAAAGTCCTCAACCGAAATAACCTCACTTATATTGCAATAGTCCCTAGCCAATACTGCTCAAAAACCTAATAACTAGTAATCGAACAAAGTAATACAGAGAGACAGAAAAATGCCACAGAATCCAGAAAGAATTGTTGACCACGTAGACCTATTTAAACAACCCGAATATACGGAACTGTTTAAAAACAAAAGAGAACAGTTTGAAGGCGCCCATCCCGATGAAGAAGTAGAACGGGTTGTTGAATGGACAAAATCTTGGGAATATCGGGAAAAGAACTTTGCTCGTGAAGCTTTGACCGTTAACCCAGCTAAAGGTTGCCAACCAGTGGGTGCAATGTTTGCTGCTCTGGGTTTTGAAGGCACATTACCTTTTGTTCAAGGTTCACAAGGTTGTGTAGCTTACTTCCGTACCCACCTCAGCCGTCACTACAAAGAGCCATGCTCTGCAGTTTCTTCTTCTATGACAGAAGACGCAGCCGTTTTTGGAGGCTTGAACAACATGATTGAAGGTTTGGAAGTTTCTTACAAACTTTACAAACCCAAAATGATTGCTGTTTGCACCACCTGTATGGCAGAAGTAATTGGTGATGACCTTGGTGCTTTCATCGGTAACGCTAAAAACGCCGGTGCAATTCCCCAAAACTTCCCCGTACCTTTCGCTCATACACCAAGTTTCGTTGGCTCCCACATCACTGGTTACGACAACATGATGCGGAGTATTCTTACACACTTCACCACTGAAGAAAACAAGAAGAAGAAAACCAACGGCAAAGTCAACATCATCCCAGGTTTCGACACCTACGTCGGCAACAACCGCGAAATTAAGCGGATGTTGAATTCGATGCACGTAGACTACACAATTCTTTCTGATAGCAGCGACTATTTTGACGCTCCTAACACAGGTGAGTACGAAATGTATCCCGGTGGAACCAAGTTAGATGATGCTGCTGACGCTTGCAACGCTGAAGCTACCATCAGTCTCCAAGCTTACACCACTCCTAAAACTCGCGCTTTCATCGAAGAAACTTGGAAGCAAGAAAGCAGAGTTGCTCGTCCTTGGGGTATCAAAGGAACCGATGAATTCTTGATGGCTGTTTCCGAAATCACCGGTCACCCAATTTCTAAAGAATTGGAAATCGAACGCGGTCGTTTAGTTGACGCTATGACCGACTCTTATGCGTGGATTCACGGTAAGAAGTTCGCTATCTACGGTGACCCAGATTTAATCTACGGTGTAACCAGCTTCTTGTTGGAAATGGGTGCTGAACCTGTACACATCCTCTGCAACAACGGAGATGCCGATTTTAAAGCTGAAATGGAAGAGTTGCTCAACTCTAGCCCCTTTGGTAAAGGTGGTACTGTTTGGAATCAAAAAGATTTATGGCACTTCCGCAGTCTAATGTGCGCGGTATCAGGTAATTTAAATCTGCAAAAATTCCTTTTATCCTCTGCTATCAATCGAACGATTTCGTTTAATACCAATAAGTGTTGCCAAAGTGAACAGTGTTCCTAAAACCCCCAGATGCCATAAACCACAACCAATTGCTGCTCCTAATGCTGCGACAATCCATACTGATGCGGCTGTGGCTAACCCCGAAACTTTTGGTACGCTAGATTCCTTGGGACACTCTTGCAAAATTAATCCGGCTCCAATAAATCCTACACCTGATGTAACACCTTGAATTGTGCGACTGAGAGCATTTGTCGTGGCACTGAGATTACCACCTCCAGCCAGCAAAGGTATCATGACAAATAGCGCCGAACCCATACCTACTAACATAAAAGTTTTTATATCAGCCTGTCTACCATTTCTTTTACGGTTAAATCCAATCGTGAAACCCATCAAAAGTGCTAAAGCCAATCTCAATAATATGTGTAACCAGTCATTGGAATTCAAAAATATAGCACTCATGGTCGATTTGTGTTCCTTTTATATGTGACAACGTAGTTAATAGCGAGAATTGAAATAAAGAATATCCATAGCATCCGCATGGCACATATGCACCATACTTCGGTTTACTTGGATATAATTTCTCCGGGAGCGCCACACTGCGCGTTTTCCAAGCTTTCAGCGTGCGAAAATAGGAAATAATACTTGTCCTATTAAATATTTATTTTTTGCAAGTCCCGCTTGCTGATTCATTCGGCTCGATAGCATCCCTAAGCGAATATACGCAACTCAATTTGTTTATCTCCGAGTCCACTATTATAGCAGAAAAGCTAAGGTATTTAATTTTATACGGTAACAATATTTAGATATCCACATCCAACTAGCACTTACCTCTACAGGAATAAAACTAAAAGCTAAAATTAAAGCCAAAATAAAGTGACTAATTTAATTCTCCATGCAGCCAAGACAATATCAGGAAATTGAGCCACAATAATAAAATCAATGTCATCTTCTCTAAGAGGGTGTTTATAAATAAAATATTAAGCTTCATTTATACGAAAATCCAAGGACTTTAGTCGAATGGCACTAAGAAAAGCTGTAAAAAAGGCGGGGAGCAGGGTGTAGGGAGCAGGGAGATTGAGCAGGAGCAGGGGAGTTTCGTAAAAATTAGTTTTTATTTAGGCGTGCTTATTGA
>JAHHIC010000007.1 GCA_019359035.1 Scytonematopsis contorta HA4267-MV1 | reverse complement strand
CCCCGACACTGGTAATGTTTATCCCCTACCTCCCAAAATTGTGGCGGATAGAGACTTGGCTGAACGGAGGAACTTGCCTTTATGTATGGATTGGGGCAATTATTCGGCTAGTTGGCTAGCTCGTCATATTCTGGGGCTACCAGGTATCCTCAAACGGTTGGTTAATGGGGAAAAGGTTACGGCTACTGACTCCGACTTGGTTAAGATGACAGAAATCGCCCTAAAATACGCGACCCACATTAAAGCCATCCTTGGGTTTACAGTTCCCAACGATTGCCAACCAATTTGGTTGCTGGGGACGTTGCTTAACCATTTTGGGCTAAAACAAATAGACCACAAAGAGGGACCCAAGGGTAAACAAGTTAAGTATTACTCGTTGTGCGAAAAAGAATTGGACTTTGCGCGTCAAGTAATTGCTTACCGGAAACAGAAGCATGACCTATATGAGGAACGAGCGCGACTCTTGGCTGAAGAACAAGCGCGTCATCAGGCTTTTTTGGCAATCCAGTACAGGGATAGGTCAAAAGATGAACCCGTATCCACCCCCCCCACTAATGGTATGGAGAACCCAATAGGGGAGGGGGTGGATACCAAAGGTAAAGAGCCTGAACCTCCCTCGGAGCCACAGATTGGGGATGATTTGGAACCCCTCGACGGTGACCCCACTCCTATAGACACCTGTGTGGAACAACTAAGAGAGGGAATTAAACAGGGGGTTGAAACAGTGAAAGCTCTCTTTAAGAGTTGGGGGGAGAATAGACGATGGTGCGCGGTGTTTCGACTTGAGAAAATTGCTGAAAAAGAGATGCATAGTCTGACGCAAATGATACCTGATTTCTATACGTGGATGGGTGAACCTTTTAGTTCAACCTAATTTTTAATGCCCCACCGACGTAATTACCAGTCGAGTAAGCGACTTGGTACAGTTTGTGCTGCTCTTAAACTGAGCCTAATTTGATATTTTGTTTGTAATATGAAGCATTATCGCTGTGGTTTCAAACTTTAATCGGACTGTCAAATTATTACGACTTATTGACAATCAAATTGTCGATGCTGCCCTTACAACTGTAACGGATAAACATTTGTCCGATGCCAAAACGCTATGGGAACCCCTACTACAGGATACCGACAAAGATGATGAATACTGGGACTGGAAGAGAAAAAGCAGACGGGCACAAATACTGCCAGGGGATGAACTTTACGCCATCGAGTGTGAAGGAGTCACCCAAGGCTTGATGATGATTGATGTTCTCAAGAAGCGATGCCAAATCGAGTCGCAGTACCACCGTCGGTTGGTATATATAAGTGCGTTGGCTACGGCGCCGTGGAATCGCCCCGAAATCAACGACAATCCTACTTACAGAGGTGCTGGTACGAACTTAGTTAATTTTGCTATCGCTCGTAGTAATGAATTGGGTTACCAAGGACGGATAGGACTACACTCTTTGTCTCGTGCGTTAGGATTTTACAGAAAGCTTAGAGTTGGACTTCTCGATTGGGGTCCCGACCCAGAAGACCCAGATAATTTAGTTTATTTTGAAACATTGCGGAGAGACTCATGACCCAATCAATTCCTTCTGACACAAGTGTTGAACAACAAATTCAAGACCAACGTTTTATGGAGATGATAGCAGCAGAAGAAGCGTCCAATGGGGAAGTTGGTTGTGGTCGAGTAGCTAATGGTAATTTCTTGGCATTTCTAAATAATCGCAGTATCAATATTGACGACGATAACTTTAGGAGTTTACTGCAAACGCATTTAGGGCACGTACTAACCGAACGTGATTTTGATTCAATTGTTTCCCAAGTAAGCCGAAAAATAGAATCGGTGGTTGCTTCTGCAAATGCTTTACCAATAAATATTACGCCTATTCAAGCTGAAATAGTCGAGCATATTCCTACTGCTATTCTTCAACAATTTTTACAAGTGGAGTTGGGAGAGTTTTTATCTAGTGACAGTATTGCACAAGTGATTGAATTTACCCACAAAGTTGTACATAAGGCTGTATTGCAGCCTCGACACACTTGGCCTAAGCCGATTTGGGTGCTTAAATCTGGTTCAAAATTCTACATCGCTCAAGCAGCTAGTTTCGATGAGGCTCTTGATTTTGTTCGGGTGCAGCATCCGAAAGAAACAGGAGAGTTGGAAGCTGTGAAAGCTGGTGGGTTGTTGGCTCCAAACCAAGTCATTGCTTTGGATGTGAATGATTATTTATAAATACATCTTTGTGGCTTTAGGGTTCTCAAAAGTTAATACAATGTCTAAAACGCGGACTTGATGCAGCAAAAACTCATTTACCCAGCCATAACGACTGGGTTGAGTTGGGGTAAGTCCCCGTTTTTTAGATATATAGGTTCGTTATAGTTGTTTGTGTAATACACAGATAATTCTGTGTTTTGTTTAAAGGTCATTGCTTGAATGCCTTCTTACTTATCTATAGGTACAGCACAAACAAATTATGCTTTGAAGTCAAAAAAATGTTTGAAATGCTGTCTCATGCAACAAAAAACTCATTTACCCAATCATTGGGGTATAAGTACCATTGGCTCGTGACGAGCGTTACTCCTCTAAAAATTCCAAAAAATGGAATAGTAAACTTAATTAATTGGACTTGGGGTTGGTTTATAACTCAATTTCCTTGGATTGTCGCTTGTTTTCTGCCTGCTTGTTACGCAGTCTCTCCAACAACTCCAAATTCCAATCTTTCAGATGGGGACTTGCGCTTAAAGCTTCGGGCAATTTTTCTTTAAAAGCCTGTACTAACTCATCCTCATCTTTACCACAGGCAATTATCACGGATTGGACTGACTGTAAATATTCAAGGGGTAAGCTCTTGGGGCTGTCAGCTGCCAAATACAAAGTGCGCGGTGGTGTTTTCTCGTGTGGCTTATCCGTTCGGTCGATATCAAGCTGAACAATAGATAAAGCCTCGATTGGTGACTTACAAACTACGACCCGCTGGATATCGTCAGTTGGTTGACCCCAGTATTTAACATAAAACCAACCCTTATCCCGTTTCGTTCCTCTTGCATATCCCATAAAATCGTTATTTTCCCCTTTAGTCCCTCGCAAGAATGCCCCGCTGGTTTCAGAATCCAGGTTCTTCATCACAAACACAGCATTTTGGTTGTTGTCCGCGTACACCCTTCGGACTTTATATAGAAGCTCCACAAGGTCAGACCGCAATCCCCGTTTTTGGGTGAGGTAATTATGTACCAAAACCCAATTATTATCATTTGGTTGGGGAGGCTCAAACTGGGGTGTGGGTTCTGTTTCAGTTGCCTTACCCGCTTGTTGTTCCCCGTAACTGCGTCCAGCCCTTAATGCTTCGTCTTTCCCAAAACGGTCGCTCAACCAAGCAACCGCTTGTTTAAAATTGCACTGGTTGACGTGCATCACCAGGTCAATTGCCCCACCTCCACCAAAATTCTGGGATGGGTGGAAGTCGTACCATTTGGAATTATCTATATTAATGACGTGATTTTCTCCCAGACACTTATCATTCCCCGATTTTTGGGTTAATCCCAACTGCCAAGCCACCGAATGAAGCGGTAAGTCCCGTAACTGGTCAACTTGTAGCTGTAACTGTTGGACTTGTAGTTTTAGTTGTTCGTTCTCAAGAGCCAGCTTTTTGGCTGTTGCTTCCATCTCTGACTTACGTTTGACTGCCCTGTCCCTATCTGCGGACTTGGCTATGAGTTGCTCTTTAGATAATTTGTTGGCTTCGAGGTCGCGACCGGATTCGACAATAGAGTAAAAGTCTTTTATATCCTGGTGTTTGGCTACGCTTCCCTTGATGCCTCTCTCCAACTCCAACTCGGACATCGCGTTGTGGTAGCTATCCTGGAAAGCTTGCATTTTCTTACGACCATCAAAGAAGTGGTTACACCTAAGTTGTCCTTTTTCGTCAAGTGGTACTAGATATGCGTGCAGGTGGGGGGTTGCCTCATCAAGATGTAGTTCTGCGCGTACAATGCGGTCGCCATAAGTTTCCTGTAACCATTTAACGTTTGCATCCACCCATTTATCAAGACGCTCCTGCTCGTAATATCCAGCCCTTAGTGGGTCGTCTGGACGGTAGTACTGGGGGGATGCAGTTAGGAGAATTTCGACCGCGTAAACAGCATCAGTTCTGATTTTGCGCTTTTGAAAGTGCTGTTCAATAAAAGCATCCACCAACTGTTCTAATGTTTTTTCTGAGTCGGTACTGCCAATCAACCGGATATTTTGTTTGGACTTGTCAGCATTGGGCGTCTCTTTCTTTCGGGCAGTATGTGACTCAGAGCCAGCGATGTCTGCTTTTTTGAGTTTTTTGATTCGCGCTATGGCGTAGGGCATATTTAGAAATAATCATAGTTTTATGGTGTTGCTGATTGGTGGTTTGATTAACGAGGGCATCCAGGCGAGTACCCTCCCAACTTCAGTCTTCAACGCTGATTGCTTGTTGACGGGATATCTCTCTACTTACCCCGAAGGGGCGAACGGAGGTTATTTGTGACGAGCGGCAGCGAGACATGGCGTAAGCCACCCCCTGGGGCAAATAACCGTAGTGAGTACGACTATTTCATAGCCCTACCCGAAATCCCTTTGCGGTAGTCCATCTTGATATCACAAAACACCGCAATCCCAGATATGGCAATACTTTCAGGCTACTGCACCACATAGGAGAGCAATTGTTGCACCATTAATGACCCCACTATTGGTTTTTCTCTTGTCTTGATGGGGTTTGCTGGTGGTACAGTTCGGTTAGACAATATGATTTATTGACCCATATTGCACCATTAATGTGCCGTTGGGTGCAACAAATGCACCATTAAAGTTATTGAGTAGTTATACTGTGTTCGACACATTTAACTACTGGATTGGTTGTAGATGGCTACTAAAACTACTGGGGTGGAACCAGCTTTATTGCGGGTTAAGCGTATGCCCCATACTGACGACGGGATTGTTTTTAATTATTTGGCGGCTCAAAGACAACCACAGACCGACTTGGCTTGTGAGGCAATTCGACCTTATTGGTTACCGCTGGCTTTAAAGGAACGAGGGGTTAAGGGGAAACAGCTAAAATCAGTTGGACAAAAAGCCATTGCTCAGTTGATGCAGCAAATAGAAATAATCCGACTGGAGTGCGGGTTGTCTTCCCAGGAGCTACCCTTTGCTGGCTCGGTCTCCCAGAATACAACAATATCTCAAACGTCTCTAAGTATGGACAACAAGGCAGAATATGACGAATTGGCATCACCACCCCCTTTGAATGATGATGCGGTGGAGGATGATTTTTTGGAGGACGGAGGTTTTTAAGCAGTTCGCAGTATGCCTTTCTTGGGCACGCTGCGAACCTCAGACGCAAACCGCACTCATTATTTTCCGGACAGGGAAAAAGTTTATAGAGATAAATATTAAGGAACCATGACAACTACATCTGACAAATGACCGAAACAGCCGATATTACCCAGTCCAACGAACAAGCTCAAGGAACTAATTTGGATAAATCTCCCAAAAGTCCCTCAAACGAAATAGTCGTGATTGTTGACTTGGGTGCGAGTAAGACCAAGGTTATCTTTCAGGAGTACCCACTGGGAGAACCACAGGTAATTTGTATCGATTCAACTGTTGCGGATGTGGGCTTGGATTCCCTTACAGGCTTGGATGCAAGTGGTTTGCCAGAGGATAACTGCTGGGTCAGTTTACCAAATGAGGGTAGTTACGCCCTTGGGTATCTGGCTGCAAAAAAGTTTCACGGTAGCCCAATGCTACGTTCCCTTAAGTTTGATTTGGCTTTACCCAAGATTGCTGGTGCGCTTTGGGTTGTTAGCCAGAAATTGACCAAGAAAACAAAAATACTAAAAGTTAGGTTGTGCGTCCTTCTACCGCCATCTGAAGGTGGGGACAGTAAGGCTCTTGGAGAAAAACTTAAGACTGAACTAGAAGAATTTACAACCCCGACAGGTGTATTGCGGGTAAAACTGGTTGACTTTAAGGCAATGCGCGAAGGTTTTGGTATCGCTTGTCATCATCGCAGTGTGTTGGGTGATGACGAATTTCAAAAACACAATATTGCAATAGTTATGATTGGCTACCGTAATCTGTCTGTACTAGAGTTTGTGCGGGGCAAACTAACCGAAGGAGCTTCCTGTGACTTGGGGATGTCTTGGTTGGTTAATTCATTTGTACAAGCTGTTGGTGCGGGTCTTTCTGTGGATGACCCCAAGGTGTTACAAGCTTTGGTTGATGCTGGAAATGAGTGTGATAGCGCTGTTTTGGCTAAATTATCCCGCAAGCGTAAGGGCGAGGACTCAACAATTGATGGGGAGAAATTCTCTAAAATTGCGATGACTGAGCGCAGTAATTATGTAAATGCTGTTATTCGGTGGCTGTCACAAAATATTAATGATGGATTGGATTCTGTAATTTTCTGTGGCGGTACT
The DNA here is from genome assembly GCA_019359035.1 of Scytonematopsis contorta HA4267-MV1. Taxonomy (GTDB): domain Bacteria; phylum Cyanobacteriota; class Cyanobacteriia; order Cyanobacteriales; family Nostocaceae; genus Scytonematopsis; species Scytonematopsis contorta. Next base: position 25,086 of record JAHHIC010000007.1, on the reverse strand, counting down.
GCTATATATATAGAAGATGAATTGTGTGAATATTACGATAATCTTCATATTCCTGTTGAGTGGGATGGTGGGGTTGTAGTTCCCGATGTTTTGGATAAATTGGGTATGGGAGAACGTCTTGCTGATGCATTGGGTTTGTATCAGTATTATGTTACTAAACTTGATGAGTCAAAAAAAGAAGATGGAGCGGCTCCATTAAATAAAATAATTGAAGCCGAACGACAAGCTAGAAGAAAAGTTGAATTAGAATCGGAGATTGCTCGTTACAGAGAAATAATACAAAAAGAGAAGGAAAGAACTAGAGATTGTTCTACTGCACGTGGTTACAGTCGCACGTGGCGAGAAGAGGCTGCTCTAAGAGAATTACTTGAAGAATTAGAAGAATTAAAAACATAGACTATAAAAAGATGGTAAGCGTCTGCAATGCTGTTCTTTAAAGCAATTATGATGAATGTCTGTAGCGAGCATGTGGTGCTAAAAGTTGAAGGGTTTTCCAAGGGTGTTAAACTCTCATTCTGGGGTTCTAGAGTGTACACGTTTGAGAAGAATCCTTTTTAATTCACAGGGTGATATAATCCAGTTTGTTGATTAAACTCCCACCCAATTCCAGAAGTGTCTTTACGCTTAGACCATGCTACAAAAAGCGGTGGTGGTTGGTTGCTTTTTTCTTTACGGATAGTTTCCACACTTACCCCAAGTCTAGAAGATAAACTATCTTCTGTTAATGGCTGTAGCTTAACAGCTTGACCCTGATAGGAATTGTTACGAGAAAAGTTACCACGCCTTGGTTGATTATTTAAATTATTTTGAATGTTGATAATTGCCTCGGCAAATTTGGTAATCATTGGGGTAAGATGAGCGACTTTTTCTTCTAAATCAGCGATACGTTTGTTGTCTGATTTTGTACTGCTGCTTACGTCCCCCAAAAGCTGCGACTCTAAATTATCAAGTCTTTCACAAATTGTAGATAAAGATTGACTTTTGTCTCCTCGTGTGATGTTCCAGTCCAAAGCTAATATTAATTCGTCCAATCCTTGAAGTAGTTCGTTTGTATGTCCCTGTCGATGTAAGCGAGATAATTCCCTAACTGCGGAAATTAAGGGAGTGGGGACACGAATCATTTGGCTGGGTTTGTTTTCGTCTGTGATTTCGGACATAGTGATATCGCAGTTGATAGCTGATGGCTATCGATATCTAGTAGATAGCATTGATATCAGAGTACCAGAAAAAGTCGTTGGTCTGGTCATGGTTGGTTTTGTTGCGTGTGTGGTGGTCCGATTCATGAGAGAATTTATTTATCCCTAGAAGCCGGGTTCCAACTATACAAGTGCTTAAGATAACTCAACAGTCGGGTGCAATTAATCTTAAACTTTCGTCACCAGTGCCAGCCAATTTACACCCGGCACTAGTATATTTGAATGGGTTAAGTGAGGGGTCTGTTCCTACGATGCGTCATGCCTTGGACGCAATTGCCAAACTCTTAACAACGGAGCAGTGTGATGCACTAACTTTGGACTGGTCTAAATTACGGTATGCCCATACAGCAGCAGTGCGGTCAGCTTTGAGGAAAAAATTTGCACCAGCGACGGCGAGAAAAATGCTCTGTGCTTTGAAAAGGGTATTAAAGGAAGCCTATAAGTTGGATTTGATGAGTTTTGAGGATTATGTTCGCGCCACAGATTTGGAACCAATTGATAGGACACAAACTGAAATCCGGGGTCGGGCTTTAAGTGAAGAAGAAATCACTGCATTAATGGATGTTTGTTTAGATGAAAAACAAAGTCATATTGATATAAGAGATGCAGCACTGATTGCGATTTTACGAGGTGGGGGTTTGAGACGCAATGAGGTAATAAATCTGAAAATCAAAGATTTTAATCCGTTGGATGGCTCGTTAGATATACATAAGGGAAAAAGAGGTTCATATAGAAAAGTATATTTACCATCCGACGCGGTAACTTTGGTGGAAGCGTGGCTCGATGTGCGAGGACGCAAACCAGGGTCACTATTATGTCATGTCAGGAAAGGGGGGACAATCGAACCGCGTCCCCTGTGTGCGGATTCTGTGTTAAAGATATTGAATAGGCGTTCAGCAGCTGCTGGTGTTGATAAGTTTTCTCCCCACGACTTTCGCCGCACTTTTTGTTCCGACCTGTTGGATGCGGGAGTTGACATTTCTACGGTTCAAAAGCTTGCAGGTCATTCTTCTCCTGCAATAACATCTAAATACGATAGGCGAAGTGAGGAAACATCCCGTTTGGCTGTACAGAAGTTGTCGATTCCGTCGTCGCGTAAAAAAGAAAAACAATCTTGATTATTGTTAATTGTTGTGGCTTGCAATCAAAAAGCACTCGGCTTACAAACAAGACAATTCTCGGCTCACAATAAATGCAACTAGATTTTTTGATATTGAGCCAGCGCGGGTTCCCGCGCAAAGTACCTCAAACTCTTTACAATTCAGTATTTTGGCTTATTTACATTTCCTGTGAATCGAATTTATTTTTGTAAATTTAGTTGCATTTATTGTGAGCCAAGAATTGTCTTGTTTGTAAGCCGGGTGCTTTTTGATTGCAAGCCCCTACAATTACCGCGACGTTATTTAAATTCCATCACAAACATGGGTTTATGAGGTTCGGAATTAACGGGTCGTCCGGTAGGGCGGTTGTGTAGATAGTTGGGTATCCAGATTTTGGGTTAATTGTTGTGGAGATGGATTGTAATTTTAAAATCGGTTCAGCAATAATCTCTTTAGAGAGACTTACTCATCAGCATAAAGAATGCGATAAAAATCCTTTCTAAAAACACACGGAAATTCTCAGTATTTTCCCTGTTATTTTACGCTGTCATCTCAAAACAGAGCGTAAAACATTATTAATTAATGATTAATACTAGGTAGGAACGTGCCCCATAATATTGTAACCATACCCAAAATTTTCTGGGTCTTGACATATGGTTACATCATTTTGCGGCTCGCAAGCTCTTGAATGTAGATAATTCTCACTTTATAATCATTTCTAGCAATTAAAGTTTTGATTTTTAATTCTTAAAGGATGTAAATTACTAAAGTTATATATACTAAAGAGTGGATACTTCTATGTGTCGAACATGACCATTCCACTCAGAAAAATCCTGATTTTGGCAGCCAATCCGAAGCAAACGGTACATTTACGTTTGAATGAGGAATTGCGTGATATTAAGGAAGGTTTACAGCGTTCACCACAAAGAGAACGATTTGAGCTACGGTACGATTTGGCGGTGCGTCCAAGAGATATTCGCCGCTCTATCTTAGATTTTCGACCAAACATCATCCACTTCTCAGGACATGGTACAGGAATACAGGGATTATGCTTTGAGGATGAAACTGGATATGAGCAGATGGTAACGGGAGAAGCGCTGGCTGGACTATTTGGTCAGTTTTCTAAACCAGTAGAGTGCGTACTGTTAAACGCTTGTTATTCCAAAGTTCAAGCAGAGGTTATTGCAGAACACATTAATTATGTAATCGGCATGAATGATTCAATTAATGACAAAGCAGCAATTGAGTTTGTTGTTGGTTTCTACGATGCCTTAGCTGCTTACAATCCTCAATATGATGAAGTTTCGCCTGTGGAGTTTGCTTTTAACATAGCACAGAATGCAATTAAGTTAGCTGGTGTATCAGGTGAATCCATACCAGAGCTTATTAAAAAAAAACTATTTTAACTCCTCACTTAATTCCTTTGGGTGTTCTCGACAATGTTCCCAAAATACCACCACATTTTTTACCCCGTCAAAATTTACTTGAAACCTTAAAAGCAAAAGTATTTTACCGAACTAACCGACTTGTGGGCATTACGGGAGAAAGCCGCAGTATCGGGGTGCAGGGTATGGGTGGAATTGGCAAAACTGTCTTAGCTACAGCTTTGGCAAGGGATGAGGATATTAGACAGGCGTTTGTGGATGGAGTGTTTTGGATAACTTTGGGGCAAACACCGCAAATCTTGACTTGGCAATCTTACCTGGCACAGGCTTTGGGCGATAATCAAGTCTTGTCTACTGAGATTGACGTGGCGAAAGCGCGGTTACGACAACTGTTTGCTGATAAGTCTTGTTTGTTGGTTTTGGATGATACTTGGTGTTTAGAAGATGTGACAGCATTTGATGTTTTGGGAGAAAAATGTCAGATGTTAATTACTACCCGTGATGCAACAATAATTAAGGGTTTGGGGGGAGAAGAATATCTACTTTCGGTTTTAAATGAACAGCAGGCTTTAAAGATGTTGGCAGATTGGATACGTCAACCATTAGAGAAGTTAGGTGTAGAGATGTTAAACTTAATGTCTCAGGTGGCACAAGAATGCGGGTATCTGCCTTTGGCATTAGCGATGGTGGGTGCGATAATGCAAGGAAAACCTATCAATCGTTGGCAGAATATTTTAAAAAAGCTGCATGATGCAGATTTAGATAAAATCAAACAAAAGTTTCCTGACTATCCTTATGCTGATTTATTTAAAGCTATTCATGTAAGCGTGGAAGCTTTGGAAGATAATGTTAAACAGCGGTATTTGGATTTTGCTGTTTTTGCAGAAGATACCCCAATTTCGGAAGTAGTTTTGCAGACTTTTTGGCAACCGCTTGGGCTGGATGAGTTTGATATTCAGGATATAGCTGATGAGTTGGTGAGTAAGTCTCTAGTCTCGCAGGATGATAAAGGATATTTGACGTTGCATGATTTGCAGGTTGACTATGTACGCAAAAGCTTAGATCTGTTAGGTGTGAAGTCTCTGCATAATCAACTGTTAAATGCTTATAGCGAAAAATATCCCGATGGCTGGCATACTTTAGACAATGACGGCTATATTTTTCAATATTTAGCTTATCATTTATTTCAAGCAGAACGAGTAGCAGAATTGCGGCAATTGTTGTTTGATTTTCGATGGTTGAAAGCGAAGTTAAAAAAAACTAATTTTAATGCTTTAATAGCAGATTATGATTTTTTAACTGGAGATAACGAACTATATTTAGTAAAAGGGGCGCTGGTAAGATCAGCGCATGTTTTAGCAAAAGATGATAATCAATTAATAGGACAGCTATGGGGACGTTTACAGTGTGTTGGCAACTCAGATGTTCAATTTTTATTGCAACAAACATTGCGAAATCAGGAAATTCGTTTACGTCCGCTTTCAGCTAGTTTAATTAATTGCTCTGATTGTTTAATAAGAATTTTAGAATATGATAAATATGATGATGGTTATGATAATGGATGGTGCCATGAAAGTTATTATATAATAGCAGTCACTCAAGATAGTAAGCATGTAATTTATGCTCCTAATTATCTCTATGATAGAAATAACAGGGATTTTTCAGCAGTATTAGAAGTGAAAGTTTGCGATTTACAAAGCGGACAACTACTCTATACTATAAATAATGACTCTGGCGGGTGGATAAAAGGAATTGCTGTTACTCTCGATGGTAAATATATAATTATTAATTCAGATGAGATAGAACTTTGGAATCTAGAAAATGGACAATTAATATACAAGATATCTGATGATGATTTTTACTCCTCAGAATTTTTAGTTACCTGTGATGATAAATACATTATTTCATATTCATACGATTACGAACATATAAATATTTGGGACTTAAACACCGGGGAATTGATTCGTACCTTAGACAGTCCTAGTGGATTTGGAAAAGTGAGTGGATTTAGTCCAAATGGTAAATATGCTATTTTTACTTTAAATGATGGAACTTTAAAAGCTTGGGATTGGGAAACAGGGGATGTTGTTAAAACTCTGATAGGTCATGGTCAGCCTATCGATAGCTTTGCTTGCACTAATGACGGAAAATATCTAGTTACTACTTCAGGTGAAACCACGGCGAAGGTTTGGGATTTTGAAAAAGGAGAAATTATCCAAACCTTAACAGATGATTATAAGTTTCATGTTGTTGCAATTACTCATGATAGCAAATTCGTTATTTCAAGGAATCAGTATACTGAAGTTTGGGATTTACAAAGTGGAAAAATAGTAAAAATTTTTCATGATAATCCCAATTTTATTACTGTCTCTCCTAATAACAAATATATTATTTCTACATGTGAAGTAGGAACTTTAAAAGTTTGGGACTTGCAACAAACTGAACAGTTAAACTATTTGCAAGATAAACATTCTTATAGTGTTAATGCTATCGCAATTACTCCCGATAACAAATATGTTGCAACTGCTTCAAGTGACATAACTATAAAAATTTGGGATTTACAAACAAGACAAGTCGTATATACTATAAAAGACGATTATTATCATGGGGATAGAATAGATATAGACCCAGGTTACAGGGAATTAGTAGCTTACATTACTATTGCAGTCACCCCCAACAATAAATACGTTATTTATTGCAATTCACATGATTTTTGCGTGTGGGATTTGGATATAAAAGAAAATATATTCTTGGATTATATAATGATGGGATACCGTCATCGTCAAATCGATGATATTAATAAACGTCTGCAATATAATGCTGTTGCTGTAACTGCTGATAATAATGTTATTGTAGCTTATAATAGCTATTTGGTTCTTTTTGATTTACAAAATGATAGATTTATCGATTTTCCAAAAAGCCACAAAGACTGGATTGTGGGAGTTACAGTTACCTCTGATGGTAATTATGTAGTTTCTGCTTCTTGGGACAAAACGCTCAAAATTTGGGAACTTAAAACTGCAACAGAACTAATCACTCTTATTGGTCATAGTGACGAAGTTGTTGGAGTTTCTGTTACACCTGATGGCAAGTACGTGGTCTCCGCATCTAGGGACAAAACGCTCAAAATTTGGGAATTGAAATATGAGATAGGTGCTATTACTGCGTCGGAAATTGGTACTTTTATAGGTCATAGCGACACTATACATGGAGTAGTTACTATGCCTGATAACAAGCATGTAATTTCCTATTCGAGTGATAAAATTATCCAAGTATGGAATTTAGAAAATAGAAAAGTAATTGCTAAATTTACCGCTGATAGTGAAATATTCTCTTGTGCTGTTGCATCGGATGGCATGACAATTGTTGCTGGTGACAAATCAGGAGTAGTACATTTTTTGCAATTAGAGGAAGTGATGCACGGTACAGATGATTAATAATGTTATTGCCTTTTGGGGAGTATGCAAAATCCTAAAGAGAAGTTTCACAATTTAATGGTAATTAGTCAAAGTGAAAATTTTATTAAAGAGTAAATTTTTAATATAACTATGTCTATAAATATAAACATAAGACTGCTCAATGAAACTTAATGAAGTACAAAATTTAAGTTTGTGAATTATTATTAAGTAATTATTGACAATCAGCCACTAATGCCCATTACCAAAAAACCAAAACCGTGCAACATCGCTGCCAAGTCGCAGTGCTGGAAACCCTTGATATGAAAGAGTTTTTATTTAAGAATTAAGAAACAATCGAAAATTTTTTCTTAATTGAAATTTTTGCTTAATAAAACTTGATATTTATTTGACTTTGTTGCGATTTTTATGAGATTATGATATGTTTTGCGTCTATGTTGGTGGTTTGACCAAGGGGATACCAATAAATTATCCCAGATAAAGAGTGGGAGTTTTCAGCCTCGACATATAGAACTAAAGTACTACTTGCCAGCCCATCATACAACACCTTGAAAGGGCATCGAGCATCATTGGAACAGAAAACCGAGTAATCGCCTCAAAGCCTTATTGCATAAGGAAGGATTTCATTGAGGGTTATAGTAGCTCCTCGACGACAAATCAAGGGTTATGCCTTCAGGCAAGCTATGGCTCACGCCACGCTCCGCGAACGCGAGCAGCACCTAAAAAACTTCTGTAGTATTTATGTAATACATCTCAACTCGGTTTTTGGTTTCAATTTTACTCGACACCCAATTTAAATCGGATAGTCCCTACCAAATCTACTGCTCCGGGGATGTGTTTCTTAGGAGTTTATTAACAATTTGTCCACTTACATTGCTTATAATGCCACTTTAAAGCTTCTTTGTGAGGGTGTAATTGAGGGTCATTTGGAAGCCTAATTTTTTTACAATCAAGCTCCCTATAGTTTGTGTTTTGTAGCTCTGGAGCAAGACAAACTGTCTTCTTTTCTGGGTCAATTGTCAGAAGATAAAGGTCAAATAGGGTATGAATATCAGAACGGAGAATTAACCCATTCCAAATTTGATTAGTGTCATCTCCTTTATAAGGATAAATATGAGCAGCTTCTAACGCCTGTTCTGCATCACAATCAGTTATAGCGCATTGGTTATTGTAGGCAGCAAGCAGTTTTTCACGAAAAGCTTTTTGTCCTCTTCGCCGAACAATAGATGTATAACTACGTTCTCTAGCGTCTTCTATGGTTTCTATTTTAAAATAATCTTCTTTCTCTAAATGCATTTCTGCTTTTTGAATTTCTAAAACATCCAAGGGACAATTAGATGTTTTCCAAACTTTTAGTATTGCTCCCTTCGCAAAAGAGGCACACCCAACAAATTTTTCACCATTTCTACTAAGATTAATTGCAGTAACCCAACCAAAAATATCAGTATTTGGATAGTAAAAATTAAAAGAGAAAATTTCTTTTTTAGTTTCTAAATTCCAGGCTTTAATGCCCCCATGTATTTCGGCTAATAGTATTTCTCCATTTGGATGAATTAGTAAATTACCAGGATAGTCTATTTTCCCCGATAGCTCTTGAGTTAACTCTCCTGTAGACAAATTCCAAATAGAAATCCCATTTAATCCCAAACAAAATAGAAAATGACCATCTGGACTAATTGCAATAGAATTAATTAAACCTGACTCTTCTGGAAGAGTATAAAGCAACTGTGAGGAAAGCAAATTCCATACTTTTACTGCCGAATCATTACTTGCACTAACTAGAATACGACTATCTGGTGAGAATATAAGGTGATTAATCCTTAAAGTATGCCCACTAAGAGTGTCAATTAGTTCGCCATTATGAGTATTCCATAAATATATCGTAGTTGTTTTATCTTCTTGACCTTTATTTTTGTATTTGGTACTACCACCAGTAGCGAGTATTTTCCCATCAGGGCTAAACGCAACAGAGTGAATGGGGTCAGCACGGAAGGCTAATGATTTTATGAGTTCTCCAGTATTTAAGTCCCATAATTTTACAGCTTTATCTCTCCCACCACTGGCAATAACTTTACCATCTGGACTAATATCAATTGAAATAATTTGGTCTGAATGACCTAAAAGAGTATTACAAACTTTTCCTGCATTCAAATCATGAATTAAAATTTTATCGTTATTGGCACTAATAAGGGTTTTCCCGTCAGGTGTAATTGCAACGCCATAGACATTGAGAGTGTCTTCACAGATAAAGGTATATGTACATTCCCATTCATCTGTAGGACTTATGTTTGTATTATTTTGCTTATCAAACATTTATAGTGTGTACTCAAAAACCTTCTCGACTTTTATAACACAGCTGTAAAGAAATCTCTCCCTGCTTAATCGTCATCCGGAGTAAATAAAGATTCGCTCATCTCTATAACTGCGTTCCTACACGTAAAATTTCAATTCCGCCATCTGTAACTCGGTAAAGAATAATGTAGCCATTTAAAGGTACACCCCGCAAATAATCCTTAATCTCGCCATAACTGCGTCCCATGTTAGGGAAGTTAGCATTCCGACCGACACTTTTTATTAAACTCATCAATAAAACGCTCCCCAGCATCAATATTACGATTCGTAAAGTAATCAATAATTTCCTCTAAATCTTGACTTGCCTCTGGGGAGATAATGTGTTGTTTCATCCTTGGCTCTCTCTAGCTTTACGCAGTTTCTCCCGCAGTCGCTCAACTACAATTTCCCCGTCAATTCCTTCACCTCTATCTAACTGCTCAGCAGCGACTTCCACTTTTTGACGGGTTTCTTCAACCCAATTTTGATAGCCTTCTTCCCACTCGACTAATAGTTTCAATGCTTTACTAATAACTGCTTCCGGATTTTCATATTTACCTCTGGCAATTTGTGTTTGAATAAATTGCTCTTCTTCGGGCTTGAGTTGGATGTTCATAATTTTTCTGCATGTTGGTTTGCTCTTATCCCTCTATTATGACGCTTTATCCGAGCGCAACATTTTTAGCTATTAAGAGCATCATAATAGAGTCCGCTTATCTTTATTCCGTTAGTGCTTCCAGTTGAGAGAGCAATTTTTCTACCTGTTTGCGCTTCTGAGGGTCTGACCAAATACGCGATTTTCTTAGTTTGGTAGTTGCCACAGTAAAACGCTCTTTGTAATCGAAAGATAAGGTCTTTTGGGTAGAGTCTGAGGTTTTATTCTCGCTGATATATTGCTTGATTTCGCTTAAAGACAAGTTTTGGGCAATAGCTCGTTCTAAAAAGGCAGCGCGTTCATCCTTATCCTGAATAGTTGCGATGGCTTTGGCTTTGGTGTACTCAAGTGAGCCTTTGCGTAGTGCCTCAAGAATATCTGATGGAAGGTTTAACAACGGCAAGCGGTTATTAGCAAACGATTCCCAAGTCATCAACCCTAAGCCAGAAAACACTTCTTCAACAATTTTCAGGTCTGGGTTTACTTGAGTGTCTGAAGATGGTTTTTCGTCTCCCTTGACAATAACGTTATTGTCAGTTGATGACGAGTCTAAAACATTTGACTCAACATCGTTATTATCAGACTCTAAGCTAACTTCATTGTCCGCATCTGATGAGTCCAATTCTTTTTTTCCAATAACGTTATTGGAAGATTTTGCAGCTTCTTTACGTGAGTGCTGCAGACGCCGCAGTAATGGCGGAATTTCTTCAATATTTCGACCTAGTTTGAGAGCCAGCAGTTGGAGGATACCTTCGGTTTCCTCGACTGGGTTAAGGTCTTCTCTCAGTAAGTTTTCTATCAGTGCCAGTTGAAAAGCTGCGTTGTCGTCTAGTTCTCTGATAACGACGGGGACTTCTTTTAATCCAATTTCTAATGCAGCACGGTAGCGGCGCTCACCTGCTACTAATTCGTGTTTATCTTTATCAACAAGACGTACCAACAGGGGTTGCAAAATACCATGCTGTTTTATGGATTCGGTTAACTGCTTTAATGCTTCAGAGTCAAAATAACGGCGCGGTTGTGTTGGTGGCAGAGAAATCTGGTCTAATGGGATGGACACTTGTGAATCGGCATTTAGTTTACCTGTAGTGTCCCAAGGTACTTCAATTTTGCTTTTAAGGGGTTGGCTGGCTTTAGTGCGTCTCATGGTAAGGATTCTAGAAGTTCGGCTATTTTTTTGAGGATTTCAACGGATGGGTGCTTTGGGTCGTAAACAGCAAGGGGCATTCGCTCTTCTGATGCATCAACAAAAGCAGTAGAGCGGGGAATGGGGGTGTATATTGTTCCTGCGCCTGCTAGTTGTTCCGTGATGGCTGCTAAAGTACGAGTGTCCTGGGAGTTGCGGGCATCATATTTTGTAGGTACAAACCCAGCTATTTGCAGTTTACGGTTGGGTTTGTTGCGTACTGTAGCCACCGTTTTTAACAGTTCCCCTGTGCCCTCAAAAGCTTTGAAATGGGTTTCCAGGGGCACAAGAACATGGGTGGCAGCTACAAGCGAGAGGTAAGAAAGCAGCCCCAAGCTGGGAGGGCAATCTATTAATATAAAATCATAATTTTCTTCAACTGGTTCGATAGCTTCTTTGAGGCGGAAATCCCGCATCACAGCACTAACCAATTGCATTTCTGCCGTGCTGAGAGAAATGTTGGCAGGGGCTAAATCCATACCATGAATTTTCCCAACAATAGGCAGGGGTTGTTCCTCCACAATGGCATTGCGGACAGTTTGCTCTAATTCTCTCGGAACCAAGCCCATAAATATAGTTAAACTGGCTTGGGGGTCTATGTCAATGAGCAGGACACGATGTCCCAACTGCGCTAGGTGGTAGCCCAGGTTCTGAGTAAGGGTGGTTTTGGCAACACCTCCCGCCTGGTTAAAAACTGCGATGATTCGGCTCATAAGTGAGTTTTGTTTACCTGCCCCATTACAATTAACAATAACTGGTCATGGGTCAAAATAATTCGTAATTGATAATTCGTTATCAGGGGAAGGAAGTCAGGTTGGCTATTTGCAGCAGCAGGCAAGTACGACCTCCTCTGTAAATTCGTCAACTTTCGCACTTCCCATCCCTGATACTTCCATCGGGCATCGTGGTATTACAAAAAATGGCATCATCAAATCTAACATCGTACATACGGGCTTTTCTGAAGTTACACCCGGTCAAATTAGCCCCGAAGAGACCAGTTTGGCTCATTGCAGCACCACGGAGGTCAGCCCCAGTCAAGTTGGCGTTATTTATAGTGGCGTTGTGGAGAATGGTGAAAGTAAGGTCGGCATAGCTCAGGTCACAATTAATCAAATTGGCTTGATACAAACAAGCGCAACTCAGGTTAGCACGAGTCAAAATAGCATTTTCCATGTTAGCCCCCACCAAACAGCTATCCATAATGTTGGCTTCGCTCAAGTTAGTACCGCTCAAGTTGGCATATCTCAGGTTTGCTCCTCTCAACTCAGCCCGATACAAGTTGGCACCACTGAAGTTAACACCGCCCAAGTCAGCATCTATCAAGCTAATACAACTCAAGTCAGCTCCAATCAAGCTAATGTCTCTCAAATTAACTCCGTCCAAACGGGAGGAAAACAAGTCGTCAACATCCGTGAACTCTCTTTCCCCAGCAGCATACCTTCTTCTCAATTCTTCTCCATCCATAACTTAACCCTCGCATCAAACAACACATATAAAGATAACTTACCCACCTTCTGGTTTGACCGGAATGTACTGGTTGGTTCTACTCAGTTGAAGGTGGTGTCACTTGCTTGACACCCAAGTTGCGTGAAAAAAGGAAAATTCTTAATTGAGTGCAATCTGTAGGTTTTAGGGGGGTAATTCTTACACTTGAGAGCGCGTTATATATTTGTTTCTGTATTTAAGTCGCTGTAGCCCTTGCTATGTAAAGGTTTCACGTCTCAATGTTACTCGAATTACCGTTGGGGTTATATTGGTGTAGCGTTGGGTTTGTGCGTTACTCGAAAGTAATTCAAGTTTCGTTGGTGGTCTTGTAAGGTGTCCAAAACGAAAAAGAAATGGTTTGAAAAGCTAACTCCGACTTGTTGTTCATATAGGCTGACAGTGGTTAAGAGCCAGAAATCGTAGAAAGTTGTTACTTAAACAGCTATGTCTTATTTAAACTTGTACCCCCTTGCTTATACGGATAAAATAGCTTTCGCTGGCATAATCGCCAGCGATAAAATGAGGGGAATAATACCAACCGCTTTGATGAGTCAAATAATTTGCACTCTTCTTCTATATCGCCTTATTGTTGGTATTAATTAAACAACAAGTGGCTTCATGAACATAATTTATCGGGAACTGATTTTCAGGGATGGTTTTGTCAAATAAAATATATGTGGAGGTTGTAACTATGACAATTGCCCTACCCAAACTAGTAACCTTTGAAGAATTTACCGCGTGGCGTCCCGAAGGTGTGCGTTACGAATTACATGATTCCGTGATTGTTGATATGTCGCAGCCAGTAGGGGGACATGAGGAAGTTACGGGTTTTTTGGCTCGTAAAGTGACTGTAGAATTTGACAAATTAAATCTTCCCTACATCATCCCCAAAACTGCGTTAATCAAGCCACCAGAAAATGCATCGGGCTACTCTCCCGACGTTTTGTTAATAAACCGTGACAATCTTGTAAATGAACCTTTATGGAAAAAGGAATCAACCGTAACCGATGGTGCTTCTGTACCCTTTGTGATTGAGGTCGTCAGTACTAACTGGCGCGATGATTACTATAAAAAGCTTGCAGACTATGAAATTATAGGTATTCCTGAGTACTGGATTGTTGATTACGCTGCGTTGGGGGGACGGGATTTTATAGGGAACCCCAAGCAACCTGCTGTTTTCGTTTGTGAACTTGTTGACGGGGAATATGTAAAGAAAATATTCCGAGGCAATGACTTAATCGTTTCCCCCACCTTCCCCCAACTCAACCTTACCGCACAGCAGATTTTTGATTCAGCTTTGCCCTTGTAAAGCCGAAATCACCTGTCGATAACCCCGACTCTCGCGCGACTAGAACAGAGATACTAATAAGCAATGCTTCAAACTTTTACACGCTTGGGTGGGATAATTTTATTGATATCCCCAAGCCTGAAGCAACTATTTTTAGCAAAACATATTATCATCTCACAATTCGTGTGCTCAGTCAAACGAAAATAAAGAATTATTAAGTCAAAACTTCAATTAAGAAGAAATTTTCTCTTGTTTCTTATTTCTTAAATTAAAACCCTTTTATATTAAGGGTTTCCAAGGGTACGACTACGCAGGTTACTTGCGCGGGAACTAGTTGAGGCACATGGGTAATATAACCAATTTGTCAATATGAGCGTTAATAAAATTAATATTTTGACTCATAGGGTTAACTTTTTGTCCAAAGTCCAAGTTCTGACTCAGCCTCATCAATTTGAATTGTTATAGTTTGTTCACCCCAAACGACTGTGGCTGAGTAAATGTTAAAAAGGCATTCACTACCATCCCCAAGAGTTGCTCTTCCTCGTCCATCCCACTGTAATTCTAGTGTACTAATCAAATTAGCTGGTAAAGATAACCAACCATTAAATCCTGTGTCGATAATGGCTGTTTGCTCATGAATTTGACCGTCTACACCATAAACGCTTAAACGAATGGTAGCTTCATACTCAGCATTTACACGTCCAATAATCATAGTGAATTACGGGTACGACTTAGACCAAAGTGGCGAATGTATCGAGAGCCTATCCGCACAAACCAAATTTGTGCATCTGGGTATCGAGTCTTAAGACGGTTTGAAGCAATAATTTCACTAGTATCCATTTCCCAAGCACCTGTATCAATATCAATTGCAACAATTTTACCTCGGTTAGAAGCTTCAACTTGTGGTCTAATATTAGTCTCGTAAATTTCGTCACCACGTTTTGCGAACTCTTCAAAGCTATATCTCGGTTGTCGTGCTGTCATTGTCTTGAGTTTTGATTTTATAAAAAGTAAATAATTATTTAAATCTATTTTATCACTGTGCGTAAATGTATTTTATTTTTGATTAACTTACGTTCTTGTCACAATTTGGAGTCGGGGAAGCGCAAAGCGCAATCTTGTGTATCAGAAATTGCGCTTTGTGAGTTCTTAAATGTGCATGTGAGAATTTTCGGTTGCGGCTATTTCCGCTTTCTTCTCAAGCAGCTCAACCTCAATAACAGTTAAGCTAAAAACCTCGGTACAACACCGGGGTTTTAATCCCTAAAAATCGATTAAAAGCTGAATAAATGCCCCGCTTGTCAAAATTATGGTTAAAATCATGGTCAAAATCAAGGGCTACAGTAAGTCAAAATTAATGTCACTCTTAACTCAATTTTGATGTCATTTTTACCCTTGTTTCATTTGTCTGTGACTTGATTTTTGATTTGCTTTTTGACCAAGTGATGTGCTACCCTCTTCAACTGTTTTATTAAATCCCGATTTATCCTGAAAAATCGATTGGTTGACCATAAAAGTGATTGTGTATCAAATCATCCCATTACCATGAACGGTAGGTTAACAGTGTGGGCTTTAAGAACTGTGAGAAATTGCTAATTATATGAATTGATAAAAGCCTGGTTGATAAATTTCAACCAGGCTTTTTAGTGAGAATTTGATTAATTTACCCTTTAGTCTTCTGAATTTAAATCCAGTTTTTCAATCAGTACTTTTAAACCGGATGCTGTTAATTGCTGTCCAGTTAATCTTCTCCAGGCTTCTGCTATTTCCTCACTGTTTGGGAAACTTCCAAACTTATCTCGACAAAGCCAGCACCACTCCCTAATTTTATTTAATGGGTTAAATTGTGGTTGATTTTGATGTTCATTTTGATGTGACCACTCGTCAGAATCATGGTCATTGGGATGTTGATTTTGGGTCTGTTGATTTGACTGTTGACTTGGTGCTGATTCTTCCCCTTCAACTGTTTGATTAAATCCATAGACTACTAGTTTTTTAATTTCTGTGGATAGTCCAGTAATATAAGGTAATCCCCCTTTAGGAATTACTAACGCAAATCTTTCCCCATCATTGAGGTGTCTGTAGCACAATGTTTCTAACTCATCCACAGACTTTTTATAAGGGAAGGAATTATCTTTAATCCAACTTAATGCTGCGTCTCCCAACACAATATGGGTAGCATTTTTGTAAATCTGTCTATTAAACCCTGTATCTTGATTAAGGGGAGATTGACCAATTACAATTGTGCAAAAGTTGTAAGCAGCACCCTCTTTAATTAGTGCTGATTCTAGGTTGATTATTTTATCTACTTCTGGTTTAGATATTTTGTCTGGATATCCATCTCCACCACCATAAATGTTATCTTGCTCGTCAATTAAGGTAAAAGTAAAACCATATTTATTACTAACACTTTTACCTAGTTTTTTGGCTTCTTTGCGTATCTTCTCTAATTCTTGGAAGCTAGTTTGTAATCCTGGTAATACTTCCGAATAATCCTTATAGTTGGGTTCAAAAGCCCAATTTGATTCTGGATATTTGGGGTCAATTAGGTTGATTTTTACCTTGCTACCTGTTTTACCCAGAAGATGTGCTGCTAGTAGAATGATTGCACTCACCAGTGTGGATTTACCTGATTGGGAGCCACCGTGAATAATAAAATTGTGGTGTTTTCTTTTATCCAGCGGTCTGAGTACGAGTTGGGACACTAATTCTATTAGCCACTGGATATCACTTGTTAATTTGGGTGGTTCTAATGTTTCAACGGATGGTGTTCCTTCCAGGATTAAATTTTGGGGTTGTTCTTGTGGATTGAGATTTAATAATCCATGTAGTTGGAAGATATCTAAATATCTAAGTTTCGCGTTATCTTTAAGTCTGTTAATAACATCTGCTAGCTTTAATTCTGCATCAATTTGTTGAAGAGCTAAATTAAACCCGAACTCTTTTTTAATTGCTTCTTTGGTTGCTTCCTTCCTCAAGTTTAGAAAAGTTTCATATCTATTTTCTATATCAATTCTATTCTGGGCAATATAAGCAGATGCTCCACCAAACAATGTTCCTAATGCCAATTGCCATAGTTTGGCTTCTACTGCTTGGTTGGGTACAATGACTGCTGTTAGAGGTAAGGTTATTGCGGTTAGACTTACCCCCAGATGTATTAATCTTTTCTGCCAAACTTCTTGTTCTAGTGAGGCTGTTTCTGACTCGAATGGTTTAATATTTACCATTAGCTGATACCTAAATAAAATCCAATTGTTATTGCCAAAATAGTAAGAATAAAGTGTGGGAGGTTCCACAACACAGCCCACAGCAAAGCTTTCTTGTCTTTCTCCAGTCGCTCTTTCTCGATTCTGGCGTAATTTATTCCCGTGTCAGCTATTAACCAAGCTACCCATCCACCAATAATAAAAGATATTCCTAATCGCGTAATTGGGAATACTGTAGCGATGCAAGTTAGAAAACTTAATCCACAATAAACTGTATATTGAATCGAGATTTTATAAATCATTATTCCTCCGTGGATAAAGAGACTTAGCTATTAGCAACCAAGTCTCTTTTGTTGGTTTAAAACTTGAGAAGTTTGTCTGCTTTGTCACAGTAAGTTGCAAACCCTTGGTGTTGGTTTTGAGTAATACCCATGTCCAAAAGTTTGGTTGATAGTGATTCTAAATTTCGTTGAGTTGTGCGTTCCCATTGGACTTCTAACCCAACAGATTGGTTGGTATGACTCAAGACAGTTCCATATAAATTGAGAGCTTGTCTTCCTACGTTTAGTTTCTCTTTTGACCAGCGTTTAACCGTTTCGTTTAGTCCTTTAAGTTGTCCACCTTTCTTAGCTGCTGCTAGTATTTTTTCTTCTGTAACTTCTTTTGGGTTAAGTTCCAATGCTTCTACAAAATCTTTCCTTAAACCCGATGCTCCTTTGACTACAGTAGGGTCATAGCCAGATTTAAGTACAGAATTCTGGTCTGTCACTCCCGAAGTATTATTAATTCCTAGTGGGTTACTTCCGAACATTTTCCCTTACCTCTTTTAACCAATTGGATGAGATGGAAACTACGATGTAACAGCCAAAACTTCCTAGTGCTAACAAACAAGCAATAAATACTATTAGTATCGAGTCAACCTGGCTTTTTATGTTTAACCCTTTGGCTTCTATTTCTGATGATTTTTGACGGTAGTATTCTGCTTGTTCTAGACATTGTTCCAGTAGTTTTTGGCTTGAAGAATTTAATTCCCCTTCAAAGTTGATGTCCCCTGATTTGGATAATTTGACCTTCACTTGGGGTAATTCTTTCTGGTTCTCGAATGGTTGCATGGGTTACGAATATGACCGTGAAGAATATTAACGGAAATGCTATTAGTCCATAAATCAAACCGTTTTTGATTTTTTCTAAGTCTAAATTAGATAGCCTGTTGGTTAATTCGCTACCAGTTTGCAAGGAATTCTTCGATGTTTGTGGCACTTTTTCTGGTATCGTCTTGAAAGTTTTCTCCAGATGAGCCAAAAGTCTGTCTAAATATAAATAAATTAGTGTCACACTTACCTTTGGCTTCAGCAATTTCTTGGAGAGATTCACATACGTCACCTGCAATTTCTTCGTAAGCTTGTTCATATTTCTGCACCTGTTTTTCTGTTTTCTTGCGTATCCACTCCTTCACCAGAGGTAACACCTGGTCGAAAAATTCATCCCCCACTTTTTGAGTGGATTCAAAGGCTTTGATTATTTCAAATATTTCTTTTTCTGTGGCTGTAAAACCTAGCTGGGAGAAGGCTTTTTGGACTATTTCACCGTGTGGTGTGGTGGTGATTGTGGTGGTTTTTTGGGATTCATCAAGTAGTGCGAGATGGTCTACTTTTTCTGCTGGTGCTTGTGGTTCTTCCGTTGGTTGGATTTCCGAGAATTGGTCATCTGAACTTGTTGCTTGTATTTCTGTTTCAGGAGTATCCCCAATATCTTCTTCTGTATTAATAGAAACTGTTTCATTTTTGGCAGATTGCATTTTGATTACCTCCTGCACAATTTCCATTTTGTGTTGGATGATGTTTGACTCGTCAGGACATATTTTTAAAATCGCTTCTCTGATTTCTTCTGCTGTTGGTTTATAATCCCCTTCTTGTTTTACAGCTTTACGAATATTCTCTATATCGCTACGTGTCATCATACTTATTTCCTCCTAATTGAATAATGGTAATTTTGGTGCGAGTTTCTTTTGGACGTACAAATAAGCGGACGCAAATACTGGTACTAATTCTGAGGCTTGATAGTCCCTGTTTTTATCAAAATACTTTCCATCTTTTTTGCTTACTGATTGGAACCATCTGATAATAGTTGTGCGATGTGCTTTATTGTTGCTCAGCTTTTGGAGTTCTTTGTAGACTAAATCTCCTTTAATTAATACGCGCTTTTGGGCTAGTTTTTGCGCTTGTTGGTGACAGTAGATTAGCTGGTTTAAAGACAGTTTGGTGTATTCACTTCGACGCTTTAAATCAGCAATTAATTGGAGATTTTCTCTGTTAATTTCCAACCCTGATTCCCGTAAAGCACGCTTTATTCTGTACCAACTCCTGTCACTAATTGACGAACAATAGTGAAGTTCAAAGTAAGTTTTAGCGTGTTTGTTTTTCATATTTGGTGATAGTTACTGACGCTATAAAGCACTACCATTACTACGCACACTTCAGTATTGCGATGCAGCGCAACCGACGAGAAATTAATACGGGTGCTATTTGCATCCCGTGCAACCTGCATAGAGATGACAGTTTGAGAGGCTGAAATCAAGGTGCTGACTGCCAAAGTTTGCACTCTTACAATTGCAACTGGTTTTACCGTGGGGGTTTGGGGATTTACTGCCAGTGGGGGGTAGCGATGCACCAGTTGCGTCTTTACCCCCTCTTATTGGGTGTTCTGGACTAGTTGCATAGGGATTTTGGCGGTTGCGACCCCAAAACGTGAAAGTGCTGGATTACGGTTTTTGATGCTTTTTGGAAAGTGGTTTTGGAGTGAACTGGCTTAAATGAGTTGAGATTTTTAGTCATAGGCTGACAATACGAATCTGTCCCAAAATTGCTGTTGGTTAGACAGCGTAAAATTCTTGGACGTTTTTGGGCTTATGGTTGTAGTATATCAATAAGTAGCGATGTCGCGACGTAGCTACAAAAATTTTTTATGGAGAGGACATGAAATAATGGAACAGAAGTTGCGACATCAGCACATTGCCACTGTGACCGACAAAAAAAAAGACCCTAACTATGGCTTGCTAAGGGGGTTATTACCAAAAGACCTGCTTAAAAAATTCAAAATTTATTGCGTGGAAAATGGTGTGGATAACAGCCAAGGCTTAGAAAATTTGCTAAGAGAATATTTTGAGTGGAAAGAGGCATCCTCCTCGCAAATTAAGAGCAAGGAGGAAAAATGATTATTACTGATATTGACCCGCTTACGCTTCCATCGTTGCCACTAAATGAACGTTCTCACTTGCCCTACTGTCCTGCCGTTTACTTTGTTGTAGCAAATAACAATGTTTTGTACATCGGGCAGACGGCTAATTTGCATGACCGTTGGCTGGCTCATCATAGATGGGGGCAACTTAAAGAATTAAACGAATTAGTGAGAATTGCGTGGTTAGAATGTGGCGAACATCACCTTCTTACTGAAATAGAAGCAGCTCTGATAAGTCACTTTGAGCCACCGCTAAATGGTTCTGACGTACCATACGGAAAACCTAGAGCCACAGTTACTTTTGACTTAAAAGATTATAAGGAATTGCAACAGTGGGCTGATTCCGAATTTAGGAGCGTACCACAGTTAATCTTTGCGATTGTTAAAAAAGCCTTGATTGAACGCAAGCAAAATCTACAAAAAGAGTAAAAACGTGAATATAGCAAACGCTAAATAATTACAAATAAATCCACCTGAAATTTACTAAATTTACATTCAGTAAATTATTGTGTTTTTTCACAAAATGAATACCGAGATTTATATATAACTTTGTCACCCTATTTGTTTTTTGGAACATTATGTCAGAGGGCACAAATTCTAACAATAAGCGCAAAATAAATAAGAGTAGCCATCACTCTAAAAACTCTGGTATAATCAACCTTAGTAACCTAGTTACAAAAGCAGACCCTAACTTGCTTCTTGATAAGGAACAGCTAGTGACAGCATTAAGAAGTGGCTTTTCAGATGGCATTAGGAAGATAGCAATCAAGGCGGCTATCAAGATAATACAAGAGACGAGCGAACAGCCAGAAAGGGCTTTAGATGAAGCCTATGTGGAAGAAGTTGCCGCCAAAATAGTAGAAAGTTTTACAACAGAATTTAAAAACAATACACAATTGTCAAGCGTACGGGGTAATACACTTGATGAAGCTATACCAGTTGCAGAATCACAATTGAAACCTGTAGTTTCTGTTGCCTCCAGTGCCTTAATGTTTTCCAGTATGGAAGCTTGTACGAGGAAAGATTTTTGGGAACCAGATGCTCAGGGATTAGCTCGTTTACAGCATCGAGCCAAAGGCAACCCTAATAATTATATTGAGCATTATATTTCTAGTCCAGGTGATATTACCATGCTTCCCTGGAATGAAGCTCAACAAATTATTGATAAATTTGGCTTTACAACTGCCAAGCTACACCTGATTTTCGCTGCTCATACTATGAACCAGGAGACCCCTTGGCGAAGTGTTTTTTACCTGAAAGCAAGCGATATCATCCAAGAATTTGGTTGGGATAAAAACCACGAAAAACCAAAACCAGAAAAGCTGCTAGAGATTGCTAGTACAGCCTTTGCTCTTGATTGTCTGTTAGTTAAAACTGTTTGGGTAGAGGGGAGAAATAAAAAAGGAGAAATAATAGGTAGCGTTCCTATAGGGAGAATGTGGAATGTCCAAATTAAAGTAAGTGGTCAACTTAATTCTGAAGGGAAAATAGATAATCCTGATGAAGTTTACATCTCAGTACAGCCAGGATTGTGGACTCAAGATTTCTTAAACCGAGCTGGAGCGAAATCGCGGGAAGCTTTGTATCAGTTTGGCTATTTAGCCCAGCAAGTTTTGAAAATTGACCCTTACCACGATGAGCTTGCGCTAAGGTTGGCTATATTTTTGACATTGGATAGTCGGGTTCGCCTTGATGGAAAGTATAGGGTAATTGATTTGTTGGATACTGCGTACCCTAAAACAGTAATAGAACAAGCCCGGTTAGACTTCCGCAGAGCTTATGACCTAAAGCAGCGCTGGGATAGTGCAATGAAACTACTGCTTGAGTTGGGCTGGCAGGTTGTGTTTGACCCAGAAACCTACCCGGACTGGTTAAAGCCGGACTCCAAGGATAAGAAACCTAAAGGCTACCTGGCGAAATTGCTGGATGCAAGGTTAATCATCAAACCCCCAGCCCCTATCCCTGAGCTTATAGCATCCAAGACAAAGGCAAAAGCCAAAAAAGAACCACTACGGTCGTCTGCTAAGGCGAAGCCGCCTATTAACACCCGCGTGACTAGCAGCCAGGTCAGAGAAGCGCGTATTGCCAAAGGGTGGACGCAAGCTAAATTAGCTGGTTTTCTCAGCGTATCCCAAAACCTCGTCTCCTTGATTGAACGGGGTGAGCGCACCGCCAATCCAGAGCTAGCAGTCCAAATCCGAACGCTTCTGGATATCCAAGATTGAGTATTGCAATTTAATATCTTTCAACTAGAGCGCCGATTATCACCTGTAATCGGTTGTTTTTGTGTTTGAGCCTTGTTCTAAAACAAATCCCCTCAAAATTTGCTTCAAAACGTTGTCCAGCAAAGGTTTGAGATTTAAAACAAAAACACCCGTATCCCCGGACAATCTTTTTTAAAAATCCTTACTGCTGAGTAGGTCAGCTTGAATGTTGATGCTTGAGATTTGCCAACGACCAGCCCAATTATCACCTGTGGTCAGATGTTTTCTGTTTTAGTTTTGTTTTAAAAAAAAAAGTTCAAAAAATAGGTTTCAAAGTATTGCTCTATATAGCTTTGAGCCTTAAAACAAAAGCATCCGTATCCCCGGATGAAAATCCCCGTATCCCCGGATGAAAATCCCCGTATCCCAGGATAATCTTTTTTTTTTATCCTTATTACATAAGGGTTTCAGCCTCTTAAAACAGCCCGGAGTATTAGAGTATTTAGAGCAGTTTTCCAATGCTGTTTTCGCAGTTCTGGCATTATTGGCAATGCTGCGTACATTACGACAATGCTTTCATCACTGGACTTTTTACCTAGGACTATCTTGGGTCACGTTGCCGCACCCAATCTTGCGTTCCATCTCTGGGGTGAGGGACGATGAACGACAATTTCCCAAGACTTTACCCCAACTACCTGACAGAAGCCGAGTACCAGGAACTAGCGGTAAACAGCGCCATCCACCCTGAAATAATCGAGCGTAACTTTCTCCACATAGAAGGTGAGACCGTTTACGAGTATTTGTTCTTCTCTGACCAAATCCCCCGCAAAAACGCAGGTAGGGTAACAGATGGCTTTTTAAAACAGTATTCACACGCTTCAAAGGGCGGATTATGGATTTCTGGGCTTGACCCCCAAAACAACTGGCAACCGATGTTGTGGGGGCGATTTAAGCCCACTTATCCCCGGATTAACGACAAGGGTAAACCCGTCAAATACGAATCACCACCCAAAACGCCCAACCGGGTAGCTTATTTTGAAGTCACCGAAGCTGTATGGGATGAAATCTGTAAAAAGTACAACATCAAGCGCTATCATTCCCCCTTAATGTCGCGTTTGAAAGACAGACAGCACCTGACAGCAGAATTTTGGATATGGGTAATTCTCCACCCAGAAATCCCCATAATCCTGTGCGAGGGGGAGAAAAAAGCCGCTTGTTTGCTAAGCCAAGGGTACGTTGCTATCGCTATTCCTGGTATTTGGGGCGGACGTATTGGTAAAAAAGACTTTGACGAACGCTTGCATCCCGACTTGCTGCCTTTAGCACAACCGGGACGCGAGTTTATCATCCTGTTTGATTACGAAAGAATAATTAAAACCAGATGGTCAGTCTTTCAAGCGACCGTTCGTACTGGTAAGGCAATTGAAGCTGCTGGTTGTAGCTGCTCCGTCGCGGTGCTACCAGGGCCAGAGAAAGGTGTAGATGATTTTGTTGTTGCTCGTGGGGAAGAAGCGCATGTACTGCTTGCGTCTGTCATCGACAGTGCTAAAAGCCTTAAAGATTACCAGGATTCCTTCTACATCAGCTACCGAGGCTTAAGCAAGAGATACTCTGCATATATCACGGTCGAAGTCAAGTACTTAACCCAAGCTTTTGGGGTTAAAAACATTGATGGGGAGGAACCTGACCTTGATAAAGAGGAGTTAAAGGATATTGTAAGAAGACCAGGAGGGGAATTTTTCTATATCCCACACTCAAAAAACCATAAGAAGTCCCGGACATTGGACGTGTCGCTTGCGGGTGAACTTGAAGAAAACCCAGACCTCAATTACAGGGAGACTCAACCATCCGAGAAACCAATTCCCATCCCCTGTTTTGTGCTTCCAACTGCTGGGACGGTAGTACTGTATAGCGATATGGGCACGGCCAAGACCGAGTTGATGCGGCTGTGGCGTCTTGTGAATCCAGGTAAACAGTTCCTCAACAACGGACACCGGGTTAATTTGCTCAAAAACCTAGCAAATCGCCTGGAAACATCCATGTATTCTGCATTAAAGTCTGGCGATTTAGCCAAAGTTGAGGCTTTGAGCATCACCATTGATAGCTTGTACAAACTAAATACCACGTACCTGGAATACGATTGTGTATTTATTGACGAGGCTTGCCAGTACTTGACGCACCTATTGCACAGTAAAACCTGTAAGGAGTACCGAGGACAGATATTAGAGGTACTGGAATATATCGTGTATAACGCGAAGCTGGTAGTAATTGCTGACGCCCATATGGACGATATAACGATAGATTTCTTTATGGCAATGCGTCCCGAAGGAGAAAAGCCCCGCATTATCAAAAACAATTGGAAAAGTGGGGGACGTGTTGTTCACTGGTACGAAGGGA
>JAHHIC010000006.1 GCA_019359035.1 Scytonematopsis contorta HA4267-MV1 | reverse complement strand
TTTATGATAATATTTGTCCTGATTTAAGTAAAAATCATCCTGGTTGGTATGTCGTTATTGAACCCGATAGCGGTGATTATTTCCTTAATGTTGATAAAGATTTAGCCAAAAATGAGGCGCGTCAAAAACATCCAAAGCGGTTCCGCATGTGCTTTTAAATTAATTACATCATCCGTGTAGTAAAAGCAATTGATTGAAGGTAAGTTTAGCAGTAATAATGAACTATTTTTTGAAATTGGCCTCGTGGCATCTGACGGTTTTATCATAACTGTTGATGCCCTGCTGGACACTGGTTTTAGTGACTGGCTGGCCATCAACACCCACTCCGGCAGAAAGTTTGGGTTGGCAACTTATTGATAATGAAGAAACTAGGCTTACTGCACGTGTCCAAGCACAATTCAATATTTATGCTGGAACTGTTAGTTTAGACGGCCAAGAGAAAGCGCGTTCCTGTGATTGCTGGGGAAGAAATTGCCGAAGTTCTTTTAGGTTTACCCTGGCTTTTTACGCGCCGATTGGTAGTTGATTTTCCTGAAAGTTTGCTCACATTAGGATAAAAAAAAACGAGCGATGGTTTGGGATATCCCCGACTCCAGCTTGTCACATTAAGTAATACTAGTTGTAGTATCGGTCGTACCATTGACATCAGGAATATTAGCTGCATTTTTAAAAGCTCGATACTTTTTAGGGTCAACCATCAATACAGAAAAAGCTTTATCATTTAATTTTCTAACCCTACTTCTATCATTTTTTACAAGGAAAGATTGCTTGAGTATTTCAAATCCCCTATCAACACTTTGTTGGGTGTGATATCCAGGAGCTATTTTCATAGCGAACTCAATACTTCTCTGGATAGTAGCACCCCTTTGTGATTGCAATTCCAGGCTTTGTTTAAGGATTGAGTACATTTTATCTAACCAATACTTATCTGCTTTTAAAGCAGCATAATTTTTCTGAAATTCTGTATGTTTACGCTTTAATGTACCTAAATCATTCTCCAGATTAGATACAGTTGAATCCAACTGTTTATTTAACTCAACCAGTCTGGAATTATCCGTTTTTAATTGATTAACTTCAGATTCCTTATCACCAACAACAGACCTTAGTTTATCAATACCCGACTCATCAATAACAACCTTAAATTGCTTATTACTATTACTAAGTTGCTGTTTTAGTTGAGCTATTTCTAAATCTTTCTGCCTCAATTCATCCTGGAGACTCACCACAATATCATTACCTGAATCGGGTTTATCCCCCAACACAGACCCAACTTCCCTAACAAAATCGGACTTAATATTAGGTGCAACCTCCTCTAACCAATTTGGTTGTTTCTTAATATAATTAACCAAATTTAAAACAGTAGCAGAAACATTAGTAATCTCAATCCCAGTAATTAAACCATAATTCAAATTAGCAAGATGACCATCCCAATTCTCACTACGGTAAAGTGCAGCTAAATCCTCAATAGCAGGCTTTAGACCAATAGGAATACGCCACATCATAGTGGGGAATTTGGCAGCTTTATTTCTCCCACCCTTAGGTTTATTGTGTGGAACTAGCATATTTATAACTACTTGACTATATGTCTGTTATAACCTGAATCAACTATTTCGTGCAAAGTTCGACCGTAAAGATACTGTAAATATTTTCTCTCCTCAAAACTATTTACTATTACTAATAAATGCAAAGTAAACAAACAATCTTATTAGCTAGCTTACTTTTAACCAAAGTTAACTCTACCATTAGTAGTAAATATTAAATATAAGCAGCAATCAATATCCACTTTAAACAGCCAGCAGCCAAAACCCGAATCAAATATCACCAACCAAATTGCAAAAAGGTGAATCAAATATAAGCAACCAAATTGTATAAAAGCTGAATCAACTTATATAATATAATTTATGCAAGTCTGTATATAAGCTTATGTGGATAAATCCCTGAAACATTTACCAACAGTGCTTTAAACCTGAATCAAGTATCATCAACCTGCAGATTAAAACCGCTCATCAACTTATCAAAACCTGAATCAAGTTATATATTTCCATATAAGCTTATGTGGAACAATCAAAAACATTAAAGATAGTCACTACCCAATAATTTCATAATAAAATATACTAAATAACACCCACAAATATTGTTTAAAATTTAAATTATTGGTCTATTAAACTCCAATATAACAAAAAAACCGCCACTAAAATAAAACTTTATCTTCACACGAAGTTATGAGTATTCCAAAAAGCGACCAAACAACACCACAAAAACAGCAACCAAGCCAAAATACCCCCACCACCAATATTTTACAAACGCTCGTTGGGGACAGTCCCAGTATTATTCCCGGACACACAGAAATATGGCAACACACACAGCACAACCCCCCACAGTCAGGGATAGTCGTGTCTTTTAGGTATTTTCCTCAGACGCAAGTTATGTCAGGGTATATATATTACTCGTGTGTATTATAAATTGTCGCCCTGACATAACTTGCCAAAGGGGGGTGTGCCCCCCTTTTGGATTACCCCCCCAATTCTCCAAATTCACAGATAAACATGGCTAAACCCAAATCTACACCCAAAAAAACAATTAGGAAATTAAAGTCTACTCCCAAACCTAAGAAAGACACCAAAATTCTCCTACCTTTGACCAGCGAACAGAAGTTAGACTGGCAGCAACGAGCAACTGACGCTAATTATAAATCACTCACACCATTTATTCGTGATTGTGTGGAAAAAAGCAAAATATATGTCAACTTACCAGCACCCCCAATTAACGAAGAAACTTACATTGAATTGAATAAAATAGGGACTAACTTAAACCAAATTACCCGCAGAATCAATGAAGCGGTAAAAATTGGGCTACCAATTACAGATAATCCTACTGCTTTAATTAAAGAATTGCAGTCCCAAATCAAAGAGGTACAATTACAATTATTGGGATTATCCCATACGGGTAACGATGATTGGTAATATAAATAAAAGCAATTCCCCTTACTCAACTATTAAGTATGTAGGGTTTAAAGATGGAGCCAAAGTATTAGATACTAATATGGCAGGTCAAACCCCAGCACAACTCGCTAACGAGTTTGAATATTTTAGTAATAAAAACAAGCGCACACAAAAACCTGTATTCCACTTATCAATAAATCCACACCCAAATGATAGACCCCTTAGCACAGAAGAATATATTGATATTGCTTCTGATATACGGATGGAATTAGGATTTGATGATTATAAGCATCAATATTTATTAGCATTACACACTGATGCATTACACAAAGATGCTCCAGAGATTAGACCACACCTACATTTGATAGTTAACCGGGTTGATTTTAATGGTAAGTGTAAAAAGGATTATCTAGATTACATTAATATCCAAAAAGCTTGTAGAAAAGTAGAACTAAAATACGGTCTTATAACTCAACCGCATAGCTGGGAGATATCCGAGAAAAAGGGACCACCCTCCAGGGAAGAAGAAACCAAATTTATTCAGGATGCAATTAAAGAAGCAGCAGCAGATAAACCAGAAATGCCAGATTTTATTAGCTCTTTATTATCTAAAAATGTGGGTGTCCAGTGCAGGATTACCCGAACTGGTAAGCTGCAAGGTATTAGCTATGAATACAACAATAAAGTTTTTAAAGGCAGACAATTGGGAAGCGATTATACTCATCAAGGAATTCAATCAAAATTTGGTGTGGTGCATAAACCTACCCACAAAGAGCAGATAGAATTGTTAATCTCCAACAAAAGAGCTGGAAATATCCAAAATGTTTCATCCACTTCTAACAGTTCAGACTCGGAGAGCAATTCAAATGGCGAATTAGCTGTAAATAATTTAGAAATAACCCCAACTGTACAACCCGCTCTTAATTTAGAACAACCGCTCACTCCCTACCCCACAACTCGTAAAGATAATTTCACCCAAAATGTTAATAATAAAGGGTTCAATTCTCAAACATATGAGCCGCATTCATATACAGATGAAAGCAATTGCGCTGACCTAGAGCCACTCCCAACACCCAAACCACCAGACCAAATGGTGGACAACCAACAGCAGCAATACGCGGAAGTAATTGCCCACACAGTACGTATGTTCTGGGAGAAGCAAAAACCAGACCGAGTTTTGAGGGGCAGTACTTTTGACCTAGAATTGTCAGATTCCACAATTAAAATCAAACGTAAATCGGGAGAAGAAATTGCACAAATCCCGCTGTCAGAAGACCAGCAGCCACGAGGAATTGGGCTGAACCTGGAAGACCTCAAGATATTCCACCAGTTGCAGCAGCTGTTGGATAGTAACCGAGCTAAACAAGAACAGCAGCCAAAACGCTCACGCGATTCGGGACTCGAATTGTGATTTTCTCCAGCTGGTCAGCAGTTACTATCTCAAAAATCAGAATTTTTGAGATAGTAACGGTAAATATCCTACTTTCACTCTGAGGGATTAAAACGATAAACCTTCCATACCAAAGGTTTCACGCTTTCTCGGTTTGTTAGAAGCAATATTATCATTCCGCTCCACGCTCACGATAAAGGTTTACCTCTGGTGACAACGTCACAATATTTGCCCCAAATTATCAAATCGGCTCAGTCAAAGGGGGTTCCCAGGCTTTACCTCCGAATGTGCAGCCTCATGGAGGCTCAACCCCAAATATGGACGAGAACGGAAACCAGGCCGCTCATATGCTTGATTTTTCGTTACCTACAATGATGTTGCGTATAATAAAGTAGCAAATTATCAAACTCAAACAGGGTAGCCGTTTCCAGCCTTTATTTCCGAGTATACAGCCTCATGGGGTCTCAACCTGAAATAGAAGTCCTATAGATGTAAAAAATATTGGTAGATGCTTAAAAAAGAGTCCCTAAAAGAGCCTCAAACGATTCTATTCGTTAGTCCCTGCACCCTTGTCTTTTCCGTCTTTGCTATCCGTGTTTCCGCCAAAATGCTTATCTGCTGAGTCGCTCGTACGTTTGTACGCATCATTGCAAAGGGTAGCAACAAAACCAAGTCCAGAAGCTCCTGCCATAAGACCCCCACCAACAGTTGGGTTTCCCGCAATCGTATACCCAACACCTGTACAAAATACGGCAATTCCAACCGCACCCACCCCAAATACGCCATAAAAGCTAACCTTTAACCTTGTCAGCAGGTTTTTTTCATAAGCCTTCGTATTTTCGCCCTTTGACTCATCAGAGGGAGTAGCACCCATGATTTTGAGGTGCGTAGTTTTGACTTTGGTCAATTTATTGGCTACTTTCCACTCAGCAGATTGAATAGGGTTCTTGGCTTCACCCTTGTTTTGCAACTCTTGCAAATCACCTAATATCTCCTCATCATTTTCATCATTTCCAGGCAGCATATACCAATTGCTGCTTTGAGCGGACTCGTTATCTGCATCATCAGGGCTTTGTCCGAGCGGGCGTCCATTCATAAATTGACTCCGATAAAAGTACTCATCCATTATAGTATATAAAATCACTGTACAATATTGACACAGAGTACAAAACGTATACAGTGAGATACCAGTTACCACTTTGATTAGACCTTAGACCTTATCATCAGGCTTTTACCTGAGCGAGCGGTTACCCATAAGCAAAATGTCATCCGAAAAACAATATCGACTATTATAGTATAAACAATAACTGTACAATCATGACACAGAGTACAAAATATATATTACAAAGTTGACAATATCTGTTTTCGCGTTATACTTGTAGTGTATTACATGAACAATAAAGTTAACCTAGAAGTTCAAGGAGCTTTACGGGTGGACAAACAACGCTTTACGAAGTAATGTGTTTTACCACTTTGCGATGTAAAGTATTACGTTTTATTTATTAGGGATGCAGCTAAAAAACTCACACAAAAAACTCACACAAAAAAACTCGCGTCTTCGCATCAAGACGGGAGCGAAGAACTAAGCGGGTTGGATAATAATTTTATCCAACAAGACATTTATTTATTTTCTTTCTGAGACAAAGTTCCAGTTTGTCTCTGAGAAAAATCTGAGACAAAGTTCCAGTTTGTCTCTGAGAAAAAAGGGCAGGCACAAATTAGGAAAAACTAAAAAAGAAGTGAATCAATAGAGAGGGCCCTCTTTATATGTCATTCGCACTTGTCTACCAATTAGAACCTGACAACAAAAATCAGCACTCATTTCTCAGTTATTCCAAAACTAAGAGGAATATTTTAAGTGCGACTACTGATGTTTTCTAGTTAAGGCAAAGCATATAAAACATATGAAGATACGAGGTAGTAGAGATATGTACGAAAAAGCTGTGACAACAGATTCGGCACATTTTCAGCGAAATGTAAAAGCATTAGAGGGAATCATAATGGATGAAAAATTACCGATTCTGTCCGCAGTTGAAGAAGACATCCTTTCTGTACTATATCCAAACAAAGAGGTTTATGGTCTAGAAATCATAAAAACAATTGAGAAAGCTAGTAATGGGCTTCGCAAAATCGGTCCCAATAGTTTGTACCCAACACTTCGACGTATGGAGTCTTCTGAAAAAAGGTATATAAATTCCCGTTGGGGAGATGAAAAACCAGAAGAACTTGAGGAACGTGCAGGGGCACGTCGCAGATATTATAAACTCACTGAACATGGAAAACAAGTTCTAGAAGCGCTATGGAAATACAGAAATAAACTGGCTCCTGATTACAGGATTAAACTAGAACCCGCTATTCAATAGCTCACATTCTGTGCAAAAACATAACTCAAATACTTTTCCTTATTTCGTGAATATCATCTATAAGAGCATATCACAAGTGCAAAGGAGGTCGTCTTATTAAAAAGTAATTGCGTAAAGAACCACACAACTTAAATTATTTTTCGTGGCTTCAAATCATTTGACAATTAAGTAGGTCGGCACATTAAAACCAATGTATCTAAGTTTTGTAAAAACTGTGGAGTAACCTATTTATAGGGTATTCTTACATTTTACATTTCATTACATAGTTCGATTTTTAAGGACGACTTACACTGCTTATTATTAGGGCTAAACGCAGGGAGTAAACTCTTTTTACTTTTGATATACCTTTGTGTTTAAACTCAAATCGGATGTATGAAATCCGATTTGAATACCTTTACAATTTTTTGTTCTTCTTCTACTTTTTACCCTATTATAAGTTTCAAAAACTGTCAACCCCACAGCTAATTTCTGTCCTCCCTCTAATTTTTAACTGCGCGAGTTCTGGATAATTCACATAACACAATTCTGGATTTTCTGGATGCATTCGCGTTATCCTACCCCGCCAATTATAGGCATCTGATTCCGGGTCGTTAGAGGCTACAAAATTGGGATGCTCCCGAAAAGTTTACTATCCCATTATGTTTATTTTTTAGGGTAGTAACCGCAGCCCGATAGAGAAGCACAACAAGTTGGGTATGTTCTACAACGACCCAAAATACTGGCTTAAATATATTTTTGGCTTAAAAACTGGTTAATTTTTAAGCCGCAAACCCGCTAACCTCCCCTGAACCGCGACGGGGAGTAGTGCCCACCCAATTTGTCTTTCAACTCTTGAGTAAGTACCCAGAAAATCCGCGACCATCTGCCAGGAGTCACCACACCCAATTCAAACTCAGTCGTTTGTTGCTCATCCTTTAATAGCTTGATAATCTCAAGACGGACAAAACAAAAGATTAGTCGGGATATTTATAAGGTTTCCCGTTCTCATCAATAACAAGTAGAATTGGCGAATCATTATATACCCAATTCTCCAAATTATATGAATCTCCATTTTGCCAATAAATCAGAGCAATCTGAATTGATATAAGCTCTAATTCCCATGCATGAAGATGTTTCAGGATTTTTTCTAATTCATAAGGACTTAAATCATTGGTGCAAAAATGAAGTAGAGATTGGTAATCTTCGGACTTAAGAAAACTACGAATTACTTCAATATCAACCTCCACATCAAAATCGAGCGCATCTCCAGACTCTTTTACATCTGGCTTAACATTATAGGGGGTATTTAGTTGATTATTTAGCCCATTTGGCGCTGTAGCTGCATTGAACAGGGGGCTGGAATTACCCTTATAAAGAGCTGCTACTTGCTTCTTTTCTGAGTCCGTAAGAAGAGATGATATTTTACAGAAAAGTTCTTCATCCCAATCCAAAATAAATGCTGCTAGCACTTCTAATGAACCTGAGCGTAACAACTTACGGGTCATGTTCAGGTTACCCTGTACCAAAAATGATTCTGTAATTTCTGGAATATCGTTTGTTTCTTCTTCTTCTACTTGTTCATCTTCAACTTGCTGTTTATTTGGTATTGGTTCAGACGTCAAAGTCGGTAGAATTTTTGAAAGCCCGTGTTCGGTTACTCGGACTTTATCGCTGTGTTTTAAAGCCCACTCAAGAGCTTTCTCACGGGAAGCAGGCAACTTCCATTTGGTGCAATTTAATGCAAAATCATTTTCAAATTTCTCAGACTCAGATAAAGTATCACGCCAATGACGAGGTGCATCACCAGGCAGAGCAGGCTTTTCTAATTCTGGAAGCGGTTTAATATCTTTCCCACCGGCAGCGGACTCAATACTCATATGCTGCCTGCTACCAGGAGCATAATTATTAGGTAAGGCCACACCAGCCCCACGAGCTGCCACAGTAGCTATATTTATTGCGACCTGTTCCTTATTTTCCTGGGTGACTTCAGGAAGTTTCGCTAAACAAGCAGGTAAAACCGCCTGCATTTCTTGATTTTGCTGTTGGTGAGCGACATTAGCAACCTGGTTGAAATATAACAAAAACTCCTGGTAAATCACGTCCGCACCAGCAGGGTCATTGTAAAACTCTTTGCGAGCATAACTCCTGCCACCAGACTCCCATTTACCCCCTTGAGGCTTGTAGTGCGTTACATACCGCCAACTTAAAAATTTTTCATTGGGATAGTTAAGCGCGTCTTCCCAAATATAAAGCGGGCGGTCTTCACACGTATAATTAGGTAATCGAGGCTTATCAAGATACACCACATTTTTATTTTCTGGAGTTGCCCCTGTAACATCTGTTGTACCTGTAGCACGCAGGCTGGGCTTTGTAGCGCTTGTTGTGCTTGTAGTATGCGGTGGGGTTTTTGTAGTGCTTGTTGTACTCGTAGTATGGAGGGGATCTCTTGTAGTACTTGTAGATTTTGTAGTACGCGAGCGGGCGGAAGATTTGTCCGAGTTACAAGACTCAGGTTCGGTCGAACAACCATTAGTATTTATAACCTCCTCTCTAGTTGTCTTTGTCCCACCTTGTGAAGGGTATGACTTGCTTGTTACTTTATGTATGGAGTTTGTAGCTGTTACATCCCTATATGTAACTGCCTCTTGATTTGACTGTTCCTCAACTGGAGAGTCCCACGGGTCTTCTAGTTGCCAGTCTTGTGGGATTTCGACTGTCTTATCCATCTCTCTCTCTAAGTCCGGGCTGGATTTGGTAGAGATAGAGATTGATTTGTACATAGATGAGTATGGCGTTTCTGCGCGATGGAGTGGGCAAATATTCTCGTATCCATCGTGTGATTTTGCAACATTGGCTTTTTGTAAGGGTTTCAAGCCATTCTTCCACACATCAAAACTTGGTAGTTCATCTGTACCCTGGTCAATTGCTTGTTGGAAGGCATCATTATATTCCCTCTCATCTTGTCCGGAGGGAGGGCGAGGATAATCTTTAGTGGGGTCAAGTCCAAGTGGGTTCCAACCAGTTTGTATCGCCAACTCGTAGTAGTCGATGGTGTACCATTTAGTACGCAAATAGGAAGAACGGTTAAAGTTATTACTAACCAAAACCCCTTTTTTTTCTAGATATCTTATGAGTTTGGCTATCGTACTCTCGGATAACCAGGGAAATTGTTCATACCACTTTTCGTAAGTGTTATAAATCCACTGAAAACCATAATATTCTCGTCCACTATTGGTTTCCGTCAACCAATAATGGATTTGGCAGAGGATATAAGCTGCGCGGTCTCCAAACACCATAGCAACTAGGGGGTGCAGATACCGTACCGTATCCCAAGTGGGATGGTCATCGGGTAACGGAAGATTTCTCGATTGACTTAAATCAAAAGAAGTGGCAAAATTCTCGTTATGGGGATTCAAGTTCTCCCCAGAAAGCTTACTAAGCATAAAATTGTAATTAAATACATTGTTTTTTTGAATTGCCTCTAGATAGTTATCAGCTAACTAGAGGCTTTTATTAGGATTGATCATACTGACCGAAGAAGCAAACCTCAAAATAAAACCAAATTGCGATTAAGCACCTCAGTAGTGTATAAACGGGCTTGTCCATAACAACAGATATATCCATTTTTCAAGGGATAATACTGATTATCAGCATTTAACAGTGTTATTTTTTACCAAAAAAAATAATTTTAAATTTTTGTAAATTCTTCCGGTAGACAATCTGGGTCTAAAGTTGAACGTGCTCAAGAGCTATAAGTAAGTCGCACATCATAAGCTCAACATCAATTGCAACCTAAAAAGAAATTATCAATAATTATTTACGTTATAATCCAGGCTGCTCATGACTTCCAGTCCTTATAAAAAATCAACTGACAATTTGGCATTGAGCCAGAAGAAATCAACCAGAAAGCGGCTCTACTTCTTTTCCGATTTTGAGTTAGGAAAGCTTTGTGAATGTAGATAAACGCCTTCCGAGTGAGACTTAGCCGCTTCTTTTAAAATTGTCGCCACCAAACTGCTGATGCTTCTATTTTCTTCAGAAGCCCAGGCTTCAAGTTTTTTCAGCAACTCTTCATCTATATTCGCGGTAACGCGCCACCTTGACGGCATCTGAATCTGCATTTTTACAAAACTCCTTTTTAATAGTGCAGCTTATGGAGTATTTTATCAAATTTCTGATGTACAGTGGGACGAAGTGCTGCACTTTCGACTATTATAGTTTTAGGTTGAGTTGAAGTCAGGAATGCTTACATCAAACGGCACTCGTGCTTTACGCACAGCGGAACTAAGCCAAAAGGAGGCAAATTCAAAAGAAACCGAAAAAGCGCGGGGAAAAAATCAAAATCAAACCCGTGAAAATTGCAGCATCCGAACAGCACAAGGAATGCAGCGATTTAGCTCTTCATTAATAATCGGTTGCAAATTTTTATTTCATCGGCTGCAACAGACAAAATCAATGAATCATTGCTGGAGTTTGTAAAGAAATGTGTTTTTCACAGGCAGCAGAAATCACTAACAGAAAAATGCCAGTTTGCAAGCGTGATTTACAAAAACAGTATTGTTACGGGTGCTGCCATTTGCTTCAAGTTGTTTCAAATACCCAAAATTAGGGGGATTGAGATGAGAAAAATAACTTTAAAAGAAGCCAGGGAGATATTTGAGGAGGAATTAGGAAAGCGAATCAGTGACGCAAGTTGGTATCGGTTAAAGACAGTTTTCGGTGAAGACTTTCCTCACACGAAGCAGAACGTAATTTGGTTAGCAGGGATAAAGAAACAATTACCAAAATGTGACTTGAGGCTTGTACCGATTGTGAATTCTGTCCGGGAAGCAAATCAATTAATTGCGAACCAGAACTCGGAAATAAGCGGGAAGGAACTACTGGAATTGTTTGAGGAGCATAACATTACAATTCATCCCAACACGCTTACAAAATGGTTTAAGCCGCTTAACGGTTTCCGTAAAACTCGTGTGTACGAACTTAAGGAATTATACCCAGTTATTCTCGCGGCACACACCTACAAACTCCGGAGAGAAATAAACACTGTGACCCAATCCATAGTTAAAGCAAGTTAACTCGGTAGGAAAAATGACAGATTATATTAAGCGGATTCAATCAAACTTGGCAGGTAAAAAAATCAAGCTTGGCAGACCTGTAATCAAGGAAGAATTAGAATTACTTGGTTACAGCAATGAAACCTTAACTGATGATATATTTGTGTCAGTAATTAACAAGTTGACTTTGAAGTTTAGCAACTCAGTAGAAAGCTCTAAACTTCTCCCTGATTGCGAACCTGTTAACGTACTAACTCCCCAGTTCGTAGAAAACGCTCACCAAGAACCTGCGACTAAATTAGAGACTGAATTGCAAACTAAACCGGAGACTGACATGACAATTGTACCGGAACCTGAGCAAGAAATGGGTACAGAAATAATCTTAGAAAAATTACCCTCACCTGGGCAGGAATCAGAATCCGGGATAGTGGTAAGTGAGGGGGAAAAGCAGGAATTAGTTGCGGCACAATCGTTGGTGTTAGATATTCAGTTATCAGAAGCGGAAACTATTGAATTATGTGAAAAGATACCGGATGTATTTGATGATTATAAATCATTTGTCTCGGAGGTAATTAGTGCTATAAAAGCCTTTATTGATGAGGAATTCGACTATCAAGAAACACAAACAATTGATGATTCTATCTCGGAACTTAGGCAGCACATAGCAACGAGGCACGCACGCTTGGATGGTAAATTATCACAAGGTTTTAGTGAAGTAAAGGGGGATTTCGAGCAAATACGCTCAAATATCAAAAGCCGCAAAGTCACAATCGTTAAAAGATGCAAAAGAAGAGCCAAACCCTAAACTCAGAGGTGTGGTTGGAGGACTAGGAATCTATTATCATTACAAAGTTGATAAATGGGATATTCGCCCAATTGGTTGGGGAATAATCCTAGTTTCTATTTTAGCACCAGTAGCCTTAACCATTAACGAACATCGCAACCGAAGGGAGCAGCTTTTAGCACTTTATCCCAACATTGATAAACGGGATTGTAACTATCAACAGCACCCGGACGATAGTAGGTTTTATCTAGTTTGTCCCGGTAATACACTCGATAAAGTAAAGCAATATAACGACTCATACGAGAGGAAGAGAGATGAGGATAAAAGACTTCGTAAGCGGCAGAGGAAACAACGTATTGAATCGGTTAAAAAACGATTTAGGTTTCTCCATCGATAGTTTAAATAAGCAGGTGCAGGGAGATGAACAAGAACTTAAGGACTTGCGGGATACCCATAAAGATGCCCAATTTATAAACGAATTTCTCCCCCAAATAGCCCAACAGTGGATTGATATTATTAACGCTCAGGGAACCTATAACGAGAAGATTGCTGACGTTATTGAGGCAGGTAGTAAGTACGGGTTAAAGGTATCCGAAGCACAAGCCGCAACGGTTTTGACTGAGGGAAACTATAACAACGGAATTACAGAGATAAATGCCGAATTATTAGCTGCTAGGTTGTTGCAAAATACCAAGCACAACTCTGAAATGGAATTTATCTCGATGCAGGCTGAGATAGTAAATGCTGAATACTCTGTTGATGCAAAAGATAAATTAATTAAATTGGTAAACCGCCCCTACCTCAAGCAATTAAAAACTGATTCAGATTACAAAAAAGCAAGAATGAAACATATTCTTGAACACGGTAGCGATTCAGAATTAGAGCGCATTAACTATAAGGATTATGTCGCAGAGGCTAGTAATCCGGTAACTCGTATCTTGGCTAAGTTGGGGTTTGTGTTTAGTTAATAAATGGATGATTATGGCGTTTTCATTTTCCCAGCAAGAGAACAAGTCAGGTGACACCGAATATCCCTTGTCCGTTAAGGAGCAGATAGAGGAATTCAAAGCGAATTACAAAGCGGAAATTAGGAAGGAAGCGCTTATTGCTGAAAGGCTTACAAATTATTCTTATGTTGCAGCAGCTTATTTTGTTGGAAAAGCACTCATAGGAATAACATTTAACCCGACTTTGACCGCAGTCAGTGTGTTTACAATCGCGATGATTCCAGCTACCAGGGACTTAGATGGATTCAGAATAAATTATCACAATGGGGAACCGGAAATTGACAATATGCACAAACCTTTTTCAGTTATCGTCAAGATTGGGGGGGCGGGATTCTTAGTCTATGGCGTATTGAATAATTACTACAGTTTAAAATCCGCAACCGAGCGAACCTATGAAGTTATTGAAACACAGAGAAAAGAATTTGAGGGGGATAAAAGCCCTATTGCCATACCTCAAAGTATGGGTTTACTTATTAGTTTTCTCTTGATGATTGCGGCTTATTATTTTGTCCCAAAGCGAAACTAGGTACTGGATAAATGAAAAAGTTTTTGCACAAACACGGCACGGTAATAGCTTTGACACTGGCAGGATTTTTTCATTTAGCTTCCCACCTCGGTACACAATTCGAGCGTTATCAAATCTGTTTCGCTCCTTCAGAAAAGTCTGTTCCTGGCTGTGAGTCAGATATCGATTTAGTTGTGCTGAAACAATTATATGATTTGTCACTGTACGGGGAAGGGAATAGCTCGGAATTTAAGCGGGAATGGATAGACATAATAAAAAAATCAGCCGTTGTAAGAAACATTCCTGCTTCAAATCCAAATATTCCAAAGTACTCGCTAGCTGTGTTGGGATTAATTATTTACGCACGGTACAATCAAGGATTAAAAGCATCGGCACTACAAAATTCTTACTCTTCTAATTTGGAAGCTTTTAAAACTCAAGTATATGAGGATTGGGTGCATGGCTTTAACGAGCGTAAAGTAATATTCAAGAAACAAGAATTTCAATCCGAACGAGAAATAGCTCTTGAAATAAATAAGCTTAGAGGGGAGGGGGAATTAACCCACCTACAACAAGTTTTAAAGCGTTCTAATGCCGTTGATGAAGCTAAGTTTGATTTGGCGCTGTCAGAAATCGCAGCTTCTAAATCTCAGTTTACTAAATCAAAATCTGAGAACCTGAGAGACGCTGCTAAGGCAGATAAGGAAATGAATAAAGTTTTGAATAAAGGTAGCTCTTCGGGTAATAACACAACTGCTGATTCTAAAAACAAGGAGTTAATCAACCAACTCGTAAATGCTTTAAAAGAACACTCGGACGGGTGGCTGTACAAAATTCTCAGTATTCAAAAACCATTGTGGATTATTGGTGGTCAAGGAGCTGGTAAATCAACCCTAGCCGCGTCAATCATCCTGTTACGGCACTATATATTAGGTTGGGAGTTGATAGAAATAATTGATGCTCATGCTCAAAAAAACTGCACTAAGGCATGGAAATATTTAATGGAGTTGGGAGATAACAGAACTGCGGTAATTGGCGCCAATAACGATTATGAAAGCATTAATGAGTCATTTACAAGCATCATTTCAAGATGGGCTATAAGGTCAGAGGATGACACTCCTACTCAATCTCTGGTTGACGAATATACAAATCTTTCAGATGCAGAACTGTGTAAAGACTCATCTGGGAGATTTGTTAAGCACTCTCTTTCAGATATTAGAAAAGCTGCTGAGTATTGGGTATTTATCGCGCATTACTTTACAGCTACAGCAACCGGAGATGCAAAGGGTACTCATAAGGCTAAGGTTAACCAAACAATCCAGATTGAAAGATATTCTGCGGACGCGAAAACACCACTTTCTAACGCTACCCTAAACGGTTTGGTAAACGAGAAGGGTAAAGTTATTCAAGACCTAGAGGTTACTATTCCTAATTGGCTACGCCCGGAGACTATTTACGGGCATTTTAACGGGAAGCCGATTAATTTTGAAGATTGATTATCGACGAGCGCTGGTTGCTTGACCTAATTGAGGATATAGAAAGATACACAATCACTTTAATGGTCAACCAATCAATTTTTCAGGAGAAATCGGGATTTAATCAAAAAGTTGAAAAGGGTAGCACATCACTTGGTCAAAAAGCAAATCAAAAATCTAGTCACAGACAAATGAAACAAGGGAAAAAATGACTTCTTTATTGAATTAAGAGTGACATCAATTTTGACTTACTGTAGCCCTTGATTTTGACCATAATTTTGACCTTGATTTTGACCTTGATTTTGACGTGGAATATCAAAACATAACCAATTAGATAAAATAAGGGTGAGAAAAGCTGTTTTCCATCCGTCTGTCAGTTCCCCAAACAGTGTAGAAATAGGGGAAAAGTAGCCAAGCTGATATGAGCCGCCACACGAAGTCTGAAACTATAGCTGTACAATACTGGAGAGCAAAATTTTCTTCTAGCTCAAATTTCACTTTTAGCTACTGCAATTTTATTTCTGCAACCCTTACTCTGTAAGATTTTTAGAAGATATATGGCGGCTCATGACAGGGCTGGTACTTTTACCCCTTCTTAGTGCCATTCCATCTTGGTACGATACCTTATATAGTCAAATCTTTAATTGTAACTGCTACTGTTAAGGTAATTATCCATAAGCTCTGACTGTAAGTAATCGGATTCATCCATGTTATGAGCATCAAGGACAACAGCCTTAATCTCGTCATAGAAACTGTTTTTAAGTAAATCCATTTCCCCTATCTTAGTTTGTGGGATTTGTGCTTGATACTTATCGTAGGCTGTCCAGAGCTTCTTCCAGTGTAATTTAGTAAAATTCTCAAAAGAGAAGTCTTCTAATTTCAAATCGAGAACAATGCTTTTAATCCAATTATCAAATTCTTCTTTATTTCTGACAGGTTCAGACATACAGTAATTCTCTTTTAAAATAGTGACTTATTATACCTTTTTTCAGGAATGCTCAAGGTTATATAAATCACATTAAACTGTTTAGTTGGCTGTAAAATACGACGATTGGTATATTTATCACAGGTGGCAGTGTGTTTTATAATATTTCGCGCCGCAATATCAAAACACATGTACCATATGGACGCACAATTCAGCAGCATCTCACCATCGACAATTAATCAAGCAGTTATCAACTTGGCTATTCGCTATCAAGCGATTTTAAAACCAATAAGTATTTATTATAATGATACGCCTTATAGGAATGCGTCACAACAATTCCAATGTATCGAAATTATCAACTCGTTGCAAAATATCGGGAAGTCTATAGAAATCGGTAGTGGCAAGGAAACTTGGGAAGAGTATTACAAATTCTTAAATGCTTTTATTAATGGGTTAGCAAAAACGAAATTATTAAGCATTGACGCTATCAAAGAAATGATTGCAACGGAAGTAAAGAATATTCAGGCAGAGATTGCTGCCAAACAACAAAGAATAGTGGAGGAGCAAAAACAAATTGAACTATATACCAGGCTAATAATCTACATAATAGGCGGCACCATCTGTTTACTCGTCGTTGGCTGGATTGGCAGTTCGATATGGGGAATAGTCAGCCGCAAAGTCACCAACGAACAAAAGGTTGAACAGGTAGTCGCTGAAAATAACCAACTCCAGCAAGAAAACCAAGCATTGAAAGCTGAAAATCAAACACTCAAACAGGAAGCAGAAAGCTTCAAAAAATTCCAACAGGAGCGCAACAAATTGTCCGCAATTCAAGCTGAAAATGCTGAATTAAAAAGCCAAAACAAATCACTCAACGACAGGATTTATCAATGTAAGAAAGGCGGATGGTTTAGTAAGTGTGAATAGCACTTCGACTATCCACTCGCGCACATAATCAATAGCTTCAATCGCAAATGCCTTGTACTTGTGAGCATACGCCGCTACCGATACCTGGGTATCCAGAAACTTAATTACCCAGATTTATATACACTCAAATATTCAATCGTCCATAAACCCGTATTTATAAATACCCAGTTCTTCGGTATGATATTTTCATCTCAATTGGAGGGTTATGCCAGAAGAACTGGATGTAAATTTTAACCACACAGTTGAAGGGGAAAAGTAACCAGGGGACTTGCTGCGTGGTAATGTGTTGAATACATCTAAAGTGGTGTTTAGCTACAAGCACCTGCCTCATTTCATAGGTGGTTTACCCGCTGCTTTCATCTTTTCATTAAATGCATCCTTCAATTGCTGGGCTTTAGCTGGTTGAACAAAGTAAAAATCAAACAAATCTTTAATTGTATCTAAAACCCTTGATATAAAAGGGTTTTAATTTAATAAATAAGAAACAAGAGAGATTTTCTTCTTAATTGAAGTTTTGACTTAATAATTCTTTATTTTCGTTTGACTGAGCACACGAATTGTGAAATGATGATATGTTTTGCTAAAAATAGTTGCTTAAGACTTGGGGATATCAATAAAATTATCCCACCCAAGCGTGTAAAAGTTTGAAGCATTGTCCATCAGTATTTATGTTCTAGTTGCACGAGAGTCGGGGTTATCAACAGGTGATTTCGGCTTTACAAGGGCAAAGCCTCTTCAAAAATCTGCTGTGCGGTAAGGTTGAGTTGGGGGAAGGTGGGGGAAACGATTAAGTCATTGCCTCGGAATATTCTCTTTACATATTCCCCGTCAACAAGTTCGCAAACGAAAACAGCAGGTTGCTTGTTTGAGCCACTGCACCCCACTGGCAACTAAACGGCTGGTAACCCTTGCTATATCTATGTTTCAAAGATTGTCAAAGATTTGTGGTTTTGAGACCCCCTTTATTTGTAGTTAATGTGGCTTCAAAATTGGCTTGTTTGTAGTTCGCTACATTTAGGTTTTTTTAGAGAAACGTTTAAAAAGTTCTGCATATTCTTCAAGTTTAATTTCATCAATATTTGAACCTATACGCTGATAGAATTTTCCATCGTATGGAATGGGTTCTTCAGCTTTTAAGCAAAAGATAACTACACATTTATCATAATAATTAATTATTTTAATTTCTCTACCTATGGTATCTTTAGCTGTTTGAGGAATAGGTTCTAATTTAATTTGTTGAATTATCCAGCGATAAAAACTATCAAGATTTCCCTGTAATCTATTTGCTTCATGTTCTATTCCTGTTATCTTGAAATTTTTATAATTCACGGGGTCAATATTATATATTTCTTTTATCCTTTGTGCTGTTCGATCATTATCTGCTACTCCAATACAAACATAACCAATTGCATTAGGAGAATGATTTGCCATTGCAGTTAAAGTTTGAATTATTTTACTAAAATTTTCTCGATCAAATTCTCCTCTTTGATTTAGTTGTGTAAAACCTTGTTTAAAGTCATATAAAGTTTGTTCTGTTTTCGATTGAGTTAGTAAAGTTTCAAATTCTGTTAACCATGAATCTTTAGCAGGATCGTTATTATCTCTTTTTTTAAAAAACTTTCTAATGATTCCTTTAACCTTGTCTATATTACGCCTTTTATTTTGATAGCTCCATGTCGGTCCGCTAGTAGTATTTATATCATTATTAATATTCTTTAAAGATTTTACTAATCCATCATAATTAGCTATTTCCATTTGTTCATTAAATACTAAATCGTAAAAACTTAAAAATATTATTTGAAAAGGACGTGGCATATAATTGAGATTATTTAAACTTATCAAATCGCAAAAATTTTTGTTAGATTCTTTTAGAATTTCACGAATATGATTATAAATAATTATAAACTGTTTTTTAATAAATTCGGGTTGCTTTAACACTAATAAACTTTCTATTTTCTCCTGATTATCACCGTTTTTAAAACCATAATATTCGTCTAAGAGAGAAGCACTACTTTTATCAATTTTCGGGTATAGTATAATATATGCAATGATGTTAGCAACAATTTGCTCATCTTCTGATTGCCTCAGCATTTGTTTTGTTAAAATTTTA
The DNA here is from genome assembly GCA_019359035.1 of Scytonematopsis contorta HA4267-MV1. Lineage (GTDB taxonomy): Bacteria > Cyanobacteriota > Cyanobacteriia > Cyanobacteriales > Nostocaceae > Scytonematopsis > Scytonematopsis contorta. The sequence goes on along the minus strand of JAHHIC010000006.1, from coordinate 12,972 downwards.
TTTTTTACCCAAAAAATATCATCGATTTTGATACCATAATCAAGTTGTTTATTGGTAATACTAATTTTTTTCATCTCATTAAGAAGAACAATGTCTGAAGCTGATGCGTCCGATCTTATTTCGCTTGAAATGACTCTAACTAAATTAGCAAATTTAGAAGTTGCTCCTGCTGAACGTAATTCTTGTTTTGATAAATGTTTACCGTTAGAGTTGATTCTTCTGAATATCTCGTCAACTTTATCATTATCATCAAAGGAATAAACGGAAAGTGGAAGAATATAACTGCCTATTATTTCACAATATTTTCTTTCGAGAACAGGATTTATTTGTACTAATTTGCCCTGATCTAACCTAGATTTTGATTCTACCATTGTTTGTAAATCAAAATATTTGCCTTCAATATCAAATTCTCCTTCAATAAAGGACGTGATAGCATTTAATCTTTGCATCCCATCTATAATTTCAAAGACAGATTTTTTATCTTTTTCTGTTTCCGCCAATAAGATAATAGGAACTGGAAATCCTTGTAAAATTGAATCTATAAATGCTCTTTTCTCTTCTATAGTCCAAACTAATTTTCTTTGATATCTTCTGTTAGCATAAAATACATTATTTACATAAAAATTATAAATTCGTTGTATACTTTCGCTTCTAATTGAAAGTTCTCTTTGAATAGGAGATGATTGAATGTTTGTTGTACTCATAATTACTCCTCACTTGTCACTTGCTTTGCAATACTGCTCGGTTAAGGAAATAAAGTAGGCTAAAACCCTTGAAATATCGTTGTTTATAATGCCTAAAAAAGGCTTAACCGAGCAGTATTGACTTGCTTTGTAGTTTAACTTAAAAAAGCCCGTTTCCCCCAAACCTAAACCAGAAAACCGATACCTGGGTATCCAGAAACTTAATTACCCAGATTTATATACATTTAAATATCTAATCTTCCATAAACCCGTATTTATAAATACCCACATAACGGTATGATATTTTCATCTCAATTGGAGGGTTATGCCAATAATCTCTCTCACCTCATTCAAAGGCGGGGTTTCCAAAACCACTTCCGCCATCTGCCTTGCATCGCTATTTTGTTCAGACGGTGCAACTCTCGTAATAGACGCTGACCCCAACCGTTCTGCAACAACTTGGGCACGTCCTGGGGGATTACCATTTCAGGTATGTGGAGAAAAAGAAGCAGCAAAACTAATGCGAGCGCAAAAGTTTGAGTACATCATTTTTGATACTCCTGCTCGTCCCAATGATGTAGAAGTAGAAGAACTAGCGAGGGGGTGTGATTTGTTAATTGTGCCAACACCACCAGACCTACTGGCTATGGAAGCAATGGCACTTGTGGCTAAATCCCTACCACCGGATACTAACTGGCGGGTGTTGCTAACGATGGTTCCACCACCACCGCAAAAGGATGGTGCTGAGGCAATGTCCGCACTGCAATCACAAGGCTACCCAGTATTGAGCCAAAAGATTCGATTTTATAAAGCATATAAAGACGCGGTAATTCAAGGCGTACCACTGCATAAAGTAAGAGGAGGAAAAACAGCATGGCGGGATTGGACAGAACTAAAAAAAGAAGTAGTGCAAGCGCTAAAAACAAACGGGTGAGCAGGTTTACCGAAGTATTGGGGGTTGCACAAGAAAATACCCAATCATCCGGGTATCCAGATAACCAGCCAGATTCATCAGCAGAGGACAATCAAACCACACAGCCGGATACCCAACCATCTACACAACCAGATACCACAAGCACTCTTGAAAACCCAGAGTCTTCATCAGCAGCTAGCACATTTGATAATTTTTCTGGGGACGCGAATACCCAACCATCCACACAGCCTACGACCACAAGCGCGAAAAAATCAGCATCAAGCTCTGATGGTAAATCCAGGCATGGGAGGAAGCGACCATCTGCGAATAAAGCCCAGCAGGAAGCCATTCTATCGGGAAATAAACAACAATCCACACAACTGGATACCCAACCATCTACACAGATTCATACCCAAATTACAGCAAATGGTAATGAATACCCGGATACCCAATCATCCTCGCAATTACAAACAGAGACAAACTCAGCCACCCAAACAGCTTTACAGGATGATGTAACAGAATCAGTAAACACCACAGCCACACATTTGGATACCCAACAACCCGAACATCTGCCCAACAAGCCGTTAGTAGACCAATCCGTCAATCTACCATCTACACATCTGGATACTCAACAACCCATGCAAGCAACAAAAGAAATCAGTAATTCAGATAATCAGCTTGGTAGTCAAGTAGCTGGATACCCAGCAATCCAACAACCCACACAACCAAGCGAGAAGCTGGCAAAACGTGAAAACCCTGACTACACACAAACCACGTTCCGTATTCCCAAAAAGTTGAGCAGGGATATTAATCGCGTGCTGATGAACCTGGAAGATGAGGGGGTATACATGGATAGAAGCGATTTACTTGAAGAAATAGCTGGTGCATTTATTAAACTAGCTAAGGAAGAAGGTGAAAAAGCGGCATTGTTGAAAATCAAAAATCTGGGTATCCAGGTTTCTGAATAGTCAAGCGCGTTTCTCGTAACATTGGAGTATAATATTGATGTCCACCAACCACAAGCTGTGATTTGCAATGAGTGACAAAGAAGCAGTGCTTGAACTTGTAAAGCGTTTACCTCAGACCGTATCTTTGCGCGAAATACTGCGCGAGATTGAGTTTATCGCAGCTGTTAAAGAAGGTTTAGATTCTATCGACCAGGGACAAGGCATATCTGTTGAGTCCGTAGAGCAAATGATGGCAGAATGGACTACAACGTAATATTATCTCCAAAAGCGGTTGGAGATTTGGAAGCGATTGTGAGGTACATCGCATTAAACAATCCAGAAGCCGCCTCATCAGTAGGGCAAAATCTACTCAACAAAACCAAGGAACTAGGACGGTTTCCATTCTTTGGTCAAATGGTGCCGGAATTCAACGACCCATCGATTCGGCAAGTTATTCTCAAGCCATACCGCATTGTGTATCGAGTCGAGGAGGATAAGAAGCTAATAAGTGTTGCTCGATTCTGGCATTCATCCCAAGAAAGCCTGGAACTTTGAGGGTCAATCAAAACCACCCATTTTCAGCATAACGCATTATATTCTCATAATTAAAGTTAAAAGTCAAACAAAAATCAAGAAATATTAAGCAAAAAGTTCAATTAAGAAGAAAATTTATTTCGTTTCTTATTTCTTAAATTCAAACCCTTTTGTATCAAGGGTTTCCAGTCCCAATGTTTAGCAGACTAGTTGCCCAGCTGACGCGGAGACACACATGGGTATTGATGGCTAATTGTCAACATGAATTTAAATAACTTAATTTTTACACTTCAATAACTTTCATGTTTGTAATATTGATTTTTGGCTTAATGTAATAATCACATTTTGGGTGTATGAGTCCTACTGTTAGGTGTAGAACCGACGAACTACCTTTGCGGGTTGCAATCTTAGAATTTTTAAATCCCCAGGCTCCATATTTATTTGGTAAATAAGGGGAAGGATAGGTGTCGGAAGCACAACCAGCTTTAAAACTAAATCTGAATTGGTGATATTTTTATTTGAGCAAGCGGCGTTACATAGGCGATACACGACCACCACAGCATTTAAAAGTCACATAAAACAATGACTACTTAAGTAGATTTTCGCAGTTTTCGCCGGAATACCTCATAATCTAAGTGTATTTGAGTATCAATATTACTCTAATTAGCCTGTAAAGTTATGCCAGCAGACTACTCCTCCGGCCAAAAACTGCGCGGTCGCTCGTTTAAAGGTCAAGACCTGACGGGTGCTAACTTTAGTAGTGCGGATATACGAGGGGCTAATTTTACTGATGCAATCCTTGTGGGAGCTAATTTTAGCCACGTTCAAGCCGGGTTGCGAAAGCGGTGGGCAGTATTTCTTATACTGGTTTCGTGTCTTTTGACGGGATTATCAGGATGTTTTTCGGCTTTTACTAGCTATTTGGTTTTACAAATATTTTCTTCGGGTGTAGGAAATCAAGCGGCTGGTCTGTATAGCTTAATGACAATTACAAGTTCAGCCATATTCATAATTCGTCTAAGGTCTAACCCTAATTTCATTCTCGTCTTCACTTATACCTGTTTAGGAGCTTTAGCTTTAGTCTTAGCCAAAGCATACTCCTCAAACTTTGCTGGAACCCTGATTATAGCCTCAATTTTCGCCTTTATCGGAGCCGGAACTGGAGCAGGGGTTTATGCTTTCGCTCTGGGTATTGCATTCGTTGTAGGAGAAAATAGAGCTGCAACCGTAGCCGCAACCGTAGCCCAAGCTTTTGCAATAACTTTCGCCGTAATTTTAGGTGGAGTAGGAAGCGGAAATTTCACCTTAGCCTCAGCCTCAACTTTATTCTTATTAAGTGATTGTATTAGCTCGCGTATGCAGTCAGGAGATGCAAGATATGCGTTAATTAGAGAAATCAGCGTTTCTTTTGCTGCTTGTGGTGGTACAAGCTTCCGCAATGCTAATTTAACTGATGCTAACTTTACAGAAGCTTTTCTTAAAAGTACGGATTTAAGGGAAGCAAATCTAGCTCGTGCCTGTTTTAACCAAACTCAGGAACTAAATTGCGCTCGTCTTGGTTCAACTTACTTACAACAAACTGAATTAAGGGAAGTTTTAGTTACAGGTATAGGAGCAGATAAAAACTTCGGCTATAAAGACATTCGGGGTGTTAATTTACAAGGAGCAAATTTAACAGACGCAAGCTTTATTGGCACTAACCTCAGCGAAGCTAATTTACAAGATGCTGACTTATCTAGAGCAAAACTTGCACTAACACAACTAGACGGAACTGATTTTACTAGCGCAATCCTCACAGGTGCTTGCATTGAAGACTGGAATATTAACAGCACCACAAATCTTGATAACGTAATTTGCGACTATATATATCTTAAACAAAATCAACAAGAACGCCGTCCCAGTAGCGGTAATTTTGCACCAGGAGAATTTACAAAGTTATTTCAAAAAGTTTTAGAGACAGTAGACTTAATATTTGCTGACGGTATTGATTGGAAAGCCTTTTTTCTGTCCTTCCAGGAACTAAGGGCTAAATATGGTGAAGAAAATTTATCAGTTCAAGCAATAGAAAAGAAAAGCGGTAATGCGTTTGTAATTAGGTTAGAAGTACCACCAGAAACCGATAAAGCTGAGGTAGAGAAGGAGACAAAAGAATTATATGAAGCAAAATTAAAGATACTGGAATCGCAGTATCGCGCACAGTTACAAATTAAAGATGGACAAATAGAAAATTTCCAAAGTCAAATCATTGAATATCGCCAAAATAATACAAAATTAATCGAAACAATTCAAATATTAGCTGCTCGACCAATTCAAAATATTATTGATGTTAAAGCTACGTCGGAGAGTAAATCTATGTCAGAAAGTAAAAGAGAAGCTAATTTTAACCTACAAGGCGCTCAATTTGGTGGTGGTTTAGTTAACGCCGAAACTGTTAACGCTCATCAGATAGGTGGTAACATCACCAACAACCCTCACCAACCAGCAGAAGTTAACAATTCTGCGACCAAAACAATTTTGATTTTAGCTGCAAATCCAAAAAACACCTCGAATTTGCGGTTAGATGAAGAGGTGCGAGAAATAGACGCAGGACTACAACGAGCCAAAAAGCGCGAACTATTTGATTTAAAACAACGCTGGGCTGTGCGCGTTCAAGATGTTTACCAAGCATTACTAGATTTTAAACCACAAATTGTCCATTTCTCCGGTCATGGTGACGGGTCGGACGGTTTAGCTTTGGAGGATGACACCGGAATGTTGAAATTAGTCGATAACTATGCACTTGCTCAACTTTTCCAGTTATTCTCTAGCAGTATCGAATGTGTTGTCCTCAATGCTTGTTACTCCGAAGTTCAAGCTGAAGCTATTGTTAAATATATTCCTTATGTTATTGGAATGAATAAGCAAATTGGTGATAAAGCAGCGATTAAATTTGCGACGGGTTTTTATAGTGCTTTGGGTGCTGGAGAATCTGTAGATTTTGCTTATAAGCTTGGATGTAATGTTATTCAGCTTGACGGTATTTCGGAACATTTGACTCCTGTAATCAAGGAGAAGTAGTAATCAGAAAACAAACAACGCTAATATAACCTATGTCAGACTCAGACGACGAGAAAACAAACAACGCTAATATAACCTATGTCAGACTCAGACGACGAGAAAAAAGTCTCTAATAATGACCTACGCAACGCCCAATTTGGGGGTGGGTTTATTAATGCTGAGAACGTCAACGCACAGCGCATAGGTGGCGATATATTTAATTATTTTTTCGGACAAAAGGATAATAACCAACCGCAAAATTCTAGAAACCGCTTTCAACTTTTACTATTACAACAAGTCAGCGCAGAAGTAGAAAGTCGCATCAGCAGCTCTCTCCACAACCGAGTTTACATTGTTCTCGACACCGAGCAAAACCCATCCCAGGTTGAATGTCCTTGGCAAATAGACGTAAAAGTAGGCTCTCAACCTAAAGTTACCTTACATGATACAGAAATTATCACAGTCTTTGACCAACCAGAAATTGCTGGAAGATTATTGATTTTAGGACAACCTGGAGCGGGGAAGACAACTATGCTGCTCCAACTAGCTGATAAATTGGTCAAACGCGCTCTTAATAACCCCACATACCCCGTCCCCGTCTTGTTTTCCTTACCCTCTTGGAAAAACGACAAGCAAGGAATTAAAGATTGGTTAGTCGAACAACTCAAAGAAAAATATGGGGTGCGAAAGGATATTGGTAAACAATGGGTAGATAATCAAGATATTTTACCACTTTTAGATGGTTTAGATGAGTTAGCCGCAGAGCGTCAGGAGTTATGTGTTAATAGAATTAATGATTTTCTTGATTCTTGGGCTAACCCTTTGGTGATTTGTAGCCGTATCGAAGAGTATCAGCGCTATCAAACTTTATTACAACTCAATAATTCTCTAGAATTATCTCCCTTTACTTCGGAGCAAGTTTGCCAATATTTAGAATCTACGGGTAATTTACAACTTTATTCTAGTATTAGTCAAGATGAGGATTTAAATCAATTAGCGAGAACACCATTCTTACTAAATGTAATTGTCCTTTCTGCTCAGGAGATGTCAGTAGAAGCTTGGCGAAATATAACTGATTCTCAAGAAAGACTTGATTATTTATTTGATGCTTATGTTCGTCGGATGCTTAAGCGCCAATACAAGGGTAAACGACCAGAATCACCAAAGACTTTGCGTTGGTTAATTTGGTTAGCGCGGCGTTTAGACGAGGAGAAAATAACGGTTTTCTATATTGAGCAAATGCAGCCTTATTGGTTAAAAAATAAAATTCAGATAGTTGTCTATAATTTGATAACATGGGTAATTATTTCTGGGTTAACTTTTGGGCTTATTATGACGCTAATTGTTGCTCAAAATGATGTATATTCTATTCATAAGTTTATTATCCGCTTGGTTAATGGGCTAACTATTGGGTCAATCATTGGGTTAATTATTGGTTTGTTTAATGGGCTAATTGGCGAGCGTATAGAGAAATACATTGAAGATAAGTTTAATTTAATTAATCGTCCAAAGTTTTTCAAAGAAATCATACGCTGGTTAATTATTGGAATGATTTCCGGAATGATTATAGGTTTAATTAATGCGCTAGTTTTTAAGCCTATTATTTCATTAATTATTTCACTAATTTTTCTACTGGTTTATATATTTATGTTGCTTGTTTTACTGTTAATCATTAAATTAATCAACAACTATTATAAACCTTCGGTAAGTGTTTTGCTTTACTGGTTAATATTCTCGATATATAAGGAAAGTTCGCGCTTTATTAGTGAAACGTTTGTGGTAATGTTTGGGAAAGAAAATTTTTATTTCTTTTTTGATATTTTTTTACCTGACTTGATATATGGATTGGTTGTCGGAATAATTTTTGGACTAGTTTTTGGATTAATTTTAGGATTGATAGGAGACGAAATTATAGCGGTTGAATCTTTTATGTTTTCTCCCAATAAGTTTTTCAAGGGATTCATTTTTGGAGTTTATTTAGTATTGATTTTCGGAAGTCTTATTTGGCAAATATTGACACTTAATAAATTTGTCAATCAAGTAATTTCACTTTTCGATTGGTTGATTTATTTGTCAACTTTCGCAGGAGTTTTTTTGGGAGTATTTTTCGGAATTAAAGGTCTTAAAATTGAATATAAAAATAGACCGAATCAAGGCATTCATCAGTCATCTATCAATACTATTATTATATCAACTGGAACCAGTTTACTAAGTGTAATATTTCTTTTTTTGAATTACATAATTATCAAAAAGCAAGCTATTGATATTAATCAATGTTTAGCTATTAGTTTATTCGCAGCATGTTTTGGAATACTCGTCGCGGTTTTTAGAAGTGGGACACCAGCAATTAAACATTACATTCTCCATATAATTCTCTGGTTTAATGGCTATATTCCTTGGAACTACGCCAAATTTCTAGACTACGCTACCAATCGCCTATTTTTACAACGAGTCGGTGGTAGCTATCGCTTTGTCCATGATTTATTACGCCAGCATTTTGCTAAAAAATACTCAGCACTATCAACAAGAACGACCAGTTCAAACATGAGTAATTTGTAGTTCGATATTCCGGGTTATATAACCTAACTACACAGCGGCCCGTATTAGTAATGCGAACTACTTGCGTGCTTGCTTTGAAAAATTATACAAGCTTCCCTACAGCATTAATCATGAATTAATAATGTTTTATGTTCTGTTTTGAGACGATAGCGTAGAATAACAGGGAAAATACTGAGAATCTCTATCACCAGGGAGAAAGAAAAATGGCATGGGAGTCAAGGGCACAGAAAAAAAATTCTTGGAACGCTCCATCCACAGAAAAAAGTATGTTCCCTAAAAAACGAGGCTGGAGCAAGCCAGAAACCACAGAGGATAAACCAGCAATCGGAATAGCCAAAGGGCACGGGTTTAACTTACTTAATCTTTTGACATATCCTGACAAACCTTCTCCCGTGCAACCAAAATTAACAGTTGGCGCACCCGGTGATAAATACGAACAGGAAGCCGACACAATGGCAAGTCAAGTTATGTCTATGCCAGATTCCGCAGTACAAAGAGAGATAGCAACAGAACAAACGGAAGAAGAAGTGCAGACCAAGCCTTTGGCTACTGGTATAACTCCATTAGTGCAGCGTGAAGCTATGCCCGAAGAAGAGGAAGTGCAAACTAAACCTCTGAGTAATGCCACAATTCAACGGGAGGCTATGCCAGAAGAGGAAGAACTACAAACTAAACCCATATCTGCATCTATCCAAAGAGAGAGTTTGCCAGAAGAAGAGTCAGTGCAAACTAAGCCTGAGCTACAACGCGCTACAGATGGTAGTTTTCAGGCTGGGGGCAATATTGAGAGTCAATTAAATAGTAGTAAAGGTGGGGGAAGTCCGTTATCTGATGAAGTGCGAGGCTTCATGGAACCACGCTTTGGTGCTGATTTTAGCTCCGTGCGAGTGCATACTGGCAATGAAGCAGTACAGATGAATCAGGAGTTAGGAGCGCAGGCTTTTACTCACGGTAGCGATGTTTACTTTGGAGCAGGGAAGTCACCGGGGAATAATGAGTTGATGGCGCATGAGTTGACTCATGTGGTGCAGCAGGGGGGTGAACAAGGGCAAATCAACAAAAAATCAATTTTTCCAGGACAAACACGCACTGAGAAAGATTGGTACATACAAGATATGATATCATGGCGGAGTGAGATAGGAAATCTGCCAAGAACAAAAAATACTTTTGTTCGGTCTGCTATCTACAACACCAAAAATAATTTTTCGGATGAATATACAAGCATTTCAGAGAGAAGTATTTATTACAATGTAATAGATGCTTTAGGACTAGAAGGAATTATACCAAAAAAAGTCAGATTTTTCGGTGGGGCCGCAAAAGTAACTAATCCCTTTGGTGTGGGAAGTATTGAAAAGAAAAATCCTATAGGTTGGTCAATTCACTCCAAGGAAGCGATTCAAATTCTCACGGAAATCAATAAGATATTATTTGAATCAAATATGAAAGTAATCAAAAAACTTATGAGTAGCTCCGGGAAGCCAACTGACCCTAGAGATACTAACTCAACCGAAGCTATATCAGCAATGAAATTTGACCTTAATATGGTGGAAATGGAGCAGGGAATTATTCAATCCTATCTGAAGGAAAAAACTGGAAAAATATCTGCTCAAGCGATAAAAGATATCAATGACGACTTGAATTTTCAGGGTTTTTGGAGAACTTTAGGTGAGCTTACAGTTGCGGGCACTCAACCAATTAAATGGGCCAAAAAATCATTGGGTAAAGACAAATTAGACTTTATGCAGATTGATGATCGAGTTGCTATTGGTAAAGCGTTAGTTTTCTCACTTCATTCCAATACATTAGATGAGTACTTACTTTACATGAAGAATGGTGTTGTACCAGTAGACCGCTTGCAGGAAGATTACCGCAAAAAGGGGGTCTTGCCATTGCCTTTTAACGTTGATTAAATAAGCTAAAAAACTTGTAACAGGGTATCTGCTCTCCGTTCCCAGATGAAGAGTTTCCCGACCCATGACCCAGAAAGGTCAGGGTAATTCAGGTAGCCAAGGGAACGCGAATCAGAGAGCCGATTTGGTAGCCTGCTTAAACATCTCTCCAAGAGCAGCGAAAGTAGGGCTTAATGAGTTTCAGCCTCAATATAACGGTATCTCCCAGATAAAACATTGCTAAAAAGCTCCATATAAATGTCTTTAGACCAAATCTTCCAATAAAGCCGTAATTTTCCCCTGCGCCTTAGCGCGGTTGTCGTCATAAATCATCAAAGTATTCAAAGAAGCATGTCGGCTCAACTTTTGCACGCTACGTACATCACCATCGCTAGCATCCAACGCTGCCGTCACCGACGAATGCCTAATTTTGTGCGGACTAATGATTTTGGATATACCAGCAACATTCGCAATTTTCACAACAATTTTGCGTATCCCATCACCTGTCAGCCTATGCCCGTAGTGAGGTCGCAAAGAAATAAACAACGGTTGCTTAATATCCAACTCTTTACGGGCTAACAACCAATCTTGGAGTGCCGCACAAGTTCTATGGTGTAAATCGATATTCTCCTTTTGCGTACCCCTACCCTTTCCCAAGATAGCCAGAGTTCCCGCTTCCAAGTCCAAATCTTCAATATTACAGCGGGATACTTCCTCTCTTCTCAACGCGTTCGCCCACAACAGCCGCAACAAAGCATAATCCCGCTTGCCTTTTAGGATTTCTCTATTTGGCACCGCTAACATTTTTTTAAACGCTTCGGGGCTAATTCCCGTCGTATCCCTATAGGGTTTAACCTTCTCGCATTTAATATCAGCCAAAGTCCAGTCACACTTACCTACCTTATAAGCATAAGTAACCAGCGCCTTAATCGCTGCCAGCCGCCTGTTGACAGTCGCTTCCTTCAAATCTTTATCGACCAACTGCGACTTGTAACGTAGCACCAGCGTTACCGCCGAAAACCTGTCCATTTGTAGGAATTGCGCTACTAACGACTGTGTTGGCTCCTGACCACACACCATCATAAAGAAATTTTTTAAATCTTTAGCGTACTCATGACGGGTGCTTTTGTTGCGCTTACCCACCAACAACTCCTGCAACAAGTCGCGTTCGACTGCGATGGCAAAGGGATTTGCCCGTGTTAGAGAACCATCCAATGGTAGCGACATAAATTATCGAAAACATTTCTTTTCGATATTTATTTTACACCCCACGCGTACCATTAATTTGACCAGTTGTAATCGCGTCAAAATCAATTGTTTTGGGTAAAATTGGACGCGCTAATAGTTCCAACGAACCATGACACGACCAATTCCTGATATTCTGATAGCATTGCCATCTACTTGATATCAATAGCCGACGCTATCAACCGCGATATCACTATGTCTGAAACAATCGACGAAAATAAACCCACGAGCCAGATGATTCGCGTCCCCACTCCCTTAATTTCCGCAGTTAGGGAATTATCTCGTTTACATCGACAGGGGCATACTTATGAACTACTTCAAGGATTGGACGAATTAATATTAGCTTTGGACTGGAACACCAGACGAAATACCACAAGTCAATCTTTATCTACAATTTGTGAAAGACTTGATAATTTAGAGTCGCAGTTGTTGGGGGACTCCAGCAATACAAAATCAGACAACAAACGCATCGCTGATTTAGAAGAAAAAGTTGAAAGCATTACCCCAATGATTACCAAATTCGCTGAGGCAATTATCAACATTCAAAATAATTTAAATAGTCAACCAAAACGAAGTAACTTTTATCGCAACAATCCTTACCAGGGTCAAGCTGTTAAGCTACAGCCATTAACAGAAGACAGTTTATCTTCTAGGCTTGGTGTAAGTGTAGAAACTATCCGCAAAGAAAAAAGTAATCTACCACCACCTCTTTTTATTGCTTGGTCTAAGCGTAAAGATACTTCTGGAATTGGGTGGGAGTTTAATCAACAAACGGGATTATATCACCCTGTAAACTAAAGATAAGCGCAACTTTTTATTAGTACAAACCATGAGCAATACTTACCCAGAGCGCCAATCAACCGAAGATGTTGCAGACCTTACAACACCGTCCAAGACAGCGAATAATGCAAGCGACCACAACGAACCCCAGCATCAGTTACGGACGAAGAAAACAAGCCCTTTTAGTGGAATTAGGCAGTATACAAACCAACTGTCACCTAAACTAGCTAACCCAGGATATATTGCCCGTTCTCGTCAAATTTATGATAATATTTGTCCTGATTTAAGTAAAAATCATCCTGGTTGGTATGTCGTTATTGAACCCGATAGCGGTGATTATTTCCTTAATGTTGATAAAGATTTAGCCAAAAATGAGGCGCGTCAAA
>JAHHIC010000005.1 GCA_019359035.1 Scytonematopsis contorta HA4267-MV1 | reverse complement strand
ATTGATATTTTCTCCTGAATATGTGCTAAAACTATTTTTTCTCGTAGGTCTATTGAATATGCTTTCATAAGAAGATAATATTTGTATCCTTAGTGTACCTCATAACAGCCGGAAGTGCTGTATCTCCCTGGTAGCAGTCTTAAAGGTGCTATTCGCGCTCATGCTGAACGTATTGTTCGCACTGTGGGAAGCGATACTAATCCCAATAATGACACAAGTAATAACAAGAATCTATGGGCAAATGACCCTTTGAAAGGGGATTATTTGGATAAAAATTTAGACGGTTTCAATAGATATAAAAAATCTTCCTTTACTGACCAAATGTTTGGAAATACATCGATTGCTAGCCGTGTTCGCATTGAGGACGCACATCCTGTTGAGACTAAACAACTAAGACTGGAAGAACGCAATGGTGTGGCAATTGACCGGGTATTTGGTTCAGTTATACCTGGAGGACTTTTCAACTACCAAGTTTGTACTGCGGGAGAATTTAGAACCAAAATCCACCTGAAGAATTTTACTTTGGCACAACTTGGTTTAATTGGGTTAGTGTTGCGAGATTTAAATGATGGCTGGTTTGGGTTAGGGTTCGGAAAATCTCGTGGTTTGGGTACTGTTCGGGTTGAATATAATAGTGCTGTTGTGCAATATCCTGGATGCACGCTGGATAACGAAGGCAAAAAAATTCGTCAGTTAGGACATGCTGGAGAATGGGATTGGACTTTTCTGCTTGGAGCAGGTGAGTTTTTATCGGCAGATGAAGCAAAAAAATATGGATTTCCTAAACCAGACAAGCAAGATTCCCCAGTGCGTGCAGATGAAATGGATTTAGGTTTTGGGGTTCAGCTTACATGGTCTGGAAATACTGAATCTGGGGTCAAAGATTTGTTTGAACGTTCTGTTCGTTCTTGGAGTGGAGTTTTAACTGCATGAAAGAAAATTCTTTAACTGGGTATGTGTACCACAAGCAATTAGTATCTTCCCAGGAAATCAAAACATTAATTGATAAATTACTAAACTCCGAAAGCTATTACTTTTTGCGTTATTCTTATGGGGTTAGCGGGGTTTGCATGGAATTTCCTGTTGATAGGGGGGAAATTGAAGGGCAGATGTTTAATGCTATCTGCGAGTTGCGGTGGAAAAAATATAAGACAGGCTATGAGGTTCTGCTGCTTAGCAAACAAGAATTTAAGTTAGATGGGTTTGAGAAATTAGTTGATAATAGTCGAGAAATTTCTTGGCTAATTTGCGACCATAATGCATATTGGCACGAACTCGATGAAGCTAGGTATCCTAGGGGATTTATTTTTAAAGGGAAAAATAATCAACCAATTAAACGAGAAGATATTTCTATAAAACAGCGATATTTTAAAGATTCTGCTACCGCTACTGTTCATTTTGTCGCACTCGCAATTAACGAAAAATGACCCAAATTCCAAAGCCTAAACCCCGCAAACCTGCACCTCCTCAACGTCCATTACGAAATGATTCGGATGGTACTTCTCCGGTTAAACCATATCAATTTGTTTCTTTCCCACGGGAACGTCCCTCTCTGGAACATCCTGCTGGACATGATAAATTTGATAAAAATCGCTTGCATGGAACACTGTTTTTAACACTTACAGTTCAAACTTCTCTACATGTTTCTACAGGTATCGTTGCTTTAGGAGAAGATATTGGCAGCCGCGTTTCTTTGGTTAAAACAATGGTGCAAGGTGTAGAAAATAACCTTTTAATTCAGGGTAGTTCCTTGAAGGGTTGTATTCGTTCGGTTTATGAGGCAGTAACTAATAGCACGCTTGCGGTGGGCAAATCACGCGAAATACCACAGGAACGTTTGCCATGTCGAGACAAACAAAAATTGTGTCCTGCAAGTAGAGTTTTCGGAGCTTTAGATTGGCAGGGGTTAATTGAATTTAATGACGCAAAATGCCAAAGTGTTGGTTTTAGTACAGGATTTATGCCATCGTTATATCGTCCGCGTCCTGAACCTGGAAGTGCTTATTTTGACGCACGAGGTAAAGTGAGTGGACGTAAGTTTTATTACCACACAGTTAATGCAATTGAGAAAGGACAAAATCAAGGTATTGCTGTTCAACAAGCTGCACGTGCTTATACTTTTACAACCCAGTTGCAATTCAAAAATTTAAAACCCGAAGAACTGGGAACTCTATTTATTGTGTTAGGACAAGACCCTAAATGTCCTATTGCTTTAAAGGTGGGTGGTGGAAAACCTATTGGGATGGGGACTATGACTGTGGAAGTCTCACAAGCTAGGGTTTTGCAGAATTTTCGTGATTTGCGATCGCGTTACGGTGAGTACACTCCAGATGATAATAATCTTTTGACTGGAGATGCGTTACAAAAGTTTATGCAAACCCAAATACAAGCGGCACACTCAAAACTAGTTCAAGCAACTCAACTCCAAGAACTAGCCGAAGTTTTACGCTACCCAACAGACCGTGAACCACCGGAGGGAATGTATTAATGTTAACTACTGATGATTTGACGGAAAGGGAATCGCAAATTGTACATAATTTAGCGATTACTCTAGCTCAAGATGAAACTGATGTTAACGAATTGGGTAAAGCCATTGCTTATTTGCGTAGTATTTCTCACCAGCCAAATGCGGGTGTTAAATTTTTTAAGTACCTGAAAACTCTTACCACTAATGGCAGACAAATTGGACATAGTGGTCGGACTACTGACTATTACCGCAGTATTGAAAGTGCTTGTAATAAGTTTTTGCGGGAGGAAAAAGCAAACTCTGAAACTATGTTGAAAATTTTGGGATGGGCTGTGCGTTTGATGCGATATTACAAGGTTAGCCCAATTGAGGAAATTCCTTTTTTAGCTGGTTCTGCTTCTTCTACACAACTAACTTTAAATGCCGAAGAGGAGAGGATTTCTCAACGACAAGCGGAAATTACGAAGGCTTTACAGTCTCAAAAGTTTGACATTAACCAAGTTTTAGATGCTATTGTGCTTGGGGTGAAAGGAATTAAGGTGACTTACCAAATACTAAAGAGTGTTAAATTTACGGAAAAAGAGCCTAAAAAGTCAGCTTCTTTGGCTGAGGGGCAAAAGGTGAAAGTGAAGATTACGGCTCTTAAAGAAGATGGAAGTATTAAGAGCGTTAAGTATATAGATTGAAAGATAGAAGCCTGGTACTATAAATCGGATGACATAAAGAAAAGCCCTTAACTAAAGGGAATTGAAACAGATTTCTATATAGTGATACAACCGTTAATTTGGAGTTCACTACTTCCCCGTGAGGGGACTAAAATATTTGGTAAACCCTTGTAGAGACGCGATAAATCGCGTCTCTACATTTAGGACAGGACGACTAGGGCAGGACAACGGATTTTACCTACAGAAAATAAAAATTTATAATTTTAAAGCTTCAGTTTGAACCATCAAAACGTCTCTCTATTATGTCGAGAATGCGACGGTTTTCTGCTTGCATTTCCATCATGTCGCTACGGATGGCTCTGGTTTCTGCTTGTATTTCTCTCATGTCGCTACGGATATCTCTGGTTTCGACTGTTAAAGCCTGTATTTGTTCTTGGTGTTGTGCGACCGTGTTAGTAAAATTGGTAGTCACAACAGTTAAAAATGTCATAGAAGTCATCAAAACGTTAACTGCATCGTTCAATACCACTGTTTTTTGTCGCAGTTCTACTGTAGACTGACGCAGTTCTTTGCTCAAAACAATTTCATGCTCCATCTGCTGCGAGACTCGCTCCAAGGTCGCTTCAATTCGGTCTAATCTATCAGGACTTGATTCTGTCATTAACTTTTCTCCTTTACCTATAATTTTGACCCAAGCCGTAAATCAGGAAATAGACGCGATAAATCGCGTCTCTACATTAAAATCATGTTTTAGCAGCAAACCGTACAACAAAACGCTACCGCAATTCAGGGACTGCAACAAACTGTACAGCAAAACGTAGAGCGGATGCTTGAACAAATTGCCCTCACACAGACCACTGAACAACAAGCAAGACTGGAACTACAGCAAACCGTACAACAAAACGCCACCACAATTCAGGAACTGCAACAGACTGTACAGCAAAACGCCACTGCAGTTCTCGTTACGGACATATGCGAGAACTTAGGATACAAATTAAGGGGGAACCATATCGAATTTTGTATGCTTTCGACCCCCGCAGAGTGGCAGTACTGCTTTTAGGAGGAAACAAGGGTGGAAATGACCTTTGGTATGAAGAAAATATACCAAAAGCTGACAAGCTGTACGAAGAACTATTGAAAGAGCTTGGCGACGAAGGTCTTATATAAAGACTACTTAAATTATTACTTTAAGAACTTAGCCCTTGTATATACTAGTAAAATCGGAAACACAATACAAAAGGCACAGGGCAAAATTATATAAAAATTGTAATGAAATTACCAAGTTTTGTACTGTATAATATAGTTTAAAAACTATGGGCTTAATTATAAAAGCAAATAGTAAAAAGAAAGTAAAAAATAATTAATATGCCAAAAACTAAACCTTTTAAAAATTTACTACAACAAATGACACCGGAGAAAAGGGCAAAAATAGAAACTCAGGTTCAACTGGAGTTACTCCATCTTGCTCTCGTAGAACGAAAAAAATCTTTAGGCTATACAGACGAGGATATCGATTTATCTGAGTGGGAAAACCTAGATGATATTTCAGTTTCTGTTCTTTCCCAGTATATCAAAGCTTTAGGTGGAAATTTAAAGTTAGTAGCCAATTTTCCCAACCAAGAAGTTGTTGCTCAATTTGAGTAATTAACAGATAGGAACCTAAAACTGTGGCTTATTTCCCTGACGAGGAAATTGTTCCCACTCAATTCGAGTAACAGTGGGTCAAATTAATTCAAAAAAAACTCAAAATTGCAATGAATGCTTCTTACATCCCCGTCCTTAAGCCAATAAGTCATATAAAACTTGCTCCTGGAAGCGCAATCACTATTCCAGATATGAGTTGGCAAGAATTTGAAGCGATTTTACAGGAATTAGGAGAAAAACGTAGCGCTAGAGTCGCTTACAGTCAAGGTACTTTAGAAATTATGGTTCCGTTACCTGAACACGAGAAGCCAAAAGATATAATTTCAGATATTGTTAAAATTTTACTCAAAGCATCTAAAAGAAAATACGAGCCTTTTGGTTCAACTACTTTCAAGCGAGAAGGAATAGCTGGAGTTGAACCTGATGTTTGTTTTTATATAAAAAATTATCAAATTATGATTGGTCGTCGTCGATTACAAGCAAACGACCCTCCTCCAGATTTAGCGATTGAGACTGATGTTACATCAAAAACAACTATTGATGCTTACGAAGGAATTGGTGTTCCAGAAGTTTGGGTTTATGACAGTGGGAGTTTAATAATTTATTTGCTGAGCAATGGAAAGTATGTAAATTCTGACATCAGTCCCACTTTTCCAGATGTTGATATTAAGCGGATAATTCCCCAAGTTGTTGAACGCTCTTGGGTCGTGGGAACTGTTCAAGCGTTGGAAGAGTTTGAGGAAATTTTAACAGCTTAATTATATTAATGTTGGTAGTCAATGTGGTAACATCATAATATAACAGTTACAAATAAGATTTTTCGTGAACCTAAGCGAGGTCGAAAACCTAGGGGGGTTCCCGAAAAACTTCAGAACCTTGACAGCCAAATAATTTCGACGTTTTGTAGATTGGGATAGGTGAGAAGTTGTTGCAATAAGCGCGGCTGAAATGAACTCTTTTTTGAGGCTCACGAAAACCTATCCAGGAAGCCCTCTCCGTAATAGTTTCAGCGGGAAGGGTTTCTAACACCTAATTCTCCGTAAGGAGACTGAAACATAGGGGTTAAAACCCTTGAGGAAGCGCGATCGCTCGTTTCTAACACCTAATTCTCCGTAAGGAGACTGAAACACATAGCATTCTTTGCAAGAATTGAAATTGCTTCTGTTTCTAACACCTAATTCTCCGTAAGGAGACTGAAACATATTTTGATTAATGCATTCAGGGTCTTGAAATGTTTCTAACACCTAATTCTCCGTAAGGAGACTGAAACTTGCCACATCGTCACCAGTCTCACGGAGTTCATCAAGGTTTCTAACACCTAATTCTCCGTAAGGAGACTGAAACATATCTACGGGAATATTTGGAGTTACAGACACAGAGTTTCTAACACCTAATTCTCCGTAAGGAGACTGAAACGTCTATTATACATATGAGTACAGACAGTTTACACTAAAAGTTTCTAACACTTAATTCTCCGTAAGGAGACTGAAACATGGTTGGCTCGATAAATTCATGAAGCGGTCGTTCAAAGTTTCTAACGCTTCATTGATACCACAAGCCAGGGAATAAATTCCCTGTCTAAAAGCTAAAGTCCTCTGTAAGAGGACTGATAATAAAATTTTTGGCAACATTCTAATTTTCCAGGAATACCTGTTTTTAATGTATTATTTTAGTCCTCTTAAGAGGACTTCAGCTTTTAGACAGGGAATTTATTCCCTGGCTATCTATATTTCGGGGCTTAATATTATATTTAATAAACACCCTCTGACACTTATTTCTCCGTAAGGTCACTAAAACTTAATCTTGATAGAGTTGAACTTCTTGTAAAGCTTCTTGAGCAAACTTTCTCCTTAAATCCCAAGGAAGTAAAACTTCACCATTCGGTCGCCAAGAGCGCAAGCGATGTATGATATTAACATCTTTATCTCTATAAAAAACTTTGTAATAAGCATCATTTGGCGAGCGTTTCTCCAGAACTTGTATCAAAGCCTCCTTTTCCAAACTAGGCTGTTTATTTATAATTTCCTTAACTGTTTTATAACTAATTTTTTGAAAATTTTCATGACGAAAAGTGCCTTCAACATAAAGGTCGTGAAAATCGCGTTCAAAACGTAATACTAATAATCTACGTTTTTCATAAAAATCGTAACCCCAAACATCTGATATTTCCTCTCGTATATATTCAGGTGTTTTCAATTTATCAGGATACTCTTTTAAAAGAACTTCCGGAATATTTGAATCAGTCCATTCTAGCTGCTGTACATTCTGAATTCTATCAAGACGGTAGTTATACCACTCACCTTGGTCACTAGGAGTTTGACCAAAAGCTGATAAATATATAGCTCTCCTTGCGTAAAAAATACAAACAGGATAAACAATACGCTCAATAGAACGTCCTAGCTTAGCACTTTTATAAATGAATTTCACTGGTGGAATAGGAACAGTTGCCCAAACTTCTTTTAAAAAGTTGAGACAATCATCCACATCTTCTCTATTGTCTGGAATAATATAGTCTACTTCTATAAAAAAACGTCGAAAACCCCCTAAAGGTTGAGAAAAAATATCTATTGCTGTTTCTAGTCCAACATTGGAAAAAGTCAAGTCTTGTAAATTAATCTTTTTTGTTACTTTAGAGTTAACAGCATAATTAAATTTAGGAAATTCATCAACTATCTGATAAGTTTTATCATTAAATTTAACCCAACCCATATTTTTAAGTATATACAGGTCTTCTTGTAGAGAACGACGAGTTACAGCAAATAAGCGACGCTGTAAAATATCATCTAAAGTTTTTTTTCTCCCTTTATCATTAGTATCGATGAATAATAATTCTGTCTTCTGTTTTAAGTTATTGAAATTATGAGAATTATTTTTATTGGTGGATTTAGCAAAATAATATGAAGTAAGTGATTGCTTCCATTCAGTTTCATTAATTCCCGTTCCCGACTCAAAAAGCCACTCAGCAGTAGTTTTGCTACAGGGACAATTTTGGTCATGCAAGTGTGGTGCTTTTTCACCTTTGGGATGGGTATTAGAGAAAAAAGCTTCTTGCCAGTCAGCAAAAGTCCATGCATCAGGTAATTGTACTCTATTTGTTTCATCTCCGTACAAAGAACGCAGCCACACCCACAAGCGAATTGCTCGTAATAGATTTTGTTGGAGAGAATTTTGAGCTAACCATTGAAGCACTTCAATATCGGGGGGATGTTGAAAAATAGGTTCTGACATAGGCACTAAGTTCTAAAGACAATAAATTTTTCTACTATTTACAGTATGCATTAATTTGGAATACCCCACTTCCGACCTTGTGCTAAAGTAGCTTCAGGCTGAATTAACCTAAATATTTATGAGCAATATTGAGTTACAGGTCATCCCACACATAACACATTCGGGTTTGGAATATAATCACCTGCACATTCAAATTACAACAGACAACGGCATTATTGCCCCAGATGATATTAAGGGGTTGAAATTGCCGTCAGGTATAGATTTTACCAAAGGTGTGATTATTGAAGGAAAAGCGCCTATTTGGCTATACGGTTATTTAGTGCATGAGTCCTATTCTGCTGCTTGGGTAGGTTGCTACGACACTCGCTTCTTGGGAGGGGTTGTGGTGGAAACCCACACTCATGATGTTGCTATTAGCGAAATTTTCACGCTTGATTTACCTGATGGGATATTTCTGGTAACTAATTCTAATAACTAAATACGAGAAAATGTTGGGTTTACCAAAACCTTAACCCCACCAACAAATACTCTTAACCTAAATTCAGAGGGTCTACCAATGATTTCTGTAGCGACAAAATCCAAAGTTCAGTTAGAAGTTTTTGAATTAGAGTCAGACGGATGCAAATATCAGACTCTATCAATTAACTTAGTTGAACCAAGAGAATTGATTGATGTTTCGGAAATGTTGATGTTAGAAATACCTCCAGAACTAGATTTACAGCGGGAAATTATTCTTTTCGGTATGGCTCCGAATTGGCTTTATAATTATCTTGTTTCACGGTTTCATAATGCTCCTTTGCTTGCTTGTTTTAATGCTCCTTTAAAAGCAGCAGTAGTTATTAGCAGTAATATTTCACAATTTCAACCAGGGGATTTAATTCCAGTTAACACAAATAAAACTCCTGGAGTGGCTATCCTGATTTGTGGCCCTCCGAATAGTGGTAAGAGTACTTTGTCATATGAACTACGAAGGAATTTACCGGACTTAAAACCTGATAGGAGTATCTTTTTACATCGAGCTAACTGGGATGGTGAGGGAAATCATACCTTAGAAAATCCAGATTCACTCTTAGCAAGCCGACTGAAAAACGAAAGTAAACACAAAATATGTGACTATCCTAATGCTGATAAGTTAATGCCAGAATATTTTGCTTACCATGCTAAAGCCGTAAAGAATCTGAGGAAAGTAGTTGATTTAGTATTAGTTGATGTAGGTGGTCAAGCGGAGGCTGTTAAAAAAGCAGTAATTGACGAATGTAGTCATTATATTATCATTAGTAAATGCTCAACAGCAATACAACAGTGGCATAACCTGTGTGAGGAAAAGTTAAAACCTTTAGCTGTAATTCACAGTGTTTTAGAAGAAAATTTGAAAGTATTGCGTACTCAACCTTATTTGGAAATAATTGCAGGAAAATGGCAGAAGTCTATGAAAATTCCTGATGTATTGCTAAATGAGATTTTGAATGTTTGAAAAACAAGGTCACATCATCTTTAATAAATAGTTTCAATTGTGGGATGGGCTTCCAGCCCGTCCTTAATATATTAAACATGAATATTTCCCAGTTCTTCCAAACCTTGACCAGCTTTCCCCCACGTAATTTTCAACAGGAAACTATCACCCGCATCCTCAACCGTGGAGACACAGTTCTTCGGGCACCCACAGGTTCAGGAAAAACCGAAACAGCGATAGCACCTTTTCTTTTTGCCAAAGCCCTCAATTTAGATTTTCCCAATAAGCTTATCTATGTAGTCCCCTTACGAACCCTAGCAAATAGTTTACGTCAGCGTACAGAAAAATTAGTGCGTCACTGGGAGGCTATTCACCAACCTTCGCGTCCTTTAGTTGTGACATTACAAACAGGAGAAAACCCGGAAGACCCTAGATTTGAAGGTGATATAATTTTCTGTACTATCGACCAACTCCTCAGTAGTTTTTTGAATATTCCTTATTCTGTGGGTCGGGGGTCAGCGAATGTGAATGCTGGTATGATTTTTGCTTCATATTTAGTGTTTGATGAATTGCATTTACTTGACCCTCAACGTTCTTTTACGACTGTTCTCAGATTATTGCAAGAAGTTAAAGGTATTTCGCCATTTTTGTTGATGACTGCAACATTAACTGATGAGTTAGTGGGATATATTACAAAAATCGGTGATGAGCAGCTATCTTTTAGCCAAACCTCTTTTATTCAAGTTTCTGATATAGATTTAAGCAAAATTGAAAGCCAACATCAGCGATATTTTTATGCTGAAAATAATCCTTTGACTGCACAAATTGTTTGGGATGATATTCAGCAAAATCAACGTCAGCGGGTGATTATTATTTGTAATACTGTTGCTAAGGCACAGGGATTGTACAGGGATTTAGATGATTTAAATGAAGGCAATCAGTTAAATATTACCTTACTTCACAGTCGTTTTTTACCGGAACATCGTGCGAAAAAAGAAAAATATCTCCAAGAAAGGTTTAAGAAAAATTGGATAGATGATGGTATTTGTGATATTTTGATTGCCACGCAAGTTATAGAAGTGGGTTTGAATATTACTTGTGAGGTCATGCATACAATGCTTTGTCCTATGAGTTCTTTGCTACAACGTGCTGGACGTTGTGCTAGATTTGAGGGTGAGTTTGGAGTGGTTTTTGTATATCGCGGTATTGAGGTATTTGACGATAATCGAGATTTAGATAATGATGATTTAGAAGTAGAAGAGGCAATATCTGAAGGTAATATTAGTCAAAAGCCAGCAACAAAGAAACGTACATTTTTGCCTTATGATGATAAAATTTGTGAATTGACTTGGCAAGTTTTAGAAGTTTGGAATTCTTCAGATACTGTCACTTTTAGAATTGAGGAAAAATGGATTAATCAAGTTCATCAAGATGAAACTCTTTTGCAAGCACAACGTCGGGAAAATAATCAAGGAGAATTTGATAAGCAATTTAATCAAGCTATTTTTTATGGGGATGCTTCGGTCACAGATGATTTAATTAGATTTGTTGATAGCCGAAATATTTTTGTCTGGGAAGAGCCTATTTTTTTTGATGAGCAGCCTATTGACCCGAAAAAGTTAATTGCTTTTTCTATCCCCACACCAACTTTATGTGGTATTTGGCAAAAGTACCGCAGTTTAGAATATGAAATAGATTGGTTGTTTAAGCGAATTGAGAATCCTAAAGGGAAGAGGTCTGAAAGTTATACTCAACCTGTGACTGTTCCGATTATTTCTCACAAGGATTTAGTTTATAGTTTTAGGATATTGGTAAATCCAAAGTATCTATATTATGACGAACATATTGGTTTAAGAATTGGTATAGATATCGAAGGAAACGGATTTTATTCCCCAGATAAGCCGCAGAAGTTATTGCCCAGTGAATATACATATCATATGGATAATTATCTGGGACATTTAGTTTTAATGTGGAAGTGCTGGAGAGAAGTTTTTGTCACAAAAGTTTTGATTAACGGTAAGATAGAGGAAGTTAAATTCGCGAGTATTAAAAACGAAATTTTAGATGCTGGTGGGCGTTTTATTCAAAGTAAATTTTTTCCAAATGTTTCTGAGAGGGAAGCAAAAGCTCTGTTTGAATATCTTGTGTTATTGGCTGTTTTTACGCACGATTTAGGTAAGTTACAAACAAAATGGCAGTCTGTTATGAGAGGATGGCAGGAAATTGCTTATCGCGATTTTGGTGGTAGAAATCCTCAAGGATATTTACTGGCACATACGGATTTTAATCCTGAAGATAGGGTACAAAGAAAAGCTTTGCTAGATTATGAAAAAAAATATAAGCGCCCAAATCATGCTGTTGAAAGTGCTTTTTTAGCTAATTATATTTTGCAACAAACTTTAGCTCCGCTTTTGCAAGAATATTTCTATGCTGACTCACAGCAAATTTTTGGTATCGCATATTCTGTGATGATGGCTGCTGGGAGACATCACTCGGCTTTTGCTAAAGGATGGGGGACTAAGGATATTGGGAAAATCGGAAAAATTGAGCTACATTCGGAAGCTAGTAGGGCTATTGCTGATAGTTGGCGTTGTCTGATGAAATTTTTTCCGGGTATATTACCTATTCCTGAGTTGGGGAATTTGAGTCAGACTAGCTATGCTGTTGCGGAATTTACACTCGATAAGTTTACACCTCAGCAAATAAAGTATCTACAACTTTATTCGCTGGTGGTTCGTGCTTTACGCTTGTCTGATATGCGCTCGGTTCAGCTTATATAGTCGAAAACCCCAGAAAACCCCACCCCCAACCCCCTCCCCGCAGGCGGGGAGGGGGCTACGATTTTTGACGTTCTGTCATTGCTTCTGTCATTGCGAGGAGGAACGACGAAGCAATCTCAAAAACTTTGAATCCCACGAAATATTTACAGCTTCTGCATTTAACCACAGAGGTTAAAAAATTTCGTCAATTTGATAGCATCAATAATATAAGGATGGTTAGCACCCTATGACCAATGCCCCGGGGCACTGACGACTTGTCCATAATGCACTCAAGCTTAAAGCTAGATATACAAGCTACACATCTAATTCTAAATTTCCATAAAACAACATACTACCTGACAAATTTTGATAGAAAATGCCTCAGTCAGGGAATTAATTTAGTGCGCTGTCGTTAAATTATATACATCAAAAAACATCTCGATTTTCTTTTTTTTGATACAGACTAAATTGACTAAATTAACCAGATATGTTTGAAGAATAACTAATAAAATTTAAATAAAAGTACTATATTTTGAATTTTATTGCTGCTATCATAATCACAGATAGACAGGGAAGCAAATGACAGGGAAGCAAATGACAAAAAATCCCTTTGACCAATTTTCAAAACAGTTTTTTGAAGCATTTCTAACTCCTTTAGGAAATGTCAGAACTAGTTTTGAAGTCCCCGGTGAATCTCGATTTATTGATATTCTCTTTGTCCCTTTTCCTCAACCAAATATAAACCCAGAAGAATTGGGCTTATTGAGTAGGATAGCTGCAAAGCCATGCTTGCTAGAGCCATACCGAAAAGCACCAACTTTGGATGAAGTTTGCAGTTGCTTACAAAAGTGGCTTTTCGTAAGAGCTAATTTTCAACGTCAAGCGAATCGGGAAAATCGACTTTTACGTGAAGATGAACTTCCTGAACTGTGGATTATTGCTCCTACAGTTTCCAAAAATATTCTTAATAAGTTTGGTGGTAGTTTACGTTCAGATTGGTTGGATGGTATATATTTTTTTGTCGATGGTCTGAGAACCGCAGTTATAGCTGCCGATAAGTTACCAGCCACCCCAGAAACCCTTTTGTTTAGGATTTTTGGCAAAAAAGAAGTTCAACAACAAGCAGTGTCAGAAATTTTAGCTCTTCCACTAGATGATAATCTAGCTTTTCAGAATTATCCAATTCATAGCCCAGTGTCAGAAATTTTAGCTCTTCCACTAGATGATAATCGGCGCTCTATAACCTTAGAATTATTATCAATTTGGAAGGTTAGTATAGATGTAACTGGAGAAGTTGATACCCAAGATGAGGAACTGGCTATGATACTGTCACAAGCATACGAAGAGTGGAAACAGGAAACCGAACGTCGAGGGATGGAACAAGGACAACGTCTTTCAATAGAAAATGTGCTTAAAGCCCGTTTTGGAGAACTTGACAAACAATTAGTTCAAATAATTCCCTCGGTGCTAACCCTACCTATTGAAGAATATACTCCTCTGTTGCTGCAATTATCTCGTGAAGAATTGCTAGCTCGTTTTCGAACTCAAAACTAAAGAATTTTATCCTCATTTTTTATGCGGTCGCGTAAATTTAAAAGCAGTCAAGAAATTGCGACCGCATATTTTGGCAAACGAGTATTTTGGGACTTAATAATTGATTAATAATTGGGGCAATATTATAGCTTTTTATAAAGTCGTAGTAAATATGATTGCTGCCATTTTGGCATGATTTTTCGGCAAGAATATATCACCATTTTCAGTGAAGCATAAAAACTTACCGGAAGTGTTAGCAATGGAAATTCGTAACCTATCGTATTTAGCAGAAGAAAATTGTCAGCAAAACTTGTCTCATGTAATTGGTGGAGGTAAAACTAAAGGTGGTAAACCTCAACCAGGATGGATTGCTTTACCTAAAGATAAATTTTGTCCGCTTGTGATTACGGAAGATGGACTAATTACACACCGATGTCCCGGAGAGCCTGTACCACACCCCTTAAATCCAACAACTTATTGATGTTGTTTGATAGGGCTATGCGTTAGGGATTCAAAGTAAACCGTCATTGCGAGGAGGAACGACGAAGCAATCCCCTTTTATCTTTGTCTTCCACGATAAATATTACATATAAATACTTAAAGGGTGTTTATAAATAAAATATAAAGTTTAATTCGTATCACAAGCCAGCGATTAAAATCGCTGTCTAAAAGCTAAAGTCCTCTCAAAGAGGACTAATAATATATTTTATAAACAGCCTCTTAGTGAGGTTCGGAGTTGTTGGGATTGCTTCGTCGTTCCTCCATTCCCGAAGAACGGGAACACTCCGTGTTAACGCAGTGGAGCGAAGCGCTAACGCAATGACAGGTAATTCAACTTGTGTGTAAACGGTAGCCTAGGAAGGGGGGGGTAAAAGGGGCTATCCATGTTTGTTTTTATGAGTTTGTTAGTGTCTGCTTGCGGTTATGGGGAGAGGTTTGGAGAGAGTTAATTTGTAAACTTTTAGACTTTCCAAATACCAAAAGTTGCTAGCTACTGTGACCACTTATTACTTGTCAGTCTAAAAAATCTCTTCAGGTTGATAACATGGTAATATAAGAGCAAGAAGTAAGATTTTTCGTGAACCTAAGCGAGGGCTAAAACCTAGGGGGGTTCACGAAAAACGCCAGAACCTTGACAGCTAAATAGTTTAGACGTTTGATTGATTGGGATAGATGAGAAGTTGTTGCAATAAGCGCGGCTGAAATGAACTCTTTTTTGAGGTTCACGAAAACCCTATCCTGGAAGCCCTCTCCGTAACAGTTTCAGCCGGAGGGGTTTCTAAACCAAAATTCTCCGCGAGGAGACTGAAACAACAAATCAATTGGCTACAGACATAGAAAATAATGTTTCTAAACCAAAATTCTCCGCGAGGAGACTGAAACCAATAAAAGATACAGGAGCAGATAATTTTAAAGATGCGGTAGTTTCTAAACCAAAATTCTCCGCGAGGAGACTGAAACAAAAATTTAGTAGCTGCCTTGGAGACCTATGCGAAGTTTCTAAACCAAAATTCTCCGCGAGGAGACTGAAACTAGAAGCTGTGCAGTGGGACGTACTAGCACTTTAACAGTTTCTAAACCAAAATTCTCCGCGAGGAGACTGAAACATCCCCTCCAACCCCCTCAGCGGTACTAAGACGCATTAAGTTTCTAAACCAAAATTCTCCGCGAGGAGACTGAAACTTCGTTAATATCGTCTTCAGAAATCAGTTTGAAATAGCTTGGAGTTTCTAAACCAAAATTCTCCGCGAGGAGACTGAAACCTTTATTTTAAGCCAAGTCAAGTCAAATCTCAAGATTGTTTCTAAACCAAAATTCTCCGCGAGGAGACTGAAACGAATCTTTGACCCATGTATACGCAGCATGATTAAATAGTTTCTAAACCAAAATTCTCCGCGAGGAGACTGAAACAGTAACAGGTTGTCGCTGTTTTAATATTATTGATGAGTTTCTAAACCAAAATTCTCCGCGAGGAGACTGAAACACGCATAAGTTCCATTAACCATTCTTTTTCGACATGTTTCTAAACCAAAATTCTCCGCGAGGAGACTGAAACAGGTTAAATCAAACTGTTTGCCGTCAGCCGTTGCGTTCGTTTCTAAACCAAAATTCTCCGCGAGGAGACTGAAACCGACATATATGGAATATTGTGAGACTCTGGTTTTCTGTTTCTAAACCAAAATTCTCCGCGAGGAGACTGAAACAATGCACCAACTCATATCATTAAATTGTGTGATGGGTTTCTAAACCAAAATTCTCCGCGAGGAGACTGAAACTCTATGGAAAACTGAATACGGGTAGCAGCGGTTGGGGTTTCTAAACCAAAATTCTCCGCGAGGAGACTGAAACATTTCAGCTGTGCGCCCCGAAACCCTCCAAGTCGCGTTTCTAAACCAAAATTCTCCGCGAGGAGACTGAAACACACCTGTATATCTGAAGCCCTTGCTCCTGAGATGGTTTCTAAACCAAAATTCTCCGCGAGGAGACTGAAACTTTTGAGATTCAAATCCTTCAATTAACGATTTAATGTTTCTAAACCAAAATTCTCCGCGAGGAGACTGAAACATCTCTCATCCTGCAAATATGGATAGATGGTATGGGGAGTTTCTAAACCAAAATTCTCCGCGAGGAGACTGAAACCGGTTAATCAGTTTGGGGCTTTTCTCTACCCAGTATGTTTCTAAACCAAAATTCTCCGCGAGGAGACTGAAACTTGAAGCTAAACAAGGAGAGCTATTACAAACTGGTTTCTAAACCAAAATTCTCCGCGAGGAGACTGAAACACTACCTGGATTAGTCTTAAAGTTTTCGTCGGCATGTTTCTAAACCAAAATTCTCCGCGAGGAGACTGAAACATGCTCCATCTGGAGCAATAGACGTGGCTGGCATAGTTTCTAAACCAAAATTCTCCGCGAGGAGACTGAAACACTTTAGAAAAAAGCCAGTCTTACCGCGATACATCTGGTTTCTAAACCAAAATTCTCCGCGAGGAGACTGAAACAATTAATTGTTCTATTGCCATAACCGCGCCTTCTTGGTTTCTAAACCAAAATTCTCCGCGAGGAGACTGAAACCTGTTACTCCACTCCCAACGGCTACATAAAGTTTTGAGTTTCTAAACCAAAATTCTCCGCGAGGAGACTGAAACATGGCGAAAATATTTCTATCAAGTTGAATGAAGATAGTTTCTAAACCAAAATTCTCCGCGAGGAGACTGAAACGAAATCAAAATTTATGCTTGGATGGAAGCAACTAATGTTTCTAAACCAAAATTCTCCGCGAGGAGACTGAAACTTGCAAATTGTTCAAAAGTCTTTTGTGTCTGCACCTAGTTTCTAAACCAAAATTCTCCGCGAGGAGACTGAAACGCGGTCGCCTCAAGGCTAGCCAACAGATGATAATTAGTTTCTAAACCAAAATTCTCCGCGAGGAGACTGAAACTTTAATGTATTCGATTGCAACAGACACAGGGTACGCAAGTTTCTAAACCAAAATTCTCCGCGAGGAGACTGAAACATTTATAAATAAAGCGCTTTATTTGGATAACCCAAGTTTCTAAACCAAAATTCTCCGCGAGGAGACTGAAACAAGTGAAGCTTCCTGCAAATTTAAAACTTGTTCACCGTTTCTAAACCAAAATTCTCCGCGAGGAGACTGAAACGAATCGAATTAATTACTTTCCGGAAAGGAAAAGGGTTTCTAAACCAAAATTCTCCGCGAGGAGACTGAAACACTTATAGCAACTGGCATGAGATATACCAAAGTTCGTTTCTAAACCAAAATTCTCCGCGAGGAGACTGAAACAATCTTCTAATAAAGCGAGCATAAAATGGGCTTTTGGTTTCTAAACCAAAATTCTCCGCGAGGAGACTGAAACGCGCCATTTTGGCACGAGCATCCTGTAGTTATTGTTTCTAAACCAAAATTCTCCGCGAGGAGACTGAAACTAGTTTTCAAGGTTTTTCAAAAAAGTTTCGTGAGGTTTCTAAACCAAAATTCTCCGCGAGGAGACTGAAACAATACGCCACGAATCATCGTCGTGGGATACATTCCTAGTTTCTAAACCAAAATTCTCCGCGAGGAGACTGAAACCATCAAGGATATTGTCTATGGTTTGGTTCACTTCGTTTCTAAACCAAAATTCTCCGCGAGGAGACTGAAACAGACCAACACTTGTTACTGTACCACCGCCACCTAAAGGTTTCTAAACCAAAATTCTCCGCGAGGAGACTGAAACTACATTAACGCTTGCTACTACGGACGGTCACAGATGTTTCTAAACCAAAATTCTCCGCGAGGAGACTGAAACTTCCTTGGAACTTATCAATGGTTCCCTAAAGTATAGTTTCTAAACCAAAATTCTCCGCGAGGAGACTGAAACGCTTCATCGCTAGCTACTGCATAATCGTTGGAAAGGGTGTTTCTAAACCAAAATTCTCCGCGAGGAGACTGAAACGGGACTATCAAGGACAACGATTTATGGGAAGGCTCGTTTCTAAACCAAAATTCTCCGCGAGGAGACTGAAACACGTTTATAAAATCGGGGATGCCGTATGATGCAGGGGTTTCTAAACCAAAATTCTCCGCGAGGAGACTGAAACAACACATCGTCTCAACTCCATCACAGATAAAGGAAGTTTCTAAACCAAAATTCTCCGCGAGGAGACTGAAACATTATTCCGAAGAACTAGTAATGGCAATAATCGTTTGTTTCTAAACCAAAATTCTCCGCGAGGAGACTGAAACTAACAGACGACCCCCATATTTATCTAAGTAAAAAAGTTTCTAAACCAAAATTCTCCGCGAGGAGACTGAAACAATCATTTCTTTTCTCCTGTGTGTGTTCCGTTTTGGTTTCTAAACCAAAATTCTCCGCGAGGAGACTGAAACACTACAAAATCTATCAAAAAATAGGTCTACGTAGTTAAAGGTAGTTTCTAAACCAAAATTCTCCGCGAGGAGACTGAAACATCGGAATCACTAACGAAAAATCTAACAAAACATTAGAGTTTCTAAACCAAAATTCTCCGCGAGGAGACTGAAACAACGGTAGATTGCGAACTATAACTCTTCGTCTAACGGTTGTTTCTAAACCAAAATTCTCCGCGAGGAGACTGAAACACTATCTCGGAATGCTAATCTGTGGTGGTATGGGAGGTTTCTAAACCAAAATTCTCCGCGAGGAGACTGAAACAGAAAGACGGATACCGCTGCTTCGACCCCAACTTAGTTTCTAAACCAAAATTCTCCGCGAGGAGACTGAAACCAAACTTGCATCACAATAGAGCCAAATAAACTTAACGGTTTCTAAACCAAAATTCTCCGCGAGGAGACTGAAACAATCTATTATCTCCGACTTGCTCGAACGACCAATGGTTTCTAAACCAAAATTCTCCGCGAGGAGACTGAAACTCTAGATATTAGGTTCGAAGCTTACAAGATAGCTGAGGTTTCTAAACCAAAATTCTCCGCGAGGAGACTGAAACCTTGAGCCTCGATAGCTTGAATAGCTCTACTTTGGTTTCTAAACCAAAATTCTCCGCGAGGAGACTGAAACATTTTCTGTTAACATGGTTTTGTTCGGATGTTTTGGTTTCTAAACCAAAATTCTCCGCGAGGAGACTGAAACTTTCAATATAGATGTTTCCAATCCTAGACTTTCCCAGTTTCTAAACCAAAATTCTCCGCGAGGAGACTGAAACTCTTGAGGGTGATATTTCCGGCAGCCCGCGCTGGTTTCTAAACCAAAATTCTCCGCGAGGAGACTGAAACATTCTTGATTGGACGTACTATTGCCGTGTCAATAAAGTTTCTAAACCAAAATTCTCCGCGAGGAGACTGAAACATATCTAAAACAATGCTAGCACAGCAAATCAAGCAAGTTTCTAAACCAAAATTCTCCGCGAGGAGACTGAAACTTATCCAGGATATCTTCTTTGTCTCTAGTGCTGATTGTTTCTAAACCAAAATTCTCCGCGAGGAGACTGAAACCATGAGGCTTTTCATTAATTTCAGTAGTTTCAATGGTTTCTAAACCAAAATTCTCCGCGAGGAGACTGAAACGCGAAGTAGCAGCAATAACAGCTTTGTTCCACGATGTTTCTAAACCAAAATTCTCCGCGAGGAGACTGAAACTTCGCCTCCGGCTCCTGAACATCCCCATCCTCCAGTCGTTTCTAAACCAAAATTCTCCGCGAGGAGACTGAAACATTAGAATTCCTGTTTGTATGCACAACGGCAATAAAAGTTTCTAAACCAAAATTCTCCGCGAGGAGACTGAAACACGACAACTGTTTTTGTTTTTTTACAAACCCTAAACAGCAAGTTTCTAAACCAAAATTCTCCGCGAGGAGACTGAAACTTCCAGATATTAACAAAACGTCCAGGCGCAATGTTGTTTCTAAACCAAAATTCTCCGCGAGGAGACTGAAACTCTTCACAAGAGCCTGAAAAAGCTGAGTCAAAAGTTTCTAAACCAAAATTCTCCGCGAGGAGACTGAAACATTTAAATCTGTAAAAACTAACAACTCATGTCTTATGGTTTCTAAACCAAAATTCTCCGCGAGGAGACTGAAACAAAAAGTGTTTAACGAGAAGATGATTAATAGATTGGTTTCTAAACCAAAATTCTCCGCGAGGAGACTGAAACCCCTCACAAACTTTTAAAAAAGAAACTTATAAGAAGTTTCTAAACCAAAATTCTCCGCGAGGAGACTGAAACTAATATTAGCTTTATATCGTCCTGGTATTCTAGGTTTCTAAACCAAAATTCTCCGCGAGGAGACTGAAACAACATAACAACCAACAACGCTTATAACGGTGGCAGTTTCTAAACCAAAATTCTCCGCGAGGAGACTGAAACCAGCCTTGCTGGCGGCTTCCGCATCGCTTTTATCAAAGTTTCTAAACCAAAATTCTCCGCGAGGAGACTGAAACCCCAAAGTCTTTTTTGGGCAATCGCATCAATTCTTGATGTTTCTAAACCAAAATTCTCCGCGAGGAGACTGAAACATCGATTTGATTAACGAGTTTGCATCTGTTGAAAAGTTTCTAAACCAAAATTCTCCGCGAGGAGACTGAAACGAGTACCCGTTACTTCCACCGTCTACTAAATATGAGTTTCTAAACCAAAATTCTCCGCGAGGAGACTGAAACATTTTAAGGAACTTATCCTCGTACTTTTGTTGTCGTGGTTTCTAAACCAAAATTCTCCGCGAGGAGACTGAAACTTTCATTGGGAGGATGATGGAGGTAAACTTGTCTCGAGTTTCTAAACCAAAATTCTCCGCGAGGAGACTGAAACTCCTCAACAAATGGGGCTTTGGCTACAGTCGGTGGAGTTTCTAAACCAAAATTCTCCGCGAGGAGACTGAAACATAAGTCAGTTTAAGCATGTGCCTGAGGAGAGTAGGTTTCTAAACCAAAATTCTCCGCGAGGAGACTGAAACAGTAGGATGTGCTTAATGCGGTCTCCTAACATAGTTACGTTTCTAAACCAAAATTCTCCGCGAGGAGACTGAAACATGATATCCTGTATTTACAACATCCAAGCTAACCGGTTTCTAAACCAAAATTCTCCGCGAGGAGACTGAAACGAATCCGCTTTCATACACCCCATAATGCATAACTCCTCGTTGTTTCTAAACCAAAATTCTCCGCGAGGAGACTGAAACTTTTTATAATGCAAAACTAGATAAATCTACACGCGGTTTCTAAACCAAAATTCTCCGCGAGGAGACTGAAACATACCATAACGTCTCCTATAGTCATAGCAGGCTCTAGAGTTTCTAAACCAAAATTCTCCGCGAGGAGACTGAAACACCGTGTTCGTCATAATGAGAGCCAGTATTAGGGCAGTTTCTAAACCAAAATTCTCCGCGAGGAGACTGAAACTTCTTGGTTTTCGGTCAAATCATTATCTTCATACTTGTTTCTAAACCAAAATTCTCCGCGAGGAGACTGAAACTTGACTTAATAAATCCATGTGTCAATAAAGAATTTTGTTTCTAAACCAAAATTCTCCGCGAGGAGACTGAAACAAGATTTCCGTCTGGACCAAAAATGTCGCGCACCCTCAAAGGTTTCTAAACCAAAATTCTCCGCGAGGAGACTGAAACAGCTTAAAGAGGCGATATTTGACATGCGCTACGCCTCGAAAAGTTTCTAAACCAAAATTCTCCGCGAGGAGACTGAAACCCTTATACATTCCTAGGCAACCTTCTTGGTATAGGTGTTTCTAAACCAAAATTCTCCGCGAGGAGACTGAAACTCGATTAATCCCTGCAGCATATAATAAGTGGGTGGGTTTCTAAACCAAAATTCTCCGCGAGGAGACTGAAACAAGAATTTATTAGGCATAACCCTATACATAGGTTGGAAGTTTCTAAACCAAAATTCTCCGCGAGGAGACTGAAACTCGTTAGTTCCGACTTTAATGCGGGCTGATACACCTGTTTCTAAACCAAAATTCTCCGCGAGGAGACTGAAACAACCCTTAGCCTGGTTCCATCATAGTAAAAATAAAAGTTTCTAAACCCAAATTCTCCGCGAGGAGACTGAAACAAGGCTTTGCTAAATTTGATGCAGGCTTTGGTGTTTCTAAACCCAAATTCTCCGCGAGGAGACTAAACTTTTAGCGAAGCTTTTGGTAATGTTTATTATTCTCACATATGCCATTAACTTTGTACAATTTCTTTTGATTTTTGATAAATATTTTTTTAAACATCTCCTAACAAAAAGTGACTTTAATATAGAGATATAAATCATCTGAAGAACCTTCAGAACTCTTAGCAATACTTTATCAGGTTACCCTCAAGGGTACTTTTTTTTATCTTATTCAGGAACCGCGCACAGTTTTATGTAAGAGGTAAATAGTAGTAAATAAATCGAGAGAATAAATCGTATGAAACGCGGACTTATCGCTGCTTCCTTGGCTGCAATTACTTTAGTTGCAACTTCCACAATTGGTGCATCCGCATTCGCAAATAATAAACAGAACTTGTCTTACAAAAACTTCTGTCCCAGTGGAGAAGAAAGCACTCCCACCAAAGCAACCATTGCTGCCGAGACAAAAGGCTTTTATGTGAATATCTGCCAAGGTAAAGGTGAAAATAAAGCTTTATATTATGTAGGTTCTGCAAAAAAAGGTAATGGTTATATTTTCCTACCACTTTCGCGTTCTCAAAAAGGTTCTTATTCAGCTGTAAATAATAATTATACATATACACTAAACTTAAATACAAAATCTTTGCGTGTTCACAAAGGAGGAAAACTAGTTCTACAAGAAACTGTTTACAACATTAAATATATTTAATGAAACCCTATTATTTTTATATTTTTGAATAAACTACGCCTTAGAAAAGCTCTTTGAGGTAGATTTATCCAAAATAAGTGCCGATAGTAAACATAGTTCAAATCGCGAAAACCCTTGGCTTAATGCTAAGGGTTTTTGTATACCATCCAGCCAATCCTCGTATAACTGAAACATATAATCCAGAGACTCCTAACCAGCACATTCCATAATCCATATATAGCAAGGGTTACAAAAAAATGTGCTTGTCCCATATTTTACGGTTGCGGCAAACGCGACCGTCGGAGGCTAATATCTTGCACCTTACCTATAAATAACTAATTAAAAATTTTGATTGTTTTAAAAATGACACGCATAGCAAAACTCTGTTTCTAGTCCTCTTTAGAGGACTTTAGCTTTTAGACAGGGAATTTATTCCCTGGCAGTCGTGGAAAGGGCTACTGTACTTAAACAAATATAGTTATGATTATGACATTAATTTTTAGAGATGCAAGATATCAGGAGATACAAGTAACGATATTAAACGAGTCCTCATTGCAATACTGCTTAAATTTTGAAGATTCGTACGTAGAGGCGCGATTAATCGCGTCTCTACTGGAATACCCCTCTTCCAACGGCATGTAGAATAGCCTTAGCCAAATAAAAAAAGCACAAATGATAAAAGCGCTATTCCTCCCCAAACAATCCAACGACTACACAGACATCTTTGCTCTGCTAGCACTAGCACAGATAGCCGAAGACTCCCTTCGACGTACACAGCAGAATACAGAAATGCAACTTGTAGACGAAGGTAAACGCTACCGTATCCAATTCGCGACCCCAATTGACATTCTAGCAATTTCCCAACTCAAATACACCAACCCATCTCCACCAGTACGAGGTCAAAAAACCGAATGGAAAAACATTCCAGAAGAAACCAGCTACTTTGATGTAGTCAAAGAACGAGAAAAGCGCAAGCTATACCGCGAATATCGTTATCAAAACGGAAGTAAAGCAGAACGAACAGAAGAATCACCACCACCCCCGGATGCAAGAACACAAAATGGTGCGATTCTAGTTTCCATGCGTCACGACCGCAATCACAATAGTTTGTGGTTAGAATGTTGGAACCTGAGAAACTACTACGGTATTTTTATTAGTTCATTACTAGAAGCATTCAGCCAAGAAAATCAATTTGAATTTAATAAAGTATTAAATACTGTTGCAAATCAATTTAAACAAAAATTTAAACAACAAACAAAAAAAGACTTACCAAACTTAGCAAACGCAGTTAAAATATATTTACCAACAGCAGTACAAGGAGTGAGTCGAGTTAAAGCCGATAGCAATAAAACCGACCCACAAAAAACAGATTGGCTGAGCTTATGGTTAATAGCAAATGGATTTTTTGAATTCGGGATTTCCGAAAAAATTAAAATTACTGACAGAGTTTACGATTGGAGAGCAGTAGCGCTCGTACCCAAAGATATTAGTTTAGATAAATATCGAGAAGTTTTGAATATACTCAGAAGATTTAATCCTCCTAGTGGAGGTCACGGAGTTGCACGCTTTGATATCGAATTAATCCTTAAATCTTGCCAGCAAATACTAGAAAATAACGAAGCCAAAGCCAGAGGAAAACCAGAAAACCCCTTTAATTTTTGGGGGAAACCAATCCATGAATTTGTTGATGGTTTTCGTGGAACACATTTTGTTTCAAAAGGTCAAGTTTACGGAGTCAAAGAGTTATTTTCCTTAGGACTTCCAAGTTGGATTGTTCCCGATAACTACCAAGAACTACTCGATTACCAAAATGTATTAAAAGAACATTTATCTGTAATTACTTCCCTCTCAGCAGAAGATAAAGAGAATCATAGCGTATTGCTTGCCACCTACCGAGACTTTATTACAGGTATCAATTTACAAAATTTTTTTCGTTTTCAAATCAGCTATGCCGATTACATAGTCAAAAAACTAGCTGACTCCAAATCAAAAGCACCGCGATTATTTACAATATCAGGTTTAGATATTATGACCAAAAAAAATGATGATTACACTAAAATTACCAACGACCCTAGCTTCCGCAGAATAGCAAAATCTATAAACCAAGCAACAGTTTACGCTGGAAAAGTACGTACCAAAGATGGAACAAAAGAACTTGATTGGCAACGAAATTATGGTCTAGCACAACAATTATTTAGCCAGTCAGGTTCTAAAAAAGATTTTGTTTGTGCAATTACCGAGTTTATCGCAAAATACGAACACGAAAACATGCGACTCGCAGAAAAACTAGATGGTAAACCCTTAATGCGTGTTTGGATTACTCAACAAGATTTAGACCGTTTAATCGAATTAATCAACGATTTTGACCATACTTTAGTTGCTAATCTTTTGATTGCTTATGGCTATGCTAATTGGAAAAAAACAACAGAAAATCTACCCGAAGGGACAGTTGAGGAGAATATAGCTACTGATGATTCCGATGATTCCGATGATTCCGATGATTCCGATGAATAATTACCTCTCCACTTTGATAACTCATTCTTCATAATTTATTTAATTATCATGACTAACAAAACTTTCCCCATTTACTCTGCTTCAATCAGTGGTTTAGCTGCTCTACAGCTTCATGCTTTAAACAACGAAGGTAACGAAGGAAATCAATCTCTAACCCGTCGCTATTATATTGTAGAAAAAGGTGACCCAGAGCCTAAATTCGTCAATGGTGTTTCCGGAGACATGTTAAAGCATATCCAAGCAGAGCACCTACATAGAATTGCAATTGAATCCGGATTGAGCTTATCTGAAGGAGGGAAGCAATTTAATCCTGACCGTATTGGATATGATATTGACAAAAATATCAAAATTTTTAGTGACAAAGACACAGATTTAACAACAAAAACTGCAAAGGTAATTCAACGCTGTACCATTAGTGACTTAGAAGGCTTTATGGTCACAGAGAAAAAAGGACAAACCCTCAAACGAGAATCAGTAATAGAATTTGGAGCGCTGGTTGGAGTACCCAGTTTTGTGAAAACCCAAAGCTATTTTCACGCAAAATATGGAACTGATAACCCCACACCATATAATGTACAAATTAGCTCTGGATTATATGCTACAGTTTTAAATATAGAAGCTTTTCGTATAGGCTATAACCCTCATAATTTTAGCTACGCGATTGATACTAGCGAACGCAAAAAAAGACTTGATGCTTTGCTAAAAAGTATTCTTTATACTTATCTACAACCCAATGGGGCAAAACGCAACACAAATTTACCACACCCAGACCATTTTGAAGGGGTAATTACTGTTACCACTCGTCGCTGTCCAGCACCAATGATTAGCCCATTGGAAGAAAGCTACCAACGTCAAATTGAAAGCATCGCGAATACTTTAAATCAATTAAATGGGGATGGGACAGTTCGTTTATTACCTTTTGAAACTATGGCGGAGTTTGCTACACAAATTCAAAGCTTGATTGCACAATCACAGCCTTGGGATAGCAATCAGGCTGAAGCAATTGAATAAGGGACTTGCAAAATATAATCTACATCTCCTGTGGGGTGGGCATCCCGAACCGCCCGAATATATGCAACTTAAATGTGAAATAGCTGAAAAGACGAATTCACAAATATTTTAGTTAATTGGAATGCTTTTTAACAGTGAACAGTCAACCGTCAACCGTCAACCGTCAACAGTCAACTACCAGCAAATCTTGGTTAACCGTTAGTTATCAACCAGTTAGCTTATTCTCGCTCAAACGTTCCGATGCAACGAGTATGGCTGCACGCTCAAATTTTGTTCCCACACCATATTCTATTAAAATGGCGCTTTTAAAGGTGCTACTAGAAAACCAGGGGAATACACACGAAAGTGATTTTGATGTGTGGATAAAAAATGAATTTGCCTGGATTCGCGATTTACAAATTTATGTTTCACCCCCAGAAAGATTAGTCGTTAATCGCAATGGTTACAAGCTTAGATATTACGACCAAACAACAGACAAAGTTGATAAAAATAGAACAACTGTAGCAATGCAAGATGGATTCGTTTTTCGGGAATGGGTATTTCAAGAAGGTTTGTTAAAAATTTGTTGCGGGGAAACCGATAAATCTAAAGAATTAGAATTTTTGTTTTCACAAATTAATTATTTTGGTAAACGCGGCTGTTTTTTTCAATATCTCCCCGACCAAACAGAAGAAACAGCAAATGCACTATTTCTATCGGAACCTGATTTAGGTTTTACAATTCAACCGATGGATGATTTGGGTGAAAAAACAACTTTTAGTAAAATCAATCCTTTTTCTACCCAAAAAGCAGCACTAGAAAAAGACCGAGTAATTAAACCAGGATTTTTACCTCTAAAACTGATTGCCACAAGTACACGTTATGACCTCTACCACAAAATCTGATTTACAATCACCAGAAATAGCATTTCAAACTGATTTTGCAGGATTGATTTTAGTTTTAAAACCTTCCAATGCTACTTCTGCTATGCCATTATTTCAATGGTTACCTGATTTAGGGATTTCATTGTCTGTAGTTACTTTGGGAAATAATATCAATTTAACAAAATTATTTATTGCCATAGATTCACCAGAATATTATCCCAAAATATTGCAGGAAATTTGCTGCAATCTCAGCAAATTGATATTAGTCGAATGGCAAGATAATATATATGAAGTAACTGGTATCGAAGTTGATAAATCACCACTTCATATCTTGCAAATTCCCATATATCCTTCTCGTAAATTACCTCAATCATTGGGATTAGCTATTCACGCTTTATGCTATCATTGGTTACATCTAGGGAATCCCAATTTATCTGAAAAAATTCATGGACAAAATGTTTCACCTATAACTCTGTCTTTGAATCATTGCAAATCTGGAAATAAAGTTTACCTGAAAATTGGATTACTACAAAAATATTTACTCGCTCCTTTGCTTTGTGGTTTAGCCTCAGAAATTTCCAGAGAAATTTTAATCGCTGGTATACCTTGCAAATTGGGAAGCAGAGTGGAGATTTTACAAAGTTCAAGCTTTGAACAATTATCACAAATTCCTCCCGAAACTTCTATTGTGTTGGAATTTCTTTCCTTAACTAGCTTTAGGCAAAATAAAGTAACTCAACCATTCCCTTTACCAAGCTTAGTTTTTGGTGGACTATTACGTCGTTGGAATATTTTTTCACGACCAGAATTAGAATTTCCCACGATGGAATGGGAAGGAATTACATCTGCTTTCGACTTAAAAACTAAAACCACTAAACTAAAAGCCGATTGGGAAATAGGCTCTGTCGGATGGGTACGCTATCATTTCCCTGAATCTCAAGCACAAATTTCTACCACCTTAGCCCACTTCGCTATATTTGCTGGAGTCGGACGTAAGACAGCTATGGGAATGGGTGAGGTGAGAATTGGGGAGTGGGGAGTAGGGAGTAGGGAGTAGGGAGATGAGGGAGTTCCCGTGTATACACAAGTCAGAAATATACTGTCATTGCGAATATCCATCAGACGCACTGTATTATCTGTCATTGCGTTCCTCCTCGCAATGACAAAAGCGTTCCTCCTCGCAATGACAAAAGCGTTCCTCCTCGCAATGACAAAAGCGTTCCTCTTCGCAATAATAGGAAATCAAAAATGATGGAAAATTATCTACCTTTGGCATATCTGAATGCTTGGGAATATTGTCCACGACGCTTCTATTTAGAATATGAACTTGGTGAAATGCAAGATAACGAGCATATCATTTTAGGTCGTCATATTCACAGCAATATTAATGAAGAAAAAGTTGTTCAAGAAGGTAACAAAACTATTTACCAACAACAGTGGGTATGGAGTGAAAGATTAGGTGTTAGTGGTATTATTGATGCTGTTGAAGCTGAAAATGGTCTACTGATTCCTGTGGAATACAAAAAAGGAAAAATGGCACGTCACCTCAATGACCATTTTCAACTTTGTGCTGCTGCTATATGTTTGGAAGAACGCACTGGATACAGTATTGCTTTTGGAGAAATATTCTATCATGCTAACCGTCGTCGGCAACGAGTTGAATTTACTCCACAATTACGCGAGATGACTGAGAGTGCGATTCATTCTGCAAAAATTACTGCTACTGGAAAAATTCCTCGACCAATAGATAATTCAAAAAAATGCCAAGCATGTAGTTTGATAGGGATTTGTTTACCTTACGAAGTTAAGCATTTAACAACGCTTGGCTAATTTTTAATTAAGGACTAGCAAATAAAATAAATCTCATTTTTTCTTGTGCAAATGGGCTAAAAGTGCATTTTTAGAGAAGGGCGGGCAGGGATGCCCACCCCACAAGATGTGAGATTTTTTAAGTTTTCTTAGCTATTGGCTATTAATCATATCAATTTGGAGTTTGAAATTATGTCTGTCCTTTACGTCATTCAAAAAGAAGCTGTACTCAGTAAAGCATATGAAGCATTTACGGTTTCTATTAAACAAGAAGATGGTAGTTGGAAAAAACAATCTGTTCCAGCACAAACTGTGGAGCAAGTCGTATTAATGGGTAACCCTCAAGTTACTGGAGAAGCGCTTACTTATGCTTTAGAATTGGGGATGCCTGTTCACTATCTTTCTAGTTATGGTAAATATCTTGGTTCGGCTTTACCGGGTTATTCACGTAATGGTCAGTTACGTTTAGCGCAGTATGCTGTTTATCATGATACTCAACGAAGATTAGATTTAGTTAAAGCAATCGTTGCGGCAAAAATTCAAAATCAATACACAATTTTGTATAGACAAAAAGTTGGTGAAAACTCGCTTAAAAAATACAAAAAGCTTGTTCATGAGCAACAAACTATAGACCAAGTTCGCGGTATCGAAGGTGTAGCTGCACGTGAATATTTTAGTTATTGGGATAGCTCCCTAAAAGAACCTTGGTCATTCTCCGGACGTAATCGTCGTCCACCAACTGACCCAGTAAATTCACTTTTGAGTTTTGCTTATGGATTGCTGCGTGTACAAGTAACAGCAGGTGTCCATATTGTGGGTTTAGACCCATACATAGGTTACTTACATGAAGTTCACCACGGACAACCTTCGATGGTTCTCGATTTAATGGAGGAGCTACGCGCATTAGTTGCCGATAGCTTGGTGTTTTCTGTTTTAAATAATCGTGTGATTCAACCTGATGATTTTACTGAAACTCTAGGTGCTTATAGATTATCTGATGATGGACGCAAAAAGTTTCTTCAAGCTTTTGAACGGAAAATGAATAATGATTTTAATCACCCTGTCTTTGATTATCCCTGTACTTATCGACGTGCAGTTGAATTGCAAGCGAGACTTTTAAGTCGATTTTTACAAGAAGGTTTGGCTTATAAACCGCTTGTTTTGCGATAAGTACAAGAGAATAACCAACATCTTTCTCGTGCCAATATAAGAAACCCCACCCCCAACCCCCTCCCCGCACGCGGGGAGGGGGCTACTAAAAATAAGTAGATTTCAGCTTGTTATTGGGTTCTGAGGATGTAAATTTAGCAAATATCTATATTTATGAGCAACACGTTGTTTTATCTGGTTATTTACGATTTACCTGATAATAAAGAGGCAAACAAACGACGTACCCGACTACATAAGATGCTTTCTGGCTATGGCAAATGGGCACAATACAGTGTGTTTGAATGCTTTCTTTCTGTGGTACAGTTCACAAAATTGCAAATTAAAATAGAGAAATTGATTAAGCCAGAAGAGGATTCAGTCAAAATTTACGTTTTAGACGCAGGCTCTGTTAAGCGTACCATCACTTATGGCTCTGAAAAACCTCGTCAATGTGATAGCATCATAATATAATATTCAAAGATAAGATTTTTCGTGAACCTAAGCGAGGTCGAAAACCTAGGGGGGTTCACGAAAAACGCCAGAACCTTGACAAGTAAATAGTTTCAACGTTTCGCAGCTTGAGATAGGTGAGAAATAGTCGCAACAAAGGCGGCTGAAATGGACTCTTTTTTGAGGTTCACGAAAACCCTATCCAGGAAGACCTCTCCATAACAGTTTCAGCCGGAGGGGTTTCTTATACCTAATTCTCCGTAAGGAGACTGAAACGAAAAAGAAGGCCAGAGTGGAAGGGATGCTTTGCGGGGAGTTTCTTATACCTAATTCTCCGTAAGGAGACTGAAACTTCATACATGGAAGCCACTTGGAGCAAAGGCAGTATGTTTCTTATACCTAATTCTCCGTAAGGAGACTGAAACCTGAGCTTACCTCAAAAGGAAACCGTTGGGTAGAAGAGTGTTTCTTATACCTAATTCTCCGTAAGGAGACTGAAACTACATATTTATATCTTGAAGCCCTTGAATTGCAGGGGTTTCTTATACCTAATTCTCCGTA
This sequence comes from Scytonematopsis contorta HA4267-MV1, assembly GCA_019359035.1. Lineage (GTDB taxonomy): Bacteria > Cyanobacteriota > Cyanobacteriia > Cyanobacteriales > Nostocaceae > Scytonematopsis > Scytonematopsis contorta. Next base: position 2,332 of record JAHHIC010000005.1, on the reverse strand, counting down.
AGGAGACTGAAACAATGTTTTCCGAATCCAGCGACAAGAGAAAAGTTATTGTTTCTTATACCTAATTCTCCGTAAGGAGACTGAAACCTTTATTTTGTTAAACCACTCTCACATACCCCATAAAGTTTCTTATACCTAATTCTCCGTAAGGAGACTGAAACTTAACTACGAAATACTGTAGAAAAGTGTTTAACGGGGTTTCTTATACCTAATTCTCCGTAAGGAGACTGAAACAATACTCTTGCTCAGTGATTACCCGATTATCAGGGTGAGGTTTCTTATACCTAATTCTCCGTAAGGAGACTGAAACTTTTAGAGTTCTTGGTTGCCGAGAATACAAAGCAACGTTTCTTATACCTAATTCTCCGTAAGGAGACTGAAACTGTACAATACAACAAGGTATATAAGATGACTGCCGAGGAGTTTCTTATACCTAATTCTCCGTAAGGAGACTGAAACGCTAAGCGGGATTTATAGCTTATTTCTCAGCAGAATGTTTCTTATACCTAATTCTCCGTAAGGAGACTGAAACACGACTTGACTCCGCTTTTTGACTCCGCTTTTACAGTTTCTTATACCTAATTCTCCGTAAGGAGACTGAAACTCATAGAAGTTTTTGAGAAAAGCGGAAGCAATAGGTTTCTTATACCTAATTCTCCGTAAGGAGACTGAAACGCTGCCATTGCTAGCCTGTAGCGCTTCAATTTATTTATTGGTTTCTTATACCTAATTCTCCGTAAGGAGACTGAAACCCTAACCCTGATTTGATACCCACAATATCTTTTTTAGTTTCTTATACCTAATTCTCCGTAAGGAGACTGAAACGCAAACACACTAAAAGATAAAATAAATCAAGCTATGTTTCTAAACCTAAACTCTCCGAAAGGAGACTAAGACCAGGAAAAACATAAAGATGGTGCTGATATTCCTGCTTCCAAACCTAAATCAATATAATTTTGATATTATTTACTACATCAAAAGTAAAAAGACTTAGTAAATGCCAAGAAAGAAGCGAGCAAGGGAGTATATCATAGCTGATTTAAGTGTTAATTATGTTGAAAAATATGTGTTACTGTGTGGTTACTCTGTAGAACGCATTGAGTATGATTATGGTTATGATTTATTAATCTTTACTTATAATGCTCAAGGTTTGACTTATCCAAAGTTGGTGAAAGTGTAACTGTTCACTTATCCAAGTACAGTACATTAAATCGACAAGCAATCAAAATATTTGCTAAATTTAAGAATGATGTTCTCAACCAATTACAAGGAGTAATTCGTCATAATGGTTAGAGAAGTTCAGTTTGCAGAACTAGAGCAATTGCTCTTAGATATAGGATTTGCAGCAGTACAAACAACTGGCTCACAGAAAGTGTATGAGTACCCATCATCAGGCACATTAATTGTTTTACCTGATTACGAGCAACAAGCCTACGTACGAATAGTACATTTAGTTGCTGTACGCCGAATACTATCAGAAAATGGCTTAATGGATAGCGATAAATTCAACCTTTTTTTGAGCAAGGTCGCAATCTAATTAGAAGCATTTCAATGTTGAAAAAATATTTTCCCTCTTAACGTAGTGCGAGTATCTTGCTCGCTTTTGACACAACGCAAGCACCCCCTTACTTAATTCATTTATATAGAAGAAGCGACACTCCGTTCCCGCTCAAACTGCCTAAATTCTTGCAAAAACTCATCATCCAAAGCATTCGGCAAAACCATTACCCAATCAATAAATCGATATAAAATACGGAAATCCTGTTCCTGCAAACCCAAATCATAAAGCCTGCGAATTAAACTTAATTTCCAGACCTTCCTTTCCTCCAATTGCTCACTTGTCTCCTGAGTTTTCAAATATGCCAAAACCAGCAAAGCAAAAAAATTATCGCTAGCTTCCAACTCAGCCAATTGCTTTTGGTAATGAGAAATTTTTACACTTCCAAACTCAAGCTCTAATCGAGTACCCAAAAAATCATGTCTGTACCTTCTTGGTCGCCATTTACGAGCATCATCACACAAAATAACCAAGTTAATAGCAGGCAAATCAAACCGATTAAAAGCTCTAATATTATAGTCAAGAATTCTTTTAGGAAGATATTTACCCCTTTGGAACTCAATTTCTACATGCAATAACAAACAAACTTCTTCCCCTGTAGTACTCCAAAATTTAACTAAATTATCAATAAATCCCCTACAATCTCTTGTAACCGTTCACAGGATTTTTTTGGTTACCGCATCTAATAGGTACAAATTGGTGGTAGATTGAGAGGCATGGATACTCTGTGCATCTTTTACGGAATTGAGATTCCCAACTCGGATTGGGAAAAAA
>JAHHIC010000004.1 GCA_019359035.1 Scytonematopsis contorta HA4267-MV1 | reverse complement strand
TTTGTCTTGCTCAGGAGTGAGAAATACCCTTAAACGAGCGCCCATATTTCAGTCACCTCGGCAGATACATTCTACGTATTTATTTATCTTTACATAGTTTGGTTTTTTCGCGCCGACTTACTTAGTAGTTATGCATACCAACAACGAAAAAACTTAGCGAATCAATTTCGTTTAGGAGAAGGGTTGGTAGGACAGTGCGCTTTTGAGAAAGAAAGAATTTTGCTAACACAAGTCCCAAACGATTATATTCGTATTAGTTCTGGTTTAGGGGAAGCATCACCAGTAAATATAGTAGTGTTGCCAATACTGTATGAGAAACAGGTAACAGGAGTAATTGAATTAGCTTCGTTTGCCAATTTTAGTGAGTTACACTTAAACTTCTTAGAAAAAGTCTGCGAAACGATAGGTATTATTTTAAATTCAATTTCCTCTAATATATTAACTCAAAAACTACTAAAAGATTCGCAAACATTAGCCGAAGAATTACAAAGTCGGCAAGTAGAACTAACTCAAAGTAATGAATCTCTAGAAGAATCACAAAAGCGTTTGAAGCAGCAACAAGAAGAGCTAAAGCAGTCAAATGAAGAATTGCAACAGCTAAATGAAGAACTAGAAGAAAAAGCTGAATTATTAGAAACTCGTCACCGAGAAGTCGAAAACAAAAATCAAGAAATAGAAAAATCAAGACAAAACTTAGAAGAAAAAGCAGCACAATTAGCCCAAGCATCTAAATACAAATCAGAATTTTTAGCCAACATGTCCCACGAATTGCGGACACCTCTTAATAGTTTGTTGATTTTAGCAAAATTATTATCAGATAATCCTGAAGCTAACTTAACGGAAAAGCAAATAGAGTATAGTCGTACGATTCATTCTTCCGGGACTGATTTACTATTGTTAATCAACGACATTTTAGACTTAGCAAAAATTGAATCGGGAACGCTTGCAGTAGATATTGACCAAATATTATTTGTAGATTTATATAGTTATTTTGACAGAAACTTTAGTCAGATAGCTAAAAATAAAAATATAAATTTTACTATTCAAATCGATGAAAAATTACCCCCAGCAATCACCACAGATGCAAAACGTTTACAACAAATTTTAAATAATTTACTCGCTAATGCCTTTAAGTTTACGGAAAGAGGAGGTGTGAGCCTACAAATAGGTATTACACCAGAGAATATGATAAGCTTTGCTGTTAGCGATACAGGTATAGGAATAGCAACCGAAAAACAACAAATTATTTTTGAAGCATTCCAGCAAGCAGACGGTTCCACAAGTCGTAAATATGGTGGAACAGGTTTAGGTTTATCTATTAGTCGGGAATTAGCGCAACTTTTGGGTGGAAAAATTGAACTAACTAGTCAAGCAGGACAAGGAAGTATCTTTACACTATATCTACCCTACTCCTCATCCCTCTCATCCTCTTCATCCCCCCCTCCCCCCCTCCCCCCCTCCCCACTCCCCACTCCCCACTCCCCACTCCAAGTTCCCCAAGAAATCCCAGACGACCGAGAAGTAATTCAACCTGGGGAGCCAATTTTATTAATTATTGAAGATGATGATAAATTTGCCCGCATACTGTTAGAAATGGCACGTCAGCAAGGCTTTAGAGGTATTGTTTCTTTGCGCGGAAAACAGGGTTTAGAATTGGCACAGCGCTATCAACCAAATGCAATTACTTTAGATATTCAAATGCCAGAAATGGATGGATGGACAGTATTAGACCGTCTCAAACGTGACCCTAATACTCGTCACATTCCAGTGCATATATTTTCTGTTGATGACCGACGTCAAAGAGGTTTACAATTAGGAGCCTTTGCTTATTTACAAAAGCCCATTTCCAAAGATGCTTTAACTGAAACTTTGACAGATATTAAAGGCTTTATTGAGCGGAAGGTCAAAAATTTATTAGTGATAGAAGACGATATTACGCAAGCTCAAAGTATTATAGAATTAATTGGGGAAGGTGATGTTCAAACTTATTCTGCCGGTTCTGGTCAAGAGGCTTTAAGTATGTTGCAATCAAAACAGTTTGATTGTATCGTACTAGACTTGGGTTTACCGGACATGAAAGGATTTGAATTAATAGAGGAAATTAAACAAAATCCTAATCTTGTTAAAATACCTATTATTGTTTACACAGGTAAAGACCTTTCTCGACAAGAAGAAACCCAACTGCGACGATTAGCAGAAACAATAATTATCAAAGATGTTCGCTCTCCGGAACGTTTGCTGGATGAAACTGCTTTATTTTTACATCGAGTACAAGCTAATTTACCCCAACCCAAACGTCAAATATTAGAAGATTTACGTCAAACAGACCCTGTGCTTGCTGGAAAAAAAGTTTTAATTATCGATGATGATGTGAGAAATATATTTGCTCTCACTAGTTTATTAGAAAGCTATCAAATACAAGTTTTGTTTGCAGAAAATGGTAGCGATGGGATTGAAGCTTTGCAAGCAAATCCCGACATTAATCTTGTTTTGATGGATGTAATGATGCCGGAAATGGATGGTTATGAAACTACTCGTCGTATTCGCCAAGGACAACAATTTAGTTCGCTACCAATTATCGCTTTAACTGCTAAGGCTATGCAAGGTGATAGGGAAAAATGTATTGAGGCTGGTGCGTCTGATTATATTACTAAACCTGTGGATAATGAGCAATTACTTTCTTTGTTGCGGGTTTGGTTGTATAGGTAATGGGAATGGGGAATGGGGAATGGGGAGTGGGGGGAGTGGATGAATGTGACACTCCTATACCAATTGCAAGCGATTTTAGAACGGGTCTGGTCTGCCTATGCCCAATTCTTTTAGCTTTGTTTTTACATCTTCCCACTCCGCACCGCAGTAGTAATAAAGTTTACCCAAAATGTCAGCTACGTAATATCCCTGCTTGCCGCCATTTATACGAAAAAGTTCGACAGCTACTTTGCTCATCGATGTGCCAAAAAGTGCAAATAAATCTTCTTGAGAAAGGCTGGGGGCATTAAACCAATTAATAAACGGCTCACCTTCTTTAAAAGCCCAACCGTTGCCGCGACGTTCAACTATTCGGTAGTAAACAGGACGTATAATTGTAGTGTTTGAATTTGTCATAATTAAAAAATGTATAATAAAGGAAGATAGCCCCATTCGGGCAAGGAACGGAGCTATCGGCTTAGTTAATTGTTGTCGTTATCCGACTTGTTTGGTGGATTGTCTGCCACATCATCTAAGTCGTATTTGACAATTTCCGAGTCTACAAGGAATGTTTCTCCAGAAACTTTATCTTGCTTCTCCCAAAGTTTCAGAAAAGTTCGGATAAAGACTTTAACTGGATTCCAAAAACCTCGATGACCGTTTCCATTTCTATTTGTCAGGTTAAATACCTCCTTCTTTATTGATGATAATAGGGAACTTAATCGTTCCCTATTTATTATTTTATCAGTAATTATTTATTTAATATGGATAAAATATTTCTAGAAGATAAAGATTCAATTGGGAACAAAGTTAGAATTCTTACCTTTAATCCTAAATTAGTGGATAATGAACAATTACTTTCTTTGTTGCGGGCTTTGTTGTATCGATAAATACTAGTAGTGGAAGCATCTTGCTTGCTACCTGTCAAATTGTTTTTCTAGGGTTATTTCCCCCCTTCCCTCCCAGGGAAGAGGGGTAGGGGGGTTAGGTCTCTTGACTACAGCCAATTACCAACCAAGACAAAAGGTGCCCAATAAAAAGGATGCTTAAATTCATTTTGCTGCATCAATGTTTGTTGAGCTAAACGGAGAGCTTGTGCTTTAGTCACTCCAGGTTTAGCCAATTGTTCGTAAAACTCTGCCATAAATTTAGAAGTTGATTTATCTTCAACAGACCAAAGTGTAGCAATTGTACTACGTGCCCCAGAGCGTACCGCAACTCCAGCGAGTCCTAAAGCAGCGCGTTTATCACCTTCAGCGGTTTGACAAGCGCTCAAAACCAGCAACTCAATAGGTTTAGGTGTGTCTTGCTCGCGGTTTTGTAATAATTCGCCTAAGTCTTTTACATCCAGACGGCTATCCCAAGTGAGAACAAAAGTATCATCAGCATTAGAACTAAATTGTCCGTGGGTAGCTAAATGTACTATGGGGAACGGACTAGTGCTAATTTGTTTTTGAATCGCTTTGCTAGTGAAGCCTTGATTTAAAAGTAATTGACCGGGAATTTCTAATTTAATTTGTTGGACTTCCGACTCGACACCAGGTAACGCAGAAAAGCCTTGTCTGGATTCGCTTAAACCCCCAACTAAAATTTTTAATTGCTTATTTGCTAACGGTTGAGGAGCGAGTAATTCCAGTCCTGGAGTGATAGCAACGTTGTATTTTTCTATTAAATACCGTTGACCGTCATAAAGTGCAGCCATTGGTAAATTTTTCATTCCACCATCAAGAATAAATGCAATGGTTTGAATTTTGTGACTAATTAGTTCTTTTTCTACTGGTTGGACAAGTAAATCATAAACTTTTTTAGCAGCTAAAAGACGCTCTTTTTCTAAAGATGTTCTTCTTAATGAGCGTCGCATTTGTTCAAAATTTTTTTCTAGCTCGATTTTTTCTATATTTTTAGCATAATGGCTTATGGGTTGATTTGGTAAAGAAAGGACTATCTCTAAACGGTCTTCTAAAATAATAGGATAAATGACAGCTGCATGGGGGTCGATTTTATCAATTGGTTGTGGACTAGCACTTAAACAAGCTTCACGGAAGTAGTTATCGAGTTCTGCTATTTGTAGAGATTCTATGACTTTGCGAGCCTTTATCAAATTACTTTGGGATGTTTGTTTACCTTTTGCTTGCAATAATAAACCAACGAATTCTCGATAAACCGGCTCCACACTTTCGCGAAAAGAAAATTGTACATCAATACTGCTAGCAACGAGGTCATTACGAATATAACTTAAAGTTTTCACAGCTTCTGTATATGCTGATGATGCAGCTTCTAAATTATCATTCGCTTTAAAAATTCTTCCTAGTTGCCATTGCCATCGATAAGCAATATCTGAAGAATTACTAGTTTGTGCTAAGACCAAAGCTTTTTCTGTTAATGTTTGAGCTTCTTTCCATTGCTGATTTTTTTCATAGAGTTCTCCAAGATAACCTAAAGCGTAAGACTCAGCTCTATTATCTTCTATAATTTCTGCTTGTTGGGCTGCTTTTCCTAAAATTTCCGCTAATATTTTATTATTTATTTTACCTCCTATTTCTTGCTGTTTATTTTTAGCTTTTGATACGCTTTTTACAAAATTAACCTGTGCATATACTGAAGCTCTGCTAGGAGAAAGATTATCTAATTGTGGCTTAATTTGCGAGATTAGTTTTTCTGCTTCTGAGGTGTTATCGATTTCTATTAATAAGCGCAATAAATTTAATTGTGCTTGTAGTTTAGTAGCTGAGATTGATTCATTTATGCTTTGTTGATAGTAGTTTATAGCTTGCTCAGTTTCTTTTTGTGAGTAAGCGGTATTTCCCAAACTAAGTAAAGCTAAAGATATATCGCTTGAAGAATTTAATTTTTGTGCTATTGCTAAGCTTTGCTGTAAAACTTCTTGGGATTGTTCTAATTTACCCATCATCCGGAGTGTATCACCCAAGTTGACTAGACTTGCTGCTTTGATTGCTGAGTCGGGTTGATTTTGTAAACTTTGCAAAACTTGCTCTAAAGTTACTTTTGCACGAGGATATAATCCTAATGTTCGCAAAGCTTGAGTTTGGTTTAGTAAAGTTCGAGTAATTCCTGCATTATCTCCTATCTTTTTATAAGTTTCCGTTGCATCTTGCCAACTTTTTAGAGCTTGTTCGGCTTTTCCTTGCGATAATAATAGTCCACCCTGAATGTTTAATGCTTGGGCTTTTAAATTTTGACTTTGTGGGGAGTTGAATTGATTTAATAAATTTAAACTTTGGTAAATAGCTTTTGACGCTTCTGAATATTGACTTAGTTGTTGATATGCTAATGTCAAATTGCTTAGCACTGCAGCTTGATTGAGAGAATCTCCACGTTGCTTAAATTGTTGCAGTGGTTGTTGCCAAATTTCAATTGCTTGAGCAAATTGTCCATCTCGATAGTGCTGTTTTCCTACTTGCACTAATTGTTGAAGGTCTGGGGGTATATTTGGAAGCGATTTTTCTGGTGCTTTTGGTGTTATGGCTGCTGCTTTGGATTGTTGTGTCCATAGAGGAAAGGTATTGTTTCCGAGCAGTAGGGTTAATAAGGCTACTAGACTGCTTAAAGCAATGCGTTGCCAAAATTTTTTTGTGACTAGTTTTTTTAGTAGATATCCCAGATGAGCAATTTTCATAAGTAGTATTACGTATTTTAAAAAATACAAGTCAGCAATATTTTTTCTGTTATAACTCTTGTGGTAGGTAAATGAGAACGTAGAGACGCGATTTGTAGAGACGCGATTAATCGCGTCTCTACATGTGGCAATATTTATATATTGTTGGTTTTCTTATACAGGGGATTTAAGGTAGATAATGGAACAGTTAGAACGCCTAATTAAAATGGCTGAGGATGAACTTGTTGAATATAGTACCGATGCTCGTAAAATTGAAAAATTACGACGGAAAATTGGTTTATCTGTTGCAGTGGGACAGCAGCGACAAGTTAAAGAGGCGTTGTTGACACTTTTGCCATCAGGTGGAATAAATAAAATTATCGAAGACCAGCGTCAAGCGGTTGCTTTACCCTTTTGGGGAATTAGCGGATTAGGCTTGTTGTTGGGGGTTTCGCTAAATCAACCCATTGGTTTTTTGGCTGCTGTTGGTGGTACTGCTGCTGCTATTAAAATTCAGAAGTTGGGTTGGCAATTGCAAGCAAAGCGTCTTTTGCTACAAACATTGGAAGATATTGAGGTGCGTACCAATCAACCGAAGTAGAGTGTGGGTGTCATACCTCACTTAGGTTTTGATTGTTAAAATATTAATAACAAGCCAGTGATGATATATGATATCCATTACCAACTCTTTAATCGCAGAAGTTACCCGTAGATTAGTCGCGGAGTTAAACCCCGAAGAAATAATTCTTTTTGGTTCTTATGCCTGGGGAACACCAAATAAATATAGCGATATAGACTTATGCGTCATTGTGCCTGACGGGATTCCGGGGTTTGACCGTATCGAGTGGGGAGTGAGGGGGTTAAACGCATTAGATGATTTAATGATTGATGCTGATGTTCTGATTAAAACTCGTTCAGATGTGGAAACATTTAAACTAGTAACCGCTTCTCTTACGAAAAAAATCATAGAACAAGGAAGATTAACATATTGTTCCGTGCATCAAAATACAGCAGATTGTGTGCCAGAACAATCAACAGTCTAACAACCTGATAATACTACACGCGGGAAAAATACCTATAAATTGGGTCTTGGATAGTAAAGGCAAAAGCAGATACTATAAACATGATTAACTTTACTTTTGAGACCACACAAGCGCAGCCATGTCAGAGAATCTAACCCCCCCCAGCAGCAAACCCCGTGTTCCGCATTTTTCATCAGGACCCTGTGCAAAAAGACCAGGTTGGTCTGTGACAAATCTGCAAAACGCTTGTGTGGGACGTTCCCATCGTTCGGAAGCAGGTAAAGCCAAATTAGCAGGAGTAATTGATTTATCCAAAAAAATCCTTGGTTTACCAGCAGATTATCGTCTTGGTATTGTTCCTGCTTCCGACACTGGTGCAGTAGAAATGGCTATGTGGTCGCTACTTGGGAAACTTCCTCTTGATATTTTGGCTTGGGAAAGCTTTGGTCAAGAATGGGTAAAAGATGTTGTAGACGAGTTAAAGTTGCCTGATGCTCGTATTTTGAAAGCACCCTACGGTAGTTTACCTGATTTCAACGAAGTAGATTTTAATAAAGACGTAGTATTTTTGTGGAACGGTACAACCTCCGGAGCGAGGGTTCCTAATGGTGATTGGATAAAATCTGACCGTCAAGGACTAACTATTTGTGACGCAACATCCGCAGTTTTTGCGATGGAAATGCCTTGGGACAAATTAGATGTGGTAACTTACTCCTGGCAAAAAGTATTGGGAGGAGAAGCACAGCATGGTGTAGTTATACTATCACCCCGTGCTGTCGAACGTTTGGAAACCTATCAACCAGCTTGGCCGATACCAAAGTTATTTAGAATGTCGCAAAAAGGCAAGTTGATTGAAGGTATTTTTAAGGGAGATACTATCAATACACCATCAATGTTATGTGTAGAAGATGCTCTTGATGGGTTAACATGGGCGGAAAGTATTGGTGGACTTGCTGGATTAGTTAAGCGTAGCCAAGCTAATCTTGCAGCAATTAGCAAATGGGTAGAATCTAGTAATTGGGCTGCTTTTTTAGCAGAAAAAGCTGAGACTCGTTCATGTACATCGATTTGTTTAAAGATTGTTGATGATTGGTTTGTTGAGTTGAGTGCGGAAAAACAAGCCGAATGTGCGAAGAAATTAGCGAAATTATTGGAAAAACAAGAAGTCGCTTTCGATATCGCATCCTATCGTTCTGCACCCCCAGGATTACGGATTTGGGGTGGAGCAACTGTGGAAACTTCTGATATTGAAGCGCTTCTTCCTTGGTTGGACTGGGGATATGCAACCGTGAAAACCGAAATGAAAGCGTAAATTTAACCTAAATGTAAACGTGGAGACTAAACATGTTTAGTCTCTACAAATTTAATCTCATTAAATGAGTGTTGAATCAACTTTGATACAATAAGGAGATACTTCTGTTTAAATGTGTTCAAATAGTAATGCGAAATTAATATTATGAATCCCACCGAAATTCGTCAGCAAATTAATCAAAACTTAGACACATTATCATCAGAACGCCTTGGTCTCGTTGCTGAATTTATAGCATATCTTGCAGACAAGGAGAGTCAAGACGCAACCCAGGAATTACTTGATATACCTGGATTTATTGAATCATTCGAGCGTTCAAAAAAAGACATAGCCGCAGGTCGTGTTACTAATTGGAGAAGTATCCGTACCGATGTATGAAGTCGTTTTATCTGACGAAGCACAGGATGTTTATGCTTCAGCCAATCAAGCGCTAGCAAAGAAAATAGCAAAATGTTTGGAGCAACTTGAACAAAATCCTAGCTATCATCCTAATATAAAAGCACTCAAAGGTGATTTGGCTGGTTATTACCGCTACCGTATTGGTGATTACCGAGTTATTTATCTGATTGATGATATTAACAATCAAGTAATGGTTAATACAATTGTTTACCGACGCGATGCATATTAAATTACTCTATATTTAAAGGTGGTTTATAAAGTAAATATTAGGTCTATAGAAGTGATGGGTTACGACGCTTCATTCAATTTAATAAGTCTCCAACTAATTGTTACAAATGCACTTAACCCATCCTACGTTAATTTTTAACTAAGCGTCGAGTTATTCCCAAAAACAAAATATCGTCTTTTATTTCCCCCCTTCCCTCGTAGGGAAGGGGGGTAGGGGGGTTAGGTCAGTGTCCTTAAAATCTGAGAGAAGTTATCGACCCCAAAGAAGCTCTCAGCGCTGGAATGAACCAATGTTTTTGATTGCGTTCCCTAATGATTTGTTCATAAACCGCTTCATACCCATTTGCCATTTGGGTAACTGTAAAATTATCTTGTACGTGTTTTCGACAATCTTCACGATTTAGTTTCAAAACATCAGGAATCACATCTGCCATTTGTTCATAACTTTCGCACACCATACCTGTTTTATTATGGGCTACTACTTCCGAAACGGAACCCATATTTATGCCAATTACAGGTGTACCTGTTGCCATTGATTCTATCATTACCAAACCAAATGGCTCGCTCCAAGTTATAGGGAAAAGAGTGATAGCAGCATTCCCCAACAATTGAATCTTTTGTGAGTGGTTGACTTCACCTAAAAATTCAATTTGTTCTCCATCGATATGAGGAGCTATCTCTTTTTCAAAAAACTTAGAATCTACTGTATCTACTTTACCTGCCATTTTTAAGCGTAAACCCGTTTTTTTCGCAATGGCTATCGCGTGTTGTGGTCCTTTTTCTGCGGAGAAACGTCCTAAAAATGCCAAATATGGAGGTTGTTCTGGTGTTTCAAAAAAGGGATATTCCTCCAAAATTAAACCATTGTAAACAGTGCTAACATAATTGAGGTCTAATTTACGTTGTGCATTGCTAATACTGACGTAGGATTGCGAAGCGTGGAGAGAAAATAGCTTACTGTTATCATCAGTGAATATACCATGAAGGGTATGAACAGTTGGGGTTGATACCAAACTTGCTAAAGGTAATGCCCATACTCCAAGATGAGAATGAATGATGTCAAATTCTGAGGCTCTTTTATAAATATGGCTACTTTGTAATAATTCATACATTATGCCTTCTTTGATGTGGCTATCTAGGCGTAATGCATGAGGATTTGCCGCGTCCAATTGAGCCAAAGTTTCAGAATCACCAGATGCGAACAATGTTACATCATGGCCTCGACGTACGAGTTCATCTGTTAAGCGACTTACTACCAATTCTATACCGCCGTAAGTCACGGGTGGAACTCGTTCCCATAAGGGAGCTACTTGTGCGATTTTCATGGGCTTTTAATGGTTCAGCAGCAAAGGGATTATGAAATCTAAGACTTCATTTAGAGATTACGAGAAAAAATATAAATACATTTTTCCTTTTCTTATCTGTAATCCACACAAACCATTTTTGCAGTTATCAATATTGCAGTTATCAATATAGCAAAATTGGTCTACTGAACCTTAAAACTCATCTCCTTGGTTGAGTTTCAGATTAGACATAATAGTAATACATGCTGGAGTCTGGTTGTTTCATCTATCTAAAGGCTTAGAAAAAATGGAATATTTTCATATATATAATTACCTATGACTTTGCTTTAATACATCAGTATTACGAATAATTACGGTCGCAAACAGCAATTATAAATAGTTTGTAAACTCTACTAAGCTCTATATTTTAGAAAAGTCAGTTTTATAAAAACATGAAGCTGAAGATAAATTTTTACAATCTATCCGTGATTTTAATATATTTTATTATTTAATAAAAAACTGTTAATTTTATCAATGTTTATTTTTTGCGATAAAAGTATAAATATACAAAAGGTATAACTACTGATGTTTGGTGTCTTGGAATCAGTGATAATTGATTTTGTGATTATATAACATTTTAAAAAATAAAAATAATTTTAAAAATGAAATTACTTTTAAAGAAAAATACTAATAGCCTAATTGACCCAGACGAAGAAAATAAAATCACTCCCAAAAAATTAAACAAAAAAAGTAATATTGTTTTTATCGATGCAAATATTCAAGAATATACAAGTTTGGTATCCGCTATCCACCCAGATACAGAAGTTGTAATTATTGACCCTAAACGAGATGCAATAGCGCAAATTACAGAAAATTTAAAGGATGGGAAATATCAGTCAGTTCATATTGTTTCTCACGGTAGCAGTGGTAGTTTGCGACTGGGAGCAAATAATTTAAATTACCAAAATTTAAAAGATTATGCGAGTTACTTACAGCAGTGGAAAACAGCCTTAACAGAAGATGCTGATATTTTACTGTACGGTTGCGACATAGCCAAAGGAGAAATTGGTGTAAACTTTGTACAGAACTTAAGTCAACTGACAGGTGCGGATGTGGCTGCGTCGGATGATTTTACCGGAAGCGCTGCTTTGGGTGGGGATTGGGTATTGGAAGTTGCTACGGGTTCTATCGAAACAGACAATCCTTTTTCCCGTGATGTAATTTCTAACTACGCTGCTATTTTTCCTGACGGAGATAAGGATAATTCTTTTGGTTCTGTTGGTAGTGTTTACACGAATTTTGATAATCGTCTTGATGCTGGTCATGCTCTTGTTTTCCAACCTGATGGCAAAATAATAATAGCGGGTAATGCTTTTAATAGCCCAAATAACAGCGATTTTGCTTTATTGCGTTACAACTACAGTGGTAGTCTGGATTTATCTTTTGGTAACGAGGGTAAAGTAACCACCGATTTTGCTAGGGGTATTGATACGGGTTACGGGGTTGCCTTACAACCGGATGGAAAAATTATTATTGCTGGCAGAGCAAGAAATACATTCAGCAAGTATGATTTTGCATTAGCTCGCTATCAAAGCAATGGTAGTCTTGATTCTTCCTTCGGTATCGGAGGAAAAATTACAACTGACTTGAGTGGTGTGGATGATATTGGTAATGATATTCTTTTGTTATCGGATGGTAAGATTCTTGTAGCGGGAAATGCTAACGGAGATTTTGCTTTAGTACGCTACAACAATAACGGTAGCCTTGATAATTCTTTTGGTATAGGTGGAAAAATCACGACTGATATTATTGGTGATGATTCTGCTTCTAAGCTTATTTTGCAATCCGACGGAAAAATTGTTGTTGTGGGAAGTGCTAATGGTGATTTTGCGATAGCACGCTACGAGAGTAATGGTAGTTTGGATGCAACATTTGGTATTGGGGGTAAAGTTACAACTGATATTGCGGGTAAAAATGATAGTGCTTCCAGTCTTGTCATCCAAACAGATGGTAAGATAGTTGTCGCGGGTACTGCTGCTCTTAGTGATTCTATAGTTAGTAATGATTTTGCGCTAGTTCGCTACAACATTAATGGTAGTATTGATAATTCTTTTGGTATTAGCGGTAAAGTTATTACAGATATGTCCTCTGGTGAAGATAATACTGCTGGTATTATTCTGCAACCTGACGGTAAAATTATAGTTGGTGGTTCTGCTAATAATTCTAATTTTGCTTTAGTTAGATATAATAACGATGGAAGTCGGGACTCGTCTTTTGGTATTAATGGTCGAGTAGTAAATACTGCTGGTGTTTCAAATCGTTTGAATGATGTCATCCTATTACCAGACGGTAAAATTTTAGCTACAGGTGATTTTTTCGTTAATGGTATTAATGATTATGATGTTTATACTGTTCGTTACACGAATTATTTTGGAATAAACACCCCTCCTGTAATTACTTTATCTCCGATAAATATTTCTTATACTGAAAATGCAGAACCCATAATTATTGATAATACTTCTACTTTAACCGACCCAGATTCATTTGAATTTGGTACAGGAAATCTAAAAATCACAATGAAATCCGGAGCAAGAATAGGAGATTACTTAAATATTAGAAACGAGGGTAATGGCTTAGAGCAGATAAATATTGATGGTCGCATTATCAATTTTGGTAAACAACGTATAGGGACTTTTAAAGGTGGAATTAACGGTGAAGCTCTGGAAATAACTTTTGGCGCAAATAACGTTAGTATCAATGCAATACAAGCTCTTTTACGTAATATAAATTATTCAAATACATCACATAATTTACTAGATACCAGTTCTCGCACATTAGAAATAATATTAACAGATGGAAAAGGAGTTAAGAGTAATACTGTTACTAAGAATATTATAGTAAATGGTGTGAATGATAAGCCGATGATTGGCAATAATATCATTCTTTATGATGGCTCTTTAAATACTCTCCCCCAAGCTCAGGGATGGAGTTATTCCGGTAGTAGAGGTGTTACCCCGACGGCTATTAATAATGTCACTAATCTCAATACCATAGCTAATAACAGCTTAAATGCAAGTTTTTCTAATATCAATGCTACCCTAAATAATACTACAGGTTATATAGTTAGTTTCACAGCCCAAATTTTAGCAGAATTGCGGGCACTTAACGCCAATAAAAATAACGATGGAAAAGATGACCGAGCGGGATTTAGCTTGATAGTAGTTAGTAGTGATAACAAAAAAGCGATTGAACTTGGTTTTTGGACTGACCGTATTTGGGCACAAGAAGATGGTACAACTCAAGAATTTGCATATCTAGAACCAGCAGATGATATTCCTCGTAATGACTTCCGCACTCTTTTTACTCAAGGAGAATTTGCTAATTATAATACAACATCTAGTCTGATAAATTATGACTTAGCAGTGCAAGGTAATACATATACACTGTTTGCCAATAGTAATGCTATTTTAAGTGGTAGATTAAGAGATTACACAGCATTCGATAAGATTATTCCCAGTCCTTACCAGCAAAGTAATTTGATTCGATTTGGTGATAATACTACTTCTGCTCGTGCCAATATTAATTTAGCAAAAGTTGCTGTTACTACTAATACTACTTTCCCATCTATTATAGTTAATGAAGATAATTATTTAGCAATATCAAATATTTTTATTAGCGATTTAGATGTAGAAACAAATAATGTAAACGTCAGCTTATCTGTAACTAATGGTAAGTTAACTATTAATTCAGGAGTGACAGGTGGAGTATTGGTTAATAATATCAGTAATAACTCTACAGCATCAGTCAACCTAACTGGTACTATTGCTGAAATTAATAAAACTTTAAGTACTAGCAATAGTTTAATTTATCAAAACGACCTAAACTTTAACGGTACTGATATATTAACAATAACAGTGGATGACAAAACAGTCGCTGGAACAACAACTAAAAATTTGAATATTAACGTTAATCCAGTCAATGATGCTCCCACTTTTACCATTGGTGGAAATCAAAGTGTGAAAGCAGGAATAGGTCAACAAACTATTAGTGGCTGGGTGAGTGGATTTAATCCTGGTGCTGCAAACGAGTTAACACAAAGCGTTCAAAGATATCACGTTGAAGTGATTAACAACTCAGGAATTTTGCAAGGTACACCAATAATTACAAAAACAGGTGATTTGATATATACACCCATTAATACAATTACTGACAGTGCTACTGCTACAATCAGAGTAAAAGTTCAAGATGATGGTGGTACTTTAAATTCTGGTATAGATACTTCAGAGTTTCAAACTTTTACTATCACTGTTAACAGCAAAGGAATTAACTATATTAATGGTACTCCTTTATTAGATACTTTAATAGGAACTGATGGTGTTGACCGCATTAATGGATTAGATAATAGCGATATCATTCATGGTGGATTGGGAGATGACCGCATTTTTGGCAGTAATGGTGACGATACACTTTATGGCGATTTGGAAGTGATACCTGCTTATGGTGTGAATTTTAGCATGAATGACACTTTAGCTGGTGGTGCAGGTAATGATTTGATTTACGGTAATCGTGGAAATGATAAAGCTTACGGTGATGAAGGAAATGATTCAATTTGGGGAGGTGATGGGGATGATGAAATTTGGTCTGGTTTAGGAAATGATATTTTGAATGGTGGTTCTGGTAAAGATGCTTTTGTTATTGTTCGAGGTCACGGGGTAGACACTATTGAGGATTTTCAAATTGGGGAAGATGTGATTGGTTGTGCTGCTGGTTTGAAGTTTGATTTGTTGTCGTTTACTCAGCAGGGTAATAATACTTTGATTGTTGATAAAGTTAGGAACCAGACCTTGGTTGTTGTCAACAATATAGCTGCTGCTAGTTTTAACTCTAGCCATTTTCGTTTGTTCTGATAAGAACTGTATACCGAATGTTCAGTATTATACTTAAAAATATAATTTACTAAACCCCCGAACTTTAGTTCAGGGGTATCTCTTGTGTATATACGGTAGGCACACGGGGAGGGGGTTGGGGGTGGGGTTCCTTCTTCCTAATTAAATACCAGTATAGAACCAAAATTTATGTCTAATATCACTGACATAATGCCTCATAGCAATGTGCTTTTTAGAATAAGTATCTTGAAAGAGAAACTGGTCACTGAGACGTAAAACAAATAGTTGTTCGTTTAAAGGTTTTGCGTCTGCATCATGCATTGCTAAATGAACTACTGTTTGGTCTGTAAAAAATACTGGTGAATCAATCAGTTCAGCAACACGTTTGAGTGGTTTTTCCCAATCTAACTGCTTTTTGAGCAAGAAAAAGCCTGCATTGACTGGATTGAGTTTTTCTTTCTCTTCTAAAAGAATTCGGTCATCAAGTGAAAATTTACAGTCTGGTAAATACCAAGCAAGAGTATTATCTTGTTGACATAAGTTAATGATATTTGAAGCACCTGGGAAGAACAAAATATCTGCGTCGGTATAGAGTGTAGGTTTTTCAATAGAAAGTGAATTGAATACAGCCATTCTTCTCCACATTGCCTTTGTTGCACGATGAGGATGCTCTAACGCATGGTGAAGAATGAATTCGGGAATACCTTCTTTGACTAAATCTTTCCATTCTATAACTTCAACACAAGGGTTGATTTTACATAACAGTTCACGAGATTCTACTGTATAAGTACCGTCAGATATAACAATAAATTTATCTGGAATGCCGACATGACGTATAAAAGTTCTAATATTTGCTACTTGAGTAGCTAAATCGCGTTCGCAAGAGAAAGAATAAACATCAATGTCAATTCTTTGATTTTGCTGGATAGGAAAATTGACTATCCAGGGAAGTGCTTTTTGATAACAGACACTAAGAAATCGACCTTGTAATCTAGCTGTGTGATAGCCTACGTTCACCATTAGTTTATGTTGGGAAAAATAAATACAAAAGTATAAATGCCTGATTGCACCTGTTCAAATATAATCTTGTGTTCGGTAGTATTTTGCAGCACCCTTTTCTGGAACATTTTTGATAGTTACCTTGTCTAATGCCCAAAAATCGGTTTATTTATTTTACTATCAGAGTATTTTATTTTTTTATAATGAAAAATAAAATTATTGCACCTTGATTTTTATTGATAATATCGTAAATTTTGCATTTTGGTATGTAATGTAGGGTTATTACTGAGTTGAGTACCCTTTGAAAGTAAAATATTATTCTAGTAGTGTAAAAGCTTTGCAAATTGCCAAGTGTAGCCTCAGGAACTTGACTATTGAACGAAAATTACTACCTCTGTCTCTATCTTAGGGTGAAAGTAAATTCCCGGAAATTTCCTTAGGCTGATTCTGTAGCTAAATTTCAGACATAAGGAAAAATTTATATGACAACCAATGTGTCTAACGACATCAAACAAGACGACATCAAGAAAAATGTGAATACTTCGTTGATAGTCGGTGCTTTGCTGATTATTTTAGGAATCATAGCAGTTGCTCAGCCTGCAATTTCAACTGTTTTTGCTGTGACTTGGTTAGCCGTCATTTTAGCATCTGCTGGCTTTGCTAAATTGTTCTATGCCTTTGATACTCGTTCTCAAGGTGGCTTTGTTTGGAAACTTTTATTGGGTATTCTCTACATAGCAACCGGTTTTATGTTGCTTTACAATCCATTGACAAGTGCTGTCACATTGACTTTGCTAGTTGCTAGTTTCTTGTTTACAGAAGGTATATTCGAGCTAATTCTGGCTTTCCGCTTACGTCCGCAACAGAATTGGACTTGGGCATTAGGTAATGGTATTGTTACCTTACTATTAGGTGCAATGATTGGGTTCCAATGGCCTTTCAACACCCCTTGGGTTATCGGTACATTAGTAGGTGTAAGCGTTATCTTCAGCGGTGTTTCACGAGTAATGCTGTCACTAAATGCACGCTCCGCTTTGAGTAATTCTGATTTAAATAGTTCCGACCAAGCAACCAGTGCGTAAAAATTTGGAGTGGAGACGTTACATGTAACGTCTCTACATTTGTGTAGTTTCGCATGTATTCAAATGTTCTTTTTTATACTAATTAAATATCCTCTTAAAGAATCTGGTATCAATTACTTTAATAGCTTAAAGTTTAATGATTTTACAAAATAATATTTTACAATAAGTTTACAAAATGATATTAATTTATTAATCGCTCATGGAGAAAATTGTTTTACAGTAGTTATAGAGTTGTTCGAGTAGTATCCAAATATATTCATAATGTAAGTAACCACCGATTTCAAGTCAGTTGCTATCAACAAATGATGAGAATATGACTGTAGATTGGCATTGTGCTGATGTGGATATTTGTCTATGGCACCTAGCCTATGGCAACTCAAAGTGTAAACTTTAGTAAATTGCGAAAAGACTTATGATGCAAATAAATGATTTGCTCGATTTCTCCTATTTAGAAAATATTCACGAAAGTGAGTTAATTTTAGGTGGGGTTAGTGCTTCAATAGGAGGCAGTGCATCTGCTAAGGGAAGTAATTCTTTAGCTGCGACTGACACAGACCTTAATCTCAGAACTAAAAAGAACGGAACTTCTAGACTAAAGGGTACAGTAGTTGCTCTTGCTGTTGGTGAAGACCCTACAGCTGATACCTATTATTCTCTTGATGGTTTTGATAAAGTAAAAGCCAAAACTATTTCGCGACAAGGAGCGAACTCTGATTTAGAGATTCTTCGCATAAGAGCAGTTGACAGACCCGACAAATAAAGAATAAGAAATATTAGTTAGATGATGTTTGAAAAGTATAAATTTCACGAACCACGTAAACCGGAGGTTTTCCCGCAGGGTAGGGGCGAAGAACACTAAGATAAGAAGAGGAGGAATTTGTTCGCAACTTATTTCGGTTTACTGTATTATATTGTTTTATACTTTTCAAACATCTTCTTAGGGTTTCTGCTTGAGTAAAGAATAAAAAAGAAGGAAGGAAAGAGAAGAAATAAAGTTGAAGTATTCTTCTATTTCCTTCTTATTTTTTATACTAAAGCTGCTCGTTTTTCTAATTGCAAATCAAAACGTTCCCACGATTTCGGCTCCATTACTCGCACGGAAAGATTATTTTTCTCTATTAATAAACGAAAGTCTTCAACACTACCTTCAGTCTTTAGGAAAGAAACCAATAACCCCTCAAAATTTACATCCCCTCCTGCTGCTGTGGGTAGCATTAATTGAGGTTGCAACCATTTAGCTGCTTCCAAAGCATTTTGGCTACCTTTGATAATCGGTCCAAGCAAAGGTAATCCTAAGTCAATTATCGGGGTAATAATCACATCTATTGGTGCAAAATCCTTTAGGGATGGGGAATGATACCCGTGAGGTTCGTAATAAACACTAAAACCTGTTTCCAATTCTTTAAAAATATAACCGTTTTCTACTAAAGTAGGACCAATAGGTGAACCAGGAGTGGCTTTGATTTCTACGGTATTATTCAAAGTAAAGGTTGCACCATGAGCCAGCGGAGTTATGGAAGTGTAGCCCAACTCCTGTACCACCTTAGCTGCATTCGCAGAAGCAACAACTGGTATATTGCGGTCAAGCTGCTTTAATGTTGGTGGATGTGCGTGGTCTTCTAAACCCTGAGACAGCACAATCAAGTCAATATTTTCCGGTATTGCACGCTCTTGGGGTCGGGAGCTTTTAAATAGCCAATCCATATTACCAAAAGTTAATGCACCTACCAACCAGGGGTCAATTAGTACCCGCTTTTCGCCGATTTCCAGCAGCCAACTGTTACTGTCTAAGTATGTTAAATACATAAGTTTTGTTACGATGATAGCAGCTTATATTAAATTATGTATCAAAAATGAGCAAATTGGACTTAAAGGTTCGTAGTTGCGCTTCAGCGCTCTTAACTACATATAAAAGAAAGGGCTAAAGCCCAACTACAAACCTAGTATTAGCCAACAAATATGTTTAACTGTTTACGAAAGATTGTAATATCGCATTTCTAGCTAACTTTGGTCGTAAATTAACATCGTATGGCAATGGTCTAATAAAATCGATTTGTTTCGCTAACTTTTTGGGCATATAATCAGGATGTCTTAACCAGGAATATTTATCAGTCAATCCCCAGGTAATAATTGTATCGATTCCAGATTCAAAACATGCATCTAAATATCTCTTATAGCTATTAGCTACCATTTTATCTAATTCTAATATCGTACTTGGTAGAGGTTCGTCAATAATAATATCAAGTTCGGTAATAATAGGCTTAACCCCTATATCCTTGAGTTGTGCAATAAAATTTTTAAATCCTTTCTCATTCCAACTGTATCTTGTCGAAAACCATAAATGTGATTGCAATCCAACTGCATCCAGTTTGGCGCCACTGTTTTTCAGATATTTGATAAGTTTCAAAAATTTTTCTTGTTTCCAACCTGTATCTTCACACCCAAAGTCATTGATGACAAATTCTTTAGTATTATCAATGGATTTTGCTATCTGAAAAACATCACGGACATATTCAGCTTTTACCCCTTTACGCAATCCGTAAACTTGGTCTTCTGCATCTTCTGCTTTATCTGCAACAACTTCGTTGATAATATCCCATGAATATAATGTTTTATTATTACGATAACGTCCCATTACTGCATCAAAGTGACGCTGGATATCAGCTAGTGGTGGTGGATAAGCTAACCAGTCAGGTCTAGCCATGTGCCATACAAGCGTATGCCCTCGTAATTTTATATTATTGTTAGCGCAAAAATTTATTGTCTTATCTGCTGGTGCAAAATTGAATTTTCCTGGCAATGGTTCCACGACAATCCATTTCAATGCACCCTCTGTAACTCCAATAGAGCATTCACGTTTCACAAGATTACTATAAGCTTTATCTTTCTCAAGCGCTGTTTCTGATATGGCTGTACCATAAAATTTTTTGACAAGACGAGCAGATTGTTTGAGGCTGATATTTTGATTCCGTTTTAATAACTTGTCAACATCCGCATATTTAGATGAAATAGTTCCTATATTTTCTGCAGATAAACTGCTATTTGAATGATTTAAATATTTATATACAGCAAATGATGTTATACCTGTACAAACTGCTGATGTTACCGCTGTTGTAATAAACTTTCGTCTCTTCATTTAAATATCTCCTTTTATTGGGAAATCTCTAATTTTTCAACCAGACAATTAAAAATTTCCTTGAATATATTTTTAGCTTGATAAAACTCAGGTACATTCCAATCTGGATGTCGCTGTTTATCTAATTGTTGTAAATCAAGATAAACGTTATATCTAACTTCAATTTGTAGAGCTTCTACTCCAGGTATTTGACTGTAATTTTTAGTGATAAATCCACCTGTGAATATTTTGTTATTCACAACTTGTAAACCTTTATTTGTAAAACATTCTTCTACAGTGGAAATTAAAAATTCTGAACAGCTTTTTCCGTTGAGATTTCCTAAACAAATTTGGTCGTCAATTAATCCGCCAAAACTATGTAAATCAAGTAAATATACTTTACCGAATTCTGCTACTTTTTCTTTTAACAATTCTTCCAATTTATCGTGGTAACTGGAATAAAATTTAGAGATACGTCCTTGTAGTTGGTCTTGACTAGGATTAATTTTATAAATTGTTTGCCCAAATGCTGTCTCTAAAGGTATAGCACATGACCAAAAATTACCTGCGATTGGTTCTTGAATTGCTCGATTTAAATCTACTACATACCGACTATAGTTTGCTTGTAAAACTGTGATTCCTAGTTGTGGAAGAAAATCATAGAGTTTGTTAAGATGCCAATCTTGATTTGGTAGATATGCTTCGCTTAATTGTGCTGCTATTTGTTGGGGGATGTATAAACCACTATGAGGAAGGTTTGCAATTAGTGGTATCGGTCTAGTCGTTGGTTCATGGACGGTGAATAATTCCATTTGGTAATTTATATCTGGATAAAAAAAACACTGAGGCACCAAGGACACAGAAAGTGAGAAAAAAGAAAATATAAGTTATTCCAGTATAAACGTTAATTATTTTCACGAGAACGGAACCAACGCAGCTGAACATCTAAGCGTTCTAGGCTTTCGGGGTATTTTTGACCAATTATATAATTACCATTTCTGTAGAAACCGAATTAATTCGGTCTTTACAATCAGGTGGCCATTTCGATAATATTTTGTTCATTTCTTTGAACGCAAGCAATCAACCACAATAAACCTGCTGCATAACCAACAGCCACATCCGTAGGCCAATGTACTCCCAAATAAAGCCGACTAAAACCTATGGCCAAAATTAAAGTCCCAGTTAGAGCAACAATCTGTTTGTTATGTTGAGGAAATTGTTTTGCTAAACTGTATCCAATAAAACCATAAGTCGCCATTGAAACCATCGAGTGCCCACTAGGAAAACTGTGGTGACCAACATGAATAATCCTGTCCCATAACACTGGACGTGCCCTAGCAAATATTAATTTTAGTATACAATTTATACCTGCTGCTCCGATTGTAGTTATTGCCAGGGTATCAGCTTCCCGACGACGGTTACGGTAAATAGGGCTATATCTTAAAGCTAAGCAAATTAACAATAAAACTGCTGGCTCGCCAAGTAAAGTTGTAGAAAGTACGATGCTGTCGAGAAGTGGTGTATGTAATTTCTGGATTCCCAGCAAAATACCCTCATCTAAACCATACAAATGAAGCATTCCAGCACAAAGACTGAGAGCGCAAATAGCTCCCGAAGCTAGGACTATAGTACTATTCGATTGTTTTAATTCTAGCTGTGTTGCTGGTTGAGCCTGTATTGTTGGATAAAAGCTAGTTTTGCCCCTGTAATTTAAAACAATTTCTTGGATAAGCTCGGCGATCGCACTCGAATTAAGTTGAGGGTGGAAGAAAACGAGGACGTTTCCCGTATAAGTATTTGCATGAACCTCCTTGATTCCATCCAGCTTTGACAACTTAGCTTCAAGGTAGAGTTTAAAAGCTTGGGAAGAATGAAGTCCGCTTACCTTGTACCTAGTTCTCCCTTTGACAGCATTATGTACCGTTGTAACTAAGGAATTACTAGTGGAAAATTCATCAAAATCAGAGTTGCCCATTTTCGTGAGTTGCTGGCTAAAATATTTATCGAGCATCGTATTTATGAAGCTTTGAGTATTTGCTCTGCAGTCATAATAAATGCTAATTTACATACTAAATATATTAGCAAATTCACAACTTCGCATCAAAACTGAAATTAAAGACTAAGGGAAAACATAAAATAAAAGGAGATAATTTTTAGACTACAATCATTAAAACGAACGTAGAGGCCTTACATGTAAGGTCTCTATATTTGGGATTAACCAGTAGAGATTTATTACTTTTTAAGCTAAAAAATATGATATTAAATGATTCAGACGATAGTAATTATGTTGAAGTAAATGGTATTAGCTTTGAAACTTTTTTGCCAGAGCAAAATTTAAATATATCCTCAAAAGAAACTAAAAATGATATAGAACTGGATTTAGCAGGAATTTGTATTTCTAATAATACCCCAAAACCTATATACTTTAGTTTCTATGCGACAGTAATTCCAGAAATCATAGCAGCAGACGGTCAACTAGTTTCAAAAAGCTACAATTGTGATTGCTCCAGACAAGCTGAAGAGTCAGATATTATATTAGCTATGTCTGGAGAAGACATAATGTTTTTCCCAAAAACCGTTATAAAAGAACTAAAGAATAACCTATTTCAATTATCCTTTGATTCCGAAAACGGTGAAATATATACTTTTGAACTGATTAAGTCACAATTCTATAAACTTCAACTTAACTACATCAATAAGCTGAATAAAGTCAAAGTTTATTCTCAAGAGCGAAAAAAATATCAAGAAATAAAAAATATTTGGACAGGCTTAGTAAACACCCCCTTTGTTGAGTTTCAATTAACATAATTTACAAAAACTCATAACAATCTCTACTCTTTCGGCTTTTTTTTTCCTTGGCTACCTTGGCTCCTTGGCGGTTAGTAAATGATATTTTAGAGTGTTACAACCAGAATTCTCGACGCAATCACCCCAAGCAACACCACGAAACCCAGCGCTCTACGAAAATAATTAACACCTTGAAATAATTCCTCCCAAGCCCAAGTAAACAAAGAACCAAAAGCCACTGCGTCTAAAACCGTACTGACTTCACCGCTTGTAAAAACTAGTTTCAGTAAGCTTGTTACACCCCAGACAATAATGGGTAGATTTGGTGGCTGAGCTATAACAATTTCACCATTACTGTCACGAAAGACTTTATCAACAAATGTATTTTCCATTAGTTTTAGGGATTTTATCAGGAAATGTATTTTCTACTATTCAAGAGTATCTATGCTACAGCTAGATTATCTTCTATCAATAGGCAAGTTTTTCCCTTGTGTAAATTATGCTTTAAGATGTGCCTCACGCAAAGCCGCAAAGACGCAAAGGAAGAAATAATTCTAATACAAACGGATTTGATATGAATAAACCCAGAAATTAATTATGCGTTTTCAACAACCTTTGTAGAGACGTTACATGTAACGTCTCTACATTTTTTTTATGGATTAAAGCCGTGGGTCAACAGGTTCGCTCTCCAGTGCCAAAATTCCAAAAACACACTCATGCACCCGACGCAAAGGAGCTTTAGCCACAAACCTCTCCAAACCTTCCACCCCCAAAGCAAACTCCCGCATTGCTAAAGAACGTTTCAGAGATAAACCCCGTTGACGTAAGCGCTGCAAATTCTCACGACTAGAATATTCCGGCCCGTATATAATTCGCAAATATTCCTGTCCGCGACATTTCACAGCAGGTTGAACTAAAGCCCGATTTCCTCTGACAATAAATTGCATAGGTTTAACAACCATACCTTCACCACCAGCCCTAGTCAATTCCTCCCACCAATGAACTCCTTCCGCTTTACTGCTAGGGTCAGTTAAATCAATCACCCTATACTGAGTTGCCATTAACAACTCTGGCTCAGCTTCACGCAATAAAGCAGCTTGTTCCATATGCCAGCGATTATCTTTATCCACATGCACAACCCCCTCCGTTGCCAGGATGTGGAAAGGTGCAAGCTTAATGTCAGAAATATTACTCACATTCCAACAATAGCGCCTATAAGCAGTAACATATTTTTCTGCCATATCAGCCCTTGTTTGGAAGTGACTCAGGCTACTACCTAAATCGACACCTCGTTGTTGTGCTTTTTCTAACAATGAAACCGCATCCCCAAGAGCCAAACGTGATGCAACTCCCACAGGTGCATACTGTTCCTGTAATAAACCCTGCGCTTTTGCAGACCAAGGCATAAGTTCGCAATCTAAACAAACCCAATCGGTATTAAATTTATCCCAAAAGTCACTTCGGGTAAGTGCTGCATTTAACCGTCCTAAAAGCTCTGCTTCTAATTCTGAATTATCAAAAAACTTTCTTCCCGTGCGGGTATAGCAAATACCAATACCTTCATTAACAATACCAAAACGTTTTTTGACAGCCTCTTCATCTCGACAAATAACCACCACCGCTCGCGAACCCATGTGCTTTTCTTCGCATACGACTTCCGTAATTCCTGCATTTTGGTAGTAAGCAAAAGCCTCTTGGGGATGCTCCAAATATCCCGGTAATTCCGAGGTTGCGACTGGGGACATAGTGGGTGGGAGATAAATTAACCATTTGGGATTCGCAGCAAAACGACTCATTATTTCCAAAGCCGCAATTGCATTTTCTTCGCGAATAGTAATATTATTTTGCAAAACAGTATTAATAATCCGTTTACCCAAAACATCATCAACAGATAACACTTCATCCAACTGTTGCTGTGCGGTCAGAGAACTTCCTATTCCTCCTATAGGTCTCACAGGTTCGCAGTAAACTTTTGCAGCCTTTACAGAAACCAACTCCGCTTCCGGGTAACGCAACGCAGTTAACTTACCACCAAACACGCAACCAGTATCAATATCAATAGTATTATTCAGCCATTCTGCATGAGGGACAGGTGTATGTCCATAAACAACCATCGCTTCACCTCGGTATTCCCCAGCCCAATCGTAGCGAATAGGTAAACCAAACTCATCAATTTCCCCGGTACTTTCGCCATACAAAGCAAACTCCCGTACCGCACCAGAACCCCGTCCTTGCATTTCCTGTTTCATCCCTGCGTGTGCAACTACCAAACGTCCACCATCAAGAAGGTAGTGACTTATTAGGGAATCCAAAAATACTTTCAACTCCTTAACATAGGGTTCGCGTATATCATCTGGTAAAGCCTCTATTTCCGCTAAGCTTTGCTCCAAACCATGATTAACTCTAACATTTTTACCCTTGAGTTTCCGCAACAGTTTATTTTCATGATTACCTGGAACACAAATAGCATTACCTGTAGCAAGCATATTGCGTACAAGGTTTATAGTATCCAGGATACGAGGGCCCCTATCAACTAAATCACCTAAAAAGACAGCCTTGCGTCCTTCCGGATGGAAATATGTTGGAGATTCGGGAATGGGGAGTGGGGAATGGGGAGTTTGTGAGATTTGGTAACCTAACTTTTCTAAAAGTTTTTCTAGTTCATCACAACAACCGTGAATATCCCCAATAATATCAAAAGGACCACATTCGTATTTGCGATTATTCCACAAAGGTTGACGTTCAAGTTCAACAGATTCAACTTCAGCCAAAGAATTTAGCACATAAACATAACGAAAACCTTCTTTTTCTAAACCCCGCAAACTACGATGGAGCGATTGGGTATGACGACGTACTACATGGAGTCCAAATTGTCTATTAGGTCGCTGTTTATTGCGTTCGTGACAGACTTCTTCAGGTAAATTAAGCGCGATTGCTACTGGAAAAAAATGATATTGTTTAGCGAGGGCTAATAATCCTTTACGGTCTTCCGGTTGTACATTAGTAGCATCAATTACTGTGAGTTTACCTCCAGCCAAGCGTTTTGCTGCAATATAATATAAAACTTCAAAAGCATCATGAGAAGCAGCTTGACTATTTTCATCATCGGAAACTAAACCGCGACAAAAATCAGAAGAAATTACTTCAAACTCTTGAAAATGCTTACGAGCAAATGTAGACTTACCAGAACCGGAAGCACCGATAAGAACAATTAAAGATAGTTCGGGAATAGTTAGTTTCATAATGAGTAATTGGTAATTGGTAATTGGTAATTGGTAATTGGTAATTAGTAATTGGTAATTGGTAATTGGTAATTGGTAATTGGTAATTGGTAATTGGTAATTGGTAATTGGTAGAACCCCTCTCGAAACCTCTCCCCGAAACAAAGAGAGGCTTTTTTTTCTTATTCCCCCCTTCCCTCATCGGTCTGTGGGGGGTAGGGGGGTTAGGTCTCTTAATTGCTATAAGTTAGAAATATCTCAATAAACTGATTATATTCTTCCTTCATAGGTAAATCTAACTCTCGTTTAATTCTTCGTCTGATAGCCGAAACTGTCTCATTTGTTTGGGGGTTAAATCCCATTTTTTCATATTCTTCCCAATATAATCCTGAACCGCGTTTTTGCCAGTTAGGAAGGTGGTTATAAATTATCCCACGTTGAAACAATAATTCATTTTTGTCAGCGACAGATAAACCTTTCATTATGCTAGTTGCTTTGGTTGCAGTATGTCCATCTTTACGTAAGTACCAATAACAGTAAGAGTTAAGGGAGTTCCTATGAGCGTCTTCACTTCTCCAGCGGAAATAATTTGCTACTTCTGTTGTATTAGGAAGTTGAGAAATTCTGCAATCAAAACATGCTATATCACCTAATAACAAAGAAAATTTTGCGCTAGCTTCACCTGATAAAACTGAATTTAGTTTCCTTGTTTTTCGGTTAAATGAACTTTCATCTAGTGCAAAAAGTAAAGAAATTTCGTCGCTTTGGGTATATCCATAAATAATATCAATACCGCAATTCATTAAATGCTCGACAGTTGTCAGCATCATATCCCGAAAGCGCTCGTCAAAGGGTGCTTCAAATTTATGAACATCTTTTGTCAGACGAGTAAAGCTGCGTCCATCTAACCTCGCGATTATATATAATCCGGGTAATACACAATGGTCGTGTGCTGTTTCAAAAACCCGCATTCTATTATCTAATTCTTCAAATTTCACGCTGCCATTCCTCGACTTTGAATGAGTAATTTAATTCAGTTTTGACGGAGTAGATTGCATTAAACCCTTCTGACCATATGGGTATAACTAACTTTTTGTGAGTTGCATAAATTCCAGAATTGGGAATAATTTGCTTGGGAGAACGTTGATTATTCCTACGCTTACATTCTGACAAAGGAGAATCAAAATAATAAGCAATAACACGAAATTTATTTTCTTTTGCGGCTGTAATATAACGGCTACGTTCTTCTATTGTAGGATTGGTGTTGTCCACTACGAAAGGTTGTTTTGCTTCCAAGCAAGCTCGGAAAAAAATACTTTCGCGGTGACGGGTTTTCAACATATCTAAGTTAATACGAATATGGGTATTTAGGAAGTACTCTCTATAAAATGTGGATTTACCTGCTCCCTGTATACCAATAAAAATTATTGCTTCCATAACCACGAAGGACACGAAGGACACGAAGGAAGAAGAAAGAAGGAAACCCCATTCCCCATTCCCCACTCCCTACTCCCCACTCCCTACTCCCCTAAATATTGCCATTTGCGTTGGGGAGCCTACTTCTGTGTCTTCTTCTCCGATGGGTTGATATTCCACTTTGTAATTAAATTTTTCTGCTACGGTATTTGCCCAGTTTTGAAATTCTTGTCTTGTCCATTCAAAGCGATGGTCTCTATGGCGTAATTTTCCTGCGGGGAGAGTTTCAAATTTAACGTTATATTCGATATTTGGTGTTGTTACTACTACTGTTTGCGGTTTGGCAAATTCAAATAATACTCTTTCAAAGGAGTTTAAACGATATAAATCGAGATGTTCAATAACCTCGATTACCGCAGCTGCATCATAACCTTTAAAACGTTTATCTTGGTAAGTTAATGCTCCTTGAATTAGTTGCAGGCGTTCCCATTGGTTACGAGGTAAACGTAGTCTGTCTAGTCTTTCTTGAGTTATTTCTAAGCAGCGGTAAGATGCGTCTACTCCTGTTACTTTCTCAAAAAAACTGTCTTTGAGCAACATTTTGAGTAAGTTACCTTGACCGCAACCTAAGTCAATTATTCGTTTTGCGTAGTTATTTTTTAAGACTGTAACTACTGCATTTAAGCGTTGCTTGTTAAGGCTTAACGGTTTTTCGACTATTGCTTCTTCTTTATCGTGACTTTCTTCTGTGATGTCGGGGTCTTCTTCTTCTTCTGTTAATTGTGCTAATGCTAATCTAGTTAAGCGTTGTTGACGTTTTAGGTAACGCTTGGTAATCTGTTCCTTTGCTGGATGATTGGCTAGCCAACCTTCTCCATGACGCAACAGTTTTTCTATTTCTTCATCCCCTACCCAGTAATGTTTATCGTCGTCTAATACTGGTATCAAAACATAAAGATGGCTGAGTAAATCACTTAATGTGACGGTATGCTGTAACTCAACTGTAAAATATCTACTTTCTCCCCATTCAGGGAATTCTTCATCCAGGTGGTGTCTTTGGGTAATTACTTTATAGCCTAAAGGTTCAAATAACTCTCGCAGAACAGCTTCACCACCACGACAGGGTAATACAGATAATTTTGCGGTCAGAGGAATTGGGGTTTGGGCTAGTTCTGGTCTGTCTTTAGAGCGTCCACCTAAGGCTGTACTAAATACTTGGGATATAGCAACGCTCAAAAAAGAAGACGCAACGTAAGGACGGTCACTTACATATTGTTGTAGTGTTGTGCCCTTTCCTCGCACCAATTTTATTGGATTAACATCCAATAGTAATGCGGCTGTACATTTTTGGTTGTCAGCTTCTGGGTAAAATACATGGGCTTGCCCAAAGGAAAGAGCAAAAGATTGGCACTTGTCTGGGTGTTTGTGTAACAGGTAGCCTAGCTCTGTGGCTGGTTGATATGTAGTTGTAATTGTAAGTAGCATGAACTTTCCAAACGGTTCAGCAAAAATGTACTGATTTCTACCGCTCTAAGTTAATCGATTCCGGAAAGGTTTGCCAAGGTCTGCTCATCTACGAAATACAGCAAATTAAAATATAGCAAATTAAAATACAGCAAATTTCAAGTTCATAAAGTGCAAGAGGGCGGGCAAGGATGCCCACCCCACAAGAGATTATGTTGGGATGCGTTTAGTTAAAAGCATCCTTGATGTTATCAACAGTCCGTTCAACAGCATTCTTAGTTTTGTCTACAGCCTTTTGAGTCCGAGCTGAATCCTCGTTAGCTCTTTGCTGAATTCGAGCTGCATCTCTACGAGCTTTACGCTCAACAAAACTACCATTGTCATCTGTTGCTCGGTCAACTCGGTCAGCGTTTTTATTTGCTGTTTCCTTAACCTTGTCTGCCGTATCTCGGATGAAATTTTTAGCTCGTCCAGCATCTTCACTAGCTTTTCCTTGAATCTTAGAGCCTGCGTCTACTTCGGCAATTAAGCTAGATTGTGATAAAGCCATTGCTGCTGTGTTTGAGAAAAATGCACCTTGCCAAACAAATGTCATTGCTGACACACATAATAATGTTGTAGCAATCCAACGCTTAAAATTAGGAAGTTGTTTTGTCAAATAATTCAGTTTCATAGAATACCATTTTCATTTCTGATAGCATTCTATTTGTACTTCACCTTGCTTTAAAGGCAAAACTTTCTCTGGATAGAGCTTATCCAACCATTAGGTTACATCAAATCAGCTAACATATCTGTCATTTGATTAACCGTAGTATGGGCATTTTATATGCTTCTATCTTACCTGCACTACATAATAGTTTACGTATCTAAAAGGATGTTTATAAACAGAATATTAAGCATTATCCACACCATAAGCCAGCCAGTGACTAAAGTCACTGTCTAAAAGCTGAAGTCCTCTAAAAGAGGACTAAGTAATAGATGAAAAACAAATACTTTACAGAATTTAAAATATTCCCAAAAATCTTATTTCTTCCTAGTCCTCTTTAGAGGACTTTAGCTTTTAGACAGTGACTTTAGTCACTGGCTGGCTGGCTGGCTGGTTGGCTGGCTGGCTGGTTGGCTGGTTGGCTGGCTGGCTGGCTGGCTAACTGGCTGGTTGGCTGACTGGCTGGCTGACTGAGTGGCTGGTTGGCTGGTTGGCTGGCTGGCTGACTGGCTGGCTGACTGGCTAACTGGCTAACTGGCTGACTGACTGGTTGGCTGACTGGCTGGCTGACTGGCTGACTGGCTGGCTGACTGGCTGGCTGGCTGGCTGACTGGCTGACTGGCTGACTGACTGGCTGGCTGACTGACTGGCTCGCGTGTGGTATGTATGACACTTAATACTTTATTATAAACACCCTCTAAAAAACTTTGCTACTAACAGGGGAACCAACTAATTGTTTGAGCCTATAATTACTTTGAGTAAGTTGGAAACTATCATCTTGGCTGCGGAAGTTTTTTATGGCTGTGGCAATAGAAAGCAATTCGTTTAAATTATTTAAATCTTCACAATAAACCACTTGAGCAACAATCATTTCTGATAATTGTTCGATAGTTTCTTGAGGTGAATCATTAAGTTGTTCCTCTCCTAGACCACGTTCCCAAGGTAAAATATTAAACTGATATAAATAGGTTATTAAGTCAGCGGCAACAGGTATTTCTGTTGTCCAACAACTAGCGTGACTCCAAAGAACTTGTTCAGGATGACGCTTCTGAAGTTTTTCTAATAAACCTGTTTCCAGTTTAGACAAATCATAAGCAACTATTAAACCAGGAGACTGACTATTTTCTTCGCTCCATATTTCCATTGGACAAGATAATATTTGTGCTACCGCACGACCCAAAATAGAACTATTGACCTCTGGTAAAATAATTACTTTAGAAATAGGAAATTCCCAAGCATTTAAAACTTTAATTAGTCGCTCTATTCCCTCACGAATAAATAAGTAAGAATCTTGAATCCAACCATAGCGTCCGTTCATTCCCTGATTCAAATTATTAAGAGAAACGTGCAATAATAAAGCATTGTTCAAAACATAATGCCAGCCGCGTAAATCTTTTGTATCTAATGGCGAAACTGATTGTAATGCGTCAGCACGCTGTAACATCCCAGCAATAGTTTCAGCCATTGAAATTTCTTTGGCATCTTGGCTTTGTTGTAGAGAAGGCAAAATTTGCTTTGCTTCTGCTAAATTGCCTACCATGATGCTGTTAAATGCTAACAAATAACGACAAGTAAAATTTGCAGCTAACAAATTAGGAGCTTCATGCAATACTCTACATGCTTCTGCGTGTAAACCTATTTTTTCTAACGCACAAACTAACTCCGAGACAAATGCGGGATTACCTGGTTGAATATAATTTGCACGATTGAGAACTGTCGCAGCAATTCCACATACAGAAGACTCTACCAAATCATAGCCTAACTCATAGAGAGCACCTGTGTCATCAGATTTTTCCGTGACTTTTTGTACTTTCGAGCAAAAATCTTCGTCTGCGAAAGCTCTACTGACTTCTTTGAATAATCCAAATGCCTCTTGCCAATGTTCTGATAGTACCGGATGTCCAGGATAACCGAGAATTCCTTGTAATACATTGAAAGCTTGTTTCGGGTTGCCACTGTTCAAAGCTTTGGATGCTTCGCTGTAAGCTGTTTGATAACTTTCTAAACTTGAAGTCATGTTCTTCCCCGATTACTTTTGTTGATGCAACTACTATTTTTGTACATTATGCTGCAACTCAACTGTAATATAACTAATTTAGGAACGCTATATTCGGTCAATTACAATTTTTCTTGTTATCAAAACAATAATATAAACTTATAAATAGAAGAATAAGCTAAGTTAAAAGATTATCAGCGGGCGGGCAAGGATGCCCACCCCACAATAGTTACATTGAAACAAATGGGTAAATTAAAAAATTATTAGCTGATAAATTTGAGGCTAAAGTCCAACTACGAACCTTTTGTTTGCTCAACTTCTCCATGTTCTTTTAAAAGAGTAGCCAGTTTACGACGCATTAACATTCCTGGTTTATCAGTCATCATATGTTGTTCCAAACTTAAATTGAGGGGTACATCATAATCTGTTGTTTCCAAAATTGCTTTATCTTCTAACGTTACTGCTCGGTCAAATGCGATAACGTCTTTAGCTGGGACATCTGCTTCTGTGTCGTTACGCAAGCAAAATTGTACTATCTGCGAAGTTGAATCATTTATTGGAGTTGTGGTGTTGACAATAATTTGAATTAAACCATTAGGATATGCAATTCTTAGCTTACAAGTAAATGGCATAAACCAGTCCATTGTTAGAAGACGAGTCGTTTTGTCGTTTTCCATCTTTAAGTTTTGCTGCTGCAAAGGTGGATTCACAACCCCTAAAGTTGCTTCTAAAACTAATCCCCATTCTGTTTCGTTGACTTCCATCACATCAGGAATTGGATGGTCACCACTACCAAAAGTAGTAGTATGAACAAATGTTGGGTGTGCTAAATCTAATTCATTTTCCATTACCCTCAGTCCAGCAACTTTCCAAGGTTCGTTAAATTCATGAATCATACGGAAATCTGGGTCACTAGCTTCGGGAATTTGGGGAATATCTACTAAAGGTTCTCCCAAACAAACCCAAGCATAACCGTATCGCTCAATACATTTATAGCCTGGAACTTGGTAGGACGAGGGAATGGGGTTATCTCCTAGCTGCGGTACGTGGACGCATTTCCCACAATCGTTAAACGTCCAGCCATGATACGGACATCTGATATTATCATCAATAATTTTTCCCCCAGACAGTTTTGCCGAACGATGACAACATCGGTCTTGCACTGCTACTGGTTGTCCATCTCGTTTCAGCCATAAAACTATAGGTTCCCCTAATAGTTCAAAGGATTTTGGGCTTTGGTGTAATTGCTTCATCTCAATCACCGGATACCAAAAACGTCTGAGAACAGGCTGTTTTGTGACTAACATCGTTTATATATATTTTTTACTTTCTACTTTTTAGTTTTTACGCAGCCCAAACAAAGGATGCTAAATATAGTTGTAACCTCAATAGTCATTGTCAGCTACACAAATTCCTTTGCATTTTATTCCGTTCGTCGCTGTGCGCTTGCAATGAGGACATAAAATTTTTTCGTTTTCTCAATACCTTCGCCAAAAATAAAGAAGGCTTTCTGTAGTAGAGTTGTTGTTACCACAACCACAACTCGTGCATCCACAGAAAGCCCATGCCAGATATATTAGCATTTTTTTTTACCTTACAATTGGA
>JAHHIC010000003.1 GCA_019359035.1 Scytonematopsis contorta HA4267-MV1 | reverse complement strand
ATCTGAATGAAAGGTTGCCGATTGAAACTGCGGCTTGAATGCTGAGAGAATCCAGTTATAATAAGCTTTATAATCTAAACTAAACTGTTTAGTTTGCCCCTGGTGACAGCTTCGCTATATTTGCCCCAATTAGTTGGTCATAACAATTTATACTGATAATTAAGGAATTTTCAACATATATATGCGTCTCATAGTCAATTAGTCCGTAGGTTTCCCAGCCAGTTATTTCCGAAGCAGGTTCGATTAACTCCAATTGGTAATCTTTCTCAAATTTTGAAATTGGACTATCAAAGTCGAAAGGTCCAACTGAGTTTAGCGGTTTCCAAATCCAATTGATTGAAGTATCAACCATATATCAAAAATATTTTGACTAAATATATAGCAGCATTTCAATATCATCAGCCATAAATTTTCATGAAATCCTTATCTTTAAGCTTGTCTGAATAACACCATTAATTTGAACGGTTGGTACTCACGGAGCATCTTCAAGTAATTTTTTAGCCTCGTTTAGTGCATATAAAAAATCACTAAGCAGAAATTTTGGTACATAGTCTGGTTGTGCATACAAGTTAAAAATTTCGATTTCAAGCATATCGATACCCTTGTCTTTGTTAACTTGTGCAATCGCTTCTCCTTTGTACTGAACTTCAGCAGTTAATTCTTCATATTTGGCATCACTAAAACGGAGTATTTCAAAACCAGAATCTAACTTAATAGCCACTTATTATCTCCTAATCTACAAATCCAGAAAAACTACCGTCTGCATTAAATCTTATTCCACGCCCATCAGGAACTCTAGTCTCAGTTCCACCTCTTCCAAGTTTAACAAAAACAACATCTGGATGGTTTAATATTTCATCCACTTGTTGCTCAGATATTAGATTTTTATTGGCATTGCTACCTGTTAGAGGAGGAAAAGGAGAACTTCCTCTCTGACCTACTGCATATTTATCTAATCATTAAAATCTATCAAACATGCTAACTTTATCAAATAATGATAGTTCATAGCTCATTCTAAATTTATCATCTGGTAAATAACCAATATTGAGAGGTAAGTTACCAATACAGTTACGTAAATTAATAATCCACTCTTCTAAAGTACTGTTCGTCATTAAGCATGGTTTGTAGGAAAAGTTTAAGTAAAAACGACCATCTGAAACATTTATTTTGATTTCATCATATACTAATTTACTTTGGAGGTTTTCTTGTAGATTTATTCCATTTTGTGCAATATGAATAGCTTCAGAAATCAATTGTGTTATTTCAGGAAAGTGTATTGGGTCAATGAACAAAACATTAGAGACAACTTGATTTTCTCCGAGAACGTACTCCTTTTTATCCCCCGCTTTTTGAAAATTACCAATATCTTCAGCTTTGCTCCATGATACTTTTCTAATACAAAAAGAAGGGCTAACGTCCGAATTACTATCAGCCCTAACATCTTCATCATTAGCATATACCCCTACAAACTCCATGTTAAAATTAGAATCAAATAGCAACCATAATAAAGGAGAAAAAATGACAGGATTTTCTTTAAAATCAGCACTTATTAGTTTGACATCTATCATTTTAGAAATTGCCAATTTTTTCATCAAAGCAGGTGTGAATACAACTTTACTTGGAGTTTTGTAAATACCGACATATCCTCCAAAAGTTTTTTCCCATATTAAGTCTAAGTTTTTAGGTGTTTCCATGTTATTGGACTTTGGACAAAAAGTTAACCCTATGAGTCAAAATATTAAATTTATTAACGCTGGTATTGACAAAATGGTTATATTACCCATTGCCTATAATCAGTTCCCGCGCAAGTACCCTGCGTAGCCGAACCCCTGGAAACCCTTGATATAGAAGGGTTTTAATTTAATAAATAAGAAACAAGAGAAAATTTCTTCTTAATTGAAATTTCTGCTTAATAATTCTTTATTTTGGCTTGACTTTACACACAAGGAGTGAGAATATAATTTGTTTTGCTCGCTCGTGCAAGGTTTACGACTTGGGGATATCAATAAAATTATCCCACCCAAACAGACAAAAGTTTAAAGCATTGGGTGGTAATACGCAGATACTATTGAACCGAAAGTTGGGGGTGTATGAGGATAACAAAATCGGAGTTGTTGTCAAGATATGCAGATGGGGAAAGGCAATTTCAATATGTTGATTTGATTGGGCTGGATTTGAGTGGAGTTGATTTGAGTAGGGGAGACTTCGCTCATGCTTTAATTAGGGACACTAACTTGAGGGGAGCGAATCTTCGCTTCATTAGTCTGTGCGATGCTATTGTAGAACGGTGCGATTTTTCAAGTGCCAACTTTGAAGAAGCTGTTGTAGGAGGCTTCTTCGACACCAACTTGAGTCGGGCGAATTTTGATAGGTGTCGCTTCATGTCTCTTGGAAGAATTGTAAACTGCAACTTGGAAGGAGCTACTTTCAGAAATGCCACCTTGAAAGATTTTTCCATTGAAGATTCCAGTTTGCAAGGTGCTAATCTGGAAGGAATGACTGGATGGGACTTCACTTTGGTTAATGTTAACCTCATGGGAATCATCAATTTTGTTGACCCAGCTTTCGATGGTGTCTACTTGCACAATACTATTTTGCCCAGTGGACGACTTCAAGTTGAATGGTACGGTAGTGGGGATATACCTAGGTGAATCAACGTCAAGCGAAATAAACTCGGAACATCAAAATCGCTACAACGACCATATAACAAAGATTTACAGACCCGGAATGCAGGATTTTACAAGCATTCCGGTGCAATACCAAATACTCGCGCTTGCACCGACCGATTAGTCAGGTGGGTGTTCACCCATAATGACAAGGACTCGACGCATATTAACCACACCCTCGCGGTTGGTTTGGAGTAGGGCAACCGTTGCCCGTCCAATTGCTGTAATACCGAGCATTTGAGTTGTATCTTCGTTCCAAGCAAAATGCTGGTTCCATTCCAATTGCCGGGGATGAAAAAGAGGAGCAAGCTGCCCTGTGGCTGGGTCGGGTGCTTCAGTTTTGTTGTACTTGTAATTGTTGCAAGTTTGGCAAGATAGAGCAAGATTTTCTGCAATCGTTTGACCACCCCGACTAACAGGTTGAATATGGTCAATGACTAGCGGGTCGATTGCGTATTTGGCTTGACTACGGCAATATTCACACAAACCACGAGCGCGGTCAAAGACCAGTTGCTTTAGTGCTACAGGAACGTACTCACTAGACATACGTAACAGGTTGGATACCTAGTGTTTCCATAAGCTCTGATAGGGAGACTTGGCGAAGTTGAGCAAGGTTGGCAAGGGCTTCGAGGCGTTGGGCACCGAATTGTTCGATAGTATTGCTAAGTTGAATCAGGGTGTTGTATTCAGTGTCCGATATAGTAGAGGCTTCGAGTTTCGCACGAAGCGTTTGGTACTGAGCGCGGAGTTCTGGGTCAACACCTTGGTTAATTTTGTGGAGCAGTTCAGCTTCTTCTAGTGGGAGGACGTTTGCTTTGCGGTGGGCACGAAGGATGACGACCTGCTTTATGAGGCGGTCTAGTTCTGCTGAGTCCAATTGATTAGCTGCCTGGATGAGTTCGTCGAGGCTCATAGGGGCATCCAAAGGATATTACGGAATCGTTTTCTATTATAAAGCACCTTGACACACAAAGAGCAACTCTCAAAATCATCAGCGTCAACAATAACCCGCTCGGAGAGCCTGAGTCATGCTTTTAAACCATTTCTTTTTGGCTATAAGCATAACTATAACGTCCACCAATGTTACTTGAATTGCGTTTGGATATGACAAAAAATCAACACTCATTTTATCGCTGGCATAATCGCCAGCGAAGGCTATCTTATCCGTATAAAGAATGAGTATCAAGTTTAAATAAGACAATGCTACTTAAGTAACAACTTGACACGATTGCTGGTTTCAAACCAACAAACAAGTCTGAGTTATGCTTTTCAAACCATTGAAGCTATCCGCCTTTTATAATTTATAAGTAACATATATCACTCGACTAACTTTTAGTTTAAATAAAATGCCAGATGCTCAAATAATTGCACAAGAGATTTATTGCGACGAATCAGGGTTCACAGGAAATAACCTACTTGATTCACAAACTCCTTATTATAGTTATGCTACTGTCGCCGTGAGTCATGAAGAAGCAAAAGAATTCGTAGAGCGAGTCATTAAAGATTATAAAGTTCAAGCCAATGAACTAAAGTTTCAAAAACTGATTAGATACAGTAGAGGTCAAAAGGCAATAACACACATCCTCAAAACTTTTCATGAACGAATGAAAGTTGTTGTACATCACAAAAAATACAATCTAGCTTGCAAGTTTTACGAATATGTATTTGAGCCAACAATATCAAGCAATAATTCTCTTTTTTACAATATTAATTTTCATAGGTTTATTGGCAATCTTCTATATCTAGAATTCCAGCAGCAGAATAAAGATGCAAAAGAATTATTTGAAAATTTTTATCAACTCATGAAAACTAAAAACGATGAAGGACTTGATTATATGTTTGGTTCCTCAACCTTGACTGAAACCTCTTCATATATTGATATGGTCAGGACGTTTTGTATTTCACACCGAGATACTATAAATGAGGAATTAGAATCCTTAAAAGGTAGTGGTGTGGGGAAGTGGATTTTAGACCTGACAGTAACTTCCCTTGCGTCTCTTTTAGCGGAATGGGGACTTCAATATCAGCAATTGGATGTTTTTTGTGATGTATCAAAACCTCTTCAGGAGGAACCTATAATTTTCAACGCAATGGTTAACCGTAAAGATAAAATATTTATGGAAATTGCTGGAAAAGAACACCCAATTGGCTTTAATTTAGCTGCACCAATTAAATTCGTTGACTCTAAACAATATCCTGGAATACAAATAGCAGATGTGGCTTCAGGCATTTTTACATATGTATTTCAAGAAAATGAGAAAGGTCATTATGCTAATTACCCAGAAGAATGGAGAGAATATTTAATAAAGAGTGTTAGCGGTTATTCAGTTATTCCAGATTTAGAATATTTAGATTTCAATCAAATATCTGTTCAAAGAAACTTTTTTTTACTAGAAGAATTAGTAAGTCGAAGTGTTAATCAAATACCACTATTGGAAGAAATAGCAGAATTTGTACAATTTGTTACGTATCAATTACATGCAAATCGTTTCTCCATCCCCTAGTCGCATAATTATTATTATGTTTATTTACATATTTGGAAGGAATGACAGTGATTGCAATACTGCAAGGGATAGAAGAGTTGTAGGTTGGGTGGAACGCTAGTGTTACCCAATAAAGTCTTGGAAATGTTGGATTTCGTTCCTCAACCCAACCTACGTATTTTTGCTTCCCCACGCCTATCTCGGTGCGATGCCGAATATGCTTGCACCTAACATCATCAAAATTCTTAAATAAAATATCGGCGCCCCTCTCCAAAATAAACAGCACCAATTGACCCATGACCAGTTATCGTTAATTGTAATGGGGCAGGTAAACAAAACTCACTTATGAGCCGAATCATCGCAGTCTTTAACCAGGCGGGAGGTGTTGCCAAAACCACCCTTACTCAGAACCTGGGCTACCAGCTAGTACAACTGGGACACCGTGTCCTGCTTATTGACATAGACCCCCAAGCCAGTTTAACTATATTTATGGGCTTGGTTCCGAGAGAATTAGAGCAAACTGTCCACAATGCTATTGTTCTGGAACAACCCCTGCCAATTGTTGAGAAAATTCATGGTATGGATTTAGCCCCTGCTAACATTTCTCTCAGCACAGCAGAAATGCAATTGGTTAGTGCTGTGATGCGGGATTTCCGCCTTAAAGAAGCTATTGAACCAGTTGAAGAAGATTATGATTTTATATTAATAGATTGCCCTCCCAGCTTGGGGCTGCTTTCTTACCTCTCGCTTGTAGCTGCCACTCATGTTCTTGTGCCCCTGGAAACCCATTTCAAAGCTTTTGAGGGTACAGGAGAACTGTTAAAAACGGTGGCTACTGTTCGTAACAAACCCAACCGCAAACTGCAAATAGCTGGATTTGTGCCGACAAAATATGATGCCCGCAATTCCCAGGACACTCGTACTTTAGCAGCCATCACCGAACAACTAGCAGGCGCAGGAACAATATACGCCCCCATTCCCCGCTCAACTGCTTTTGTTGATGCATCAGAAGAGCGAATGCCCCTGGCGGTGTACGAACCAAAGCACCCATCCGTTGAAATCCTCAAAAAAATAGCCGTTAGCCTAGAATCCTTATCATGAGACGCACTAAAGCCAGCCAACCCCTTAAAAGCAAAATCGAAGTACCTTGGGACACCACAGGTAAACTAAATGCCGATTCTCAAGTGTCCATCCCAGTAGACCAGATTTCTCTGCCACCGACACAACCGCGCCGTTATTTTGACTCCGAGGCATTAAAGCAGTTAACTGAATCCATCAAACAGCATGGCATCCTCCAACCCCTATTGGTACGCCTTGTTGATGGAGAGAAACACGAATTAGTAGCCGGAGAGCGCCGCTATCGTGCCGCATTAGAAATTGGATTAAAAGAAGTTCCCGTCGTCATCAGAGAACTAGACGACAACGCTGCTTTTCAACTGGCACTGATAGAAAACTTACTGAGAGAAGACCTTAACCCAGTCGAGGAAACTGAAGGCATCCTGCAACTGCTGGCTCTCAAACTAGGTCGAAATATTGAAGAAATTCCGCCATTACTGCGACGCCTGCAACACGAGCGCAAAGAGGCTGCTAAATCTTCCAATAACGTTATTGGAAAAAAGCAGTTAGACTCATCAGATGCGGACAATGAAGTTAGCTTCGAGTCTGATAATAACGATGTTGAGTCAAATGTTTTAGACTCATATGAAACTGACAATAACGTTATTGTCAAGGGAGACGAAAAACCATCAGATGACACTCAAGTAAACCCAGACCTGAAAATTGTTGAAGAAGTGTTTTCAGGCTTGGGGTTAATGACTTGGGAATCGTTTGCTAATAACCGCTTGCCGTTGTTAAACCTTCCATCAGATATCCTTGAAGCACTGCGTCAAGGCGCCGTTGAGTACACCAAAGCCAAAGCCATCGCCCAGATTCAGGATAAGGATGAACGCGCTGCCTTTTTAGAACGAGCTATAGCCCAAAACTTGTCTTTAAGCGAAATCAAGCAATATATCAGCGAGAATAAAACCTCAGACTCTACCCAAAAAACCGAGTCTAACGATTACAAAGAGCGTTTTACTGCGGCAACTACCAAACTAAGGAAATCGCGTATTTGGTCAGACCCGAAGAAGCGCAAACAGATAGAAAAATTGCTCTCTCAACTGGAAGCACTAACGGAATAAAGATAAGCTCCCTCCATTATGGTGCTCTTAATAGCTAAAAATGTTGCGCTCGGACTTAGCGTCATAATAGAGGGACAAGAGCAAACCAACATGCAGAAAAATTATGAACATCCAACTCAAGCCTGAAGAAGAGCAATTTATTCAAACACAAATTGCCAGAGGTAAATATGAAAATCCGGAAGCAGTTATTAGTAAAGCATTGAAACTATTAGGAGAGTGGGAAGAAGGCTATCAAAATTGGGTTGAAGAAACCCGTCAAAAAGTAGAAGTCGCTGCAGAACAGTTAGATAGAGGCGAAGGAATTGACGGGGAAGTCGTAGTCGAGCGACTGCGGGAGAAACTGCGTAAAGCGAGAGAAAACCAAGGATGAAACAACACATTATCTCCCCAGAGGCAAATCAAGATTTAGAGGGAATTATTGATTATTTTACGAGTCGTAATATTGATGCTGGGGAGCGTTTTGTTGATGAGTTTAATAAAAAGTGTAAGTATCTTGCAAACTTCCCTAACATGGGACGCAGCTATGCCGAGGTTAAGGATTATTTACGGGGTGTACCTCTAAATGGTTACATTATTCTTTACCGAGTTACAGACAGTGGAATTGAAATTTTACGTGTAGTTAGCGGTTATAGAGATTTAGAATCTTTATTTACTCTGGATGACTTTTAGTATTCGCTTTTACAGGACAAAGACAAGAACGACAAGTTCCGACACCATTTCACCCCGCTACAAGTACATCCAATAAAGCCGGTTAAAAATGATGGAGAGCGTGCGTCCTTACTCAATAAAACAATTAGCCATCAAAACCGCATTGGTACATTTCGGCTCTGCTCAGGTTGGCGTTAACGAAAGAAGTATCATAAAAACTAGCTTCGGACCCTTCAGCCCCACTCAAACCAAATCAAAAATTTCATAATATGGTAAAGGGTTTTGACCTGCACCCATTAACCAACGCGCATCGGGTTTCCAAGCACCATTTAATTCTTCGCGACGACGGGTTTGAACTGTTAGTTTATTGCCTTCTAATTTTAAGAAATTATATTGCAAAGGATAACCGGGAACCCATTCCCGAATAGGTGCGCCAAATGTCCCCGCGCAAACTATATCTAACTTACGTCCTGTAGTATTCAAATCATAGCGATAAAGGCTATTTTCGGCTTTATGAATATGTCCGTGTAGGGCAAAGCGAAAACCAGCTTGGGCTAATCTTTCCATAAAGCCAGTGTCTTTTATACGGTCTTCATAGGGACTATTTAAGGGGTGATGCCAAACCGCGATTTTAATGCTATTTTGGTAGGCTGGATTTTGGCGAATTGTTTTTAAGGCGTTAGAAATTGCACGAGGATGAATACCTGCACGAGTTCGGTAATGATGGTCTAATTGCCAAGCTGAGTTTAAGCCAAGTATCAATAATTTTTGCTCGGAGAAGTAATGTAAAATGCCTTGCTCTTCGTATTCTAAGGGAGTTCCAAAAAATAAATTATCCCAAAAAACAAATAGAT
Source organism: Scytonematopsis contorta HA4267-MV1 (assembly GCA_019359035.1). Classification (GTDB taxonomy): domain Bacteria; phylum Cyanobacteriota; class Cyanobacteriia; order Cyanobacteriales; family Nostocaceae; genus Scytonematopsis; species Scytonematopsis contorta. The sequence continues at coordinate 26,261 of JAHHIC010000003.1, read as the reverse complement.
AGGAACAGATATAGCGAAGCTGTCACCAGGGGCAAACGCTCACTGTGAGGGTTGATTATCGATGAAAGGATAAGATTGCCAATGTCACCAAACCATACTCCCCCGACTAGGTGCGACCAGAACAAAAATACTGATATCGGGGCTGAAAACTCCCACCATTTATCTGGGATAATTTTACTGGTATCACCTGGTCAAAACCACTCTTAAATTAGCCTAACCCAATATGGTCTCATAATTCAAGCACAAAGTCAAATAAATATCAATAAATATCAATAAATATCAATAAATATTAAGCAAAAATTTCAATTAAGAAAAAATATCTCTTGTTTCTTATTTCTTAAATTAAAACTCTTTTATATCAGTGGTTTTGAAAGCTAATGCTTAGCATCCTTGTTGCGAAAGCGAGGCTTTTTGGGTATGGGTTTTTGTAGCTAATTGTCAATTTAAATAACTTAATTTTAGTATTTCAATAATTTTCATTAAGTAGTATTGACTTTTAGATAATTAATCCTACATCCCAGCGAGTTTGATTGCCCAGGCTTCCAGTTTTAGGAATCATTTAAACATGTGATTTTAGTCACATATACTTTTCGGTTAAGCAAGATAGTATCACTGAGGTAATCTAAGTGTATATACTGGTGCTTACTTGAGTGTGAAGTTCTGGTTAAATGGGCATCTACTAAATTATAAAGATGAGGCAAGTATTTTATTAGCAAGGCTAGAAGAAAAATGGTTAGGCTTAGATAGATAACCACCCTTACACAGGTTTTCAATTAGCCTTGATTTCAATAACAATTTTATCTTTAAATCAGCAAAATAAAGAAGACAAATAAACTAGAGGGAAAGCATATGCAAACGCAATGGTATTTATGTGAAATCAATAAGTGCCCAAATAATGAAAAAGAAAGGTTGAAGAAGACCGATAATTTATCTGTCCATTATCCTGATATCTTTCTTGATAATACAATGGCTATGTTTGGTGTGAACACCGTAGAACAAAATGCGGAAGGAGCAGGTAGCTGGTTTGTTTGGTTGCCAATAATCCCTCGTGTAGGAGACACCTTACAGTTTGCAAGTTGGCAAGTACAAGTCTCAAATGTTACTTTATCAACTGACTGGCATAGCAAAACAGGTGTGAAAGAAGGGCTTTTCGTTTCAGCCACAATCAGTATTCGTGATGACGTAGTACCAAAATTAACTGACTCCAGTTTTTCCGTAGAAACTAAAGGCAAGCCCTTCTCTTGGGAAAACTATGCACGACGTGGACATGATTTACAGTATTACGCTTGGGAGCTAAAACACGAATTTTTCTTATCAGAAAGAAAAGAAAAAATTGAATATTACCGTTGGCACACTCGGATTCGTCCAATTACTGGAGACATCATTAAAATAGAAGATAAGAGTTGGAGAGTAACTTTGGTTGAGTTAGCAAGTGCCAATGAGTCTCTTGACGGGTATCTAACTTTGGAATTAGCTGATTAAGCTGGTAAACACCAACGCTAGAGCCACCATCACTTCTCATTTGGTTACCCTGTCACCAGTTCCACTAAAATACCTGTATTAGAGCATTTTTACCCTTATCAAAAGGGTATCAGCGTATGAGCAAAGTGACTAAGCAGAAGCTTAAAAGCTTACATTTTAACGACGTGTCGATGAGATTTTGGACAATACGATGTAAATAAATCTTGCAGAGTCCACTCATCTCGTTTACAAGCATTTTATACCAAGTTTATTCAATTTAAAGAATAAATTATAGAGTGAAGTGGGGGTGGGTACAGTTTGGGGCAATTGTCAGCGCCACAATTGGATTAAGTATCAATTAGTAAATTCTCTGAAAATAGATAATTTTTATTCGTAGAGTTTACGGAATAAACGTTTTTAAACGTGTATAAAAATGATGATGCTTTTTCGTATTTCATGAAAACAAGTAAAGGTATTTATAAGTCCTTGTCTGTTAAGGTATTGTTATGTCTATTATTCCTACTGATAGGCACTACTGCTATATATAAACTGTACCAATATAATTGGAGTGGTTTCGGAGAAGATTCCAATAAATCAAAAAGTATAGAGAAAACAATAAAAGATGGAAAGATTATTAGTATTAAGGAAAGTGAAACTGAACACTTTCAATCAGGTAAAACACTTTGGGATTGGTTAGGTTTAGGTGGTACAATCGCAATTCCCGTTATGATTTACGTGTTTCAACTTAGCGAACAACGGCGTGCGGAAGAACGAGCCAAAGTTGAAAAAGAGCAAGCTGAAGAATTAGCAAAAATTGAAAAAGAACAGGCTGAACAACGAGAAAAATTTGAAAAAGCTATTGCTGAAGCTAATTTACGTGAAGAGGCTTTTCAGGCTTATATTGACCGTATGTCAGAAATATTAATTAATAAGAGAAGTCGGTCTGAATTATATTTGCTTGAAAATGGAAGTAATTATAATTATAAAGATAATTCCGTTAGAGATGTAGCGCGTATAAGAACAGTAACTATATTGCGAAGGCTAGAAAATGATATAGAACGTCAAGACAGAGTTTTAAGTTTCCTACGCGATACTGAACTTTTTCAATTTATATTAAGAACTGCTAACCTTAGCGGTGCTAACCTTAGCGGTGCTAACCTTAGCGGTGCTAACCTTAGCGGTGCAAATCTTAGCAATGCTAATCTTAGTAGCGTTAACCTTAGTAACGCAGAACTCTTTGGAGCTAATTTTACCAATGCTAATCTTGCAAATGCTAATCTTGAAAATTCATGGATTCAAGATACAAAATTTAGAAATACTGACTTAAGTAATGCAAGACTTGTAAATGCGAGAACATGGAACGAAGAAGGTATAGATTTTAATTTTGAGTTGAGAGAAGTAGATGGAGATGAATTTGGACCTTCTTATCAAGACGAAAGATTTTTTCAAACAGATTTTTCTGAAGCAAAACTAACTGATGCGAACCTGGTATCTACTAATTTGAGAGGCGCGGAAAATTTGACAGTAGAACAACTAAAAGAAGCGAAAGATTGGGATGAAGCTATATATGATGATGAATTATTTAAGAAGTTAGGATTGCCGAAAACATTAAAATCTATTATAGATACCATGCCTAAAGATGCGGATGAGAATGTTGATGTTGAAAAACTTATTGGCTACCAAGTTGAAGTAAGAGACTACACTGACAACGGAACAGAAACAATAACTAGAGGGGAAATAACTGGGTTTAGTAAATCAAATCACCGTGTAAATGTAAAAACTTCAAATGGAGAGCAGTTAGACAAGCTCTCCCTATGGAATGTTTACGTTTACATTACTTAGCTTCTTTTTTGGCATTACCCTTTAGCTATATATTTCTCTATGCCAGTCAGACTAAACTAACTTTATCACTACATTATTAATTAAATCAGTTATAAAATCTTCGGCTTGAAATTGTAAAATAACTTCACTAGAAGGATGAGCCGCCATATTACGGCGATTTAATTTTTCCCGTAAGATTTTGTGAAGGTTGCCAGAAATGATTTTAGCTGATTTACAAATCTCAATGACCTCTGATTCCTTTAAATCGTTGAAGTCATCTCTTTTCGCAATAGCTGTAATGCGAGGCTTTGGGTTCTTATTTGCGATTTTTAGTTGTGTATTAAATGTTGTTAGATGTGACGTCATTACGTAGCTACATAGGTGGTCAAATGCTAAATTCCAAGTCATAACAATGGCAGCACGAAAAGCTCCATAGCGAAAACATACAATAGCCTCTTTTAAAAAAACCTGTTCTGCCAAATCAGGAACCTTATCTGGTAGCTCTACTAGGAGTTGATCTACTTGAAGCGTGATAGAGCGTTGACCATACTCTTGGTCAAATTTTTCTCTAATTTGCCGTACTAAATAATAACCTCGCCTGTCCTGAATAACTTCCTTAGATTTCCTATCCCGTAACTGCTTAAGATATGGACTGACATTTGAAGGCTTATCCAGATAAAGTTTTTCGTAACAAGCTCTAATGTCAGCTGGGTTAAAACGGTCTTGCTTACGATATGAATGTAGATACCAAGCAAAGAATCGAATCTTCTGGACATGAGACCATGTAGCAATGTTTGAAATACTACTCGCAATCTCTTCTAACTGCATCGTAAATCTATTCTCCTTTCATATCATTTACCACATTTAGTCCTATATGAGTGATTGACCACAAATTTTTGTTAACATTTTTAAACCATCCTTTTGGTTTCATATTACTGAATGGTTTATTTATATCGTTAGGAGTGTTCCATCCCATACTTCGATAGCAGGTGAAAATATGGTTCGTAGATATTTCTTTTTGATTACAATAATTATAAAACCAAGTAGCTATAACTAAATATCTTTTCGATTCCTGAGCAGGGTTCTTCTGCTGGCAGAAATTCTTAAATGGTATTTCACCAGAATCTAGATCAATATCTAAAATTTCTGGCATAGCAGAACGACGCACACGTTTAGAACGGGAAGAATTTTGTAATTTTTTTGAACTACCTGAATTTTTGTCTGTATTTTTTGAAATCGTCGCTTGTTTGTCTACTTCGGCATCAATAGTCTGTTGAGAATCACTGCCGAATAAAGAAAGCTGCTGTACCTCAGTTGGGTAAACGTCTTGTACCTGAACACGACCGTTTTTAGATTTTTCGATAGGAGACCTTCCATTAATAATTGCTGCAAGTGCCGCGCCTCCAATGCTAACCCCAAATTCATTTGTGAAAGAGGCATCCAGTGAACGTGTAATACCCTTGTTAATTTCGAGAAAGTTTAGGGTATTGATGACAGTACTTTGATTGCCTGCTTGCTTGGCTGTTAAAACTTTAACATCAGAAGTGATTTCGCTTATACCAACAGGCGTACCGCATACAACGCAACCAACTGCATCGATTTCCAATAGCGCTTTACAATTCTTGCAGCGCAGTTGCGTCCGACACTTCGGGCAGTAAAAGAGGTCTTCACGGGCTGGTAGCTTGTGGCTACAGACAGGGCATTGCTGCATTTGTGTAATTTCCTAATCTGTGAATCTGTAACATATTAGACCCTGAATTCTGCTGACCTCTAAAAATTCACGATATTTTCAACTGAAAGGTAAAAATTTTGCAAAAATAGGCAGTATATAGCTTTCAAGTCTCTTAAGTTGTTTAGAGAGAATACTTTCTAATATTTGACAACAGCTATATGAGTAGTAGAGGTACAATACATTCGTATTCCGACGCCCAAGCCTTTGAACGGCTGATGTTACTAATTGCCACCTTGGTTAAATATCCGGGCGTAGGGTACTTTGACTCACCAGAGAACCCATGTGGAAAACATCACAATGCGTTGCAAGAAGTCTTGGCTCATCTTCAGGAGGTTGCAATAGAAGTGGGCATTAGCATACCCTTCTACTCAGAACATACTCTTCGCAAAGATATCAAAGCCCTACGTCGCTACTCCATCCTTGAGCAACATACTTACCGACAAGGATACTACTTGGGTTGTGGCGCATTGAACCGAGAGGAACTACAAGTTGTCTTAAATGCGCTGTTCTCTCAGGCAAAGTATCAACAAGACCCACAAATTAGCCAATTTTATCAAGTTTTAGAGAAACGGCTAAGGGGATTGGGACTAGGGGAGAAACAGTTTTACCCAGTACGAACTTATATTGACCGCCCAATTATCCACACCAACCCCGAAGAAATGATGTCTCAAAGCAAATATCGAGGCACACTATTCGAGTTACTCAAGGAATTAGAAACAGCAATTATCAAAGGTCAAGTAATTGAAATATATCGTTGCCGCAACCCATATCACAGCAATAATGGTACACATTTCATAACTGTTTATCCTCTACAGCTTGTTTATTCAGACATTGCATGGTATCTCCTTCATGAAGATTACCAAACTGGTCATTTGGCAATGTCCAGACTAGATAGATTTAGTGATAACTTCAAGCTAATAGATGCTTCAGGTCGAGGAAAAGAAAAACAACAGAAAAGCTTGCTTCTAGCACATCAACTGCTGAAAACAGGATGGGGAAATTATTTAGGAGCAAGCCGAGAACAACAGCTAGAGCGACAAGGTAAATTGCCGTTTGTCAAGGTGGTTGTTCGATTTTTTGGAAGTGCAATAAATTTTATTCAAGAAGGAGATAAACGCCACAAAAGCCAAGAAATTTCTATAGTAACAGACGCAAAGGGTGGCAAACCAAAGTATTTAGAATACAGGGTGGATTTACCTCCACGTTCCCTCGAAGAGTTTTGTCATTGGGCTTGTCGTTTCATGGGCAATGTGCAGTTTATCACTCCGACTAAGCTAGTTGACAAACATCGAAATATGGCACAGGAATTACTTAACAAGTATTCTTCGTAAGCGAACTTGATAGCAATTTTATTCAAATGTATTGTTACAGTTTTTCTGGTGAAGTTGGTACTTAAATGTGTATAAATATGGGTATATATGGCTGGATACCCAGGTATCTAGATGCTGTCTGTTTGGTGGGACTCACTCCACAATAAGTTGTGATAACCGTATTTTTTGTAGTGATAGCCGTACCAAAAAACTCGAATATTATTCTCTCGAAGCCAGAAAACCTATTATTTCGTTGATGACTGCAAGTTGGACATTTTAGTAGCAGGAAACCTACTTATGTAAAACTTTCTCAGGTAAAAAATGGAAAAAATACTTCTTGTTGTGTTTTCATCAGTTCTTTCTGGCTCATTTGCCCTCGCAGTTGTTGACAAAGACTTCCGCGACGACTTTGGTCGTATTGCTGTTGCTGCCATGACATCTTTGCCTGCAGTGGTGAAGGTCGAAAGGGAAAGCAAGAGAGAAAACAAACGGGGTGAGCAAAGCTAGCCACTCCGGATCATGCGCTCGTCTCAAAGTTGGGCAGTTTTGAGACGAGCGTCATCAAACCAAATCCGCCAAAACGCTACTCACCTGCAACTGATGCTGCTGTCGGTTGTCATCATAAATCATCAAAGTCTCCAACTTACTGTGCCTACTCAACTTCTGCACCTCCCGCACACTTTGCCCCGCATCAAGTGCCGCAGTAATCGCACTATGCCTAATCCTATGAGGACTTAACGGCTTATCTATATTTGCTTTTTTCGCCCTAGTCCTGACCATCTTAGCAATCCCCGCATCCGTCAAGGGATGACCTGGCGTATTCAAATCCAAGGCCACAAACAAAGCATCCCTTGTAGACGCCAACCCCCTAAAAGCCAACCATAAACAAATCGCATCCTGCGTCTTAGGAGTCAAATCAATTTTTTCCTTTTGACTACCCCTTCCCTTCCCCAACACCAACAAATTACTACTACGACGGTCAAAATCCCCCATCGTCAACGCTGCTATCTCTCCCCGTCTTAACGCATTATCCCAAAGCAGCCGCAGAATCGCGTAATCTCTGACCCCCTTTGCCGTCGTTGGGTCGCATGTATATAGTATTTGCTTAAATTCAGACGGTGTAATCCCACTCGTATCCCTATATTTAACAACCGTCTCCCCCTTAATATCCTCCAACGTATAACTACAAACCCCCAATAACCGCCCCTTGTGTGTCAACGCCCGCAAAGCCGACAACCGCCGATTTACCGTAGCTTCAGACAATTTCTGCTTAATCATCGCCGCCTTATACCGCACCACATACTCATACGCCTGGGCTTGGGACAACGCCAAAAAGCGCACCACATACTCCGCGTTCGATTCCACCCCAAACATCATCGCAAAGAAATGCTTGATGTCCCGGTCGTAAGCCTTGCGGGTCGATTCGCTGCGTTTCTCCGCCAATAACATCGCCAAAACATCCGGCGCTAACCACCAAGAAATCACTGGCGGAAGAGTATCATGATTAACCTTAACGATGCGACCGGGCATAAAAACTAGGTGGCGATAATAGGTCTTTATGTTACCTTATACCCCAAAAACCCTTTAATTACTATCCCTATCGACGCAACATATGTTAATTTTAAACATTTCTCGCCCATCAAGAGAAATTGCACCGTCACCTCTTACAAACATACCCGTATATTTAATCGCACTCTCGAAGCTACGTAATAACTCGTGCGTTTTGGTAATTGTTGTTCCCCACATATTTTGCATTACTGACGCATTGATTTGGTATGGGCATAGGGTATATTGTCAAGTTCTGTAACAGAAACTATTTCTCAACGAGCTTTAAGTTTTTAAACAAACATATTCATGGCATCCACGAGATATCTCCAACTCAAACCCGGTTAACCAAGTCATGTTTGGTGCATCCAATTCCTGACATTCTGATATCAATGCTATCTACTAGATATCGATAGCTAAAAGCTATCAACTGCGATATCCAAATGGACGAAATCACAGACGAAAACAAACCCAGCCAGATGATTCGTGTCCCCACTCCCTTAATTTCCGCAGTTAGGGAATTATCTCGTTTACATCGACAGGGACATACGAATGAACTACTTCAAGGATTGGACGAATTAATATTAGCTTTGGACTGGAACACCACACGAGAGAACACTAGTTTATCTTTATCTACAATTTGTGAAAGACTTGATAATTTAGAGTCGCAGCTTTTGGGTGACTCTGGTAGCAATACAAAATCGGATAATAAACGCATCGCTGATTTAGAAGAAAAAGTCGAAAGCATCGCCCCAATGATTGCCAAATTCTCCGAGGCAATTATCCACATTCAAAATAATTTAAATAATCAACCAAAGCGTAGTAACTTTTATCGTAACAATCCTTACCAGGGTCAAGCTGTTAAAATCCAGCCACTAACAGAAGATAGTTTATCTTCTAGACTTGGGGTAAGTGTGGAAACTATTCGTAAAGAAAAAAGCAACCAACCACCACCGCTTTTTACTGCTTGGTCTAAGCGTAAAGACACTTCTGGAATTGGCTGGGAGTTTAATCAACAAACGGGATTATATCACCCGGTAAACTAAAGATAAGCGCAACTTTTTATTAGTACAAACCATGAGCAATACTTACCCAGAGCGCCAATTAAATGAAGATGCTGTAGACCCTACAACACCGTCCGAAAAAGCGAACAATGCAGAGAGCCACAACGAACCCCAGCATCGGTTACGGACGAAGAAAACAAGCCCTTTTAATGGAATTAGGCAGTATACAAGCCAACTGTCACCCAAGCTAGCTAACCCAGGATATATTGCCCGTTCTCGTCAGATTTATGATAATATTTGTCCTGATTTAAGTAAAAATCATCCTGGTTGGTATGTCGTTATTGAACCCGATAGCGGTGATTATTTCCTTAATGTTGATAAAGATTTAGCCAAAAATGAGGCGCGTCAAAAGCATCCAAAACGGTTATTTTGTGCTTTTAAATTAATTACATCAGGAGTGTAGTAAAAACAATTGATAGAAGGTAAGTTTAGCAGTAATAACGAACTAATTTTTGAAATTGACCTTGTGGCATCTGACGGTTTTATCATAACTGTTGATGCCCTTCTGGACACTGGTTTTAGTGATTGGCTGGCCATCAATACCCAAGATGCAGAAAGTTTAGGTTGGCAGCTTATTGATGATGAAGAAACTAGGCTTACTGCACGTGGAGAAGCACAATTCAATATTTATGCTGGAACTGTTAGTTTAGACGGTCAAGAGTTTAGCATTCCTGTGATTGCTGGGGAAGAAATTGCCGAAGTTCTTTTAGGTTTACCCTGGCTTTTTACGCGCCGGTTGGTGGTAGATTTTCCTGAAAGTTTGCTCACATTGGGATAAAAAACTCGTGATGGTTTGAGGATAGCTCGTGTCAACTTTGATTGAGACAATCATTTTTAACTAACCAACAGAATCAGGTATAACCCACACACTGTTTTAAACTTGAATTAAGTATCACCAACCCGCAGGTTAAAGGTGAATAAAATAGAATCAACCAAATTGTAGAAAAGCTGAATCAACTTACACAATATAACTCATGCAAGTCTGTATATAAGCTTATGTAGATAAATAGCTCCAACCGGAACCAACAGTGTCTTAAACCTGAATCAACTATCATAAATTAAATGTTTTTACCTGAATCAACTTATAAAAACCTGAATCAGGTTTAAGATAAACAATTAATTGGTGGAGCAGTAAGAAGCCCCACACCTACGCCGCTTGAGTGGAGTTGCAATTTCTAATCCCCAAAAAGACTATCCAAATCGGACGACGAAGCCTTACCTTGAACCAAGGAAGTTGGTCTCAACTCCGATTGTGTTTCCTCTATAGTTTCGGACTCGGATTCAGTCACATATCCGCTGGTCACACTCTCCAATTTATTCACCATAACGCTCGCTGTTGGCATAACTTGTTGCGGTAGTGCAAACTGCGGTTGTTCCACCCCCAAAGCCAAGCGCATATTACTGCCGTGCTTGTTTAGAGAATCAGCAGCCTCCCAACAAGCGAAGCGCAATTGTTCTGGCGTATACTGACCACTGTGGTAACGGGCAATTGGCAGTAAAGCAGCCACCAAAATATCTGCCACCTTCCGGTTAACTTCATCCTTGGACAAAGAATTCAAATACTCAGCAACCTCCGCCATTGGGTCACCAGAGTAGGGTTGCAGACGAAGACTTAAAGAAACACGCATGCGTTTGGTTCTACTCATTGCCGGAACCCAACCCCACCAAATAATCAAATAACCCAAAGCAGTCCACAAGCCTAGAATCTATACACTGTTCCCCAAACTGCTGTTTTTCCAAATTAAAAGTTTGTTTAACCACCTTGGTCATACCACTGCCCCAAATCATTGGTGTAAAGTGTTTGTTGCCTGATTTTCTTCGGTATCCCTCAACTCTAATTTTTTTCCCTGGGCTGCCGTAACTATAACTACTAGAACTGTACTCAGTATCTGTTTTGGGTTGGCAATTAAAGTAATTCTCCAGTTCTGGCTCAACATGATAAGCTGCACCCCCACCAATAATCATTTCGTCTAGCTCTTTTGGTAAAACCCGACTCATCCACCGCTCCAATTTGTCCCAATACTCAGCCGTCGCTACCTTAATTGCATTACCAATATCTTGAATTTCCTTATCCCTGAGATTTTGGTCTTTGGCAGTAGCTAAAGCTTTAATGGATGCGGCTTCAACCCATTTGGGGTGACGGGTGTTATTAAAATCCGCGCTATAGATTTCTTCAAGTGCAGCATGACGTGCTTTAAATATCGCATCAGCCAAACGCTCTCTGTCTAAACCGCTCGTCATCTCAATAACCATATCCAACATATTCGCAAAACCCAACAGGGGACTATCTCCCAGTTTTAACTGTCCTCGGTCGAAGTAAAGAATAGTCGTATTCCTGTGACCGAACATCAGTACACCCAGTTGTAAAGAGCGCAACCAGTCTATTCCTTCTTGCTTAATTCGTACCGCTGCCAAACCCCCACCTTCCGGACGACACAAAAAGCGTGACAAATTTACCTTTAATGCAGTCGAGCGTACCTGGAAACCAGCCAGCATTTTACGCAATTGTTCCTCAAATTTCTTTCGGTCGTTGTACTCATTCCAAGGAAGAAGCAACGCCAATTCTACCGATAGGGGCTTTTTAGGCGGAACTCTTATATTGTTGGTTTCTACAATCAGCCCAATTACCCCCAGCACCTTCCACAAAGCGTTTTCATATTTAAGTTCCCCCAGACGGTCTTGGGGGTCAAACTTAGACGCAAAATCCCCCAACACCACCACGCGCTCATTCCACACAACCCATAATTGTTGGTCGGGATGTGGGCTACCAATCCATCCCAAACGCGCCATGTAATTATCCAGTTTGGTTTGAGAAATCTCCTCCAACTCTGGTGGCAGGAGCAAATAATTGGGTTTAGAGTCGCCACTTTTTTGGTAAATAATCTTGGTTTGTGAGCCTCCCACGTCCACACTTATATAGATGTCGGTCATGCAATTTAATCGTCAAAAAACTACCGCACCATATTGGCTCAACAACCACACAAATCGCCACAGTTATTCCCCATTAATTGCACCCAGAGTAAAACCAACCACCCTGAACTGTCATCCAATATGGGCAAACAAATTGTGTAGTAATTGCACCAAATTTGTGCCAAACCTGCACACCCCGACTACCGGAAAGGGGATTTCGGGTAGGGGTATGAAATAGTCGTACTCACTACGGTTATTTGCCCTCCGGGTGGCTTACGCCATGCCTCGCTGGCGCTCATCACAAATAACCTCCGTTCGCCCCTTCGGGGTAAGTAGAGAGATATCCCGTCAACTCCCAATCATCTTTGAATAAGGAAGAAGGGGACTCGCTTGGATGCCCTTGTTAATCAAACCACCAATCAGTAACACCATAAAAACTATGATTACTTCTAAATATGTCCTACGCCATAGCGCGAATCAAAAAACTCAAAAAAGCAGACCTCGCATTATCTGAGTCACATACTGCCAGAAAGAAAGAGACCCCCAACGCTGATTCGTCCAAACAAAATATCCGGCTGATTGGTAGCACCGACCCAGAAAAAACATTAGAACAGTTGGTAGATGCTTTTATTGAACAGCACGAACAAAAGCGCAAAATCAGAACTGATGCTGTTTACGCGGTCGAAGTTCTCCTAACTGCATCGCCCCAGTACTACCGTCCAGACGACCCACTAAGGGCTGGATATTACGAGCAGGAGCGTCTTGATAAATGGGTGGATGCAAACGTCTCTTGGTTACAGTCTACTTATGGCGACCGCATTGTACGCGCAGAACTCCATCTCGATGAGGCAACCCCCCACCTGCACGCATATCTAGTACCGCTGGACGAAAAAGGACAACTTAGGTGTAACCACTTCTTTGATGGTCGTAAGAAAATGCAAGCCTTCCAGGACAATTACCACAACGCGATGTCCGAACTGGAACTGGAGAGAGGCATCAAGGGGAGTGTAGCCAAACATCAGGATATAAAAGACTTTTACTCTATTGTCGAATCCGGTCGCGACCTGGAAGCCAACAAATTATCTAGAGAACAACTCATAGCCAAGTCCGCAGATAGGGACAGGGCAGTCAAGCGTAAGTCCGAGATGGAAACAACTGCCAAAAAGCTCGCTCTTGAGAACGAACAACTAAAAATACAAGTCCAACATTTACAGCTACAAGTTGACCAGTTACGGGACTTACCGCTTCATTCGGTGGCTTGGCAGTTGGGATTAACTCAAAAATCGGGTGATAATCAACTACGGGGAGAAAATCACGTCATTAATATAGATAATTCCAAGTGGTACGACTTCCACCCGTCCCAGAATTTTGGTGGGGGAGGGGCAATTGACCTGGTGATGCATGTCAACCAGTGCAATTTTAAACAAGCAGTCGCTTGGTTGAGTGACCGTTTTGGGGAAGAAGGGGCGATACGGGCAGGACGGAGCTATGGCGAACAACAAGCTCTTAAGGCAATTGAAACAGAACCCACACCCCAGTTTGAACTACCACAAGCAAACCCTTCTAATTGGACTTTAGTACATAATTACCTCACCCAAAAACGGGGACTGCGGTCTGACCTTGTGGAGCTTCTATATAAAGGAGGAAGGGTATACGCGGACAACAACCAAAATGCTGTGTTTGTGATGAAAAACCTGGATTCTGAAACCAGCGGGGCGTTCTTGCGAGGGACTAAAGGGGAAAATAACGATTTTATGGGATATGCGAGAGGGACGAAACGGGATAAGGGTTGGTTTTACGTCAAATACTGGGGTCAACCAACTGACGATATCCAGCGGGTCGTAGTTTGTAAGTCACCAATCGAGGCATTATCAATTGTTCAGCTTGATATCGACCGAACGGATAAGCCACACGAGAAAACACCACCGCGAACTTTGTATTTAGCAGCTGACAGCCCCAAGAGTTTACCCCTTGAATATTTACAGTCAGTCCAATCCGTGATAATTGCCTGTGGTAAAGATGACTCGGAGTTAGTACAGGCGTTCACTGAGTTATTGCCCGAAGCTTCGAGCGCTAATTGTCAACAGAAAGATTGGAATTTGGAATTGTTAGAGAGACTGCGTAACAAGCAAGTGGAAAACAAGCAACAATCCAAGGGGATTGAGTTATAAACCACCCCAAGTCCAATTAATTAAGTTTACTGTTCCATTTTTTGGAATTTTTGGGATAGTAACTGGGTCATAAGCCAAAAAATCAGTATTAGCTAATTGACCACAATCAACTTCCCCATTGGATGCATGTGATGCTGCTATCATCGTAATCTGACGTTGGTCAATCATCCCACAACCTTCACCGACTTAATTCCTGTGCTGCATTTCTGAATCAAAAACCATCTATTTAATTCTTTGTCGAGCGCGGGTAGGACACGGAAATTAAAAACGTCTTCCCACACCTCTATGCCATTTTGATTGACAAACTCTCGCTCAAGCTCTTTAAATCGTGACCAATCACGGTCATTGATAGCGCTCAACATTGAAATGATGGTGCTTACTGGTATTAAAGTTGCTGCTTCACTCATTTTTATAGTCCTCAAAAATACAAACTATTGGTAATAAATCATCTTCGGTGTCGATAATTTCGACCAGCCGCTTACCTTTTGCTTTGGCTAGTTTCCTACAATTTGCCTCACTTGCCGCGATTGACCACTGTCTTGGGTCGTTTACAAAATCAAATTTACCTTTGGAACGTTTTATATCATCGTCCGGTCTGTTTCCCGATTTCATGCACTTTCCTTATTGTCGTGTCTTTTTCTATAGTCATCAACCGCTTTTTTAGTTAGGGCTAACACCAGTCCGGCAACAGTGCGATATTCGCTGTCTGCCCAATCCTTCAGGACTTCATACTCGGAATCACTTACTCGAATAGTTATAGACGGTTTTTTAGATGGCACAATAAGCGCTCAACAATAAATGCTTTACGACATTTACAATTATCCAATCTTATAACAAAGAAGAACAGATGCTTTAAAATTTAGCACCTAGATGTATCTTGCCCATAAGTGTTGATAGGTGTTCACCTACTGATGACTATAGCACCATTCGCTCCTAATTTTGAACAGCACAAACTGTACCAAGTCGCTTACTCGACTGGCAATTACGTCGGTGGGGCATTAGAAATTAGGTTGAACTAAAAGGTTCACCCATCCACGTATAGAAATCAGGTATCATTTGCTCCAGTATTAGCTTTTCTGACTCCGCAATTTTCTCAAGCCGAAACACCGCGCACCATCGTCTATCCTCCCCCCAACTCTTAAAGAGAGCTTTTACAGTTTCAACCCCCTGTTTAATTCCTGCTCTTAGTTGTTCCACACAGGTGTCTATAGGAGTGGGGTCACCGTCAAGGGGTTCCAAATCATCCCCAATCTGTGGCTCCGAGGGAGGTTCAGGCTCTTTCCCTTTGGTATCCACCCCCTCCCCTATTGGGTTCTCCATAGCATTAGTGTTCGGTGTGGATACGGGATTATTGGTATTCACCCCCTCCCCTATTGGGTTCTCCATAGCATTAGTGTTCGGTGTGGATACGGGATTATTGGTATTCACCCCCTCCCCTATTGGGCTCTCCATAGCATTAGTGTTCGGTGTGGATACGTCTTGGTTTTTGGTATTCACCCCCTCCCCTAATGGGTTCCCCATAGCATTAGTGTTCGGTGTGGATACGGGATTGTCTTTTGTTCTATCCCTATACTGGACTGCCAAAAAAGCCTGATGACGCGCTTGTTCTTCAGCCTCTCGTCGCGCTTTTTCCTCTTTAATGTCACGCTTCTGTTTACGGTAAGCAATTACTTGACGCGCAAAGTCCAGTTCTTTTTCGCACAACGAGTAATACTTAACTTGTTTGCCCTTGGGTCCCTCTTTATGGTCTGTTTGTTTTAGTCCAAAATGGTCAAGCAACGTTCCCAGTAACCAAATTGGTTGGCAATCGTCCGGAACTGTGAACCCAAGAATGGGTTTTATGTGGACAGAACAAGCGAGGGCAATTTTTGTCATCTTTACCAAGTCGGGGTCAGTAGCACATATTGACTGCCCATCAACCAAACGTTTGACGATACCCGGTACTCCCAAAGTTGAAAGAGCCAACCAAACAGCAGAATGGTTCTTCCAGTCAAAACATAATCGCAAGTTCGACCGCTCAGCCCGGTCTTTGTCAGCCACAATTTTGGGGGGTAGGGGGTACAGCTTACCGTTTTTGGGGTCAGGAATTGTGCCCTCGGACTCGGATAACACAGCCTCCAGGGCGATAATTCTCTTAATTAATCCACCCTTGTCGTCTTTTGCTACCAGTTCAGGAGTAACGTCCATCCCGTAAGCTTCCTTAATACGGAATTTCTCGCACGACAAAATTGCTAGTGGGTCAATGTAATCTTGATTTTGATAATTACGGTACTCAGTCTCGGTAATAGGCTTGGAGTTAGCAACCCCTTCGTAGTGGGCTTCATCTAAGGCGATACCCGCTTTTTTCATATCCTCGGAGGCTGTTTCATCTGGGGCATCACCCATCCGTACAAGTGTGTAACCCATAGATGTTAACAGGTCGTACAAATCAGCCCGCAAGTTATTAATAGAGCGGTTTCTGGCTGCTAGGATTTTGCAGTATGCGTCCAGCGCCCAATCTTTTTCTACACCTCGCTTACCTGTTTCCCTGTTAATCCGTATTAGGAAGGCTGTTATGTCGTTGGTTTGCAGCATCCTCTCTTTAATTTTGCTGGCATTGGTCTCCTTATACCCTCCAATAGGTCTGGGAGACACCCAAATATGAAGTGGTACATTTGGACGGTAGCGATGCAGTTGTTGGGCACAATCAGTTGCAGCTTGGGAACATGCGTAAAAAGCACCAAATACAGCATCAAAATGATACTCAGCAATATCTACTCCCGTACCCAAGCTGGGGGACACGATAAGGGCATCCACGTTTTTTACTTCGTGGGTTATGTCCTTAATAAAAGCAACATTTTCCTCACTACCCGAATTCTCAGAATGAATAGACCATACAATGAGTTTATTTGAACTATCTTTTTCCTCTTTCTCAACCAATTCATCATCTGGTAGCTTCTTTAATGGCATTGTTAATAAACATTCAAGTTGCTTTACGAACCTTTTGGAACTGGAAACTACCATCACTTTTTTACCAGCCATCAGGTGTGCAGAAATTTGGGCAACTAGGGCACTCACGTTATTCCCCTCGTACAGGTAAACAGTACGTCCCCCACCTAAATATTTGTTTTTGATGATGTAGGGTATTTCTCCGGGTGGACGCATAGCCATAAAGAAGTCTATTGTTTTGTCGTCCATATGGGCGTCAGCAATGACTAGCAGTTTGGCGTTATACACGATATATTCCAGTACCTCTAATATCTGCGCTCTATATTCCTTACAGGTTTTACTGTGCAATAGGTGCGTTAGAAACTGGCAAGCTTCGTCAATAAATACACATCCATATTTGAGGGATGCGGTATTTAGTTTGTGCAAGCTGTCGATGGTAATGCTCAAGGCAGACGCTTTGGCTAAATCCCCGTAATCGAGTGCGGAGTACATTTCTGTTTTCAAGCGAAGAGCTAGGTTTTTGAGTAAATTAACCCGATGTCCGATACTGAGGAATCTTACATCGGGGTTTATACGCCGAAAATCCACCAAAATCTTTGTCTTACCCGTACCCATGCCGCTAAGTAGTACAACAGTTCCGCTTGATGGAAGTACTATGTAGGGAGTACGAATTAGTTCTTTTAGGGATGGGGGAGGGGGAGGAAGGAAGGGTAAGTAAGTGTCAGAATCGGACTTCATAGTCCGCTTGGATATGGGGAGATAGGGAATAGGGTCACTTGGCTTGTCGTCTTGATTTTTTATACCCAGAGCATGGGATAAGAACTTAACATTGACCGTAACATCTGGGGTATATCTCTTGCTTAACCCCCTGTAGCTAAGGTAAAAAGAGTCCTGGTAATCTTTAAGGCAAATTGCGTCATTAATGACTCGGTTCAGCTGTTCTGGTGCTTTTTTACCATGAGCAACCACAAAATCATCTACACCTTTCTCTGGTCCTGGTAGTTGTGCAACGGAACAAGTACAGCCAGCAGCCTCAATTGCCTTACCAGTACGAACGGTCGCTTGAAAGACCGACCATCTAGTTCTAAATTCAGTTTCGTAATCAAAAAGGATGATAAACTCGCGTCCCGGTTGTGCTAGTGGCAGCAAGTCGGGGTGCAAACGTTCGTCAATGTCTTTTTTACCAACACGTCCACCCCAGATACCAGGAACAGCAATCGCGACATACCCTTGGCTTAACAAACAAGCGGCTTTTTTCTCCCCCTCGCACAGGATTATGGGGATTTCCGGGTGGAGAATTACCCATATCCAAAATTCTGCTGTTAGGTGCTGCTTGTCTTTCAAACGCGACATCAAGGGCGAATGATAGCGCTTAATGTTGTACTTTTTACAGATTTCATCCCATACAGCTTCGGTGACTTCAAAATAAGCTACCCGGTTGGGCGTTTTGGGTGGCGACTCGTATTTGACGGGTTTACCCTTGTCGTTAATACGCGCTTCTGTGGGCTTAAATCGCCCCCACTGCATCGGTTCCCAGTTGTTTTGGGGGTCAAGTCCAGAAATCCATAGCCCACCTAAAGAAGCGTGTGAGTACTGCTTTAAAAAGCCATCTGTTACCCTCCCTGCGTTCTTGCGGGGGATTTGGTCGGAGAAGAACAAGTACTCGTAAACGGTGTCACCTTCTATGTGGAGGAAGTTACGCTCGATTATTTCGGGGTGGATGGCGCTATTTACCGCTAGCTCCCGGTACTCGGCTTCTGTAAGGTAGTTAGGTCTTTTGAATTGAGAATTAAGTGCAGTCGGAGCGGATTGAGGGGGTAGTGAAAGCAGTATAGGGCTATAAATGCTACATAAGGTGGTAATGACCCATGCAGTAATTACAAGGTTTTCGTTTCTTGCTTTATCGTGGTTTGTACTGTGTTTTGGCATTGTTCGGTCTCCTTTTGTTTTTGGGAGCCGATTAGCCACTACGGTCAGAATAGTTTGTGATTTGTAATAATAGGTGGTCCGGAGCTATGTTTAATTTTGCGTTCCTGGGTTTAAGTTCGCATTTATATAGCGTGCGTTTATTCCCGATATTATTACAAATTGCCTGCTTAGAATTTCTGTAAGCCTTATCCGTCGGTCATCATCCTTAGATTTTTTCAGTTTTCCCGCCCTCATGGACTCAAAATCTGTTAGCGTTTTGGTGAAATATTTTTTTGGGTTGGTTCCAATCGGGAAGGTTGATGAGGGCGGACTGATGTTATTTTTAAACTAATAAAATGAAAATGACTGAGGGACAATGCTTGCAGAATTGACTTTTGACCGTAGGTGCCAATCGATTTCCTCTTTGAAAACGGTTAATAGTGCCGAGTGAACCATTTACTGGTTCTACTGGCAAAGCATAAATTTACAAGCTGGTACGCATCATTGCGGCTTGTAAATTTCTGGTTAATTTTTGTGACAATTTTTTCTAGATGCATACTCCCTCCAAATTTTTTGTACCGAAGCGCTTGGAGGAGGAGTCTTTCCGCTAAGTATGGGCTGCTACGATTTGAGGTTGCCGTAAAAGGCAAAAAAAACAGCGCAATTTGACACAACTTGTTGTAAGATGTGTACAGGCAGTGGAAAGAAGAACTGTGTCAAACTAGGAATCCAACAGTGTCACCTGCGAAGTTAACTGATTAGGTTTATAGAGACTCAACTCCTCCGCCAAGTATTTAATTTATCTGTACGCAGAAGCGCTTAAATTCATTGAATTTAGGCGTTCTTTGCATTTAAGGGCTTTTGCTGATATGTGACCTCCCGCAAGTGCAATAAAGCCAAAGAACGATTACCAGAGAATATTTTACTTTAATTCTGCAGACAGACCTTCAGTAAAATATCTTTGATTTCCCAAAAATAAAAATTATGCATTCAATAATATCTCGGTTGTTAAGCAAAAAACGCTTTTCGCTATATATTGTTTCGCAAGTACATGTTCCTCTTAGGATGATATGGAAATTTCGAGCAAGCCATACTCACACCCGCATCAGTTAACGTAATCCTAGATGCACTAACTGGTCTCAAGCACTTTGACCAGTCTGTAAGATAGCCAAATGGCGCTCTAAGTTTTCAGTTTCAACAACGAGCGAAGAAGAAATCAGCCAGTTTACAACTCTACTTCTTTTCCTTTTTTTGGGGTTGCACTGGTGGTGGGATTTCGCCTTTGTCTCTACCTTCTTTTACTCCAATTTCAATAAGAAATGCTGCAAGGTTCGCGGTAGGTCTGCCTTGTGCTTCTGCCCAACGTTCTAATTCTTCATATAAGGTATCCGGTAACGTTACGTTAATTCGCTTGCTCACATCACTTTTCACTCTCATTACACCTCCATCGTAATGCCTGAGTGTCTTTTTCTGACTATTTCCATCTAACTGATGTCCATCGCTATCAGAATAGTGCTATATTAGCATCTATAGTTAAAAGAAGCGGAATTTATTTCCCGTATCAACCAGCATCCGTACCCAGACACCTAAAAAATCCAACAAGTACAAGGAGGCAGGAATCACGTCCGAAAGCTTATGAGAGTGCAAGGTAAGGACACTTGACAGTAAATGCTGCAAGTACCATTCCTCAAGCAGTTGCCCTTGATTTGCACACAGAATTGGGAACGAGCGACCTTAATTTCAGCCCTTACTTATCCCAGTTCTGCGTGCGGTTGCAAAATTCTCTCAAGACCAGAAATACCGAAAAATCGTGGTTGCAGTTGCTGGTGCGTGGGTGATTGTGCAAAGTAACGCCCGTGCAGTTTAACGATAGTTTAAAGAACAATTAATACAGTTTGGTAGTAGGAGATGCTAAGTAATCTTGATGCCAAAAAATACTTTGAATTGCATTTTGGAAGTCGAATTTCAGACAGTGCTTGGTATCGTTTGAAGAGAATTTTACGTGACTGTCACATGGAAGTAACGTTAGAAAATCTCCAGACAGTTGCAGGATTAAAACTTACCAAGCAATACACCAAATTATCCCTAAAACAGCTAATTGATTGTCATGTACAAGCAGCTATATTAGCAAGCCAAAAAGTAAGTTTTCAGGGAGATGTAATCTTCAGAGAATTACAGGAACGAACTAAAAATAAAGCTCACCGCACGACTATTCTTAGGTGGTTCCAAAGTTCTGTATCTCAAGTAAACGGGAAATATTTTGATAAGGAGCGTAACTATAAAGCAGAGGAATT
Source organism: Scytonematopsis contorta HA4267-MV1 (assembly GCA_019359035.1). Classification (GTDB taxonomy): domain Bacteria; phylum Cyanobacteriota; class Cyanobacteriia; order Cyanobacteriales; family Nostocaceae; genus Scytonematopsis; species Scytonematopsis contorta. The sequence goes on along the minus strand of JAHHIC010000003.1, from coordinate 5,117 downwards.
AGTAAAGGTATTCGCATCTGCTTTTATGTACGATGCTAAATATTCAACTATCAAATTAGGGAAGGGAAAATCATGAAAAACTACATCGAAAACATTCGGAAGTCGGTTAAACAAGAAGGTTATAACCCTACCTCTGACCAAATCAGAAAAGCGATTAATAGCGTTTGTCCAGATGGTGAGAACATTTTGGAAAATAAAGCGGACATTGTATCCTACGTCATCAAAATGCTGAAAAACAATTCTGAATTAATCACTAATAACTCGGAAATAACCAGTTTACCAACTGAGGACAGAGAAATTAACACTCCTGTTGTTGCTGATATAGACAATCCAACATCGTCAGAAATCGCAGCCTCTGTAGAAAACTTCCTACCATCCAAACAAGAACCAATGGAAGAAACAGCAATCCAGCCAGTAGAACAAGCAACAGAAGAAAATAGCACTTTACTACCAGTTGAAGAAAACTACACCCCCGAATCATCATCAGATTTAGTCATATCCGACCAAGAGAAAAATTTAGAAATTAACCTCCAAGCTATTGAATTGGGCTTTGCTCTAACATCCGAACAAATAGCATTAGTAGCTGATGAATTAGACAACCAATTCGTCTCAGAGGATGAATTTATTGCCGCAGTCAAAGAAGAATTAATCCGATTTATTGACTACCAAACAGAACAATCCAACACAAAATTTACCCTCATGTTGGGTGAGGTAGAGAATTACTCATCAGGAAAGAAAGTAAAACGACTCGAAAATATGTTAACCAATCTTCAACAATCCTTAACCAGATTACAACATCAAGATAAATTTTTTCAGAGAAGAACATTATCAACTATCGACATGCTACGAAAGAAGAAATCAAAGTCAATCCAAGTTTAATCTCATAGTATTTGTAGGGGTATCCATTATTTTTATGATTCCCTTGCTTTTACAAACCCTTGAACGACTTAAACCCCTAACTCCAGAACAACAAGAAAGAAGATTAATTAAAGAGGGATGGATTTGTGATGGCTACTGCAAATACTAAGGAGACAAATGAAAGCTAAATATGTTCGTGACCACGTTTCAAGTTACGGTAAAAATATATCCAAAGCAACAGAGAAGAAGTTTGGTATTACCAAATCTCTAATAGTAAAGGCTGCAATGGGTGATGAAAAATCACTCAAACAGATAGGAGATATGGGTAAGACTGGAGAACGCTTGCAAATGGCTATGCCCATTATCCGAGAAAATCTCAAGGATTATATTGATGGAACCAAAGAATATAACACAGCCCTAGCTGATATTTACCGCACTGGTGGTAAAGCAGCATCCGCAATTGATAAATCTGCTGGTGACGTAACTCTAGAAAACACCAGATTCCTGAACCAAATTGAAGAATACAAACAGCAATTGTTCGCCAATTTGGAGAAAGAAACCCAGCGTCATGATGATGCAATAGATATTATCGAACTGCAAGCCTGGATAGACTCACAAATGGTAGATGTGGAAATGCAAGCTAAGTTTGAGGGAATATCAAACAAGCCATTTTTAGCTCAGATGAAAGCAGATGATGAATACGAAGAAAAGAAAATTCAACATATTCTAGAAAATGGCTCAGACAGTAATTTAAGCTTGATTCCCCGCAAACAGTTCTCTACAAATCCTGTTGTCAAGCTGTGGAATAGTGTTAGAGAGATTTTCTCTTAGAGTAATAAAATTGCTGCTGTTCATCTATCAATCCAGCAGCAATATTAATAAATTAATGCAATGCTATGTTACCAAATTTTGAGTCAGATGATACACCACAATCAAATTACCCAATTGAGTCAGATAGTAGTTTTACACCAGATGAAATCGAATCAATCCAAAAATACAAGGAGAATTTACAAAAGAGATTAAATAAAAACCAATCGGTACTCAAGGGGATAGAAGCTGGCTTTTGGGGTCTTACTTCATATTCGATTGCGAGGTTTTTAATCCTAACAATTGGAAATCAGGGAGTAGGGCTAGCAATGGCTCTGAGCGTTTTAATTAATAATATTACCAATAGAGATTGCTTTGATGCTTTTAATTTAGATAGAAAAGATGGGGAGTGGAATATAGAGGGTATGGGTAAATTAATCAAGTTTGGTTTCAGTACTTTGGTTGCCTGCTTTATTATTTGGAATGCGACAGGTGACTTATTAAAGATGGCTGACAGTTCAAAAGAAACCTATAACGCATTACAAAATAAAGTAGAACAGTTTAATAACTTACCCGACAGCCAGCAAAGAAATATCTTCATAGTTGTTGTACTTGTGGGGTTAGGAGGAATTTACACAATTATTGATTCCCTGGATAGGAGGTAAGCATGAAAATACCTTACTCTGGCTTATCAGTTTCGGGGATAGTTGTAGCTTTATCATCAGCATTATATTTGGGTCAATCTACAAGACCTTTTGATGTAGTAATTGTTAGATTTTGCCCAACAACTATTAATAAAGGACAGAGACATATCAAAAAACGTGCAGATTCCCAAGCAGAATTAGATAAGAAATATTGTAGATACGAGCATAAATTACTAAAAGAAGTTTGGGAACAACAACAGTTTGAAGCCTCGTTACCAATTCCAGAATCATCACTCCAGTTAAGGAATATTCCTAAAACAAAATCAGATGTGAAGTGGTTTATTATAGCTCCCATATCTTTTGGATTAGGGTATCTAGCTTGGAGCAAGAAATGTGAAATCAATGAAGAAAATGCCCATTGGGAATTAGAAGGGTATAAAACCAGCATCAAACTTACTGGAGTCAGGGCTAGAAATGAGAGAGATTTCAAATCACAAACTATTAATAGTAACTGGGATAAACAAAGGGTTAAATCTGGTTTTATTCCAGTAGACGCGATTAAGGATAGGGTTAAAAAGCAAGAGGAAATACAGGAGAAAACCCACGCATCAGCCCTCAAGCAATTTGATTTAGCTGATTCGGAGATGAATAAAACCATTGCAGAAAATATTAGAGACAAGAACAAAGCGGATAAGGAAAGTGAGAAAATGTTAAAGAAAAATAAGAGCAATGATTTAGAAACGTCTAACAACCCAGAAGGTAACATCCAAGAAAGGGTAAATCAACTAATAGAAGCATTAAAAAGATGGGAGGATGGTTGGTTATACACAATCATTAAAAATAACAAACCTTTATGGCTAATTGGTTCCCAAGGAAGCGGTAAGACCAACACAGCTTCTTGTATTGCGCTAGTTAGAAAATATTGTTTTGATGCTTCAATTTATCAGCTAATTGACCGTCATGCTACTGGAGAAAACTGGAAGGTTTGGCAATTATTGGATGCACAAATTAAAGCAGAATCAGAAGAAGAAATCGGACAAGCTTTAGAAGATGCTTGTGACCGCTGGTTAGGCAGAATCAAAGAAGTACCAAGACAAAAGCAGCAGTTAATTATTGACGAATTTACTAACCTTAAAAAAATACCATCCTGTAAAGAACCAGCTATGAGATTTTTCTCTATGCACCTGACAGACACCAGAAAAGCGAAAGAGTTTTTTATAGGGATTAACCACTACTTTACTAATGAAAGCACCGTAGAGGGTACATTTGAAGCACGTAAAGCTGGCACAATTCAAATGAAAAAGTTTTCTGCAAATGGAGAAACACCATTACCAAGAGTACAAATTGTACATGGATTAGTTGATACCAGTGGGAATGAATTAGAAGAAGTTGAGAAAACACTCCCCAGTTGGTTTGAAGCAGCACAAATATACGGACACTTTAACGGTAGACCAATCGACGAAGATAGATAAGTAATTGGTATAGTAAAGGGGATGTGGTATATGACTGGCTTATGTCCATTCTCTTTAACCTCACCAGGTCAAAAAAGTAAGTCAAAAACTAAGTCACAGACAAATGAAACAAGGGTGAAAATGACATCAAAATTGACTTACTTGGAACATCAAAATTGACTTACTGTACCCCTTGATTTTGACCATAATTTTGACCTTGATTTTGACATGGAATATCAAAACATAACCAATTAGATAAAATAAGGGTGAGAAAAGCTGTTTTCCATCCGTCTGTCAGTTTCTCAAACAGTGTAGAAATAGCAGAAACCTGGTCTATGTTAACCAGACAGCAATTAACAGCATTCTGGTTTTTAAGAGATAATAACTGGTGATAGTATTAATTATCTAGAGGTAGGAAATATGTATATTCAACTGAAACCCGAACACGAGCAATTTATTCAAACACAAATGGCTAGCGGTAGATATGAAAATGCGGATGATGTTATTGCCAAAGCTCTAAAACTACTGGAGGAATGGGAAAAGGGATACCAGGAGTGGGAAGAAGAAACCCGTCAAAAAATAGCTGTTGGACTTGCTCAAGTCGAACGTGGAGAGGTGGTTGATGGTTCCGTGGTAATGGCACAATTATCTGAAAAAATACGATTAGCGCGTGAGAATCAGGGATAATGCAATACGTTATATCTAAAGAAGCTATTCAAGATTTAAATGATATTTTGGATTATTTTCTGAGTCGCAATATTGACGCAGGGGAACGATTTACACAAGAGTTTAATAAGAGATGTCAGTACTTAACACAATTCCCAAATATAGGAAGAAGTTACAGCTCTCTTGACCCAACGTTGAGAGGGATACCCGTAGAAGGCTACATTATATTTTACCACGTATTGGACGATAGTATTGTAATCGTGCGCGTGATTAGCGGTTATCGCGATTTAAAATCTATATTTACAGATTAACTCAATCTCAAAACTTAACGCATCCTCATCACCAAAACAGAATTTATAACTTAAAAACGCACTAATCTTCTATCAGACCATAACAAGTAGCATTTGTAACTATATCATCTTGAAACCACAGCTGTAACCCCATATCTTCATATTCAATACAAAAAATGTTATCTAAAAATAGTTCACCTGGCTTATTTTCTCGACCAAAAAGATTACGAATTTCAGAAAGCGTCATCAATAGGATATCTAGATTTTGATAAATTAGGGGTGAATATAGCGTAGCTGTCATCAGGGGCAAACTAAACAGTTTAGTTTATGCTATAAAGTATATGATTAAAGCAATACAGAATTGTCATAGCTATATTTTAGCATTTCATTTCTCTTTATAA
>JAHHIC010000002.1 GCA_019359035.1 Scytonematopsis contorta HA4267-MV1 | reverse complement strand
AATATCATCTGAGATAGGTAAATAATGTGACTATACAGGCAACGTCAGTGTTTTTTTACTCTTCATATAGAGAAAATAGTCAGTAAAAACACTTCTGTGACAGTTTGGGTGCGGAATGTAGGTTGTACATCTTTTTTCTGCCGCCATATTGCTCGGAAATGAACCCAATTGAATTAGAGTGGCAGCACCTTAAAAAGGACGAACTATGTGGGCAAATATTTCATGATGAATTAGACATGGCTTACGCCGTGATTGACGGCGTTAAAGCTAGAGGAGAAAAAGCTAACTACAGTACGCAACGTGTCAAATTTGACTCTAACCGTTCAGGTTAACTTTTCGTTACATAGTTATAAATTTTCCCGCCCACCTACTTATTAAAATTTCAATAATGAACCTGCTTAATATTTCTCACAACAGAATATTACGATTTAATGTCATTGCTATATTTATTAGTATTTTTGCATGTCAACTTTTGCCATCCTTAGCAAAAGATAAAAAGCCTGACTTTAGTCGAACAGACCAACCTCCGAAAAGCAAACCAGCAGGAAGCCGTGGCGATTGCGCTGACAGCAATAAACCTCTGACAATAATAGCGCCCGCTTCGAGTGGAAATATTGGGTTGACAACAAAAGAACGCCCAACATTTTGGGCTTATCTTCCTTATGTAAATTTGCCAGAAAATGCCTTAAAGTTTGAATTACGTAACGAGCAGGGCAAAAATATTTACAAAAAAGAATTTTCCAGAGGTCAAGTATCTCCTGGAACTATAAGTATAAATTTACCTCAGGAAGTCCCTGCTCTAGAGGTGGGTAAATTGTATCGGTGGCATTTGTCAGTTTATTGTAAACAAAAACCCTCAATTCCAGATGTTGTTAGTGGTTGGGTAAAACGAGTCGAACTCGACCCAAAAATTACACAACAAATAGAAAAAGCCTCTCCTCTAGAACGCAGCAAAATTTACGCACAAAATACCATTTGGTACGACGCAGTAACTGTTTTAGCCGAAGAACTTCGCACTAACCCGAAAAATCAGGAATTTTTAGCTCGCTGGACTGAACTATTGGAATTACCTTCAGTTGGTCTAAATCAGTTTGTCTCTGAACCAATAACCCCCTGCTGTAGCCTACAAAATTTATTGAGGTGAAGTCATGCAACAGAATAATTTAATATCTTCAACAAGAATTATTGGTAGCATTTTACTATCATTATCTTTACCAGTATTTCTGGATAGCAGCGCCATACAACCAGCACAAGCTCAGTCAATTACTCCAGCAGCAGACGGTACGGGGACGAATATCACTCAAGATGGAAATCGCATTAACATCCAAGGAGGAACCCTTTCTGGAGATAGAGCGAATTTATTCCACAGTTTTGAACGGTTTGGTTTAAACCCTAATGAAGTTGCTAATTTTCTCTCCAACCCTCAAATTAAAAATATATTAGGGCGTGTTACAGGTGGTGAAGCTTCATTAATTAACGGGTTAATTCAAGTAACGGGGGGAAACTCCAACCTGTATTTGATGAACCCAGCAGGAATCATATTTGGTGCAAACGCTCGTTTAGATGTTCCCGCAGCTTTCACCGCAACGACTGCAAATGGTATTGGTTTTGGGGATAGCTGGTTTAATGCGATTGGTAGTAATAACTACAGCGCTCTAGTGGGAAATCCCAACAGCTTTGCTTTTACAATGTCTCAACCGGGGGTGGTACTAAATGCGGGAAACCTAGCAGTCGGTGAAGGACAAAATTTAACGTTGTTAGGTGGAACCGTTGTAAATACGGGAACTATTAAAGCTCCAGGAGGAGATATTACCATCGTAGCCGTTCCCGGTACAAAATTGGTACGAATTAGCCAACAGGGTAACGTACTCGGTATAACTCTGGAGAGACCAGGAAATACTGGAGCAAATCCCTTACCTTTTTCTCCTCTTTCCCTACCACAATTGTTAACAGTGGGTAAGATAGCCGATAGCAATACAGGAGTGACGGCTAAAGTTAATGGTACAGTGCAGTTATCTGCTTCTGGAATGGCGATTCCGAATGAACCGGGGACGGCGATTGCTTCAGGAAATATTGATGTGTCAGACAAGACTGGGGGTAATGTCAATGTACTAGGAGATAAAGTCGGGATAGTTAGTGGCAATATCAATGCTTCTGGTATCGATGGTGGCGGGAATGTGCGAATTGGTGGCGATTATCAGGGAAGGGGTAATGTGCCTAGTACTTCTCGGACTTTTGTCAGCCAAGATTCGTTGATAAATGCGAATGCTATCGAAAATGGGAATGGTGGGCGCGTTATTGTTTGGGGTAATGAGGCTACAGCATTTTATGGTAATATTTTCGCACAAGGCGGCATAACAAGTGGAAACGGTGGTTTTGCAGAGGTTTCGGGTAAAAACTATCTCGATTATCGAGGAGCTACAAATCTACAAGCAACAAATGGCTTACAAGGGACGCTGTTACTTGACCCAACGGATATCACAATTAGTGCAAATCCGACAACAGCAACAACTAGCATTGGCTCTATTTTTCAAGACACTGTAACAACCTCTTCTAATATTTTCAATCGGGATTTAGAGAATCAGCTAGCTTTGAGCAATGTGACTGTAACCACAACTTCAGGTTTAACTGGACAAGGTAATATTACGGTTGATGCACCAATTTCTTGGGCTTCACCTTTTGCTTTGAACTTGCGAGCTGATAGAAGTATTGCTGTAAATCAAAATATTACAAGTACAAGGGGAAATATTAATTTAGAAGCGAATGTAGCAGGTACAGCATCAGGAAAGTTTGATGGAATTGCGATTAACAATAGTACGATTTCTTCAAATACAGGTCAGATAAACCTGACAGGGGTAGGAGGTAATACTGGTGACTCTAATCGTGGCATATTACTGACAGAATCAATCATTCGCTCAGTTGATGGAGATATAAACCTTACGGGAAAAGTCAACGGAACGGGAAATTATAACAGGGGTATTAGCATAGAGTCTGCTAGTTTAATTGAATCCACGGGCGCTGCTGATATTAATCTTACAGGAACTAGTATTAGTAGTGATAATAGCGTGCAGAATGATGGAGTGATTGCGTATGGTGGAGACTCAAACAAACTATCGAGTATACTTTCAAAGGGAACTGGGTCAATCAATATAATTGGTACTGGTAGTGCAGGACTTTACGGAGATGGTGTCGGTATTGGCGGAACAACATCTTCTACGAGTGGAAACATTAATATAACAGGAATAATTAATGGTACTGGAAGTAATTCTTATGGGATTTTTAATGGCAATACAATAATCAAATCAGATAGTGGTAATATAAAAATTACGGGTATAAATCGCGGAATCGGTACTGATAATTTAGGAATTAGCTTTAGAGATTTCAGTACTACTAGTCTGCTAACAGGTAGTGGCAATACTATTTTGGAAGCTGACACCATGAATTTGTCAAGTGTCAGTAATGTAAAGATTAGCGGTACTGGTAATTTACTATTGCAGCCTGTAACACCCAACCAAAATATAAAAATAGGTGGCTTTCCTACTAACACCATCACTGACACTGATTTGAATTTAAACACTAACGATATTAATGCACTACAAAAAGGATTTAGCAGCATTACAATTGGACGTGCTGATGGTAGTGGTACGATTAGTTTAGCAGGCGATGCGACTTTTAAAGACCCAGTTACTCTACGTTCTCCCTTTGGCTCAATCAACACATCAGGTTTTACCCTTACAGGAATGGACAAAGCCTCTATTAATTTACTAGCAAATCAAATTACTACAGGTAATATAAACATCACCGCTCCCACTCTTGGGGTAACTGTTGGAGCTAGCAATGACATCAATATTAATGGCAATATTACAACAAACAGTGGTGATGTTAGTCTGCAAGCAACGAGAGATATTAACCTAAACACATCACCTAATTTTTCAGGTGCGCCAGGAAATACAATTTCTTTCTCTGCTGGTAGAAATTTTAATGGTGCAGGTAAAAGTATTATAGCTTCAGGTAGAAATGTTAATATTACGGCTGCTGATGTCACTTTTGAAACTATTGGTGTCGGCACAGACAATAATACAAATAGTGGCAACGTCAATATTAGGGCAAATAACGGTAATATTAATACAACGAATAGCGATAATACTCAAAGTTATAGCATATATGCCTGGTCGATAGGTAATAATTCTGGCAATGGTGGAAATGTTTTTCTTGAGGCTCTTAGTGGCAACATAAATATTGCAAAATTAATGAGTACCGGCTCCTCTAGTAATTCAGGAAATGGGGGAAATGTCAGTTTTTCGGCAAAAAATGGTAATATCACAACTGGTGATATTTATGCTAGCACAAGTAAATCAGGAAATGGCGGTAACATTTCTCTAAATGCACCTAATGGTAGCGTCAGTTCGTCCATTTTAAACTCTGGCTCTGAATCTACTGCAAACAAATCAGGAAATGGCGGCAATATTTCTGTGAATGCAAACGATGGCATAAGTATTGGAAGTATAATAACTCGGTCATTAAGTAATAACGATTCTGGTAATAGCGGAAATATTTTTCTTGAAGCTGTAAATGGCAACATAAATATTGCAAATATTCTTTATGCTCACTCTGATTCTTATGCGAGTAATTCTGGAAATGGGGGAAATGTCAGTATTTCGGCAAAAAATATCAATGTTGGAGAGGTACAGACAAGAGCATTTGGCGCAACTGGTAGCACAAAAGGTGGCAATGTTAACATAACTGCTAATAATGGTAATATCACAAGTGCTTTTATTAATGCTGGCTCTGTATCTACCACGGGTAATTCAGGAAATAGCGGGAATATTTCTCTGAATGCGCCTAATGGCAGTATAACCTTAACAAATTTTTTAACAGCAGACTCTCAAAGCCAAAATGTTACAGGACAATCCTTAGGTAATTCAGGAAATGGAGGTGATGTTTTTTTAAATGCAAATGGTGACATTAAATATCAGGGAGTAATACAACTGGTTTCAGGTGGGCGTAATTCAGGAAACGGGGGAAACGTAGTTATTAATTCCCTCAATGGCGAAATAAATGGCGGGGATATTTGGAGTTATTCTAGGGCTACATCAGGTAATTCGGGTAATGGAGGAAACATTAGACTTGATGCGCCTAAAGGTAATATTAATATGGGCGCTCTTTTCTCTTATTCCAGTGCTAACTCTGGAAATGCAGGTAATGGTGGTTCAATTACATTAAATGCGAACCCTGTTAGTGGAGATATTAGTGTACTCTCCAAACCGAATACTTCAAAAGTCCATTCTTTTAGTCAAAGTTCTGTAAGTGGTATTGCAGGTAAAGGCGGAGACGTTAGCTATACTGCTGGTTCAATATTTATCTCAGCATCTGAATTATATGCTTACTCTGTATCACCTGGTGGAATTTATGGAACTGGTGGAGCAATTACGTTTACAGGCAGTCAAAATATAAGACCAGCAGGAACTATATATACCAGTAATAACAACATCACCCTTAATGGTCCAGTAAAACTTTCAGACTCTGGCGCAACATTCACTAATCCCAAAGGAAATATTACATTCAATGGTACGGTGAATGGAAATCAAAGTTTAACCGTTTCAGACGTTTCTTCTGGCGGTACTATTAAATTTAATGACCTAGTTGGTGGAATAACACCCCTGAGTAGTTTAACAATTCCCGCTTCTTGGAATTTACAAATTGCAGGCGGTATTATTCCTGCTGATTCTGGACAAGTTTTTAACAGTCCGGTTACACTAACTGGTAATGCTGTATTTGGTCGGGCTGAAACTCAAAATATTACTTTCAACAACACCCTCGCTATCGGTAACAACGCCTTAACTCTGAGAGCGCAGGAAATTAATTTTACTGGAGGAGCAAATTCAGTTAGCGGTACGGGTACGTTGTTATTACAACCTGTAACGCCCAATCAAAATATTGTGATTGGCGGTTCTGATAATACAACTAGCGCTTTAGACTTGACTGCAACTGACATTAATGCATTACAAAAAGGATTTAGTGGCATTACGATTGGACGTGCTGATGGCAGTGGTACGATTACTTTAGCAGGCGATACGACTTTTAAAGACCCAGTTACTCTACGTTCTCCCTTTGGCTCTATCAACACATCAGGTTTCACCCTCACAGGAACAGACAACGCCACAATTTCCTTGTTAGCAAATCAAGATATCACCACAGGTAACATTATTAATCCAGGTCGAGCAATTAATATTACCAGTCAAAATGGTAACGTCAATAGCACTACAGGTACGCTCGATACCAGTTCCACTAATGCTGGAGGACGTATTGATATTTTGGCTCCTAACGGTTCAATTTCCACAGGAAATATCAACAGCTTTGGAAGCAGTGGTGGTGCAATTAACGTTCAAGCAAAGACTAGTATTAATGCTGGAAGAATAAATTCGAGTGGTAGTATTGGTAACGGTGGTAATGTCCTCCTTGACCCCATTGGCGATGTTCAAGTAGGCTTTATCAACGCTCAAGGGGGTGCTAGCGGTAGAGGTGGTACTGTAGATATTACAGCCGGAAACTTTTTCCGTGCTTTAGAAAGTTTTACTGATAACAACGGTAGATTAGCCAGCATCTCCACTGTAGGAGGACAAGGAGGGAATAATATCATAATTCGTAGTGGCTCGACTAGCATACCTTTTGTTGTGGGTAATGCTAGTAGAAATGGTTCTGTTGCAGCAATTACCACCGGAGGGTCTACTATAAATCCAACCCGAGCAGTCTTTAGTAACTTTAATGCAGGTAACATTAATGTTGAAACTCGAACTCCCCCAGCGACTAATCCTCCAGAACAACAGCAACAACAAACAGCCAAAGAACCTGAAGTCAAAAAACAAATTCCTTTAACTTCAACCCGCATGGTTGAAAATCCGCCAATTCTAGACCCTGGTGTCAATGAAATTGATTATATATTTACTCAACAATTTAAGAATTATTTCCAAACAAGCAATTTGCAGAATTCACAAAATACTAACGACACAAATTATCCAAATAATACAGCTTCAGAAATAACTAATAACCAAACGGAAAAAAAGGATGATTCTCTAGAAACACAAAATTATAACGCACCTCAACAAAGCACTAATAATCAAGTAAATACAGCAAGTAATCCAACAAATTTACCCAATACTAATTCTACTCAACAAGTCAATGATAATAATCAAACAATTAGTATAGTAAATAATCCTGCTAATTTACCTAATAATCAAATCCAGCAATTTAATAGCCAAACAAACACAGGAACTAATAATACTCAACCTGACATTAATACTATTAACTCTACTGTCATGAATAATAATATTAATCCCAATGTTTCTATAGCTCGCACTCAACAAAACTCTGGAACAAATAATTCGACAGAAGTAGATAAAAAGAATAATCAGGTTTTAGATGAGAATAAATTATCAAGCTCAAATTCTCAAGGAAAAACAACCACTTTAGCCGAAAGCCGAGAAGTATTGCGCCGTATAGAATCAGCAACAGGAGTTAAACCTGCTTTAGTATATGCTGCATTTGTGAATAATCAACTACAGCTTTATTTAGTGACAGCTAACGGAAGTGTTGTTTTTCGACCTGTATTAGGAACGACAAGAGAGAAAGTAAGAGAAAAGTCAGATGAATTACTGAATATGATTTTTAATTTTGCGGCAGAAATTAAAAAGGCTACACCAGATGAAGAGTTACAACAAAACACAGATTACTTGAATTCAGCAAATCAACTTTATAACTGGTTGGTTGCACCATTAGAAGCTGAGTTAAAAAATCGGCAAATTGATAATGTAGTATTTATAGTGGATGAAGGTTTACGTACTCTTCCGTTAGCTGCTCTTCATGACGGCCAAAAGTTTTTAGTGGAAAAGTACAGCCTTGGTTTGATGCCCAGTCTCAGTCTAACTGACGCTAATCACTTTAATATCAATAATTCTCAAATTTTAGCAATGGGCGCATCAGATTTTCCTGGTACTGGACAGGAAAAATTACCTGGTGCTCAAGAAGAAGTTCGCACAATCACACAAGAACTATGGAAAGGTCAGTCATTTACTAATGAAGCCTTAACCTTTAGTAATCTTGTAGAGCAACGTCAACAAGGTCACTTCGGCATCATCCATTTAGCAACCCACGCAAAGTTCGATGGAGGAATACCAGATAACTCCTACATCCAACTTCGTGATAGAAAAATAGGACTTAATAATATTCGTCAGCTAGGATGGAATAAACCACCAGCTGAATTAGTTGTGCTAAGTGCTTGCGAAACTGCAATAGGGAGTAAGGAAGCTGAATTAGGTTTTGCAGGATTTTCAGTTAAAGCGGGGGTCAAGTCAACTTTAGCTACTCTTTGGCAAGTGAACGATAAGGGTACTTTAGAAGTAATGAAAGAATTTTATCAGAAACTAAAAACTTCTCCTATCAAAGCAAAGGCTCTACAGTCAGCGCAAATAACGATGATAAAAAATGAGCAGTTTAAACATCCTTACTATTGGTCAGGTTTTACTTTAGTCGGTAGTCCTTGGTAATGACGAGAGGGAATGGAGAAGTGTGAACAGAGGGAAAACTAGCCACTACAATTTATAGCGAGCGCTAAAATACAAACCATTATCTTGAAGGTTATTACCTCTGTCGTTTAAGTTTATAAATGGAAATCCATAGTCGAATCGTAAACTTAAATTATCAACTCCAAAGGGACGATTCCACAATATTCCCAAACCTGAGCTAGCAAGAAAGGTTTGATTGGATAATTTATTAGGATTATCAGGTTTATTCCAGACTGCTCCTAAATCTATAAATGGGGCTACTTGGAGTGTTGGTTCCCCAGAAGCATCACGTTGTAGGGATATTCTGTTTTCTACAGTAAAACGAAATCCATTATCTCCAAATCTAGCATTTTGACGGTAGCCTCTTAGCGACTGTCCACCACCAATGATAAATTGTTGAGAAGCAAGCAAGCTGTCTGGCGACAATTGTAAGTCAGCCAAAACTATTAGCAAGTTATCGTCATTCAATCGCTGTACTCTTTGAACTTGACCTAACCAACTAATAAAACGACTGTCAGGAATTGGGTCATTGTTAATAGTCGCGTCCAATATACCAAGACCAAAACTAAATTGCGATTTAAATAACCAAGCTCCTCCAGAGTCGCGTTTCATGTAGTCCTGACTAAACTTAATGACGCTGGTACGGCTAGCACCATTTTCATCAGGTCCAATACCGAATGGGTTGGGAAACTGGTCAAAAATAAAACTTTGACCGCTTTGATAAGCAAAACCCAAAGACAAAGCAAATTCTTCTCTGGGAGTTCGTACCAATGGTTGACGGTAATTAATTTCGTACAACTGCTGGTTTCCTCGAATTCCAAATTGGTCAAAAGGTGACTGAGTAATTTTATTACGGTCGGGAGCCACTCTAAACGTTAAAGTACCATTCATCGGATTCAATGGTAATTCGTAGCTAAAACTAAACACATCAGCCCCACCTGTTAAAGTTCTATAGTAAGAGGCTGCTATCTCATCTCCTATTCCCAGCAAATTGCGATATTGCAAGTCAACACCCACTCTTTGCGAACCAACACTAGCTGGGGAATAGTTATCAAAACTAAAACTGCTACTAAACCTTCTCGCTTCAATAACTAGAACATTAAGATTACTTTCCCCTGGATTACCCGATGCTATTAGACTAGCTTCCACATTAGAAAAAAGCGGGTCAGTGCGAAGTAACTTCAACTGGTCTTCTAGGTCATTAGTATTAAGCGGAGTGGCAACACCTAATTTAATCCGACTACATATATATGATGGATTTACTCCGCGAATTCCTTGAACATTAATTTCGGCTATCCGACCCTCAATCACCTGAATTTCCAAGACTTTATCATCGCTCACCACAGGAGAAAGCGTCGTGGAATTAATGTAGCCGTTATCTAGGTAAAATTGAGCTATCGCTTCTTGAAGTTTTGTTGGGAATTGCTCTGGGGTAAGATTTTGCTGGTCGAGCTTTTGAACGAGTTGTTCAATATCTTTTTTCGTAAAAATAGTGCTACCCGCAACTCTGATATTCCTAACCAGAATCGGTTCTGGAGATTTAACAGCAACAGAACCTTCAGCAGATAAGCATGGAACAGATTTAGTTTTGGATTCGTTATTTGGTTGTAATTTTGTCCGCGAAGAAATATTGAATGTTTTTGGGGTTTTTCCAACTATTGATACTGCATCTAGTTTTTGACTGTTGTCTAAATCCAAATCAGAAATCAGATTATTACTAAATTCAGCTTTCGCCTCTGACGTACTTACGGTTGCAAATAGAGTTGCAAATATTACTAGCACGCCGCGTGTTAAGCCGTAATACTTCATGCGGCTACTCCTATATTTTTATTTGGTGTCAAAAAGAAAACTTTAAATTAAAAACGTTGATATCGATTGATACTTGGTAAAGTATTATAATAATTATTACTTACTTAGCAAGTATCATAAATAACAGGCAAGGAATTTATTATAGTATTTTAATAATCTGTAGTGCGATGCTCAAGTATATAGCTATAAATCCAAATAGAGTTTTAATGTCGCAACTTATTTTTTATCAGCTTTCCAGAGAGTATTGTATAACCTTTCTCAGTTAAATAAATTACAAATTAAGTTAGTAAAAATATTGTGGGGTGGGCATCCTGCCCGCCCGGTTATACTTCATCAGACCAGGAACCGCTATAAAAAATCCCTTATTTTGAATAAAACGTCAAACTTCGCGGCATAGATATACAGAGAGTAGCAGTTCTACTAATAAAGAACAAAAAAACTAAAATATTCTGCACCTAATGCTTGTGCGAAATATACAAAAGTTTATCTTGAATGATGGTGATGGAGTTAATATTGTGGTTTGTGATACCTTAAAGACTGTGTTTTTGCCTAACCGGGGTGTTATGGACAAATTTAATGAAGACCTGAATCAATTAATACAAGATACCTGTCAGCAACCACGTGGTAGCTTTAAACGCCAAAGGGGGATGACGGAGATTGTTAAACGTATTCAGCGTAAACTCTGGAAAGAAAGTTCTCCGTATTATGGGGATGCGTTACAGCGTACTTGGCTTTATTTTTGTCGCAACCTTTGTGAAGCAACGACAGGTGAAAAATTTGACTCCGAACAAAGTAGTGTAATTACTTGGCTAAATGGTTATTTAAAGTTTGAATTGAAGAAATTTTGGGGTAGGAAACAAAAGGAATTGGAGATTATTGAACCTCCGACATTTTCAAATACGGGTGATGTAATTGACCCATTGGAATTTGTCCCCGCACCTGTTCATGTTCCTTCGATGTTGGAATCAACCACGGAGTGGGTGGAAACAGACCCAACGGGTGAGTTACGCTGTATTCATGTTAAAGGGCACCCGGAAATTACCTGCCAAGCAGTTATTTTACGCAGGTTGCCTCCAGAGATGCCCTGGAAAAAAATAGCAGAAGAGTTTAATGTTCCATTAGCGACTTTAAGCACGTTTTATCAGCGAAAATGCCTCCCGTGCTTGCAAAAGTTTGGAGAGTCACAAGGGTATTTATAAATTAATTTAATAAGGAGTTGGTCATGGCTGGAATCGGTAGTGAAATATATGAAAGTACTGTTGTGTTACCCATCACTGAGGAAGCACGTGCAGTTGCTCGTCGTTTAGCTGAGGGACAACCAACACCGCAAAAAGCTGAACAAGTAAGATTAAATACTTTAGCTGTGTCAGTTGTTAACAATTACTTGCGGATGATGGATATTCCTACGGATATTGCTGCAAGTTATAGCCGCAAGCCGTTTATGCTTCTATGGAATGATATTGCTGATTTACTTGTTACAGGGGTAGGGCGTTTGGAATGCCGACCAGTAAAGGCACGCGAGCAAAGCTGCCATGTACCAGTGGAAGTTTGGGATGATAGGGTTGGTTATATTGCGGTGCAAATGGATGAGGAATTATCAGAAGCTGCACTGTTGGGTTTTACTCAAAATGTTGAAGGTGAGGAAATATCCCTTAATCAATTTCAACCACTGCAAAGTTTACTAGGGCATTTGAATCATCAATTATTGCCGGTTGATGCTGTACCAACTCTAGTGGATGCTACCAAGCAACTGCAAAACCTCAGCCAATGGTTAGCAAATGTGTTTGATGCAGGTTGGCAAACTATTGACTCCTTGCTTAGTTCATCAGGGGAATTAAGGCTAGCTTCCGCTTTTAGAAGTACCGACAAATTAGCTTCTATTTTTGATGCAACTTCCATCAAAGCTAATAGTACAGGTGGTGGTAAGGTTATTCATTTGCAGACTCTGCGGGGGAATTTTTCTGTACTTTTGGCGATTTTAATTACGCCGGATGATTCTACATCTACAATAGAAACGCAAGAAACAAATATTGTAATTAAGGTAGTTTCTGCTACTAGCGAATCACTCCCTAATGGTTTGCAATTGATGGTATTGGAAGAATCTGGTGCTATTTTTAATGAAACTCAAGCTGAACCTGGAGATAATTACCTTCAATTGCCGATAGGCGGTCATTCTGGTGAAAAATTTAGTATTAAGGTGGCACTTGATGGTAATAGTATAATTGAGGATTTTGTTATATAATCAACATCAATTTTTGAGTGTGATAGAGAATACACAATTTTCTCAAATCCTCGTCATCAACGGGTTAAGCTATCGAAAATCAAAATCCGATAAAAGCCTTGAGGAATCAAAGTGGGTAAATTAGTTATCTTTGAACTTGGTGAAGGAAACTTTGAACACGGATTTCCGGTAAAGTTACAAATAGGAGAAGAGGGGAAAAATCCTTCAGTAGAAATCAGGGGAAAGCTACCACCAGACTCTAATATTCTCAGAAATTATCAAGATTGGCATTCGGCTTACCTCAGTTTAGAGACGTTATACCGTGCGTCAAAAAAGCAGGAGCAATTAAATTCGGAGTACCGTTTATCAAAAAAGCCACAACAAAAAACTCGCGGTTCGTTTTTGGAAGATTGTAATCTCGCAGCTGGGGTATTGCGAGATAATTTAAATAATTGGTTAAATTCTGATGAGTTACGTCTGTTAAGGGAGAAATTGATTCAGAAAGTTTCAGCATCAGATGAGATGCGGTTGCTTGTCAAGACAGATGACGTGCAAATGCAGCGTTTACCTTGGCATCTCTGGAATTTATTAGAGCCTTATAATAAAACTGAAGTTGCTGTAATTCCAACTGTTTTTGAAACAGTTGGGCAAATATTTCCTAAGCCGAAGATAAGAATTTTAGCTATTTTGGGGGACAGTACGGGAATTAATACCCAAGCTGATGCTGATTTACTAAAAAAGCAGCTTCTTGGTGCGGATGTAAAATTCTTAGAAGAACCAAAGCGTCAAGAATTGACGGAATATTTATGGGCTGAACAAGGATGGGATATTCTTTTTTATGCTGGGCATAGTTCGAGCGAAATTAATGGGGAAAATGGGTGGATAAAGATTAATGAACATGATTGTTTAACGATTAAAGAATTGAAGCAGTCTTTAAAAAAAGCTGTTGAGAATGGTTTAAAGTTAGCGATTTTTAATTCTTGTGATGGGTTGGGTTTGGCGCATTCTTTGGCAGAATTATCTATTCCTCAAATTATTGTCATGCGCGAGCCTGTACCTGATAAAGTAGCACAAACCTTTTTAAAATATTTTCTGGAAGCTTTTTATCGCGGTGAGTCTCTTTATTGTGCAGTTAAAGAAGCGCGTGGAAAGTTGGAAGGGCTGGAAAATGAGTTTCCTTGTGCAACTTGGCTACCAGTTATTTATCAAAATTCTCCCGAAGCACCGCCAAGTTGGAAAGATTGGTTGGAAAAGTCGAAAGATTGGGTACAAAACCAGCGTCGTCGGCTGAAACTGCGTGCGGTTTTTGCAGCTAGTTTGGCGGTTACGAGTTTGGTTGTGGGAGTGAGGTCGTTGGGGATGTTGCAGCCTTTGGAGTTGGAAGCTTTTGACCAAATGTTACGTTTGCGACCAGAAGGAGGAGAAGGTTTAGACCCCCGATTATTAATTGTGAGGGTGACAGATGAAGATTTACAAACATTAAAGCAGGGCTTTGTGTATGACGAAACATTGCTGCAAGCCCTGAAAAAACTGGAGCAATATAAACCAGCGGTAATTGGTCTAGACCTTTATCGAGATTTACCACAACCTCCAGGAACACAAGAACTACAGAAATATTTTCAACAGAGCGATAGCACTATCGCTATATGTGGATATCCTAACGAGCAAGGTACTGGTGGTTATCCTGTACCTCCTGGTATACGTAACGAACATGTTGGGTTTAATGATTTAGCAACAGGGAAGGAGGATAAAATAGTTCGTCGTCAGATATTATCGATGAATTTACGACCTCAAAACATTTGTCCTACAGAGTATGCTTTTAGCTTCCTATTAGCGGCTAAATTTTTATCTGACAAGGGGTACGCGATTAAGCTAAATTCCCAACAAGAATGGCAAATAGGCTCTGTTATCTTTAAACGGTTGCGACGCTACAACGGCGGCTACCAACAGTTCAATGACAAAGGCTATCAAATATTGCTCAATTATCGACAACCTTTATATGCAGGTTTTTCTGTGACTATCACAGATATTTTATACAATAGGGTTAACCGTAAATCTATTGAGGGTCGCATTATTCTAATAGGAGCAGATGATAATGGCGACCGCCATTTAACTCCCTACGGGGAAGATATACCAGGTGTCGCAGTCAACGCACAGATGACCAGCCAAATAATTAGTGCAGTTGAAGATGGTCGTAAGTTGTTATCTGTTTGGCCGTTCTGGAGCGATGTTGTCTGGATTTTCGCATGGTCGTTAGCTGGAGGTATGCTCGCATGGCGGTGTAATTCAATACCTCGCTTACTAATTGGTGTCACAACAGTACTCATTATATTGGCTGGGGTCTGTTTTACTCTTATTCTGACGGAAGTTGTTTGGGTCCCACTGCTTCCATCCGCAATCGCTTTGGTAATGACAAGTGCGGGATTAGTAATTTATGTTTCGTTTCAGGCTAAACAATACCAAAATCAAGCATCACCTATTGCCATTCTATCGGCTTAATTCACATCATGTAATCGAGAGTTACCATAGTTAAAGTTGTAGATTCTGTTAAAGAATAGAAATCTTTTATTTTGTTTGAATAAAGTTTTGTGTTTAGCGGCATAAGTCAACAGAGCGTCACAGGTAACTCTTCATAAGGTACTTCTTAACACATTTAATTACTTAAAAATCTCAACTGAAATGATGAACAGAGTAAACTTTCCTTTTAATTACAAAGCAATTGGTTTGAGTGTTGTTTTTTTAGTTGCCAGCTTTATCAGTTATTCTCCCCAAATATTGGCACGGCAGGCTAAACCAATTCGGAACAATGCTCGTAAATCCGTAACTACAGTACAGATAAAACTGCCACCAGCACCCAAAACAGGTACTCTTTCTGGAACGGTAAAGGGAGGAAAACGTAAAGGTGGTAACTGTCCAGATGTGACTACACCACTTACTGCTTTAATAGCAACATATAGACTTGCAAACGGTGAGGATTATCTTTGGGGACAAACAATAGATGAACGTCCCACTTTTTGGGTTTACGTTCCCTACTCTTTAAGTGCCAGCCGTCCAGGTGAATTAAGATTACAAGAAACACAAGCCAATGGCGATAAAGTTTTAACAACTGTCGTGACTGTAAATGGAACATCTCCAGGGGTAGTTGGTGTACGTTTACCAGTAGGTAAAACTCTCAAGCCTAATCAAGCTTACTTATGGCAGTTTGTTGTTCGTTGCGACCCTGATAATGCATCTGCGAATCAGTTTGTCAGTACTGCAGTGACGCGGGTACAACCAAGTCCAGTTTTAGCGAATCAGTTAAGAAATGCAACACCAAGTCAAAAAGCAGCTATTTATGCTAGAGAAGGATTTTGGTACGATGCGGTAACAGCTTTCGCCAGTCTGCGTAAGGCCAATCCTAGAGACGCTCAGACGAATACCAATTGGCAGACTCTACTACGGACAGTCCACTTAGACAATCTTGCAGGCGAACAGATTGCCAATTAAGTTAGCTGCATGATTATGTTTATAGCGATTACCGTTTGGGTTAAGCATATCAGGTGGGGCTTGCGATGCCCACCCCACAAGAGTTTTATCTTTTCCTGTGTACCTCACTCAACAAAGAACCGCTATATTCAAATTAAAACATATTCACAATTCTAATTTTTTTGTGAAATCTAGCTTATGGCAAGCAGTTAAGCGCTTACTATAAACTAGTATTTTTATTTAGTTGTGATGTTTTATAGATAACACTATAAGCTGGGGAAGTTAATTGCTATGCAAGGTATTCCATCTCGTATCTATCTTAAAGTCGGGAAATTAGTAGCAGAAATCACAAGCCTAATTTTGGTGTCTTTTCCGCTTTCAGCAAGTATTGGTGTGGTCAAGGTACTTGCACAAAGCATCATCCCAGCAGCAGATGGTACGGGAACTATTGTTACCCCTAATGGCAACACATTGAATATTACCGGGGGACAGATTTCTAGAGATAATCTCAATCTATTTCACAGTTTTGAAAAATTTGGTTTAACGGAAAGCCAGGTTGCTAACTTTATTTCTAACTCTCGTATTCAAAACATTTTAGGGCGAGTAGTTGGTGGCGACCCGTCGGTTATCAATGGTTTAATTAAAGTAACACAGGGCAATTCCAATCTGTTCTTGATGAATCCGTCGGGTATTATTTTTGGCCAGAATGCCAGTTTGAATGTACTTGCTAATTTTACTGCTACTACTGCAAACGGTATTGGTTTTGGTTCTGGTTGGTTTAATGCTACTGGTAATAATGATTATGCTGCGCTTGTGGGCAGCCCGACTTCGTTTGCTTTTACGATGGCACAACCAGGTAGTATTGCCAACTTTGGTAATTTGTCGGTAAAAGATGGTCAAAATTTGACTTTTCTTGCTGGGACGGTTGTTAGTACGGGGGATTTATCTGCACCAGCAGGGCAGATTAATGTGGCAGCTGTACCTGGGAAGAATTTGGTACGCATCAGCCAACCGGGAAATGTGCTGAGTTTGGAAATTGAGCCTTTAAATGCAAATAGCAGTCAACCAAATACTTGGACTTTACCTATTGTTTCTTTGCCAGAATTACTGACAGATGGCAAAGTTAGTAATGTTGAGGGAGCGATCGCAAAACCAGAGAGTGCGGTGTTAACTGGTAAAATTAGCGTATCGGGTACTGAATCTAACCTAAATGGTGGCATTGTAAATGTTCGGGCGGCAAGCATTACCACAGGTAACATAGATGCTAATGGTAAACCTGGAGAAAATAACCCTCAAAATTCCGATAATAATTCAAATGCATCTGGTAAAGCGGGTGGAAATGGAGGTCAAGTCTTACTAACAGCGACGACTGGAAGTATTCAGACAGGAAATATTATTGCCACTGGTGGTAAAGGTGATACTGGAATAGACAATTCTAATCGGTCATCTGGGAATAATAACATTGCAGGTGATACAAATGGTACAGGTGGTAAAGGTGGTACAGGCGGTTTAATTACATTAACAGCTTCCGAAAGTATCGTCGCAAGAGATATTAATACTACAGGAGGTGAGGGCGGTCATGGAGGTGTAGCAAAATTTACTCGGAGTGATAATAACATTGGTTATCATGGAGGTGCAGGTGGTCGGGGTGGTGCAGGTGGTCAGATAACATTAACTGCTAATTCCGGTGGTATCACCACAGGAAATATCACATCGACAGGTGGCATGGGTGGTATTGGCAATGATGCGATAAAGGATTACATTGGCGGTACTGGCGCTGGTGGCGATGCTGGAAACATAAGACTTACGGCTGGTTCTGAAGGTATAAAAACAGGAAATATCACCTCACTCGGTGGCAGTGGTAATATTGGTAGTAATAATAGTCGTAGTGAAGGTGATGGAAATGATGGAGGTGATGGAGGTCAAGTCTTACTAACAGCTACTGCTGGAAGTATTGAGACAGGAAATATTATTGCAACTGGTGGTAAAGGCAATACCGGAGTATACAGTTTTAGTAGGTCGCAAGACAATAACAACATTGCAGGTAATATAAGTGGTGTAGGAGGTAGAGGTGGAACTGGTGGTTCAATTACATTAACAGCTTCTGAAAGTATCGTGACAGGAGATATCAGTACGACAGGAGGTCAGGGTGGTCGTGGAGGAATAGCCGAAGGAACATCTGGGTATCCAAATTATTTTAGTAGAGTTGATGGAGGTGCAGGTGGTCAAGGCGGTGCAGGTGGTAAGATAACATTAACTGCTAATTCCGGTGGTATCACCACAGGAAATATAACATCAACAGGTGGCATGGGTGGTGCTGGCAATTATGTGTACAATTTTGGTATTGGTGGTATTGGTGGTCATGGTGGTAATGCTGGAAACATCAGACTTACGGCTGGTTTTGAAGGTATAAAAACAGCAAATATTACCTCAAACGGCGGTGATGGCAACACTGGTGGTAATGGTGGTGGTGGTGGTGGTGGTAATGGTGGTAATGGTGGTAATGGTGGTAATGGTGGGCAAATATGGCTAAAAGTTGCTTCTCAAGGGATTATAACTGGAAATATCTCAGCAATCGGCGGCAGTGGTAACACTGGTGGCAATGGTGGTAATAGTGGTAATTATGCTGGAACAGCAGGTAAGGGCGGTAATGGTGGTAATGGTGGTAATGGTGGGCAAATATGGCTAAAAGTTGCTTCTCAAGGGATTATAACTGGAAATATCTCAGCAACTGGCGGCAGTGGTAACACTGGTGGTGATGGTGGTGGTAGTACTAATTTTAATAGAGTAGGTAATGGTGGTAATGGTGGTAATGGTGGTAATGGTAATCAAGTTGAGCTTGAAGCTAATTTAGGAGATATAACTACAACTAACATCTTCACGATTGCTGGTAATGCAGGTAATGGTGGCAAAGGTGCTATTACCATTTCCCCGGGTATAGAAAGTGGGGCTGATGGTAGCGGTGGTACTCTTGGTACTAATAGCGGTTCCCTAAGTTTAAGGGGAAAGGCTATTACCACAGGCAATCTGGATACGTCTGCCCTTAATGGTGGGGATATTCGCATTCAGTCAACCTCTCAAATTAGAACTCAAGGCATCACTGCGAAAGGTTTTGCAGGTAGAGGAGGAAATGTTACTCTCGACCCCCCAGGTGATGTGCAAGTCGGCTTTATCGACACTAGAGGAACGACCCAAGGTGGGAATGTGGATATTACTACTGGGCATTTCTTCCGTGCAACAGGTTTGATTCCCGGTACACAAGATAGCATTTCAACTATTGATACAAGTGGTGGTGGCGGTGGTAGTATCCGTATCTTACAAGGTGGTGGGATGAATGATACTCCATTCATTGTTGGGAATCCATCAGTTGCCAACAATGTTAATACCAACGGTACATTAGGAAATATTACTACCAGTTCTAATACACTTTTCACTGGTGAATCTTTTACCGATAATTTAGCGCGAGGCAACATTCAAGTGGGAACCTCAAAAACACCTCCACGGGGAAGTAAACTCTCACAGCAACAAAGTCAAGACCTACTTTCTTGTACAGATGGTGGCATTAGCGAACTTGAAGGCAAACTTATCCGCGAATATCAACAACACCTTGGCTATGATTTAGCGGGAAAAAATTTAGTAGAATCTTGCCAAACCTTGCACAATATTCAATTAGAGACAGGTGTTAAACCAGCAATAATTTATGTAACTTTTGTGCCACAGCTAGAAGACAAAAACAGCAAGATAAATGGTTTTTTAACTAAAGGCGAACAAAATCCAAACGACCAGTTAGCAATAATACTTATAACAGCTAAGGGTAGACCTATTTATCAACGTATTACAGCAGACAACAAACCAGTCACTCGTAAAGAAGTTGAGAAAATAGCCGAAGAGTTTAAGGAAGCTGTTAGTGACCCCAGCCAAGTAAATTCCGATACTAAAAAATATCAAAAATATGCCCAACAACTTTTCAAATGGATAATTCTGCCAATAGAAAAAGACTATTTAGAACGCCAAAAAATTAATAACCTAACATTTATATTAGATGCTAAATTAAGGTCAGTCCCAATAGCGGCAATGCAAGATGAGCGGTTAGCAAATTGTCAAGATAAAAAGTACGAAAAAACAAAACAAAAAGAAAAAGGTTATTGTGGATTTATCATCGAGAAATATAGTGTTGGGTTAATGCCTAGCCTCAGTTTAACAGATACACGATATTTACCCGTTAATAAAGCTAAAGTTTTGGCGATGGGTAGTTCGCGCCAGCTTCCTGCAGCATCTAAGGAATTAGAAATAATTATCAAGACATTAGGCTGGGGAGATAATTTTTTCCTCGATAAAGATTTTACAAGAGAGAATCTGGAAAATAAACGTAAAAAATTTGAATATGGTATTGTTCACCTATCAACACATGGAAAATTTCAAGATGGAAAGCCAAATGAATCATATATTGAACTTGGTGAAAATAAAAGGTTAGGATTAAACGATATTAGAACATTAGGGCTAGATTCTCCAACACCTGTAGAATTACTCGTGCTAAGTGCTTGTGAAACTGCTAAAGGAGACAAAGAAGGTAGAGAGGCTGAACTAGGTTTTGGTGGTTTGGCAACTCAAGCAGGAGTGAAATCGGTTTTAGCTGGCTTGTGGTTTGTAAGTGCTGATGGTGCTTTAGGGCTGACAACTGAATTTTATCAACAATTAAAAACAGCACGCATCAAATCAGAAGCGCTTAGACAAGCGCAGTTAGCAATGCTAAGAGGTGACGTAAGAATAGAAAATAAAGAAACTTTAGTTTGGTTAGATGGAAACAAACCTCAAAGAGAGCCTTTGGGTTTAAAGGTCGATTACAATGATTTATCTCATCCCTATTTTTGGTCTGGCTTCACGATGATTGGTAGTCCTTGGTAATTGGTAATCATACAGTAGAGACACGAAATTCCCATACTTTTGAGAAAGGCTTCCCTTTACGGGAAGCTTTCATTTTGTGTGTTTCTACAATGTATTTTAATAATTACCAAGGTTGATAACGAACGCTAAAATACAACGCTGTATCTTGGATATCATCTCCCCTGTCACTAGTAGCTAAGATTGGAATACTGTAGTCAAATCTGAGATTTAAACCATCTAATCCAAAAGCTTTATTCCACAAAACACCCAAACCCGTGTTTACCAAAAAGTTTTCATTTGCTATCCTATTTGGATTACCAGCATTATTCCAAACCGCACCTAAATCAACATAAGGTGCTAGCTGGAACGTTGCATATCCCGATTTATCTCGTAAAAATGTAAATCTATCTTCTATCGAAAAGCGAAATCCATTATCACCAGTACGGAGGTTTTCCCGATACCCTCGTAAAGATTGTCCACCTCCGATTATAAATTGCTGGGAAGTCAACAAATTATCAGGTGTAAGTTGCAAGTCCAATTGCATCAGCAATAAATGGTCATCACTAAGTCGCTGTACGCGCTGTACTTGGCCTAGCCAAGCGAAAAAGCGACCGTCAGGAGCCGGTGCGCTATTAACAGTAGCATCAAATAAACCTGTACCCAAACTAAATTGAGAACGTAAAGACCAAGCTCCTTGGGTATCGCGTTTGCTGTATTCTTGACTAAACTTGATTACGCTAGTCCGGGTGACACCTTCTGTATTGGGTCCTTGTAAAAATGGAAGAGGTATATTATCGAAGATAAAAGTCTGACCGTTTTGATAAGTAAAATTAAGAGACAGCGCAAACTCTTCAATATAAGAACGTACCACAGGCTGGCGATAAGTTACTTCATAGAATTCCTGCGTTCCCCTTACCCCAAAATTATTAAATGGTTCTTGAGTTATGTAATTTCTGCTAGGTGCTGCTCGAAATTGCAAAGTACCATTCATCGGATTCAAGGGAACTCGATAAATAAAATCCCAAACCTCAGCACCCCCAGTAAACGAACGATAATAGGAAGCTGCTATTTCATCCCCAATACCAGTGAAGTTGCGGTAACGTAATTCAGTACCAAATCTTTGCGACCCAACTACTGGAGGAAAGTAATTATCTATACTTACACTAGCAGTAAATGGATTTGCTTCCTTCACTCTGACAACAAGAGTACTAGCACCTTGTTTTTCTTTTTTCTCTGCTGAAGAGTTAACTATATTTTCGCTGAACTTAGGTTTATTCAGCGCACGCTGAAGAATATTCTCCCTTGAAAGCTCCCTTGAAGGCTTATCTGGTGCGCGTAAAGTCGCTTCTACATTTTCAAACAAAGGGTCTGCACGCAATAAACGCAATTGATTTTCCAAATCAGATGAGTTTAGAGGAACAGTAGCACCAAGACGAATACGACTACAAATATAAGATGGATTGACATTACGAAGTCCGAAAACCTCTATTTTTCCTATCCGTCCTTCAATTACCCTAATTTCTATTTTTCCATCACTATTCTTTTCTATTTTTGCTCTTGAATTGATATACCCCTTATTTAAATCAATACCTTCGCCATTTTACGAGAAATAAAGCTTTCACCCTCCACCGTTGATTAGGCGTTTCCGTTTTTTTAGCTTTGTTGAAAGCTGTATTAACATCGTCCAGATTTTTCGGGAAGGGGTTTTATTTAAATTCCTGTGGCATCAAGGGTTTCAGCTTTTGCCGTCGGCTGAAAATAAAACCCTTATTTTTTCACGAGTCGTGGGATTTTGCCCGGTTTCTGTGATACTCCATTTTGGCGAAGGTATTGTTAAATACAACAAAGTAATCTTATCTACAGCTTCCTCAAGTTTTTCTGGGGTGGGTTCTTGGTCTGTAAAAGATGCCAAAATTGGTTTGAGGTCATCTTCGTTCAAAATTCTGCTACCTGTCACCTGAATTTTACCAATAGCAATTGTTTTCGGTTCTACGAAAGAATCCTTTAGCGAGCATTCTGCTTTTGGCTCCTCTTTCTTGGGTAAATTTTCTTGCGTCTGCGTTTCTGGTTTTGCAGATGAATTTGGAGATGAATTTTCCGATGGAGTGGGTGACGGAATTGGGTTAGAGTTAGGAGTCTTTGCGAACTGATAAGATGCTTCTAATGTCAAGCTTGGTGTCTCTTGACTCCTGGCTTCCTCTAAAAAAAATATAAAATTATCACTAAAAGTAGTTTGTGCTTTTACTGTACTTACTCCTGCTAATAAGGCAGAAAAAGTTAGCAGCAAGCTGCGTATCAAGCAGCTAACTTCCATGAAACGCTCCTCGAAGTAATATTTTTTACTAAAACACTAGTTAGACGAAAACCTCTGCTAGAGCGTCGGCCAAGTAATATATATTGACTAAAATTTAAATTTATGCATTGGGTCAAAACCTTCATTTTTAGATTAAATCCTGGCTGTCGAGCATTGATACAAGGGCGTCTCAATGTTTGATTTTAGCCACACCCATAATTTGACTTTTATGTCAACCACTTCTACTCGACCGATGCTCTAGGGAAAGCTATCACAAAGTATTACATAAGTAGGAAGTATTATCAATCACAATATAGATATTTTTTAATCAATCAGGTTACGCAAGTAAACATCCTTCTTAAGATGGATTTTATTCAATTATTAGTCATTTGACATAAAGATGATAAGGCACAAAACCTACAAAGCATATAGGGTAGCTTTTTTAGGCTTTTTAATGAAAGGTTCCCAAAAAAAGATGAAGTTTTGTAAAAAGTGAAGAAGGTCTCGAACTTCTCAGCATAAGTGTACAGACAGTAGCAGTTGTACACCTAAACAAGAAGATGTAAAACACTTGTTAGTCAAACAATGAATCACAAATCTTTAAAAGCTCCATCCACAAACAATACCTTCGCCAAAATGGAGTATCACAGAAACCGGGCAAAATCCCACGACTCGTGAAAAAATAAGGGTTTTATTTTCAGCCGACGGCAAAAGCTGAAACCCTTGATGCCACAGGAATTTAAATAAAACCCCTTCCCGAAAAATCTGGACGATGTTAATACAGCTTTCAACAAAGCTAAAAAAACGGAAACGCCTAATCAACGGTGGAGGGTGAAAGCTTTATTTCTCGTAAAATGGCGAAGGTATTGACAAATAAATTTAAAAAACATCTATCTACAGATAGGCTATGGGTGTCATTATTTTTACACATGCAGATACTTTATGCATCAAATTTTAAAAAAAGTCTTTATGCATATGACTTTCACAGTGTATTACGAAGAAAGTCATCAATTAAAAAATAAACTTAGGTAAAAGTGAATAAAGTTCTAAATTGAGCGGCATAAATATTCAGAGATAACAAGAAGAGAAAAACGGACACCTCTTTCAAAAAGTTGAATCACAAACGTTTTACTCTCTCATCTCGAAAAATAACTGTTTTTTTGAGGAGACATTCTTATGCTGTCTAAATTTGTTCGTAACACCGCAATTGCTACATTCTTAACTTTACCAGTAGTTTCTTTACTTGGTGTCCACAGCGCTCTAGCAGACCGACGCGATGTCACAGTTAATAATAATACTGATTTAGTTATGACTGCGCTGTATGTCTCATCTGCACGTTCTGACAATTGGGGACCAAACCGCCTTTCACACAGACTCCAAAGTGGTGAAACATTTGAATTGAGGTTTAATAATAATTCTACCCAGTGTGTTTATGACGTAAAAGCTGTTTACGAAGATGGTTCTTATGACCGTAATACACACAATCTTTGTCAAACATCCACTCTTTACTATTACGGTTATGGTGGTGAAAATCGTTGATTAATAAGTAGTGTGAAAGTAAGCTTTGTACTATCACTATTGTTAGAAACTCCCAGCGGCAAAATTTTTCTGACAATTCACGCAACCTCAAAAATAAATTTGAATAAAACCTCAAATTTCGCATCAAAAGTATATAGAGAGTTGCGATTACTCAAACAAAAAAAACAGAAGATTCTGCACTTTGATTTCAGATTCTAGCTGAAGCACAATAATTAACCCAACTTATTAAATATAGAGGCTATCATGCACAACATCATCAAGTCTGCTGCGACACTTTCTGCTGCGCTCGTAATTTCTTGCGCTCCTTTTATCTCGGCAAAACCCGCAAGTGCTGAACCTCAAAGATTTACTAGAGGTTATGTAGGTGCAGGCGTTGGTTTTAATGAAGGTGGCGCTGTTCCTAATGTTACCGGACGCATCTCCTTTGGGGATGTACCACTCTCTTTACGCGGAACTGTGTTTTTTGGCTCAGAAAACGATGTGTCTTACACATTAGTCGTTCCTACACTAACTTACGATATTGGCTTAGGAAAAAGTGCAAACCTCTATGTTGGTGGTGGCTACGCTGTACTTGGGGCTTCTGATGGTCAAACTTCTATTGCGGTTAATGCAGGTGGTGTATTAACTGCTGGTGCTGAAGCAGAAATTACTAAAAATATCGTTCTCTATGGTGATGGAACCTTTCTTAATGGTGCAAATGTTTGGAAGGTTGGTCTAGGCTATAGCTTCTAGGTTGTATTAGTTTTAATAAAACTAAGTCATTGCAATCAAACAAATTAAATCCATCTGCACATTCCTATAATTCACAAAAGCCTCAACCGCATCAATTAATTTCATCCTATTGAAATAATAGGTATTACAGGAGAAACAAGCGCTACAGCTACAAAGGTTAATTTGTTTCCACTCCTGTTAAACAGCAAAAGTTTTCTTACAATTCGCGCATTTTCAAATGCAGACAAAGCAAAAAATAACTCGCTTATTTGCAAGTCACGAGTGGATTTGCGCGAGTGCATCTACTTACAAATTTTACCTGAAAAATCTTACATCTTTGGAGTATAAGTATCATGTTTCACAAATCACAGTCATCTAACAGTCTCGATACCAAATTATCTAACACCACATCTGCTGCATTGACGTCTTCTTTGGGAAGTTTGGATACCAGTAATTTCCCTGGTTTAAATCTTCAAAATCGCAGTAGTTCTAGCAGCGACTTAAACAGCAGCACTAGCTTAAATGGCATTACCCAAGGCAATCATAGTAACGCTTTGTCATCAACAGATGCTGGTGGCTCCATGTCTACTGCTACCAAATGGTTGCCTTTAAATAATTGGTATGCCTATAGTGAGAGTATTGGTGGCTCCGACAGTCAAGATTATTTCCAAATTAATCTAAACAATCGTAGCGACTTTAGCTTAGTAATGTCTGGGCTAAGTGCTGATGCTGATATTCGTTTATTAGATAGTTCCGGTAATGTAATTTGCAGTTCTGCCAATGCAAAAACCCAAGGTAAAGCTTACACATTCGGTACTTCAGAAGCGTTTAATACAACCCTTAATGCAGGAACTTATTACTTAAAAGTAAGTTCTTTTGATGGTAGTGCAACTGATTACAAAATGGACTTCTTGGCGACACCAACTACATCTACCTCCGATTGGTATAGCCAAAACCTTAAAGATAAAGGTACCGCCAATTGGGCACGTAGATTATACAGCGATGGTTCATTAAGCCGTACTGATATGATGTTGCTTTCTCGCAGTGCGATGGACGATTCTGGAATAGACGCCAACGAGTTAGGTGATTTGCGGAGAATTATCAATAGCTTCTCAATGTCAGATAGCGTGCGTGTTTTATCGAATAAAGTTTTTAATGGAGACCCAGCGAATACTCGCTCCGGCATTGGTAATCTATATGCTGGTAGCATTGCAACACAAACCGAACAGTTAGTTAGTAAGTGGTTTATGGGTACAGACCAGCCCACAGCTAACGGTACTTATCGAAAAGCTAATGGTTCGCTGTTCCAGAATGGAATTAGCCATAATGATATTCGTCAAGGTGGTGTGGGAAACTGTTATTTAGTGGCAACCTTAGCTTCTGCTGCACTGGAAAAACCAGGTGTAATTCAGAATATGTTTACTGACAATGGGGACGGGACATTTACTGTTAAATTCTACAAAAATGGTAAAGCTGACTATGTAACTGTAGACCAATGGTTGCCTACCGACGCATATGGTAATGCTATTTACGCTGGTTGGGGTGGTGGTAATTCTAACGGTAGCAGCAATGAACTTTGGGTTTCCCTCGCAGAAAAAGCATACGCTCAACTAAATGAATCTGGTTGGATTGGACGAGATAACAGTAATTCCTATGCAGGAACTGAGGGTGGTTGGATGGCTCCGGTTATGGAACAAATTACAGGACTAAGTACCTCATCTCAATATGCGAGTAATATGACTAAGCAAGGATTAATTAACCTTGTCAACTCTAATCGGCTACTTACAGCTGGATTTGTTCATGGAGAAGGTTATGGTGTAGTTAACCGACATGCTTATACTATTACTTCCTACAATTCTTCAAGTCAAACATTCCGCCTCCACAATCCTTGGGGCAATACTCATGCAGATGTGACTTGGGAGCAACTTAACAGCCTCCAAGGAATCATACAGTGGACAAACGCATAATAATTTAATCAAAGAACACAGCAATAAGGATAGCTAAAGTTAAAGCCTTAGCTATCTTTCCAATCCAAGATTCCACTACTCAAGTTTAGAAAAAATTGGCACGGCAATGATTAAGGAACTCACATTACTAACTTTTGCAACTAGCGCTTTTCTTTGTGGTTGTACCTCGCTCGCCAATAGCGCTCAAAGTCCTATTACACCTGAAAATACTATGTCTGGAACAAATAATATTATCATTAAAAGCCTTACTTTGATGGCAAGGGAAGAGAAACTTCCACCACTCGGTCAACCACCCAAGCCCAATCGGGATATCGGATTTGCAGACGTTTTTCTCACTTTGGAGAACCCCAAGGAAGCAAATGCCACTTTAGTAATAGAAAAAATCCAAATTCAAGATGTAACAAGTAGCAGCTTACAACTGGTAAGTCAGAAGCCACAAGTAATTTCTCTCGGACCGCTCGAAAATTCTGTAAATGACTTTCATTTGACCAATAAAATTGGGTACACAACAAGGGGTCAAGTCAAAGCGATTGTTACTTATAGGATTAATGACCAAGTACAGGTAATTCAATCATCACCTGTTGATATTAAAGGACTTTAAAGAGCATCATCAATTAGGATTTCGAGTAAAACTGGGTTAATAGCGAAAAACCCAGTTTATTTTATGCTTGCGACTTAGCCACATTACACCAAATATATAAACTTTTGTAACAACTGAATAAAACTCTGAATTCACCAGCACAAGTTCTCAAGAGAAAAATTCAGAGCGATTTTCACCCATGCTAGCCCAAAACATCAGCACCCTCAACATCCCCTGGCACGAACCCCCCCTCAATTTCCTCACTGATGACCAGCAGTTTCAACTAAAACAACAAGCCCAAATAACTCGCTACACAATGGGACAACTGCTATGGTCAAATCCCAACCAAGGCAATCAACAAGTAATTTTAGTTATCTCTGGCGAAGTTCGCCTAGTTCAAGAAAAAGGCAAATCAGCTTTAGAAACAGGCGCATCCATCCGGCTCAAAGCAGGTGCGTGGATTGGAGATTCCCTCGAACTAGTCGGTAACTGGAAAGCTAGAGCAGCTAGCAGAGAAGTTACTACCATAGTTTGGCAGTTAGAAGACTGGCAAGCAGTAGAATCGCTAGATTTAGTTGACTTTTGGGCAGAGTTATGTTGGAACTATCAACCCCTCGACCCAAATCTCCCCTACCCTGCAACAGGCTATCCTTATTTATTTAACCTCAACAGCGCCGCCGCGTGCTTGGTAATGCTAACCGAGCATTTAAAAAACCCCATCCCCTTAAATCAAATAACAAGACAAATTAAAAGCCAAACTCCCCAAAGCATTGCAGAAACAGCAGAAACAGCAGGACTGCAACTGCAACATATCCGCACAACCTGGGACAAGTTGCAACATTTATCCTACCCTGCCCTCATGCACTGGAGGCAAGAAAACTGGGTAGTAGTCTACGAAGTACAGGGTAATCGCATGGTAGTTGCCGACCCGGTAAACCATCGCAAAACCTGCGAAAGCCTACCCCGACAAATGATTGAGTCGGCTTGGGATGGACATTTGTGGTTAGTAGAACCTCTAACCAAAACAGAAAAATTCAACCTCAGTTGGTTTTTACCTGCTGTGTGGCGCTTTCGCAAATTAATGGCAGAAGTGCTGCTAGCCTCTTTGATATTGCAACTAATGGGACTGGCCACCCCAATTATTACCCAAGTCATTATTGATAAAGTTATCGTCAACGAAAGCCTTCCAACCTTAAACGTAATGGGCATTGCCCTATTACTAGTTACAATTTTCGAGTCTGGCTTAGGAATATTACGGATGTTTATCTTTAGCCATACAGCCCGACGCATTGATTTAAGTTTATCTTCCCAATTATTTAGACACTTATTACAGCTCCCTCTAGCTTACTTTGAAGCTCGACGTACGGGCGACACCGTAGCCAGAGTACAGGAGTTAGAAAACATCCGCCAATTCCTGACAGGAACAGCCCTAACGGTAGTACTAGATAGCCTTTTTACCGTAGTTTACTTAGCGCTGATGATTTTTTACAGCCCAAAGCTAACTCTTGTCAGCCTCGCAGTTCTACCACCATTTGTCACCCTCATCATAGTAATAACACCTATTCTACGTAACTGGCTCAACGAATCTTTCAACCGTCATGCAGACAGCCAATCATTCTTAGTAGAAACCATCACCGGAATTCATGCACTCAAAGCCCATACAGCCCAACTCCCCACCCGCGAACGCTGGGAAGGTTTATTTGCTCGCTACGTTAGAAGTAGTTTTAAAGCTTCCACACTCTCTAATATCAACAGCCACTTAGGCGATTTTCTTACCCATCTATCCGAATTACTTATTCTCTGGGTAGGAGCAAATATGGTCATGCATCCCGATGCAAGTCCTTTCACTATCGGGCAATTAGTAGCATTTCAAACATTATCTGGTCGAACATTAGGCCCCATACTGCGTTTAGCGCAACTTTGGCAAGATTTTCAGCAAGTATTACTATCAGTTAACCGGATTGGAGATATCCTCAACAATCCCCCAGAAGCAATGTCAGAAAATGGTGTAGTATTGCCATTAGTAAAAGGAAGAGTAAGCTTTGAGCAAGTAGTTTTCCGTTACCAACCTGACAAAGAACCTGCACTTAAAGGTGTATCCTTCGATATCAAACCAGGAATGTTTATTGGAATTGTTGGCCGCAGTGGTTCTGGTAAAAGTACTATATCAAAATTAGTACAACGACTATATGAGGCTGAATCAGGACGAATTTTGGTTGACGAATTTGATATCCAAACAGCAAATCTTACTTCCCTACGCCAACAAATAGGAGTAGTCTTACAAGAAGACTTCCTCTTCAACGGTTCTGTAATGGAAAATATCACCTTGGGCAATCCAGATATTTCCCCTGACGAAGCAATAAACGCTGCTCAATTGGCAGCAGCTCATGAATTTATCAGCGAACTACCTCAAGGTTACGACACAATTATTGGCGAACGTGGTGCTGGTTTATCTGGTGGACAAAGACAGCGTTTAACTCTAACGCGCTTATTTCTTTCTCAAGCCCCTATTTTAGTATTAGACGAAGCAACGAGTGCGCTCGATAGCGAAACAGAACGCAAAGTTTTAAATAATCTCCAAAAAGTCGCAGCAAACCGCACTGTCTTAATGATTACCCACCGTTTTGCTCCCCTCAAACGCGCTCACCAAATTCTAGTCATGGAAAAAGGTGTGCTAACAGAACAAGGTTCTCACGAAGAATTATTCCATAAAAAAGGTGTTTACTACGCTTTATACGAACAACAATTAGCTTCCGTGTAAAAGCGAAAGTTGCTTATAGTGAGCAATTTATTGCTCATTTCCTCAAAGTTTTTAGTCAGGAATTTAGTCTTTATAATCGGTTGAATTAGGGATAAATCCCTCACTACGAACCTTAATGTATTTACGTCTAGCCACTTAACAACTTTTCAGAATAAATCATGAAAACCGCACAAAATATTCCCGCAATTCAACTCAGACAAACCAAGCAACAATTTACCAAACTCGAAGGTCATTTATCCACCGAACTAGGTAACGCCGTACAAAGCTTACCACCTCTATATACTCGCTTAATAGCTGGTGGAATTTGCTTAATATTTACATCAGCTATTGCTTGGGCAACATTTAGTAAAGTAGATGAAGTCGCAGACACGCAAGGTCAACTTATTCCTTCCAACCCCGTACAACCAGTACGCGCTCTCGCAAGCGGAAGAATTCGAGAAATAAAAGTAAGCGAACGCCAACACATAAAAAAAGGAGAGTTTTTAGTTCAACTTGACCCGACAATGTCCCAAGCAGAATTAGAACGTTTGCAGCAACTAGCAAAGCTCAGTCAAGAAGAACTCGCACGTCTAGAAGCCGAACGCATAGGAGCGACAAGTACCAGTACAATATTGCAAAATCAACTCCTCGTTTCCCGTCTCAAAGACTATCAAGCGCGACAAGCGGCTGCAAAAGCAGAAGCAAATCGCCAAGCTGCTTTAATTGAACAGTCTAAAGTTCGCCTATCTCGCTTGCAAGAAAATTTGCTCAACGCGAAAACAAATGCAGCCAACACAAAAATTAACCTAATTAACGCTGAAAATCTCCGCGTTAATACTCTTCAACTTAGTCCGAAAATCAAATCCAGCCTTGCTATTGTTCAGGAAAAGGAAAAAAGCTTTCATTATTTATATAAAAAAGGCGCTATTGCACGACTCCAATACCGCATGGTTCAAGATGAAGTAAATAAGGTAAATATGGAAATTACTAAAGTTCAAAATGAAATCAATAAAAGTGCAGATGAAGTCACAAATGCTAGTAACAGAGTTAACGAAGCACAGGATAAGGTAATTTCTTTAGGAAAAGATATTGCCGCTCAATTTGAAGAAATTCGCCAAGCTCAACAGTCATACAAAGCTGCTCAAAATAGCATTAGCCGTTTAGAAGCTGAACGTCAAAGCGAAATCCTCACACAAATTAACAAATTACGCTCAGAATTGGCAGACCTCAATGGTAAAATTTCTCAAGCAAAAGAACAAAATCAACAAAATATTATTCAAGCTCCTGTTACAGGATATGTTTATAATGTTAAAGTCAATAAAACATTGGGAACAATACAAACAGGAGACGAGCTTTTCTCAATAGTTCCTGATGGAGAACAATTGATAGTGGAAGTTAAGGTTAACAATAAAGATATCGGTTTTGTTAAAGAGATAAAAGATGAAAACAAGAAAATGTTAGCAAGAGTGAAACTAGCAACGTTTCCCTATCAGGAATTTGGTACTTTAGAAGGAAAAGTAGAAAAAGTTAGCCCCAATGCTACAAGCGATAAGGATGGAAATTTATTTTACACCGCTCGTATCAGCATAAACCAGCAGTCTGCAAAAGGTAAGATTCAAAAAGTATTATTGACCCCAGGTATGGCTGCGACAGCAGAAATTGTGATTCGACAAAAAACTATCATGTCTTTCTTGCTGGAACCTATTATCACCAATTGGGATAAGGCATTTTCGGTACGCTAAAGTACCGTATCACAGTCATTATGAGGGATATAAATACGTTCGTAGTTGCGCTTTAGTACGGTCTTATATTACCTAATAAATGAAGACCAAGCTATAAAATTTATACTCAACAGAATAGGTAAACTTCAAACCAACAATTCCCTGACTAACCTCGAAAATTTGCCATCTTGTACCTGTAAATTGCCGACCTGTTTCTGCTGTGGTTTCAGGTATGTAAGATGCAACAGCTTTTGCAAGGGAAGCAGCATACTCAATAATTCCTAAAGTTTGTAGAGTGCGTGAGCCAATTACAATATCATTCGGTTGAGTCAAAAGTTGAATCGCACTTTTAACCGACGGTGCTACGGATAGCTCGATTTTGATATCCCTTAATTGTGCTGCTAATTGCTCAATAGCCCTCACATGCAGGAGTTTGCCCTGCACTCACTTAAGCTTGCCTTATTTTGCTCCTGTAGTCACTTCACCGATAGCCTCAATTTTTTGTACTAAAGAAGCGATAATTCTTGTTTTTATTTGTTGAACATTATCTGAAAGCAAAGCACTTTTCTTATTGTCTAGGCTTAGGTAGAGAGCCTCACGTAAACTTTGAAGTTCCGGAATATAAATTTCATTGTTGTTTCTGAGAATAGCTTCTGCAATGTTAAGTGAATCTGGAGTCGCCAATCCTATAAATTTTATCAAACGATTTATATCGGACTTAATTTTACTTTCCATACTATATAACGGTAAAGTTTTTATTCTTAAATTACAATTCTAGGTTAGCACATAATTTTATCTGGAACCCTACTCAAATGTTGAGGGATTATAACTGGATGTTTTAGGTATACCAAAATTCAGACTAAAAATGTTTATTATTGTTACAAAAAACCGATAGCATTATTTATGGTTACAAATAGCTTGGCGAAGTATACCTCCATAAAATAAAATTAGTTGTCAGACTCAAAAAGAGCTTGACTTCTCACAGTATATAAAAACCTCTCCCCAACCCCCAGGATTATAAGGATACAGAAGAGTTCCTAAAAAGCACCCCACGTTTAACGAGGAATAGCCATGTCACGAACGCAGTGCTCATTCCTGGTAGCCCAGAAACCTATTAATTTGAGTAAGGGATTAGACCGACCATTCGCTTGCTCGTATCCTTGAAGAAAAGAGACTCATGGGGTTAGTTTAAGAACAAGTTATGTTTTTAATATATAAAGTGAAAAGTTAGCAAAAATAGCAATGTTTTTTGTAGCGAGTAGTATTACTAATGAGATGGAATCGCCTTGAATATGTTATTAGATCCGAGTACGGACAAGACGGAGTATATTTCATAAGTGATGGACAAACAGAGCAAGTTTTAAAAGCGCCTGAAAGTCCATATTCAGAACTATATCTAGCATTATTAGCTCATAGTTTTGATTTAAACATCCCCGAAATCAAGGCTATCTGTCCCGAAAATCAACAATATGAAGAAATTATAAGATACATCAAGCCAGAAATAGAAAAATCTAACATAAAGCTGAGAGAAGCTCAAAAACAAGAGGAGCAGAAAAATGAATACGAGCGAGATTTCGAGCTAATTGAAAAGCGTACTCTAAATTTAGATTCTTCTCCTACATTTTTTTTAATGGAAAACTTGGAAGGGGGTTCTTTAAGGGATATAACTTGGAAAAACCTAACAGATTGGTATGGCGCTGACGAACAGCTTAATAATGCAGGTCAAAAATTTTTCAAGGATTTGGGTAAGCTATTGGTGTTTGACCTTCTTGTCAGAAACGTTGACCGATTAATTTTTTGGCAACTTCCCGGAATTGGAGAAGTGGAAAGTGCTTTAGGTAATCTTGGTAATATTTTTATCCAATATAGTAATAAAGAACTAATTGTCATTGATTCATTAACAGATATGAATATAGAAGTTGTTGAATACGCAAAGGCGGTCAAAGAAATACTTACTAAAACACTTAACGCTTCACCTGATAATTTAATCGATAGGGGACAACAAACTCTAGAATTAATAGGATATGAGGTTAAAAGAAATGGTCAGACGTTGATTTTAGAAGGCATTAATGAAGGCATTAACTATCTCTATAATTTGGCTGAAGAAGAGACCCTTGAGCATATCAAACAGGAAAGCCTGCGGCAACTCTCTAAGGAGGAAGAGAGAAAAATAAATACGCTATCTCTATTCATCAAAAAGATAGTAGAACAGATGAAAACTTAGAAAAGCTCATATCCTCTGTAGAGACCTTTTAGGTAAACGTAATTTCCCAAAAAGTAGCTATCCCGCAAGTAGCCAATTTTTTTAAGTATCAATTACGCTCGCGGTCTTGCGAATATGTCTCCAGCATCTTTTGAGGGACAGTTCCCCTCGACGGCAAATTACGCTTATCAAAAACGCCAGTTTCAGGTATGTAAGCAGCGATCGCTTTACCTTGCTTTGCGGCATACTCAATAATTCCAAGCGTCTGTGGGGTGCGCTGTCCAATCACAATATCATCTGGTTGAGTCAAAAGTTGAATTGCGCTTTCAACCGACGGTGCAACTGATAACTCAATTTTGATATCCCTTCGCTGTGCTGCTAATTGCTCAATAGCAAGAAGTGCTGGTGAGGATTGTTTTAACAAACTTTGCGACACATCAACAAACCGAACAGTATCATACCCCCGCTCTACGGCTCGCTCAACCGCACGCCCTATCATATTAAACATCGCTTGTTGAGTTTTGGCCCCAAAAGCAGGTTCAACCCTTGCTTCAAAAAACACAACAGTTGTAATTTTAGAATCTTGCTCCACCTGCTGTTCGCTAGCTTGAATATCGGGATACTTAACAGTAGATGGGTCAATAAAAATATCCACGTAAGTTGCTGGGGCATTATTGACCTTACCTGCGATAGTTAGCCCTTGTATTGTTCTTCCCGAATCTGCAAGTTGTTCTTGTAAGAACTTAACTGATTTTTGATTTACTACCCCCAATGTTTGATTTCCTATGCGAGCCAAAACTGTGGAAGCTTTGTGCGGGTCAGTTTGCCTAACATCAAGAGTGATATTAAGCTGTTCTCCTAGCCATTGCCGACCTGCAAAAGCATGTTTATTAACGCTATCTATTTGTAACTTATTGTCAGGGTTTTTCAGGCTTGTAACAATAATACTGTTACTGGGAGAAGAGGTTAAGTAAGTCGGCGCGAAAAAACCAAACTATGTAAAGATAAATAAATACGTAGAATGTATCTGCCGAGGTGACTGAAATATGGGCGCTCGTTTAAGGGTATTTCTCACTCCTGAGCAAGACAAAA
>JAHHIC010000001.1 GCA_019359035.1 Scytonematopsis contorta HA4267-MV1 | reverse complement strand
GGCTTGTTGTGTTGGTGACTAAACCTGGCTTGTTGTGTTGGTGACTAAACCTGGCTTGTTGTGTTGGTGACTAAACCTGGCTTGTTGTGTTGGTGACTAAACCTGGCTTGTTGTGTTGGTGACTAAATTGGTTGACACTTTCCCGCACGAATTAGCCCTACACGACGCGCAATTGCTTCTCCTTGAGAAGGAAAAGGCCCCCATTTATCGATAATTTCTGGATTTTCATCTCCATCGGCTTTGTCTGTGGAGATAATTTCACAATTTCCAGCAGAGCGCTTGACCACGTACCAATTTTGTGGATGTTGTTGATTTTCAGTCATTCAAATATAATAAATTATTTAGTCAATACCTTCGCCATTTTACGAGAAATAAAGCTTTCACCCTCCACCGTTGATTAGGCGTTTCCGTTTTTTTAGCTTTGTTGAAAGCTGTATTAACATCGTCCAGATTTTTCGGGAAGGGGTTTTATTTAAATTCCTGTGGCATCAAGGGTTTCAGCTTTTGCCGTCGGCTGAAAATAAAACCCTTATTTTTTCACGAGTCGTGGGATTTTGCCCGGTTTCTGTGATACTCCATTTTGGCGAAGGTATTGTTAGTACACAAGAATTTTAAACTGATTAAGGTTTTTGGTTATTTGCGTCTGGTTGAATCAGGATAGGTATATTTCCTTTTTCACCACCCAGAACGATGATTTTAGAATTTTGAGATTGTGCTAGTTTTTCATTAGCTTCGATTGCACGCAATTGTAATGTCTGACTAGTGATGCTTTGAGAAATAGTTTTTTGGGAGTCAGCGATACCTTTTGCTTCAATGCGTTTTCTTTCTGCTTCTTGACGTTCGTTTTCTAAAACAAATTTCATTTTCTGATTTTGCTGCTCAGCTTTGAGCTTCTCTTGAATTTCTGCTTGTATACTATCTGGCATTTTTACATTTCTTAGCAATGCTTGGTCAACGACAAAACCCAAAGGTGATAGTTCTTTGTTAAGTTGTTCGTCGATTTGTCGTGCTATTTCCTCACGTTTGCTGGAGTAAATCTCTACTGCTGGGTATTTAGAGACAATAGTACGGATAATAGAACGAAATCGCGAAGTGACTAGTTGTTTCTCATCAATTCCAATATTTTTATATACTGTCGCAGCTTTTTGTGGGTCAAGCTTATATTGAACGCTAACGTCAATATTTAAACTCAAACCTTCCTGAGATGTTGCATCTAAGTTTTCTTTTACGTCTTTTAAACGTGTTGGAAGATTAAGGACTTTAGTAAATGGGTTGAGAACATGGAGTCCCGGATTTAGCGTAGTATCTGACACTTTACCAAAAAAGTTTTTCACACCTACGTTACCGGGAGGAACAATGACCAAAAGTCTTGTGATGGAAGCAAAAGCAGTAATTATACCGATTAATATCACAATACCCCGAACTGCTAAACGATTACGTTCGTTAGATATTCTATTAGTTTTTAAATAGATGAAAACTGTAATTAAAGTTGTTAGTAGGTATACAAGAAAATCCATAATTTTTTTGTGATTCTTCTGTAATCATAATGAGTGTTCACGCATAAAAACTACAGTATATTCACGATATTAAGGTTAAATAATCTTTAAGTAATAAAATATAGATAGATATTTGGAAGTTAAAATTAGACTATTTTATTTGCGCTAACACTTTTGTTTTAGGCTATTTTTGGCTCATTTGTTCTTTTATCCATTGCCTATCTAGTAATCATCGCATTTCATAGATTTGTATAGACACAACATTTGTAGAGACGCGATTAATCGCGTCTCTACTAGTGGTTACGTTTACCCAAAATTATTTGCTACCGTTTCCTCCATTACCGTTATTACCGACAATCCGCTCCGCTAATTTTTCTGGTACTTCCTGCAAATGGTCGTACTCCCAATGAAACGAACCCACCCCCAAAGTTTGCGATCGCAATTCCACGATAAAGTTTTGCATTTCGGCCTGGGGTAAATAAGCAACCACACAGTCCCAACCTTGCCAATCGTGTATACCTTCGTACCCTAATATTTGCCCTCTTCTACCACTAACAAGCTGCAACACTTTGGATGTAAATTCTGCTGGTGTTGAAACCTGGACACGAAGAATCGGTTCTAACAATGCAGGTTGACACTGAGGCATACCAGTCTGCATAGCTACACGAGCTGCTTGTTTAAATGCCTGTTCGGAACTATCAACGTTGTGGTAGGAACCATTAGTTAAAGTGACCGCAACATCCACCACAGGGAAACCTAAAGGTCCATGTGCTAAAAATTCGCGAACACCTATTTCCACACCAGGAATATACTGTTTAGGAACAACACCACCAACTATTTTTTCATTAAAGTTAAAACCTCCACCCCTTGGTAGCGGTTGAATATCCAAGAAAACATCACCGAACTGACCGTGACCACCACTTTGGTGTTTATAACGACCATGTATAGATGCGCTTGCTTTCTTGATAGTCTCTTTATAAGCGACTTGTGGCAAATGCGTACACATACCCAAGTTATATTTGCGACGCAATCTATCCAATGCGACTTGCAAGTGAATTTCTCCTTGTCCCCAAAGAATAACTTCGTGGGTATCACCATGCTGCTCCCAAGCCAAAGATGGGTCTTCTTCCATCAATTTGGATATTGCACCGCTGAGTTTAACCTCATCATTTCGCTTTTCAGGGGTAATAGCCAAAGCATAAACAGGTTCTAATTGCTTAGCCGTAGGAAATTCCAATTTATTTCCATTAGAAGAAAGAGTATCCCCAGTCTTAATACCTTCCATCCTACTCAAAGCAACAATATCACCAGCCCAAGCTTCATTCAAAGACTGCTGCTGTTGTCCCATAAGACGATAAATTCCACCAGTTCTCACACCGTTTAGCACCATACCATCGGTCAATTTACCTTGCCAAACGCGCACTAGGGAAAGCCTACCACCTTGGGGAGTATAGAAAGTTTTCAGAACCTGAGCTAATGTCTTATCAGTATTTTGCTTACCGTTTTGC
This sequence comes from Scytonematopsis contorta HA4267-MV1, assembly GCA_019359035.1. Taxonomy (GTDB): domain Bacteria; phylum Cyanobacteriota; class Cyanobacteriia; order Cyanobacteriales; family Nostocaceae; genus Scytonematopsis; species Scytonematopsis contorta. The sequence continues at coordinate 33,495 of JAHHIC010000001.1, read as the reverse complement.
TTCTTGATGCGTCTTTCTACAGTAGCTTCTGGTTCTGGAGCTTCTTTTAACAAAGCTTCCAACAATGGACGTACACCGTAATCTTGTTCAGCAATACCAAAGAAAACGGGAACAACTAAATCCGCTCCTAATTCTAATTTTAAGTCAGTGAGAATTTCTTCCTGAGGAGGTTCAATATCTTCTAAAAGTTCTTCAAGTAAATGGTCGTCAAAATTTGCTAAAGCTTCGAGCATTTCCGCTCGTGCAAGATGTTCTTCTTCTTTCAGGTCTTCAGGAAACGGTATTGGGTCAGCAGGAGCACCAGGATGGTATCTATAAGCTTGTTCGCTCACTAAATCAATAAACCCAACGAGTTGTTCTCCTTGCATTATTGGGTATTGATGTGCGACCAGAGGACGACTAGAAACAGCTTTGAGAGCATGTAACGTATCCAAAACATGGATATTCGCCCTATCCATTTTATTCACAAACACTAAATGGGGAATTTCCCAATCGTCAAGAAACTTAAATAATGGTGCGAGGGTGAGAACGCGGTCATTAATGGGTTCACAAACTACGATTGCCGCATCAACACCAATTAAAGCATTGTAAGTTTCCTGAGAAAATTCCACACTACCGGGACAATCAATAAATGTGAAGCGCACATCATTATATTCAGTGCTAGCAGTACTAACTTCCACACTCATGTGACGGTCGCGTGATTCAGAAGCGCTATCTCCCACCGTGTTACTATCTTTAACACTACCCTTGCGGGAAATAGCACCTGTTACGAACAATAAACTTTCTAAGAATGTCGTTTTACCACTCAAGTAAGGACCGACAATTGCAACATTCCGCGTACCCTTTGTGACTTTTTGAGTCATAAAACCTCCTTAACGGTCATAATATGCCGTCTAAGCCTGATTTATTCGGGAATAGAAACTCGTTCTTGGGCTTCATTATCACGTGTTTAACCCAACATTAACTTTGTATATCCACAACCGCAAACAATCGTAGTTTGTTGTAAGATTTAGTTCAAGAAAAGTTAAGTAAAAACAATTTTAGTGTATATATTTATATTTTTTTGTAGATAATTTGAACATCAGCACTTGTAGCCAACTATTTGTTAAATATTTATAACTGTTAACTGTTGACTGCTAACTGCTAACTGCTTTCTTAATTTTGGACTTAGATATCAATGAAACTATCAACAGATAAAAAAGGAAAAATCTTAAAAATTTTATACTCCAAGCTTTTGGGGTTACTTTTACTAGCCAATTACTTTTGCCAACCAGCGTTAGCAATTCGCAATTCGCAATATGCCGAGGCGGCACGCTACGCGAACGCAATTCGCAATTCTTCCAACTACCCACTCCCCACTACCCACTCCCCACTCCCCACTCCCCACTCCCCAACATTAGCCCAAAATTTCAGTCGAAGCGCAACCGACTGGCTAAACCAGGGGATACAGTTAGTGCAAGCAGGAAGAGTTCAAGAAGCAATCGCAGCTTTTAGACAAGCGACACAAATAGACCCAAATTTAGCCCCAGCTTATTACAACTTGGGATTAGCGTTGCGGCAAACTGGACAGTTACAACTAGCAGCAGATGCGTTTTACCGAGCAACTCAAGCAGACCCAAAACTTGCTTTAGCCTTCGCTAATTTAGGTGGAGCTTTATTAGAAGGAAGTAATTGGCAACTAGCAAATGATTATCTACAAAGAGCTATAGACCTTGACCCAAAACTAGGCATGGCTCATTACAATATGGGCTTGTTGCAAAAACAACAAAGAAATTGTGAGCGAGCTATAGAATCTTTTAAAAAAGCACTTGAATTTAGTAAAAACGCTCCAGAACCTGCCTACCACATGGGAGAATGCCATTTGCAAAAAAATAATATTGATAAAGCCAGAGATGCATTTCGTAGAGCAGTAAAAATTAATCCTAAGTATGCAGAAGCCCATTATCAACTTGGCTCAATATTATACAATAAAGGAAAAGAAAAAGAAGCATTAGACGCCTTTAGAAAATCAGCAGAGGCTAACCCCAACTATCCCAACGCTTATTATGGTGCAGGCTTAGCTTTTATGCGATTGCGACAGTTTGTGGAGGCTGTAAGGGTATTGCAATATGCCAGAGATTTATATAGTTCACAAGGAAATGGGCAATGGGCTAATAGTGCGGCTCAATTGTTACAACAAGCGCAAAATATGAACTCATTACCAAGATGAGTTGGCTTTATGTTTTGTTTATATTTAGTATTTGATTTAGCTATTAATTGTATTTTCAATCTTTACAAAACTTAAACAAAGTGGATGAGTTTGCTTGTAATCCATCTGCTTGTTATCAACGTGAATTAACTTTACAAAAGTTGATAATTTATGAGTGCTAACCTTTATAAAGGTTACAAAGAATTACTTATGAAAAATTATTGCTTTAACGTAAAGTTATGTAACGAAGGTATTGATATCATTTCCGTCTATGTAAAGATGATTAACACAGGGAATAAAAAACTAACCTGTATTAAGTAATAAAAACTTAAGGCAATTATAAACACATGACTACCACCTTACAACGTCGCGAAAGCGGAAATGTATGGGACCGTTTTTGTGAGTGGATTACCAGTACTGAGAACCGCATATATGTTGGTTGGTTCGGTGTATTGATGATTCCTACTCTCTTATCGGCAACCATCTGCTACATCATTGCTTTCGTAGCAGCGCCTCCAGTAGATATCGACGGTATCCGTGAGCCTGTCGCTGGTTCTTTGATTTATGGAAACAACATCATTTCTGGTGCTGTAATTCCTTCTTCAAATGCTATCGGTTTGCACTTCTACCCAATCTGGGAAGCAGCTTCCTTAGATGAGTGGTTGTACAACGGTGGTCCTTACCAGTTGGTAGTATTCCACTTCCTGATTGGCTGTTTTGCCTACTTGGGTCGTCAGTGGGAACTTTCTTACCGCTTGGGTATGCGTCCTTGGATTTGCGTTGCTTACTCTGCTCCTTTGGCATCTGCAACCGCAGTATTCTTGATTTACCCCATCGGTCAAGGTTCTTTCTCTGATGGTATGCCTTTGGGTATCTCCGGAACCTTCAACTTCATGTTGGTGTTCCAAGCTGAACACAACATCTTGATGCACCCCTTCCACATGTTGGGTGTAGCTGGTGTATTCGGTGGTTCTTTATTCTCCGCAATGCATGGTAGCTTGGTAACTTCTTCCTTGGTTCGTGAAACAACTGAGAACGAATCACAAAACTACGGTTACAGATTCGGTCAAGAAGAAGAAACCTACAACATCGTAGCTGCTCACGGTTACTTTGGTCGCTTGATTTTCCAATATGCTTCTTTCAACAACAGCCGCAGCTTGCACTTCTTCTTAGCTGCTTGGCCTGTAATTTGTATCTGGTTTACAGCTTTGGGTGTCAGCACAATGGCATTCAACTTGAACGGATTCAACTTCAACCAATCTGTGCTTGATTCTGAAGGTCGCGTAATCAATACTTGGGCTGACATCATCAACCGCGCTAACTTGGGTATGGAAGTAATGCACGAGCGTAACGCTCACAACTTCCCTCTAGACTTAGCTGCTGGTGTTGAGGCTCCTGTTGCACTTCAAGCTCCTGCAATCAACGGTTAATTCTTCTAACAATGTAGAGACGTTATATATAACGTCTCCCATTAACTAAGAATAATAAAAAGCGTTTCTCAGAGATGGGGAGCGCTTTTTGTATTAGTTCACGAACCGCCAAGAAGCCAAGTTAGCCAAGAGAAGAAAGAGTCAGTAAACTGGTTTTTCTTGGCTTTCTTGGACTCTTGGCGGTTCGTAATATTACTGTTTGTATAGTTGTTATTAATATCAGTAATTAATCAATAAGTCTCCTTGTTGATGAGATAAAAATAAATATGTATGAACTAATCTGTAATTATCCTAAATATTAACTGAAGTAATTACTTCTTTTAAACTAGAAAATCTTAATTTAAATATAAAACGCTTCACAAACGCTCATAAAAGTTATTGGACAAATCAGAGTAAATTAATGTAGAAAAGATTTATCAGACATCGGAAAAGGTATCTGTTTTGTCAAACTGATTTCAAAGAAAAGTTCAAGATGAGACAACAGAGACAACTTTGTTTTCATTTAAACTTTTCTGAGAATGGATTTCCGAGAAAAAAATCTCAACTCCTTCGGGGAATTGAGATAATTCGTTTTCTGTACTTTATATCTTTACTAATCATAACCATTCATGACCACAACAATACGCAGAGGCGACAGTAGCCCGTGGGATAGATTCTGCCAGTGGGTCACCAGCACCGAGAACCGATTATATGTAGGTTGGTTTGGTGTTCTCATGATTCCCACACTGCTAAGTGCTACTATTTGTTTCATAATTGGCTTTATTGCAGCACCACCTGTTGATATAGATGGTATACGCGAGCCAGTAGCAGGTTCTTTGATTTACGGTAATAACATAATATCCGGCGCTATCATACCTTCATCTAATGCAATTGGTTTGCATTTGTATCCTATTTGGGAAGCTGCTTCGATGGATGAGTGGCTTTATAACGGTGGTCCTTATCAGCTGATAGTTTTCCATTTTCTTATCGGCATTTTCTGCTGGTTAGGAAGGCAATGGGAATTAAGCTACCGTTTAGGGATGCGTCCTTGGATTTGTGTGGCTTACTCTGCACCAGTTGCGGCTGCGACTTCTGTTTTCTTAATTTACCCAATTGGTCAAGGTAGTTTCTCTGATGGTATGCCTTTGGGTATTAGCGGCACGTTTAATTTTATGTTTGTGTTCCAAGCTGAACATAATATTTTGATGCACCCCTTCCATATGTTGGGTGTTGCAGGTGTATTTGGTGGTTCTCTGTTCAGCGCAATGCATGGCTCTTTGGTGACTTCTTCGCTGGTAAGAGAAACAAATGAAAATGAGTCTCAAAATAATGGCTACAAGTTCGGCCAAGAAGGAGAAACCTACAATATTGTTGCTGCACATGGTTATTTCGGTCGTCTGATTTTCCAATACGCTAGCTTTAACAACAGCCGTAGCTTGCACTTCTTCTTAGGTGCTTGGCCTGTGGTTTGTATCTGGTTCACTGCATTGGGTATCAGCACGATGGCATTTAACCTCAACGGTTTCAACTTTAACCAATCAGTGCTTGATTCTCAGGGACGTGTTATTAACACTTGGGCTGATGTTTTGAACCGCGCAAATTTAGGTATGGAAGTAATGCATGAACGTAACGCGCATAACTTCCCATTAGACTTGGCTGCTGGCCAAGCTCAACCTGTGGCGATGCAGTCTCCGGTAATTCACGGTTAAGGCTTTGCATTGCTAAAAACAACTGAATGTGTTGGGTGGGTGTTGTGCCCACCTTTTTTTGTGATGACTATTTATGGTAATTAAATTTATCGTTGCACCCAATGTAGAGACGCGACATGTCGCGTCTCTACAAATCTGATTGTGTCCATTTTGATGAAGAATGATTAGTGTGTCACATTCTACTTTTTAACCTAAAAAATTCCGATGGCAAACTTAACCCCAAATTCCAGTTTTAGTTTAACGATTCGTTTGGAAATTCCTAACCGTATAGGGATGTTAGCTGTTGCGACACAGGCTATTGCCAATAGTGGTGGAAATTTTGGTCAAATAGATTTAATCGAGCAGACTAACAGGGTTTCAATTCGCGATATTACTGTCGATGCTTCTAGCGTAGACCATGCAGAAACTATTGTACAAGCAGTCAAAGCATTGCCAGATTTGAAGGTACTGGATGTTTACGACCGCACTTTCAATATACATCGCGGGGGTAAAATAAGCGTCAACAGCAGAATTCCCTTAAATAACGTTTCTGACTTAGCAATGGCTTACACCCCAGGTGTTGGTCGGATTTGTAAAGCAATAGCCCAAAATCCTGAAGAAGTTTACAATTTAACTATCAAGAAAAATACTGTTGCGGTTGTTACAGACGGTAGTGCAGTTTTAGGGCTTGGTAATTTGGGACCAGAAGCTGCTTTACCAGTAATGGAAGGTAAAGCAATGTTGTTTAAGGAATTTGCTGGTATCGATGCTTTCCCTATCTGTTTAGCAACACAAGACACCGAAGAAATTATACAAGCAGTGAAAAATATAGCTCCGGTGTTTGGGGGTGTGAATTTAGAAGATATTGCTGCACCCCGTTGCTTTGAAATCGAAGCGAGATTGCGAGAAGAATTAGATATACCTGTTTTTCATGATGACCAACATGGTACAGCTATCGTTACTTTAGCTGCTTTATTTAATTCTTTGAAATTAGTAAATAAACCAATAGAGCAAGTTCGCATTATCATTAATGGTGCTGGTGCTGCAGGAGTTGCGGTTGCACGTTTATTACAAAAAGCTGGTGCAACAAAAATTTGGATGTGCGATTCTAAGGGAATTATTTCTACCAGTCGTACTGATTTAACCGAAGAGAAAAAAGAATTTGCAGTTAAGGCCCAAGGTACTCTTGCTGGAGGGGTACAAGGTGCTGACGTATTTATTGGTTTAAGCGCTCCGGGGGTTTTAACTCCGGAAATGGTACGCTCTATGGCTAAAGACCCGATTGTTTTTGCTATGGCAAATCCGATACCGGAAATTCAGCCAGAGTTAATTTATAATGATGTCGCAATTGTTGCAACTGGACGCAGTGATTACCCGAATCAGATTAATAACGTTCTGGCTTTCCCAGGAGTCTTTCGCGGTGCTTTGGATTGCCGTGCATCTGTGATTACTAATTCTATGTGCTTAGAGGCTGCTAGTGCGATAGCGTCTTTGGTTAAACCAACAGATTTAGACAAGGAACATATTATCCCCTCTGTGTTTGATAAACGAGTTGCTCCTGCTGTTGCTGGTGCGGTGCAGAAAGCTGCTCGTACCGAAGGAATCGCTCGTTGTTAAATAAAGAGAACCCCACCCCCAACCCCCTCCCCGTAAACGGGGAGGGGGCTACGATTTAGTTAAATGTAAGCATATATACTACTCTCAACTTATTAGTTGCGGTTAATATTTTTGTTTAAATCAAACTCATTTGAATAGCTGAACAAATGAAATACATCGTAGCCCCTTCCCCGCGTGCGGGGAGGGGGTTGGGTGGGGTTTTTTGGGGTTGGGTGGGGTTTTTTAGGGTTGGGGTTCTTATGCGTTGACAAACTCCAGATACCCATTGCTGAGTTCCTTTACAGCCAAATCGTAAAACTGTTTACCATGTTCAGGTGTTGCCAAAACGGGATTAGAACCCATCCTACCATCGGGATAACGACTGCGAAAATCAGCAGCACTATAAATTCTGTGACCCTTGCTGACCTCAGGAGAAAGATACGCTTGCTTGATTGCTTCTGGATAAACATATTGAGTCACAGCAACCTCACTCGGTGTTGCGTGGGAGCCTTCTTCATCCCCATATAGTTCTTTGGCTAGCTTATATACAGAACCGCACATGAACCAGTTTGCGACTTGACATTGTACTTTATCCGCGTTTTGGATATTTAAATCTGCTAAACGCGCATAGGTTTCCGAAAAAGCTGCTTTGAGTGTGGCTATATTACCACCATGCCCATTAATAAAGTAGAACTTGGTAAAACCAGATTTTGTTAAACAGCTAATATAGTCCCACAATACTAAAATCATAGTGCTGGGACGCAAGCTAATTGTTCCGGGAAAGGCTGTATGATGTAGTGCCATCCCCACATTAATTGTTGGTGCGACAATTGCTTGGGTCGCTTCTCCCACACCACGTGCAATTGCTTCGGCACATATTGCGTCAGTTCCAATTAACCCCGTCGGCCCATGCTGCTCTGTGGAACCAATAGGGATAATAATACCCTGGGACTGCTGTAAGTAATTTTCGACTTCTTGCCAGGTACTCAAATGCAACAACATTTCTTCTACAACCTCGTCATTATGATAGTGAAGACCCACTATGACGATTATGAGCTATGTTTTTGTTTTGAGTTTTGATGTCAATCCTTATATTTGCTTTTGTTGGGAATACTGCAAAATACTGTTAATCGAAGGTGTAATGCTTTCTAACATCACTTCTAATTTCCCAGGTGCAAGTCATACCGTTAGGAAAATTAGCAAATCACCTTTACCTATCTGAACCGTTTCTCCCCCTTCGGGGGTAACTATAATATCCACGGACAAATTCTTGCTGACTCACTCTTAGCAGTAGGACTGGATATCCTCACCACATACGTCTGCTAAATAACATAATGCGCGAAAACGTAACCCGACTAATTCATCGTAAAGTGGGTTAAGCTTGCACATGGGGGGAATATGAGCGACTTTGCGACCAAATAAAAGTATATCTCTTTCAAAAGGACATTGAGCGGGAATCATTTTTGCTAAAAATGTCGCTAGTTTGTGGTTGTCTATTGTTCGGGAATCCAGCCATTTACGTAATGGTCGCAACAAATCTAATTTCGGTTTAGCAATTTGATTTTTTAACCCGATTTGATTAGTCTCTGTGACGGGCTTTACAAATGCAGAAAAGATAATTGGTCTATTTTTTGTTTCTAGCATTGAAATTTTCCTTTAGTTTAGAAATTCGTTACCAATTTGTTGACAATAATTGAAGTTGCGGTTAAGTTTGAGTCTTTTCCTATCTCACATTCATGCTTTTGACATAAATAAAGATAGCCCAAGAGAGGGAGTTGTTCCGAAAAATTAAATTTAATTGTTCAGTTGATTGCTATTTAAACTCACCTCTTTACTAACATCTGTAACTTCATCTACAAAATAACAGATAAAACCAGCAATATGTATATCGAAAACTTATATTTTGCTGATAGGGCAAATAGCTATTACATATATTGATTATAGATTACTGCTTAGTTATCTAAGATTCTCTTGAGATGTAATTTATATAACCAAAATAATGATTTCGCTGTTACTAAAGCCGGATTTTTTGCCATCTTTAGGTATAAAGTCGTGGTAGTGAACTATTCTTTATGATGAAAATGTATCCACTGTTACTTTTTATTTTATTAATAAGATTAACTAATGAATTATAAAAGATTTTTTGAGTAAAATACACTGTAACAGCAAAAAAGTTAAACAATAAAATTGTTGTTTAAGTAATACTTATAAAGTTTTAATATTGTAGTGAATATGTCAGAAAATATAATTGCCGCAGAAGTTCTACCGTTACTAAAACAAAGCCAGCAAGCAGCAGTCACTTTAGAAAATTTAGGGTTTAGGGTTTTATATATAGGACAGACTATTAGTGTCGAAGCACCAGAAAGTTTGTGGAGAGCAATTTTCAATATTTCATTTATTAAGCAGCAAAAAACAGTTATGCCAGAAGTAGGTATAGAGGACATAACTTATTTAGAAGCAGTTATGGATGATTTTCAAATACCTGCACAGATGCGAGATTTGATTGCTGATGTCATGTTTGTAGAACCACCAGAACTATACTGAAACTGTGATAGTCTCAAAGTTTAATATACAAAACTCAAAGTAGTAGTTTGTGCTTGTCTGTAATATACAGCCGCAATATCAATTTGTACCAGATTTAAATGGCAACACTATTATTAGTGCAACGCTTATTTTATACTCAGTTTTGTTCGTGACTGTAATAATCAGCGGTGTCATCAATGGTGCAACAACTAGAAAATAGTGCAGACCGAGTTTACTTTGAAGCAGTGGTGTCATCCCATTCCGGTGTGTCAATGTTTGCACCCAATGCTTTTTTACAAGGGGAAAATCTCCAAGAATTTACTCCACCTGCTGGACGTGCGGTGCAAGCTGCGACGGTTCTACAGTCTCTGGGTTTTAGAGTACAACATATTGGTACTTTTTCTGTAAGTGCGGAAGGAACGCGAGAACTTTGGGAGCAGGTTTTTAGTACAAGGGTGGAACTGCGTAATCAAGCAGTGAGCGATACTCATCCTGAATTAGGGGAAGTTAGTTATTTATCTCATGTTGCTGATGCTCCTTTTATTATTCCAGAAGAGCTTATGGGTTTGGTGGAACGTGCTTACCCCCAAATCCCACCGATTTTATTTGGGCTTCCTTCCCCTATTCCCCCCCGTGTTCCCTACCATCACCTGAGAGTACCGGATGACATCGCATTAATTTGTCGTGCTAGTCATGTGCATAAGGAAGCTATTACAGGAAAAGGCGTTTTGCTTGCGATGGTGGATACAGGATTTTACAAGCATCCTTTTTATAAGTTGCATGGCTATAATTACAACGCGACTCTTGCTCCAGATGCAACCCGTGTGGAGAAGGACGAAAATGGGCATGGAACTGCGGAAGCCGCTAATGTTTTTGCAAATGCACCGGGAATTGACTTTATTGGTGTAAAAACAGGTCGAAATTCTACTCTCGGTTTTAAGGTGGCTTCTGATTTATATCCAGCAGTGATGACCAATAGTTGGGGTTATCAACTTAGAACTCAAAAAACTCTGCCAAATTTTCTTAAGCCTTTGGAAGCTGCTGTGATTGAGGCTGTGCGAAATAGAGGGATTGTAGTTTGCTTTTCTGCTGGTAATGGACAAATTGCTTTTCCGGGAATGATGCCTGATGTTATTTCTGTTGGTGGGGTTTACGCCCATGATACTTTGGATGGGGATGACTTTTTGTTAGAAGCTTCGGATTACGCTAGCAGTTTTACAAGTAAGATTTATCCCGGTCGCACTGTACCGGATGTTTGTGGGTTGGTGGGAATGAAACCCCGCGCTATTTATATTATGTTGCCTGTGGAACCAGAAAATAAAATTGATAAGCGCTTGGGTGGTGCTGGTTATCCAGAAAAAGATGAGACTGCAATTAATGACGGTTGGGCTGTTATTAGCGGTACTAGTGCTGCTTCTCCACAAATAGCGGGTGTTTGTGCTTTGCTTAAACAGGTACAACCAGGACTTTCTCCGGATTTAGTTAAGTCTATTCTTAAGGCTTCTGCTAGGGATGTCAAAAAAGGTACGAGCGCTACTGGTGAGGTAGCTGGGGAAGGTCTTGATGGTGCTACTGGTGCGGGGTTGGTGGATGCGTACGCGGCTTATAAGTTGGCACGTTCGGTGACTTTGCGTAATTTGACTACTTTGCCTGCACCGAGGTAGGAAGTTGGGGAATGTGGGGATTCTCCTTTTGATTAAATACAGCAAAATTCCTGTTTTTGTTAAATAAAACAAAATTACTGTTTTTTTATACACCAGGGCGGGCAGGGATGCCCACCCCACAAGAAACATAGAATGGTTGACTTTGTATGACATTTTTTATACTTAGTTACACTTGACAATGGTTGTAAGGGGTTTATTTTGTGGCTGCTAAAATTCGGTCGCGAAATTCCTTAAGAGCCTCAATTTCCTCTTTTAAACCATTCGTTTTTTCTACTTCTTTCTCTAGTTTTTGCAGCCTCAATTTTATTTCTTCAATTTCTTGTGGCTCAGAAGAGGAATTTATATACTCTTCTAGAAGCTCAGTCAGAACGTCGGTGTATCTTTTGTTTTCTGCTTTTACTTTAACCATAAAAGCAGCTTTGAGATTGCTATCGACCCTAAAGATTATTCTTTCGTTTTTCACGGTAAACCCCAACTCTAATTCTTAATATAAGAACTTTTGAGGTATTTAGTCATACTTGGGCATACATATTTACTTTTGTATGTACATAGTCATACAATATCTTTACCAGATAGTGCAACTGCCTTGGGATATTTTTATGGCTAAACCTGCTGATGTCAGCACAAAACGATTAATCAACGCTGCTCCCGAAAATTGGGTGCGATGGGTGACCCAAATGCCTAATCTCTCTGTCAAAGAAATGCCCAACACTGAGTTCCAGTGGATAAGCAGAGAAACTGATGTGTTAATTCGCGTTCAAAACCCTCAAAAACAGGATTTTCTTGTAATTAACGAGTTGCAATTGCGTTACAAACCAGAAATGCCTAAGCGCGTAAGGGCATACACAGCGCTTGCAGAAGAAAAATATAACCTACCAGTCTTTCCTGTTTTGATAAATATCCTGAAGGTAAGTGACACGGAAATACCCACACGCTACGAGTCCAACTTTGAAGGAATCTACGCACGTCAGGATTACCGCGTTATCAATCTGTGGGAAATCGATGTGAATGTTGCATTTGGACAACAAATAGCATCTTTGCTCCCCTTTGTGCCCATGTTGAAGGATGGAGGTAACGAATCTACAATTAGGGAAGCACTGAGATTAATTCGAGCTTCGGAGCAATTAAACCAGTTTGAAACTGTTCTGGGATTTTTTGCTAATTTTGTATTGGATACCGCTTTAGTAAAACAAATTATGAGGTGGGATATGGCGATATTACAAGAATCACCTTGGTATCAACAGATTGAGCAAAGGGGACGGTGTAGTGAAAAGCTGATGGATATTCAAATAAGCTTAGAGGTAAAATTTGGTAGTTCTGGCTTAGAGTTAATGCCACAAATCTCTGAAATTTCAGATTTAGAAAGATTAACAGAGATTTTTAGAGCTACTCTCACGGCAAATACATTAGATGAAGTACGAAGACTCTTCTAAAAATTTATAGCGGGTTATGTAGAGACGTTACATGTAACGTCTCCACGCTTTAGGGAACGCTAGAAGAAGCATTCCCATCTATTTCCGGTATCGCGAAAGCCGTTCCTGAACCATCGCATGGTTTTGGAGATAGCCTTATCCCAGCCCCTACAAGAGGTGGAAAGCCTGGGTCTGAAGAAATTGCAGCAGAATTTTTGAGCATTCTCCATATATCCCACAGTGACCAGCAAAAACTAGAAGCACTGAGAGCCATCATTAAATAAATGAGTATCATGTTGCTGACTATATCCAAATGCGATATATTTAATTATGATATATCTAATTTCGATATAGTAAGCGAGTGGACAACAATGAATGTGATTGACCCTCAAAATTTCTTACCCCTAAAGCCAGCAGCATTTCATATCCTTCTGTCGTTGGCTGATACGGAACGTCACGGTTACGGGATTATGCAGGAAGTGCAGAATTGTACTAATGGTGCAGTTAAGTTGGGTCCCGGTACTCTCTATACAGCTATTAAGCGTCTTGTTGCTGATGGACTGATTGCGGAAACTGAGGAACGTCCTGACCCACAATTGGATGATGAACGACGACGCTATTACTCTATCACTGCGTTGGGTAGGCAAGTTATAGCTTTAGAAGCCAGACGTTTAGCTGATTTGGTGGATATGGCTGTGGCAAAGAAACTGCTTAACCCAACTCGTTAATGGTGATAAAAGGAGAGAAATAGATGTTTGGTAATACGTCTAAAACATTACTGTTTATATCGATTCGTTTATACAGTTGTTTGGTGTTGGTTTATCCTGCTAGTTTTCGTCGAGAATATGGGATTGAGGTGATAATTGTATTTGGCGATATGGCTAAATATGCTATGCGACGTAGGGGGTTTTGGGGGTTACTTTCTGTATGGTCGATTGTGTTACCTGAGTTGTGGTTTACTGCACGAGAACAACATTTACTTGCTGGCAGTTATTTCCGTTTTAGGCGCATAAGGGATAGGTTGTTGCAGGCTTTTTTTAGTCTGATTGTGTTGGTGTTTGGGTTTGTTTATCTGTTGTATTTTCGGTGATTTCATGGTTGGTATAAATAGCCAATACAACAAATAGTCATCATAACAAATAATCAGAAAAAATAGCCAGAGAATAAATTCTCTGTCTGAAAGCTCAAGTCCTCTGAAGAGGACTAAAAAATTGCCGATGTGAGCTAGGAATTTTAGCGAGAATAGCTGAAACTCCCTGCTTGCTAGAGCCATTTCGTAAGCAACCAACAGATAAAGAAATTCGCAGCTGTCTTTTTAAGCTATATCATTTAGAAGCAGAAATTCAACGTGATGCTAATCGGGATGAAGATATAATCTCAGACTCGGAACTCCCGCGATTATGGATTATTACAACATCTTGTTCGGATGAATTGCTAAATGACCAAAACAATTCAAAATTCAAAATTCAAAATTCAAAATTCAAAATTGAAGAGAAATAGTAATTTTGAATTAATCAATTAAGGTACAAGCCCCTTTAACAATTCAAAATTCAAAATTCAAAATTCAAAATTGAATAACTAATAATTTTAATGCATTAATTTATTGGTTAATGTTAAAGCCTAATTTTGAATTTTGCATTTTGAATTTTGAATTGATGAAGCCCCTGAAACTCTTTGCTTAAGAATCTTGGGTAAAGGTTTGACTCAAAAGCGAGCAATTGATGAGGTGATAGCTTTACCAAAGGAAGATACTAAGCACTCCAAAATTTTAAAGCTACTTTCCACCTGAAAGATTAGGATAGAAGCAAGCGCGGAAGTAAATTTTGAAGAAAGGGAATTAATTATGAATTTATCACAAGCTTACTTGGAGTGGGAACAGGATACTGAGCAACGCGGGAAGCAGGAAGGACAACGTCAAGTTGTAGAAAACTTACTTTTAGCGCGATTTGGTGAAGTAGACTCACAGTTAGCAGCTATTATTCAGCCAATACTAAGTTTACCACCACAAGAGTATGCTTCTTTACTTTTGCAGTTATCGAATTTGTCGCGTGAGGAACTTTTGACTCGGTTTTTGAATTAAATTTTAGGCAACTGTGATGCGGGGTTGTCTTTGAGAAAAAAAATCTTATTTCTCATTAGTCCTCTTTAGAGGACTTTAGCTTTTAGACAGTGACTTTAGTCACTGGCTTATGGTATGCATGGTGTCTTAATATTTTATTTATAAACATCCTCTAAGCGATGGCGAATTCAGTCAATGCGCGTTTACTAGGGTGATGGAAGCCTAAAATAATATCGGTTTTGGGGATACCGGATGCCAAAAGGTCATCAACAATCGCTAAGTCGGTGCTGTCTTCTTCCACCCAAATTCTATCGTTTTGAATCCGGAGGTATAAAATAATATGCTGTACTCTTTTTTTATCATCCCAGCCGCAACGCAGCCAGAGGTATTGGTCGCGTTGTTCGTCTAAAATTAGGTAGTCGCTGATTGCATTGTCTGTCGTATTAGTGATTTGGGAATTGGTCAGGTTATAGTATTTTTTAATGGTTTCTTGGACAGTACTGCGATATTTCGTTAATATATCCATTGCACGATTTGCTCCTTTTGGGTGTCTACGACAATTAATTGCAGGTTATTTTGGCGGGTAATGAGTTGGACTGATGGACGTTGAAAAAAGTTTAAATAAACAATGTCATCAATTGCTAAGTACAAATTATATTCAGGTTCGCTGACTTGGATGAGGCTGCGATAAACTATGTACTGTCCCAGAGCATTGTGAAAGTCATACATCTGAGATTTACCAACGAAGCTTTTAATCTCTACAACAATTTTTTTCCCCTGACGTTCTGCGGCAATTGGTTTTTCTGCGGCTAAGTCAGCATACAGTTCAGCGTCCTCATATTTAATTATGAAAGGGTCAGCAATTATTAGCCACCCATCTTTAATCAGGGCATTTTTTACAGCATCGTGGTAGAGGTCTTTGGCTGGCATTCTCTTCGTATTTGTTTTACCGTTTACATAATCCGGTTAGTATGATTTTAGTCTGTGTTGCTATCGTTCGAGTTTAATTTACAGTACTTTGCAGGTAAATGAGGTACACAAAAAAATATCAATCTCTTGTGGGGTGGGCATCCTTGCCCGCCCGCTTGTACTCTGCTCACTTGAAATTTGCTGTATAAAAAAAGCTTCGATGTTTATAAAAGTTTATAAAGTATTTGGCTCAACACCGAGAGAATACAATCTTTGTTTTAATTTCTCAATTTCCTCTAAAGCTTCTTTTGCCTTTTCTTCAGCTTGCTTTCTAGCCTCAACTTCTTGTTGCAAAACCTGTGCCATTTCATCTGGTGTCAGCAATTTTTCTCCCGTATCTTCTCGATAAAAAGCAATAAGTTTACCCTCAACTTCTAACCGTAGTTGCAACACCTCGCTGCGATTATCTTTAATTGGTTCATAAGTTTCCCCTTGAAGGCGATAACCTATTAACCTTGGTTCCATCCACTCTCCTTTAGGGTCAAATATCCAATATTCTGGTACAGATAATTGTTCGTAGATACTCTTTTTAAATGAACGGTCTTGACCTTTTGTTGCCTCGCAAGTAATTTCAAAAATTACAGAAGGAACAGGTTCTTCATCTGACCAACTTGTATAAATATCCTTTTCTTCTAGAGCAACATCAAAAATAACCATTAAATCAGGGTCTAATCTGATGTTAGGATAGCCTCTCACGTAATAGAAAAATTGATTTGCCAAAACTGTTGCTTGACGACCAGATAAATATTGCTTCAGAACTTGAAAAATTACAACCAAAGCGTAGAAATTGTCGTAAGTTTCTGCAAAAGGTAGACCATCTGTGCTGGGATAAGTTGGCTCTGGTTTTTGAACTGCAGGAATATTATCTGTCATAATTGAAACCTATTTACTAATAAATGCCCGCGAATAAATGCTGACTGACAAATGTAGACAAAAAATACTTTGAAACAAAAAAACTTTGAGACAAAAAATTACATAGTATCAGGGTCAATGCCAAGAGAGCGTAATCTTTGTTTCAACTGTTCCACTTCTGATAGGGCTTGTTCTGCTCGTTGCCTTTCCTGCTCTGCTCGTTGGCGTTCCTGTTCTGCTTGTTCTTGAGCTTGGCGTCTCTCTAAAGTTTCTCGCTGTAAAGCTTGTGCCAGTTCATCTGATATCAGCAGTTTTTCTCCTGTATCTTCTCGGTAAAAAGCAATTATCTTTCCTTCTATTTGTAACCGTAATTGCAATACTTCACTGCGATAATCTAGTATTTCTTCATACTTAACTCCAACCAGATGATAACCTGTTAATTGCTTTTCCAAATATTCATCTTTAGGGTCAAATAACCAGTATTCTTTGACACCTAATTGCTGATAAAGACCTTTTTTAATTTCTATATCTTGATTTTTTGTTCCTGGGGAGGTCATTTCAAAGATTACTGCTGGAACTTGACCTTCTTTCCAAATAGTGTAACTATCTCGACCACCAGGAGCTACGTCAAAAATCACCATTACATCGGAAGCAACTCTCAACTTGGGACGCTCTTGAGCATAATATAAAAACTGGTTAGCTAAAACAGTTGCTTGCTGTCCTGCTAAATATTGCCTTAAAACTTCTAAAACTGTAATTATCGCGTATAAATGGTCAAAAGTTTCTGCCACAGGTTCACCATCTGCGCTAGGGTAAAACGGTTCTAACTTCTGACCAACGGAGATTATAGCTGTCATGGTTAGCTCTTATTTATTTCTCCTGGTACTATAGTACCTAATTATAAAGAGAATTCTTGGGTGTGTGAAAGTTTCAAGTTTTTAGGTATCAAATTGTAATAAGCGGTTGAACAGATTTACACTTCTTGTGGGGTGGGCATCCTTGCCCGCCCAGATATTACAATACTTGCCCGTCCAGATATTACAATACTTGCCCGCCCAGATATTACAATACTTGCCCGCCCAGATATTACAATACTTGCCCGTCCAGATATTACAAACTTATAATCACCATGCATAAGGCATATAATCTTTGAGAAAAAGCCCGTATACTGGTGTTTCATCATTCTCCAAACCCATCACAATCGGGTCATAAATTCGTGCCATCCCATCAATAATATCTAAAGGTGTAAAAAAGTTTCTTTCCTCTTGTAAAAAAATCTTTTTAGAATAGGGATTCTCATCAGTTATCCAACCCGTATCAACACTATTCATATAAATCCCATCTTTGACATAATCTGCCGCAGATGTTCGAGTCATCATATTTAATGCAGCTTTTGCCATATTAGTATGGGGATGATACACAGTTTTACTTCTACGGTTAAATTGTCCTTCCATCGCGGAAACATTGATAATAAAACGGCGTTCAAATTTTGACTGTATCATCAATTTTTTCAATTTACTATTTAATATAAACGGTGCAATATTATTTACCAATTGCACCTCTAGCATTTCCACAGTGCTAACCTCATCTAACTTCAGCATCCAGCTATTAATCGGACGCATATCTAATTGTTGTCCTTCAATATCAAAAGTATTTTTAGGAAAATAAACATGACTATTCACAGCTAAATTAGCTTCATATTTATCCTGTGGTTCTAAAACAAAATCAGAAGGATTATCCGCATTCTTAAATTTGATAATTCCCGATGATAATAACTCAATTTGTTTACAATCATCTTCCAATAAATGCTGATAAAATTCAAGTGGTCGCTTTACTGTTTGCGCCGCATTATGAATCATAATATCTAGAGAGGCTTCTGCATTAATTAAATAATTAATAAATGCCTCCACAGCAGGTAAATTGCGTAAATCTAAACCATGAATTTGCAATCTATCACACCAGTTAAAAAAATCGGCTTCCGCACTAAACCGTTTTGCACAATCTTGAGGAAATCGTGTCGTGACAATGACTTTTGCACCGTCGCGCAACATTCGCAATGCTGTTTGATAACCAATTTTAATACGTCCACCCGTAACTAATGCAACTCGTCCGCTTAAATCTGTACTTTGATGACGCTTTTGATAATTAAATTCTGCACATTGGGGACAAAGTGAATGATAAAAAAAGTTAACTTGGGTGTATTCCCGTTTACAGATATAGCAATTTATTGGTTTATTTAGCTCTTGCTTATTTGGAGTCTCGCGAACAAATTTAGAACAAGTGGGTAATAATTTTTCGGAGACTTCTTGATATTGATTTTTGACTATTAATGCCGATGCACGAAGGCTATTATCTTCAGCTTGTTGAATTTCTCGAATGGTACGACGCGCTTTTTTCCTACCCTGCTTGTGAATTTTTGCAACCAAAGTGTTGAAGCGAACGTTATCTATTGCAGAAGGATTATCTGATACTTGCTGCAACACATTAAGACATATTTCTAATTCCTCTGGTGAAAAATTCATTCTTGATTATTCTTGGCTATTGCTTATGGGTGATTTATTATTTTATAACCCAAAATACAATACTGACCAACGGAGATTGTGGCTGTCATGGTTAGTAATTGTTTATTTTTCCTGATACTATAGTACCTAACTATAGAGGAAGTCCTTACCAGTGTGACAGTTTAAGCTTTTGAAGTATCAAATTGTAATTGTTGCGTAAATAAAGGTTAAGACCTATCATCACTTTCAACAGAAGCGCAAACGTTTTTCTCGTCCTAACCAAAGAAACCCCACCCCCCAACCCCCCTCCCCGCACGCGGGGAGGGGGGCTACGAAAAACGGAAATAGGAAATAGGAAATAGTGTCAATTTTTGATATTTGAGAATACTTATCATAAATCGTAGCCCCCTCCCCGCACGCGGGGAGGGGGTTGGGGGTGGGGTTTCTTTGGTTGGGACGAGAAAAACGTTCGCGCTTCTGTGTTTACATAGCCGTATCCTCCGGAACAGCCCCTTGCATCTTACTAAAACTATCAATTAAATACTGCAATTGTTGGTCAGCCTTAAGCACACCCAAACCCCGTGCAGTAACCTTACCTGGAGAATAAACAAACTTAGCTTGCATAGCATCAGCCAAATTACTAGCCAACAATTTCCAAGCCGGTTCCTCCATCGGAGTTTCCAAAACAATATGTTGTTTAGCTTCCGGTTTTATACGACTAAAGCCCAACTTTTTCGCCATTTGTTTCAGTTCCATCACCCGCAATAATTGATTTGCGGATTTAGGAATTGTTCCATATCGGTCATTCCATTCAGCAGCAATTAACTTCAATTCTTCCTTACTTCCTGCAGCAGCAACCGCACGATAAGCACTCATCTTTTGGTCAGAATCGGGTATATAATCTGTCGGGATAAAGGCTGTTAAATGCAGGTCAATTTGTGTATCAGAAACCTTAGGAATTTCTTGTCCCCGAATTTCCTTAATGGCTTCTTCTAACATTTCCATATATAAATCAAAGCCAATTACATCCATTTGACCCGACTGTTCCGCACCCAGCAAATTACCAACACCTCGAATTTCCATATCGCGTTGAGACAGTTGGAAGCCTGAACCTAATTGCGTAAATTCCTGGATTGCTCGTAGTCTTTGCCTTGCAGCCTCAGATAAAGTCCGTTGTTTCGGGTAAAATAACCAAGCGTGGGCTTGAATTCCCGCACGTCCGACCCTTCCCCGCAATTGATATAACTGCGCTAAACCGAAGCGATGTGCGTCTTCAATTAAAATAGTATTTACGCGGGGGATATCCAAACCTGATTCAATAATTGTGGTACATACCAAAATATCTGCTTCACCATTACTAAAAGAAAGCATGGTTGTTTCAAGTTCAGTTTCCGCCATTTGACCGTGCCCAATTGCAATTCTGGCACTAGGTATCATGTCCCGCAATAAGCCTGCTGTCTCTTCAATCCCGTCAATCCGTGGAACTACATAGAATACCTGTCCACCTCTGTCAAGTTCTTGACGAATTGCGCTACGGATAACTTCTTCGTTCATAGGCGAAAGGTGCGTCTGAATTGGACGACGCGATGGGGGTGGGGTGGTAATTAAACTCATTTCCCTAATTCCCGACAAGGACATATATAAAGTTCGAGGAATAGGAGTTGCTGAAAGAGTTAACACATCCACTTGAGTTTTCAGGGATTTTATCTTTTCTTTTTGATTAACCCCAAATCGCTGTTCTTCGTCTACCACCAATAATCCTAAGTCTTTGACTGAAACTTCTTTACTCAAAAGTTGGTGCGTACCGACAATAATATCTAAATCACCTATTCCTAAACGTTTAATAATATCGCGACGTTCAGAAGCTGTGCGGAAACGGTTGAGTAGACCAACGTTTATTGGGTAGGGAGCAAAGCGTTCTTTTAATGTATGGTAATGTTGTTGCGTCAAAATAGTTGTAGGAGCCAAAAGTGCAACCTGTTTACCAGAAGTGACCGCTTTAAAAATTGCCCGAATAGCAACTTCAGTTTTCCCAAAACCCACATCACCACAGACTAACCTGTCCATTGGTCGAGAGCTTTCCATATCCCTTTTTACATCCTGCACCGCTTTTAGTTGGTCTGGTGTAGCCTGGTAAGGGAAAGAGTCTTCTAGTTCTTGTTGCCAAGGCATATCTTCTGGGAAAGAAAAACCTTGTTGTTGGGAACGAGTGGCGTAAAGTTGGAGTAAGTCCACGGCTAATTTTTTAATTGCCTTACGGACTCGGTTTTTGGTATTTTCCCAAGCTTTACCCGTCATCTTATTTAGTTCCGGGGCTTTTTCACCTGTGGTGCGGTATCGAGATAAAGCCCCTACTTGGTCTGCTGCAACTCGCAACAATCCGTCTGCATACTGTACAACTAAGTAATCGCGAGTTTCGTGGTTAACTACCAAGCTTTCTAATCGTAAGTATCTTCCTAAACCATGATTTCTATGAATTACGTAATCTCCAGGACGTAATTTATTCAAGTCAACTTGCTTTGAACTGGCTTGACGACGTTTACGGACGTAATTAGGAGTTGCTAAACTATGCTGTCCATAAAATTCTCTATCAGTAACAATAGCAATACGATACGTAGGCAGAATAAAACCTTCTAATTCAGCCAAGCCAGAATATTTTAATGCGACTGGAGTATGGTTAATTACTAACTTATCGATTGCTTGGTAGTCGTGAGGGTTGGGAATAAACTGTGCTGGACAGTCATGTTCTTGTAACAAAGAAACTGAGCGACTGGGTTGTGCGGATATTAGCCAGACAGAGAAATTTCGGTCTCGCTCTTGACGCATTGTTTCTGCTATTTTCGCAAAAGCGTGAGGTGTGACTGGTAAACGTCGGGAAGCAAGATTAATTCCGTTATTTTCTTCGGCTAACTCCGCTAGATATATTTTTTTCTTTGTAAATAGAATATCTATACAGTCATCAAAGGAACGATGGCTTTTAGGTAAAAATGAAAAAATCTCCCCTACTTTTGCTTCTTCCTGATTAACAAAGGATAACCATTGTTCTTCAGCGTTTTCTACCCAACGGTCGCTATGTGCGTGGCACTGTTCTGGTTCGTCGATAGCGACTAAGGTATTTTCGGGTAAATAATCTAGTAAGGATGCTGGTTTATCAAATGCTAACCCCAAAAATCTACGGCTTCCTTCTAATGAGTTCCCCGTGTCGAATAGTTCTTGTTCCTCTGTAGAAAGATAATTTTTTACTTGCTGCAACTTATCCCCAATCAAAGCTGCTGATACAATCGGTGCGTAGCTGGTGGGGGTAACAATTACCTGTTCAATTCTATCTAACGCTGAGCGTTGGGTTGCTGGGTCGAATTCCCTTATTTGTTCAATTTCATCTCCAAACCATTCCAGCCGTACTGGTAACTCTGAAGATACGGGGAACACATCCACAATATCCCCACGACGACTCCACTGTCCTTCTGTCTCTACTAGCGCAACACGTTCGTAACCTTGGTAAGCTATTTTTTCACTGAATTCTTCCAAGTCTAATTCCATACCCTTTTTTAAAGTTAGGCAAAAGGGTTTAAAGGCTTCTAATGGTGGGAGATGCGGTTGAAGTGACCTTTCTGTTGCGACAATAGCTAAATTATTTACTGTTTTGGAATTGTCTTTGGGGTTATTTTTGTTGAAGTTACTATCAAGCTTTACTAAATCAGCAAGAACCTGCATTTGCCCCCAAATCATTTCGGTCTCTGGGTCAAAAGGCTCATACGGAG
This sequence comes from Scytonematopsis contorta HA4267-MV1, assembly GCA_019359035.1. GTDB lineage: Bacteria > Cyanobacteriota > Cyanobacteriia > Cyanobacteriales > Nostocaceae > Scytonematopsis > Scytonematopsis contorta. The sequence continues at coordinate 10,873 of JAHHIC010000001.1, read as the reverse complement.
AGGTTTCGGATGTTGGGTAAAAATGTACCGTACTCCAACCCATTGCTTCTAACTGAGCGCTCCACCGTCCTGCTTCTTCCAAAGTGGCACAAACCACAAACAAATTCCGTTCCTGAGTTTTTGCCAACGCGGATGCTACTAAACCTTTGGGTAAGCGAGGAACCCCATTTAGCTTGATTTGTTGCTCTTTTTCCAGTTTGGAAAGCAGTTCCGTGGTTAGCGGGGAGCGGCTTAATGCACGCACAATGGAAGAAAATGCCATAAATCCTTAAGATTTTGTGGAAGTGTTTCTGTATGGAATTGCAGGACGACTGCCTTCTTAAAATATCTTATATAGTGTCAAGACGTTATAAAACTTGCTTTGGGGTGATTATCTTGAGAAAAATTACAAGTTATTAACAATTAATATACCCGTGTATTTTACGTAATAATGGGCACTCATGACTAAAACTTATGATTCCTTGTCATATACACAGTGTTTTTCCTTAATTACATCTCGCATACTAGATACTAAAGAAGTTAGAGTTAATTGGGGTTTGTCGAACTTTACCGACAATTAAAGGAATGTCTCCTGTTATAGAAATTTTAATCGTTTTTTCCTTAGTCCTCGTCAACGGCTTGTTCGTCATGTCCGAGTTGGCGATAGTTTCCGTACGCAAAGCACGACTACAACAACTTGTCAATCAAGGTGACCTTAAGGCTCGCGTTGCTTTAGATTTAGCGTCTTCTCCAAACCAGTTTTTGGCTACGGTTCAAATCGCCATATCACTACTAGCAATTCTCTCTGGTGCTTATGGCGAATCGGTGATATCTAAGCAAGTCAAACCTATTTTAAATTATATCCCTTGGTTAGAGCCTTATCGGGAAAGCGTTGCATGGGTTATCTCCATTTTAATCATTACATATTTTTCTCTTGTGGTCGGTGAATTAGTTCCCAAGAGGGTAGCTTTAAATAAGCCTGAGCCAATTGCTTCTTTTGTTGCTATTCCCATGCGGGTATTGTCTAAAATTACTGCCCCTGTTGTACACCTACTTGGTGCTTCTACAGACGCAGTTCTCCGGATGTTAGGAATTCAACCCTCCACAGAACCACAAGTAACCGAAGAAGAAATTCGAGTCTTGATTGAGCAAGGTACTGAAGAGGGAACTTTTGAAGAAGCCGAGCAAGACATGCTGGAACGAGTTTTTCGCTTAGGTGACCGTCCAGTTAGTTCCTTTATGACACCGAGACCAGAGATAGTTTGGCTAGACCTGGATGATTCCGCAGAAGAAAACCGCCAAAAAATCATGGAGAATGGGTACTCGCGTTATCCTATATGTCAAGAAGGGCTAGATAATGTGTTGGGTATTATACCAGTCACAGACTTATTATCTAGAAGCTTTCGTGGTGAAAAGATGGACTTGACAGTAGATTTGAAACAGCCAGTATTTGTACCAGAAAGCACCCGTGGGTTAAAAGTTTTAGAATTATTCAAACAAACTGTGACCCATATGGCGTTAGTAGTTGACGAATATGGCGTAATTCAGGGATTAGTTACACTCAACGACGTAATGATAGAAATAGTGGGAGATGTACCAGCAGTGGACGGAGAAGAAGAAGCCCAAGCAATCCAGCGAGACGATGGCTCTTGGTTATTAGATGGAATGTTAGGAGTAGATGACTTCTTTGAACTTTTTGATTTAGAAGAATTAAAACCCCACGAGAGAGGTAGCTACCAAACACTAGGTGGTTTTGTTATCACCCATCTTGGTCGAATACCAACATCCGCAGACTTTTTTGAATGGAGAGGTATGCGCTTTGAAGTAATGGACATGGACGGAAACCGCGTTGATAAAATATTAGTCGTACCAAATCCAGACATTTAGATAATATGACCTGTAGAGACCGAATTAATTCGGTCTCTACATTATCGATGAATCCTGTTTTTAGATTAATACAAAATCTGACCCAAACCCGCAGACCTGTAGAGACCGAATTAATTCGGTCTCTACATTTGGGAATTCAAAATTTTTTTCATCAGTTCACAAAAGCCTTGTCCTTCCGCAGCTGTTGTCACATAAGCAGGTTTATATTTTAGCCTTTCAATATACTCCAACACATTTGCGACCCCCACAGAAACGGGAAAATAATCACCATTAAATAAACTTTCATCATTAGGACTATCACCAACCGTCACCACTTGTTGCTGGTTAACATCCGGAAAATACTCCTGTAAAACTCGCAACAACCCAACAGCTTTATCTTGTTGAGATGGTTTAATATGGCACTGTACATTACTATACGTAAAACCCCAACCCATCGTTTGACAAAGCTCATCCATTTGGTTTAGTTCATCAGGGTTTAAATTAGCGACATCAAAAGTCCAATCAGTGACACGAAAGCGATTATCGTTAGACTCTTGAATCTGAGGAAATTTAGCCCGTAACTGAGCAAAAACAGATGCTAACTCTTGCCTATGAACACTTAAATTTGCGATAGGGGTTAAAGCGAAAGGATTATCATTCCCAGCCAGATAAAATAAACCTCCATTTTCCGCTATTGCACCAGCCACAGGTAAATAACTAGCTATCCCACTAACCCAACCGGCAGAGCGTCCAGTCACAATAACTATTTTAATTCCAGCCGTTGCTAACTCCTGAAAAGCTTGTAAAAGAGGTGGAGTAAATTTTCCTTTACAAGTAAGCGTCCCATCCATATCAGTAGCGACTAGACTAATACCAGTTAAAAAATTTACAGACGACAAGCTAGATAGAAACTGAATTTGATGCATATTATACAAACTTTATATTTTAACCTTCAACCTTTAACTGGAATTTGGGCATCCTAAGTAAACAAGAGTCATGTCTTTTTGTTTACCTATATATGACAACCTCCATATTTTTTGCCCAAAGCTCAGTACCAAAAACGACAAAGGCATCCCAACAAGCGAGTGCAGACGATTCGCAAGCACCGCCATTTTTGATGGTAACCTCTGGTGGGTTAGCTTTGGTAGTGATAGGTTTAATTGTCTACGGTAAAATCCTGATGACAAAACATGAGAAAAAAATTAAGTTTGAACAATTTCGTGCGCGAGAATTTGAGAAAAAGTTAAAACTGGCTTTGGAAATGATTCGCAAAATGGAAACTAACCCGGACTTAATTAATTCACGGGAGTTTAACTTAGATTATTTGCGAATGCGTATGGACGAGGAAGTTTTCCATTTTGCTATCGTCAATCAAGTCAAAATAAAAGTTAAAGATAAAATTACCCAAGCACTACGTCCCAGTCAAGCTCAAAGTGGGGTTGTAGGAATAGCTAGCAACAGTGGACGACAGGTAGATGAAATTTTTGATGTAGAACACGAAACTGGCGCACCTCCTAACATTAGTAAGCGAGTACTATTTCGTATTCAAATTAGGTTGATGAAATTACCGACCCAAGCAACCTCTGCAACTATTAGCCAAATAATTGATTGTATTGAAACTTACCTAAGTCCAGTTGAAGACCACGATACTTGGCAACCGACTATACAAGGACGAATAGCCTATATGCATTGGGACCAAAAAGCAAAGCCTACCCCTTTGCTGGTTTTGGAACAGTCGAACGAAGGAGTTAACGTTACATTCCGTACTAGTAGACAAGCAAATGCGACACCACCTCCACCCCCACCAGATAATAGGGGATTAAGCAGAAGGTCGAATGGGAGAGGTTAATTGCTAATAAGGGAATGGTTAATATAAAAATTTTATTTTTGTTAGGTATTAGAAACCAAGTAACCGTCTTCCATTTGTAGGGTGCGGTCTGCTATATCCAAAATACGGTTATCGTGTGTTACTAACAAAATAGAGGTTCCTTTTTCTTTAGCAAGCTGCTGCATTAATTCTACAACATCTCGTCCAGACTGTTTATCTAAAGATGAAGTGGGTTCATCTGCCAAAACTAACGGGGGATTATTGACCAAAGCACGTGCAATAGCTATTCTTTGTTTTTGTCCACCAGAAAGATTATCAGGTAAATAATTAATTCTTTCAGCTAATCCAACAGAACTAAGCATATTTTTCGATTTATCTTGTGCATCTTTTTGAGAAATTTCTTTATTTAACTCCACAGCCATTTGCACATTTTGTCTAGCATTTAAAAAACCTAATAAATTATGTGCTTGAAAAATATAACCAATTTTACGTCTAATTTCTACTAATTTTTGCTGACTAACACCACAAAGCTCCTCACCTAAAAAAGTTAGACTACCTTGTTGTACAGACCGCAATCCACCGATTAAACTGAGTAAAGTAGTTTTACCCGACCCGGAAGGACCAGTCATAATTACAATTTCACCAGCATAAATTTCCAAATTAATATCAAATAAAATTTGTCTTTTCAGACTACCTTTACCATAATAATGGCATAAATTTTTAATAGCAATCACAGGTTCTTTTTGCATAGTGGGGAGTGGGGAGTGGGGAGTGGGGACAATTCGCAATTCGCAATTCGCAATTCGCAATTCGCAATTACTAATTACCAATTACCAATTACCAATTACCAATTAGGATTAAAAAATATCTGCGGGGTCAGCAGAACGCAACTTACGTATAGCAATTGCACCAGAAATAAAACACATTATATTTGTTAAGACTAAAACAGAAACAGCCCTTTCTAAACTCATAAATATAGGTAAAAGTGTCGCATCTCTAGCAATTTGATATAAAGATAAAGTAACAACAAATCCAGGTATGTATCCAATAAATGCTAGGATAATAGCTTCTTGCATAATAACGGATAATAAATAATTATGTGTATATCCAATTGCTTTTAATGTTGCATATTCGGATAAATTATCTACTACTTCAGTATAAAGAATTTGATAAACAATTACGGTTCCGACAATAAAACCCATAAGAGTTCCTAGTGAAAAAATAAAGCCAATAGCAGTATTATTAGCCCAAAAATTTCGTTCAAAGTCTACATACTCTTGTTTTGTGAGAACTTTAACATCCTGAGGTAAATAACTTTTTAATTGTTTTGCGACAGTATCTGCATTACTCCCAGGTTTTAATTTTATAATGCCTAAGTCAATCAAACCACGTTGACGAATCCTAAATGTTTTCAAAAATGTATTATCGCTAGTAATAATATTTCCATCAGCTCCAAAAGATGCACCTAGGGTAAATAATCCTCCCACTTTCATTTGCTTGTTTCTCAATTCTGCCGTCACAGTTCTTTTTTGCTGATATTCTGCTGCAATCGGACCAAACTCTAATCTAGATGAACGGTCAAATAAAACTACTCCATCAAGTTTAATTTTATCTAAATTTTCTTTCATCCCAGGTAATTCAAACAAATTAGTATCTGGTTTCATCCCAATCACCATGATATTACGTGGACGACCTGTTACAGGATTTTTCCAACTAGTAATATCTAAATACATAGGATGCACAGATTCTACAGCAGGTACATCTAAAGCCTGATATAAACGCCTTTGAGAAAAAGTTTTCATGGAAATTAAGGCGTTTGATTGAGGACTAATTAAAACAATGTCACCCTTCAAACTCATATGAAAGCGTACATTACTATAATATAGCGAATCCCTAAAGCCAAGTTGCATGAACATGAGAATATCAGCAAAAGCAATTCCAGCTAGTGCTATCGCTAAACGAGTTTTTTCTCGTGTAATTTGTAACCATGCTAAAGGAATTTTTTTCATTGGGAGGGGAGTGGGGAGTAGGGAGTAGGGAGTGGGGAGTAGGGAGTGGAGAGTGGGGAATTGGGGAGTGGGAGTAGCCAATTACCAATTACCAATTACCAATAAAGAATATTATTTAGTGTCAATATCAACGACAACTTTACCGTAGGTTAAGCCGGAAACCCGCTCACTATCATTCGGAAATAAGGCTATTTTTACTTCTACAACTCTAGCGTCTACGTCTGCTGATGGGTCGGTATTTAATACGTCTTTCTTCCCAATTTTTCTACCGACATTTGTAACGGTTCCATGTAATTGACCGCTAAAACTTTCATTGTCACTAGTGATAGTAGCTTTTTGACCAACACGTACTCTACCAATGCTATCTTCGGGGACTTCGGCAACAACAATCATTCTGTCTGTACGTCCAATTTCTGCGACTCCATTAATATCAGTAACTTCTCCTGATTTGGCATGAACTTTTAATATTTCTCCAGAAATCGGCGCCATCACATAAGTTAATTTTAAACCTGCTTCAGCCTTTTTTACATTTGCTATCGCATTATTTACTTGTGAGCGTGCCATTTCTACGTCATTAGGACGAATTTCCAGAAGTCTATTTAGTTTGGTTTTTTCTTCCTGAATTTGTCTTTGTAAAGTGATTACAGTTTTATCTAAATTTGCTCTTGCTTGAGCTATCTGCTGTTGATAACTTGCTATTGATTGTCTGCGGGTAGCACGACTTTCTGCTAGCTGTTGATTCGCTGTTTCTGCTCCTAAACGTCTTCTATATACTTCTTGCTGAGAAATAGCTCCTTGTCTATATAAATATTCATAACGCTGCGTATCTACAAGAGCGTTTCGTTGTTCTGCGGCAACGCGAGCAACTGTTGCTCCTAAGGTATCTTCTTGTCCTTTAAGCTCAGCTTGTAAACGATTGATATTAGCCTGTTGAGTAATTATTTCGCCACGTAATTGCGCGTTGATTCTATCAATGATTGTTCTTTGAACTTCGATTTCCCTCGGTGAACTAGCTTGTACTTGTGCATAACTAGCACGAGCATTTTGTAATCCAGCATTAGCTTGTTCTACTGAAGCTTTTTGGGTATCATTACTATCTAAAATAGCAATTACTTGACCTTTTCTAATTTTGTCTCCTTCTTTTACCAACATTTTCTCCACTCTCGATTGAAGCGGAGCAGATAACTTGAGTACTTCACCTTGAGGTTCTAAACGTCCTAAAGCATTAACAGTAGCAGCTACCGGAGCTGTAGTTTGTGGTGTACTGATAGGTTGCATTTGGTCCACTCTCACTTTAGTTAAAATTCCAGCCGCAATTAGCATTGGTATTGCGACAGCAAATTTCCACCAAAGGGTTGATTTCTCAAGTGGCTGCTCTCTTATTTTCGAGTTCTCAGTCCCGCTTGACATGGTGTATTCCCCATTTTTTTATTGAGTCTGTTAACTGTTGACTGTTGACTGTTGACTGTTGACTGTTGACTGATGACTGTTGACTGTTGACTGTTGACTGTTGACTGATGACTGTTGACTGTTGACTGATGACTGTTGACTGTTGACTGATGACTGATGACTGTAAAAAGAGCAATCATCAAATCACAGCAAAGCTATCTAGCTTGAAACATTCATTAACTCAACTCCCAACCTCTAGTCCTCTTTTAGAGGACTTTAGCTTTTAGACAGGGAATTTATTCCCTGGCTATTCTGGCTAGTATTTGTGGAATTAATGACTACTTCATAGTGCTTAAAAGAAGACAGATGATGACTTTCATTTTTCGTAGTGTAATGAAATCATTATTTACTCTGTCTTCTAGTTGACTTAATAGCTTATAGCTACACCCAAATTACTTACGTAAGTTAAGAAATAAATCAAAAACAAGTATTTGCTGTTATTCTTTTGATTTTTTTACTGAAGTGAATTGTAACTAGTCAGTACATAATAAATAAAAACTTTCTCTAAAATATAGCATTTATATTCTATAGCTCCATATCATTCAATATAAATAAATTTTATATTCATTTAGTTTTGAAAAAACGTAACGCAACGTACATATGACTATAAAAGTTAAAAGGTAAAGGATAAAAATAAAAGGATGAACCATTTTACTTATTATCTTTTACCTTTCTTAAGACACTTGTCAAAGCTAAAAAATTGATTATGTAGGTAAATCAAACAAAACTGTGGTCAAATAGTGTTCTGCCCAAGCCGAACCAAAAGCCTTTTCTAAAACTCGACGTGTTTTATCGTTTTCCTGTTGTTTAGTGCAGTAGTTACGCTGTCCGTCAATAATTTGCATCATCTCTTCTTCCGTAACTGGTTTGGAAGCTGTTGCAAGAGAACAATGAATTTCTAGAAACTCTTGTACCCGTGCAAGAAACATTACTTCTTCATCTTCTGTGCTGGGACGAACAAAAATGCAAAACTCAGAAAAAATGTCTCCCCATTGGGGTAAATCACGAGGTTGAGAGAAGTGAATTGCTTTAAGTGCTTGTAGAGCAGAAGTATAAACTGGGGGTAAGGTTCGCACACCGCTTACAGGAGATAGGTCGGCAATTGCCGCACTAATTTGACCTCTACCTCCAACCAAGTCACAACCAAACATAGGTAAGTTATATTCTGGACGGGGAAACATCACACAGTGAAGAATATCCAGATTTTTACCCACCTTAGCAAGTTCCAAATGCATTTTGCGGAACTGTGGTGTTTGATAGCAACGGTTTTCAATTACCAGTTTCTCTCCTTCCAGCCGACCCTCCACATATCCTAACTCCCCAGGCAGGTTGTAGGGTGATAGGTCAAGGTACTTACGCCAAGTTGATTCGATACAATCTGCTAATTGACGAATTAGGGGATGTTGTTGCTCGCGTAACGACTGTGTAGAAATTGTTGACATAATGAAAAAAACAATATTATCTTTCTGATAGTTTAACTTTTGACGGGTATCTGCCGTTAAAGCTGCTAAATAGAAAACCTAACCCCCCAACCCCCTTCCCTACTAGGGAAGGGGGAGAAGATGAAGACTTACTCCTCAGCAATTGCAGGAGTCTTAGTCTTTTATCCCCCCTTCCCTCATAGGGAAGGGGGGTAGGGGGGTTAGGTCTTTTGGGTTCTAAACAGCAGTCAAAGGTTCTTCAGCTTTATCTTGAAGCGTAGCAGGGTCGATAGGGTTTAACTCCCCGTGGTTGAGAGTCCAGCAACGGTCTGCGATAGGCAACATATCCCCAGCATCATGGGTGACTACTAAAAGTGTCCAGTCTTTTTTTAATTTTGCGAGTAAATTGACCAACTGTCGCCGCATTGACCAATCCAAGCCAGCGGTTGGTTCGTCTAATAATAATAAACTTGGCTGACGAATTAATTGTACTGCCAGAGCTAAACGTCTTTGTTGACCACCACTTAAAGCGTGGGGTGCAGTATTAAGAGATAAATGTTCTAATCCCACTTCCTGTAAGGCTTGTCTCACTCGCTCTACACCAAGCTCAGGATGTCCTAGACGTAATTCTTCTAAAATAGTACCACCACAAAAATGCCGCTCAGGAAACTGGAATACTATCCCAGCTAATTGTTGTAGTTGTTCAGAAATTAATTGTTGTTCTCGCCAAAAAACTCCCCCAGACGTCGGTTCTGCAAGTCCAGATAGAATTTCTAATAGCGTACTCTTACCTGAACCACTAGGACCAATAACAAGACCCAACTGCTGATGAGGTAAGTCTAGGTTAAGGGACTTAAGAATTGCGTTTGGGGTAGCAGTGGGGTGATAAATTAAGTTTCTGAGATAGAGCATTTGTTAAGATTACCAAATATTAAGCAATTTGCTGAACAACTATATTGCGAATCAAGTCTAACTTTTAGAAACATCCATAGCCCATTATTGACTTGAAAATCCCTAACTTAGCCATAAATAAACCCAAATTAGTGGAAAATTTACTATTAGGGATGCCACGTTCAACCATCACAAAGGTAAATACCAGAAGTTAAAAGCAAACAAGTAGAACCTCTTTTAAAGCAGTTTTCCAGAATCTAATGTAATTATTGTAACTTTTTCAACCGTAATAATTCTGAAGGTAAAAATGACTCAAAAGTTTCCGCTTCCGAAAACAAATGTTACTACTAAACTATCTCGTTTTGCCCAAACAGCTATTACTGTAGCATTATTGCTGAACGTATGGGCAAATCCGTTACTAGCAGCAGACCCTTTTCGTAGCAGCCAACAACGTAACATTGGTAACAATACAGTTGCCGCATTTAACGCAATTTTCCAGCAGGGAAATTATCAAGCAGCAGAAAAGTTAGTACAAGATGCAGTATCAAAGGAACCAAACGAACCTCTGGCTTACGCGATGAAGGCATCTTTGGCATACACAAACCAAGACTGGGGTACACTAGATACCTACAGTGAAAAAACTTTAGACGCAGCAAAAAGACTGATTCCGACCGACCCACTAAGAGGGAATTTATACGCTGCCGTTGGTCACTTTTTAGAAGGAGGGTTAATTTTAGTACGTCAGGGTACAGTTAACGGTGCGCCACAAGCATTAAGTCGCTTACGACAAGTCTACGAACATTTTGACCGAGCGGAAGCAGTTTCCAAAGACGACCCAGAGTTAAATTTACTCAAAGGTTATATGGATTTGATGATTGCCGTCAACTTACCCTTTGCTAGTCCCCAACAAGCCATCCAGAGGTTAGAAAAAAGCGGTTCTCCTCAGTATTTGGTGGATAGGGGTATTGCTATTGCCTATCGCGACTTGAAAAATTATCCCCAAGCACTAGAGTATGTTGACCGAGCAATCAAAAGCGCATCAGAAAACCCAGAATTACACTATCTCAAAGCGCAAATCCAACGAGCACAAGCCCAAAAACAAAAAAACACCCAATTAATGAAAGAAGCAGTGAGTAATTTCGACAAAGCGTTAGCAAAAAAATCTCAACTCCCGCAAAACCTAGTCAAACAAATCGAACGTGAACGCGGTAATGCCCAAGCGAGTATTGCTAAGTAGGGGAATGGGGAGTGGGGAGTGGGGAGTGGGGAGTGGGGAATGGGGAGTGGGGAATGGGGAGTGGGTAATTACCAATTACCAATTACCAATTACCAATTACCAATTACCAATTACCAATTACCAATTACCAATTACCAATTACCAATTACCAATTACCAATTACCAATTACCAATTACCAATTACCAATTACCA